>CBDBUZ010000026.1:0-77815 GCA_965212265.1 Parasphingopyxis sp. | reverse complement strand
GGGCATGCATTTCGATGTGATCGGCCGCATCCGGCTCGCTTATGACCAGGGCGCCTGGAATGACTGGCTCTGCCTGTTTTCCGACATGACCCCATGGCTGGCTCAGCGAATCCGATGGCCAGTTCCAGATGGTCAGGGAACGGCCGCTTGTCCGAGATCCGGTCCAAGCTGGTGGGCCGTCTCGTAGCCGGCGACAGCGGTTCAAATCGGCGAGCGCACCCAGATTGACGGCGCAGAATTTGTCGTTTCGGACGCGCGCAAGGCGTCCTGTATTGCTGCGGAAGGCGAGAACTTCCCTTTGCGCCGGAAACGGGCTGGGAAGTGTTCAATGTTGATCTGCGCGATGCCGAGGGTTTCTCGGCCAATTTCGAGGCATGAAGAGGATGAGGACCCGGCCTTCTATATGGGCCGCTATGTGACGCTGGCCGAACTTAAGCCGAAAAATCTGCGCGCCATTCATGGCTGGAAGATGCCCGACTATGCCGCCTGAGCCGCCCGAAGATCCGCCCGTCATCGGACGATCGGCCCAATCCCTGGGGCGATGCGTCTGCCGAAGAACTGGTCGAAGCGGTGACCGGCGCGACATCCGAACGCACGGTCCTCCCGTCCGAAAGCGACAGCGCGCCTGCGGCCGAACAGTTTAACTGCCCCAATTGCGGCGGCTCGATTGAGATCAAGGCGGCTGGCTATTCGGTCAGCATTGCCTGCCAATATTGCGGGTCGACGCTCGATGTTACCAACCCCGACGTTTCAAAATCATCCAGCGCTATGAAGGCGAAGTGCGCAAGCTCGAGCTGCCGCTTGGCAGTCGCGGCGAGCTGCGCGGCATCGAATGGGAAGTGATCGGCTATCAGCGCCGATCGGAAAATGGCAGCTATCCCTGGGACGAATATCTGCTCTTCAATCCCTATGAGGGCTATCGTTTCCTCGATACCGATGGTCGCGGCTGGAGCTTTGGCCAGCAGCTGACCGCCTCACCGGAAAAGAAATCTCTGGTGGGTTTCGAGGTCGATGGCGAGTTTTACGAGCCATTTTATGCGCAGACCCGTGCCCAGGTCGATTATGTGCTGGGTGAATTCTATTGGCGCGTGCATGTCGGCGAAGAAGCGCTGACCGCCGATTTTGTCCGGCCCGGCAAGATGCTGAGCTGGGAACGCAGCGCCAAGGAAACGGTCTGGTCGCTGAGCCGAGCTGCTCGAACCGCATGAGATTACCGACGCCTTCGGGATTGAGCCGCCGCGTGGTGGCGGGTCTGCCTTTGCCGCACCAGCCGTCGCCGTATCGCAAAAAGGCCGGTCAGTTCATGAAACTGGCCCTGGCTGTCGGTGCCGCTACTGCTGATCATCACCGGGCTGTTCGGCGGGACCAGCGATCCGCAGACAACCCGGATCAACCTGGCAACCAATGGCGTTGAACAGATGGCCAAGATCGGCCCGATCACGCTTGAACGCCCGCGCCAGGCCGTGACCGTTTCGGCCCAGGCACCGGGGATCGAGAATAGCTGGGTCGACCTGACCTATACGCTCACCAACAATGATACCGGCGAGATTTTCGAAGCGAATAATGTCGTCGAACGCTATTCCGGGCGCGATGCCGAGGGAAACTGGTCCGAAGGCAGCAGCTACACCACGAGCAAATTCTCGATGATTCCGGCGGGCACCTATGAGCTCAATGTCTATGCCGCCGGCAGCCGCTGGACGGGCAGCCAATATGGCAGCAGCAGCAATGCCCAGGTCGAAGTGACGATCGAGAAGGGCGCGACATTCTATTCCAATCTGATCCTCGCCTTGCTCGTCGTGTTCCTGCCGGCGCTTTGGCAATGGTGGAAACATTTGAGCTTTGAATCGCGGCGGCGATCGGACAGCGATTTTGCGGGGGATGACGATGATTGACGAGGTGAGACTATGAACCGTGGGGTCTTCATATTTGGCATGTGGTGCCTGATCGTAACGTCGGGCTTCGCCTATGCCTCCTTCAGCGGATATTCGCCCTTTGCCGATGGCCAGCGCGCCACCGGCGGACCGGGCGGTGTGTTTATCGGGCGCGGCGCAGGCCCCCGTCACAAATGATTTTGCGCGTTAGACAGATTTTCAGGGAGAGCCAGTCATGAACCTATTCAGCCTTTATCTTATCGGCGGGACTTTGATGTACGCTGCGATCGGCATTTTCGTCATGGTCGTCGCCTTTGTCATTCTCGACCTGCTGACACCGGGCAGCCTGTGGGAAGAAATCGAAGCCAAGCAGAACAGCGCCGTTGCGATCTTCTCCGGCTGTATCGCGGTTGGACTGTCGATCATCGTGGCTGCCGCAATCGTTGGCTGATAGCGCGGCCTCAAGCCGTCGCGCAGGGCCGCTTGCCTATGCGCTCATCGCCTCGGTCTTTTGTCGTGGCGATCTGCGGACTCGTCTATCAGCTCCTCGCGAGCACCATTGCCAGCTATCTGCTCGGCGACAGCGTTACCCAGTTTTCAACGATCATCGGCGTCTATCTGTTTGCGATGGGCATCGGCAGCTGGTTCTCCCGCTATGTCAAAAAGGATGAGCTCCGGCTCTTCATTCGCGCTGAGATATTGATCGCGTTGATCGGTGGCTGGGCCGCGGCGATCCTGTTCATGCTGTTTCCCGTCGTCGACGAGTTTCGCATCGGGCTCTACGCGCTGGTGCTGATCATCGGCTTCCTGGTCGGGCTCGAGATCCCGCTGCTCATGCAGATTCTGCGCGACGATTTCGATTTCCGCGAAACCGTCTCGACCGTGCTGACCTTTGACTATGTCGGCGCGCTGGCCGCCTCGCTGCTCTTCCCGCTGATCCTGATGCCATTCATCGGCATGATCCGAACCGGCTTCTTGTTTGGGCTGCTCAACGTGCTGGTGGCGCTTGCGTCTGATCGCGATCCAGCCCAAGGGCCGCCGCTTGCCGGCCGAAATGCTGGCCGGCGTCGCGGTTGCCGCTGTCGCTGGTGATCGGGCTTGTGGGCGCCGAACGGTTCCAGCGGCTGGCCGAAACTGCGAGCCTTGACGAACCGATCATCCATGCCACCTCAACGCCGTTCCAGCGCATCGTGCTCACACCGGCGCGGGGATAATGTGTCGCTCTTCCTGAACGGCAATCTGCAATTCTCGTCGCTCGATGAATATCGCTATCATGAGGCGCTGGTGCTGCCCAATCTTGGCCGCGTCGACAATCCCCGCGACGTGCTGGTTCTCGGGGGAGGGGACGGGCTGGCCGCACGCGAAGTGTTGCGGCATCCGGATGTTGAACGCGTCACGCTGGTCGATCTCGATCCGGCCATGACCCAGCTGTTTCGCGATACACCGCTTCTGGCCCGTATCAATGAAGGTTCGCTCAGCGATCCGCGGCTTACGGTGATCAATGCCGATGGGTTTCCGCTGGGTGCGCGAAGATGATGGCCAATATGATGCGATCGTGATCGACTTTCCGGACCCGACCGATTTCTCGCTTGGCAAGCTCTACACAACCACCTTCTATCGGGCCCTGCGCAACCGGCTCGCTCCGGGCGGCATGGTGTCGGTGCAGAGCGGATCGCCCTTTGTCGCGCCCGGCGCCTTTTGGACGGTGGCTGCGACGCTCGAAGAGGCCGGCTTCGAAATCCGGCCCTATCATGCCTATGTGCCAAGCTTTGGCGATTGGGGTTTCATCCTCGCCTCGCCAACCGGCGTTGCTGAAGAAGCAGATATTCTTCCCGGTGGTCGCTTCGTGACAGCCGAGTCCGAACCGGCATTGTTCGATTTCCCGCCCGACATGGCGCCGGTCGACGCCCAGCCGAACCGGCTCGATAACCAGCTGCTCGTGCGCACCTTTGCCCGTGAATGGCGGCGCTATGACGGATAGGCTGAGCCCTTCCTATGACGGCCGCCATGTCCTGGCGGACTTTCATGGCTGCATCGCCCGGCTCGACGATATCGACCTGGTCGAGCGCGCGTTGACCGAAGCGGCCAGCATTGCCGGCGCGACGGTCCTCGATCTGAAGCTTCATCATTTTGGCGAAGGAGAGGGGGTGACCGGCGTCGCCCTGCTCGCGGAATCGCATATGTCGATCCATAGCTGGCCCGAACATGATTATGCCGCGCTGGACCTATTTCTGTGCGGTGCGCGGCACGATATCGATGGGGCGTTGGATCGCCTTGCCGAGGCCTTTGGGCCCGCTGATATCGCAACGCGGACGATCAAGCGCGGCTATGGCGTTGCGGCGCTTGTCGGCTAGCGCCAAGAGGTGCGCTTCTACCCTTGTTTTTCCGCCATTTCTCATAGACACAGCATTCGCGCTGGATTGTCTGGCATGAGTCGGACATGGGCGAATTGGAGCGGCGTGCCAATATATGTTGCGAATAGTTCGCAATTGCAATAAAGGCGGCGACAGCTACTCTTTTTTCGAAGGACTCCTTATGCGCATTCTCCCCTTAATTGCTGTTGTTTCCAGCGTGTTCCTGGCCGCTTGCGGGTCTCAGGGCGGTGATGGAGAATCGGGCGCTGGCGACGCGGGAACGCTGACCATCTATTCTTCGCGCCACTATGATTCCGATTACGCGCTCTATGAAGCATTTGAAGCGGAAACCGGCATTGATGTCGAAGTGATCGAAGCGGATGGCGATCTGCTGGTCGAACGCGTGAAAGCCGCCGGCGATCGCAGCCTGGCCGATGTCATCATCACCGTGGATGCCGGGCGTCTCTGGCGCGCCGAACAGGAAGATCTGTTCGCGCCGCTGGAATCGGAAGTCCTGAACGAACGCATTCCGGAAAATCTGCGTCACCCGGATGGCCTTTGGTATGCGCTCGCCAATCGCGCCCGTGTCGTTGTGTATGCGGATGATCGCGTCGCGGATGGAGAACTGACGGGATATCCATCGCTGGCCGATCCGGCAATGCGCGGCCGCATCTGTGTTCGCTCATCGGGTAACGTCTATAATGTCTCGCTCCTCGCCTCGCTGATTGCCCGCTGGGGCGATGAAGAGGCGCAGCAATGGGCCGAAGGCGTGACCGCCAATTTCGCGCGCGATCCGTTGGGCGGCGATAGCGATCAGATCCGCGCAGTGGCGGCTGGCGAATGCGATGTCGCGATCGTAAACCATTATTATCTCGCGCGCCTGATGACGAGCGAACCGGACGTCACCGAAGGCCTGTCAATCTTCTGGCCGGAAGACGCCCCGGGTGTGCACGTCAATATTTCGGGCATGGGCATGGCGGCGAACGCTCCCAATCCAGAGCTCGCTCAGCAGTTCATGGAATTTGCGGTAAGCGATGATTCGCAGCGCTTGTTTGCCGAGCTCACGGCTGAATACCCTGCTGTACCGACAGTATCCTATGACAATGATGTGCTGGATGGATTGGGCGATTTTCAGGCTGATCCGCTGGCTGCAACTGTGCTTGGCGAGAACCAGGCTGAAGCACAGCGCATCTTTGATCGGGTGGGTTGGCAATAGCCACGCAGGCTGAACCTAACACCAGCATGCCAGCGCGGCTGCGCCTGGGGTTTAACCCGACGCCAATTGCCGTGCTGGCCGCCCTGGCTTGTGTCGCGCCGATAGTCGCGTTGTTGGTGATGGCATTTGGCGGTGGCTTGGAGCATCTCCAGCATCTCGCCGAGACCCAGCTTGCGCTCTATGCTTGGAACTCGCTGGCCCTGGCTGCGATTACCGGGCTCGGTATCTTGGTTTTGGGCGTTCCCACTGCCTGGTTGATTGCCCGTTATAGCTTTCCCGGTCGCGGATTCTTCACCTGGGGACTGGCGCTGCCGCTTGCCATGCCGACCTATGTTGCGGCCTATGCCTGGGTATCGATGACGGCGGCTGGCGGACCTGTCTACGCAATGACCGGCGGCGCCGCGCCCACTGTGCGCGGATTGATAGGCGCGGGTTTTGTCTTCTCTTTCGCCTATTATCCCTATGTTTTCCTGCTCGCGCGCCAAGCCTTTGAAAACCATGGCACCGGTGCTGCAGATGCAGCGCGGACCCTGGGCGCGGGGCCGTGGCGGTCTTTTACGCGGGTTGCGCTGCCGCTTGCCAGACCGGCGATCATGGCGGGCGTCGCACTTGCCGTAATGGAAACGCTGGCCGATTATGGCGCGGTCGATTTTCTCGGCGCGCCGACATTCACTGTGGGCGTGCTGCGCGCCTGGGGCTCATTTGGTGAACCGGCCGCAGCCGCGCAGCTTGCGATCATTTTGCTATTTGTAATGATGCTGTTGTTCGGCAGCGAACGTGCCGCGCGTCGTCGTCAGAGCGTTGCCGAGCGGGGCGGGCGACAAAATCCGCCACCACGCCTGCAACTGACGGGTGCCAAGGCCTGGCTGGTGTGCCTTTTGTGCGCGACGCCGCTGATCATCGGCCTCATCATTCCCGGTGCCCGGCTCGTCGCCCTCAGCATCGATCTGGAGTATCTGAGAATTCCGTATGACGCGCTGCGCGGTACGCTGATCCTCGCAGGGGCGTCAGCTCTCATCGCTGCGGTTTTGGGGCTGGGCGCTGCCTATGCGGCGCGGACGGGCGGACGTTTTGCCCAGGCTGCCGTGCGTGCGGCGCATGCTGGCTATGCCGTGCCGGGCGCAGTGGCGGCGCTTGGTGTGCTTGCGCTATTCAGTTTCGCCCAATCGCTGCTCGACACCAGCCTTGGCGCATCGGCGCCGGTCATTGCCGGTGCGGGGGTGGCGGCACTGCTCTTCGCCTATCAATCTCGCTTTGCGGCGGCCGCGATTGGGCCCGCTGAAAGCGCGCTTGGCCGGATATCGCCGAGCCTTGATCATGCCGCGCGATCGCTGGGTGCGGGCCCGCTCGGTGTCATCCTTCGCGTCCATCTGCCGCTTGCTATGGGCGGTATAGCCACAGCAGCGCTTTTGGTGTTCATAGAGGTGATGAAGGAATTGCCCGCGACGATGATCCTGCGACCATTGGACTTTGAGACACTCGCCGTGACCGCGCATAATTATGCGTCGGACGAGCGGCTCGCGCAGGCGGCTGTGCCTTCGCTGATGCTGGTCGCAATCGGGCTTCCCGCGATGATCATTGTTTCGCGCTTGGTGTCCGCGCGGCAGGATGCAGCAACCGCATGACCGAGCCGCTAATCTCCGCCCGCCAGCTGTGCAAATCCTGGAATGGCCGTGCAATTATGCGCGATGTCGATCTCGATCTCGTCAAAGGCCGGGTGACGGCGGTGCTCGGGCCATCTGGCGCCGGCAAATCGACCCTGTTGCGTGCGATTGCGGGGCTTGAAGCGATCGATAGCGGCACGATTTCCAGTCCAGACCAGGTGATGACAGACGGTCGCGTGATAGTACCGCCGGAGCATCGCAATATCGGCATTGTTTTCCAGGATTTCGCGCTGTTTCCGCATCTGACGGCGCTCGCCAATGTGATGTTCGGGCTTGGCCGGGCACCGCGAGAAATCCGGCGGGACTTGGCGATGAAACAGCTTGCCGCGGTGGAGCTCGACGACCGCGCAACAGCCTATCCGCATATGTTGTCCGGCGGTGAACAGCAGCGCGTGGCCCTGGCCCGCGCTCTCGCACCTGAACCCGCAGTCATCCTGCTCGACGAGGCGTTTTCCGGCCTTGATGCCCGGCTGCGCGAAACCATGCGCGAAACCGCGCTATCGGCGCTCAAGGCGTCTGGCGCGGCGGTGCTTATTGTCACCCATGATGCGCAAGAGGCGCTGTTCATGGCGGATGAGCTTGCGCTAATGGCGGACGGCGTGATCATCCAGTCGGGTGAACCGGCCAGCGTCTATCGCGCGCCTGAGTCGCGGACTGCGGCGCAGTTGCTCGGCGAGGTCAATGAATGGACGGGCATGGTTGAAGGCGGTGCGCTCACGACGCCCTTTGGCGCGCTACCTGCTGCCGGACAGAGCGATGGCACTGACGCTACCGCACTGGTCCGCCCCGAAGGCGTCGGGCTGGCTGCGGACGATCAGGGATCGCACGAAATCGTCAGCCGCCATTTGCTGGGAGCGACCACCTTGCTGGCGGTCAAAGCGCCGGATGGCACCGTCTGGCATGCGCGGATGGTGTCCGCTGATGCACCCGCTGGTGACCGGGTCAGCGTGACGCTCGACCCCGGCCTCGCCAACATCGTTTCTGCATAGAAAAGCCCGGCAGCCCTTAAAGGGCGACCGGGCTATCCTGGCCATAAAGGCCGTATCTTCAGACGCGTTCGATAATGATCGCCGGGGCCATGCCACCGGCTGCACACATCGTTACGAGCCCGCGCTTCAGGTCCTGGCGTTCCAGCTCATCGAGCATGGTGCCGATCAGGATCGAACCGGTTGCACCAATCGGATGGCCCAGCGCGATTGCCCCGCCATTCACATTGACCTTCTCACGATCGAGATCGAGATCGCGGATGAACTTTTCGGCGACAACGGCAAAGGCTTCGTTGATTTCCCAAAGATCGATATCGTCTTTGGTGAGGCCGGCCTTGTCGAGCACCTTCTTCGCCGCCGGCACTGGTGCATTGAGCATCAGCGTCGGGTCATCACCCATATTGGCGGTCGCCACGATCCGGGCGCGCGGTTTCAGGTCATGCGCATCGGCATAATCCTTCGATGCCAGCAGAACGGCAGCCGCGCCATCGACCACACCCGAAGAGTTGCCAGCATGATGGACATGCTCGATCTCAAGATCCGGATATTTCTGGTTGATCAACTTGCGGAAGGTCGTGCCTTTTTCATTGAGCGGCACATCGGCAATCTTGGCGAATGACGGCTGGAGTTCTGCCAGTCCCTCGGCGGTGGTTTGCGGCCGGGGGAATTCTTCCTTGTCGAGAATGACATTGCCGTCATCGTCGATGACGGGCACGACGCTCTTGTCGAACCGGCCTTCTTCGATGGCACGGGCAGCGCGTTTCTGGCTTTCCAGCCCCAATGCGTCGACGGCTTCGCGCGAGATGCCTTCCATCGATGCGATTGCATCGCCGCATACACCCTGATGCGATTGCGGATGGACTTCCTGGAGGCGATCATTGCCCGAACCCATCATGAAGGGTTTGAAGCCGGCTGCCATTTCTTCCTGCGCCATGCTCGAGGTCAGCGACATCATTTCCGTGCCGCCGGCGATCACCAGATCTTCCATGCCGGACATGATCTGGGCCGCTGCGAAATTCACGCTGGTGATGCCGCCGCCGCAGAAGCGATCGAGCGTCGTACCGCTGGAGCGGATGTCATAGCCAGCATCGAGCGCGGCCATCCGGCCCATATCGCCGGCCTGTTTGCCTTTCTGCGAACTGGTGCTCCAGATGACGTCTTCGACATCGGCGGTGTTGAGATTGTTGCGCTCGGCAATCGCCTTGAGAACCGTGGCCGCGAGATGCTGGGGATGTTCGTCAGCGAGCGAACCCTTGCCCACTTTGCCAATGCCGCGAGGGGTGCGGCAGGCGTCAATAATATATGCGTCAGCCATGGAGACTTCCTTTCCTAATCAGTATCTTGGATCGCAGCGTTGAGCCGCCATCTACAGTTCAGAGAATGCTTTATCCTTATCGACGCGCACATCGGCCGGCAGGCCGAGCACGCGTTCGGCGATGATGTTCTTCAGGATCTCATCGGTACCGCCAGCAATCCGCAGACCCGGTGCCCACATCAGGCTTTCCTGGAAGATTGCGTCTGCGGGCGCTTTGTCCTTGTCGATGATCAGGCCGTAATGGTCCTGCATCTCGACCGCGCTGTTGCAGATATCCTGGAGATGATTGGCCGTAATGATCTTGCCAATCGAATTCTCAGGCCCCGGAGTTTCGCCGCGCGATAATGCGGTCTGCGTGCGGAACTTGGTGAGGTTGTAACCTTGAGAGGCGACATACCAGTCGGCCAGCTTCTGACGGAATGCCTGATTGCTGAGCGTGCCAGCGTCCCGGGCATAGTCCATGATTTCCTGCCAGTCCGGTCCCGGGGAGCCACCCACCGCAAGTCGCTCATTCATCAGCGTGACGAGCGCGACCTTCCAGCCCTGGCCCGGATCGCCGAGACGGTCGCTATCGGGGATACGCACATCGGTGAAATAGACTTCGTTGAATTCGCTGCCACCAGAGGCCTGGTGGATCGGCCGCACTTCAACGCCAGGTGCCTTCATGTCGACAATGAACATGGTGAGGCCCTTATGCTTAGGCACATCGGGATCGGTGCGCACGAGCAGGATGCCGTAATCAGAGTAATGGGCACCCGAGGTCCAGACCTTCTGGCCATTGATTACCCAATCATCGCCATCGCGCACCGCCTTGGTCTTCAGTCCGGCAACATCGGAACCTGCCGATGGTTCGGAGAAAAGCTGGCACCAGATTTCTTCGCCGTGCAGGGCTTTTTGAACGTAGCGCTGCTTATTCTCGTCAGACCCAAAGGCGATCACCGTTGGCACGCACATGCCAAGGCCGATTGCGAACGGGCCGGTCGGCGCGTCGAACTTCGATTCTTCCTGGTTCCAGATAACCTGCTGCATCGCCGTGCCGCCGCGTCCACCAATGGCTTCGGGCCAGGTGATCTGGGCAAAGCGGTTTTCGGCTTTCACCTTCTGCCATTCCTTGGCGCGTTCCAGCATCTTGTTGCGCGGTTCGCGTCCGCGGATTGCACTCGCGGCTTTCGGTTTCAGATGCTGTCCGAGAAAGGCGCTGGCTTCGGCGCGGAATTCTGCTTCTTCGGGGGTGTCGTTGAAATCCATGGGGTCAGCCTTTCCTTACGCAGCGTTTCGGGTTTCGAGGGCGCGGACGAGTTTCTCTTTCCAGACGGCAGGAGCGCCGGCCTGTACGGCGAGCAGTTTGGCGCGCCGGTAGAAGAGGTGGCAATCGACCTCCCAGGTAAAGCCCATGCCGCCATGGGTCTGGATATTTTCCTTACTGGCAAACCAAAAGGCTTCGCTCGCCGCGACGCGCGCGGCGGCGGCCGCTTCGGGTAGCTCGCCCGCATCGGTCGAGAGCGCCCAGGCACCATAATAGGAGTTGGAGCGGGCCACTTCGTTCTTCACATACATTTCGGCAAGCTTGTGCTTGATCGCCTGATTGCCGCCGATCGGTCGGCCAAAGGCCTGGCGTTCCTTGGCATAGTCGGTCGCCATATCGAGGCAGATCGATGCGCCGCCAACCTGTTCAAAGGCGAGCAAGACCGCCGCACGATTGAGGATTTCGGCGTAGAGCGCTTCGCCATCGCCTTGCCCACCGAGCCGCTCGGCGCTTGCGCCGTTGAATGTGATTTCAGCGTGGCTGCGCGTGGGTTCAATGGTTTCTATCGAGCTGCGGCTGATCCCATCCTGGTCCAGCGCAACGACGACCAGGCTCGATCCGCTGCCATCCTTTGCAAGGACCACCGCATGGGTTGCAACATCACCGTCGGTAACCGGGATCTTGGTGCCGGTCAGCGTGCCGTCCTTGAATTCAGTTTTCAGCTTGCCGGCTTCGACCGGGCCGGGGCCTTCAGAGGCCGCGATGCATCCGATGGCCGAGCCATCAGCGATCTTGGGCAGCAACTCGCTTTTCTGTGCATCGGATCCGGCAAGCTTCACGGCTTCGGCAAAGAAATAGACGCTCGAGGCAAAGGGGATCGGCGCGAGTGCGCGGCCCAGTTCTTCGGCAATCACACACAATTCCAACATGCCGAGACCCAGCCCGCCATGCTCTTCGGCAATCGCCGTTCCCAGCCAGCCCATTTCGACAACCTGTTTCCAGACATCTTCATGGTGGCTCTTCGCGTCGTCATCGAGCACTTCGCGCACTTCGGCGGTCGTGCATTTCGCGGAGAGGAATTTCCGCGCTTCATCACGCAGGAATTTTTGATCGTCGGAGAAATCGAAATTCATCGGGACTCGGTCCTCTGCCTAAGTTACGTTAACGTCACCCTAGCCGAGAATCTGGTCGGGACAAGCCTTTCTCGTTTTGAAGACCATGATTTTCTATTCCGAAATCTATGATCCGTTAGAGCTGCAGTGCCTCGGATTGAGGTACGCTGCTCCAGAATTCCGGGTCATGGCCATAGAAGATGCGCGCGCCCTTATTGCGCAATTTAGACAGCAATTCCAAGGAATTGTGGCAAGCGTCGAGGCTCCAGGCATGGTCGGGGAGGTGCATCTCATCGAGCGAGCGTCGCATGTTGCAACAATCACCGCACAGGATTGCTTCACCACCGCGGGTTTGCACGCGAACCGATTGATGGCCGGGCGTATGGCCCGGGGTCGGGAACAGGACAACACTGCCATCGCCGAACAGATCATGTTCGCCGCTCACCTGTTTGATCGGTTGGCCGGTATCGAAATCGACCGCATGATAGGCGCCATCTTCACCGGTCAGTCCGAAATCCCATTCCCCCGATTGCACGATCACCGTCGCATTGGGGATCAGCGCATTGCCGCCTGCATGATCGAGATGGAGATGCGAATTGATGATCCAGTCGATGCGCGATGGATCGACGTTTAGTTCCGTGAGGCGATCCGCGATGCTCTCACCCTTGGGCATATCGACAATCTTGCCGAGCCCATCTGTCATATCCGTGAACCGCGTTGAGAAGCCGGTATCGAACAATGCCAGCCCCTTGGGGTGATCGATCAGATAAGAACAGGCAGGAACTTTGACCTTGCCGGGCTCTCCTTCGAGGAAGAAGCCCATCGGCAGGGTGATATAGCCGCACGTAAAGGCGAACAATAATACGCCTTCATCGCCGCTATGCCGGGCGCCGCTCTGCGCCGCGCCCATTATTTGCCCTTTCCGGTAAAGGCCGCGATCCGCTCCTGCATATCCGGTCCGGTGCCTTCATTCTCCATCACTTCCCATTGCAAACCGGCGTCCATCGGATCGCAATCAGTGGCTTCAAGCAGCCGCTTGTTGGCGGCGTGGGAGAAGGTGGAATTGGCAATGATTCGTTCGGCCAGTGCTTCGATCTCGGCCTCGAATTCCTCTTGCGGTACCGCATATTCGGCAAGCCCGATCCGCACGGCTTCGGCTGCATCGATCATGTCGGCCGTGAACATCAGTCGCTTGGCTGTCGCAATGCCCACTCGCCGGGGGAGGCGCTGGCTCATGCCCCAGATCGGGGTCAGAGCCCATTTTGCATGGGTGTCGCCAAAGCGCGCGCGATCCGATGCGAGAATGAAGTCGGCGGCGAGCGCCACTTCCAGCGCGCCGGTATAGCAATGACCATGGACCGCTGCGATCACCGGCTTGGGCAGCTTTTCCATCATCCGTAGCGTTTCGGAGTGCCAGCCTCGGGAGGGTACGGCTTCGCCCTCGGCAATATCGGCCAGGTCATGACCGGCGGAGAAGCATTTGCCCGCGCCGCGCAGCACCACGCACCCGATGCTGTCATCTTTGCGCACGTCCGCGATATGATCGCGCAGTTCGCGGAACATCGAGACGGTAAGCGCATTCAGCTTATCGGGCCGGTTCAGCGTCAGCATCGTCCAGCCGGATCGATCCTCGCGCAAGATTTCATCTGCCATGTCGATGCCTTCCTTCCGATGTGTCTAGCTGGTCGCTCGATCCGATCGCCGGGTGATTTCGGACCATAGGCCGCCCGCTCCGAGTGCCGCGACCTGCGCGCCGAGCTTTTCCGACCAGTAGCGATCATTGCCGCATTCCATCCGCCATGTGTTCAGTCTTCGGGTGAAATGGTGCAGCGGATATTCCTGGGTGAAGCCGATAGCGCCATGCACCTGATGGGCAATCGCGGTGCCCGAGCCGACAGCCATATTGGTGCGCAGCTTGGCCGCAGCAATCTCGAACGATCCATCGCCCTGATCGAGCGCCAGCGCCGCGCCGGCCCCCGCAGAGTTCACGGCGGCTGCCTCCACCGCAAGGATTGCCAGCGACTGTTGCACCGCCTGAAACTTGCCCAGCGGACGGCCAAATTGTTCGCGCGTATTCACATGCTCGATCGCCATTTCGAGGATTCGGTCGAGCGCGCCTGCGGCAAGACAAACACGGGCGAACGCACCGGCTTCTGTAGCGTCAATGTCTGTCGCAGCGAGGATCAGCCCGGCAATATCGAGGTCGGATCCCTCATAACCGGCGATCCGCAGCACGGCGAAGACATCGCCCCAATCGCCGCCAAAGCCGCCATCGGCTTCCGGCACAAGCAGCATTGCAAACCCGGCTTGTTCCAGCGCGGCCATATCGGTCGCCTGACGCAACACGGTGGTTGCCGTATCGCAGAGCAGGGATCGGTTTTCGCTCATCTCAGGCCCAGTCCCCGTGCGATAATTCCGCGCAGGATTTCCCGAGTGCCGCCACGCAAGGAAAAGCTCGGCGCAGTCTGGACGAGCAGCGCAAGGGTTCGCGCCAACGCACTATCGCTGGCGCTGTCAAAATCGCTGTCGAGCACGGCCTGGATCGCGGTCGGTACATCCTGTTCGTAGCTATTGCCCAAGTCCTTCACGATTGCCGCCTCGACCACAGGATCTTCGCCATGGGCGAGCTTCGCGGCCGTCGACATCGACATCTGCCGCAACGTCCACAGCTCTGCGGTCAGCTGGCCGATTACGGATTGGATCGTTGGATCATTGCCCTGTTCGGCGATCAGGTAGCGGAGCAGCGCATAGCTGGAGAGATAGCGTTCTGGGCCGGATCGTTCGAGCGCGAGTTCGGCGGTTACCTGTTTCCAGCCATTGCCCTCTTCACCGACCAGCGCGGTGGCCGGCACTTCGACATCTTCGAAGAAAATCTCGTTGAAATCATGCTGGCCGGCAAGATTGACGATCGGTCGGACAGTAATGCCGGGCGTGTCCATATCGATGAGCAGCTGGCTCAACCCCGCCTGTCGCTCAGTGCCCGGCTCGGTACGGACAAGCGCAAGGATCGCATGGGCCCTATGTGCGCCCGAGGTCCAGACCTTCTGGCCGTTGACGACCCAGCCTGTCTCCGTCTTGCGCGCTGATGTCTTGACGCCGGCGAGGTCGGAACCGGCACCTGGTTCGCTCAGCCCGATACAGGCATAGGTTTCGCCCTTCGCCATGCCGGGCAGGTATTTTTCGCGTTGTTCTTCCGTGCCGTAGCGGAGCAGGAGCGGGCCCGTCTGCCGATCGGCAATCCAATGCGCACCAACCGGGGCACCGGCGGCCAGCAACTCTTCGAGCACGATATAGCGTTCGAGCGGATCGCGCTCATGCCCGCCATAGCGTTTGGGCCAGATCATCCCGACCAGGCCCTCTTGCCCGAGCCGCTGGCTGAACTCGGGACTGGCGACCGACCAGCTGTTCGCACGGTCAGGAGCGTCCCACCCGGCTTCACAGTCCGCGACGATATCGCGCACCTGTTGTCGCAAGGCGCTTGCGGTATCGGGGGTTGCAAAAGGGTGGATGGCAAAGCTTGGCATTGGGGGTGGTTCTAAGCACAAATCGATCCATGGCAAAGCCTAATTGCGGGGCGGCTCGGCTATGGTCGATCCGTGCGGTCCGCGCTATGCGGTGCGGGAAGAGGAGAGCGGAATGGGTGATTTTGTACAGCGCGAAACCAATGGCCGGGTAGCAATCCTGCGCCTCAACAGCCCGGATACGCTGAACGCGATCGGCACGCGCGAGCATTGCGAAGACCTGATCGGCGCGCTCGAAGCGATTGAGGAAGATCCGGCGATCAGTGTCGCGATATTGACGGGTAATGGCCGGGCATTCTGCGCTGGCGGCAACCTCAAAGGCATGAAGGACAAGACCGGTATTGGCCGGCTTCCGATCCCGGCCGACACCATGTCCAACTATCGCCGCGGGGTTCAGAAAATCACCCGCGCGTTTATGGAATCCAATGTGCCGATGATCGCCGCGGTTAACGGCCATGCGATCGGCCTCGGGCTTGATCTGGCCTGTCTGTGCGATGTGCGCGTCGCCGCCGAGAGTGCGAAATGTGCGGCAAGCTTTATCAAGGTTGGCATCGTGCCCGGCGATGGTGGGGCCTGGTCGCTTCAGCAAATCCTCGGCTATTCGAAAGCGGCAGAACTGTTTCTGACCGGCGAGCGGTTCAGTGCCGCAGCGGGCTTGGAGATGGGCCTCTTTTCGCAGGTTGTTCCGGATGATGCGCTGATGGACGCAGCCCAAGGCGTTGCCGCCAAGATTGCGGAAAATCCGCCGCGTGCCGTGCGCCTTACCAAGCGTCTGCTGCGCGAGGCCCAGGCCCAGCGTTATTCGGACGTACTTGAGTTATCGGCTGCGTATCAGGCAGTTATCCACGAAACCCGAGACCATGAGGAAGCCGTCAGCGCGTTCCTCGAGAAACGCGCGCCCAACTTTACCGGCGAATAGGAGCAGCCCCTATTTGGGTGGCATCCGGATGGCGCCATCCAGCCGCAATGCCTGTCCGTTGAAATATGTGTTGCGGGCGAGTTCAAGGATCAGGCTGCCAAATTCATCGGGGTTGCCGAGCCGCTTGGGGAAGGGGACGGACGCGGCGAGATGATCGAACATTGCCGGTGCGCGATCCTTCATGCCGAGCATCGGCGGCGTCGCGAATATACCCGGCATGATCGAATTGACCCGGATCCCGATATCCATCAGGTCGCGCGCCATGGGCAGTACGAGCCCGTTCACCCCCGCCTTGTTCGAACCGTAAATCACCTGGCCGATCTGTCCGTCCTGGGCAGCGGCCGAACTCGTCAGCGTAATGCACCCGCGTTCGCCGTCATCGTTGAGCGGTTCTGCATTCGCCATGCCGAGTGCGGAGATCGAAGCGATCCGGTAGCTGGCGACGAGTATGCCTTGCGCGCCCTTTTCATATTCTTCGGTTGCGAGCCGGACAAAACCGCCCAGTTCCTTGTCATAGCGCAGTGTCTTGCCGCGGCCGGATGTCATCGCGCAATGCACCGTCACCCGCTCCTGGCCATGGGCAGCGCGCGCGGCTTCAAACCCATCGAGCACCGATTGTTCGTCGGTAATGTCGACATGATGGAAGGTCGCGCCAATCTCGTCCGCCTTGGCCTGGCCTGCGTCTGCGTTGATATCGAAGATTGCAACCTTGAAGCCAGCTCCGGCCAGCGCGCGGGCGCTTGCATTGCCGAGCCCTGACGCCCCGCCGGTTACCACCGCTGCCAATCCTGGTTCAAATTTCATCGCATCAATCTCCCTGTGTTTTGCGTCGTGCGGTCTTGTCGGCCTGTCGCTGCGCTAGATAGGCAAGGCACACGACCAATATCGACAATATTGCTGCGAGCCCTGTCGTGCCGGACCAGCCGAACAGGTCATAGGCAATTGTGCCGCTCCAGCTTCCCAGCCCGCCGCCGAGGAACATGAAGACAATATACAGCGTCATCAAGCGGGTGCGGATATGCGGCGGCTGATCAAGTACGGTCATGCGACCGCTTATGTCGATAACCGGCCCCGAAATATTCATGAGCGTGAGCGGGATGAGGAGGAGCCAGATGCTGCTGCCCGCCGGGAAGAGCAGCAATACGCCAACCATCTGGATCAGCACCATCAGCAAGCGTGCCCGGTGCGCGCCCAACCGATCGGCAAGGCGCCCGAACCGCGTTGTGGTGAGCAGGTTTATCGCTGCGATCGCCGCGAGATAGCCGACGACATCGGTGCCATATCCCATCTCCGGGCTGGTCAGGTGAAGCCCGAGGCCGAGCCACAGAACCAGGAAAATTGCGAAACTCAATCCCTGGATAATGCCGGAAACCATGATCTGCGGATTTGCGCGCAGCATAGCAAATACTGAGAACAGCAGCTGGCCATAGGGCAGGGCTTCGCTGTCACCGGGTGGCGGGCTGTCTTCGCGCATCAGGATCGGCAGGATCACGACCGAGGCCAGCATCAGCACCGTCGCCATGCCATATACGCTCCGCCATCCCAGATATTCGGCGATTACTCCCGACCCGGTCCGCGAAAGCAGCACGCCGGCGATCACGCCGGTGGTGAGGATTGCGGTAACATGGCCGAGCCGTTCGGGCGGTACGCGTTTCGAGACAAAGGCAGGCAGAAGATAAGGCGCGACAGTGAAAAAGCCGAGCAATGCGGACGCGGTGACGAACAGCCAAAAGCTTTGCGCAACCGTCATAAGCGCCAGCGCCCCGACCTGGGCCGCGAGGAAAAGAGGGACTAACCGCCGATTGCTGAACCGATCGCCGAGCGGCAGCAGCAGCAGAATGCCGAGCGCTAGGGCAAACTGGTTGAACGCCGGAACCGCGCCAACTTGTGCCGCGCTGACTTCAAAGTCGGCGGCGACGGGGGCGATGATCGGATGGATATAATAGGCATTGGCCGTAACAATCGCAGAGGCGATGGCGAGCCCGATAACGACCCGATCAGAGATATAGTCGCGCAAGGGTTTAGCTAAGCGTCAGGCCGCCATCGGCGATCACAGTATGGCCCTGCACATAGGATGCGAGCGGCGAAGCGAGGAAGAGCGCAACGCCGGCCATCTCGTCAGGCGTGCCGGGGCGACCGAGCGGGATAGCCTGCAAACTGGCCTCCATCCGCTGGCTGTTATCTGTCGTAACGGCGGTTAGCTTGGTCGGTATCAGTCCGGGTGCCAGCCCATTGACCCGGATCCCATAGCGGGCCCAAGCTTGACCCAGTGTCTTGGTCAGGCTCACTGCAGCGGCTTTCGATGCGGCATAGGCCGGGTTGCCGATATTGGCCCGGAAGCCGGACACCGAACTGACGATGATCACCGATCCATTGCTCTTGGCCAGCATGTCGCGAAACGCGTTTGCCGTGTGCATCACCGAATTGATGTTCACGTCCATCACTTCGTCCCAGCCGTTTCTCTCAAACTCTGCGCGTTTGTAACGGACTATTCCCTGGCTCAGGACCAGCACGTCGAGCGTATCGAAGTCGGGTTCGAAATTGCTGATGCTGTCGAAATCAGACACATCGACCTGGGCATAGTGCAGTCCTTCCAGATCCGATCCTTCGACGCCCTCATAATCGGCTGCGTTTGCGCGGGTTCCCCAGATATGAACCTCGGCACCTTTGGCACGAAACCCCTGGGCGATTCCGTTGCCAATTCCGCTAGACCCACCCACGACAAGCACTGTCTTGCTTGAAAAATCCAGTTCATCTGCCATGATTTGCGCGCCCCTTGCGGCTATTGTCCTGATCCATATTTCTGCCAAGCGTATCGATGGTTGAGCGAGAATGACACAGCTTTTCCGCAAGATGGCTGCAATAATCGGATCGCCATCCAATGTGACCGGCTTGCCCAGGCGGTGTCAGACGTGAATAACGCGGCGAAGACAGGGGACTGCAATGGACATAGATTTCGGACCGGAACTCGAAGCCTTTCGCGCCGAGGTTGGCGAATTTCTCGATACTGCGCCGACCGATGCGATCCGCGAAGCCGGGCGCAAGACGACAAGCGTGTTTCCCGATTTTGACCAGACATCAGCCTGGCAGAAAATCTTGAATGACAAAGGCTGGGCCGCGCCGCATTGGCCCGCCGAACATGGCGGCACAGGTTGGTCTGTGGAGCAGCGCTACATTTTTGCCGAAGAGTATCGGAAACGCGATCTGCCACCGATGCTGCCCAACGGGCTTGGTATGGTCGGTCCATTGTTGATCGATCTGGGTACCGAAGAGCAGCAGCGCAAATATCTGCCCGGTATCCTGTCCGGCGAAGATTATTGGACGCAGGGCTATTCGGAACCCAATTCGGGATCGGACCTTGCATCGCTGAGCTGCAAGGCGGTGCCGGATGGCGATGATTATGTCATTAATGGCAGCAAGATCTGGACGACCCTGGCCCATCGCGCAAACCGGATGTTCATGCTCGTGCGCACCAATAGCGAGGGAAAGAAGCAGCAGGGGATCACCTTCCTGTTGCTCGAGCGCACCGATTATCCCGGCATGGAAATCCGGCCGATCATCGGGCTCGATGGCTTTCCAGAGCAGTGCGAGGTTTTCTTCGATAATGTCCGGGTTCCCCAGTCGGGCCGGGTGGGTGCCGAGAATGACGGCTGGACGGTCGCCAAGCATCTTTTGAAGCATGAGCGCGGGGGATCAGCGCAAAGCCCGACGCTCAAACGCTATGTCGAACGGGTGCGGGACGCGGCGGCGGATACGCCTTCGCCATTTGGCGGGGCGATGGCGGACGATCCTGTTTTTCAGCGCGATCTCGGCGATCTGGAGGCGGATATTGCCTCATTCGAGCATTTCGAGAAGCTGGTGGTGAGCGGCCATGATATCGCGCGCGATCCCGGCTTTCCATCGATGAATAAAACGATGAATTCGGAGTTGATTCAGCGCATTACGGTGATGATGACCCAAGTGTCCGGGCTTGAGGGATTGTCGCTGGAGCTCGAAGCTTTGCGGGTCGGCTCCAATGCCGCGCAACATGGCAGCGATCTCGATCTCATCGCGATGCCGCTCTACCTCAATAGCCGTGCAACGACGATCTATGCCGGCACCAATGAAGTGCAACGCGATCTGATCGCGCGCACATTGCCGCGCGGATAGGATCGGAGAGCGTAATGGACTTCATGTTTACCGACGAACAACAGATGCTGCGCGACGGCGTGTCGCGCTATCTGGCCAATGATTATGACTTTGATAGCCGGCGCACATTGGTCCAGTCCGACAAGGCCTGGTCGCCCGAGGTGTGGAGCCAGTTTGGCGAGTTCGGCCTGCTGGCGCTGCCTTTTGCTGAAAGCCAGGGCGGGCTCGGCGGCTCGATTGCCGATATTGTCGCGGTGTGTGAGCTGTTCGGCGAATATCTCGTCGTCGAACCTTATCTCGGGTCGATTCTACTGTCCGGGCGCGCACTCGCCGCCGACCAATCCGAAGTCGCCGGTGACTGGCTAGGCCGGATCGTCTCAGGTGAAGCCATTGTGGCCTTTGCGCATGAAGAGGGCAGGGGGACCGCGGATCCTGCCATGATAGCGCTCAATGCGCAGGAGGATGGCGACGGCTTCACCCTAACCGGTGAGAAGCGCCTGGTGTTGAATGGGGCGCAAGCCAATCTGCTTGTCGTTTCAGTGTGCCTTCCGGCTGAGGGCGGGGTCGGTCTGGCGATGGTCGATCCGGCAGCATCCGGCGTTGCCATCACCGCGCTTGATACGATCGATGGTCGAAGCGCCGCACATATCCGTTTTGAGAATGTCCGCATTTCCGCCGCGGACCTGCTTGATGGCGCGCCGATTGAAGAGCTTGTCGCGACCGCCATCATTGCCCTTTCGGCAGAAGCCGTGGGAGCAATGGGCGCGCTGCTCGCCAAGACCAGCGAATATGCGGCCACCCGCAAGCAATTTGGCGTTGCAATCGGCAGTTTTCAGGCGGTGGCACATCGGTTGGCCGATATGAAGATTGCCTATACCAAAGCGCGGTCAACACTTCTCTACACAACGGCGCTGGCTGAATCCGGCCAGGCGACACCGCGCGATATCTCCATTCTGAAAGGCCAGATCGGCAAGCTTGGCCGGGCGATTGGCGAGGCGGCAATCCAGACCCATGGTGGCGTTGGCATGACCGATGAATTGAGCATTGGTCATTATCACAAACGCCTGCTCGCCATCGATGCGATGTTCGGAAACAGGGAGTATCATTTGCGGTGTGTGGGCTCTGGAGATGCCCGGTCAACGGCCTGAGAGGCGGAGCCTTAGTCGCGCAATGCAAACAATTTCGTCGGGTGGGACGTTCCCCGCAAGGCCACGTCTCCCAGCGATTTCCAGCCGGTATCGACATCAGAGCCGAGCACATTGCTGAGCACCTGTTCTGACACCACGATCACGGCATCCTCTGCCTTGGCAACGGCTTCGAGGCGGGAGGCTTCGTTTACCGGCGCACCGATCACGCTGAATTCAAGGCGCTCTTCATCGCCAATCGCGCCCACCATGACTTCGCCGGCGTGAATGGCGATGACAACCGAGATCGCCGGCAGGTTGCGCGCTGTGCGTAAATCGTTCCAGCGTTCCAGTTCGGCCAAGGCTTCCTTGCCGGCCGCGATGGCATTGCTCGCCGCCGACGCCGGGTCCTCTTCCAGGCCGAACACAATAAGCGCGCCATCGCCGATAAATTTGTCGACCACCCCATCATGCGCGGCAACGACCCGCGTGATGCGTGAGCGATATTCACTGAGAAACGCACTGATCTCTGCCGGTTGGAAGGATTCCGATAGGGCGGTGAAACCGCGGATATCGACAAACATGATGACGAGGTTGGCCAGCCGGCCAGCACGCAGCCGGGATATGTCGGCATTTGTCATCTGGTTCGCCAGTTCGCCTGGCAGGAAACGTTTCTGATTGGCGCGCACTTCCACTTCATTGGCGATCTCATGGATCAGTTTACGGCCGCGCCACACGGAAAGCGCGGCGATACCCATCACCAATATCAACATGATCACTCGGACAAAATTGGGAACACCGGCATAGTTGGACGTCAGATAGTGGAGCGTCTGTGGGTCTGGCGTATGCCCGACGCCAGGATTGAGCAGCAGGAGAAATATGACGGCGCCGACAAGCAGTAGCGACGTCGTAATCTGGAAAATCAGCCGGTAGCGCAGAGTCTGCAGAACCAGGAACACCGCGAGCAGGTAGCCGGCAGGAGACGACAGCGCAGTGAAGGAGCTCGCGCCAGCAGAATTCAGGTCAGTGTAAATATTGACCGCAATCAGGATGACTTCAGCGACCGCCAGGAACCAGGCAATCCAGGTGCGATATAATCCCAGCTTCACGATCCCGACAGAGAGCACACCGAGACAGAAATAGAGGGTGAGCACAATCAGCGAGTGATAGACCTCGGACACTGTATTCGGGTCGGTCGGCATGCCTGCGCGCCGAATCAAGACGAATGCCGCAAGTCCGAGGATTGTTGCAACCAGCATACGCGCAATGCCGATCAGCGCTTCGGCTTCGACCTCGGCAGAACGGAACAGGCGGTCAAAATGCTGCACGGCGCCCAGCCTGATCGGTTTTGTGAGAATGTACAAGAAATGCCGCGGTCTGAAATGCGGCGAATGCGCGGTTCATCCTTCCTCTTCGGGAGAACGCCAATCTCCGCCCAAGGCCAGGCTGAGATCGATATAGTGAGTAAGCACAGAGCGCTGGATTGCGACCAGGCTGCTGCGCGTGCCGAATACGCGCTGCTGGATGTTGAGCACATCGATCAGCTCATTCTCCCCCTCATCGAAACGCAGCTGCGCGATGTAGAGCGCGCGTCCGGATGCTTCGTCAGATGTCAGGAGAGCGCGACGGCGTTCGCGCAGGATCTTGCCCTGGTCGAGCAAGCCTTCGACTTCGGCAAATGCATTGAGCGCCAGATCCGCATAATTGGCGACGGCCTCTTCCTGGGCGGCGGTTGAGACATCCACCTGCGCCCTCCGGCGTCCGCCATCGAAGATCGGTGCGAGCAGATTGGTAGCCAGACGCCAGACGACATTGACGGGGTCGAGCAAGTCGGAAAGCTCGTTTGACGCACCGCCGAGCGATCCAGTGAGGCTGATTTGCGGGAGCCGGGCCGCCTGCGCCTGGTCGACACCGGCAATCGCCGCCGCAATGCGCCGCTCAGCAGCAATGATATCCGGCCTGCGTTCCAGCAGCTCCGAGGGGAGCCCGGCAGGCGGCGGCGGTGGTTCACGCATCAATCGATCGGGAAATTCGAGATCGGTATCAGGATATTGGCCAAGCAGCACTTCCAGCGCCCTTATTGCATCGCGTTCCCCGAGCTGTGCGCTGAGCAGGGAATCGCGCGCGCTTTCCAGGTCCGTACGCGCCAGCGCGGCATCCTGAGCGTTCGCATAGCCATTCTCAAAACGCACTTGGACGATCCGGTCGATCTCTGTCAGGGCGTCGACAATATCCTGGGCGACGCCAATCTGCATACGGGCTTCAATCGCGATGAAATAGGTTCGTGCGACCGCAGCTGCGAGCGAATGCTGGGCAAATCGATAATCGGCCTCCAGCGCTCGGGCGCTTTGCCGCGCGGCTTCCACATCGGACCGGACCCGGCCCCAAACATCCACTTCCCAGCTGGATTGCACACCAAGGCTAAAGGCATTGCCGGTCGGCCCGCCTTCCAACGGTCCACTGCGTGCCGCTCCCGCGGTTGCGTCGAGCGAAGGATAGAGTTGCGACTGGGACTGGCGGAGCAGAGCATAGGCTCGTGCGACCGCGGCAGCCGTGGCCTGCAGGGTGCGGTTCTTGGATTGCGCTTCGGCAACGAGTTCCGAAAGCACGGGATCATTGAACGCGTCGATCCAGCCGACATGCACAGCGCCAACCGTTTCCTGTGCCATGATCCAGCGTTCGGGAACCGGCGGCAAGTTGGAGCTGGCAACGCCCGATGCTTCACCAGTCGCATTGCTGAAACTTGCACAGCCCGACAGCGCCACGCCCAGCATGACGGGGATTATCGTGGGGAGGAGGAGGCGCTTCACGCTTCCACCTCCGCATCTGCGGTTTCGTCGCGGCTGATCCGGAAGAACAACAGGTAGAGGACCGGAATGAGCACCAATGTAAGTAAGGTGGCAAATGACAGTCCGAAGACCAGCACCACCGCCATCGACCGGAAGAAGGCATCCGCAAATAGCGGGATCACCCCGAGGACCGTCGTTATCGCACCCATGGCCACGGGCCGGACGCGACTGGCTGCGGAATCGATAACCGCATCATAGCGCGGTTTACCTTCGCGGATTTCAAGGTCCATTTGATCGACGAGGACGATCGCATTCTTGATCAGGAGTCCCGACAGCGACAGCAGGCCAAGGATCGCCATGAACTCCAACGCGGAATTGGTAAGCAGCAATCCGATCACAACCCCGATGATCGAGAGCGGGACAACGAGCCAGATGATCAGCGGCTGGCGCAGTGCGTTGAACAGCACCACGACCACCAGCACCATAGCAAGGAAGCCCATCGGCAGCGTGCTCGCAAGATTGCCATTGGCTTCGGTGCTGCTGCCATGCTCGCCTTGCCAGGTGAGGGTGTAGCCAGGCGGCAGCTCAATCGCTTCGATCGCGGGGCGCACGCGCTCAAAGGCTACCGATGCCATCTCACCGGGGACAGGATCGGCCTGCGCCTTGATTGTCCAGACGCGATCGATCCGCCGCATCATCGCGTCACGCCAGACAGTTTCGAAACCGGTCACGGTTTCAATCAACGGAACCGTGCCGCCGGTTACCTGACTCGGAATCTGGACGCTCGCGATGCTTTGCACGTCGCGGCGTTCGCCAAGAGGCGCGCGCGCCACGATTGGTATCAGCGTATCGCCCTCGCGGTACACGCCGACATTGCGACCCGAAAAATTGGTCCGCAATGCATTGGCCAGATCTTCGCGGGAGATACCGAGCCGTCGGCTGCGCGCTTCGGAATAGGTGGGCTCGATGACACTAACCCGCTGGCGCCAGTCATTTTTAACCGCGGTGATCCGGTCATCGGATGCGTATATTGCTTCAGCCTGGGCAGAGAGTTGCCGCAGCACGGCGGGATCAGGCCCGGAAAATTCCGCTTCAAGCTTCGATCCGCCACCCGGCCCCAACGCGAACCGCCAAACCTTCGTCTGGGCATCAGGATAGTTGGAATCGATATGGTTCTGGATAACCGGCATCAACGCATCGATCTGGTCATAATCGACCTGGAGTAGCAGTTGCCCATAGGAGGAATTATTGCTCTCCGCCGGATAGACCAGCATGTATCGCAGCGCGCCGGCACCTATCAGGGTGTTGACGCCCTCCACGCCTTCCATCTCGGCGACCTCGCCCTCGAGCCGTGTCATATTGTCAAAAGTATGTTCAATATCGGTGCCCTGCGGCATCCACACATCGACAACGAGCTGAGGAGTTGTCGAGGCCGGGAAGAATCCCGATTTTACAAAACCAAAACCGAACACGGCCAGCACAAACATCATCACTGCCGCGCCGACAGCCTGCCATGGCCGACCCAGCACGTTGCGCATAAACTCTTTGTAGCGCGTCATGAACTTGCCATCGCCTTGCGCCTCGACCGCGTCTCCATCGACTTCCTTGAAGAGCATGTCGGCGAATAGCGGCACGGCGGTGATCGCGAACACCCAGCTGTAGAGTAAAGAAATCAGCACCACCCAGAAGAGATGGCCGGTAAACTCAGCTGTGGATCCCGGTGCAAAACCAATCGGCGCAAAGGCAATGATTCCGACCAGTGTGCCGCCGAGAAGCGGCCATTTGCTGCGGCTCACAATCTCCTTGGCGATATCGAGTTTCTTGCGCCCCTGCTGGACGCCCACCAATATCCCCTCGGTGACCACAATCGCATTGTCGACCAGCATACCAAGCGCGATGATCAAGGCGCCGAGCGATATTCGGTGCATCGGAATCCCGCTCAGATACATGGTCATCAGCGTCGCTGCGATCGTCAGGATCAGCACCGCGCCAATGATGATCGCTGAGCGCATGCCCATGAAGAAATAGAGGGTAACCAGCACGATCACGAGTGCCATCAGGACGTTAAGTGCAAATGCCTGCACCGCGTCTTCTGTCACTTTGCCCTGGTGGTAATATTCATGGATATCGATGCCGAGCGGTCGGCGTCCCTCGGTCTCGGCAAGCGCGGCATCAATGGCTTCGCCCATTGCAACGACATTCGTGCCCGGGACATTGGAGACGCCAATCCCGATTGCTGGTTCGCCATTATAGCGGTTCTGGAAGCTTGGCGGGTCCTGATAACCGCGGCGGACGGTTGCCACATCGCGCAGGAATACGACGGTATCGGCTTCGGGTGTCGAAACGAGGATATTCTCGATCGAAGCGACTGAATCCACCTCACCGGTTGGCTGGATCAGGACCCGGCGATCGCCGATCCGTACATCGCCGGATGAGACTACGGAATTCTGCTGGGCAAGATCGTTGTAAACCTGATCGACCGAAATGCCGAGCGCCGAGGCGCGTTCGCGGGAAATCTCGACATAGATGACTTCTTGTTGCTGGCCCTGGATCGCGACCTTCGCCACGCCATCCACTGCGAGCAATTCGGTCCTCAGGTCGCGGGCATATTCGTATAGTTCGCGCGGTGTATAGCCATCGCCGGTAACCAGATAATAGATGCCATAGACATCGCCGAAATCGTCATTGACGATGGAGTCCTCTGCGCCAGGCGGTAGCGAACTTTGCGCATCGCGGACCCGGTTGCGCAGTTTCGTCCAGATCAGCTGCAGGGCATCGCGCGTTGTAGAGTCTCCATATTTGATCTCGACCGTGATGCGCGAAAGGCCGTCGGACGAGACCGAGCGAACTTCCTCAACTTCACCCATTTGCTGGATTGCACTCTCCAGCGGTTCGGTAACCTCATTGGCGACTTCTTCAGGCGTGGCGCCCGGATATTGGGTGATGACTACGGCTTCGCGGATCGTGAATTCGGGATCCTCGAAGCGCGGCATGTTTCCATAAGCAATCCAACCGCCGATCAGCACGCCGATTATGACGATGAAGCTTATAAGCCGGTTTTTTATGGAGAATTCAGCAGCGCTCATTGCCGGCGGCTATTCTTCATAGGGCCGGATCTCCATGCCTTCATGGAGATAGGATGCGCCCGCGCCGACGATCTTGTCACCGCGTTGCAAGCCACTGGTAACTGTCATCAGCTCGCCATTGGCAGATGCCACCACGATGTCGCGGCGAGATACGGTCATAGCGTCATCATCGACGAGCCATACATAGCGATCATCGCCATCGGACAGAACGGCGGCCAGCGGGATGGATACGCCTTCGGGCACGATGCCACCTTCTTCCAGCTCCAGTCGCGCGCGGACTGTGCCCGTCATTCCAGGCAAAATGAGCGTGTCGGCTGGCGGCGTGAAATTGAACCGTACTTCAAAGGTCTGGCTTGAAGGGTCGGCTTGGGTGGCGGTTGAATAGATGGTTGCCGGGATCTCGACTTCAGGGGCCGCATCCAGCGTCATTACGCTGCCAAGCGGGCGGAGCTGGCCGGAATTGGCAACGATCGTCGCGGGAACCTGCACAACCGCGCGCGCTTGGCCCTGGGTCTGCAGAGTCAGGATTTCCTGCTGCGCGCCGATATTCTCGAAACGCTCAACATAAGTCCGTGCGACGACGCCGGAGAATGGCGCGCGGATGATCGTGTCGTCGAGCCGCACGCGGGCGGTATCGAATTGGGCGCGGGCCACTTCACGGGCTGTTCGGCGTTGTTCGTAAACATTCTGGGCAATCGCATCCTCGGCGACCAGTCGGGACGCGCGCTCATATTCCGCATTGGCGTTGTTATACTCCGCCTGCGCCGTTGCGAGGTCGTTCTGATAGGTGCGCGGATCCAGGCGTGCCAACACCTGACCTTGGCGCACATTGTCGCCTTCGCGGACTAACAATTCCTGCAATGTGCCGTTGATTTCGAACGTTAAATCCGAAGAGCGGGCTGCTTCGATAACAGCAGGGAGGCTTTGTGTGCGGACATCGGTACCGGTGGACACTTCGATGATCTTGACGGGACGGACAGGGGCGTTTTCTTCGTCTTCGCCACCCGAACAGGCCGCCAAACCAACAGCCATTCCGATCGCCAACAGGCTATTGCGGCAAATGCGGCCAATTTGATGAGCAGGCGAGCGGGTGATTTGCGAAATCGTCGATGGCCCCATTATCGAATCTCATGCCCCTGAAATCATTCAACATGGCATATCTCAACGAAATCTGTGACGGTTGCAACCAGCGAATTAGGCCGATCCGGCACCAACCACGAATGACGCTACAGTCGTCGTGCTGCCGCCGATATTGAGCATGCCGACCGTGTCAGCACCTTCGACCTGATAGTCGCCGGCCTTGCCGGTTACCTGTTTCGAACAATCGAGCATCATGCGGACGCCTGTCGCGCCAACCGGATGGCCAGAGCCGATCAGGCCGCCGCTCGGATTGATCGGATGGTCACCGTCGATAGCGATCGCGCCATTTTCGATGATCTTCCAGCTCTCGCCGGGTTCCGTCAGACCGAGATGGTCGATCGCCATATATTCGGTCGTTGTGAAGCAGTCATGGACTTCGACAGCGTGAAGCTGTTTGGCCGAGCCAACTCCCGCGCGATCGAGCGCGTCGGACACGGCTTTGCGGACATGCGGGAAGACATAATCCTCTGCCTTGCTCGCCTCGATTTTGGGCTGATAGCCGATATGTGCCGTGCGATGGCCCCAGCCATCGATCCGCGCCAGATCGTCGAGCGATTTGCCATGCGCCTCGCAATAGTCCCGGGCGCGTTTCTCGCCAGCAAGGAAGATCACCGCGCCGCCATCCGATACCTGTCCGCAATCCTGGCGCCGGATGCGCCCGTCAATCACCGGATTGGCTTCGTCATCCTCTTCAAAACTCGCATTGCCAAAGGTCCATTTTCGCGTCTGCGAGTTGGGATTACGTCGGCCATTGGCGAAATTATTACGTGCAATTTCAGCGAGATGAGCGTGTTTCAACCCATAGCGCGCTTCATATTCATCACCCAGCTCTGAAAACATATGCGGCCAGGGATATTTCACGCCTTCGCATTCCTTGCCGGAGAACATGGCCGGTCCGCCGATAAACTGCGCGGCTTGATCGCCCGGTACGTTCCGCATCATCTCGATACCGAGCACGCACACCAGATCGTAGCGCCCGGCCTCGATCTCGGCCATTGCGCTGAGGATTGCCATGCTGCCTGATGCGCAAGCGGCTTCGTGGCGCTGTGCAGGCATGCCGGAAAAGCGATCATCAACCGCCGCAAAGAAGCCGCCAAGCTGACCCTGGTTGCAGAATAGCTCTGCCGTGAAATTGCCGACATGAGCCGACTCAATCTCTTCAGGCTCGAGCCCGGTATCGTCCAGTCCGCCTTCGAGCGTAGCCTTGAACATCGCGAACAAGTCATCGCCCTCACGATGCCAATTGCGCGCGAAATCGGTCTGGTAACCGCCAAGAATGAAAACCGGTTCTGCCATGATGTTTCGCCTATGCCTGTGTCAGTTCGTCGCCATCGGCCCAGATGGCATGCGTGCCGCTGCTGATCCGATGGGGGAGTTGGATCCGGCAGACCGGGCCCGCTTCGATATCGCGCGCATCCACCAGCACGCATTCGGAGCGATCATCGTTCGTGTTGATCGTAAAGGTGACGAGATAGCCATCTTCTTCGTCTGTCGATCCGACCCGCGGAACAAATGCTGGTTCGCTCAGATATTCACCGTCCGGAAATTGCAGCTCGACCGATTCTCCGGTTTCAAAGTCATGTTTGACGATACCGGTGAAGAGGAACCAGCCGGGCTTGGCCGTGGTGCTGTAGAGAAAGCGCGTTTTCTTCGCCTGGAACTTGCGGTTGAAGCAGCCAAATTCGAGGATCCGTTCGTCGAGATGCTCTTCATGCGTTTCGCCGGTCTTCAGGTTGAAGCGCCAGCGATGGAGCTTCGGCTTCATCGAATGCTCGTCGACATAGGCCATCAGCTGCGCCCATTCGCGCGGCGCATCCTGGAGTGGCTTGGGCTGCGGATCTTCCTGGAAATAGCCTTCCAGCACGATCTCATCGCCCTCCTCATAGGCGTTCATCCAGTGAAGAACGAAGGTTGGGTCGGCCTTGAACCAACGGATATCCTTTTCCGTACCGTAGCGCGGGATGATCGCAAAGCGTGTTCCGAGTTCGGGATAGTAGCGAGCCGCGTGAAGGTTCCGATCCAGCAGTTCCGGATCCCAGAACAGCGGCAGATCGTTGAAGATCGTATAATTTTCGGTGAAGGCCATATCGTGGGGGAGGCGCGGCCCGGGCAGCGGGATCGGTACATAATGGGTAAGCTGCTCATTCTTGTCGACAATGCCGTAATGCATGTACGGCGCCTTCTTCGAATAGTTGAAGAAGAGCAGCTCGCCGGTTTCGAGATCGACTTTGGGATGGGCCGATATGCCTTCGTCCGGACCCCAATCCGCAATGCCGAGATCCTCAAGCGTGACGGGATCGAGCAGATAGGGCTCACCGCACTGGTAGAATGTCGAAACCACCTTGCCGGCATGGACAACAACATCGGTGGAAGATGAATCCTTGAGCGATCCCTGGGCACCCCAGCCGGGTCGTTCGGAGAGGGCAGGGTTGGCAGCGATGCCCGCCCACAACGATCGCCCGGCATCCTGTTCAGCAAGGAAGCCTTTAGTCTTCACGAAACGGTTTCGATAGCTCGCCTTGCCGCCATCGATATGGATGGCGTGCAGCATCCCGTCGCCGTCAAACGGATGATAGGTGCCGATTGATTTATGAACCGGATTTTCCGTGTTCCGGACATAAACACCTGAGATGTCGTCAGGAATTGTCCCGGTCGCCTCAAGGTCGAGCGCGTCATATTCTTCGAAGTTCGGAGTCCATGCGCCGCCAATATAGGGGTGGCCATCATCTTCCAGCGTGGGATCCACACGGTTTACGATAGTCGTCGCCATGGCGCACATTCCTTTCCGATCAAATGATTATCGACGATACCGGAAGGATAATGCTCTGCCTAGGCTTGGTAAAATAGCTATGGCCAAGCGGCATTCTGCGCAGCATATCAGGGTAAAGATATAAGGGGCGCACATATCATGGATGCTGTTTTTTCACTGTTCGCAACCAATGCGGCGATCATTCTCGCGGTTCTCGTTCTGCTCTGGCTGATCAGTGTCGCGATCAAGGATGTCAGCTTTATCGATGCCTTTTGGGGCTTCAGTTTCGTGATCATTGCCGGCGTTTCCTACCTGCTCACTGAGGGCGGATCGGAAGAGCGACGCCTCCTTATCCTCTGCATCGCCGCGGTCTGGGGCACGCGTCTGGCCGGTTATCTCGTATGGCGCTGGCGGCTCGAGGGACCGGACGGGCGCTATCTGGCAATGCTCGGCAAGGCCGAACCCCATCCGCATCGTTTCAGCTTCCGCATGGTGTTTATGCTGCAAGGCGTATTGCTGCTCATCGTCTCACTGCCGATCCAACTCGGTATGATATCGGCTGAGCCTGCGGCAGTTGGCGTGCTGGGATGGATCGGCGCGGGCCTTGCGATTATCGGCATTGCCTTTGAAACGATCGGCGACTGGCAGCTCGCCCGCTTCAAGGCGCAACGCACCGGCGGTGTGATGGACAAGGGCCTGTGGCGCTATACGCGGCATCCCAACTATTTCGGCGATACCTGTGTCTGGTGGGGATTGTTCCTGATCGCCGCCGAGACGACCCTTGGCTTGTTCAGCGTGGTCGGACCGTTGCTCATGACCTATCTGCTGCTCAAATGGAGCGGTGCAGCTCTGCTCGAGCGCCGGCTGAAACGCGCCAAACCTGAATATGAAGATTATGTGCGGCGGACGAGCGGGTTCATTCCCTGGCCGCCGAAATCTGACGCGTAATCGGGCCCGGCGATTAGCGCAGCAGATGCGCGCCTTTTGACGGTAGGTAGATACCGGCACGCGCTTGCAATTCGGCGGTGCGGTTATGGTCGTGTTCGATCCAATCGATCACGTCCTCGGCAAGCGCTTTTTCGACCACGGCTACCAGGCAACCACCAAAGCCAGCGCCCGTCATCCGTACACCACCGCGATCGCCGATCCTCTCGGCAAGCATTGCCACCATCTGATCGATTGGCGGGATCGATACCTGGAAGTCTTCGCGTAATGAGGCGTGTGACGCCGCCATGATGTCAGCCAGGCTTGCGGTGTCACCGGTCGCAAACGCATCAATGCCTCTGCGCACTCTCGCGAACTCGGTAACGACATGGCGCGCGCGGCGGAAACAGGCCTCATCGAGATCGCCGCGCTTGAACTCCAGCCAGGCGAGATCGAGACTGCGCAATGCATTGACGCCATAATGCCTGGCAGCGGCCTCGCATTCCGCGCGCCGCGCGTTGAACGGGCTGTCGGTCAGGATCCGCTGGATCCCGGATTCTATTATCACGATGGCTAGGGACTCTGAAATCGGGACCGCGCGCTGTTCCATCGATTGACAGTCGATCAGAACCGCCGCGCCCTCAGTCCCGCAGGCCGATGCCATCTGATCCATGATACCGCACGCACAGCCGACAAAATCATTCTCCGATTGTTGGGCGATGCGGGCCAGATCGCTCGGTTCGACCTTCGCATCAGCGTGCATCGATAGAGCGAGAGCAGTCGCCACGCCGAGGGAAGCGGATGACGAAAGGCCTGCGCCCATTGGCACATTGCCAGCGATGGCAAGATTGGCGGCGGGCGGTTGGATTTCGCGCTGGCGAAGGAAATGGGCGACGCCGCGGATATGGTTCTTCCAGTCCGTTTCGGCATGGTCGATTGTGGCTGCACTGGCCGAGAAATTGTCACTGTCATCGTCGAAATCCGCGGCGAAGGCCCGGATTTCGCCATGATCAGCCGGCCCAATCGCGATCATCGTTTCGCGGTCAATCGCGCAGGGCAGGACGAGCCCGTCATTATAATCGCAATGCTCGCCAATCAGGTTAACCCGGCCCGGCGCGGCGACAATATGTGCCGGTTCTTCGCCATAGGCGCGGCGGAAGGCATCGCTCACCCGCTCGATCAAGATGTCTCGTGGAGTCACTATCCGCTCTTATAATGGATATCGCTCGTCGCGCGGAGCATTTCGGCGGCACGCTCAGGCGTAATGTCGCGCTGGGCTTCGGCCATCAATTCATAGCCGACCATGAATTTGCGCACCGAGGCGGAGCGCAGCAGGGGCGGATAGAAATGCGCATGGAGCTGCCAGTGATCGCTATCTTCCTCGCCGATTGGCGCACCGTGCCAGCCCATCGAATAGGGAAAGCTGCACTGAAACAGATTGTCATAGCGCGCGGTTAGCTGCCGTAATGCCGTGGCGAGATCGTCGCGCTGCTCGCTCGATAGCTCGGGCATGCGCTGGACCGGGAAGCGCGGCAACAGCAATGTTTCAAAGGGCCAGGTCGCCCAATAGGGGGTAATGGCGAGCCAATGTCCGGTTTCGACCACGGTGCGCGCGCCATCCTGCTGCTCGCGATCGGCCAGGTCCAACAGCAGCGACGCGCCCTGCTCGGCGCGATAGGCGCGCTGATGGCGATCTTCGACAGCCACTTCGTCGGGCACATGGCCGGTGGCCCAGATCTGGCCATGCGGATGGGGGTTGGAACTGCCCATCATCGCGCCCTTATTCTCGAATATCTGGACGTTGCGATAGCGGCCGGTTTCGGCAAGCGTCGCAGTTTCTTCGCACCAGGCATCGACGATAGCGCGGACTTGAGAGTGCCTCAGCTCGGGCAAGGTTTTCGCATGATCGGGAGAGAAACAGAGCACCCGGCACGCGCCGCGACTGCTTTCGGCTGCGAATAGGGGATCATTATCCGCTGCCAGATCGTCCTGATCCAGCAGGGCGGAGAAGTCGTTGTCAAACACGAACACGCCATCATAATCGGGATTGGGATCGCCGGTTTTCCGCGTGTTGCCTGGACAGAGATAACAGTCCGGATCATGCGAAGGTGGCTGGACCTGCTCTTCGCCTTCTTCGCCCTGCCACGGGCGGGAGAGACGGTGGGGCGAGACCAATACCCATTGGCCGGTCAGCGGATTTCGGCGGCGATGCGGTTGTCCGAAATCGACAGGCATCAGGTTGCGGCCCGGCGGGAGAGGATGAACTCGGCGCGATTGCCAGAAACAATCGATTGGCAACCAGCGCCGCGATTACAGAGGTAACCAGCGTCACCACCATGAAATCGATATAATGCATCGTGATGATGCCGGCAGGCTCAAGCCGGAAGGTATAGAGGCCATACAGCACCACGCCCCAGATCACGCCGCCCACCGCGGCCGGCGCAGCGACATTGCGGAACAGCAGCCCGGCGACAAAGGCCGACAGGATCGGCATCGACAACAAGCCGTTTAGCTGTTGCAGCAAATTGATGATGCTCTCGGCATTTTGGTAGAGCGGTACCAGCATGATTGCGACCACGGTGAGCAGGATCGAGATCAGCCGCCGCGAGCTTCCAGTGATCCTTCACCTCGGCCGACAAATTGTTCGTGAAAGTCGATCGAATAAAGCGCGACCGAGCTGTTGAGTACCGCGCTGAAGGTGGTGATCACGGCGGCGGCGACCATGGCGGCAAAGGCTCCCGACAGCCATGGTGGAAGTATCTCTGCGATCAATCTGGCCATAAGCGGCATCACCGACATCGCCGAACATCTTGTACGCGACGATTGCCCGGTATCACGACGATGGGCGGGACGATGAGGATGCGCACTATGGCGGCCGCCATCACGCCCTTCTGGGCTTCTTTCACGGTCGGCGCCGCCATGGCGCGCTGGGTGATATTCTGGTTCGTTGACCAATAGAATATCTGGATGAAGATCATGCCGGTAAACAGGGTATGGAAGGGGATCGGAGAATCCGGCCCGCCGATCATGGTCAGCCGCTCGGTCGGCACACCGGTGACAATGTCGAAATCGACCGCTGCCAGCGCAAGGATGACGATCAGCACCGCCAGCCCGAGCACGCCAATGCCGGAATAGGTGTCCATCACCGCGACCGCCGCGCAGGCCGCCAAAGATCGTATACGCCGCTGAAATCACCGCCAGAATGCCCGCAAAAAACAGGATCGGCATGGTGCTGCCGAACAGCGATTGCATGAACAATCCGCCGGAATAGAGCGCGGCTGGCAGGTAGATCAGGATATTGCCGAACAGGAACAGCGCGGAGATCAACGTCCGGATACTGCGCCCGCCATAGCGCTTCTCGAGCAGCTCGGTCACCGTCGTGCAATTGTTCCGATAATAGATTGGCACGAAGATATAGGCGAGGATCAGCAACCCGGCGAACCCGCAAATTTCCCACCAGGCGAGGAGCAGCATCTGGTTGCCGTTCATGCCGACCAGCTGGTCTGTAGACAGGTTGGTGAGGGTGATCGAACCGGCCACGAACAGCCAGCTCAAGCCGCCGCCAGCGAGGAACACATCCCTGCTCGAACCGTCATGACTGGCTTTGCGAATCTTGAGCCAGGTTGCGAAACCGACAAGCGCCGTCAGCAGGACACACACCAGAATCTGAACGCCGCTTGCGGCAGGAAGGTTAGCGAGCATGTGCGGCCTTTGGCAGTGAGGCGCTCAGCTTAGAGCCGAACTGACGCACAGCCGCAAGTGCGTGGCCGTTTGACTCACGCTGCGGGCCGTCTTTTATGGTGCGAATGACGGGGACCAGCGAATATGCGCGGATCGATGGCGAGGGGATTAGCCTTGTCATTGCTGTTGACGAGGCCGGTGTCGCGGACCTCGTCATATTTTGGCGCGACGCTGGGTGTCGATGAGGACCTGGCCACATTAACGAGGAGCCAGCTGCGCGGTCGGCATGAGAACCAGCCCGATATCCCGCCGGTCGCCGGGCTGCTGCCTGAGCGCAAATTCGGATACGCAGGACATTCGGCGGTAGAGCTGCGTAATGGTGCGGATCGGGTGCAGACGGACTTTCGTGTTGCGGCGGTCACGGCGGAGGGCCAGCGGTTGTCGATCACCTTCGACAATGCGGCGCCAGCGTTGCGCATTAAGCTGACCTGGGAAATCCGCACAGGGCCTGTTCTGGTCAGCCAATTGACGCTGGAAAATCGCTCTGATCACACGCTCTCTGTCGACCGGCTGGCATCAATCGCATTGCCAATCCCTGCACGTTTTGAGCGGCTTATCTCCTATTCCGGGCGCTGGGCTGGAGAAATGCGGGAAAGCGAAGACGCGATTGAGCCGCACGGTTTCGCAGCCTGCTCGGTCGGCGGGAGGCAGGGTTTCGATAGCGGCAACTGGCTGATCTTCGCCGATGCCCATAGTGAAGCCGTATTGGGCGCGCACCTCGCATGGAGCGGAGATTTCGAGACATTTGTCGATCGCGATGTCGATGCCCGCGCGACATTGCTTATGGGCCCGCGGCTGGACGGTGGCGAAATTACGCTGGCACCCGGCGAGCGGTTCGAGACGCCGGAGGGTCTGGTGGTGATCGGCGGACGATCGATCTCAGCTCGCGCAATCTTTCCATCGACTATGCTCAGGTCTGATGATATTGCCCGACCGCGCCAATTGGGGTGCCGCGGAAAGTTCATCTCAACAGCTGGGAAGCGCTTGAGCTTTGAGATGGACGAAGCCAAGGTGATGGCCCTGGCCGATCGCGCGGCTGAGCTTGGGTGTTGAGCGTTTCGTTCTCGATGATGGTTGGTTTGGCGGGCGCCGCAATGATCGCAGCTCGTTAGGTGACTGGACCGTATCGCCAGATGTGTTGCCCAATGGGCTGGACCCGCTCATCGCGCATGTCGAAGGGCAGGGGATGGATTTTGGCCTGTGGGTCGAACCCGAAATGATCAGCGCCGGACAGCGATCTCTACCGCGCGCACCCAGATTGGTGCATCCATCATCCCCGGCCATGAACGGCGCGAGCAGCGGCACCAGCTGGTGCTGGACCTGACCCTGGCCTGAAGTTGTCACGGATCATCTGTTCGACGCTCTCGACGCGCTGCTCTCTGCACATCGCATCGCCTATCTCAAATGGGATCATAATCGCGATCTGTTTCCCAGTCAGCCACTGCCGACGGCCCCGTCGGATCTCGGCAAGTCCAGGCGCTCTATGCTCTGCTCGAAAGGCTGCGCGCTGGCGCATCCCGATATCGAGATTGAGAGCTGTGCCAGTGGCGGTGGCCGGATCGATTATGCGATCCTGTCCCGTTGCAACCGGGTCTGGGCAAGCGACAATAATGATGCGCTCGAGCGGCTGCGGATCAATCGCAGCTGGTCCCAGTTCCTGCCGCTTGAGGTGATTGGGTCGCATGTTGGCCCATCGCCGAACCCGATCACCGGCCGGCGCCTGGACATGGATTTCCGCGCCAAGGTGGCGGTGTTCGGCCATATGGGTGTGGAGGCCGATCCCGGTGCTATGGACGTGCAGCGGAGCGGGAAGTGCTGCGCTGCGCATATCGCGATCTGTACAAGGATTTGCGGAGCCTATTGCACAGCGGCCGACTGCAGCGACTGAACCATCCGGATCCCGGTATCTCAGGCCTTATGGTCACGGACGAGTGAACACAGTCTCGCGCTGGTGGCGCAAAGTGGATTTGCCGAAGCCTTCAGTGTCGCTCCAATCCGCTTTGCGGGCCTTGATCCTGACGCCACCTATCGCATGACGCTTCCTGAACCGTGGCCGCGCAAAGCCAGCCGCTATCTTGCGGATCGGCAAGGCTGGCGCGATGGTCGCAGGCTCAGCGGGCGGGCGCTCCGCGACAATGGGCTTGCGCTGCCGCTCACCCATCCCGAAACAGCATGGCTGATCGCATTTGAAAGGACCCATGGATGAAGCTGGGCTGTTGCTACTATCCCGAACATTGGCCCGAAGAGATGTGGGCAGATGACGCCCGCCGGATGAAAGAAGCGGGATTGTCGCTGGTACGGATCGGCGAGTTCGCCTGGAGCCGGATCGAGCCCGAATATGGTCGCCTCGACTGGGACTGGCTCGATCGCGCGGTGGAGACGTTAGGTGATGCCGGGCTTCAGATTGTCATGGGTACGCCAACCGCGACACCGCCCAAATGGCTGATCGACAAGCGCCCTGATATGGTGCCGGTTGGTGCCGATGGTTTGCCGCGCCATTTTGGTTCGCGGCGTCATTATTGTTTCTCCCATCCGGGCTATCGCGAAGAATGCCGGCGGATCGTGGCTGCACTTGCGCGCCGCTATGGAGACCATCCTGCGGTGATCGCCTGGCAGACCGATAATGAATATGGCTGTCACGATACCGTGCGCAGCTACTCCAGGGCGGCAGAGCGCCGGTTCCGTGAATGGCTTGCGGAACGCTATGGCGAGATCGGGGCGCTCAATACCGCCTGGGGCAATGTGTTCTGGAGCATGGAGTATCGCAGTTTCGAAGCGATTGACCTGCCTAATGCGACGGTCACGGAACCCAATCCTGCCCATATGCTCGACTATCGCCGTTTTGCATCAGATGAGGTGATCTCGTTCAACACGCTCCAGACGGAGATATTGCGGGAGCATTCGCCGGGCCGCGATATCGTCCATAACTATATGGGATTCTTCACCGATTTCGATCATCATGACGTATCGAAATCGCTCGATATCGCGACGTGGGACAGCTACCCGCTCGGCTTTCTTGAACAGGCCTGGTTCGATCGCGGGGAGAAGGAAGCCTATCTGCGGCAGGGCCATCCGGACTTCGCAGCCTTTCATCATGACCTCTATCGCGGATGCACCGGCGGGCGCTGGGGCATTATGGAACAACAACCCGGGCCGGTGAACTGGGCGCGGTTCAATCCGGCGCCCTTGCCCGGGATGGTCCGTCTCTGGACGCTGGAGGCCTTTGCCCATGGCGCAGAGTTTGTCTCCTATTTCCGCTGGCGACAGGCGCCGTTCGCGCAAGAGCAAATGCATGCCGGGCTTTTGCGACCGGACAGTAGCGAGGATGTCGCGATCGAGGAGGCTCGCCAGGCGGCAGCGGATCTGGAAATGCTGGGAGAGGGCGGGCCATCGGCCAGCACGGTCGCGTTGCTCTTTGCCTATGACGCGCAGTGGATGCTCGAAACCCAACCTCAGGGCCGCAGCTTCCAGTATCGCGAACTGGCGTTGAACTTCTACACCGCCCTGCGCAAGCTCGGCCTCGATATCGATATCGTCGGCCCGGATGCGGAGCTTGGCGATTATGCGATGGTCGTGATCCCGACATTGCCGATCGTGCCGGACGGCCTGGTTGAAAGCCTAAAGGCGCTGACTTGCCCGGTGCTGATCGGACCGCGCAGCGGCAGCAAGACGAACAGTTTCTCCATTCCCGAAACACTTGCGCCCGGCGTGCTACAGGATTTGCTGCCGCTAACGGTCGTGCGCGTGGAAAGCCTGCGCGATGGCGTGCGAGAAGAGGGCGACGGCTTCTCGGTGAGCCGCTGGCTGGAACATGTCGAAACCGATCTCACGCCAGAATATGCGCTCAGCGATGGTCGCGGCATCGTGTTTGCGGAAGGGCCGTATCGCTACCTCGCGGCATGGCCGGACGCTGCATTGTTATCAGATCTCGTGAGCCGCATGGCCGGTGAAGCCGGCTTGAAGACGGTAGAACTGCCAGATGGAATACGTATCCGATCATCTGCGGATCATATCCTGGCGTTCAACTATTCACGCAGCTCAATCGACATTCGGTCGGTTGAGGCTGCGCTCGCTGTCGGAGCCCGGGTGAGCGGATCCGATTTGTTGGAGTCTGCCGGGGTCGCGATTTGGGAACGCTAAGCCTCAAGATCATCCAGACGCTTGTCATTGCGTCATGGGATGCGCATTAGCCGGACGATGGCGAACCGGCGAACCTATGCGATAATCGGCTGCGGGATGATGGGCCGCGAGCATATGCAAAACCTCGCGCTGGTGCCGGACGCAGAGCTTATTGCCATCGTCGATCCGGATCCCGGATCCCGCGCTACCGCCGAGACGCTTGCGAAAAAACTGAGCCAGGACGTCTCGATGTTCAGCCACACTGCGGAGCTGTTCGCAGTGTCTCGCCCCGATGCGGTAATCATCGCGTCCCCCAATTTCAAGCATTATGACGTTGTGCGCGAGGTGATGCCGCACAATGTCGCGATCCTTGTCGAGAAACCGATGTGCACGAGCGTCGATGATGCGCAGGCGCTCGCCAAGATTGTCGAGGATTATGCACCGCTCTTCTGGGTCGGTCTTGAATATCGCTACATGCCACCGGTCGCGCGCTTTATCGATCGGGTGCGGGCGGAGGAGACCGGGCCAGTGAAGATGCTCACGATCCGTGAGCATCGCTTTCCGTTCCTGCCAAAGGTTGGCGACTGGAATCGGTTCAATCGGAATACGGGTGGGACGCTGGTTGAGAAATGCTGCCATTTTTTCGATTTGATGCGGCACATCCTGGATGACGAGCCGGTGCGGATCTTTGCGAGCGGCGGCCAGGATGTAAACCATCTCGACGAACGCTATGATGGCGAAACCCCGGACATTATCGACAATGCCTATGTGCTGCTGGACTTTGCCAGCGGTGCGCGGGCGACGCTGGATCTGTGCATGTTTGCGGAGGGATCGGAGCAGCAGGAAGACATTTATGCGCTGGGCGCGACCGGAAAGCTCGAAGTGCAAATCCCGTCGGCGGAAATCACCTGGTCACCGCGTGATCGAAGCGGCACGATGATCGAGCCCGTGGAGACGCCACGTGAAGCCCTGGAGGCGGGCTATCATCACGGCGCAACCTATTTTCAGCTGCTCGATTTTCATCACGCGCTGACGCATGACGAACCGGCGGTCATTTCGGCGCTGGACGGATTACGGTCCGTGGAGATGGGAGCCGCGGCCCAGCAATCCATCGCCACCGGCCAACCGGTCATGCTCGATATTGGAGAATAGATAATGCCTCTCGCAGACATGCCCCAGATCGGCATTGGACTTTGGAAGGTGGCGCCAGAAGATTGTGAAGCGACTATCCTTGAGGCTGTGAAAGCGGGGTATCGGCATTTCGACTGCGCGGCGGATTATGCAAATGAAACTGCGGTGGGCGAGGGGATTGCTGCTGCAATCGCGCAAGGGCTGGTGACCCGCGATGAGCTTTGGATCACCTCGAAGCTTTGGAACACATTCCATGCGCCCGAACATGTGGAGTTGGCCTGTCGGAAATCCCTGGCCGATCTCGGGCTCGATTATCTCGATCTCTATCTGATCCATTTCCCGATCGCGCTTGCTTATGTGCCGATTGAAACACGCTATCCGCCGGAATGGATCTACGATCCCGACGCTGAAAATCCGGAGATGGTGCGCGCGCCTGTCCCGCTGCATGAGACCTGGGCCGCAATGGAATGCCTCGTCGACTTGGGTCTCGTTCGCCAGATCGGAATATGCAATTATAACAGCGCCTTGGTCCACGACTTGATGAGCTATGCCAAGATCCCGCCAGCGGCTTTGCAGATCGAGGCCCACCCCTATCTGACGCAGGACAAGCTGGTTCGGCTGGCCGGGAGAGTATGATATTCCGGTCACCGCCTTTTCGCCGCTCGGTGCGCTATCTTATGTCGAGCTCGATATGGCGGGCGCCGGCGATAGCGTGCTCAATGAGGCGGTGGTGCGAACGGCTGCTAAAGCCCATGGCAAGACGCCGGCACAGATCGTCCTGCGCTGGGGCATTCAGCGCGGTACGGCGATCATTCCCAAGACGAGCAAACCTGATCGGATGCGCGAAAATCTCGCCATTTCGGACTTCTCCCTGAGCGAAGCGGAGATGGCAGCGATCTCGGCGCTCAATGCCAATCGGCGCTTCAACGATCCCGGCGTGTTTACCGAAGCCGCCTTTGGCACCTTCCATCCGATCTACGATTGATGACGGAGCGCGGCGCAATGGACAGGGATTTCCCGACGATCATCTCTGGCGAAGGCGACCTGGCCGCGTATATCGCGCCGCGAGAAGGCCGCACTCGACGCGCAACTGGCGACAAGCGGCGCCATTCTCTTTCGCGGTTTTGATGTGCCAGATGCGCAGGCATTCGATGCGGTGGTTGGCGGTTATGGGGAGGAGAGCTTTGCCTATGCCGACTCCCTCTCCAATGCCGTCCGCGTGAATGTCACGGATCGGGTGTTCACGGCGAACGAAGCGCCGCCCAGCACCAGCATCTATCTCCACCATGAAATGGCGCAGACGCCGATCTATCCGAGTAAGCTCTTCTTCTATTGCGAGATCGCGCCCGATAAAGGCGGAGCGACGCCATTGTGCCGGTCGGATATCCTGCTCGAGCAAATGGAGGCGACCGATCCGGAGCTTGTCGCCGCCTTTGCTGAGAAGCGCGTGCGCTACACCAATGTCATGCCGGCAGATGATGATGCCGGTTCGGGGCAGGGGCGCAGCTGGCGCAGCACATTGAGCGCGGATACGCCGGATGCGGCAGAGGCGCGATTGCAGTCGCTTGGCTATGCGTGGGAATGGCAGGAAGGCGAGACACTCCGCGTTACGACACCGGCGCTCGATGCGGTGCGGACCCTGCCGGATGGATCGCGCAGTTTCTTCAACCAACTGATCGCAGCGTTTCGCGGCTGGTCAGACAGTCGCAACGATCCGTCCAAATCGATCTGCTTCGGTGACGGAACGCCGATTGATGGCGATCAGATCGCTGGCGCGATCACGCTTGCCGACAAGTTATCATATGACGTGGAATGGCAGGCCGGTGATGTCGCACTGGTCGACAATTTTCGGGTGATGCATGGGCGTCGTCCCTTTGCTGGAAAGCGCCGGGTGCTGGCCTCGCTGATCAAATAGTCGGGCGGACGTTCCGGGAAGCCCATAACCACATCGCTGCATTGCCCGCCGTCAGGAGAGCCAACAAAATCGGCAGGGCAGCGGTCGCGCCGTTGCCGGAAGCAAAGCCGATTGGCGAGAAGATCAGGTAGAGCGCAACGACACAGGAGAAGAGGGTGATCGCGAGCGGCTTGGCAAAGCGCCAGGGTGTCATGTCCACCTCGCTTTTCGGAGTGAAACTCCATGGCGTTTCGCGCGGCTTCCATGCCCCGCAGGCCAGCATGATCAGCACCTCGATCCCGAACAGCACGGCATATTGATGGAGGAAGTGGAGCGTCACCACATCATCAAAAACGAACCGCAATAGGCCATAGGTGACGACATGGAAGACAATCACGATCTTGGCACCAAAAGCCGGCACGCGCTGGGTAAAAAGACCAACAATTACAATCACGACTGTCGGTATATTATAGAAGCCTGTGAAGATCCGAATGACCTGCCAAAGACCTTCTTCTGCGAAATAGAGGAGCGGTGCGACGACGAAGGAGAAGAGTGCGATGACGACGCTTGCAATCTTGGCGATGCGGACCAATTCGGCATCACTCGCCTTGCCACCACGCGCGGGTGCATAGACATCGAGCGAGAATAATGTGGCCGCACTGTTGAGCAGCGAATTGAACGAACTGAACACCGCGCCGAGCAATACCGCGAGGAAGAAGCCGGTGAGATAGACGGGCAACACGTCGCGGATCAGACGCGGATAGGCCTCGTCGATCGAACCGAGCCCGGGGCCGTAAAGATGGAAGGCGATGACGCCGGGAATCATCATCAGGAACGGCACCAGCACCTTGAAGAAGCCGGAGAATAAAACGCCTTTCTGGCCCTCGGCGAGCGAGCGCGCACCCAGCGTCCGCTGGATGACATATTGGTTGGTGCACCAATAGAAGAGATTGGCGAAAACCATGCCGGTGAAGATCGTCCCGAACGGCGTGGGATCGTCAACCGCGCCGATTGCGTTGAGCTTGTCGGGATGGTTGGCCGTGATCCGCGCCAGGCCATTGCCGATATCACCATCGCCCAGCGCGATCAGCCCGAGCACCGGAACCATGATGCCGACAATCAGCAATCCGATGCCGTTCAGCGTATCCGAAACCGCCACCGCCTTGAGGCCGCCGAATATGGCATAGATGGACCCCACCACACCGATCAGTACGACCGTTCCAACGAGGGCGGAGAAATAGTCGAGCCCAGTCAGTGCCGGAACATCGAACAACAGCATCACGGCAACCGATCCCGAATAGAGAACCGAGGGTATCGTCACCAGGCCATAGCCCAGCATAAACAGGATCACCGACATGCGCCGCACCGTCGGATCAAAACGATCGTTCAGAAATTCCGGCAATGTCGTGAAGGCACCGGCCAGATAGCGGGGCAGGAAGATCAGCGCCATCGCGATAGTCGCCACAGCCGCCGTCACCTCCCAGGCCATGCTCGACAGATTATAGCCATAGGCCGAACCGTTGAGCCCGATCAGCTGCTCGGCAGAGAGATTGGTGAGCAATAGCGAGCCGGCGATAAAGGTCGCGCCCAAACCGCGCCCGGCGAGGAAATAGCCATCCTTGCTGTCGACAGTACCCCGGGTCTTCAGCCAGCTGAGCCAGCCGACCAGCGCCATGAAGAAGACACAGCTAGCAAGGGTGAAGCCGAGCGATGTCACCGCAGCGTGTTGCTGATGGTCACCGTGTCGCTGTCAGCTGGAAGGCTGATCCGCATTCCATCCTCACCAACATGGATCGGGCCATCGAACAGGCTTTCCGCGTCACCGAGAAAAAAGGCGTTGAGCATGCTTGTCGGTAGCGGCGGGACGAGATGATAGAGGATCAACTCACCCGCACCGGCCTCCTGCGCGGCCCGGGCCGCGTCTTCCGGCGATGCGTGATAGTCCTGAATATCGAACAAAACTTTAGCGATCGCGTCTGCGCCCTGGTCTTCCGCTGCCTGTTCCATCAGCCCAATCATATCCGGGTCGAGTGCCTCGTGGATCAAAATGTCGACGTCTTGCGCTGCAGCAACAAGGCTTTCCTGATAGATCGTGTCGCCGCTGATCACGACGGATCGGCCGCCATAGTCGATCCGATAGCCAACCGGATTGACAATCGGATCGTGGGACACGGGAAACGCCGTGATCGTCAAACCATCGCGATCGAACACGACCATATTGGCATCGCCCTGGGTGACTTCGAACTCGACAGGCGCAAATCCATACCCATCGGGATTGGCGACCGCTGCACCATGATGGGCCGTACGATAGCTACTGTCGACGCGATAGGCGGCGTTGATTCCTTCTATCGTCTCGATCGTCCCGGCGGGCCCTAGAACGGGGAGAGGCGTGTCCCGGCTACCACCAACCCATGCCTGAACCAGCAACTCACCAATGCCGTCAAAATGGTCAGAATGGAGATGGGTGAGATACAGGGTCTGGATCCGGGCGACGGGGAAACCCATCCGATTGGCGGTCCGCATGCTGCCCGCCCCGACATCGAAGAGGACCGCCTGTTCACCGGCTACGATCCCGACACAGGGGCCGGCTCGTTCATGGTCCGCCATCGGCGATCCGGTTCCGCACATATAGACATGCAGCCCGTCGGGCAGCTCTGCGGTCGGATCCTGCGCGACCCGCTGGGTCACGGCTCGCTCGAACAGCATCTGGCCGATCTGGCGTTGGAACAGGAAATAGCTGGCGGCGACGACGGCGGCGATCAGAGCCGCGATGATCAGTATCCAGCGCATGGTTTTGCTCATCCCCGTATCGCCCTGGTCCATTCCCGATCCATCACCTGCCTCTCCTCAGTCTGTTTCGCGCATGAAATTGATCACGGCATCGGACAGAGCCTGAGCGCTATCCTCCTGGAGGAAATGGCCGCCACCAGCGATGGTGACATGGTCCCGTCCCTTGGCGCCTGCCACGCGATCCTGGAATGCCTTCTCACCGCCCCGAGTTACAGGGTCCTGGTCCGAAAAAGCCGTCAGAACCGGTTTCTCGAATTTTTCGAGGACAGCCCATGCTCGATCATTGTCCTCGCGATCGGCTTTGTGATGCGGCAGCAGCGGAACAAGGCTCGGGAATTTGCGGGCGCCGGCGATATAGCTTTCATCCGGGAACGGCGCGGCATAGCCATCGAGAATGTCCGGATCCTCAATCTGAGAGAGAAGCTCGAATACAGCGCGCGGCGTAAAGTCGGGCGCTTCGGCGGCATATTTGACCCAATAGAGGAACGCGCCGGGATTGCCGCTTTGAAACTGTTCGCCGACGTCCTGGGCGCTCGGCACCGGCACGGCCGGATACATCTTGCCGAGCATTTCCGACATGTCGTCATTCACCTGCGCCGAGCTGGGTAACCCGGTATTGGCGATCACCAGGCGCGCAAAGCGATCGGGATGGGCAGCAACAAGCCGCAGGCCGATCAAGCCGCCCCAATCCTGGCAGACCAATGTCAGGCCATTCAGGTCAAGCTCTGTCAGCCATTGCTCCATCCAGTCGACATGGCCGGCATAGGTGTAATCGTCGATGCTCGCGGGTTTGTCTGACCGTCCAAAGCCAATCAGGTCCGGCGCGATGACGCGATAGCCGGCGGCGGTAAGGATCGGGATCATCTTGCGATAGAGATAGGACCAACTTGGCTGGCCATGCATACACAAGATGGGTTCGCCGTCGCTCGGCCCTTCGTCGAGATAATGAAGGCGCAGCTCGGTGCCGTCTGCCGCCGTGACCGTGTGATAATGCGGTTCAAAGGGATAGCCCGATAATCCTTCGAAACAGCTATCGGGGGTGCGCTTCACATCCATCTATTCTCTCCTGCTCTATCCCGCTGTGAGCTATGCGATGGCCCGATCCCCGTCAATTTCAAAGGCTGCAAGGATGCGGCTCAGCTAGGCCAGAGTCCGTTCAATGAACCAATAGCTTGCGGTAATACCGATGGCATAAGCGGCGATTCGTTTGCCGGGATGGCTGAGCGGGGCGGCGAAACGATCGACGAGCGCGAGCAGAGCGAGAGCGACGAAGACTACCGCGAGTTGGCCAACCTCCACACCAAGATTGAAGGTGAGGAGCGCCATCGGTGTTTCATTTTCTGGCAAGCCAATCTCGGCCAGTGCGCCCGCAAAGCCAAAGCCGTGCAACAGTCCGAATAGAAAGGCGACGAGCCAGGGAATCCGCTCGGACAGACGCGGTGGTTCGCCGTCGCGTCGCTTTACGATCTCCACCGCGAGAAAGAGGATCGAGAGCGCGATCACTGCTTCGACGGGTTGGGAAGGAAGCCCGAAAAATCCGAGCGTCACGCCGACCAGCGTGATCGAATGGGCGATGGTGAAAGCCGTGACTGTCTTGGCAATTGTCCAGCCGCCTTTGAGCAGCAACACCAATGCCAGCACGAAGAGCAGGTGATCGAAGCCGAAGACGATATGGTCGATGCCAATGACGAAATAGGTGCGCGCGACCTGCCACCGGTCCGCGCGCACCGCGATCTCCGCCATGGGTTCCGCAGGGGTAAGGCGAATGGCCTGGGACGGTCGGTCGAGCGGAGCGACACGCAGCAGGACATCGACCAGGCTTGCCTGATAGTTGGCGAGACCGATCGATTTGCCAAACACCTCTCCCTCGCACTCCACCGTCCATTGGGTGACGACGGCGCGTGGCACGGTCCGCTGGGACGGCGTGCCCATCGTGCAGCCAGGCGGCACAACAGGTTCTACGCCCGACGTGATCCCGTTACCCGCCGGTGCCTTCCAAACGAGGCGCCACTGGGTTTCGCTCTCTTGTTTGAAATCGAGATAGCCGGGCCGCATTTCGTCGGCCGAAGCTGCGGTCGAGAGCGATATCAGGATCGCGAACAGAAACGCCGACAGATATCTCAATCGCGGCCTTCAATCTCAACCGAATAGGCCGAACGCAGAAGGGCAAACGCCTCTTCTTCGCGCTGTGCAGCGGTGGCATCTCGCCAATCATTCTCAACCCGTTGGCGGACATCGGCCAATGTCGGCGCTTGACCAGCATCATAAGCCCGCAGCCGCACAAGATGCGCACCAAAACCCGATCGGACCGGCCCCTGCCATTCGCCAATGCCATCCGCGTCGATCGCGCCGGCAAATGCCTCGCCAAATTGGCGTTCGACGGCCGATCGACCGGCGTCCGTCATGGTGAAGGGCAGGCGGGTCGCCGCGCCAAGCTGCTGTGGATCGACACCATTTTCCAGCGCGGCGCGAATATCGGCTTCCTCACCATCCTCACCGAGATAGATTTGATCAAAAGTCATCACGGCATCGGCCGCATATATCTCCGGATGATCGTCCAGCCATTGCTGCAGCACGCTATCATCGGGCGCTTCGCTTTCGACCGACGCGCGGGCAAGGAACTCCATCTTCGACCGGAGCCGTCTGCGGATGACGATGTCATCCTCGTCCAATCCCAATCGCAGTGCTTCGCGGAAATAAATTTCTTCACGGACATAACCGTCGATCAGCCGGTCGAGCTCCTCTGCACTTGGCGGGCGCTGCCAGGTGCGTTCCCAATTGGCCGCAATACGCGCGATCTGATCGTCATCAACGCGGATCGAATAGCCTTCTGGGTGGCCGGAACCAGAGCGGCCCAGCACAAGGAACAGCAATAATCCTATCAGCAGGAAATGGATCAGCGGCTCGCGCAACCATGACCGCCATCGGCTCTCCATCAGCTAGGCTTCCGGTGAATACCAGACAGGCGAGCTATAGGCCCGTTCTTGCGACACCAGTTCGGTTTCCGGATCAATCTCGGCACCAAAACGTAGCCGATCATAAACCGGCCAGCGCGGTGTCGGGATTTCGATGACGCGGACATAATAGAAAGCCCGCTCAGCCGGATCGAAATCCGGATCGGTCCAGACAGCGCTCAGCTCGGGATCGCCGATGCTGTTCTCATAGGTTGCCGCTTCAAGATCGACGGTGTTCCCGACCGGCGCGAGCCGGCCATCGTCATCGACGCTTCTCGTGTCGGCATCACCCCAGGCAATGTCATAGACCTGCTCCTGCAGCTCCCCGTCACTATCGAGCCAGCCCTTCACGATCTGCACGCGATCGAGATTGGCACCTTCCGGATCCATCATTGCGGTCACCAGGAAGCGCGGCGCATCTCCGGTACCGGAGAGATTCCCGCCCATTGGGACTGCCCGGTCGTACAGGGTGCATGGATCGGCGGTGAGATCGGCATCCTCCAGATCCCAGCCGGCAAACAGCCGGACCGTCATGCGCGGGCCTGTTGTGGCATAGACTTCCCGGCGCGCCATCGCGTCGAAAATCGCGGCGCGCGAGTTGGCCCCGGCCCAGACGCCCGCATAGCCGCCAGCCAGATACTGCCAACCGACACGACCCCGGATCGCGGCGCCGATTGAGCTGGCAGCTCGCGTCGCATTGGGTTCGTCGGAAACGAATTTGCCGAAGTAATTATCTTCATCGCCAGTTGCGAGCGCTGTATGGCTATCGGTTGCGCCGATCATGCCGAACTGGAACGGATTAACACCGAGCAGCGATTCAAGCAGCAGGCCGCGTTGCAAGGCGGCACGGGCATATTCGCCCTCGAACATGCCGGGTTCCTTCGGTGCGGACGCATCGAGATTGGCCGTATCCCATCCGGTATTGCCGAAATCGGCAAATTCATCATCTGGAGAAAGGCTCGGATGCGCTTCGCCATCGCCTTTGAACTGGGTGACTTCGACAATCGGCTCCCAGCGCTGGCGGCGTTCGGCATAGTCGCGGGTCAGCGCATTGCCTTCGAAATCCTCCATCGCAAACATCAGGCCGTTCGAAAGATTGGCATTGTGCGGAATGGCCATGGCGCGGCCACCGGTCCGTTCCTCATACGCTGCAAGATAGGCCCAAAGATCTTCGGGATCCTGGCTCTGATTGGCCGGGAAGGGGAGCGTTTCGCCAAATACGTCCAACCCGTCCCGGTACATTACGACACGGTGCAGATTGTTGCCGGTCGGCATCGAGGTATATTCATAGCCAATGAAGCTGGTGAAGGTGCCAGGATCATTATAGCGCTCGACCGTCCCGACATGCTCGGCCCAGGTCGAGGTTACCGTCTCGCGCGCGATTTCCGGATCTGCCAATATTTCCGGCAGCGTATCTTGCGCATAGCCGACGATCAGCTCGCGCGCGGCACGCGTCGATTGCTCGTAGCTGTCGTTCATCATCTCGTGCCACCGCCGGACAGTCGGATCTGAAATCAGCTCAGGATCGCCGTCAGCAATGCGGCGACCAATGCCGATAACCTCGGCATGATCTGAGACTACAAGAAAATCGAGCGGCCGGGACAGCTGAGCGTCCAGGCCCGTCGTCGATCGCACTTCATCGCCGCGCGCAAAGCGAAGCGCGTCTTCAGCGGTTAGCCGGACACCATTGAACACCGCGTCAACACTGTTGGAGGTGTGCAAATGGGTATCGCCCCACAGGACCTGGCTTGGGCAGGCCGCCGTGCCGCCATCCGGCGACATGGCGAGTTCTTCTGGCGTTGGAGCCTGCTCGCCCGACTGGCATGCCGATAGCAGCATGGCGGAGAGGGCCAGCATACCGCCCCCTTTGTGGAATTTCGATTTTATCATTGTGCGCCCTCCCGAAGCATCCCCCAGAAATGACTATGGGCCGGTAGAGGCGGGGGAGGCAAGTGGGTAAAAATTTCCGATCGGCACCACTATTCACCGCCTAGCCATTGCGAGCGCAGGATTTCCCGGTACAGTTTGCCCTTTCCAGCGAAGGATTGAGAGGAGCGCCGCCGTGATGGCCGAGAATGAAATTATCTGGAACTACGCCTATCTCTGGGAATCGATTGCGGTTGCTCAACCGGAAGAGGCCGCCATCATTCAGGGCGACACTGTGGTGAGCTGGGCCGAATTTGATCGCCAGGCGGATGCACTGGCGGCCTATATGGTTGGCGAAGGATTGGGCCAGAAGGCGAGCGTTGCGATGTACACGCCCAACCGCCCAGAATTCCTTGTTGGCTATTACGCATCCTTCAAGGCAGCGCTCACGCCGCTGAACATCAACTATCGCTATACTTCGGCCGAGCTCGCTTATCTCATCGATAATGCCGATGCCGAAGTGGTGCTGTTCGATATCGAATATGCTGCGACGATTGAGGCGGTGCGTGAGACGTTAGGCACCGTGAAGCGCTGGATCGCCGCGGGCGTCGGCGATGCAAAGTGTCCCGATTGGGCGGTGCGCTACGAAGATGTGATTGGGGTCGATGCGGCACAACGGCCGTACGAAGCCGAGTGGGGTCGCAGCAATGAAGATCTTTTAATGATCTATACCGGTGGTACGACCGGCATGCCCAAGGGTGTGATGTGGCGGCTGCATGATCTCCTGGCGAAAAGCGAATTTGGTGCGGTGCCATTGCTCGGTGTGCCGCCGCTCGACAAGCCTGAGGATGCCGGCCCAAGAGCCGCGGCATCGCCACTCAAATCTCGATCGCTTATTGCCCCGCCGCTAATGCATGGCACCGGATTGCTGACCTCGATGGCGGCGCTGGTCGCTGGCGGAACCGTGATCCTGCTGCCGACCGGTAAGTTTTCTGCCGAGGGAATGCTCGATACAGCGGCGCTCCACAAAGCGACACGATCCACAATCGTCGGGGAGCCTTTTGGCCAGCCATTGCTGGATGCTCTCGACGCGAACCCGGACCGGTGGGACCTCTCGAGCATGTTGCTGATGACCTCCTCCGGCGCAATGTGGACCCGCGAGACCAAGCTCGGCCTGATCCGACATATGCCGCAGGTCAATCTGATCGACAGCTATTCCTCGTCCGAAGCACTGGGCATGGGTATGTCGGTCACCAACGCGCAGGGTGAAACCCAAACCGCACGTTTTGAGAGCGGAGAGACCTGCGCTGTCTTCACCGAAGATCATCGCCGCGTCGAACCGGGATCGGGCGAGAAGGGGATGCTCGCCGTCGGCGGTTTCAATCCGGTCGGTTACTACAAGGATGAAGAGAAAACCGCGAAGACATTTCCGGTCATCGAGGGTGAGCGCTGGTGCATCCCAGGCGATTGGGCGTTGGTAAACGAAGACGGCACGCTCGAAATTCTGGGCCGCGGTTCGCAATGCATCAACACGGGTGGCGAGAAGGTTTTCCCTGAAGAGGTGGAGGAGGCTCTCCGCCGTCATGACGCGGTACGCGATGTGGCTGTCACTGGCCTGCCAGACCCACGTTGGGGCGAACGGATCTGCGCGGTGGTTGAGCTGATGCCAGGGGCAGACAATCCCGGAGATGAGACTTTGGTCGGCTGGGTGCGTGACCAACTGGCGGATTATAAAACTCCGCGATCCTTCCTCTATGTCGACAGCGTTGGGCGCGCTCCGAACGGCAAGCTCGATTATGCGGCCATCAAGCAACGCGCGCTGGACGCGGAAGCAGAAGCTGCAGCCTGATCAGCCGCTCGGGACCGGGTAAACAGAGCAGGGCCCTGCTTGCACTCCACGATCAAAGCGTCGATGCTAGTTGGTAATCGATGGCAGCAGGCCTGCCTAAATGGCTGATAGTCTGTCTGAATAGGGGGCGTGGAGGGGCGCATGACTGAAATACTAGGAACGAGCTTGGAACTGCCGTGTGGCGCGGTCCTGTCAAATCGGCTGGCCAAGGCGGCGATGACCGAAGGGCTGGGGACACCGGACGGACGTCCGACGCCGGAACTCGAGCGGCTTTACGGCATCTGGTCCGATGGCGGCGCGGGCATGCTGCTCTCAGGCAATATCATCATCGACAAGGATCATCTGGAACGCCCAGGCAATGTTGTTATTGATCGTGAACCTGATGCCGATATGGCCGCGCGCCTGAAGAGTTGGGCACAAGCCGCGACCCGTAATGGCAATCATTTCTGGGCCCAGATCAGCCATGGCGGTCGCCAGACACAAAAGCTCGTCAATCCCAATCCGAAGTCATCATCGGATGTGACGCTGGCCTTGCCTGGCGGACAGTTCGGCAAACCCACGCCGCTCACCAAGGATGAAATCGCCGATCTCGTCCAGCGCTGGGCTGTGGCCGCAAAAGCCTGCCAGGATGCGGGTTTCACCGGCGTTCAGATCCACGGTGCACATGGCTATCTGATTTCTCAATTCCTCTCGCCGCGCGTCAATCTACGGGACGATGAATATGGCGGAAACCTCGAAAACCGGGCGCGTTTCCTGCTCGAAATCGTTGCCGCAACGCGCGCAGCGGTCGGACCGTCCTTTCCGATTGCCGTCAAGCTCAACAGTGCCGACTTTCAAAAGGGCGGCTTCGATTTCGACGACAGCCTGAACGTGGTGCAATGGCTCGAAGCGGCTTCTGTCGACCTGATCGAGATATCCGGTGGCACTTATGAGCAGCCCAAATTGATGGGTGCCGAAGGCATGGAACCGGAAGAGCAGCAAAATGTGGCGAAATCCACGGCCGCCCGCGAAGCCTATTTTGTCGATTTCGCAAAGGCGATGCAGGACAAGGTCTCGGTGCCGTTGATGGTCACTGGTGGCTTCAGAACCCGAACGGCAATGGAACAGGCTTTGGAAGCCGGTGCAGCGGATCTGATCGGCTTGGGTCGCCCCATGTGCCTGATGACCGATGCGCCGAAGCAGTTGCTGGCCGGCTTGGACGAATTGCCGCGCTATGAAGATGATCTTGGCCTGTTGCCAAATTGGCTTGGTTTCCTGCGTGGCCTTAAGATGGTGAAGGCGATGGACAGCTTTGCCGGCATCTACTGGTTTTACGAACAGCTCTGGATGCTCGGGCATGAAGGCCGGATCGACGAAGGTTTCGCTGTGTTCAAAGCCTTTCGCATTGTCGATGCGCGAAACAAGGCAATCATGAAGGCGCGGGCGGCACTTTAGGTTTCTGCTCTACCGAAAGGTTTGGATAGTGAAACGCATTTGGCTTGCCATACTGCTGCTTCCTGCATTGGCCAGTTGCTGGGGACGTGTCGATGTGCCCGAACCACCAAGGGTCGATGATGCGCCACAATTTGACGAGCAAATCTCAACCGTTACCGCGCCGGTTGCGATATCACTCGATCAGATCCAGGCGGCTCTGCGCCAGCGCATTCCTCGTCAGCTATGGTCGATCAATGAACGCGAAGAAGCCTGTATCCCGGCCGAAACCATTAGCATTGGTGATCGGCGCGTTGAGATCACGCCTGATATTTCATGCCGCCTTGTCGGCACGGTCACGCGCGGGCCGATCACATTGGGCGGCAGCGGTTCGACGTTGCTGATACAGTTTCCTGTCAACGCGACGGTCAGCGCCCGCGAAGTCGCCGGCACATCGATCCGTGAAACGGCGACGGGAAGTGCGGTGGTGCGGCTCGAGGCGCAGTTTACCGTTGGCCGCGATTGGCAGCTGCAGCCTGATATCGAGATTGCCTATGGCTGGTCTGAACCGCCCGGTATCGAGATCCTTGGTCAGCGCATCCAATTTGTCAGCCTGGCGGACCGCGAGCTGGGCCGCGTCATCGCATCGCTTGAGCGGGAAATGGAAGTGGCGCTGTCCCGAACCGATGTCCGCAACCTGATCAGCGAAGCCTGGGAAGAAGGCTTTGCGGTCGTCGAGCTAAACCGCGAAAATCCGCAGGCCTGGATGCGCATTACGCCGCGCGAATTGGCGATAGCCGGGATTGAGGTGCGCGGGCGTCAGCTTCTGATCAATGCGGGCCTGGAGGCGGTTACTGAAACCTTTGTCGGGGAGCGTCCGGAGGCCAATGATCCGACGCCGCTGCCCCAGCAGGCCGACAGCTTGGCATCGCCCGGTGTCCATTTCGTAATGCCGGTTATCGCGAGCTATGCGGAGCTGGAGCCGGTCCTGCTGCGCGAGCTGCGTGAGTTGAATGAGCGTGGCATTGAACTTGAGGATGTCGGCACGATCGAAGCCGATTTCAAAAGCGTCACCATGTATGCGACAGAAAACGACCGCCTGGCGGTAGGCATTGAGGTTGATTTCCAGGTGAATGACGAAGATCGCGCGCGCGATTGGACACGGACCGAAGGCGTGGTCTGGCTCACAGGTGTTCCTTATAATGAGCCCGATGACCGCACGGTCGAGATTCACGATCTCGAAATCTATGGCGATACCGATCGCCTCACCGGTGATTTGCTGGTCCGTTTTGCCATGGGTCCAGCGCTCCAGCAGCGCATTGCCCTGGCGCTGACTGAGGATTTCACCAATGATTATAATGATCTGCTCGAGGATGCCGAAGACGCCATTGCTGAACTGCCTATTGACGATAGCTGGATGGTGCGGGCGGAAATGGGCGAGGTTCGCCACGGACGGATACAGGTGACTGGCCCCGGATTGTTTCTTCCTGTCGAGATTGACGGCGAAGCGTGGATCGAACTGGCATTGCCAGCCAGCCGATAATCAGAAATGCGCGCGAGTCTTCTGCAAACCCGATATCTGCGATAGAAGCCAACGGGACGATGGAGGGGCGTCTTCCTCCTTGCCACGTACAATGAGAGGCCGGATCGGCAATGCCTGACTGTTATATCCTAAGCGATGCCCGGTTGGCGCCATTCGCTCCGCCGGATGGTAATGGATATGCCGGCGATGGCGTAATTGTCGTCGAACAGGGGAAGATTGGCTTTGTCGGATCCTCGGGCGATGTGCCGGACCGATACCAAGGCGCACCCACCCGGTCGGTTGGCGGATGCCTGATAACGCCCGGTTTGATCGATTGTCACACCCATATGGTCTATGCCGGATCGCGCGCGCGCGAGTTTGAAATGCGTCAAACCGGGGCGAGCTACGAAGCGATAATGAATGCGGGTGGGGGGATTTTTTCTACCGTCCAAGCGACGCGGGCTGCGTCTGATGAAGAACTCTTGGCGAGTGCCTTGCTGCGATTGGACGCGATGATCGCCGACGGCGTCACGACTGTCGAGATCAAGTCGGGCTATGGACTGGATCAGGAGACGGAACTGCGCATGCTGCGCATCGCGCGAGCATTACCCGATCATCGGCCGATCCGCGTCAAGGCGACATTTCTGGGCGCACATGCCTTTCCAAAGGATATGTCGGCGGACTCATATCTGGACCAGATCTGCCTGCCGACAATGGAGGCGGCAGCGCGCGAAGGCCTGGTCGATGCGGTCGATGGCTTTTGCGAAACCGTGGGCTTCACGGCCAGCCAGATGGAGCGTGTTTTCCGGGCGGCCGCCGATCTCGACTTGCCCGTAAAAATCCATGCCGAACAATTATCGGACCAGGGCGGGGCAGAGTTAGCGGCGCGTTACTCGGCACTCTCGGCCGACCATCTCGAATATCTGGGTGATGATGGCGTTGCCGCCATGGCCGATGCGAAGATGGTCGCGGTGTTGCTTCCGGGCGCGTTTTACGCGCTCAAAGAGACGCAAAAACCGCCAGTTCAAAAACTTCGCGATGCGGGCGTTCCGCTTGCTCTGGCGACAGACTGTAATCCGGGATCCTCGCCCATGACATCGCTCCGGCTGATCATGAATATGGGCGCGACATTATTTGGCCTGACCCCGAAAGAATGCCTCAAAGCCGTCACAGCGAACGGTGCACGCGCATTGGGGCTCGACGATTGCGGCCAATTGGAAGCCGGCCAGCGCGCGGACCTGGCAGTATGGAAATTCGCTGATCCGGCCGAGCTTAGCTATCGTATAGGAGACGCCCCATTGGAGATGCGCATTTTCGGAGGCGAGATATGCTGAACCTGTCACCCGGTGATGTCAGCCTCACTCAATTGGAGGAAATCTGGCGGGAGGAGCTTCCGGTTAAACTGGACGAGGCTGCCCATGCGCGCATCGCTGCATCGGCCGAGCGGGTCGAGAAAGCCGCGAAAGGCCCGGATGCGATTTATGGTGTGAACACCGGATTTGGGAAACTGGCATCTATTCGCATCGCACCGGATGATACAGAAACATTGCAACGCAATCTTGTGCTCTCGCATTGCTCAGGCGTCGGAGCGCCGACTTCGCGCGCGATCGCGAGATTGATGATGGTGCTCAAGCTCATTTCTCTGGGACGGGGCGCCTCGGGTATCCGGCCTGCAACGGTGACATTGCTCGAAGCCATGTTGGAGAACGGCGTCACGCCGGTTGTGCCCGCCCAGGGATCGGTTGGCGCGTCGGGCGACTTGGCGCCGCTGGCGCATATGGCGGCGGTGATGATCGGCGAAGGGGACGCGGAATGGCAGGGCGATGTACTGCCCGGCGGAGCCGCGTTGGAGAAGGCTGGGCTCACACCCGTGATATTGGGGCCCAAAGAGGGGTTGGCGCTGATCAACGGGACCCAGTTTTCGACCGCCCATGCCCTGGTCGGCCTGTTCAATGCCTGGCACGCGGCACAGACATCTCTCGTCTCGGCGTCGCTGTCGATTGATGCGGCAATGGCATCCACTGCGCCGTTGATTGATGAGATTCATCTGTTGCGCGGTCATCCCGGGCAGATTGCTGCAGCAGCCTCGATGCGCGCGCTGCTGGACGGCAGCGAGATCCGTGAGGCCCATCGCGATGATGATCCACGCGTCCAGGATCCATATTGCATGCGCTGCCAGCCCCAGGTCGTGGGCGCGGCAATGGACATGATTATCCAGGCTGGCGAAACGCTTCGCCGTGAAGCCAATGCAGCAACGGACAATCCGATTGTTCTGACTTCGGAAGACCGGATTGTTTCGGGCGGGAATTTTCATGCCGAGCCGGTTGCCTTTGCCGCCGATATGATTGCTCTGGCGATGGCCGAGATCGGCTCGATATCCCAGCGGCGCATTGCCTTGCTGGTCGACCCAACATTGAGCTTTGATCTCCCGCCATTCCTGGCGGCAGATGCGGGGCTCAACTCAGGAATGATGATCGCTGAAGTCACGAGCGCCGCCTTGATGAGCGAGAACAAGCACCTCGCAAATCCATGCTCAACAGATTCCACGCCGACCAGCGCCAACCAGGAAGATCATGTCAGCATGGCCGCCCATGGCGCGCGCCGACTGGGGCCGATGGCGCAGAACCTGTTCCAGATTCTAGGCATCGAAGTGTTTTGCGCGATCGAGGGAACGCGTTTTCGCGAGCCCCTGAAAACCAGCGCGGCGCTGAGCCATGTCTGCGCTCGTTTTTATCGAGACATTGGCCCCCTGACCGAGGATCGCTTCCTTGCGCCCGATCTGGAGCGCTCAGCCCAAATGGTCGCCGGGCATGACCTATTGGATGCCACGGGCATTGCATTTCCCGGAATTGAGGAGAATTTCCGTGATTGATCGTTCGCATAACAGCCGGGCAGTCTATCCGCCCACGGGTACCGAAATCACGGCCAAATCCTGGTTGACCGAAGCGCCGATGCGGATGTTGATGAACAACCTCCACCCCGATGTGGCCGAAAATCCCGACGAGCTGGTCGTTTATGGCGGAATTGGCCGGGCGGCGCGCAATTGGGAGGCTTTTGATGGCATTGTCGACAGCCTGAAAGAGTTGGAGAGTGACGAGACTTTGCTCGTCCAGTCGGGCAAGCCGGTCGGCGTTTTCCGGACCCATGCCGATGCGCCGCGCGTGTTGATCGCCAACTCCAACCTCGTTCCGCACTGGGCGAATTGGGATCATTTCAACGAGCTCGATAAAAAGGGCCTTGCGATGTACGGCCAGATGACGGCCGGCTCCTGGATCTATATCGGCACGCAGGGCATCGTTCAGGGCACCTATGAGACCTTTGTCGAGGCGGGTCGCCAGCATTATGACGGCGATCTGAAAGGACGTTGGATAATGACGGCCGGGCTCGGCGGCATGGGCGGTGCGCAACCGCTTGCCGCCGTCATGGCCGGCGCCTGTTGCCTGGCGATCGAATGCGATGAAACCCGCGCCGATTTCCGATTGCGGACGCGCTATGTCGACGAAAAAACCCGCGATATCGATGAGGCCTTGGCGATGATCGACCGCTGGACGGCGGCGAAAGAAGCCAAGTCCGTTGCGCTGATTGGCAATGCCGCGGAAATCGTGCCCGAGCTGTTCAAGCGCGGCGTGAAGCCGGACATCCTGACCGACCAAACGAGTGCCCATGATCCGGTGCATGGCTATCTGCCGATTGGCTGGGGTGTGGCCGAATGGCGCGCCAAGCAGGAAAGCGATCCCAAAGCCGTGGAAAAAGCCGCGCGGGCGGCGATGAAGGTCCATGTCGAAGCCATGGTCGATTATTGGAATGCCGGTGTCCCTACCGTCGATTATGGCAATAATATCAGGCAGGTAGCGCTCGAAGAAGGGTTTGAGAATGCGTTTGCATTCCCGGGCTTCGTACCCGCCTATATCCGCCCGCTATTCTGCCGGGGTGTCGGGCCGTTCCGCTGGTGCGCGCTGTCCGGTGATCCGGAAGATATCTACAAGACCGACGCCAAGGTGAAGGAGGTTATCGCCGATGATTCCCACCTTCACAACTGGCTCGACATGGCCCGCGAACGGATTGCATTTCAGGGGCTCCCCGCACGCATCTGCTGGGTTGGGCTCGGGTTGCGCGACAAGCTTGGGCTGGCTTTTAATGAGATGGTGCGTACCGGCGAACTCAGCGCGCCTGTGGTGATCGGGCGCGATCATCTCGACAGCGGATCGGTCGCCTCTCCGAACCGCGAAACAGAATCCATGCGCGACGGGTCTGACGCGGTATCCGACTGGCCGCTGCTTAACGCGCTGTTGAACACGGCAAGCGGCGCGACTTGGGTCAGCCTGCACCATGGCGGCGGCGTCGGTATGGGCTTCTCCCAGCATAGCGGCATGGTGATTTGTTGCGACGGAAGCGAGGACGCTGATCGGCGCCTGCGCCGAGTGTTGTGGAATGACCCGGCTACCGGCGTCATGCGGCATGCCGATGCGGGATATGAGGATGCGATCGCCTGCGCCCGGGAGCATGATCTGAATCTCCCGGCCATCTTGGCGGACGAGTAAGCTGCGATGCCGGTAAACATCGTTCCACCGCAGCCCTGGTCCGGGCGTGATGATCCTGAAGATGGGGAGGGCGCGGTTCGTCTCCATAATCTGGTGGCGGATGATGCATCGCGCGCGGTGATCGGTTTTGCGTGTGATGCGGGCGTGGCGCGGAACAAGGGGCGGACCGGTGCTCATGATGGTCCGGCGGCCCTTCGCACGGCGCTGGCCAATCTTGCTGCTCCCAAAGAAATACAGAAATTCAGCGACTTGGGTGACATTGAGGTAATCGGCGATGATCTGGAAGCGGGACAGGCCGCTTTGGCGGATGCCATTGACCAAGCACTTGGCGCGCATGATCGGCTCGTTGTGCTCGGCGGTGGGCACGAAACTGCCTTTGGCAGCTTCAGCGGGCTGAGAAAGCGATATCCCGACAGCCAGATCGGCATCATCAACCTCGACGCCCATCTCGATTTACGGTTGGTGGGTGACGCCGGGCCATCATCGGGAACGCCTTTTGCACAAATCCGCGGCCTGAACCCCGAGCGGTTCGATTATCTGTGCCTCGGAATCGCGGCTGAATCGAACACGGCCGTACTGATGAACCGGGCGCATGACTGGGGGGTCAACACAGTGTCGGATCATGCCTTGATTGCCGACAGCCATGCTGCCGATCAGAGGATCGACGAGATCATCGAACGGTCCGACATCATCTACCTGACGATCGATATCGATGTGCTCCCGCATTTTCAGGCACCCGGGGTCAGCGCGCCGGCCGCGCGCGGCGTCCCGCTCGCCACGATCGAGCATATTGTGAGTTATGTTCTGTACGCTTGCAGCCAGATGGGAACGCGCTGCCCGCTAATGGACATAGTCGAGCTGTCGCCACCCAATGACCAAGATAGCGTTACGGCAAGAACTGCGGCCCTTCTGATCCGCAAAATGCTCTTCCATCCGGATGGTGTTGGCTGAGTGGGAGTGTGGGCATGACTGTCCGGCTTTACCGGTGTAGAGTTGCGCGTGTATGAGCGGCGGATTGACCATGAAACTCGCCATTTTGAGTGACCTGCATGCCGTGGCGGATACAACCGAACGCGCGCTGGAGGCTGCCCGGACGGAAGGATTTGACCGGCTGATCATCCTTGGCGACATCCTGACATATGGCGTGCAGCCGAAACGGACGCTTGACCTGGTGTCCGACGCTGTCGCCCGCGACAACGCCATTCTCATTCTCGGCAATCATGATCAGCTCTATCTCGATCTCGATAAGGGCGAGACGGGCTATTACGACCGGCTGAACGAGTGGATATGCGAGTCAGTGGATTGGACGCGGGCCCAGCTTGAGCCCCGGTGTCTCGACGCCCTGCCATGGCGCGAGAGTTGGTCATCAGGGCAGCTTTTTGTGGCACATGCCAATCCCTATGATTATGGAGACTGGACCTATTTGCGTACCGACCAAGAGCTCGGATGGGCATGTCGAATCCTTGCCAAGCGGGATTATCGTTGGGGGGTGTTTGGACATACGCATCGCGCAGTTCGGCTTGACAAGGGAGACGAGACGGCTGTGACCATCGGGTCTCTTGGCCAACCCAGGGATCGCAAAGATCGCAGGCCCCAATGGGCAACGGTTGAATTTGACGATGATGTATTCAAGCTAGAGGCACGGCCCGTGGAATTCGACGTAAAACAGCATTTGGCCGAGATTGCGGCGACGTCGATGGGGGCGAAGACGAAGGAACGACTGGCGATGTTTTTCCAATGATTACGATTATGGTCACTGGTGCCGGAGCCGTTCTCGGCCAGGGCATGGTAAAGGCATTGAAGCGATCCACCCTTGATTGCAGGATTGTCACGGCCGATCCCAGCCCGCTATCCTCTGCTCTCTACTGGGCCGATACCGCCTATAAGGTGCCGTTTGCTTCCGATCCGGACTATGTGGATCGCTTCTCCGATATCCTGGCGCAGGAAAAACCAGATATTGTGCTGGTGGGCACTGATGTTGAGTTACCGTGTTTTGCCGAACATCGACACATGCTGGAAGAGCGGTTCAATACCCATATTCTGGTGAGCGATCCTCGCGTTGTGGCGATTGCGGACGACAAGTATCTGACGCAGGAATTTCTGACGGAAAGCGATATGAATCCGCTCGCTACCGCGGTACCCGAAGATGAAGAGGCACTGGCGGCAGTCATCGAAACGGTCGGTTTTCCGCTTATCGTGAAGCCTCGAATCGGCGCAAGATCAGCAGGCGTGTCGCTCGTGCAAACAGAAGCTGAATTGCGGGAGACTGTGAAAGGACGTTCCGGCCTGATGGTTCAGGAATGTGCAGGCGAACCGGACACCGAATATACCGCAAGCGCGCTGGTGTTTGACGGACAAGCGCAGGCTTCAATCGTGATGCGGCGCGATCTGCGTGACGGAAATACAAACCGTGCCTATGCGGACGCCTATGAAGATTTGAACGCCTTTGTCCGCAAGGCCGGCGAAGCGTTGCAGCCTTACGGCCCGGCAAATTTCCAGTTCCGCATAGACGGGGCGGGGCGGCCGCGGATATTCGAGATCAACGCCCGGTTTTCCGGCGCCACGCCGCTGCGCGCACTCGTCGGTTTCAACGAAGTTGAGATGTGTATCCGTAAGATATTGTTCGGCGAGGATATTATCGAGCCGGAGATCCGCCACGGCACCATATTACGCCATCTCAGCGAACAGTTTGTGAGCGCTGAACAATTGGATCAGGTCCGATAACTATCCGTCCGGAATCGGTTATCGCCGTAACTGGCGCTACCGGGTTCGTCGGGCAGCAGTTTCTGCAGGATGCGCGCCGCCGCGGATGGAGTGTCCGACCATTTGCGGGTTCGAGCGGCGGCGGATCCGGCGAAGACTATCGTCCGTTGCGTCTGGGAGCCGGCGTGCAAATAGATCCGGCCGATTTCCGCGGATGCGATACACTGGTCCATCTCGCAGCGCATATCCCGTCCGATCATGGTGATATCGAGGCCGCAGCTCGATGCTGGGAAGTGAATGCGCTCGGCACCGCTCGGTTGATTGAAGCGGCAGCGACCGCCGGGGTGAAGCGGTTCGTCCAGATGTCGAGCGCAAACGCCTATTCAGCGGCCAAGGAAACACCGGATGAGCGGGCACCGATGTTCCCCGAAAGTCGGGAATATTACTTCGCCTCGAAAATAGCCCAGGAACTTTATGCGCAACACGCATGCCGGCAAGCGGGGTTATCCGCGGCCACCCTGCGGCTGAGCGCCGTGTACGGCGCCGCGCAGCCCAGCAATGTTGTTGTCCGGCTGGCGCGTCAGCTGCTGTCCGGAGAGACGGTTGAACTGGCTGGCAACGGCGCGTTCGGGGTAGATTTTGTAACTGTAGGAGACGTTTCGAAGGCCATATCGCTTGTGTTGGAGCATGGTGTGGAGGGGCCATTCAACGTTGGCAGTGGCGTTCGGACAAGGATTTCTGCTCTCGCCGAGCAGCTGCGCGAACTTACGGCCGCGCCCCGTGAAGCGATCATTCTCAGGGACGACGGAACTTCTCCGGACCGCGGCTTCGCGGCTCCCGATATCTCGGCAATCAGCAATTTGGGATTTGCGCCGACAGGGCTCGCCGATGGGCTGCGCGAGCTCGTAGAAGGGCTCGCGACGCAATCGGTGGCGATTGACCATAGCGGGTCTTAGGAAAAACGGATTTCGAGGTAGCGGACACGGATGAGTCGCTTGCCCGCGATCCGCTACCTCAAACCGATAAGTTAGGCGACGACTGCCGCCTCTGCCTGTGTTTCTGCGATGACGTTTGCGGGTTCCCCGCCGACAGCCTCTTCACCTTCGTTGACGCCGAAGCCTTCAACACCGTGATTCACTGCCCAGATGGCGGCCTGCGTCCGGTTTTGTACCTGCAATTTCCGTAGGATAGCTTTCACATGAACCTTCACGGTCGCTTCGCTAATACCAAGATGGCGCGAGATCACCTTATTCGGGCAACCCATGATGAGGCACCGTAAAATCTCGACCTCGCGATCAGTCAGTTCGGCGCTTTCAAGTGTCTTGTTGCTGTTTGCCGGGTAGAAATCCGACGCATGGGTCGGCAGTTCCTCGGCCAGCTGCGAAGGCATAACCTTTTCGTTCGCCGCGATCAGCTGCAAAGAAATAATCAGTGGCTCGCAAGCCAGTTCCTTGACGATATAGCCATGGGCACCCAACCGGAATGCCTTGACCATCGTGTCGAATTCGAAGCTGTCCGAAAGCAGAACGACCCGCATATCGGGATGACGGCTCTTCAGGGTACGAACATCCTCGACCTGAAAACTCGGGTCGTTCGAATCAATAAGCAGGATGAAAATTCCAACCGTTTGCGGGATATCGCTGCGAACCTTGGAAACCGCGTCGACAGATTGCGTTACGTTGAAGTCTCTTTCCTCAACGATCCGGCGCAAACCTTCTCGAACGATAGTATTGTGGCTGACGATAATAATCTCAGCTGCGCGATTCATACTCTAACTCCCCCCCAGGTGGACATAATACGCGGCCCAATAAAGTCGTAAGGCGCATGACCAGACGGGTTACCGTCAATCTCGGGGGGATAGGTCTTTTCAGATAGCCATCTCCCCGATGGACTTCATCCTTACGACCTTGTTGAGGAACGTAGTTGATTCTTTGTTTAGAGTCGAATCATCTCCAATCCCATTTAAAGTTAATGGGAAATTCAAAGGGGGTAGTCCGCTTGAGCGGTGGATAAGGAAGTTCGGAAATCTGCGGTTTAAACGGCTATTCTGACTATCATGAACGCTTCTGCAGAATGATGGTAAACCGTCGATCCTCGGACCGTCGCCAGGGCACGAATCGTCTCCGGTGACCGTTCATCCGGCGATTTTTGGACCTGCGATTCGAATTGCTCAAAGGCCGCGATCTTCCGATCGATATGGTCGCCAATATCGATGTAACAATTAGGCGTGAAAGCCGGAGTGATACCCGGAGCGAGCCAGTTGGTTTCCGACAGCGTCTCGTAGGCGAGGACCATTTTTGGTGCGGATGGGCTGCGGGGCCGGGCCCAGACCATTGCGGCATTAAACGAGACCTGGTGATCCAAATGAATATCCCCAACAAAAGGGACGAAGAGCAAGTCTGGGGCTATCCCGTCGAGGCATTCTCCAAGCGCAGCGTTGACGCGGGCTTGGCCGACTTGGTCGAGCTGCGCTGCCGGAAGATCCAGAAAATGCGTATCGGCAATCCCCAGATGTCTGTGCGCATTCAGCGTTTCGGTACGCACGGATTCCACCCATTGTTCATCAAACAGGGGCGGCATTCCTTTCGTCATGATAACGGCATGAACGTCCGTGCCCGATTCCACTAGGCGTGAGATCGTCCCACCGCAGCCGAGTATCTCGTCATCGGGATGCGGCGCCACGACAGCGGCGGTGCTGATATTTGCCCAGTCGATCATGCCGTGGCCCCCAATCGCCCATGGAGCAGCAGCCGCGCCGCGCCCTGATAATCCCAGTCCAGTATTTCCAGCGCTGTATTCTCTCCGCACATCACCGTGAACCGTGTTCCGTCTTCGGCACGGTCGATAACCTGGCCGGGCAGGGCCGCGTAATGGCTGTCCATCCCGGTTACGCGGGATGCCCAAATGGTGAGACGCTCGCCCTTATATTCCGAAAACGCGCCCGGATAGGGGCGGCCGACGGCGCGAACCAGCCGGTCGATCTCCTGCGCGGGCAATGCCCAGTCGATGCGGCCATCCTCGGGCGTTCGCTTCGCTGCCCAGCTTGTGTAGCGCTCGTCCTGAATGGTGCGCCGGGCGCGCCCCGTTGCCATTTGCGGGAGTGTCCGGTGGAGCATTGCTTCGAGCGCCTTCATATGGCGATCATAAAGCGAAGCGGCCGTTTCGTCCGGCGCGACGTGGAAAAATTCCTGATCGAGAATCGGCCCGCTGTCGACGCCCTCGTCGATCCAGAAAAGGGTGCCGGCCGTGATCGGCTCGCGCTGCAGGATGGTCCAGGGAATCGCCGCCCTTCCGCGCATTCGCGGCAGAGCTGCCGGATGATAGCCGATGACCTTGTCGGGCAAACTGTTCATGACCTCCGGCCCGCAAATCTGCGACCACCCGATTACAAACATATAGTCGGCCTCGGCTTTACGGATCAGTTCGATTGCTTCTGGGCGGTTGATATTCTCGACCGCCTCGAGCCGGACACCGGCCGCGTTCGCCTCTTCGGATAGATCGACGAAATCGGAGTGGCGTGACGCCTTTTCCGGCGGCAGGGTGAGCACTAGTGCCAGTTCGCAGTCCGGCGATTGCGCAAAGGCCGCCAGAGCAATCTGTGTGCTTTCAACTGCTCCGACTAGGATTGCCCGCACGGCACTTCTCCAATGCTTTCTGGTTGACGCGTTCGCCGGCAATTATGACGCGGATAGTTGCCAGCACTATCATCACGTTCAGCAGCGGATTGCAATTTTCCACATACCACAGATCGAGCGAGAGCTTCTCTTCATCGCTGAGCAGGCTGTTGCCATTGATCTGGGCCCAGCCCGTCAGTCCCGGGCGCACGGCGCACCGACGTTCGCCGGCGCTGCCCATCGCAGAGATGGTGCGGGGCAATAGCGGACGCGGGCCTATCCAGGCCATTTCACCGCGTAGGATGTTCAGCAATTCAGGCAGCTCATCCAGCCGGCTGCGTCTGAGAAACCGGCCCAGGGGCGTAATCCGCTCGGCGTCGGGCAGCGGTTGCCCGCTGGTGTCATAGGCTTCCCGCATGGACCGAAACTTCAACATCTCGAACGGTTTACCATCAAGTCCGGCGCGATCCTGCCGAAACAGTACAGGCCGGCCCATCGTCGCTGCAATGATGATCGCAAGGATCACCATGACCGGGGCGGTCAGGATGACGCCGATGATGGCCGCGCTTGCTGATAATAGCCTGATCATTTCCTAGCCGACGGCGATTGCCGCTGTGTCTGTTGCTGGTTTCTGGTCGAGCTGCATTTCCGAAATGAGCTTGGCATTGACGATATCGACCGAGTATTTCTGCACGGTCGTTTGCCGGGCGGCGGCCGCCATGCTGTCCAGTTTCTGCCGGTCGCTGACCGTTCGTATCATCGCAGCGGCCAGTTCAGGGGCGGCTTTCGGCTGCACCAACCAGCCGTTCACGCCCGGATCGATCGGCTCACGGCAGCCCGGCATATCGGTCGTTACGACCGGTCGACCCACCGCCAAGGCCTCGAGTATCGTCCGCGGCAGGCCTTCGCGATAATAGGAAGGCAGAACAAAGGCATGGGCATCGGCAAGAAAGGGTCGCACATCCCGGGTCTCGGGAACATGGTCGACCAGCCCCTCGCGCACCCAACGCTCGACATCTTCTTTGGAATAGCCGGTGGGATTTTCGGGTTCGTAGCGGCCGACCAATGTGAACCGCGCGCTGGGGATTTCCGCTTTAACCAGCCGAGCAGCCTCCACATAGTCTGCGACACCTTTATCGCGCATCAAGCGGGAAATCATGACGAAGGATGGCGGTCCGTCCGGTAACGGCGCTTCGGCGAAATAGTCGATATCCACGCCCGACCCGGGTACCTGCACGACACGATGGTCAGGCCCGATGATCCCATGTTCCATCATTAATCGGCGGTCGTCGCCATTGAACACAAATATTGCTTCCGCTTTTCGCACACCGGCCGCGTAAATTCGACTGACGATCCGCCGCAATGTCCCCCGCGCGCTGGCCTCATCGCTGAATACATAGCCAAGCCCGCTCATTATGACGAAGAAGCGCTTCAGGCGGCAGATACGGCTCGCCAGCCCGCCATAGATGATCGGCTTTTGCGTGTAGGCCATTACGGCGTCAGGCCGTTCCTTGAGGATCAGCTTCACATATCGGGCGAGCACTGCGAGATCCGAAATCGGGTTAGTGCCGGCGCGGTTCATCGGCGTTTGGCGGAAGGTGATTCCGCGCTCAGTCAGCCAGTCCAGCACCCCTTGTTCACGGTCCGGAGCGCACGCGATGACCTCATGACCGGCGCTGGCGAGGTCGGATAGAAGCCGCCCGCGGAAGTTTACGAGAGACCAGGATAAACTGCTGAGAACGAGGATTTTCATAACCGCCGCGGTATTTTCCCGTAGTGTTGGTGCAAACACACCGGATCCGGCCCAGGCGCCGCTATTGGCAGCCTTGGGTCGGCCGGAGCCTGTTGCATAGCGCAGTGATAGGCCGTCACATCGGCTCCTGCAGCTGAAAATAGGGACAATATACTAAGGGGCAGCCGTTACGCTCTACACCCTCCGGCGGATAATCCTTTCTCTTTAGGGTGGCCTGCGCGATTCCGAATACTGGTCGGAAGGGAACCATCGCCGCGCGCCTTCCTGTGATAGCCAGATACCGAATTGGCCGTTTGTCGATCCGCCCGCACGGGTGTCGGTGAGCTAAGCCCTGCTGGAAGCGACAGCTTTCTCAGGACTTGACGGTCAGGATTGCAATCGGGCGCTGCCCTTCGGCAAGAGTGATTTGAATGACCATGACCTCCCTGCAGGAAAGCCGGAACGAGATGGCCGCGGACGACCCTGCTTGGCAGAATCAAAACCCAGGCTTTGTGGATCGGGTTAAGGCAGCTCTGAGAGAGCGCCTCTCGCCCCGCAACTATCTGTTGCTGATCCGCACAATCCGGCTCCTCATCATCGCCTCGCTTGATGCGATCGCAGTTCTTGTCGCGCTGTTTCTCGCGGCGGTGCAAAACGGTAGCGAGCTGGCCGAAATCCTGGCGCGGAGCGGCACTGTCGCACTCCTGCTTGTGACGATCTGTACGGCAATCTTCATGATGACCGGGACATACAAACGCAGCTGGCGGTTTATGTCGTTCAGCGACGGCCTGTATATCGGTTTGGTGGTGACGGCTGCCCTTAGCACGGCTTGGATGGCTTGCCTGCTCGTCTTCCCGGAACTGCGCTTGCGCCTCGACGTCGTGATACCCTTTGTGATCGTTCATGCCGCGCTCGTGCTTGTAGCCATGGCGTCGATGCGGACCCTGCGCCGGGCGTTTAGAGAAAATACAAGGCGTTCGCGCCGTTCGGCAGCGGTCGATGTCCGGCGTCGCAATGCGTTATTGCTTGGGTCAAGCGATTGGGCGCGCGCGATGATCGAGCTGATCCAGTCAGACACAAAATCTGGCGTGAATGTGACCGGCATTCTGACCCCCGACGGCATGGACCAGCGCCTGCGCTTTGGCGGGGTGCCGGTGCTCGGCTCTCCTGAGGCGTTGGAAGATATCGTTACCAAGCTGGGTGAGCGGGGCCAAAAGCCTGACTGCATCATTCTACAGGACGATGATACGCAGATGTCTGATCGTGAATTCATGCGACTGGCATCGTTGGTCAACGATCTCGGCATGATCTTGGCGCGCACCCATGATCCATGGAACCAGATGTCGCAGCAGCGGCCGAAGCTCAATCTGCAATATCTGCCGCTCGCAGACCTGCTCGGACGACCGGAGATAAAGCTCGAACGCGGCATGGTTGATCGGGTGATCACCGGCAGGGTGGTGCTCGTTACCGGCGCGGGAGGCACGATCGGCAGCGAGCTCGTGCGTCAGCTGGCAGCCTATGGTGCGGAAGAAATCATTCTGCTCGATCACGCCGAGTACAGTCTTTATGCGATCGACATGGAAATGCGGGAACGGCATCCGGATATTACGTTCCACACCGCTCTGGCCTCTGTGCGCCAGCGTGACGCGCTGTTCGAAGTGTTTGAGCGCTATGAGCCCTATATCGTTTTTCACGCCGCCGCCCTGAAGCACGTGCCGCTCGTGGAGGCCAATCCATGCGCTGGCGTGCATACCAATGTTATCGGCACGAAGAATGTGGCCGATGCGGTATGCGAGTATGGCGTCCGCGCGATGGTGCAGGTTTCAACCGACAAGGCGGTAAACCCGGTTGGGTTGATGGGCGCGACGAAACGGGTAGGCGAACTCTATTGCCAGGCGCTCGATCTGGTCGGCGAGTCGGATGTTAAGAGCCCGCGCTTCATGACCGTACGGTTCGGTAATGTGCTGGGATCGAGTGGCTCACTCATCCCGCTGTTCCAAAGCCAGCTTGCCAATGGCAAACCGTTGACGGTTACGCATCCCGATATCGAACGCTTCTTCATGACCGTGCAGGAAGCTGTTCAGTTGATCCTTACCAGCAGTTCCGGCGCGCTGAAAAAACGGTCAGGTCGAGGGTCGATCTTCGTTCTGGATATGGGCGAACCGGTCAAGATCGTGGATCTTGCCAAGCGCATGATCCGGTCTGTCGGTCTGCAGCCAGGCGTGGACGTGAAAATCGAATATATCGGCCTGCGTCCGGGTGAAAAGCTCTACGAAGAACTGTTCGATGCGTCCGAAGAGCGTTTCGAATCCACATTGCCGCGAATTTTCGAGGCACGCCCATGCCCGGTTCCTTTGCCGCTACTCGTCAAGCGGATCAATGAACTGGAAAGGCTCATCCGGCACGGTGATGCGCCGCAGGTGATGGAAAAGGTGCACGCCTTGGTTAAGCTTTCATCCGATCAACGGATGGGTGCGAAGTTCGAAGGTATCCGGAATCCCGGACTAAAGGCCGTTCCAACGCCCGCAGATCACGAAGCCGACGATGGGCAGCCGGGCCAGCCGCGAAAAAACCAAAGGCCGGCCCTGGTCGTGAAGGCGGATAATTGACGGTGAGACCGATCCGTTCAACCTGGCCGCGTCATGACGAAGACGAGGTAGAGGCCGCCGCTGCTGTACTACGCAGTGGCCGCGTGAACGCCCGTGTTCATGGTGAGCAATGCACGGCCTTCGAAAACGAATTTGCTGCCTATTGTGGCATGCCGTACGGCATCGCCGCAGCCAACGGGACGCTAGCGCTCGATCTGGCGCTACGCGCGCTTGGGATCGGCGAAGGCGACGAGGTAATCGTGCCGGCACGCAGCTTCTTTGCAACGGCTTCCTGCGCTCTCGCACTCGGCGCTCGGCCGGTCTTTGCCGATATCGAGGTGGGGAGCCACAATATCGATCCGGCGAGCGTCAAGCGCATGATCACAGATGCGACTAAAGCGGTGATCGCCGTGCATCTGGCTGGCAGGCCGTGCGACATGGAATCACTGGTCGAACTTTGCCGTGAAAACGACCTGATGCTGATCGAGGATTGCGCTCAGTCGCATGGAGCCGAGTATCGCGGCCGGATGCTCGGGTCGTTCGGCGATGCTGCGGCCTTTTCCTTTTGCACGGACAAAATCATGACGACAGGCGGCGAGGGCGGCATGCTGCTTTTGCGCGAAGAAAACCACTGGCGAGCGGCGTGGTCGTACAAGGACCATGGCAAAAATCCTGATAAGGTTCTGAACGCGGTGCCTGGAAATGAGTTCCGCTACGTCCATGACAGTTTTGGCAACAATTTTCGGCTGACCGAGATGCAGGCCGCGATAGGCCGGATCCAGCTATCCAAATTGCCGGATTGGCTCGATGCGCGCACACGCAATGCAGCAGTATTGGAAGAGCATTTACGGGATCACCCGGCCGTCGAAATACTGTCAGTCCCGCGCGAAATGCGTCATGCTTATTACAAATATTACTTCATGATCCGGCCCGATCATGAGTCGGAGTTCGACGATGTCGGCGCTCTGATCGGCGCGCTGCGTGCAGCCGGTGTACCCGCTGCGAGCGGTTCCTGTCCCGACATGTCTCTTGAAGAGGCTTTCCGGGCTGATCCGCCGCTCCGCGATGGCGATTTGGCGGTAGCGCGTGATGTCGGGCGGCGTTCCGTCATGTTGCCGGTGGATCCGACACTGGATGAGACTGATATGGAGCGAATGGCCATCGCGGTCTGTGATGTGCTTTCGGACTTCGAGGCGGCCAAAGGCATGGTTTCGGCCTGATCGGCGCAGTCCGGCCGCCCAGTTTCGTGGTGGCGGGCCGTGCAAATGCCGCCATGCGCTCTATTCGAGGGACTTGCGACATAGCCTTTAGGTAGAATCTTCCACCTATGAGCGATGGTATAAGCCAAAATTGTCATGTTCCCGAAGGGCCGGTCAGGTTATCATAGCTCCGAACCGACACAGATCTGGGAGGCTTTGTCATGATTTCCCGAAAGAGCTTGATTACCTTATTATTGGCTTTTTTCGTGCTGGGAGGCTGTTCTAACGGTCTCGGGTCGCTGCCGACACTTTCGTCAAGCGCTGTGCCGGAATATCGGTTGGCGCCCGGCGACGAAGTCCGGATTTTCGTTTATGGGCTGGAAGCCGCCAGCAACACGTTCACGGTCAATGACGAAGGCGTGTTGACGCTGCCGCTCGCCGGGCCGATCCAGGCCGAGGGCCTGACCGTTGCCAATCTGGAAACGGCGATTGGAAACCAGCTCGTGGAGCGGTCCATCATCAATTCGCCCAATGTGAATGTCCAGCCGGTGACGCTGCGTCCGTTTTACATATTGGGAGAGGTGCGCAATCCTGGCGAATATCAGTACCGGCACGGTCTCTCGGTATTGTCCGCTATTTCGGTTGCTGGGGGCTATACGTTCCGGGCCTCGGATGGCGAAGTATCAATCACGCGCACAGTCAATGGTGAGCGCGTCACCGGTCGTGCCGATGAAGCAACGCTGATTCAGCCTGGCGACACAATTCGCGTCTACGAAAGATGGTTCTAATTTCACGGCCCTTCGGCCGCTTTTGTCTACTCGCGGTTTTGCTTTCACCTGCCGTTGCGCACGCGCAGGTCATTGAAAGGACTGCGCCCGCATTGGAGGAGGTCGATGACTTCCAGCCGATTGGTTTTCGCATGGGCCAGATCACGTTCCAGCCAAGTGCGGAACTCGGGTTGGTGTATGACAACAATATATTCGCCGCGCCGAACAATGAGCAGTCGGATTTCAGGGTAGTTTTCTCGCCCAGGCTCGTTGTTACGCATCAGGGAGAAACGCTCCGGGTCCGCGGAACGGCACAGGCTGAGGTCAACCGTTATTTCGATCTTACAGCGGAAGACAATGTTGCAGGCCTGACCCGCTTAGACACGGTGCTTCGGATAAGTGAGGCCGATCAGATTCGAACGGACGCATATTGGCAACGGGTGGTCGAGGATCGCGGTGATCCCGAGGCACAAAACATATTGGGAAGCGGACGGCGGCTTCTCGATGCCTATAACGGCGAGATCGAATATTCCCATTCCGGCAATCGGCTCGGTTTCAGCCTGCTCGCCGGTTTCACCAAGTTTGACTATCGGGCGGCGATCGATTCGGAACGCGATCACGACACCGTAAGGCTGGCCGGTCGGATTGGTTATCGTGTCAGTGCACGCACCAGTGTTTATGTCCGGCCATTTTATTCGGCTCGCGATTTCCGATTGGCGACCGACATCAGCGGTGTCGATCGCGATTCCAATACTTATGGCGCGCGCGCCGGGGTTGAAATCGATCCTGGCGGGCTTGTGCGTGGCCGGATTGCGGTTGGCGTGTTTCGGTTCAATCCGGATGATCCCGTGCTGCAAGCGCGGACCGGCCTCTCTGTCCAGGGTTCGCTCCTTTACGAACCATCGGAACGAACCGTCGTGTCTGCAGAGGTGTTTCGCGGCGATGTTGCCACGTTCCGCGCTGGCGCTACTTCTCGCGAAGATACCCGGATTACCTTAGGTCTCCAGCAGGAAATCAGGCACAATCTGCGCTGGCAGTCTGCGGTATTTTATCGGCGGACAAATTTCGTCAATGGCGGCGACGAGGACACGATTGGCGCGTTCGGCGAGCTCGAATACAGGCTCAACCGTTTCCTCGCGATTGCAGCGACGGCCCGCTATTCGAGCCGTTCGAGCTCGCGGCCCTTCGATGAGTTCGACAGGTTCCGCGGGGGCATCGAGCTGAGGGTCCGCTACTAGCAGCGATCCGGTAAACCAGGTCGCGACTGAGCGTCTGCTCAGGATTGAGAGGTTGGGACGGCGTGCGCATATTGTCGATCATCACTAGTTTCACGACGGGCGGCGCGGAAATGCTCGTTTCCAACCTGTCGCGTGAATTTATCGCACAAGGCCATGAGGCGTGCGTCCTTGCGCTGAGCGATGCCGCCCAGATCGGAAACTCGGAAAATGCCGAGCAGTTGATGCGCGGCGAACTTGACGCTGCGGGCGTCAAAACCGCGTCTCTCGCGCTCGCCAATCGGCGCAACCCGATCGCCGGTGTTCGCGCACTTCGCCGGGCTCTTGCCGATATCAATCCCGATGTGATTCACGTTCACACGGCACAAGCTGCACTGTTTCTGGCATTTTTGAGACCGGACGCGCCGCTGGTCATGACCCACCACAACAGCCGCCTGAGTTTTCCTGCCCGGTTGTTCTTCTTCTTCGACACAGTCGTGGATCACTATGTAGCGATCAGCGATCGGTGCGCGGGGACCGCCAAGCAATTTTCCCGGCGCCCGATTTCCAAGGTCATCAATGCAGCATCCCAGAATTTCAAAGCTGGGGAGGCGCGGTCGCGTATCGCGGACCTGCCCAGTATTCTGAGCGTGGGTGCCCCTTCACCGCAAAAGAATTACGAGCTGCTGATTCGCGCCGCCGAACGATTGCGCGCCCGGAACCCCGATATCGCTACCGATCTGAAAATCAGGATTGTGGGCAACGGACCATCGATGCCGGCCCTTCAGGCTTTGGTCCGTGAACTGCGCCTTGATGGCCTTGTTGAGTTGCTCGGCCAACGCAACGATGTGGCTGAATTGATGCAGGATGCCGATCTGTATGTGAACTCGTCGCATTACGAAGGGATGCCGGTTGCGGTTATCGAGGCGCTGATGTCTGGGCTGCCGATCGTTGCGACCGATGTCGAAGGTAACCGCGAGATTGTTGCGTCTGATGAGAATGGCCTGCTGGTCGCACCAGATGATGTGGATGCTCTTGCGGACGCGATGATCAAAATATTGACGGATCCGGCCCTTCACGCCCGACTTTCTCTTGGCGCATTAAGGAGTTCCGCCGCTTTTTCGATCGAGGCGACAGCCGGGTCGCATTTGGACATCTACCGCAAACTGGTCGAACCGAGAGAGATGGGGGGGCCTTCACCCCTAATGGCTTAGCCCCGATGCACCCCCGGTGCCCAACCAAATTCCAAGTGCCTGATGGGGCTCTTTTGCGCCATAAAACACCAGCTTGCCGGTGGAATGGGTCCGAAGCCGTTGGTGCAAGTAACACGGAGCAATGCGCATATGAGACCGCTGGCAATTGAAGGGCCGATAGAAACTTCGAGCGATGATGCTGCGGCACCGCCGGAAAGCATCGGCTTTTCCGTGCGACGCGCCTGGGGCATTGTGCGCCGGCGGACCGGTTTCATCCTGACGATAGTCGGGATTGCCAGTTTCATCGCTTTGATAAGCCAGTTGTTGGCAACGCCGATGTATGAATCGCGGGCGCTCGTTCAGGTGGAACTGAACGCCGAAGGCGACTTGTCGGTCGGTGGAAGCGACCGGGAGCGGTCGCGCGTTGCGAACGAGGCGCGGACCTATCGATCACGATCATTGGCCGAACAGGTCGTCCGCGATCTCGATCTCATTCACAATGATGAATTCATGAACGGCAATCCCGTTCCGGAAGGCCGCACGTCGCAGCCGATTATCCAACGCGCAACGACTCGCCTCCAGTCGATGCGCCGCATCAATATCGACCAGGGTTCGGATTTCATCGAAATCGCGATTCGAACACCGGATTCGACACTCTCGGCTGATATTTCCAATCAATATGTTGAGAGCATGCAGGACCGTAAGCTGCGCCTTCGCGAGATACGGCGCGAAGAGGTCGCTGCTGAACTCGATGTTGAAGCCGCGCGGCTGCGCGAAGTCGCCCTAGAGGCCCAACAACGGCTCTCCGATTTCCGAAGTGAGAACAATATGCCGGTTGGGGCAGGAAGTTCGGAAGACTATTCGCAGTTTAACCGTATCGAGGTTGAGGCCGCATCGGCAGCCGGCATGAGTGCCGCAGGATCGGCACGTTCTGCCGGCGCCTCGCGCGCAGCCTCCATGCGGACCACCGCCGGTGCCTCGTCAGCGCTGTTGCAGCAGCAACAACGGCGGATGGACGAACTCGTCAACGAGCAAGCCCGGCTCTCGGTTCTCTATGGAGCCGGCCATCCTGATATCCAGCGGGTTGAGGCCGAAATTGCTGCGTTGAGCCAGAACATGGCGACCGAGCAGCAGCGAGCCCTTGCCGCTGAAACCGCGCGTGTATCGGCTGAGGCAGGACGCGAACGTGCGCTGGCTCAAGGTGATGCATCTGCGGCATCGGCGCGAGCCGGTCGGCTGGCGGGGCAGTTGGAGTCGCTCAGGCAGAGAATGCAGGCGCATACGGAAAACATGCCGCAACTCGCCCGGCTAGAAAATGACGTCCTGATTGCCCGCGAAGCCTTTGTCCAGGTTGCCCAGCGGGCGGAAACGATCCGATCCAGTCAAGACAGCAGCGGTATCAACTCGACACTTGTGTCGCCGTCTACGGCATCGAGCGACCCGGTATCGCCCAAACCGCTGCGGACCGTCGCGGCGACACTTGTCGGCTCGACGATGCTCGCTTTGCTGTTGGTCTATGTGCTGGAGCTGTTCGACAACAGGATCCGCACGGCCGACCAGTTACGCCGCCTATTCGGATTGCGGACACTCGGAATGTTCCCGATCATCTCGGGCACTTCGTTGATGTCCACGGAGGACAATCCGGTCATCAAGGATCCGCAATCCTTGTTCGCGGAAGTTGCCCGGTCGATGCAGGCCGATGTGGCCGACATGCCCTATACCGGCGAATGTCAATCGATCCTGATTACATCCCCGCTTCCCGCTGACGGCAAATCGACGATTGCGCTTAGCCTTGTGGCAGCCGCCTCGGCGATGGGCCGGCGCGCTATCCTGCTGGATCTCGATTTGCGGCGGCCGAGCCCTCTCCAGGCGATCCAGCGAGAAATGCCCGGGCCGGATCTCGTTGATCATCTGGCCAATGCCTCATCCACCCAACCATTATTGCCCGGTTCGGTCCGCGAGGCGGAACGCGAAATCAAGACTCATAAGCCGGTTATCCTTAGCACCCGCGATCCCGTTCGTGATCCGGCGTCCCTGATCACGGCCAGCCGCCTCCAGAGGTTGCATGCGGATTTGCGAGACAGGTTCGACCTCGTCGTCATCAACGGGCCGGCGGCGCTAGCCGTCCGTGATGCCCGCACATTAACGGAGATTGCGGATTCGACGATCATGGTGACGTCGTGGGCCGTTACCACGGTGGAGCAGATGCGCGCTGCCGTCGAAACCTTGCAAGGGCAGGTCGATGCCGCGGTCATTAACAAGGTGGATTATGCCGAGCATGCGCGGCGCGGCTATGGTGACTCGATCCAATATTATTACGAATCGTCGCCATATTATTCCGGTCCGGTTCCCACCCGCGAGTCGATTGGCCGTCGTATCAAGGAAAGTCTCGAACGCATCATTCCCGCCCGTTTCAAACGGTCGGAAGACGATGTGTATTGAGCGATGCCGCGATGTTCGCGCCATCTACAAAGACTGAGAGCTTGGATAGGCCCTACCGGAGCGAATCCCGGTTACGCCGTGCCCAACGTTGGGGGTCCGAATGAGTGATGCCAAACTGATCAAAGGCTCTGGTGGGAGTGCAAACTTCTCGTCGACCGGTACGGCAAAAAGCGGCGCTGCCTTCAACGAAGCAGCGCACGGCCTAAGAGGCATCGCTTCAATACTCGTGTTTTTCGCGCATCTGCTCGGCGGCACCGCTGAACATATCTACATGGCCGATCCGGAATATGTCGAGCTGATCCAGCGGCCCTGGCATCTGGGTGTGTGGGGCGTCGAACTGTTCTTTGTTATCAGTGGTTTTGTAATCCTTCCCAGCGTGGTGCGCTATGCCCCCGGGGAGTT
>CBDBUZ010000025.1:0-64353 GCA_965212265.1 Parasphingopyxis sp. | reverse complement strand
TCTTCGCCAGAGCTTTGGCGACACAAGAAAAGCTTCTTTTGCAGTGGAGAAGATTCGCGTTAGGGATGCCGCCATGAACCAACCACGTACGCTGTATGAGAAAATTTGGGATGCCCATGTCGTTGAAAGACGCGATGATGGCACCTGCATCATCTTCATCGATCGCCATCTCGTCCACGAAGTGACAAGCCCCCAGGCTTTTGAAGGGTTGCGCACGGCTGGCCGTCCGGTTCGCCGGCCGGACCTGACGCTCGCCGTCCCCGATCACAACCTTCCGACAACCGCCCGGCGTGATGCGGCCGGCAATCGCGTACCGATTGCCGATCCCATGTCAGCCAAGCAGCTTGAGGCGCTGGAAGCCAACGCCCCGGCCTTTGGCATTCGGTACATTGATGATGCGGCTCCCGAACAGGGCATTGTCCATGTGGTCGGCCCTGAACAGGGCTTCACGCTACCCGGTTGCACATTGGTGTGCGGGGACAGTCATACTGCCGCCCATGGCGCGCTCGGCGCGCTGGCCTTCGGGATCGGTACCAGCGAAGTCGAACATGTGCTGGCAACCCAGACTCTCTTGCTCAAACAGTCCAAGACCATGGAGATCCGCGTGGAGGGCAGCCTTGGCTTTGGTGTGTCGCCCAAGGATGTCGTGCTGGCGATTATCGGGCGCATCGGTGCCGCAGGCGGCACCGGCCATGTTATCGAATATACAGGATCGACGATCCGGGACATGAGCATTGAAGGCCGGCTGACGGTATCCAACATGTCGATCGAGGCAGGCGCGCGTGCTGGGCTGATCGCGCCGGATGCAAAGACATATGCCTATCTGGAGGGCCGACCCATGGCGCCGGCAGGCGCAGATTGGGATGCGGCGATGCAATGGTGGCAATCGCTGCCAACCGATCCCGGCGCACAATATGATTCAACGGTCGAGCTGGCGGCTTCCGACATTGCGCCGAATGTTACTTGGGGAACCAGCCCTGAAGATGTCGTCCAGATTACCGGTAGCGTGCCGGACCCGGCAAGTTTCGATGATGAATCGAAACGCGCTGCGGTTGAAAAATCATTGGATTATATGGGCCTGACTCCCGGCCAGCGCATGGAAGACATTGCGGTCGACAATATCTTCATCGGCAGCTGCACCAACAGCCGCATCGAGGATTTGCGCGCCGCCGCAGCGGTCGCCAAGGGGCGCAAGGTAGCCGATGGGGTCAAACAGGCATTGATCGTTCCCGGCTCAGGTCTCGTTAAACGCCAGGCCGAGGAAGAAGGGCTGGATCGCATCTTTGTCGAAGCCGGATTTGAATGGCGCGAGCCGGGCTGCTCGATGTGTCTCGGGATGAACCCGGATAAGGTGCCGTCCGGCCAACGGTGCGCATCGACATCGAACCGCAATTTCGTCGGTCGACAAGGGCCCGGCGCGCGGACACATTTATTGTCACCGGCAATGGCCGCTGCGGCTGCCGTTACGGGCCGATTGACCGATATAAGGGAGATGAAGGGATGAGGCGGGTGAAAGTTTTGGGAATGGCGCTGGCGGCGCTCGCGATGCCATTCGCCGCGGCGGCGCAGGATCGCGTGACGCCCGATATCGAAATGTGGCGGCTTGATTGCGGCGCTATCGCAATCAGTGACCTCGATGCGTTTGCGGATGGCTATCTGTATGAGGGCCGGGAAGGCCGCTTCACGGATAGCTGCTACCTGATCCGAAACGCGGATCGCTATCTGCTCTGGGATGCGGGGCTCCCATCGGCGCTTATCGACAGCCCGATGACACAGGGCGTTTTTACCGTGTCATTGGAACGCACGATTGCCAGCCAGCTTACCGAGATCGGCGTCGCCGTCGAGGATGTCGATTTCCTCGGTCTCAGTCATCACCATTTCGATCATGTGGGCCAAGCACCAGATTTTGCGGCTTCGACTCTGCTGTTGAACAGTCGCGATGTCGAAGCTCTGCGCGCCGGCGCTAACCCGCAATCGTCACAGATTCTCGCGGCTTGGTTGGAAGGCGGCGCTGCGATTACGGACTTCTCAGGCGATCATGATGTGTTTGGCGATGGCAGCGTCGTCATTCTGGCCATGCCGGGCCACACGCCGGGACACAGCTCGCTATTGGTCCGCTTGCCCGAAACCGGAAACGTACTGCTGACTGGCGATCTGTATCATTTCCGTGAGCAAATCGAGAATCGCGGAATACCGCGTTTCAACACCGATCGCGCGGATACACTCGCGTCTTTTGAACGGTTTCTGCAGATCGATCAGGCGCTTGATGCGATGATCGTGATCCAGCACGATCCGGGTGATCTCGAACGCTTGCCAGCCTTTCCGGAATCCGCGCGCTGATGGAAGCGTTCAAACAAGTCGATGGCCGGGCCTATCCGTTCGGTCGGAAAAACGTCGATACCGATGTGATCATTCCCGCCGAATATCTGAAAACGATCAGCCGGGAAGGTCTGGGTGAAGGCGCCTTTAAGACGGTACGAGCGGAAGACGGCAATGTCTTTGACAATCCCGAATATTCCGGCTCGCCGGTGTTGATTGCGGGCGATAATTTTGGATGCGGTTCGAGCCGTGAGCATGCAGCATGGGCGCTCAATGACATGGGTGTTCGCGTTGTAATCGCGCCAAGTTTTTCCGATATTTTTTCGAGCAACGCCTTTAAGAACGGCATCTTGACGGTTGAACTGCCCCAAGAGGTGATCGACCGGCTGATGGAAGTTGCCGAAAGCGATCCTATCACCGTCGATCTGGAAAACCAGGTCGTCACGACACCATTCCAGGACCGTTTTGAATTCGCGGTCGATCCGTTCCGCAAGTCTTGCCTTCTGGCAGGTCTTGATGAGATCGGCTTGACCCTCGCCAGCGAGGGCGCGATTGCCGCATATGAACAGAAAGCCAGTGCCGCTCGGCCATGGCTCGCAAAGGAGACGAACTGATGAAAGCCCTGCTGTCCTACGAAACCGGTGGACCCGAGACCCTCAAAATCGGGGAAATTGACACACCGGAAGTAAAGCCGGGCCATGTGCGCGTGGCCGTGAAAGCCTGCGCGATCAACTATCCGGACGTGTTGGTCATTATCGACCAGTATCAATTCAAACCGGAACGGCCATTTGCCCCGGGCGGAGAAGTATCTGGAGTCATCGACGCTGTCGGTGAGGGCGTGACGGATTTCGTGGTCGGTGATCGCGTGCTTGCCATGTGCGGCAATGGCGGCTTGTCGGAATATATCGTCACGCCTGCGACCAGCGCGTTCAAGCTCCCCGATAGTGTGAGTTTTGAAGACGGGTCGGCGATGATCCTGACATATGGCACGACAATTCATGCTCTGCAGGATCGCGGCGACCTGAAGGAGGGCGAGAACCTCCTGGTGCTCGGTGCGGCGGGTGGCGTCGGAATGGCCGCCGTCGAGATCGGCAAGGCGATGGGTGCCCGGGTAATCGGCGCGGTTTCCAGCGAAGAAAAGGCACAGGCCGTTCGCGATATCGGTGCCGATGAGACCATCATCTACGATCGGGGTCCTCTGGATCGCGATGCGCAAAAGGCGTTGTCCGCGCAGTTCAAGGAGCTTGGCGGCGCCCAGGGCATGGATGTCATTTATGATGCCGTTGGCGGGGATTATTGCGAGCCAGCCCTGCGCTCCATTGCTTGGGAAGGCCGCTATTTGGTCATCGGGTTTCCGGCCGGAATTCCCAAATTACCGCTAAATCTTACTCTGTTGAAAAGCTGCGATGTGCGCGGCGTTTTCTGGGGAGCATTTGCGGCGCGCGATCCGCAGCATAATCGCGCCAATATCGACAAACTTTTCGATTGGTGGGCGGATGGCAAAATTTCTCCTCAGGTCACGGAAGTGTTTCCGTTCGAACAGGGCGGTGATGCGATCGCAAAGATGGGCGCGCGAAAGGCCATCGGAAAACTGGTCGTGAAAGTCGCTGATTAGCGGGAAACCGTTGCGCCGAGGCATTCGCCTCCCTATCTGCACTTCAACATAGTTTCACGCTCGGAGAGAGAGTTTAATGGCCGATTTCAAAGACCGCAAAAAAGGGTTTGAGAACAAGTTCGCTCATGATCAGGAAATGTTGTTCCGGATCAATGCGCGACGCAACCGCCTGATTGGTGAATGGGCGGCCGGATTGATGGGCCTGACAGCGGAAGAAACCGACGCCTATGCAAAGTCTGTAGTGCAAGCTGATTTCGAGGAAGCCGGCGATGAGGATGTCATCCGCAAAGTCGTCGGCGATCTGGTCGCAGCGGACCACGATGTCGATGATGCTGCCGTGCGCGCCAAGCTTGAAGAAATGACGGTTGAAGCGCGCCGCCAGCTGATCGAGTCCACGGACTAGCCGAGGAGCAGGCGCACATGCCGATGGCTGCCGACGATATCGAGACAATGATCCGGGACGCCATACCGGACGCTGCAATCGAGATTACGGATCTTGCTGGCGACGGTGACCATTATGCAGCGCGCGTGGTTTCAGAGAGTTTCCGCGGCGTTCCGAGAGTGAAACAACATCAAGCCGTTTATGCGGCGCTCAAAGGCCGGATGGGTGGAGAGCTGCATGCGCTCCAACTGACCACCGCCGTCCCCGAATAGGAGTTTCTATCATGTCCGACGCGCAAACCCGCATCGATGAAAGCGTAAAAGCAAGCGATGTCGTATTGTTTATGAAGGGATCACCCCTTTTTCCGCAATGCGGTTTCTCCAGTCGCGCTGTGGCCATTCTTGAACATTGCGGCGTGGAGTTTTCGAGTGTCGATGTCTTGCAGGATCAGGACGTGCGCCAGGGGATCAAGGAATATTCTGACTGGCCAACAATCCCGCAGCTCTATGTGAAGGGCGAATTTGTCGGCGGATCGGACATCATGATGGAAATGTACGAAGCGGGCGAACTTCAAGCGTTGATGCAGGAAAAAGGCGTCAAAGCCGCCGCTGCCAGCTAACGTCTTCGCCGACCAGGCTCCCATGACCGACATCGTAGACGCAGCCAGATGATTACCTTTGAGGTAATGGAATTGCCGCGCTGATCGCCCTATCATTTGCTCCAGCAGAGACAGGAGCGAAGCAATGGCGACGATGGCAGTAGGACACCAGATCCGGCAATGGCGGGAACGTCGACGGCTGAGCCAGATGCAATTGGCGCTCGAAGCCGAGATCTCGCCGCGGCACCTGAGCTTCATCGAAACCGGGCGATCGCAACCGAGCACCGGGACCATAGATCGGCTCGCTGAGCAGTTGGACATTCCCTATCGCGCCCGGAACGGGTTGCTTACCGCTGCGGGCTTTGCGGCGCGCCATGGCGAGCGAACCCTGGACGATCCGGCAATGACGGTTGCCCGGCGATCGGTCGAACATATTCTGAAAGGCCATGAGCCCTATCCAGCGATAGCGGTCGATCGACACTGGAACATCGTGGCGACCAACGATGCGATCAGCTTCTTCACCGAACAGATTGGCGATGCGCTCCTTGCGCCGCCGATGAATGCCATCAAGCTTGCGCTCCATCCCGAGGGATTGGCACCGCAGGTCGTCAATCTTGGCGAATGGCATGCGCATGTGCTGGAGCAGTTGGATCAACAGATTGCGGTTACCGCCGATCCCGGCTTGGTTGCCCTGCGCGAAGAAGTGTCCAGCTACCCCCATGAAAGCGACTATGAAGCGCCTCCGGCCGATCCGGATCGGATCTGGGTGCCTTTGATCCTGGATACGGTGGTTGGGCGCCTGTCCTTTATTGGCACGATCACGATATTCGGGACGCCCGTTGATATTACCTTGTCGGAACTCGCGATTGAGGCCTTTTTCCCGGCGGATGAGCGTACAGCCGAGATTCTCCACAAAAACTGGACGCGCTAGCGACACAAATCGGCGTGCAGAAACGCAGCGATAGTGCGGGATTTTCGGCGATTTTGGAATTTGGGGTAATGAGGGGACGGATTAGCGCGAGACCAGGGTAGCTGGCTAACCCGTCCCTCATTGGGGGGTATGGTGGTATGGAACGCCCTATACCATGCACCCCGCGTGCCAGTTTTTCGAAATCCCAGAAATCCAGGCGTTTCAATGGTTTTCGGCCTGTTAACCAATAGCCGAACTGTCAGATTTTTCGACAGTCGGCCGGTTTTTCGCCACCAACTACATCTGTAGTCATTTACAGAGGCTGCGCCATTCGACTACACCTGTAGTTGAAATGGAAGGCGCAATGGACAAACGAATAAGCGAAGCCGAGCTCGAAATCATGGAAGCATTGTGGCGCGAGGCACCGCGAACTGCTGCCGATGTCGCTGAAGATGTCGCGCCTGAGCGGGGCTGGAGCCTCCAGACGGTGAAGACCATGCTGGCGCGGCTTCAGGACAAGCGGGTGGTCGACCATGTGAAGGACGGCCGAAGGTTCCTATACTCGCCGTTGATTGCCCGGCCGGATTATGTTCGCGGCGAATCCCGGCGATTCGTCGATCGTCTCTTCGGCGGGAAAATTTCCCCCCTCGTTGCGCACCTCGCCGAGCGAGACGGACTCAGCGATTCCGACATCGACGAGATCGAAAAGCTGATCCGGGAGCTCAAATCATGACCGAATGGCTGGCCGATACTTTCATTGCCACGACAATATTGATGGCACTCGTCATGGCCGTGCGCGGCCCGGTAACGCAGCTTTGCGGCGCGCGGGTTGCTTATGCGCTTTGGCTGATCCCAGCTGCGCGCTTCTTCATGCCGCCAATCGAGCGGACGATCGAAGCGGCTGGCGGTCCGCTATCTGCAGATCCCGCGATCTTGTTGCAGCCGGAAGTCCTCGCTGCATTGGCAAGCAACCAACAAACCAGCGGAACCGATTGGACGGTTGCGCTAGTGACCGTTTGGCTGACGGGCGCGGTGCTGTTGTTTCTATGGCGCGTTGCTGATCACTTCCGTGAGTGCGAGGAAATCCTCGAAGAATCAGATGAACTAGGGCGCGCAAATGGCATCCGGATCGTCCAGGCACGCGGCATAACTGGCCCCATTGCATTTGGCGTAGTCCGCAAACACATCGCTCTGCCGCCCAATTTTTATCGCGACTATAGCGCGCGTGAACGGGATCTGGCGCTCGCCCATGAGTTTGCGCATCATCGATCGGGCGATCTCTTGATCAACTTGATCGCTTTTTTCGCGCTCTGTCTGCACTGGTTCAATCCAATCGCATGGATTGCCTGGCGGGCATTCCGCTTTGACCAAGAAGCGGCGTGTGACGCGCGGGTACTCTCCCAAACCATTTCGGATGACCGCCCGACCTATGGCCGCGCGGTTGCCAAAGCCTCCTCCGGCCAGGCGCTGCTTTTCTCCAGCGTCCTCGACAACCCCCAATCATTGAAAAAAAGGCTAAAAACAATGGCTATGAATGACAAATCTCGGCTGCGTGTTGCGGCTGGGCGGATTGCGATTGGTGCCGGACTGCTCGTCGCACTGCCGATGACAGCGACGGTAACCTATGCCGTGGCGCAGACACCTGACGATGAACATATAACGCAGCATGACGGTGAAATGCATCAGGAGCATACCAGGCTCGCTGCGCATCAAAGTAACGATGAAAGTCCCCACCGCCGAATCTACACCTATCGGTCTGATGGCGAGGCTCCAACACGTGAGGAGATTGAAGCGATGATTCCCAGCGAAGCGGAAATCGCCGCCATGATCCCAAGCGAGGCGGAGATCCGCGCGATGATCCCGAGCGAAGCCGAACTCCGGGAAATGATCCCCGACGAGGCCGAGCTGCGCGAGATGATCCCGGACCGCGAAGAGCTGATGGCGATGATCCCCGATGTCGAAACGCTCGAGCAATGCCATGCGAACGGCGAGGCGGTGCACACCGATGAGAGCGTTGATCCCGCCACCGGCCGCGAACGGATCCGCATCATGATCTGCCGCGAACGCCTAGGTCAGCAAGGGCGCGCGGAAGCCCTTGAGGGCATGCGCGAAGCCCGCAGCGAAGTGGCCGCAGACGCCGAGATCCCCGAGGATATCCGCACGATGGTGCTGGCCCGGCTCGATGCCGGTATCGCGCGCCTCGACGATTAAGCCCTCGGAGACCCGCCGGAGCCCCTCCGGCATGGTTCAGGAGGAAAGGGGGCAGGGCGCCAGTCCTGCCCCTTTTTTCGTCACTTACCCTTTTCCGATGCCTCGCAACTTGCCACATGGGGCAGATGAACTTGCCTGATGACCTGCCGACCGGCCTGACAATGGAGCTGCACCCCCAGGTGCGCCGCGTCCTTGCGCCCAATCCCTCGCCCTTCACCTATACTGGTACGCAAACCTATATTGTTGGCCATGGCGATGTCGCGGTCATTGATCCGGGCCCCAAAGACCCGCGCCATATCGACGCAATTCTTGCGGCGACCAATGGCGAAACGATCCGCTACATCATCTGCACCCATACCCATCGTGACCACAGCCCCGCGGCAGCACCGCTCAAAGAGGCGACCGACGCGGAAATCGTCGGCTGCGCGTTTCTCGCCATCGAGGATGGCGGCCCGCGCGCAGATGCCGCCTTTGATCGCAGCTATGCGCCAGATCGCGTGCTCACAGATGGCGAGATCATTTCCGAGGCAGGTTGGACACTCGAAACCGTCGCCACACCCGGTCACACCTCCAACCATCTCTGCTTTGCGCTGCATGAGGCGGACGCGATATTCACCGGCGATCATATCATGGGCTGGTCGACAACTGTCATCGCGCCGCCGGACGGCGATATGAAAGATTATATGGAAAGCCTCGCCAAGCTCGTTGAGCGGGAGGAAACGCTCTACTATCCGGCGCATGGCGAACCGGTGCAAAAGGCGCGGCGTTATGCGCGCGGCCTGATGGGCCACCGCAAACAACGCGAAGGCCAGATATTACGCGCCATCGATGAAGGCCTGGTCGCAATTCCGGACATGGTCGCCAAAATGTACAAAGGGATCGATCCGCGCCTCCATGGCGCTGCCGGACGTTCGGTGCTTGCCCATCTGATTGACCTGCGCGATCGCGGCCTGGTCGAAGAGAATGATGAGACATGGTCGAAGACAGCCGCATAGAAATTGATCCGCCGGGCGGACCGAACGAGCCGCCGCCGCGCGAACCGCCGGTGATCATGATCCGCCAGGGCTCGGGCCGCTGGTTTGCGCTTGGCTGCCTGCTGACTCTGGTCGCGCTGGTGACGATCTTCTTTGTCGGGGTTGGCAGCATAACGAGCCGTGTATTTGGCGGCGGACCAGATCCTGAAACCATTGCCAGTTCCAGCCTTGAAGGCTTGCGCGAACACAACACGTTGATTCCCTTTTCAGCGCGCTTCGTGGCCGTGATAACTTCTACCCAGCGCCGCTTCGGCCTGTCTGCGCGCAAGACGCTGATCATGCCGGGCACGGTTCGCTATGAGCTCGATCTCAGCCAATTGGGCGAGGATGATGTCGCCTGGGATGCGGGATCGAACACACTCACCGTCACCATGCCCGATCTCACCGTGTCCGAGCCCGCGATCGATATCGCTGCGATCCGCGAATATGATGATGGTGGGATTCTGATCGCGGTTACCGATGCTGAAGAGACGCTGGACGAAGCCAATCGTGCCGAAGGCCAACGCTCGCTGATGCGTCAGGCCCAGGCGGCACCGACTATGCGACTGGCGCGTGATGCGGCGCGACGCGCGGTAGAAAATAACTTCCAGCTCCCGCTCCGTGCCGCTGGCATCGATGCGACCGTGCGCGCCCAGTTTGCCAATGAGGTCAATCCCAACCAGATGGATCGATCCCGTGACGTGCTTGGCGAGATTCGCGAAAGCCAGCGTTAGCGGCCTGCGCGCGTGTGACGAAAGGGATCGCGGGTTTGCAGGTTCGCAGCCGACGCGTTGTTCTCCGCCGGTCCAACTCACATCCACCCGAGACAATCGCTTTTTGAGTTCCTATATGGTTCCAAAGGAGCAGAATCATGGACGCACGCGAAGGTATTGGCGGCAGCTTGGCTGGTGTTGACATCAATGAAGAGATCAACCGGCTGCGCAAGGAGCGGAACGCCGTCATCCTTGCCCATTATTACCAGGATCCGGAAATTCAGGACATTGCCGATTTTGTCGGAGATAGCCTCGATCTGTCCCGCAAGGCAGCGGAAACCGATGCCGATGTCATTGCCTTTTGCGGCGTGAAGTTCATGGCGGAAACGGCCAAGATTCTTTCCCCGGAAAAAATTGTTGTGCTGCCGGATCTGAAGGCCGGATGTAGCCTGGAAGACAGCTGTCCGCCGGATAAGTTCAAGGAATTCCGCGATGCGCATCCCGATCATATCGCGCTGACCTACATCAACTGTTCGGCCGCTGTGAAAGCACTTTCGGATATCATCGTAACCTCTTCATCTGCTGAGAAAATTCTCAACCAGATTCCCAAGGATCAGAAGATCATATTTGCGCCGGACAAGCATCTGGGTGCCTATATGGCGCGCAAGACTGGCCGGGATATGCTGCTCTGGCCCGGCGTCTGTATTGTCCATGAAGCCTTTTCGGAAACAGAGCTTCTGAAGCTCAAAGCCCAGCATCCAGGCGCTCCGGTATTGGCGCATCCCGAATGCCCGGCGGCGATCCTTGATCATGCCGATCATATCGGTTCGACCAGCTCTATTCTTGCTGAAGCCAAGGCGACCGAAAGCGATACGGTCATCGTCGCGACCGAGCCGCACATCATGCACCAGATGGAAAAGGCGCTTCCTGACGTCACCTTTATCGGCGCGCCGGGTGCGGACGGAAACTGTAACTGCAATATCTGCCCGTACATGGCCTTGAACACGATGGAGAAGCTTTACGTGGCGCTCCGCGATCTTGAGCCACAGATTGAGCTCGACGAGGAATTGCGCGTGCAGGCCAAGAAGAGCCTCGACAAAATGCTCGAGATGGCCGGCGCAACGGTTGGGCAGGGCGATGTCGGTGATCCGGAGGCTGCGGCGAACCAGTGATCGTTTGCCCTGAGTAGATTGCGCGCTCATCACTATTCGTCATTGCGAGGAGCCGTTAGGCGACGTGGCAATCCAGAGCCGCATGCGCGGTGCCTATCCGCTCTGGATTGCTTCGCTGCGCTCGCAATGACGCTTATGCTCGTATAGTAGCTGCGACATGACTGAATTTACCCTCGATCGTTTCGACCTTGATGCCTTTGTCGCATCGACCTTCGCTGAAGACCTTGGCGAGATTGGCGATATCACATCGGAGGCTGTGATTCCGGAAACGGCGCGGTTTGAAGGTGTGATGGACAGCCGCGACGCAATCGTCGTGGCGGGCATGCCGATTGCGGAAGCCTTTTTTCGGGCGCTGGACCCGAATGTCGAGATCGACGCGTTGGTCGAAGATGGCGATCGTGTTCCTGCCGGCACCGATCTGATGCGCCTTACTGGTTTGGCCCGGCCCATGCTGACAGCGGAACGATCAGCCCTGAACAGCATGCAGCATCTGTCTGGAATTGCGACAATGACGCGGAGCTATGTGAACGAGATTTCGGGTACGCGCGCGATCTTGCTCGATACGCGCAAGACGATTCCCGGCCTGCGGGCGCTTGAAAAATATGCGACCCGCATGGGTGGCGCCCAAAATCATCGTATGGGCCTGTGGGATGCGGCGATGATCAAGGACAATCATGTGGCTGTCGCCGGGTCAGTTGGCGAAGCCGTGCGCAGGGCGGTCAGTGCCGGGATCGATCGGATCATTGTCGAGGTGGACCGGGTCGACCAGATCGAACCGGCGCTTGAGGCAGGGGCGACCCATTTGCTGCTCGATAACATGCCGCCTGAAATGCTCCGCCATGCCGTTGATTTGGTTGGTGATCGGGTGCCGACAGAAGCTTCAGGCGGGGTAACGCTGCGCAGTATCAACGAGATTGCAAAGACCGGGGTCGACTTCATTTCCGTTGGCCGGCTGACCCAATCTGCGCCTGCCGCCGATATCGGCCTCGATTTCGCCGAGATCGATTGATGCGGCGCTGGTTGGCGGCATTTGCGCTGCTTTTGCTCCCATCAATGCTTCACGCTCAGGCCCGTGAATGCCGAGTCCCCGAGCGCATCGCCCAGCCACGGGCGGTATCCATTCCGCCCGGCGAGGCCCGCACCGCACCGGTTACGCGCCACGTGTTGGCATTGAGTTGGTCACCCGAATTTTGCCGGACCCGGCGGGGCGATGCCGGTCACCGCATGCAATGCGGGGGTATCGCCAATGGTGGGGCCGGGCAGTTCGGCTTCATCCTGCATGGATTGTGGCCAGAGACGAATGGGCCGCGATGGCCGCAATGGTGTCGACCGGTGACCGCCTTGTCGCCGCGTCTGGTGCGCCAGCATTTGTGCACAACGCCTTCGGTGCGGCTGATCCAGCGCGAATGGGCCAAGCATGGCAGCTGCATGACGCGCGATCCGGGTCGCTATCTGCGGGCCGGAACGATCATGTACCGCGCGGTGCGCTACCCCGATATGGACGCGTTGTCCCGACGTAACCTGACCGTGCGGCAATTTGCGCAGGAATTCGCGGCCGCTAATCGCGGCGTCAGCGCCGATATGGTGCGGGTGCAAAGCAATGGCCGAGGCTGGCTAACCGAAGTTCGGATCTGCCTCGCACGCGATTTCAATCCGCAACGCTGCCCGGCGCGCCAACGCGGTGCGCGGCCCAATGAACGATTGCGGATCTGGCGCGGACGCAGTTAGCGGCGAACTTCGCCTTCGATCACCATGGTTTCGGGATGATGCTTGTCGAGATGCTTGCGGATGATCTTCAGGTTGCGCGTGTTGGAACGGAACACAAAGTCAGCCGCATCGCCGATAAAGGGCACGGCACCGACCGCGAGATCGACACCGATATTGCCGAACATACGGGCGATTTTCCATTTGGGCATGTTGAGGTTGCGCGCTTCCCAAACCAGCCATGTACCCATGACGGCAGCGATGATGTCACCGATAACCGGGATCAGGCCGAGGATGAAATCAAGACCGAATTCGCGGTTGATGATCGGCATGGTGAAACCACGCTCAAGCACCGCCTCCATGGCTTCGATGCGTTGGCGGACAGAGGCCGGATCGCGCCCGATTTCGGGCATATTGGCTGTAATCTTGTCTAGCTGATCCTGCGTAAGCGCCATGAAAAACCTCTTTAAACTCAATGATTTTGCGGAAGAACAGGTCCGCACCCACCCTATATGTAGGTATTCAGAGGTGTTTTATCTAGATGGCGCACTCAGAGTGTCGAGTGGATGGCTGCCAAATCTGTTGGGCGTAAAGCCTGATATTCTGGGGGAAACGAGCGACCAGCGAATGGGTCGGAGCAGCGGGATATAGGGGGTAAGTCGCTGCAATTCGGTGGCTGCCTCGCCGATCCGGATGGAACGGACGCGATCCGATTCCACTGCGTCGATCTGGTCGAGCAGGTCCGCATAATCATCGCTGCAGGGAAGATCGCGATTGCAGCGAAACTGTTCCAGATACCAGGTCGCGCTTTCGGTCGCGGCGACGCGATCGATCAGTCTGAGGTCGGCATCGTCGGTCCAGGCCACCCGCTCTACGGGAATGCCAACCACCGCCCAGTTGGTTCGCAGCACGGCAAAGACGACCCGGCTGCCCGGACCATCAGGAAGCGCGATCCGCAGCGGTTCGATCGCACCATTTTCCGCAGTCCAGCTCGCGACGGCCTGACGCGCAAAGGCGCGGCGGAGTGCGATCGTGCTGTTGACCCAGGGTGGGCCGACCGGATCGAGCAGGCCATCGACATCGGCAGGGACGATGGTCAACCGTGCTTCGGCCCGATCGGCTCCGAAATAGCCGGCCAGCTGCCCGCGATCGATGGCCAGCGAGAGAACTTCCCGGTTCTGCGGCGTTTCGAGAAAGCCCGTTTGTTCGACAATGGCGAGACCATAGAGCCCGTCGACCGGATCGATCTGGAGCTGGTTGGAATTCGGGTCGATTGCTTCGGCGAGCGCGAGCGTCGTCCAGGTACCGCCCAGCACGATATCCGCAAGCTCTGCATCGAACCGTGCGATGGCCGTTGCGGCCGCACGAAATCTCAGCTCGATCGTTTCGCTGGGCGCAATCGGGGGAAGTTCGACAATCTCGTCGTCAACAATTTCGGGCGGTTCGCGGCGCGGTGCGAGGAGCAGCATCTCATCGTCCGTCTCATAGCCATCGGCGATCTCATAGGGCCCAAGGCCCGCACCCTCGACGAAGATAGCCAGGTCGGGTGTCGCCAGTAGCTGCAGGAAATCGAGGCGCGGCCGGGTGAGATTTATCTCGACAACCCAGGGGGTGACGGCATTCACCGTCTCGATATCGGCAAGCAGGGCCGCGATCCGATTGTTGCGATTGACCCGGCTGGCGGCGCGCAATTGCTGCACCACCTGGCGCGCGGTTACGGCGGTTCCATCATCCCAGGTGAGGTCATTGAGGCGGAACACATAGGTCTGGCCCTCGTCGAGGACGATCCAGCGTTGCGCGAGGGCGGGCTCGATCTGGCCTTCGCCGTCGAGCCGGACAAGGCCTTGCGCGGTTGCCTCCAGCAGCAACGCGTCGGCGGGTGAGGGAAGGGCGGCGATCGGGTTTGCGAAGTCGGTTGGCTCAGCGAGCATGTCGACCCGCAGCGCGCCTGCATCCTCACCATCGGCGCACGCGACGGCCAATATCGCGAGCATCGGAGCAAGAATCGAGATGCGTTGGGAGATCATCGTGCCGGATTGAGTAGCAGCGTCCGGCTTGGATGGACATTGGGCGAATTGTCGACCCAACCCGAGACCCGCTCGGAAACCAATGATCGGCTGACATAATAATAGATGGGCAGGATCGGCGCGTCGGCCACCAGGATCGCCTCCGCTGCCCGCATCCTCTCTGCCCGGCGCGCGGGATTTGGCTCATTCAGCGCCACATCGAGCGCGCGATCATACGCCGCGCTGGCATAGCCTGAATAGTTGATCACGCCTGCGTCCGACCGATGCACGGCGAGGAAATTCTCCGGTGCGGAAACGTCGCCGATCCAGCCCGATCGCGCGAGCGTGAAATCAGCGCGCCGCAGGGCAGAGAAATGCAGCGTTGCCTCGCTGTTAAAGAGCCGCGCCTCGACGCCCAGCGGCTCCCACATGGCTGCCAGCGCCACCGATATGCGGCGATGTTCTGCGGCGCTGTTGAAGCGGATATCGAAGCTGAGCGGGTTGCCTGGACCATAACCGGCTTCGGCCAACATCGCACGCGCAGCGGCTAGGCGCGCCGCGCGATCCATCGCCGCATTGGGCGGAGCAATCGCATCAAGACCCGACAGGCCCGGCGGAATGATGCCCCAGGCCGGCTGTGTACCGATGGCGAGCAGTTCTTCGGAGATCCAGCGGCGATCGATGGCGAGGCTCAACGCCCGGCGCACGCGTACGTCATCAAAAGGTGGCTGGCGTGTGTTGAAAGCAAAATAATAGGCACCACGATAATCGGCGATGCGGGTCTCGCCCGGACGGCGTTCCTGGAGCCATGCGAGACGCGTCGAAGGAAACTCACCGGTAATATCGGCGCCGCCGGCGAGAAACATCCGCATTGCTGTCAGACTGTCATCCACTGGCCGCCATGCGATCCGCGCAATTGGTGCTTCGTCGTCATGCCATCGCGGATTGCGGTCCAGCAGGACCCGGTCGTTGAGTGTCCAATCAACCAGCCGATACGGCCCGGATGTGACGAGTGGACGGTCGCTGGTCCAGCCATCTCCGTCCGCTTCGATCCGATGGAGCGGCAGGGCAGCCATTGCTGGATGAGCCAATAGCTCGAGCAACGCCGGATAGGGATAGTTGAGCCGGATCTGGACCCTGTCTGGAGCAGGGGACTCCACCGTTGCAATCGCATCGAACAGGGACGCAGTTGGTGCCGCCATGTCCGGATCGCGCAGCCGCGCAAATATCGCCGCGAACAAAGATGCGCTAATCGCTTCGCCATCAGAGAAAACCAGGCCTTCGCGCAGTGCAAAGTTCCAGACCAGCCCGTTGTCGGAAACTACCCAGCTCGCGGCCAAGCCGGGTTCGATACTGCCATCTGCGGCATAGCGCGTCAGACCCTCAAACTGATCGGCCGCCACCCGCAACGATGCAAGATCGGATACGCTGTGGGGATCCAGCGACTTTACCTCGTCATCGGCAAGCCGGACAAGCATGTCCGATGGCAATGCGCCAACCTCTGGTCCGTCACAGGAAGCCAGTGCTCCACACAGCAACAGGGCGATGATCAGTCGATGCAGCACGGCGCCATGCTACGCCAAGTGTAGCCAATGCTCCACGGCCAAGATCAGCTACGCAGGTTTGCCCAAGGTCCGCGGATGGCGAGCGTGATGCCCGGCACCTGGATGTTCACAAACATCGTGCTTCCGTCCGGTGAGAAGCAGGCCCCGCAAAACTCGCTCTTCAGCGGATGCGCATTGCGGGCGACGTCGTAAATCTCTCCCGTGGGTGTGAGTCCGCGCAAATAATTCTCGCCACGACCATCTTCGCACAGGATGAGATCACCCCATGGCGCAACGACCAGATTGTCGCACATGTCGAGCGAGTCTGCGCCGGGCGATTCATAAACCAATGTCAGCTGGCCTGGCGCACTTGCTTCGCCCGACTGCCCTTCGGATGGGCTTGGCGCGTACCGCCATACCTGACCGGCCCGCTGGACGCCGCCCTGGGTGCAGTTGAAATAGATGTCACCACCGCTGCCATCAGGCCGACGGGCATAATCCATCCCTTCGCCACGGAAGAACTGTGCAGCACCGGCGGCATAGCCGCGGGCCGGCAAGGTCGCATCGGGTGATTCCACATCGTCCAGGTCGATCCAGTCGACCGCATAGGATCTGCCCTGACCAATTTCGCCCAATCCTGCGCCACCCCAATCGCGCGGCCAGTTACTGGTATTGGCGGAGGGCCATTCCCGGATCACGAGCGCTTGGAGGCGACCACCGAGATGCAACTGACCCGGGCTGTTCGGCAGAAAGCGATAGAAAAGGCCGGTCGGGCTATCTTCGGTCAGATAGATGATGCCGGTATCCGGATCGACGGCCACGGCCTCATGGACAAAGCGCCCCATTGCGGTCAGCGGTATCGGGTCGATCAGGCCGGTTGCCGATGACGGCGTTTCAAAAACAAAGCCGTGATAGCGTTGCGATTCTTCTGGCGGTCGGCGCGGCGCCTCTTCGCAGGTTAGCCATGAGCCCCACGGTGTCGGCCCGCCGGCGCAATTGGCCGCAGTCCCGGTGAGCACGAGATAATCCTCAACCAGCTCTCCTCGGCGCATGTCATAGACGACTTTGGATACGCCGCCGAAAAACGGGCTGCCATCGGGCTTCAGGCCGAAAATCTTGCCCTCGGGAACGCGCGATAGAAGCTCGTTATTCTCGCCAAAGGGGCTGCCATCGGTCGTGTCCGGCCAATTTTCATGGTTGCGCATCAAGATGCAGCGATCAGAGTTTGCCGGATCTGCGAAACAGGCCATGCCATCGGGCCGGCCAGGCCGGAAAAAGCCGTCCGCCATCATTCCACCGGTTTCCGATACGACCGAATAGGAAAAGCCTTCGGGGAGGTCGATCAGCGCTTCGGGGTCCGGCATGAGCGGGTTGGCCCGGGCTGATGTTGTCAGCGCGGCGAGACCGCCCAACGCGGTCGCGGAATAGAAGAGACCGGCGGCCTGGCCATAGTGAAGAAATGTTCGGCGGGAGAGGGTCATCGATCGGGTGTCCGGGCTGGTTGATGTCAGGTCCGGGAAACTAGCGTAGATTTGTTACAGTGAACATCTCTTTGCATTTTCGGTACGAACAGCGGTGGCGATCCGTTGTCGGCCAATGGTCGAATTCCCGCTTTGCGCCCATAGCGGACACAAAGTTCTGATGGTAATGCCGCCATATGAGCAAATCACGCTACAACGGGATGACCCTGAATGAGCGCCTTTTCGAGGCGGGATTGCTAGCTTCTTTCGACGACGCGCTGGCGGCAGGTGACCGACATACTCTCGAAACTATGCTCGGTTCCGTTAATGCCGAACCGGGGCTTGCCAAAACCTTGTTGGGCGAGGGGTTCGCTTGCTGGTTTTGCGGACAGGAGATCGAGCGGACTAAATCACGCGCGCTTACGATAACGCTTCAAGATTTATGGACCGAGAACGCTGAAAGCGAGCCCACCCAGATTATTTATGCTCATTTCGAGTGCGCAGGCACCCGCATGAAGGGCGCATCAATGAACCTTGAACGGGATGTTCTTTTCCCTGACGAATACCGCCAGATTGATCCTGACTGCCCAGATAATGAATGAATTGTATTGCTCCACGCCGCTTCTCTACTCGTCAGGGACTAGGCGCTCGGATCGTCCATATCCGATCACAATTAGTCCAAAGCACAAACCACCTACTGCGCCGAAGAACGAAATCTGAACTAATGCAATCAAATCTGATTGGCGATATGATCCGACCAAGGCCGCAAGCATGAGCCAAAGGATTACGGCTATGCCCGCACCGGCGAACATTGCTTTCATCATCGTCGGACGGAGAAAGCGCCGGAATAGAAAATAGACAGGCACTCCAAACACCAAAGATGTCGGGTAAGCTCCGACGACGCCATATACAAATGTCGAATAGAGAATGCGGGTCGGCATCGAGAGCCCTTCAAAAGCCGGTAACGTTGTCGCCATTGCGAACGCGGCAACGACCGGAGCAATCAAGAAGCCTGCCAGCACTCTGAATGCGTGCGGATTTGTCGTTGCCGATTGAGGTTTTTGCATCGATGAACCGTATCGGTAGTTATCTGGTGGATCAATCGCTCCCCAGGCTGAAAGTCCGCTTTCCACCCATAGCGGACATTCAAAATTGCAGGTCAGGTTGTAGCAGCTGTCACCGTAATCCACTAATTTCGAAAGCAAGTGTAGCTGGTTGAGCGAGTTTGAAACTCTAGTCCTTCGAGCTCGACTAGCGGGACAACGCCGTTGATGTCGGCAGCAGAAATACGAGCGGGCCGATAAAGCATAGCGTTTTCTGTATAATAATATTCACATGACGCATCAAATGTATCTCGTCGAGCTATCAATATTTCGTTCCCGTTGCTGCGCACGTCTGTCACAATTGGCAGGGCAACAATTATCGTTCTAGGTTGTCGAGATCGATCAATATGAGTTACTGATACACGGCTTCCGCCATCATACTTTATCGAATAACCACAACAAATTTCACTTTCGCTGGAGCAGCCAGAAACCATTAGCGGAACGGTCAATAAAGCTAAACACTCTCTGAATTTTGATCGAAGGTACTCAAACATCTTATCCTCACGGATGATTCAGCGGCAACTGATGCAAAACGGTCTACGCGATTGCGACCGAACGAATATACGAGGTTGGCCGGAATAGCGCACCACAAAAGGCGTACCGGAGTCATTCGCATGACCATATTCGGGATTTGAATTTTGGCAATGTCCACGTTCCACCCATTGCAGACATTCACCATTGGCTGAGTTAAGGTTATTTCGTGTCCGAACCATGGGCAAAGTCGGGAGGTACAAGTGCGAAAATTTGCTACCGCCGTGTTTCTAGTAGGAGTGATTGCGGAGCCTGCTCTTGCCCAGGAGGATGTCCTTGGTGACTATCTATGTACAATCTCCGAGAAAGCGGGGATTGCGAGTTTACATTTAGAAGATGCCGACCCGCCCGCAGCGTTTGTCGATAGGTACCTACCAACACGATTTAGAATGCGGATCACGGATGACGGAGACGGAACACAACGGTACCGCGCGTTTGAGATTGAATATGAAGGCGAAGACCGTGATCCACGCAGTTGGCACACGAACAACAGCATTTTGCACAGCCACTATTTCGGGGACCGAAATCTCTTCTATGCGTCGGATGACCCCGCATTTTTTGCTCTGCAGCCTACGCGTCACACAAATAGCGACGGAGATTTGAGTTTCTATCACGCGGGTTTTGAGTATCCCGGCGGTGTGGACACGGAGCTCACTGTTCGTTGGGGGCGATGCCGGAAAACAAACTAGGTCGGCGTCCGCTAACCACCCATTGCGGACATTACTAGGGGCTGGCAAACTCAACAAATGGCCAAATCCGGATTTGAAGCACTGATGAACACAGTTTGTGTAAGCTTGGGCTTTTGCGGCTCTACAAAGTCTGGGAAGCCGATGCATGTCACGCTTCTAATACCGCCAGAGGGTTCGGTCACCGCAGACCAGTTCGTCGAGTGGGTTTTTCTAGCCGAAAACTGGGATCCTAACTCCTCGGCAGCATGGCAGCACAAAGATACCATTCGGGCCGCCTTTGTCGAACATATGGGCGCTGAGACGGTCGAAGCATCGGCGCTGCAATACTCAGCCGAGTCTTAAGTCCTGTCGGTTTTCCACCCATAGCGGACATTGTCTCAGTTCATGTCTTGCCGACTCAGTGATTCCACCAGGGCTGGTTCTTGAACGGTCTCAGGTCGATTTCATGGCTCCAGGAGGAGCGATGCTGGTGGGCCAGGTGAAAATAGGTATCGGCAAGCTCGGCCGGGATAATGAGTTCGTCTTTCCCACGCCCTTTTTCATCGAGCAGTTTTTCATATCCCTCTTTGCCCAGGAGGAGCTTGCCAAGCGTGTCGGGCGATTCAACCGGGCCGTCGATTAATATGTGGCAGACATGAATCCCTTTGGGGGCAAATTCCGCATTGAGCGTCTGACACAGCATCCGTCGGCCACCCATCGCGGCCGCATGCGAATGCTGACCGGCATTGCCCCGCATCGCTGCAGTCGCCGATGTCACCAAAATCGTGCCGTGTCCGCGCTGCTCCATTAAGGGCGTGATGCATTTGGCCAGCCGGAACAGCGCGTAAACCGCCAGTCGCCACCCCAGTTCAAAGGCTTTGTGCGGGGTATCGGCTAGATTGCGATCGCCAAGCTGGGCACCAAGGTTGAACAGCAACACTTCGATTGGACCGATGTCGCGCTCGACCGCTGCAACAAGATCTTCCAGCCCGCCATCTTCGGCAGCATTGATCAGGCAGCCGGTCGCCGATCCGCCATTGTCTTCAATCTCGGATACCAGCCGGTCCAGCCCGGCTTCATCTGAACGCCGACACAGGACCGCATGATAGCCATCGGCTGCAAAACGTTTGCCAACATGGCCGCCAATTCCGGCACCCGCACCGATTACCAAACAGACTGGTTTTCTGTCGCTCATTCAGGCCTCCATGTTTGATGTGATCCCCGCGGCGGGAACCAACCATTCGACATTCTTTTCGATCTTACGCTACATCGCCAAGCCATGTTCAACAATCCAGCTATGTCTCACGCGAAGGCCGGTCTGCAATGATGAAACTCTATATGGTGCCGCTGGCACCCAACCCGACCAGGGTCATGCTGTATCTGGCCGAACGCGCCGAACTTGGCGCGGACCTGCCGATTGAGCAGATCACCATCAACACGTTGAAGGGTAAGCATAAGGAACCGGAATACCTACAGCACAATCCATTCGGGACCTTGCCGTCGCTGGAGCTCGACGATGGGACGCATATCCTAGAATCCCTGGCGATCATGGAATATCTCGAAGACAAATTCCCGGATTATGCACTGCACCCTCAGGAGCCTGAGCAGCGGGCGCTGGCGCGCGACATCGAACGGATCGTTGAAGTGCGCATCGCGATTCCGATTGGGATATATGTTCACGCCGAAAACTCGCCGGTCGGTTACCCCCGCGATCCGGAAAAAGCAGCCGGCGAGCTGGAGCGGATGCAGGCCCCGCTCGACTATATCGACACGCTCCTCGCAGACGGCCGTCCGATGCTTACCGGGGCACAGGTGAGCATTGCCGATTGCACGTTGCAGGCGGCCCTTCAATTTATCCGTTTCATCAAAGTCGACATTATTGGCGATCGCCCGAACCTGTCCGCATGGGATAACCGCTATCGAGAACGCCCCGCCGCCAAAGCAGTACTGCGCTGGTAGAGATGTTCGAGGGACGTCCGCTTTCGGCCAATTGCGGACATCTAGCGGCGGAACTGGGCAGAAGCCGATTCAATATCAAATGGGATGGGCCCCAATAGAGGGGTTCGCTTCCTAGTTAGTGAACACGACAGTTTGGATAGCTTTCTGGTGCGGACGGCGGGACTCGAACCCGCACTCCCTTACGGGAAGCAGATTTTAAGTCTGCAGCGTCTACCGGTTTCGCCACGTCCGCATCTGGAAATGCGTGGCTGAACTGTCTTCGTGTTACAAGCGCAAAGTGCGCGGGCCTTAATTGTTAAGGCGCTCACGCATTTCCTTGCCCGGCTTGAAATAGGGCACGCTCTTGGCTGGAACACTAACCGAAGCTCCGGTGCGCGGGTTGCGGCCGATCCGCGCTTTCCGATCACGTGTCGAAAAGGCACCGAATCCACGAAGCTCGACGCGTCCGCCTTGGGCGAGCTGGTCGGTTATCGTGTCAAAGAAGCAGTTCACTAATTTTTCGACATCCTTGGCCGACAGGTCAGGATTGTCGGTGGCGATCTTCTGCACAAGCTCAGATCGAATCATGCGCGTTTCCCCCAAAACAATTTTAGTTTGCGACGATTATTCACATGGCTGTTGCCATTGCGGCAGAGGCCAGACGCGTGTGTCCGCGCTTGACGACCCGTGCAATTCCGTAATGTTCCGCTTTGCCAACTTTTTCAAGACGGTTGGGCAGGTTTCATCGTGAAATGCCCGCAAATCGGAGTGATTTTGTGGGAATTCGTGATTAACGCGCAAAAAAGAGGCCTGCGACCGCGCGATGAGACAATGTCCCACTCGCGAGTCGCAGGCCTCTGATCCTGCGCGATATTCGTTCAGATGACCGCCTTAGCTGTCTTCTGAATCATCGCCTTTCTGCTTGAGCGCTTCGCCGAGAATATCGCCGAGGCTCGCACCGGAATCCGTCGAACCATATTGTTTGACGGCCTGCTTCTCTTCGGCAACCTGAAGCGCCTTGATTGAGAAGTTCGGCTTTTTGGAGCGATCAAACCCGACGACCATTGCGTCGAATTTCTGGCCGACCTGGAAACGGTCCGGACGCTGTTCGTCGCGGTCGCGACCCAGATCCGAACGCTTGACGAAGCCGGTGGCTCCATCGTCGCCAACCTGCACGTCGAGGCCACCATCGCGAACGTCGAGCACGGTGACCGTGGCCACTTTGCCCTTGCGAAGATCGCCGGTGTCGGTCGATGCGCCGCCGCGTTCGAGCTGCTTCATGCCGAGGCTGATGCGTTCCTTTTCGGGATCCACGTCGAGGACGATCGCCTTGACGGTTTCGCCTTTGTGATGAAGCTCAAGCGCTTCTTCACCGGAAACGCCCCAGCTGATGTCGGACATGTGAACCATGCCGTCGACATCGCCATCGAGGCCGATGAACAGACCGAATTCGGTGGCGTTTTTGACTTCGCCTTCGACTTCGGCACCAACCGGGAAGCGATCTGCGAAGCTGTCCCATGGGTTATCCTGAGCCTGTTTCAGGCCAAGGCTGATCCGGCGCTTCTCTTCGTCAACTTCAAGAACGACGACTTCAACCTGCTCACTGGTGGAAACGATCTTGCCCGGATGGACGTTTTTCTTCGTCCAGCTCATTTCGGAAACATGGACCAGGCCTTCAATGCCCGATTCCAGTTCGACGAATGCACCATATTCGGTGATGTTCGTAACCCGACCGGTGAACTTCGCTTCGACCGGATATTTGGCCGATGCACCATCCCAAGGATCGGTTTCGAGTTGCTTCATGCCAAGGCTGATGCGCTGCGTCTCGCGATTGATGCGGACGATCTGCACGGTGACCTTGTCGCCGATATTGACCATTTCGGACGGGTGATTGATCCGCTTGTAGCTCATGTCGGTGACATGCAGCAGACCATCGATGCCGCCGAGATCGACGAACGCACCATAATCGGTGATGTTCTTGACGACGCCTTCGATAACCTGGCCTTCGGTGAGCGACTGGATCAGATCCGAACGCTGTTCAGCGCGGGTTTCTTCGAGAACCGCACGGCGCGAAACAACGATGTTGCCACGGCGACGATCCATTTTGAGGATCTGGAACGGCTGCGGAATATCCATCAGCGGGGTGACGTCGCGCACCGGGCGGATATCGACCTGGCTGCCGGGAAGGAAGGCCACGGCACCGCCAAGATCGACGGTGAAGCCGCCTTTGACGCGACCGAAGATCGTGCCTTCGACACGGGCTTCCTTGTCATATTCTGTTTCGAGGCGATCCCAGGCGGCTTCGCGGCGGGCGCGATCGCGGCTGAGCATTGCTTCGCCATTCGAGTTTTCGACGCGGTCGACATAGACTTCGACTTCATCGCCAACGGAAAGTTCAGCTTTTTGGCCCGGGCTCGCAAATTCGCGAAGCGGCACGCGGCCTTCGGATTTCAGCCCAACATCGATAACGGCGAGATCATTCTCGATGCCGGTAACGGTGCCTTTGACGACGCGGCCTTCAAAGCCATCAGCATCGCCCAGCGTCTCGTTGAGCAGTTTTTCAAAATCGTCCCGTGTAGGGTTCGGCGCAGTTGCCATGAATAAATAGTCCTTCGATTATGCGTTTCAGGCCATCCGGTTGTCTCCGGAGGTCTTGGAACAAAATTGCAGAAACGGCCCCATGCCGATCCCGCATCCAGTGGCCGTTTTCGGCGCAAAAGCTAGGCTCTGTGCGAAAAGCACAAAAACGCACCAAGACCGCGGCGCATGCGCCGTTGCCTGATACGTTGCTGGGTGGATGCGGTTGTTACCGCTTACCCGTCCGAGCTTCTACGAGCGCAATCGCCCGCTGGACGGCGGCTGATATAGTCAGGTTCGTGGTATCGAGCAAGTCCGCATCGTCTGCGCGTTTCAGGGGCGCGCTGGCGCGTTCTGAGTCGCGTTCGTCGCGCGCTTCGATATCGGCGAGGATCGCATCGCGATCTGCGTCCGGATTGCTCTTCTGTTCGTCGGCAAATCGGCGGTCTGCGCGCGCTTCCGCACTCGCCGTCACAAACAGTTTCGCATCGGCATCAGGCGCGATCACGGTTCCGATATCGCGACCGTCGAGAACCGCGCCGCCCGGCTGCTTTGCAAAGCGCTCTTGTCGCTCGATCAGTGCGGCGCGCACCGCCGGGTGGACGGAGACGCGTGAGGCGTAGTTTCCGGCGCGTTCGCTGCGCAATTCGGGGTCTTCCAGCAGGTCATCCGCAAAATCACAGCCGGCGAGCGCTGCATCGGGATCGTCCGGGTCTTCTTCTGCCCGCATCACGGTCACGCCTACCGCGCGATACAACAGCCCGGTATCGAGCCAGGCTAGGCCGAAATGCGCCGCCAACTCGCGGGCGATCGTCCCCTTGCCGGATGCGGCGGGTCCGTCGACCGCGATGATCATTGGAGCGTAGCGCCCAAATCTTCGAGCATCGGCGGGAAGCTGGGAAAACTGGTTGCGATCGGGCGGATATCGTCGATCCGCACGCCATGCTGCGACGCAAGGCCAGCGACTGCAAAGCTCATCGCGATCCGGTGATCGAGCTCGGCTGCGATCACCGGGGTGGCATAGTCTCCGCGCAGCTGTTCGCCGCCCGATCCGGCGATCGTCAGTCCATCGTCGCTCTCTTCAACCGGCACACCCAGCTGGGCGAGCCCTTTGGCCATCACCGCGAGGCGATCGGATTCCTTGTGGCGCAGCTCGCTGAGCCCCGTGCAGACGGTTTTTCCCTCGGCCATGGCGGCCGCCACGAACAGGATTGGGAATTCGTCGATCATGCGCGGTGCGATTTCGGGTGGGACTTCAATGCCCTTGAGCGCGCTATGCTGGACATGGATGTCGGCCACCGGCTCGCCACCGATTTCGCGCTCATTGGCGTAGGAGATGTCGGCACCCATTTCGCGCAGCACCTCGATCAGGCCGATGCGCGTCTCATTAATGCCAACATGGCGGATCCAGATGTCAGAGCCCGGTACGATCAGCGCGGCGACCATCGGGAAGGCGGCAGAGGAGGGGTCTCCGGGAACACTCATCAGCTGCGGCTGGAGTTCGGCTTCTCCTGTAACGCTGATAATCCGTTCGCCGTTGACCTCTTCCACAGAGATTTCGGCACCAAAGCCCTTGAGCATCCGCTCGCTATGGTCCCGAGTACGCTCGGGCTCGATTACACGCGACACGCCCGGCGTATTGAGTGCGGCGAGCATGATCGCGGACTTTACCTGGGCCGAGGCGACCGGCAGGCGATATTCGATCGGTACGGCGGGCACCCGGCCATGAACCATCAGCGGCAGGCGGTTTTCCGGGGTCACCGAAAAGCTCGCGCCCATTTTGGAGAGCGGCTCGATCACCCGGCCCATCGGCCGGCGCGAGAGTGAGGGATCACCGATAAAGGTCGTGCTGATCGCATGGCTCGCGACCAAACCCATCAACAATCGCGTGCTGGTGCCCGAATTGCCCATGTCGAGCGCGGTTTCCGGTTGCATGAGGCCACCGACTCCGACCCCGTTCACAACCCAATTGCCGTTGGAATCCTGGCCGATCTGTGCGCCCATCGACCAAAGAGCGGCGACCGTCGCAATCACATCTTCACTGTCGAGCAAGCCTTCGATCCGGCTCTCACCGGTCGCCATGGCGGACAGGATCAGCGCGCGATGGCTGATCGATTTGTCGCCGGGAACGCGGGCATGGCCACGCAATGGTCCTTGCGCCATAAAGGTCCGGGGAATCGGTTCTGACATGATCGTCCTTTTTAGGGGGCTGTGCCGCAGCACCAGCTTCGAAATCGCATTTGAAGGCCTTGGCTTTTGACAGTGGCAATCCCATGTGGCAAGCGCCCGGCGAAGCGCGGGATTTGCCCGCCTAGCAATTTTCCTATTCGATGAAAGACACAAGCCAATGGTGAAGCCAGAATGGGGGTCCAAGCGAACGTGCCCGAAATGTGGAACCCGCTTTTACGACCTCGGCGAAGATGATCCGGTAACCTGCATCAACAGCGAATGCGGCGCGATCTGGGAACCCGAACCGGTTCTCAAATCGAAACAGCCGGTAATTTTTGACGACGCCAAGAAAGACGACAAAGAAAAGAAAGACGATGCCGATCTTTCTGGTGACGACGAAAATGACAATGAAGATCTTGTCGCCGATGTCGATGAAGATGCCGAGATCAACCCGGATGATGAAGTCGATCTGGGTGGCGACGATGATATCCAGGTCGATACCAGCGCCAGCGACGACGATAAGGAAGACGATAGCTAAGGCGTTTGGCTGACTTGCCAATTCCGGGCGGCGGCGCTACATGCGCCGCTCCCGATATGATGGGGCCGTAGCTCAGCTGGGAGAGCGCTACACTGGCAGTGTAGAGGTCAGGGGTTCGATCCCCCTCGGCTCCACCATCTAAACTCCTGATAACGTTGATTATTTTTACTCGAAATGGGCCTCGTTTCGTGCTGCTGCGCGGTAAAAATGCGGTATGATTTTCGTTGTTTTTCAGACACACCTAGTGACTCCGTGCAACGGAGAGCGCTGCATTGTTAGTGCATAGGTCAGAGCTTGATAATTCTGATTACTTCGCACTCAACGGTCGTGTGGGTATCAAATTTTTCGAGAGGGATTAGGCCGCGCGAGCTCGCAGCTCCAGTAGTAGCGGGATAACAACTTTTGTGGCTTCGAGATCCGAAGCCTAGACCTCCCACCACCAATTTGATCCGTAGATCTCTGATTGATCGTGCTCTGTCCAAGTGTATTTTTTCCACATGTTTCGCTTGGGATTGCCGCCGATTGTCACGGTTTCGCGCATCCAACTATATGCGTCTTTCGTGATCCAAGTATTCTCATCGGAATCTATTTCAGTAAGTTTTGCGGCGTAGTTCGCCGGACGTCCGACCCAAACTATGTCATTATCGCCTCGAACTCCGGTGCGTGCAGCGTGAAGGTTTCCGGTATCGATGCCTACCGTATGATTTGGAACAAAGGTATCTTTGGGAAAGGCCGATTTCAGTGCAGGATTGACAATGAATAGTCTTGCATAGTTGATTTTGAGTGCGCAGCGAACGGCGCTCGTCGTTTGCCAGTCACCAATGAACACCCCCATGATACGATCGCCGTCGTAGGCGGTAATCGTGCCGCCCTCATTTTTTATTATCTTTGCTGCGCAATGCAAAAATGTCTTGTAAATGTCGGCCGCAAACCACCATTTGTAACCGTCAACCAGACCGGTTGAGTCACTTAGATCAGCATACAACACGGTCGCTCGCTCGAAATAGACAGCATCGTTTCCCAAACCAATGTCTTTCGGTTCGGGTACGACTTGGCCATTTCGGAATTTCCACTCTTCGCGGAAGATCTTATTCGTCTCGTCCTTAAGGTCGTCAACAAGTGCCATAGATTAACCGTTGTTCGGGCCAAGAAGTTTGATGTGTTCTCGAAGTTTGTTGCAAGCTGGTGCCAACTTGGCGTTCAGATCTTTTCCAGCGTCGAAATGATACGGGATTGTCGTTAGTCCGGCCATGTCGCTCGGTAGTTTCACCTCTTTTTCCCGCGGCTCCATTAATATGGCTCGGGATCGACCCAAGCGCCCCATGAATAGACCTAGCTCGAAAATTACGTTGTCACGAGGACTAGGCCAGGCCTCTCCACGACTTGTTGTCTCATCATCTTCGTACGCAATCGCGACAGCAAAATCTGAATCGTCCAGCTCCGCCTCCCAGATCTTGTAGGGTGTAGTTTGCAACTTTGAATACACCATCTGTCCACACCACCGTTATAAATGGGTCATGTTCGAAGGCACTCTGGATAGCTCTGGCTACGGGCAGGGCTTCAACCGAGGATATAACAAATACTCGTATTTCTTCCCGATAGGCACTGATAGTTGAGTTTCGCTCAAGCAAGCGGCGAGCCAGCTCCTTGGCAATTGTCTTATAGATCGACGGATAGCGAGAGCCGAGCTCTGAAAACTTCCGTCCCAGCAGTTGTATTGCAACAATGTCTTCTGATGCGATGCAGCTCGCCGATCGCTTTTGTCTAGGCTGCACTGCAGCCATTTCTCCAACATGACACCCAGCGCCACGCTTTGCGATTGTTCGGCCATTTACGACTACATCACATTGGCCAGACAGAATCAAATACACTTCAGTGGATTCGGAGGCTTGAGAGATGAACTCGCTGCCAGCCTCGATCTCAATCAGCTCGCCGTGCTCATCGATTTCTCGTGCCAGTTCCTCCTGACCGGCCACGATCAACTGATCCCTTATTGCCTCAATGCGAAGGATGTCGCTTTCCAAAAACCGCTCAATCATCGGCATTTTGATACAGCATCAGTCGATCTATTGGGAGTTGTTTTCTGCTTCCCAGTTTGAAGGTGCTGAACAGACTGAAATTGGCGCCAATTCTATCGGTTCAAGCAAGCGGTAAAAGTGCGGTAAAAGTGGCCAAAAATAAGTACTTGTTTTTGGTCTGTTCTGGTTTTAAAGGCGATTTTTGCCCATTTTTTCATCGTTTTAGCTCGTATTGGCAGCACTGGCAGTGTAGAGGTCAGGGGTTCGATCCCCCTCGGCTCCACCATTAAATCAATAGCATAGCTCTGATTTATAGGTCGTTCGGTTGGAATAATTCCAACGGAGCGCGGCTGTTTGATTCATACCCGTTTATCGGTCGCGCAACACCACGCCTGAGACCGGTACATTCCACAAATATCTGCTGCCTTATTCGATTTACATCATTCTTGGTGCGCATATTCTCGGGTTGATGACGCATCACTTTGTTGACCGGCACCGGGGCGCCCTTAAGAGGATGGTCAGCTAAATCACTTGGAGTGTGCGATGAACATGAAATCCCTTTTCGACGTCAGCGGCAAGGTCGCTGTCGTTTCCGGCGGTTCGAGCGGTATTGGTGCGATGATGGCGCGCGGTCTGCTTGAGAATGGTGCCAAGGTCTACATCACTGCACGCAAGGCCGAACGGCTCGAGGCGAAAGCAGAAGAGCTGTCGGAGCTGGGAGAATGTATCGCCATTCAGGGCGACATGTCCAAAGTGGAAGGCATTGAAGCTCTTGTTGAGGAAATCAGCAAGCATGAGGACAAGATTGATATCCTGATCAACAATGCAGGTGCCAATTGGAGCGCACCACTGGAGGATTTTCCTGAAAAGGGCTGGGACAAGGTCATGGACATTAATATCAAGTCCATATTCTTCGCCACACAGAAGTTCCTTCCGCTGCTAAAGGCATCCGGAAACGCTGACGAGCCTGCCCGGGTGATCAACATCGCATCGATCAACGGGATCCGAAATTCTGGCATGCCCACCTATGCCTACTCGGCGAGTAAATCTGGCGTGATCCATCTGACCGAGCATCTGGCAACAGATCTGGCGTCGAGCGGCATCAATGTGAACGCAATCGCACCCGGCTTTTTTCCAAGCGACATGACCAAACAGATCGTCGAGAATGACGAAATGACAAAATTTGCATTGTCCCAGATCCCGCGCGGAAGAATGGGCAAGCCGGAGGACATTGCCGGCACCGCAATTTTCCTGTGTTCCCAAGCCTCGTCTTGGATGACCGGCCAGACCATTGTGCTGGACGGCGGCATGATTTCGACAGCGTAGGAGCGCTTAGTTGATCAGCCGAGTCTGATGGACTGTGCCCAGATGACTAGAAGGCCAGTCTGATTCCGGCGCGGCCACCGACGCTGTGATAATCGCTCGAACACCAGCGGCCGTTCGTCGAATCCCGTTTGTGCTGGAAGATGCTCTGGATACGGTTTTCGCACAAAAAGAGGGGGCATCGCATGCACAGATTTTCTCAGGCATTTTCGCGCGCATTGGCGGGCTTCGCATTGGTCGGTGCGGCCCTGCTCGCTCAACCGATGAGCGCGGCTCAGGCTCAAATTGAGGAGAGCGTCGGCGCGCGGACAGCATCGGCACTGGCGGATCGGGGCGAGTTCTTTCTCGGCCTGTTCAATGGCGGTGAGCGGGACGGGTTTATGCGGCTCGGCTGGATAAAGACTGAGGACGGCGTGATCCTCTATGATCGCACGATGATGCCGAGCGCCGAAGTCTATGAGACGCTGGCGTTCAACCTTACGCCGAGCCTTGAATTCGATACGGTCCATCTCGAGTTCCATCGGGGTACGACTTACATGAATCTCGATCTCGAATTCGCCGATGGGCGGATGACCGGTAATCGGGTGATCCTGCGCCTCGAAGATGTCGAGACACATCCGGTTGATGCGGAGGTCCCGGCGGGCACGCTGCCGCGCCCGGTGGCCTTTCTCATGCCGCTGGTGATGGGCGAAGCGGAAGGGACTGCGGAGAGCTTCCACTGGTATGGCCCACTCGGCAACGCCTTTGCTGACGTAACGGTCACGGCCTATCCAGGTGGTGAGATCAGCACGCCAGCGGGAGACTTTGATACGATCCGCTATGAAATTCGCGGCGGATTGCCGGACAATGACGTCTATGTGACCCGCGGCGACAATCGTCGTGTCGTGCGGATCGATGTGGTCGGCCAGGACATGCAATTCCTTGCCGTACCAATGCCGGCAAGCGGAAGCTAAGCGGCGAGAAAGCCTTCGAGCCGCTGATTGATGATCGTTTCGGCCTCTTCCATGATACCGTCGATCAGCTCCTTGCAGGTCGGGACATCATTGATGAGACCGGCAACCATGCCGCAGCTCCATGCACCGCGATCCATCGTGCCTTCCATCATGATTTCCGGATAGACGCCGGCAATCTGATCGATAATGTCGGTGATCTGGAGGTCGGCGCCTTTTTCGCGTTCGATCTTCAGGATTTCCTCGACCGCATCATTTTTCAGCACACGCTCGGTATTGCGGAGCGGGCGCATCACAAGCGCGGTGTCGAGCTCGCTTGCATCGACGATCGCCTGTTTGACATTGTCATGCACCGGCGCCTCTTTCGTCGCAATAAAGCGCGTACCCATATTGATGCCTTCCGCTCCCATCGCGAGGCTGGCGACCAGGCTGCGTGCATCGGCTTGACCGCCGGACGCGACGAACGGGATATCCAGTTCGTCGGCAGCGCGCGGCAGCAGGATCATGTTCGGGATATCGTCTTCACCCGGATGGCCACCGCATTCAAAACCGTCGACCGACACGGCATCGCAGCCAATCGACTGGGCCTTTAGGCTGTGGCGCACGCTGGTGCATTTATGGATGATCTTGATGCCGGCTTCTTGCATCCGCGGCAGATGTTCCTGCGGATTTCGGCCGGCGGTTTCGACCGCGGTGATCCCGTTCTCGATGATCGCATCGATATATTCGGGATAGGGCGGGGTGGTGAATGCCGGAAGGAAGGTCAGGTTCACGCCGATCGGCTTGTCCGTCATTTCCTTCGCCTTCTTGATCTCCTTGTCGAGATCTTCGGGCGTCTTCTGGGTCAGGCCAGTGATGATACCGAGGCCACCCGCTTCGGAAACGGCAGCGGCGAGCTCAGCAAAGCCGACATAATGCATGCCGCCCTGGATGATCGGATGTTCGATGCCGAACAATTCGGTGATACGGGTTTTCATTCTTCTGTCTCCTCGGGCGGTCGTTCTGTTTGGATGGCCTGGTTTCTACCGGCCCTTCCATTCAGGTTTGCGTTTCTGGGCAAAGGCCATCGCGCCTTCGCGGGCATCTTCGGATTGGAAAATGCCGCCGATAATTTCCTGCTGCTTGGCCCACATTTCGTCGTGCGACCAATCTTCGGTCTTCACGATGACTTCCTTACTGGCTTTCACCGCGAGCGGGCCATTCTCGGCGATTGTCGCGGCGAGTTCCTTGGCACCATCGAGCGCCGGGCCGTCGACCACGCGATTGACCAGGCCCATTTCTGCGGCGCGATCAGCGGTGATGAAATTACCCGTCAGCGCAAGTTCCATCGCATAACGTTGGGGCATCAGGCGGGGGAGGCGGAGCAGTGCGCCGGCCCCAGCGGCAAGCCCGCGCTTGGCTTCGGGAATACCGAACTGTGCGTCCTTGTTCGCAACGACGAGATCACAGGCGATGGCGAGTTCCATGCCACCGGCCAGTGCATAGCCGTCTACCGCAGCGATAAGCGGCTTGGCGGGCGGATCTTCGACGAAACCGGCAAAGCCCTTGCCGGCCACAACCGGAAGCTCGCCCTGTAAAAAGGCTTTCAGATCCATGCCCGAACAGAAAGTGCCGCCGGCGCCGGTGATGATACCGATGATCAGGCTATCGTCGCTTTCCAGCGTTTCGATCGCTGCGGCGATACCTTCGGCCACTTCGCGGTTCACCGCATTTTTGGCCTCGGGACGATTGATGGTGATCGTGAGAACGCCATTTTCGGCATTGGTGGTGACGGCTTCGGACATGATCGCTTCTCCCATGATTCTGTTTTGCCGCACTCTCGCGCCACCTTACGTTCACGTCAACCTTGGTTTGTGAAGCCGCATGCGGAATAAGGGCGGGCATGACCAAGCTCTCTTTCCGACCTCGCCGCTCCTGCCTCTATATGCCGGGTGCCAATGAGCGCGCCCTGGAAAAGTCCAGGACGCTCGCAGCCGATGTGTTGATCTTCGATCTCGAAGATGCCGTCGCACCCGCAGAAAAGCCCAATGCGCGTGAGCAAGTGGCAGCGGCAGTAAAGGCCGGGGGCTATGGAGCGCGCGAGACGGTTATTCGCGTAAACGGAGCCGACACCGAATGGGGTGGGGACGATATCGCCATGGTCAAGACCGTGAAGCCGGATGGTGTATTGCTGCCGAAAATATCCGAACCGGGCGATATTGATTTTGGAGCCGCGACCAAAATTCCGGTCTGGGCGATGATCGAAACGCCGCTCGCGATTCTCAACATTGCGGAGATTGCGGCGAGCAAGAAACTTTCTGCGCTCGTGATGGGCACCAATGATCTCGCCAAGGAGATGCAGGCGAAGCTGCGTCCGCAGCGCTCGGCCTTTGAAACGGCATTGTCGCTGACCGTTATGGCCGCGCGGGCGCATGGCAAGATCGTGATTGATGGCGTGTACAATGCGATCAGCGATGAGGCGGGTCTTGCATCCGAATGCGAACAGGGCCGCGAATTCGGGTTTGACGGGAAAACAGTGATTCATCCCGATCAGCTTGAGGCGGCCAACCGAATATTTGCCCCCTCGCGCAGCGCGCTCGAAGATGCGCAGGCGATAATCGCGGCCTTTGCCGAACCTGAAAATGAGGGGAAGGGCGTCATCGATCTCGATGGCACGATGGTTGAGCGCCTGCATCTTGCTGAAGCCGAAGGGCTGGTCGCAATGGCCGATGCAATTGCCGCGCGCGAAGACGCGGACAGCTAGGAAAAAGCGAGGGAAAACAGTGGGGCTGCTGTCCCGATAGTGGACAGCGCGCGGTGTCGCTCGGGTTAACCCTAATTTGCGGTAAACGAGATCGTAAAGAAAGTGTTAACGCCGGGGCATGGCTACCGCCCCAACCGAATCGCTTCCTGAATCCCTCTCGGAAACGCTGTACGCATCGCTGACCGCGGACATGATCCGTCGGCCCAGTGAGGCAGAGTTTGCGGCGACGCTGCGGCGTCTGCCGCGATCGCGTCGTCCGATTTTTAGCGAGAATGTCCGGCTATTCGCCACGACATGGGCCGGGGGCTTTGTCTTCTTCTTTACGTTCCTGGGCTAGCCGAGCGCCGGCTTTACCTCGTCGCAGGCCTTGTGCAGCAGCCAGGCCGTCCAGGATGATACCAGGCACATCGCCGCCACCAGGAATAGCTGCTCAGTCGTCGATACGCCGAGCAGGCTCAGCCCGAATGCGGCGAGCGCGCCCAACACCATGCAGCCTGAATTCACGACATTGTTCGCCGCAATCGTTCGCGCGGTCTGGCTCAGGTCAACGGTTGTGGTGAGGAAGGCGTAGAGCGGCACGACGAACATGCCGCCAGCAATCGCTACGCCCAGCAGCACGCCAAGCAACAGCCAACTGCCATCGTGCAGGATGAAACCGACCAGATCGTAGAGCTCGCCATTTTCAAGACCTTCCCAGCTGACCGAAATGAAATAGAGCACCAGCACAAAGGCACCCATGACAATCACGCTCAACGGCGCGATCCGGGCGGAGACTTCGCCTTTGAGAATTCGGTTGGAAAGGACCGACCCGATCGCAATGCCGATCGAGAATACGCCGAGGAACAGGCTGGCGACCTTGGGGTCAGCGGTAAGAACATTTTTGACGAGCGGCGGGAACTGGATGATGAGCACCGATCCAATGGTCCAGAAAAAGCTGATCGCGATGATCGCCAGGAACAGCCGGCGGATATGCATCGTTCCGTTCACCAGCCGGTAGGAGGAGCGGAAGATATTATAGTCGATCGGCTCGACTTCCTTTTGCGGCGGCGCATCCGGCACGAAATGCGCGCTGATCCGGCCAATGATCGCAACCGTAAGCACCCAGATCGCCGCCCAGAAGGCCCCGAGCCAGTCGACGATAACGCCGCCGAGGATCGTCCCTCCCAGGATTGCGACATAGGTTCCGGCTTCGACCAGGCCGGTCCCTGCGAGCACTTCTTCTTTTTTGAGATGCTGGGGCAGGATCGCATATTTGATCGGCCCGAAAAATGTCGATTGAGCGCCAAGGGCAAATAGCGCGGTCAGCATGAGCGGGATCGATTGCAGGATAAGTCCGGCTGCGCCTGTCAGGGCGATGACTATCTCCAGCGTTTTGACAAAGCGGATGATTCTCGCCTTGTCCATATTGTCGGCAAGCTGGCCAGCAATCGCCGAGAGCAGGAAAAATGGCAGGATGAACAAAGCTGTCGAGATCGAGCTGAATTGAAACTCGACTGCCGGATCGTCGTAAATCTCGTAGATTACCAACACGACCATCGCGAATTTGAAGAGATTATCGTTGAACGCGCCCAGTAGCTGGGTGACGAAAAGCGGCGCAAAACGGCGCTTTGTTAAAAGTTCGAGCGATGTTGGCATGCAGTCCTTCGAGAAAAGGGAAGGGGTGCGTTGAGATTGGTCGTCACGCATAGCGAAGCCATTCGGGCGCGCCAAGGGCTGTGCAATATCGTTCCGGGAGCATCGAGGCTTTGTTGCGTCGGTAAAAGCGGTTAGGAGGGCGGGATCATGCTGACGCTTCCGAACCTTCTCACCTTATCGCGTATCTTTGCTGTGCCCGTGCTCGTGGCGCTGCTCTGGGACTCTGGTTGGCTCGGCTATAGCTGTGCCTTTGTGCTCTACTGCGTTGTGGGTGCAACCGACTATCTCGACGGCTATCTCGCCCGGGCGGCCGGGACGGTGTCCAAGCTCGGCATCTTTCTCGATCCGATTGCCGACAAGATCATGGTCGCCTCGGTCATTGTGATGCTGATTTTCACGCGGGACATCGATAGTTGGCATGTGATTGCCGCGATCGTCATCCTGCTGCGCGAGATTATCGTTTCGGGCCTGCGCGAGTTTCTTGCCGGGCTCAGTGTTTCGGTACCGGTCAGCCAGCTGGCCAAGTGGAAAACCGCGTTTCAGATGGTCGCGCTTGGTGCGCTGATACTGGCTGGCGCTGTGAACCGTGGCGGCTGGACTGATTTCGATTGGGTCAACATGGTTGGCCTGGTGTCGCTATGGACCGCGGCGGCGCTGACATTGATCACCGGCTGGGACTATCTGCGCGCCGGTCTCAAGCATATGGACTAGGCGCGATGGCCATCGACATGCTCTATTTTGCCTGGGTGCGGGAAGCGATCGGCCGCAGCGAAGAGAGCGTTGAGCCGCCGGCAAATGTCGATACCGTGGCCGCCCTTATCGATTGGCTCGCCGAACGCGGCGGCGGTTATGCGACTGCCTTCGCTGATCGCGATCGGCTGCGCATGGCGGTAAACCAGGAGTTTTCGACACCCGATTCGGCGCTTCCCGGCAATTGCGAGGTGGCGGTGTTTCCGCCGGTAACAGGCGGATGACACCGTTCGTCTCGGTGCGACCAGATGATTTCGATCTCTCGGAAGAATCTGAGCGGCTCGGACAGAATGCACCCGGTGCAGTTGCGACTTTTGTCGGCCTGGTGCGCGGCGATGGCGGCATCACGGCGCTCGAGCTTGAGCACTATCCGGCGATGACGGTCCGGGCGCTTGAGTCGATTGCGGCGCAAGCCGCCGATCGCTGGGTGCTCAACGGACTAACCATCATCCACCGGGTCGGGCGCTTGCCGGTCGGTAGCCGCATTGTCTTTGTCGGGGCTTCGGCGCGCCATCGCGGCGATGCGCTTGATGCGGTGCATTTCGTAATCGACTGGCTGAAGACGGATGCGCCCTTTTGGAAACGGGAAGAATTTCCGGACGGACGGACACAATGGGTGGAAGCGCGGAGCGATGACGCATCCGCCCGCGATCGTTGGACGGCGGACTGAGCGCGTAAAAAAGGGACGCCGCGGAACGACGCCCCTCTTTCATACAGTATGGCGATTGCCTTAGTCGTCGGCGCCAGCGCCGGTGTCCGGCTGCGGAACCAGAATGCCGTTGATGACGTGAATAACGCCATTCGACTGCGGAACGTCGGTTTGTGTCACATAGGAAACGCCGCCCATTTCATCGCGCAGCGCGACCGCGCCATTGTCGAGCGATGCAACCAACGGAGATCCTTCGACCGTGGCAAGCGTGACTTCGCCACCCGCTTCTTCGATCATGCCGATCAGCGTTGCTGCATCAACCGCACCAGCGACCACGTGATAGGTCAGGATTTGAGCAAGCTGTGCCTGCGCGCCGTCCTGCATCAGGGCTGCAATTGTTTCGTCACCTAACAAGCCAAAAGCTTCGTCGGTCGGTGCGAATACAGTGAACGGACCCGGGCTCGCCAATGTGTCGACCAGACCGGCTTGTGCGACGGCGGCAACCAGCGTCGTGTGGACGGGCGAATTGGATGCATTTTCGACGATATTGCGCGTCGGGAGCATTTCGGCGCCACCAACGGTTACCGCCTCGGCTGCACCGGCATGGTGATCGGCCAGTGCGGGGGCGCTGGTCATGGCAGCAAGGGCGAGTCCCATTGCTACACCGGTGGATTTTGTTAGACCTGTGAACTTAGGCAATTTATTTCTCCTGATAGGGGGGTGAGGGAAAACATGCCCTTACCGATTGTCTATCAAAGAGAGGCATTTCCATCGACCTGCCCTTTTGGACAGGCCCGACGAAACTAAGTGGCGGCCTCGCGCATTGCCTCGGCCAGCAGGCGGAAATCTTTTTCGCGGGGGCTGTTCTTGCGCCACACCAAGGCGATAGTCCGGGACGGGTGATCGGCATCGAGCGGCCGAGCGACGATATGCGTATCGCGCAAGATACCTGCATCGATTGCCATCTCCGGCAGCATCGTCGTGCCTAGGCCATTTTCGACCATTTGGACGAGTGTGTGCAGCGACGTTCCCATCATCCGGGCTTCGGCGCGGAGCTCGGGTCGGTTACAGGCAGCGAGCGCATGATCCTTCAGGCAATGGCCGTCTTCGAGCAGCAGGAGGTTGCCCTCGTCGATTGTCTCGGGGGAAATCTTCTTTGGCGGATCCGCGGGCTCGCCCTCGGGAAAAGCCACAAACAGCCGATCGTCGAACAGTTCCGCAAATTCAACCTCACCACAGCTATAGGGGAGGGCGAGCAAGATGCAGTCGATCTGTCCGCGCTGCAGGGAATCGCACGCAGCAGGACTGGTCTCTTCGCGCAGGAATAATTTGAGATCGGGCCAGTCCGTCCTGAGTTTCGGTAGGATATGGGGCAGCAGGAACGGCGCGATAGTCGGGATGACGCCCATCCGCATTTCGCCAGACAATGGTTTGCCAGCGGCCCGGGCCATCTCGGACAGTTCTTCGGCCTCGCGCAGAACCCGTTGGGCCTTGTCGGCGATGCTCAGGCCCAGCGGTGTAAAACGGACAACCCGCCGCGTGCGTTCCACCAAGGTGATACCGATCAGCGATTCCAGTTCACGCAAGCCAGCCGATAGAGTCGACTGGGTGACGAAACAGGCTTCGGCTGCCTTGCCAAAATGGCCGTGATCGCGCAGCGCCACAAGATATTGCAGCTGTTTGAGAGTCGGCAGATAGGTCGACATGGTAGATTCTTCCGTGATCGGTTTTATAGCTAAATACACGGTTATTGATCGATTTCAACATTCAATGTTGGGATAGCTGGGCTTTGTGGGGTATTAGTCGGTCGAACTGGTCTTTTTCCGCTTGAACGATTATTACGTTGCGGATTGCCACTGGCGCGGGAGAAGCAATATGCCCGGCAGATTGATTGCCTATATCGATTCCATAAGGTCGCGTGATCCTGCACCGCGATCTCGGGTGGAGGTGTTGCTCTACCCGGGCGTCTGGGCCTTCACCTATCATCGGCTGGCGCATTTGCTGTTTCGCGGACGGCTCTATTTCCTCGCCCGCTTCGTGAACCATTTTTCGCGTTTCCTGACGGCGATCGATATACATCCCGGCGCGAAGATCGGCCGCCATTTGTTTATCGATCACGGCTTCACCGTTATCGGTGAGACCGCGCGGATCGGCGACAATGTCACCATCTATCAGAATGTGACGCTCGGCGGCACGAACCCGGCCGACGGCGTTGCCGGCAAACGACATCCGACAATCGAGGATGATGTGATTATCGGTTCGGGCGCGCAAATCCTTGGGCCGATCACGGTCGGGAAAGGCGCGCGTATCGGTGCCAATGCCGTGGTGACAAAGGATGTACAGCCAGGCGCCGTGATGGTCGGAATTCCCGCCAAGCCGACGCTGATGGAGGCCGAGGACAAGCCTGAGGGCTTTGTTCCATATGGCACCCCGTGCAGTGATATGTTCGATCCATCGACACAGCGGCTTGAACTGATGCGGTGCGAGCTTGAACAGCTCCACAAGCAGCTCGACGCGCTGATTGCCGAGCGTGATGGCGCTGAAGACGAGTCGCAGGAGAGCGATTGCGCCTAATGGGCACGGTTACCCCATTTCCAAGAGCGAATGGCCCGCACGGCCAATCGAAACCCAGCCAAGTCGGATTTGAGCGTCCTGAGCTTAATCGGATACTCGATCTCTATGGTCGGATGGTCGCGGCCGGACATTGGCGCGACTATGCGATGAATTTCGAGAAGGATTTTGCATCCTTCTCCGCTTTTCGGCGCGCTGCGGAACAGCCCGAATACCGCATTGAGAAGCGGCCCGCGTTGCACAACCGGCAGGGGATGTGGGCATTGCTATCCGAAGCCGGCATGGTCCTGAAGCGCGGCCATGAACTGGCACCGGTACTGGCACCGGTTGAACGCCGCTTGCTGAAAATCGTCGGAGACTAGAATCAGAAAGGGCGGGAGGTTGCACGTGCATCCTCCCGCCCTTTTTTTTGACTGGCGTGACAGAACCCCCGTAGGGGAGCTCCGCCAGCCCTTAGGCCGTAGCCGTTTCCTTGCCGATTACCGGGAGCCTGTTGGTAATCGCTTCAGGGAGTGGCTTGACGACCAGCCCGCGGGCATTGTGCCAGAAGGCCGAGAGCAGCAGCAGGGCCGAACCAATGACCAGCGCCGCCAGGGCGATGTTGGTTTCAACCGCGCCGAACTGATCGAACAGGCCATTGAGCGCCCAGAGCACATAGACCAGCGACGACACCATCAGCGCCCGACGATCAATCGCCAGTGCGATAACGGCCATCACAATGTAGAGGGCGATGACGAGCACCGCGCCGCCCATGCTGAGCGTACCTTCAAGCACGCCAATCTCGGCGAATATCGGGTGAACGATCAGCGGAGCTGCCCAAGAGGTGGAGCCAGAAGGCGACATCAGAGCGCCGCGTTTCGCGAACCGGATCGCTGATGTCCCAGCGCATGGCCAGGGCAAAGACGCCGAGGCCTGCAATCAGCAGAAGCGGATGCAGGAACGGTTCGATTTCGCCATCGGTGGCAACCGCCATCAGGCCGATAATGGTCGCGACCACCGCTGCAGCGCCAGCCGCGATGGTGATCGGTACTCGGAATCGGCGCCAATGGAGAAAAGCTCCAATTGCGGCGACCACGCCGGCAATCGATATGAAGGTGGCTACCGTTGCTTCATCGCCCGGACCATATTGATTCTCATCGCCGATCAGTCCGCTGGCTACCGCAGCAAACAGGCCGCCGACAAAGGCGAGCAGCAACAGGATCGACGGGAACGCCATGCGGCGGACCTTGGTGAAATATTCGGACAGGCCCCATGCGGCTGCGGCAACGCCAAGTGCGCCAACCCAAGGCTGTATCTCTCCGCCCAACCAGGCAATGGCGACCAGCAGCAAGACGCTGGCAATCGCTACAAAGATATCGTTGAACCCAGTGATGAGGCGGAAATGCTCTTCATCGACAAGGGTGGTGGACCGGTCCGCGGCCATGAACCGGCGGAATTTGGCTACATCGGCTTCGTTCAACGCACCCGCGTCGATCGCCGCCTCTAGATCGCTCTCGCTATACATCGGCATCCTTCCTCATTGTGCCTTAGATCGGGCAGCCTTAGCACAACTGTATTAGTGATGCAATACGGTAGCACGATCGATGGTCATTCGGAATTGGGCAATTGGCTAAAAGTCGTTAATAGCGATGGAAATTAGGGGGCTTGGATGATCTTTGGACAAACCGCTGCGGCCAACGAGAAGATCTTCGTGAAATTATCGGCGAGATGACGCAGGCGGCTATGCTGGCCGGCTGTCTGACACGCTATCGGGATATTTCGGTTCTGACCGGGTTTTTCGCGATGTTACCGGAATCGATTACGGCCATGATTTTGAACAGGCCATTGATGACAGGCTCTCTGAGTCAGGTGCGTTGATCGTGCTGATTGGCGAGCAGTGGGTCGATGTGACGGACGCACAGGGTAATCGGCGGCTCGATGATCCCAATGACTATGTCACCCGCGAAATTGCCATTGCACTCGAAAGCGGGATGCCGGTGCTCCCGGTTCTGATCGGCGATGCGCGAATGCCGCGTCCTGAAGATCTGCCGGAGCGGCTTCAAGGATTGGGCAAGCGCAACGCGATTACGATTACCGATGAACGCTGGGACCATGATCTGGATCGTCTCGCCAAGGTGATCGCGATCGATGTGCCGGGATCGGTTGCCCAGCGTCGGCTCGATCGGATGAAGCTGCTTGCAATGGCACTCCTCCTCACATCGGGAACCATCGTGACGCTCGGTTTTTGTGCAGCTATCGGCGTCTGGGATTCCCCGGATGGTAGTTTGCGGGCTGCTGGTTTTCCGCCACTCCTGTCGGGGTTGCCGTTCATGGCGATTCCGTTGGCTGGCGCCCTTATTCTGAGTGCGCAGGGGCTGATAGCTGTTGAGCGACGCAAATATTGTGCGGCCGCGATCGTCGTCGCCACAGTCGGCACTATCGGGACGTTTGTCCATTACGCCATCACCAATGTCGATCAGCCCAATTGGAGTCTGATCGTCAACTTTGGCGTCTCGACGATCGTCATTTTCACGATGCTGGCGTTGATGATGCTCGCCGGTTTCCGCGCCAAATAGAAAGGGCGCGCCGACAAGACCGACGCGCCCCTTCAATATTCGGTATTTGGCTTGGACTAGCCAGCGAGCGCCTGAAGCTTCTTGAATGCTTGTCCGCCCTGTTCCGCGCCGCTTTGCGGGACGAATTCGTCGGCGCGATCAATAATCTCATCCCAGACGGCAGCGACGCCTTCGGCGTTGCGCTGGTCATCGGGAAGAGCAACGCCCTGGGTGTGCGTGACATAGGCTGCATGGAAGAAGCCGCCGCCAGCGCCAACGATCATGTTGGTCGGTGCGTCTTCGGCAACCAGGTACACCGCAGCCGGAACCACGTTTTCTGGCGACAGTGCCTGGAACATTTCCGGCGGCATGATGTCTTCGGTCATCCGCGTGCCAGCGATCGGGGCAATCGTGTTCACCTTGATGTTGTACTTCGCGCCTTCGATGGCGAGCGTCTTGGTGAAGCCGGCAAGGCCGAGCTTGGCGGCACCATAATTGGCTTGGCCGAAATTACCGTAGAGACCGGTTGAGGAGGCTGTGTTGAGAATGCGGCCATAGGCCTGTTCGCGCATCGTTTCCCACACGGCCTTGGTGCAGATCGCCGATCCGTTGAGATGCACGTCAACAACGAGCTTCCAATCTTCCATCGTCATCTTGGCAAAGCTCTTGTCGCGCAGGATGCCGGCATTGTTGATCAGGACGTGAACGCCGCCCCAGGTTTCTTTGGTCTTGGCGACCATCTCGGCCATATGCTGTTCATCGGTCACGCTGCCGCCATTGGCCATTGCCGTACCGCCAGCCGCTTCGATTTCGGCAACCACTTCAGCTGCCGCATCGGATGTGCCGGTGCCGTCGCGAGCGCCGCCGAGATCGTTGACGACAACTTTGGCGCCCCGCTTGGCGAGATCGAGCGCATATGCCCGGCCCAATCCGCCGCCGGCTCCAGTGACGATGGCGACTTTATCTTCAAAGGAAATGGACATGATGGTGACTCCATGGATGGCTGTGAATTCAGTTGACGTGCGCGTTAACCCGGCGCGTTTGCGTTAGCAACGGGCTGGCAAACAGAAATTCCCGGGCTCTGGGCGACAGTATCGCCGGGTCTTGTGGGGCTCTTTATCCTGCGCCTTCTGAATCCAGAGCATAGCCTGCCGAGCGGACCGTGCGAATGATATCCTGCTTTCCGCCCTTATTCAGGGCCTTGCGCAATCGCCGGATATGCACATCGACAGTGCGCGGTTCGATATCCGAGTCATGACCCCAGACAGAATCGAGCAACCGTTCCCGGCTGAATACGCGGCCGGGATGTTCAAGAAAATGTTTGAGCAGGCGGAATTCGGTCGGGCCGAGCGGAATGGTCTCGCCATCACGGCGCACCTTATAGCTCACCGTATCCATCGCGATATCGCCATGGTTGAGCGGTTCACCAGCCAGGGCGGGGCGAACCCGCCGAAGCACGGCGCCGACCCGCGCAACAAGTTCGCGCGGGCTGAACGGCTTGGTCACATAATCATCCGCGCCGGTTTCAAGGCCGCGCACGCGATCTTCTTCTTCGCCGCGCGCTGTCAGCATGATGATCGGAACATTGGCGGTATCGGGCATGCGTCGCAGTCGGCGGCACACCTCGATCCCGGACAATCCCTCGATCATCCAGTCGAGCAGCACCAGATCCGGCGGATTTTCGCGCGCCAGCAACAAGGCTTCTTCGCCATCAACCGTATGTTTTACTTTGAATTCTTCGCGCTCGAAATGCCAGACAAGCAGTTCGGTCAACGCCATATCGTCTTCGACCAGCAGGAGTTTTGCCTTGCTCATTCTTCGATATCCTCGGTGTCGGGCTCGTCACCCTGTCCCATATTAGGGTCTTCGAGATATTCGCCAGTGGCGGCGAAATAGACCATTTCCGCGATATTGGTCGCATGATCGCCAACCCGTTCAAGGTTCTTGGCGATGAACAACAGATGCGTGGACTGGGTAATATTGTGCGAATTCTCCATCATGTAGGTCAGCAGGGCGCGGAACAGGCTATCGTAGAAATCGTCGACTGCTGAATCGCGTTCAATCACGGTTTTTGCCATCGCTGCATCACGAGCGGCAAAGGCGTCGAGCACATTATGGATCATCTCTTGAACAATCTGCGCCATCGACGGCAGGATGCTCAAGGGTTCGATATCGCCTCGACGATCAAAGATCGGCACGCGCTTGGCGATATTCTTGGCATAATCGCCGATACGCTCAAGCACGGTCGCGATCTTGATTGCGGCGACCGCCTCACGCAGATCATCGGCCAGCGGCGCGCGCAGGGCAATCAGGCGAACCGCCAGCCGCTCAATCTCGGCCTCCAATTCATCGATCCGCGCATCATCCGCGACTATGCGCGTGGCGGTGTCGAGATCGTGCCGGCTTAGAGCATGGATAGCATCGCCGATTGCCGCCTCGGCGAGTCCGCCCATTTCGGAGACAAGCGCGCGCAGTTCGCCGATATCGTCGTCAAATGCTTTGACCGTATGTTCTGTGTTCTTGGGCATGGCTGAGTTCCGGGCTAACCGTAGCGTCCAGTGATATAATCCTTGGTTCGATCTTTGCTTGGATTGGTGAAGAGCTCAGACGTCTCGCCATATTCAACGAGATTGCCGAGGTGGAAAAAGGCCGTGCGTTGGGACACACGGGCCGCCTGCTGCATATTGTGGGTGACGATCACGATCGCATATTTCCCGCGCAGCTCGTGGATCAGCTCTTCGATTTTTGCCGTAGCAATCGGGTCGAGCGCCGAGCAGGGCTCATCCATCAGGATGACTTCAGGATCGACCGCAATGGCGCGGGCAATACACAGGCGCTGCTGCTGGCCACCGGAAAGCGCGGTGCCGCTATCAGCGAGCCGGTCTTTCACTTCTTCGAACAGCCCCGCGCGGATCAGCGAGCGTTCGACAATCGCGTCGAGATCCGTCTTGGACGAGGCAAGTCCGTGAATGCGGGGGCCATAGGCAACATTTTCGTAGATCGACTTCGGGAAAGGATTGGGCTTCTGAAACACCATTCCGACCCGGGCGCGCAACTGCACCACATCCATTGAGGCATCGTAAATATCGTTGCCATCGAGCTCGATCTGACCGGTCGTCCTGGCGATCGGGATCGTATCGTTCATCCGATTGAGAGTCCGGAGAAACGTTGATTTGCCGCAGCCGGACGGCCCGATAAAGGCCGTCACATTATCCATGCCGATATCGATCGACACATTATCAATTGCCTGCTTGTCGCCATAATAGACATCGACATTTCGGGCCGTCATTTTCGGCTCTTCGGGCGCGTCAGCGGCGGCTTCGGCCGGGCTTTCAGTCGGAGATTCTGCAGCAGTTTCCGTTGCTTCGTTCATATTGTCACCAACGTTGTTCATATTTGTTACGCAGCCAGATCGCGACACCGTTCATGGCAAGCAGGAACAGCAGCAACACGATGATTGCGGCTGATGTTTTCTCGACAAATCCCGGATCAAGCTCGTCTGACCACAGGAAGATTTGTACGGGCAGCACAGTCGAAGGATTCGTGAATCCATCGGGCGGGGTCGCGACAAAGGCCCGCATGCCAATCAGCAGGAGCGGAGCAGTTTCGCCGAGCGCTCGGCTCATTCCGATAATCGTGCCGGTGAGGATCCCGGGAAGGGAGAGCGGCAGGACATGATGGGTGAGCACCTGTACCGGCGACGCACCAACGCCGAGCGCAGCATCGCGGATCGAGGGCGGAACGGACTTGATCGCATTGCGCCCGGCGATCACGATCACCGGCATCGTCATCAGGGCCAGTGTCAGGCCGCCCACAATCGCAGCTGATCGCGGCAGGTGGAAGGTGTTGATGAACACCGCCAGGCCAAGCAGGCCGAAGATGATCGAGGGGACCGCAGCAAGATTGTTGATCGAAACCTCGATCGTGTCGGTCCATCGGTTCTGCGGTGCATATTCCTCAAGATAGACGGCAGCGAGGACACCGATCGGGAAGGCGAGGGCGAGCGTCACCAGCATGGTTAGCAGCGAGCCCTTGAGCGCGCCCCATATCCCCGCCAGCGTTGGATCGCTGGAATCCGCCATAGTCAGGAAGGTCCAGCTCAGCGCGCGACGCACCTGGCCCGCCGCATCAAGCTCGGCATAGCGATCAATCATCGCCAGACGTTCTTCGCTCTGGCGCGGTCCGGCATCGCCACGCGCGGCAAAGTCGACCTCGGTTGATCCCGGCAGCCAGAGTGTTTCTTGGCGGGTGAGCAGCGTCGGATCTTCGGAGACAGCATTGCGCAAGGTTACCCACGCGCCGCCGGAGAACAGCGCTGCGCCATCTTCGCCATAGGCGGCGATTGCAGATTGGCGGGCCAATCCCTGGAAGTCCGCTTCGGCAAGGAGCTGGTCCCGAATTTCGCCTTCCAGCTGGCTCGGCTCGAGAAAAATGTCGGATCCTGAAAAATCCACCGGCAGCGCGACTTGCACCTGGGTAAAACCGCGCGCGCCGCTTGAAACCATAGTGAGCAGCAGAAATGCCAAGAACCCGGCGGAGAGCAAAACGGCGAACAGGCCATAGATGCGAAAGCGCTTTTCGGCCCGGTAGCGGGCGCGAATCCGGCGCTGCATGGCGTTTGTTCCCCAGTCAGTCGGGTTCCGGGCTTCGGAAGAGGCGAGGGAGGTATTCATCTATTCATATGCCTCGCGGAATCGTTTCACGACGCTGAGCGCGATGATGTTGAGCAGCAAGGTGACGACGAACAGCACCAGGCCGAGCGCAAAGGCGGCCAAGGTCTTCGAACTGTCGAACTCCTGGTCACCGGTGAGTAGCTGGACAATCTGGACCGTCACGGTGGTCACACTTTCAAACGGATTGGCTGTCAGATTGGCGGCAAGCCCGGCGGCCATCACAACGATCATGGTTTCGCCAATTGCGCGGCTGACCGCGAGCAACACGCCGCCGACAATGCCGGGCAAAGCAGCTGGGATCAGGACGCGCTTGATGGTTTCGGAATTGGTTGCGCCCATCGCCAGGCTGCCGTCGCGCATCGCACCCGGTACCGCGGCGAGTGAATCATCGGCCATCGAAGAGACAAATGGGATGATCATGACGCCCATGACAACGCCTGCTGCTAGCGCCGATTCCGATGATGCACTGCTGACACCGAGCACATTGACGGCAAAGTCGCGGACTGCCGGTGCCACCGTCAGCGCGGCGAAATATCCATAAACCACGGTCGGGACACCGGCGAGAATTTCGAGGACCGGTTTCATGATCGAGCGAACCCGGGCAGGCGCATATTGGGTAAGATAAACAGCGCTCATCAAGCCCAGCGGAATGGCAACGATCATCGCAATAATAGCGCCGATAAGGATCGTGCCCCAGAAAAGCGGGATTGCGCCGAACGATCCCGGATCGTCACTGAACGTCGTCGATTGTGGGCTCCAATGGGTGCCGAAGATAAACTCGATCGGTGATATCCGGTCAAAGAATCGGATCGTTTCGAACAGCAAAGATGCAACAATCCCGATCGTCGTCAGGATCGCGATCAGCGATGCGATCAGCAGCACCCACATGACAACGCGTTCGACCCGGTTGCGGGCCCGGAAATCCGGACGGACGCGGAGGAACGCAAAGGCTCCACCGGCAAAAGCGAGCAAGATCGTCGCGACAATGCCGATAACCCCGTAAAAGCTGTTGGCTTCTTGAAACGCCGGAACCAGGGCCTCGGCTTCGGAGTTGAAGGCGGCGCGCAGCGATCCATCAGCAAGCGCCTGGGCCTCGCCCAAAATGGCCGTGCGTTCGATTTCGGAAATCGGCAATTGCTGCGCTGCGCTGGTCGATAGAACCGCCTGCTCGACAAGCCCTGGCATAACGACGGACCAGATTGCGAGAAAGGCGAGCGCCGGTACGGCCAGCCACAATGCGACATACCAACCGTGATAGCCGGGAAGGGAGTGCGGGCGCGTACCGTCAGTCGGGCGCAGATGAGCGGCGCGCATTCGCGCGACAAACCAGGCCATGGCTGCAAAGCCGAGGACCAGAATGAACAAGAAGAAAATCGACACGGCCCTGCTCAATCCCTGCTTCCGACCGGTCTGTCGATCGGTTCGATACCCCAAACTCCGCTGCCGAAAGGCCTATCTGCGAAGCTCACCCAAAATCTGACTTGGCACTGAAATTATTGAAACGAAATTCTGCCCGTCATCTTGTCATTGCGAATCACGTGCGCCGACCAATGAAGGACCATCCGCCTTTGTGACATTCTCGTTACGGGATGATGACAACGCAGACGGTTTTTTGGGTAAATCGACACTCACGGTAGTGCCGGTACCCAACTCACTCTCGATATTGAGGCGTCCGCGATGGCGTTCGACGATGTGTTTGACGATCGCGAGGCCAAGCCCTGTGCCGCCAAGGGAGCGACTTCGCCCCGGATCAATGCGGTAGAAACGTTCGGTCAGGCGCGGGAGGTGTTCGGGCGCAATGCCTTCGCCTTTGTCTTCGACCGTCAGCCGGACCAATGTGTCGGAAATCGGCGCGTAACGGACTTCGACCGGATCTTCCAGCCCACCATATTTCAATGCATTGCCGACCAGGTTGCTGACCAGCTGGGCTATTTGCACGCGATCGCCAGCAATACGAACTTCATCGTCATGCGCTTCAATTTCAACACGACTGTGATCGACACCTTGGTCCGTGCAAACCGCGCGGCAGGCCTCTTCGATCAGCGGGCCAAGGGCGATGTCTTCCTCCGGTGCCCGATATTTTTCCGCTTCAATGCGGGACAGTGACATGAGGTCGCCAATCAGCGTCTGCATCCGGCTGGCCTCGCCATACATGATCTCAAGAAAGCGATTGCGAGTCTTCTTGTCCTTGGCGGCACCGTCCTGGAGCGTTTCGATATATCCAAGCAGCGAAGCGAGCGGCGTGCGCAGTTCATGGCTCGCATTGGCAACGAAATCGGCACGCATCTTTTCGGCTGCATGGGCTCCGCTGCGATCGGCGAGACGGACAAAGCGGGCATTGCCTTTCAGCTCATGAATGATGAGCTCCCAAGGACGTTCGCGTTGTCCGATGCCGACCAGCTCCATTGCGACGCGCGATTCTTCCGTGCTGGCTTCTCCCGTCAACCGTTCGGCGGCAGCCGGATGGCGGATAGCCAGCCGGACATCTTCGCCCACGATATGCGTGCCGAGCAGCTCTTCCGCGGCCGGGTTGGCTTTGGTTACCCGGCGACCGACGATGAGCAGGCTGGGATCGTCAATCGCATTCATCAATTCTTCAAGCGTTGGGAACAGCGATTCTTCGCTCTTCGGTTCGATGATCTGGACAGGTTCCAGGGCGGCGTCTTCAACCGGTTTTGCCGGAAATCCGAACAGCGCCAACCCCCCCGCTAAACCGCCAATGCAAGCCAAAATCACGGGAATCGGTGAAGCACCCAAAGAATTGGCAATCAAGCCAAGGCCAAAGGTGGTTAACAGCGCGACAATTGCGCGAAGAGGCGTTATCTGACCCATTATGTCCTGATACAGCGCTATTGTTACACTCGCCAGTCGGTGCGAGAATGACTAGTGTCAGGATGGCAACGCAGGAAGGAACGCATGACCGGTACGAGCGACGATACGCCACCTGAATCAGGCGAAACTGGTATGACAAAGCCGGGCAGGCGCCAGGTGCTGGCGCTTGGCGCTGCAGCTGCGTCTACGGTTGTCACCGTGCGTCCCGCGCTCGCGCAAACGCAGATTTCGGTCATGGCTTGCGAGATCCCAATTCCTGATCCCGGGCGAATGGGCAATTATATCGCTGCGGACGGTTCGGTCGTACCGCCGGGCACGCCCGGTGCGTTTCCGCCACCAGGCCGCAACCTGATTGGCGAAGAAGTTCGCGATGCCGTGCTGGGTGGGGGCCGTATCCCGGGTTATGGCTATGACCAGAGCCAAGCCTATACCAATTATATTCGCCGCCTACAGTCCGGCCAGAGTGGCTTTACCTGCTACGCATCGATCCAGATGTCACGGAGCTAGCGCTCCTTCGAGATCCCCTATGACCGCACCCGTCTATCGCGCCGATCCGCCTGAGGCCCGGCGCCTGGTAGAGCTGGATGGCGTTGCGCTCATCTTTCACCGGCCCTCAGGCCTCACCCATATTGTGGCCCCACCAGCACCGCAGATCCTGGACGCATTGGGCGAAGGCCCAGCGGATACCGGTGCGCTGCTCGACCGGCTCCAACGCGATTATGACTTTGCCGATGGCGGAAACCTGGCCAACGCGCTGGCAGCGCGGATCGGTGAGCTCGAAGCCGCCGGATTGGTATGGCGGACATGAAGTACAGTTTTTCCGTTACCGTCGGGCAGACGGGCTTCCGGATCGGATCGGACTGGCGCCAGCCGCTCGATCAGATGCGTGCCTTGTATCGCGACTATCCAAAACCCGAGATCCCTGATTTCACGGTTCGCCTGTTTGCGCAGCGACCCTGGCGCAAGTTGATCCGACCTTCGGTGATGATCGGCGGCGATTACATGCTGCCGGATGCGGCGCCGCTCTCGCTCGCCCATGGCATGCTTGGCGCCGAGATGGGGATGAACCTGCAAATGGCACTCGGCCAGCGGCGATACCTTCTACTTCATGCCTCAGCGGTCGAACGGGATGGCAAGGCGCTGCTGATGACCGGAGAGTCCGGAGCCGGCAAATCGACGCTCTCCGCTCTGCTGGGCGAGCGCGGCTGGCGGTTCATGGGCGATGAGTTTGCGCTGCTGGATCTCGAGACTGGCGCGATCCATGCCTTTCCAAGGCTCGTCAGCCTGAAGAATGAAGCAATCGGGCTGTTCGAGGGCCAGGTAGAAGCAGACCGACTGGGGCCGCTGATGCGCGATACGCCCAAGGGCGATATCCGCCATCTGAGACCACCCGATGCTGCGATCGCCAAGATGAACGAGCCTGCGCGCCCGGCATTGTTGCTTTTTCCCCGCTTCGGCCATGCGCCTGAGGTCCGCGAGATCGGCGAAGCGGAAGTCTTCGCGCGGCTGACCCAGGCTTCGACCAACTATGTCGCGCTCGGTGAACCGGGCTTTGATGCGCTGGCGAAGCTGGTGAAGACTATCCCGACGCGCGCCATCGACTATCCGGACACAGATGCAGCGATGGAAAGCGTCGAGCAGCTCTGGGCGGACCTTGCCAAATGACGGATGCTGGCCTTCTTGCGCGCGCCCTGAGCGACCCGTCGTCGACCAGTGATTTCACCCCGGACGCGTGGGCAGTGCTGATCACCATGGCCCGCGCCGAGCAGTTGATCGGGACGCTCGCGCACCGGCTCGACGGCCTCGATCTGCCGGACTCTGTTGCGCGGCTTTTCGCGGACACGCGCCGATCGGCCGATATCGGTCGTCGCCAGGCGCTTTGGGAAGCGGAGATGGCGCGCCGCGTGCTCGCGCCGCTCGATACGCCCGTTGTGCTGCTCAAAGGCACCGCCTATGTGGCCGCCGGGCTGTCGCCGGGGATCGGGCGGTCGATCGGGGATCTCGATATTCTCGTGCGACGCGATGCGCTGGATGACGTCGAACGCGCCCTCATCGACCGGGGCGGCTGGGAATGGGTGAAAGACGACGCATATGACGACGCCTATTATCGCGATCATATGCATGAGCTGCCGCCGCTCATTCATAATGAACGCGACCGGATGATTGATGTCCACCACACCATCTTGCCGCTAACCGCCGGTCCGACACCCGATCCGCAAGCGATGCTTGATGACGCTATCCGGCTGGACAACGGTCTCTACATCCTATCACCAGCCGACATGATCTGCCACGCCGCAGCCCATCTGTTCGCGGATGGCGATTTGGCCGGTGGGTTGCGCAATCTCTGGGATATCGATCGATTACTGCGTGATTTTGGCGAGGAGGCAGGTTTTTGGCAGGGGCTTGGCGAACGCGCGGTTCGGCATGAACTGGTCAAACCCGTCAGCAGGGCCGTGCGACTGGCCGAGGCCGTCTATGGCACACCGGTCGATGGCGATGTCGCTGGGCGGAGCAGGCGAGGAGACGCCCTGTATATTCGCCGCTTGCTGGCGCGCGATGGCTGGGGCTGCGAGACACGCAAAGGCACTCGCTTCGCTTTCTATGTTCGATCGCATTGGCTCCGCATGCCACCGTTGATGCTCGCGCGGCATCTGTGGACGAAATGGCGAAAGGGCTAAGCCGTTTCAGTCGCGGGCCGTGATCAGGTCCACCATATTCGCGATTTCGGCGGCACTCATTTTGCGGAGCGCTGAATTGGCGATCATCAATCGGCCTAGGCTCGACCAATAGAGCATCAACGCACGTGATTTGATTTCGGTATCAGCTACACCAATTTCATCCAATAGTTCGGCGATATAGTCGACCCGGCGCCGATCAACCGCAGAGACGGCCTTATGCGCCGCCGGACTGGCCGTGGCCCATGACCGAACGGCGCGCTCCAGCCCCATATCACTGTCAAAGGCCTGATGAATCAGGCTGGCAAGCCGCTCGATTGCGGGCGCTTCCTGGCCGAGACGACGAATGACACTGTCCGTGGACCGTCGCGACCAGCTCTTGAGGACCGCGTCTTCAAGCGCTGCGATATCGGCAAAATGCCAGTAGAAGCTGCCGCGCGATACGCCGAGAGACTTTGCGAGAGGTTGGGCACGAAGCGCCGCATAGCCATTTTCGGTCAGCGTTTGGGTCGCATGCTGGATCCAGTCGGTACGGCTTAGTGTCTTGGTCATAGCCTTCCATACACATGTGTATTGACAGATGCCAAGTCATGCTTCACCATACACATATGTATGGAGATAGATATGCATGACTTAGCGCTCATCATTGCGGGCGGAATTGGATCGGCGACGGCCATCATTCATGGCGTCCTCACGCACCGCCTCATGACGGTCCCGCTCTTGTCCGGCGCGGCAGAGCCGATCGCACCATCAATCGACCGTTTGGTTCCGCTGCTGTTGCAATTCAGTACGTTTTGTTGGTTTTTCGGCGGGCTGGCACTGATCGGCGCTGCACTCTGGGCCGATCCGAATACGCGTATGACAATCTGCGTTTTTGTCAGCGTTTTCTACTTGTTTGGCGCGATCGGAAATCTCTGGGGAACGCGGGGTCTGCATCCCGGCTGGATGCTCCTGTCGGTCTCGGTGGCTCTCATTGCCTATGGGGCAAGGCCGTTGGCCTAGACCCATATACTAGCCGAGTGTGCGTAAAGTCGGCACCAGCCCATCATAATGATCGATTACCGCATCCGCATCGAGCTCCTCGACCGGCTGATGCAGAAATCCGAAGCTGACGGCGACGCTCGGGATTCCGGCATTGCGCGCCGCTTCGACGTCATAGATTGAGTCGCCGATAAAGGCCGCGCGCCGGCTGCCGGATCGTTCGATCATCTCCAGAATAGGTGCCGCATCGGGCTTGCGCTTGCCGCCGGGCAGAGTGTCGCCGCCAATGATTGCTACGAAGCGTTCTGAAAAACCCTTTTTGTCCAAGAGTTTTACGGCCAGTCGTTCATATTTGTTCGTGACAACAGCGAAGCGAACGCCAAGGTCCGCCATCTCATCCATTGCTGCAATCAGGCCCGGAAACGGCGGGGATCCATAGCCCAGATGCGCATCATAGTGATCGACCAGTACGGGCAGTAGACGGTCCGCCAACGCATCGTCGCTAGCGCCCGATACCTTGAGCCCCATACGCAGCATATGCTTGGCACCAAGCCCCACCATTGGCCGCACTTCTGCCTAGCTGAGGGCCGGAATATCAACTGTCGAAAGCGCATGGTTCAACGAGACGGTGAGCTCGTCGCTCGTGTCGAGCAATGTGCCATCGAGATCAAAGCCGATCAGATCAAAGGGGAAGTCCGCCATCCGCTCGCCCATGCCCGCTCAAGATTGGAATTGATAGGGCTATGGAAATGGAAAGCATTTGCTGGCAGACCGCCCAGCGTAATGACCGAAACGACCAAGATACCGACACCCGGCCCATTTGCCGCCATCATATTGGCGGCCGGCAAGGGCACGCGCATGAAGTCTGCGCGCCACAAAGTGCTGCACCCGATCGCCGGTAAGCCGATGCTCGGCCATCTGATGGATGCGTTGGACCAGCTAGAGCCTGCCGAGATGGTCGTGGTGCTTGGCGCGGGCCGCGAAGAGGTAGAGCCTTTCGTCGCGCAGCGGGGCGCCAAGATAGCTTTGCAGGAAGAGCAGCTCGGGACCGGTCATGCGGTGATACAAGCGCGCGCTGCGCTTGCGGATTTCGACGGCGATGTTCTCGCCTGCTTTGGCGATGTGCCGATGGTGCGCGCAGAAACAGTCGCAGCAATGCTGGACCGGCTCCATGCGGACGATGCTCCGGCCTGTGTTGTACTTGCGTTCCGACCCGACGACCCGCTGGCCTATGGCCGTATCATCGCCGATGACGCAGGTCGGATCGAAAAGATGGTCGAGTTCAAGGACGCGAGCGAGAGCGAACGCGCGGTCAATCTCTGCAATAGCGGGCTGATCGTCGCGCGCGCTGCCGATATGTTCGCGCTCCTCGATCAGGTCGGCAATGATAATGCCCAGGGCGAATATTACCTTCCGGACATGGTGATGGTGGCGCAAAATGATGGGCGGCACAGCGCTGTGGTCGAGGCGGATGCCTGGGAGGTAGCGGGGATCAACAGCCGCGCGGAACTCGCCGCAGTCGAGCGCGATTGGCAGCAACGGAAACGCGCTGCGGTCATGGCCGGTGGCGCGACGCTAACGGATCCTGCAACCGTCTGGTTTAGCCATGATAGCGAGATTGGCCGTGACGTGACCATCGAACCGCAAGTGCGCTTCGGCCCCGGCGTAACTGTCGCGGATGGGGCAACGATCCACGCTTTCTCGCATATCGAGGGCGCATCAATCGGTCTGGGCTGCTCGGTCGGCCCCTATGCGCGGCTTCGTCCCGGTGCGGTCATGGAGCAGGGGTCCAAGGTTGGCAATTTTGTCGAGATGAAGAAAGCTGTGCTGGGAGAAGGGGCAAAGGCCAGTCACCTGACCTATCTGGGCGACGCGACCGTTGGCCCGGGTGCCAATATCGGTGCCGGGACAATCACCTGCAATTATGATGGCTTCTTCAAATATCAGACCGAGATTGGCGCGGGCGCCTTTATTGGTTCGAACAGCGCGCTGGTCGCGCCAGTGAAAGTCGGCGATGGGGCCATTGTTGGCGCCGGATCGGTCGTGACCAAGGATGTCGAGGCTGATGCGCTGGGCGTTGCGCGCGGAGAGCAGAGCGCGAAACCCGGTTGGGCAAAGAAGTTTCGGGATGTGATGACGCGCAAAAAGGCGTCGAAGAACTAGTCTTCAGGACAATTGGAAAACGCGGTTCTGACCGGGAGGGAAAGGGATTCTCCCGGTCAGACGCCGCGGCTTGTGGGTCGCACTAGGCGGCCATGAGTATGAGGGTGGCACCGAAGCTGACGGCGGTAGCCGATGCTGCAAGAATATAAGCCATGATAATTCTCCTGAATTGGTTTGAATGCGTTGGTGGTTAGAAGCTGAGGACTGCGAGCGTGCTACCAAAACAGGTGAGGGTGGCAGCGGCCGCAAAAACTGAAGTCAAAGCGTAGTGCATTGTCATTCTCCGTCACTGAGGGGGATGTCCCTCGTTACGAAGATCCTTCTAGGGCGCCTGGATGAAGCGGGGTGTGCGCTGCCTCACAGTTTTTGCCGGTGAATATGTGCTGCAGGTCACGCATGGGTGCTGATCAAGTCCGTCTGGACGTTGCTCGGCGCAATCGGCACTATGCGCGGCGCGTCAATTGGTGCGGTTCTGCAGGGGAAAGACAAAATGGCCGAAAAGATTTTTGTCTGGTCAGCGCATCCGCGCGCCGGGTCACTCAGCGATGGTCTGGCTGAGGCCTACGCCACCGGTGCAGCTGACAATGGCGCCGAGGTTCGTGTTCAAAAGCTAAGCGACATGACATTCGATGCCGAGTTTCCGGGATATAAGGGCGGCGCTCGCGATCTCGAGCCTGACCTGCAAAGCTGGCAGGACAATATCAGCTGGGCGGACCATCTGTTTTTTGTGCATCCCTATTGGTGGGGTGCCATGCCCGGGCGGGCGAAAGTGGTTCTCGATCGCGCGCTGCTGCCCGGGTTCGGCTTCAAATATCGCGACAAAGGGCTGATGTGGGACAAGCTGCTGACCGGCAAAACGGCCGATGCGATGATCACTTCGGATACACCGCCCTGGTATGACACGCTTGTCTACCGCAAGCCTGCGCGCCGGGTGATCAAGAACCAGGTCCTCGGATTTTGCGGTGTCGATGTGAAGAAGGTTGTTCAGATCGGGCCGATCAAAACCTCGCCGCCGGAGAAGATTAAGGGCTGGATTGCCAAGGCGCGGCAGATGGGCGCTCGCGCAGCGCGCTAGGCGAATAGTATTTGCCCGCCAAATCGCGACCAATAGGACGCAACTCGGCGGGCAGAATATTCAGGCTTTGGTGGTTATTCGTACCACTGTCCTGTGCCATGGGCTGCGGTTGCCGAATGCCAATGCATCGTTACCGAGCCCAGTCGAGGAGCCGCTTCGCCTTCGGCGTAGCGAATACCGCCGACACAGCCCAAGGCGGTATCTGGGCCTCGCTCGCCGAGATAGTTGCAGCCATAGGCGATCGCCGTGGCTTCGCTCGCACCTTCCCGCGTGGCATCGCAGGCCAAGGTCAGTGCAAAGACGCTTTCCGATGGTGCCTGGTCCATCCCGACACAGGTAATCGCACCGTTGATAGCGCTGCCATCTGCAAGGGTGGTCACATAGGTACCTGAGACTGTGCCGCCTCGGCCCCACGTTCCATCCGCTCCAATGCCGCCGACCATGTCCACGTCACCCCAGGTGACTTCATATGTGAAATTTTCGGCCTGTGCCGTGCTCGCGCAGAAAAGCGCGGCGGCAAGCATGCCGCCTCCAACAAGATTCTTCATCATTATCTCCCCTTAGTCCCCATTGCCCGGCTATTAGCTCTCGGGCACGCGCCGCTCGAGAAACGCCACGGTCGCTCGGCTCGCGACGCAAGGTTAACAGATTGTTTCGGTGGAGTCACAATCTACCCAGATTGCAGTCACCTAAGGCGTGGCAGTGGCGAACCAGAAGGTCGGCTGCTCGAGTAAGCCGAGAAATCCCGCGACAGCCGTGCCATCACCACTGATCTCCAACGCGCCGGACTGCATGAGCGCAGCCGGTGTCGCCGTTCCAAGCAGCATTCCTTCAAAGCTCGGCCGATCGAGCGTGAGCGTAGCAGCGGCGGTTTCCGATCCCTGGTCGCGCGGCACGATCACACTGCGGCCAATCTCGACACCAATGGTTTCGCCGGTATCCCGGAACACGAAATTCACGGCAAAGGGATCCCGGTCCAGCCGTTCCGGCGCATAGCGGGAGGCGAGCATGTCAAACATGTCGAGCGTTGGAACCGCGCGGAGGAAGTCTGCATTGCCGAGCCGCGCACCGCCAGCATCGGGAACGCCATTGCGCAGCTCGCTGGCTGCGCCGAGATAATAGCTGCGCCACGGGCCACTCTCTGCCTGGAAGCCGAGTTGCTCATAGGCGGCAGCAAGCCATGTTCGCCCTTGCTCGTCTTCCGGAGTGGCGAAGACGAGATGGTTCAGGATTTCCGACGCCCAGCGATAATCGCCACTATCAAAGGCGGCGATCCCGCGCGCCAGCGTGGCGTCCCGTCCACCCATCGCCTCGACATAGCGAGCCGCGGTTTCGGCATGTGGCAGCCGGTTGAATTCGGCCATCACGCCGCCCCACCAGCCGAAATAGAATTGATAAACCGCCTTGGCGTTGTGATTAAGCGTTCCATAATAGCCGCGCGTATCAAAGGCATCGCGCGTGAAATCGGGTTCGGTGATCGCCTCGGCGACCTCGACCATCGTCGCGCCGCTATTCGCCCGGCGCAGGGTCTGATCATGAATATAGCGATAGATGTCGCGCTGTCCGCTCAGAAAGCTGATGACATTGTCCGTGCCCCAGCTCGGCCAGTGATGCGATGCGAGCACCACATCCGACTGCGCACCATAATGGATCAGCACATGATCGATTGCCCGGCTCCAAGCGAGCGAGTCGCGCACCCGCGCTCCGCGCATGGTGAGGACGTTATGCAGCGTGCCGGTGGCCACTTCGGCGGTGTGGAGCGCGCGGCTTGCCGGCAGGTAGAACATGAACTCGGCCGGTGCCTCGGTTCCTGCGGCATCGATGAATTCAAACTCCACGCCGTCGATCGTCCGCCGCGTGCCACGGCCCGAAATCTCTTCGGTCGGCAGGACCAGGCTGACTGTACCCTGCGGAATGCCAGGGCCGAGGCCCGATCCAACATGCGAAGTGGGCGAGGGCGGGAGGACCTGCCCGAACATCAAGGTTGCGCGCCGGCTCATATGCGGGCCGGCGAGCAAATTCTCGGCGACAGCCGTTTCGGAAAAGCCGATCGGCGCGAGCACCGGAACATTCCGCGCGGCAATCTCTTCTTCATCGAGAATCCCGCGCGCACCACCAAAATGGTCGGCATGAGAGTGGGTGTAGAGCATGCCGGTAACGGGTCGTTCGCCGAGCGTTTCCTGGACAAGCGCCAATGCGGCCGCGGCGGTCTCCGTCGTGGTCAGCGGATCGACAATGATCCAGCCGGTCTCGCCTTCGATAATCGTCATGACGGACAGGTCATAACCGCGGATCTGCCAAATCCCCTCAGCGACCTCGAACAGACCATGTTCTGCCGTCAGTACCGATTGCCGCCATAATGACGGGTTGGCCGTATCTGGCGCGTCCTCGGACAGAAAGGCTTGCCCGGCAATGGGCCAGACGACGGACCCGTCCTCTGCCAGGATCGCATCACCTTCTATCTGCGCGATGCGCCCACGGCGGGCATCCACAAAATCGGATTGATCGGCGAGCGGAAGGCGCGCGGCAACAGCGGCATTGGCGCGTTGGGTGGCTTCGGTCGCAACACCAGCGGCCGGGGCTTCGCGAATGGCATTCGTCTCGGCGGACGGCGATTGTGCGCTAGACGGGGCAGCCGCCAGCGCGAGCCCCATACCTGCTGAAATCCAAAATGTGCGTGCTACCCTCATGTGCCGGCTCCCTCTGCTTTTTTCTTTCTCTTATGCAGAATGATCCATCGATTGTCATCGGTCTCGCGGACGCGGCTTAGGCTTCGATCAGGTGGCGCGGCCCCGGGCCTTTCAGCCCAGCCCGGTCTTCCGGATTATAGAGCTGGCACTTTTTAAGGCTTAGGCAGCCGCACCCGATACAGCCATCCAGCCGGTCTCGCGTGCGTTCCAGTTCGGCAATCCGCGCGTCGATGGTACCGCGAATTGCCTTGCTGATCCGGGTCCAATCCCGCTGGGTTGGCGCCCGTCCTTCCGGAAGCAGCTTTAGCTGATCCGCGATCTCACCGATCGACAGGCCCAGCTGTTGGGCGATGAGAACGAAGGAGAGGCGACGGATATCGGAGCGCAGGAAACGCCGTTGGCCACCACTGCTCCGCAGCGGATGTACCAGGCCTTTGTCTTCATAAAAGCGGATCGCCGAAACGGAGAGCCCCGTTCGCCCGGCAAGATCGCCGATCGTCAACAGATTTGATTTGGCCATAACCCTGATCGCTTTTCTTTGTGAATTTGTCTCTTGAGCTCAACTTAGGTTGAGGTTGTATCAATGGCAAATCGAAACGAACGAACGGGTGGGTGGGACGCCAGATTGGCGGGCCATCACCCGACGAATACAGGAGAAAAGCAATGAACACTGGAAGAATTGAACATGTGAATATCACGGTGACCGACCCGCAACGATCAGCGCAGTTGATGGAAGATCTGTTTGGCTGGAAGATCCGCTGGGAAGGCCCTTCAATGTTGGGCGGGCATACAATCCATGTCGGCAGCGAGGATGATTATCTCGCGCTCTATACCAATGAGGATGTCCAGGCGGCGGACCCGAAATTCGCAAAGAGCAAACCACTCAATCATGTCGGTGTGGTCGTGGATGACCTGGATGCGGTCGAAGAGCAGGTGGTTGCTGCGGGGCTGACCCCGTTCAGCCATGGAGATTATGAGCCGGGCCGTCGTTTCTATTTCTTCGACTGGAATGGCATCGAATTCGAGGTGGTGAGCTATGCCTGAACAGCACACATCCTCTCGCTGGGCCCGCTTCTGCGCGGCCATGGTCAAGGATGGTCACGGGCGGAATGCGGACATCGCAGTTATTTCTGCGAACCGCCGGCGACCGGCACCCAGCCGTCCATTGCAAGAAAAGAAGTCTCAGCCCGCTCAGATGCGGTCGATGCGCTATGCGGAGCCCGGACTCAAACCGGCCGGTCTCCATTCACGGTAACCCGGCGCATATGGCGGCGGTGGCCATGATAATCGTTCAAGGCATAGTGCCAGACACAGCGATTGTCCCAAAAGGCCACCGCGCCATCGCTCCAGCGGAACCGGCACGTGAAGCGTTCATCCCGGCTATGCTCGAACAGGAAGTTGAGGAGCGGTTTACTCTCACGCTTCGTCATGTCCTTGAAGCGAAGCGTAAAGGCTGGATTGACATAGAGAGCCTTGCGGCCCGTTTCCGGGTGGGTTCGGACGACCGGGTGCTCAAACTCCGGCGCATCATCAGCAACCTGCGCATCCATCGACTTGCGCGCCTGAGCCGAATGGCCGCGGGCGCTATATTCGCGGGATGCGGAATGGATTGCGACCATGCCGTCCAGCAACGCCTTCATGCCATCGGATAGCGCCTCATAAGCCGCCACCTGATTGGCAAACAGCGTGTCCCCACCATAGGGCGGGACTTCGATGGCATGCAGGATCGAACCGAGCGCTGGCTTTTCGAGAAATGACATGTCCGAATGCCAGCCGCCGCCAAAATTCAGTTTTTCCTCCGGTTCCTTGATAATCTCCATGATCTCGGGATGGTCTTCCATGCCGCTGACATAGGGATGGACGTTGAGGCTGCCGAACCGCTGGCCGAAGCTTTTATGGGCTTCGGGCGTCAGGTCGTGCTGATCGCGAAAGAAAATCACATGATGCTTTCAGGAACGCATCATGGATCGCATCGAAGTCGCTGTTCGACAGGTCACCGGCGAGATTTACGCCGCCAATTTCAGCGCCCAATGCCCCGGCAATCGGTTCGACGCGGACGGCTTCAGGCATGGGCTGACCTCCCGAACACGCGATAGCCGATAACCGAGATGGCAATCATGATCGCTTCGACGACCATCGGTTGAAACGCGGTTGGGGCTTCGCCGTCCAGCGCCAAGCTCACCACCCGTCCGATAATTGCGATCGACATCAAACACATTGGCACGAGAAGCGGCCACCCGCTTTGTTTCCATGCGCTGTAGAGGGCGAATCCACCGGCGGTGAGAAAGAATGCGGGATAGTCCGCGCGAATTGTGGCGAGGCCTTGAATCCCTTGCGGCTCGAGGAAGAAATCTCCTGCCATTTCGGCTGGGTTGAAGAGAAATGAAATACCCAGAAAAATGTTGAATAGCCCGAGCAGTAAGACCAGAATACGAACCAAAATTGCCATGAAAACCTCTCCCGTTTGGCTGAAAATGGCAGGAATCGGGATCGGGTCAAGTCTCGGACCGCCGATGTTTACTTGATGCTCGGACGTTTCGGTCTAAGAGCATTCTCAAGTAAGTGGCGGAAGCCAGTCAAAAAGTAGGGGCCTATGTGCGGAATTATCGGGATACTCGGAACGGCTAATGTAACCGACCGGCTGATCGAAGGCCTGCGTCGGCTCGAATATCGGGGCTATGATTCTGCCGGTGTTGCAACGCTGGGCTGATGGCCAGATTGAACGGCGCCGAGCCGAAGGGAAGCTCGACAATCTGGTTTCGGTGCTCGGCCAAGATCCGATCGACGGGATAACCGGTATTGCGCATACCCGGTGGGCGACGCATGGCGCGCCGACGACGGACAACGCGCATCCCCACGCGACGGAAGAAGTTGCGCTCGTCCACAATGGTATCATTGAGAATTTTCAAGGAGCTGCGTGAGGAGCTACTCGCGCGCGGGCCGTTCACATTTGAAAGCGAGACCGATACGGAGGTTGTCGCCCATCTGGTCACCGAAGAAATTGAAGCGGGGACAGATCCACGCCAGGCGGTTCGCAATACACTCGATCGTCTTGCATGGCGCCTTTGCGCTGGCGATCATGTTCCGCAGCTGACCCGGACCTGTCTGATCGGTGCCCGTCTTGGCTCGCCGCTTGGTCGTCGGCCATGGCGATGGCGAGAGCTTCTTCGGCTCGGATGCCTTGGCCCTTGCGCCTTTCACGCAGAAAATCAGCTATCTCGAAGAAGGCGACATGGTCGTCATCCGGCGTGATGCGACAATGATTTATGACAGTGATGACAAGCTGGTTGCCCGTCCGGTGACCGTGTCGGGTGCGTCTGCTTCGGTCATCGAAAAAGGCAATCATAGCCACTTCATGCGGAAAGAGATTTTCGAGCAACCAATCGTGGTCGCCCAAACGCTGCAAAGCTATTTGCGCCCGTTGGAAGAACAGGTTGCGCTTCCCGACATGGAGTTTGACCTTGCCGGGGTTTGATCGAGTCTCGATCGTCGCGTGCGGCACCAGCAGCTATGTCGCGATGATCGGCAAATATTGGATCGAGCAATTTGCCCGGGTTCCGGTCGAAGTCGATGTCGCGTCTGAGTTTAGATATCGTGAGCCGGTTCTCACGGAAGACCAGCTGGCCTCTGTTCATTTCCCAATCTGGAGAGACCGCCGATACACTCGCTGCGCTCAAACATTGCAAAGCGGCTGGGAATCAAGACGGCCGGTATTATCAATGTGCCGACCAGTTCAATGGCTCGCGAAGTCGATCTGCTGCTATCGACCCATGCCGGGCCTGAAATTGGCGTGGCTTCTACCAAGGCCTTTACCTGTCAGCTTGCCGTGATGGCCGCTTTTGCGACCAATCTTGCGCGCGCCAAAGGCAAGCTCGATCCCGAAGCAGAGCGCGAGATCGTGCAGCATCTGGCAGAAGCGCCGGAAGCCATGAACGAAGCGCTGAACCATGACGATGAGATCGCGGCCATGGCGGGGACAATCGCCGAAGCTCGTGATGTGCTCTATCTGGGTCGCGGTCCCGATTATCCGATGGCTCTGGAAGGTGCACTAAAACTCAAGGAAATCAGCTATATTCATGCCGAAGGCTATGCATCGGGTGAAATGAAACATGGGCCGATCGCGCTGATTGACGACGCGGTACCGCTCATTGTGATTGCTCCGTCCGGGCCGTTATTTGAGAAAACCGTGTCCAATATGCAGGAAGCCCAGGCACGCGGTGCGCAGGTCGTGTTGATTTCGGACGCCGACGGTATCGCGAAGGCCGGTGAGGGGACGATCGCAACCATCGAAATGCCCAAAGTCCATCCGCTCATCGCGCCGCTGGTTTACGCTATTCCGGTCCAGCTGCTCGCCTATCATGTGGCGGTCGCGAAAGGCACGGATGTCGATCAGCCGCGCAACCTTGCCAAGAGCGTGACCGTCGAATGAACCTTGTCCTGCTGTGTCGCGACTCTATCAGGAGCGATGGCTGTGGCGGCTGGGGCTTTTGGTGCGCATGGCGCGGAGGGTGACAATGCGGAGTGGCTCAAGACGGGCGCACAGTATCAGCTTGCCCATGCGCTGGCCGCCCTGTTGGCGCTTCAGTTGGAAGCGCGGGGGCCAGCGTGGTTATTCATCATCGGTGGATTTCTGTTCGCCGCTCACGCTGTATCTGATGGCGATCGGAGCACCGCGTTGGTTTGGCGCAATCACGCCTGATAGGCGGCGTCTTGATGATTGGTGGATGGCTGTGGTTCGCCTGGCAGGCAATGCGCGGCTAGCTGACCCATAGCGTAACCTCGCGCGCTGCCGGTCCGAACCAGAGCGAAACAGGAGGACAGGCAAATGACCAGCACGACCGAAAAGTTCCAGTTCACCGGCAAGGATGGACAAACCCTAGACGGACGTCTCGAAATCCCGCGCGCTGGGCCGCCGGTTGC
>CBDBUZ010000024.1:0-148899 GCA_965212265.1 Parasphingopyxis sp. | reverse complement strand
AGCGCGATGCGCTCGCCGCCCTTGATATTGAAGGCGCGTGCGATCTCGCGCTTGCCGACCTTGTCGCTCGCCGATTGGACGAACTCCAGGATCTCGGCTTTGCTCGGCAGCGGCGAGCCGGCACCGCGCTTCCGCTTCCCTTGGCTCCGGCTCGATGGCTTCGCGGGCACGTCGGGGCTATGTCTTCGGCTTGGGCTTGGATTTGGTCTTGGCCGGCTTCTTGCGCCGGCCCTTGCCGGCGCCGCCCGTCTTGACCTTCGCGGCCCGCTCCGCGATCAGCTCGACGGCCCGTGCCAGGGTCGTCTCCTCGGGCACCTGATCCTTGGGCAGCGTGGCGTTGACCTTGCCGTGTTTCACGTAAGGGCCCATAGCGCCCGCTCAGAACCTGGATCGGTCCGCCGAGCTCGGGATGCTCGCCGAGCTCCTTGAGCACTGTAGCCTGCCGCCGGCCGCCGGCTTTCTTCTCGGCAAGCAATGTGACGGCGCGGTTGAGCCCAACCGTGAAGACCTCTTCCGGCGTTTCGAGATTGGCGTAGGTGCCGCCATGCTCGATGAAGGGGCCGTAGCGGCCGAAGCCGGCGACGATCGGCTTGCCCCGTCTCGGGATGATCGCCGACCGCGCGCGGCAGTGCCAGAAGCTTGAGGGCGAGCTCGAGATCGACGTCGCTCGGCTCCGTGCCCTTCGGGACCGAGGCGCGCTTGGGCTTCTCGCCGTTCTCGCTTTCGCCGAGCTGCACGTAAGGCCCGAAGCGGCCCGATCCGCAACGTGACGGGCTTGCCCGTATCGGGGTCGGTCACCCAGCAACTGTGGCCGTCCGCCGTCGAGGCTTCCGCCGGCGCCATTTTCGCCGCTTCTGCGATCAGCTGGCGCGTGAAGCGGCATTCGGGGATAGCTTGGAGCAGCCGATGAAGGCGCCGAAGCTTGCCGGAAACCTTGAGGCTGAGGCTGTCCTTCGCTGGCATTGCCGGACAAAGCGGCGCGGATCGGTGCCGTCTTCCGGCGTCGGGGAAAATGTGCGGGCCCGAGAATCTCATTGAGCGACGTCGAGCACTTCGCGAGACGCGCAGTTCCTTGGTTTCGTGCGATGGCGGCGGTGAAATCGCTTCCAGAAGTCGCTGCAGGACATTCTGCCAGTCGAGCTTGCCATCGGAGATCAGGGTCGAGCTGCTCCTCTAGCGCGGCCGTGAAATCGTACTCGACATAGCGCTTGAAGAAGCTTTCGAGAGGAACGCAGTGACGAGTCGGCCCTTGTCCTCCGGGTGCACGATCTGGCGCTTTTCCATGCGGCATGTAGTCGCGGTCTTCGGAGCACGCCCGATCGTCGAGGCGTAGGTCAATGGCCGGCCGATGCCCAGCTCTTCCATCTTCTTGACCAGCGTCGCCTGCGAATAGCGTGGCGGCGGCTCGGTGAAATGCTGCTTGGCGTCCAGCGATCTGCTTGCGCTCGGCTCGACCCTTCGGCGAGCGGCGGCAGGCGGCGGTCGCCGTCGCTCATCGGCCGCATCGTCGCGGCCTTCCTCGTAGAGCTTCAGGAAGCCGTCGAAGCGCACCACCGTGCCGGTCGCGCGCAGGCCGTAAAGGTCTGCCGTCCGAGCCCTTGACGTCTCGATGTCGGCGGTGGTCCGTTCGAGCTCGGCAACGATGCCATCTGGCTGGCCATGGTCCGCTGCCAGATCAGCTTCATAGAGCTTGAGCCTGGTCCTTGCATCGAGGTAGCTTGGCTGACGCTCGTCCGGGTCGCGGCATGAAATCCGTCGGGCGCATGGCTTCGTGGGCCTCCTGCGCGTTCTTGGCCTTGGTCTTGATAGCGCCGCGGCGCGTCCGGGCAGATAGCGCTGGCCGTAGGCGTCGAGGCGATGACTGGTCGCGGGCTGACGGCGATGGCCTCGGGCGGCGATCTGCACGCCGTCCGTCCGCATATAGGTGATCAGGCCCTGTGTCGTGCCGCCGCCGATGTCGATGCCCTTCATAGAGCTTCTGGGCCACCTGCATGGTGCGCTGGCGCGAGCGAAAAGCGGAGCTTGCGGGAGGCTTCCTGCTGCAGCGTGGAGGTCGTGAAAGGCGGCCACGGGTTGCCGCTTCTGCGCCCGGCTTCTCCACGGACGCGCACCGTATAGGCGCTCGCCCTCGATGGCGTCGCTTCAGCGCCATGGCCGCGGTTTCGTCCGGGATATCGAACTTGTCGAATTTGTCAGTGCCGTCCGCCTTGCAACCAGCTTGGCCGTCGAACGTCGCTCCCGTCCGGTGTCGTGCGAACTGCGCCTCGATCGACCAGTATTCCCGGGTCTTGAAGGCCTCGATCTCGGTTTCGCGCTCGCAGACGAGACGCAGCGCAACCGATTGCACCCGGCCGGCGGAGCGCGCGCCGGGCAGCTTGCGCCAGAGCACGGGCGAAAGCGTAAACCCGACCAGATAGTCGAGCGCGCGGCGGGCGAGATAGGCGCTCGACCAGCGGAGCGTCGATGGCTGCGCGGCTGCTGCATGGCGTCCAGAATCGGCCTTGCTTGCGTGACCGCATTGAAGACGACGCGCTCCACGTCGACGCCGCTGCAGCGCCTTCTTGTCCTGCAGGACCTGCAGAACATGCCAGGAAATGGCCTCTCCCTCGCGATCGGGGTCGGTGGCGAGGATCAGCTTGTCCGCGCCCTTGACGGCCTTGAGCGATATCGCTTGAGCCGCTTCGCCGATTTGGCGAATCGACGTCCCAGAGCATCTCGAAAGTCCTGGTCCGGCATTGCACCGACCCGTCCTTCGACGGCAGATCGCGCACGTGGCCGTAGGAGGCCAGCACCCGATAGCCCTGCCCGAGATATTTGTTGATCGTCTTCGCCTTGGCCGGCGACTCGACAATGACGACGTCCATGCATGAATTCCAAAGAAAGTTGCGCAGTCACCGCGCGAGCGTCTCATTGCTCGATCGCTCGACCCCTCGCGGTCTGGCGCAAGAAAATGATGAATCGTCGCCTGCCTGTCAATCGATGTGAGACCGGGGCGCTGCCGCAGTTTGAACTCGAGAGGTAAAACCCGAGCCCGATCGTCCGTTTGCTGGGTCAGCATGAGAGCCGACTTCCGGTTCGGGAAAGAAGGCTTCCGGGTCCGGCCTCGAGTCGGGCCAATCAGAATCTCTCGCGCCGGCGCAACACGATCTGCTGGAGAATGCCGGACCGAGCAGCGTGCAAACGCTCCTCTCCGCCCAGGCAAGCCGACATCGCACCGAATTCAGAATATGGATTGCGCCCTTCGGCAATGCCGACCACACGCAAATGCGGCCCCCGTCGAGCGCTCTCGGACGGGCAAAACCATCCGACGGGCGCGGGCTCAGCATTTGGTAGAATAGTCATGGACAATGCAACTAGTGCGTGTATTCTTTTGGCGAACTCATCGATTCCAGGCTAGGTCGGCGGACCATGAGCATCGGACTAGAAATTGGGCAATCAAGCAAAAAAGGAACCGACCCCGTCGCCGACCGGATCAGAAGTCCGGTTGGCGCGGGACGGTGTCGAGGACCGCGTGACGAATGCGGACGACTCAGCGCCGATTCTGCGTCAGACCGCTAATCCGGCGGAAACGGCGCAGTACATAGCGGACATGCTGGTCGACCTCCGGTCGCTGGCGGATTCGGCCAATCATCAGTTCCTCGCCTTCCTGCTGGACCTCGCCGCCGAAGAAGCTGAGTTGTTGAGCAAGCGGCGTAGTTAGGGACCGCCCCCTCACGCTCCGCCGTCCGTTGAAACCAGCGATACGAGTTGCTGGCCATGGCGTTCCAGCCGGCCGGCGAGATCGAGCTCCAAGAGACGGCATGAACCTCGCGCGGCGCCAGCCCGTGACGCGGATGATTTCGTCTATGTCCACGGGCGAGACGCCGAGCGCGGCGAGGACCCGGTCGCGGTCGCCCTCGGCGATCTCGGTGCTTGGCGGCGGGCCCGCTCGCGGCGCGGCGGCGCTCGGCCGCTCGTCACGAATCTCGGTCGCTCCGCCGAGCATTGGCGCCATCGCCTCGATGACGTCGTCGGCCGAGGACCGAGCCCGGCGCCCTCGCGCAGCAGCCTGTTGGTCCCCGCGGCGCGCGGGTCCAGCGGATTGCCAGGCACAGCGAAAACGTCGCGACCCTGCTCGCCGGCCATCCGCGCCGTGATGAGCGAGCCCGAGCGCTCGGCCGCCTCGACGACGACGACCGCGACCGAGACGCCGGAGATGAGCCGGTTGCGCCGCGGGAAGTCACGCGCCGTCGGACGCAAGCCCGGAGGGCGTTCGCTGACGAGCAGGCCCTGTTCGCCGATGGCGTGTTGCAGGTCCGCGTTCTCAGGCGGATAGACGACGTCGATGCCACCGGCGACGAGGGCGACCGTGCCGGTTTCGATGGCCGCGCGATGGGCGGCGCCGTCGATGCCGCGCGCCAGCCCGGACGCGACGACGAAGCCGGCCGCGCCGAAGTCCCTGGCGAGGCGGCGCGCGAATTTTTGCCCGACGGCGGATCCGTTGCGCGACCCGACGATGGCGATCATCGGCCGCTCCGCGAGGGATGTCTCGCCCTTGACGAAGAGGATCGGCGGCGGGGCGTCGATCTGGGCGAGCCTCGTCGGATAGCCCGTCTCGCCGAGGGCCACGAGCCCGCGCGCATTCCGCAAGCCCGCGCGCACCATCCCAAAAAGCGCTGTGGCCAGGGGGATCGCGCGCGAAACAGGCGCCACAAGAGGTGAAGCGGCACGCACAGCAGGATCAAACCCGCCAGCCATGCCAAGCGAAACAGAAAGCGTATCAACCGGCTTTCCTATTTGTCTCGATCAAGGGACACACCGTATAATTCCATACGATGATCAACGAGCCGATAGCCGAGCTTTTCGGCGATCTGGCGCTGGAGCTCTTCCAGCTCTTCATCGACAAATTCGATGACCTTGCCGGTCTCGACATCGATCAGGTGATCATGATGTTCATCGGCAGCCGCTTCATACCGCGCACGGCCATCGCCAAAATCATGGCGCTCAAGAATACCGGCTTCCTCGAACAGGCGGACTGTCCGGTAAACCGTGGCGATCGAGATCCCACTGTCCACAGCCGAGGCCCGTTCATGCAGGGCCTCAACGTCGGGATGATCGTCTGCTTCCGACAAGACGCGAGCAATCACCCGGCGTTGTTCGGTGATGCGCAGACCTTTCTCGGCACACAGGGCTTCAATGTCGATTTTGCGATGCATGGCTTCGGTCTAGAGAAATTCGATGCGGCTGAAAAGAGAAACGCGACGCGATTGTGAGGTGTCGCGTTTCAACGGTTTCCGACGGTTCGGTTTACTTGCGCTTGCGGCGGCTGCCGGGCTTGCGGCCAAGGCCGATTTTCTTGGCCAGTTTGCGACGCTGCTCTGCATAGTTGGGTGAAACCATTGGATAGTCGGCGGGCAGGCCCCAGCGCTGGCGATACTCATCGGGCGTCATGTCATAATGGGTGCGCAAATGGCGCTTCAGCATCTTCAGCTTCTTGCCGTCTTCGAGGCAGACAATGTAATCGGGCTTGATTGACGACCGGATCGAAACGGCCGACTCGGGTTTTTCTTCCTCGGCATTGGCCTCGTCGAGATCGCTGAGCGCGCTGTGCACATTCTGGATCAGCAAGGGTAGGTCGGACACTGCAACGCTATTATTGCTGACATGGGCCGATACAATATCGGCAGTCAAAGTAATGAGTGTTTCGGTCATATCGACAGTATCGGTCATGTAAATTACGATCCCAAGCTGTTCGTTTTTTTGGTGTTATGCTGCGGTGCAGACGGCGTCACCATGTCAATCCAAAATGGATAAAGCAACGCCGTCCGTTGATAGTCAGCCGGACACCGGATTTAGCTGCAATGCCAATGTAATAGCGTCGAAACGCTCACCGTCCTCGCCGCTATAATAGTCGCGCCGCTGGCCGATCTTTTCGAATCCGGCTGCCTGATAGAGATGTGCAGCAGCATTGCCGTCTCGCACTTCCAGGTGCAGTCGTTTTGCACCCCGTGTGGCAGCAGCGTCCTGAACCTGGCGGAGAAGATCGCGTCCGATGCCGCGACCACGGAAACCCGGGCGGACGGCAATCAACAGTAACTCCGCCTCGTCCACGATCATTCGGGCCATAGCGAAGCCAGCCGGCTCGTCATCCTGCGTCACGAGCGTAATCCAGCTATGGGCGTCTCCCAGCATTCCGTCGCATTGCGAGCGCGACCAGCCTTCGCCAAAGCGCGGATCGAACGCGTCTTCCATAATCGTCATGACATCGTCGAGTTCGCGGTTGGATCGTCCCGTCGTTGCCGCGCCAAAGGATGCGATCACACTCATTGCGATGGCTTCGCGTCGGGTGCGCGTCCATAGATCGGGCTGGGAGCGAGGGTGCGGTAGCTTTCGGGCAACAGCAATATGTCGGCGGCGCGCGGCAGCGTGCATCGCGCGCTTCGCCCGTGTCGGCCAGGGCAACCAGCTCGGCGGCTGCATTGCCGATCAACAAATGCTCTTCGATTTCGGCAATAGCGCGCTCGGGTGCCATCGACGCCAGGGGCGCGATTTCACGCAGACCGGTTCTTTCGAATCGCTGGACGAACATTTCGCCATGACCTCCGAGGATGGTAACCGCCAGTCTATCGACTGCATGGTCATCCGAAAAGGCCATAGCGGCCATCAAAGGAAGCGCAGAGTAACCATAAACCTCTGCTTGCCAGGCAAAACCCAAGGCACGTGCCATGGCGAGCCCGACACGAAGGCCGGTAAAGCTGCCCGGCCCGCAATCGACGATGATGGTGCCTGCCCGGCCTTTGTCCGGCAGCTCTGCGATCATCGGCGCAAGACGTTCGGCATGGCCGCGGCCGATAATTTCGTGTTGTTCCGCGACAATCGAATCGCCATCGAGCAGCGCGACCGAACAGGCCTCGCTTGTTGTGTCGATGGCCAGGATCATCGTGTCAGAGGATCGTGTTGAAGGTGGAAAATTCGGGCCGCGGGCTCCGCTCGAAGATCGTCTCCGGATCGCCATAGCCCAGCGTCGAAATGAAGTTCGCCTTGAACTTGGTACCGGCGAAGAAGGCGGCGTTCACCTTGTCATGATCAAAACCGGACATAGGCCCGGTATCGAGCCCAATCGCCCGGGCTGCGATCAGGAAATAGGCGCCCTGAAGCGAGCTATTGCGAAAGGCATGCTCCTCTCGGCCCGCCGGATCGCCTTCGAACCAGCTCTTCGCATCGGCATGCGGGAACAGCCAGGGGAGCTGCTCGTGAAAGTCTGGATCCATGCCGATTACCACGGCAGCCGGTGCGGTACGGATCTTGTCGACATTGCCTTCGGCTGCACAGTCGGCAAGCTTGTCCTTCGCGTCCTGGCTCAGGCACCAGGCAAAGCGGCCGGGTTGCTGATTGGCGGACGTCGGGCCCATTTTCACAAGATCGTAGATCTGGTGGATCTGCTCTTCGGTTACCGGCGTATCGGCATAGCCATTATAGGTGCGCGCGGTGCGAAAGATCGTGTCCAGCGCGTCGTCGGAAAGCGGCGTGCCCATATTTGGTCCCCTTTGATCGGATAGTCGCTGCGCGGCCAGCTATATGGCGCGCACCTCGGTCACTTCCGGCACATAATGTTTGAGCAATTGTTCGATGCCCTGTTTGAGCGTCGCGGTCGATGAGGGGCAGCCCGAACAGGCACCCTGCATCTGGAGGAACACCTTGCCCTGCTGAAATCCGCGATAGACAATATCGCCGCCATCGCGGGCCACGGCCGGGCGGACGCGCGTATCAATCAGTTCGCGAATTTGCGCGACGATCTCGGCATCTTCCGGATTATCGTCAAAACTTTCTGCCGGAACGACGATCTCGGCGGCGCTGCCTTCTTTGAACAGCGGTGCGCCGCTCGCAAAATGATCGAGCATCACACCCAGCACATCGGGTTTGAGACCGGCCCAGGGAACGCCCTGCGCGGCCGTCACCGAGACGAAATCGCGGCCAAAGAACACGCCGGTGACATCGCCAAGGTTGAACAATGCTTCGGCGAGCGGAGACGCGTCGGCATCTTCGGGCGTCGCAAAATCGCGGGTGCCGGAGGCCATGACCTGTTCACCGGGGAGGAATTTGAGGGTCGCCGGATTCGGCGTGGTTTCGGTTTCTATCAGCATGGCCCCGACATGGCGTTTCCTTTCGGTCGGATCAAGGTCGGGTTGGCAGCGGATTTGACAGACCGGCGCTGCAGGAACAGTCTGGCGGCGGGGATTATCAACAGGAGAGTTGCAATGATGGTATTGTTGGGTCGCATCCTGCTTGGCGCTTTGTTCGTCATGGCAGGCATTAACAAGACACAGGGCATTGACGGTTTCGCTGCATTTCTGGCGACCGGACCGGTTCCTTCAATCATGGCCTGGCCCGCCACAATTTTCGAGATTGTCGCAGGCCTGATGATCATTGTCGGCTTCTACACACGCTACACTGCCATTGCGCTGGCGCTCTTCTGCGTCGCGACCGGCCTCTTCTATCACCCGGCCGAAGGCGGCGGCATCGATATGGGCGCATTGCTCAAAAACCTCGCGATCGCGGGTGGTTTTCTGGTGCTTTATGTCAACGGCCCGGGCGCACTCAGCGTTGATGAGCGCCGCGGCGGTGGCGGCGAATAGAGCCGCGCAGCAATGATCCCGAAAAGCACCTTCGATTTTCTGCGGGAGCTGGCCGGGAACAACAATCGCGACTGGTTCAACGCGAACAAGGATCGATACAAGGCGGAGGTTGTTGAACCGGTCTCCGCCTTTATCGAGGCGATGGCGCCGCGGGTTCATGCGATCAGCGAGCATATCGTCGTCGATCCCCGCCCGCATGGCGGATCGATGTTCCGCATCTATCGCGATACGCGTTTCTCCAAGGACAAGACTCCTTATAAGACCCATGTCGGTTGTCAGTTTCGGCATGCCGCCGGGAAAGACGCGCATGCCCCCGGCTTCTATGTGCATTTTGAACCGGGCCAATGCTTTTTCGGCGGGGGTGTCTGGCACCCGCCATCCGAACCGTTGCGGGCAATTCGCGATCGGATTGTCGACAAGCCGGATCGCTGGCGTGAAGCGGTTGCCGATATCGATATTCGCGGCGATCAGCTGAAGCGCGGTCCCAAGGGCTTTGATCCCGATCATCCGCTGATCGAGGATCTGAAGCGCAAGAGCTTTTTTGCGATGTTTGAAGGCAAGGAGACGCTCGCGCGATCGAAAAAACTGGAAGACGAAGTCGAGGCGCAGTTCCGCCGGGCCGAGTCATTGATGGGGTTTATTGCGGACTCGATCGGGGTCGCTTTTTAACATAAGTGCGCAAGATACTTGCGTATTCGCGTAACATCACCCATATGTGCTGCAGCGCAGCATGAAACAGACACCCTGTTTCTCCTAACAATCGGCAGCGTGATCGTCCGCAAAATGTGCGGGACCGGCCGATAACCAGCGCCACATTTTCTGAGGCTTCCCTTTTCACGCGGGTCGTTTCGCAACCCGCGATATGCGGTTCGTGCGATCGACCGATGCTGCGCGCCTGCATGTTGCTTATATGAGTATATTAAGTGACCAAATTTTCCGATCTCGGCCTCGCCGAACCTATTCAACGCGCGCTTGCCGCCAAGGATTATGACACGCCGACACCGATTCAGGTGCAGGCGATCCCGCCCTTGCTGGAAGGCAAGGATCTGTGCGGCATCGCGCAGACCGGCACCGGCAAGACCGCGGCCTTCGCGCTTCCTTCGCTCGATTATTTGGCTGAGGAAGAAGTCAACCGCCGGCCAAAATCCTGCCGGATGCTGATCCTCTCGCCGACGCGCGAGCTTGCCAGCCAGATTGCCGACAATATGCGCGGCTATGCCAAATTTCTGCACATGCGGATCGACACCGTCTTTGGCGGGGTTCCGGTCAACAAGCAGAAGCGCAAACTGTCCGATGGCGTCGACGTGCTCGTCGCCACGCCGGGCCGTTTGCTCGACCTGATCGACCAGCGCGCCCTGATCCTCGACGAGGTTGAAATTTTCGTTCTCGACGAAGCGGACCAGATGCTCGACCTTGGCTTCATTCACGATCTGAAGCGGATCGAACGGCTGTTGCCGAAGCGCCGCCAGAGCCTCTTCTTCTCGGCCACCATGCCGAAGAATATTGCCAATCTCGCTGACAAGTTCCTGTACCAGCCGGTCAAGGTATCGGTTGCACCGCAGGCGACGACCGCCGAGCGGGTCGAGCAATTTGCAATCTTGGTCGGCCAGAAGGAAAAGCAGGCGCTACTGACGATGACCTTGCGCGACCAGGATATCGAACGGGCGCTGATCTTCTCCCGCACCAAACATGGCGCAGACCGGATCGTCCGCTTCCTGGCGGGTGCAAAAATCGGCGCAGCTGCGATCCATGGCAATAAGAGCCAGCCGCAGCGTGAAGCCGCATTGCAGGCCTTCCGCAACGGGGAGATCAAATATCTCGTCGCGACCGACATCGCGGCGCGTGGCATCGATATCCCGGCCGTCAGCCATGTCTTCAATTTCGACATGCCCAATGTGCCGGAACAATATGTCCATCGGATCGGGCGGACCGCCCGGGCCGGTGCAAGTGGCATCGCCGTCTCTTTCGTCAATAACGATGATGAGCGCAGCTATCTTAAATCGATCGAACGCCTGACCGGTATTCGCCTGCAAAAGCAGCCATTGCCCGAAGACTTTCTCGCCAAGGCGGCGGAGCTTCCCAAGGCAGTGTCTCGCGGTGCGCAAAAGCAGAATTCGGGCGGCGGGCGTCCGCGTCATGCCAATAAGAAGCGGCATCCGCGGGATGGCGAACGGTCTGAAGGCCAAGGTCAGAAACGGCGTCGGCGGCGCAACAACCGCAATGGCGTTGGCCAGCACCGTAACTCGGTGAAGCGCCAAGGCGCGCGCTAGAATTCAGACGGGCGCGCGCCGCATGCGGTGCGCGCCCAGTCGGCAGTTTAGTTGCTAAAGAGCGTCGACAGCGGCGACGATATCGGCTGGTTCAGGGCGCACGCGATAGTCGGTTTCGACCATTTTCGCTTGCACCACTCCGTCCGTGCCGATCACGATAATGGCCGGTCGCGGTACGCCATTGGCGAAGCTTTCCGGACCATATTGCGGGTCGCGCAAGTCGAACGCGTCGATCATTGCCGATCCTTCGTCCGACAGCATTTCATATTCGATTTCCTCGCGTTCGGCGAATTCGGCAAGCAGGTCCGGCGCGTCATAGCTGAGCGTTGCAAGGGTATAGCCGCGTTGCTCGAGATCGCCCTGGATCGCACGCAGATCGACCATCTGCCCCTGGCAATAGCTGCACCAGTCGGCTGAGCGATTGAAGACCAGAACCAGTCCGTTTTCACCGCTAAGATCGTCGAGACTTCGCTCGGCACCAGATGTGTCACGGGTCAGGAAATTTGCGGGAATGGTGTCGCCAACCGCCGGGCCCGAATGGTCCATCGGTGCGGCTTCAACCTGCTCGATCGGCTCGGTCGGAGCTTCGGTTTCCTGAGTACAGGCTGCGATACCGAGGGTGGCGGTCGCGGCGATAAGGGCGATGGTGTAGGCGCGCATGGTCTGCTCCAAATTTGAAAGGCTGCCTTCTTATTCGTGATAAAGCGGGCCAAGGTTACGATCCAGATCACACTTATGTGCGATACCCAAGAATAACTATTGTTGGTCGGCACAGGCTTGCGCCGTCCCATGCTGCTGTGAAATAGGGATACAAAAGGGGATTCCGATGAACAAGAATATCATCATCATTGCCGTTGCGGCGATCGCTGCCTTCATGGCTGTATTGTTGATTCCGCGGCTTTTGGAGCGCGATGTTGTCGCTGAACCGCGCGAAGCGCCGGAATCGAGTTCAACGGCAGAAACAGGTTCTGCGGGGTCTCGTCAGAGCAATAGCGATCAGCAGCAAAGTGCGGCCCCTGCGGCTCCCCAACGGCGTGCATCCAATCCGGCGCTGGAAGCGCAGCTTGCTGACGCTGTGCGCCAGGTCAATGCGGCCGGGCCAGTCGTGATCGATGAGATGACGACGATGACGGCTGCCCGTTCACAAGGCATACGGATTCAATATCGCTACGAACTTTCGCGGGAGCTGAACGCCAGCCAGGTGCAACAGTTTCAGAATATTGCCACCAACCAAAACCAGCGGACGATCTGTGCGCGTCCGGAAACGCGTGAGCTGATCAATCTGGGTGGTGAGATCGAATATGTCTATTATGGCCCCGGCGATCGCTTCCTGTTCAGCACGCCAATTGTCGGCTGCTAGAGCACATATTTGCTGAGATCGGTATCGCGCGCCACTGCGGCGAGCTGCTTCTCAACATAGGCCGCATCGATCACCAGCGCGTCGGTATCGTCGGCGCGCTCGTCTGATCCCGCCGCGAAGCTGATTTCCTCGACCAGTTTTTCAAGCACCGTCTGGAGGCGCCGGGCACCGATATTCTCGATCTGGCTGTTCACCTCGGCGGCGATCTTTGCCAGCGCGGCAATCGCATCCTCCGTAAACTCAATCTCCACACCTTCGGTGGCGATGAGCGCGCGATATTGTTCGGGCAGGTTGGCCTTGGTCTCGGTCAAGATGCGGACGAAATCTTCTTCGGTCAGCGCGCGCAGTTCGACCCGGATTGGCAGCCGGCCCTGCAGCTCGGGAAGCATGTCGCTCGGCTTGGCGACATGAAACGCGCCGGACGCGATAAACAGGATATGATCGGTTTTCATCGGGCCATATTTGGTGGCCACGGTTGTCCCTTCGATCAGCGGGAGAAGATCGCGCTGCACGCCCTCGCGGCTGACGGAACCGCCACGGACATCTGAAACAGCGATCTTGTCGATCTCGTCGAGGAACACGATACCATTGGCTTCCGCATTGGCGAGCGCCACCCGGGCAACATCATCCTGGTCGAGCCGTTTGTCGGATTCTTCCTCAACCAGCTTGTCCCAGGCATCCGCGACGCGCATTTTCCGCTTCTTGCGCGGTTGCTGGCCGAATGCCTTGCCCATCATGTCAGACAGATTGATCATGCCGACCTGGCCGCTCATGCCCGGAATATCCATCGGCATATTGGGCGTATCCTCGACTTCGATCTCGACTTCGGTGTCGTTCATATGATTGTCGATAATTCGCTGGCGGAAGCTTTCGCGTGTCGCATCGCTTGCGCCTTTGCCGGTTAGTGCATCGAGCAGGCGCTCCATGGCGGCGTTGGACGCGTCTTCGCGCACGGCTTCGCGGCGGCGATCTTTTTCCAAGCGCACGGCATCTTCAACCAGGTCCCGCGCAATCTGTTCGACGTCGCGGCCAACATAGCCGACTTCGGTAAACTTGGTCGCTTCGATCTTGACGAACGGCGCATCGGCCAGTTTGGCAAGACGACGGCTGATCTCGGTCTTGCCGCAACCCGTCGGCCCGATCATCAGGATATTTTTCGGCGTAACTTCATTGCGCAACTCTTCGGACAGCCGCTGGCGGCGCCACCGATTGCGCAGGGCGACAGCCACCGCGCGTTTCGCATCATTCTGGCCGATAATATGCTCGTCGAGCGCGGCCACAATGGCTTTGGGAGTAAGGGCGTCGTTCATCAGGATACTGTCTTTCGAAAGGGGGTGACGATTAGCCGTTTTCGATCGTTTCGATCGTCAGCTGGTCGTTGGTGTAGACGCACAGTTCGGCTGCGATCGCCATGGCGCGACGGGCGATTTTTTCGGCATCTTCCTCATAGTCTTTCAGCGCGCGGGCACCGGCGAGCGCGAAATTGCCGCCCGATCCGATTGCCGCAATGCCATCGACCGGTTCGAGCACATCGCCATTGCCGGTGAGAATCAGGGTAATTTCCTTGTCGGCGACAACCATCATCGCTTCCAGGTTTCGAAGATATTTGTCGGTCCGCCAATCCTTGGCAAGCTCGACTGCGGCGCGCATCAGCTGGCCATTATGGCGTTCCAGTTTCGCCTCAAGCCGTTCGAACAAGGTGAAGGCATCTGCCGTCGCGCCAGCAAAGCCACCAATCACGTTGCCATCGCCCAGGCGGCGTACCTTGCGGGCATTGGGCTTCATGACCGTCTGGCCCATCGAAACCTGGCCATCCCCGGCAATCACGGCCTTGTTGGAATCTCGAACGGCAAGGATGGTGGTTCCATGCCATGGTGCGGTGCTGTGTTGGTCGCTCATGTTCGTCGATATATGGCCTGATCGGCGCGCCGCAAGATCGCGGAGCCTTAAGTGGCTGGTAACCAATAGCCACTACCTCTGATTGTGGGGATTTCGGGGATTAGTTGGCATGGCATCCAAAGACGATCCGCAGATTGCGGCATTACTCGGCGAAGCTGTTGATTCTGCGCTTTTTGCGCTGGATAGCGAGGGTCGGATTTCCAGCTGGAATGATGGATCAGAGCAGCTTTTCGGGCATTCTGAAGATAGCGCCCTTGGGCAGCATTTTTCGATCTGCTTTGCCAAGGAAGAACGCCTCAACGGCCTTGCCGATGCGATATTGGAACAGGCGCGGGTTGCTGGCAGCTATAGTGAGAAAGCTCTGAAGGTCGTCAGGAATCGCGAAGAGGTTCGTGCCAAGCTTCATCTTCAGGCTATCCATGACGATCATCGCGAAGTTATTGGCTTTGGTGGGGTCGCCCGCGACATTACTGATGACTTTGAAGCAGACCGCAAGCTGATTGCTCAGCAACAGGCGATGAATCACCAGGAACGGCTGCGCGCACTTGGCGTGCTGACTGGCGGCATCGCACACGACTTTAACAACCTGCTGACCGTTGTACGCGGTTCGGCCGAATTGCTGCACAGCCCTACATTAAGTCCAGAACAGAAGGCGGAGCAGGTTAGCGCAATCGTCGAGACCGCCGATCGCGCGGCCGAACTCACGGGCCAACTCCTCTCGTTCGCGCGCCAGCAACCGTTGCAGCCAGAGCGGATCGATCTCAACCGCACAATTGCGACCATTACCGATCGCTTGAGAAAGGAACTTGGCGAGGGGATCAAGATTCTCAAAGCGCCGGATACCGCACTGCATGATGTGCGTGTTGATCCAGGCCAGCTTGAAAATCTCGTCGTGAACGCCGCAATCAATGCGCGCGATGCCATGAACGGTTCGGGTACACTCACGCTTGCAACACGCAATGTCCAGGGTGGGACCGGCGAGGAAGTGTGCCTGTCGATTGCGGATACCGGCACCGGGATGACCCCGGACACGCTGAAACGTGCATTCGATCCCTTCTTTACGACCAAGGATCCGGGCAAGGGGACAGGGCTGGGCCTGTCGCAAGCCTATGGCTTTGCTGTCCAGTCTGGCGGTCGGCTCGATATTAGCAGCGAGCCTGGCCGTGGTACGACGCTCAGCCTCTATCTGCCAAAAGCCGATGCAGCGGAACCCGGCGATAGCGCCGATATCGATCCGGCCCGCCATGACCTGCCCAACGGCACGCGGATCTTGCTGGTAGAAGACAGCCGCACGGTGGCGGTTTTCGCGCAGTCATTGCTTGAGGATATGGGCTGCCATGTCGTGCACGCAGCAAATGCGGATGAGGCACTATTGGCGCTCGAGAATGAAACCGAAGAATTTGATATCATCTTTTCCGATATCGTCATGCCGGGGCGCAGCGGCCTTGATCTCGCCGAGGAAGTGCGCAGCCAGAAACCGCAGCTGCCGATCCTGCTGGCCACAGGTTATAGCGAAGCAGCAGCACGCGGAGAGGGTGGCGAATTCCCGATCCTGCCCAAACCGTACAAGCGGGATATGCTGTCGGAGAAATTATCGGAAACGATCAACGCATTTCGCGCTGCGGCTTAGTCAGGCGATCGCCGCCAGGTCCAGCTGTCCGCTCGACAGGATTTCCAGCTTTCGATCATCAAGCGATTGGCCATCCAGGCCCACATCGCGCGCACGGATAAGCTCTGCAATCTGATCGCGAAACACCGCTACAGCGGCGGTCAGCCAGCCATTGACGAGCGGATCGCCAGGGGCATCCTGGACATCAAACTGGTCGAGCCGATCGATAATCGCATCACCGGCCATGAAATATTCATTGGTGACCCAGCGATTGGTCGTGAACCAATGGGTTGGGATGCCATCCAGATTGCAGGATAATGCGATGAAATGGACGACCTTGGCCGGCGTCTTGCCTTCGGTTTTCGGTTTGGCATCTGCCAGCGGTTCGATGCCATCGAATGCCTCGAGCGGCAGGAACAGGTGGAAATGGCCATGTTCACCCGGCTCACGCTGTTCAGGCGGATGGGCGTGATAGAACCAGCGCGAACTGGTCGCGGGGCTGACAGCGTCTTTTTCGGGATAATGCGTCCATTGCCGGAATTCGGCTTCTGGCGGAACGACGCGGGGTACCAGCGAAACGCCCTGCGACGCCATTTGCTCGGTCAGAGCAAATAGCGTCGCTTCGGGACTTTCGCCTAATAGGCTGCGCAACAGCCTTCGGCCGCCGCACAGCAGCCTTCCGCAGCAGCGGTTTCGGTGGCAGCACAGCAGCCTTCAGTCGCAGCAGCGCAGCAACCCTCAGCCGCCGCACAGCAACCTTCGCTGGCCGCATCGCAACCATCATGGGCCGCGCAGCATCCACCGGCGGCCGCGCAACAACCCGCTGAATCCTCTGCAGCGGCGCAGCACCGGGCCCCGCAGCTACAGGCTTGCAGGGCAGGCGCAGCCAGAGCCAGCCCACCGGCGACGGCGAGCATGGACGCGAGGCTACGTTTTTCAGTTTTTTCAGGCATGAGTATCTCCCAAGAGTTTAGTGGCCATCCGGGTTCGTCCTGAATCTGCAGCCGGTTACAAAAGGCGGCAAGAAATTCGTCAACGACCCGGTGCTGGGATGTGCGATACTATGTCCGCAAATGCCGACCTAGCGATCGACACCCTTTATCTTTCCCCATTGCCGGGCAGCGGTATAACCGAGATAGCCGGTGCCGAACAGCGCATATAGCGGCTCGGGTATCCCGGCGAGATAGGCGTTCATCCCGGCGGCAATATTCTGCGCCGCTTCGGGGCGGAAAGCCGAGAGTAGCCCCATCGGCAGGGCCCAGAGCAGCAGAACGTACATCACGTAGAGAAAGCTCGGCCGCGCCCGGCTGGTCCAGGGGTCGGGCGATTGGGCTTCGGCAATGATCGCTGAAAGCTGGGTCTGCAGCGTTTCAGCGGTCTGGCTGCCTTCCAGCTTGAGCAGTTCGAGTTTGGCGCGGTCCCGTGCCTCGCGATCGGGCAGGATGCGATCGATGACCGTGCTAAGCGGGCCCAGAAGCCCGGAAATGAAGGACATATCTATCTCCTTGGTAAAGTGATAGATACATAAATAACCTATCTGGATATCTGTAGGACAGCGCGGCGCGACGACGGGCACCGTGCAATCTCAAATGATGCGATAAATCTGGGGGAAAGGCTGGTCGGGGCGACTGGATTCGAACCAGCGACCTCCACACCCCCAGTATGATGCGCTACCTAGCTGCGCTACGCCCCGACCGAGGGGGCGCGCTGTAAATCTGATAGCGGGGCAATGCAAGCGGTTCGCGAACCGCTATTGGCTCAATCGCCGAGAAAAGTCGTGAAACTTTCTATCGGTTCGCGATCCGTCCTGAAGCTGTTGATGGGCGCATCGGGATCATGATAGCCGAGCGCAAGGCCGCAATAGAGCATCTGCTCGTCCGGTATGCCGAGCCATGGCGCGACCGTGTCATGCAAGATTGCCCAGGCTTCTTGCGGGCAGGTGTCGAGGCCTTCCGCTTGTGCTGCGAGCATCAAAGTCTGGATGAACATGCCGAGATGGGCCATCTGGCCATTGCCAACCGCGAGCGCGCGATCGATCGAGAAGAACATGCCGACCGGCGCATCGAAGAAGCGGAAGTTCGCTGCCATCTGGCCCATCCGGCCGGCCACATCGTCGCGGGCGACGCCGGCAGCGCCGAACATCTCCTCGGCATTGCGCAAGCGCCGCTCGGTATGCACGTCACTCATTCCAGCCGGATAGATCTCGAACTCGGCCGCACCAAGATCAACGCCGTTGGCAATGGCCTTGAGCGCCACCGCCTTCAGTTCTTCCAGCTTATCGCCGGTGATGACGTAGACGTTCCAGGGCTGCATATTGCTGCCCGAAGGCGAGCGGCTGGCCAGGGCCAATAGCCGCTCAACCGTCTCCCGGGGAACCGGCGTATCCAGAAAGGCGCGACGTGACTGGCGCGCATTGATCGCTTCGGACGCTGTCAGCTCGATCATTTCTCTAGTCTGCGCCCATCAAAGTCTTGCCGGCTTCGGCTGGATAGGCCTTTACGCTGACGCCGAGAATTTTCGCGCCGCCCAGTGCTTGGTTGAACGTTGCCATATGCGGGCTCTTGCCATGCGCATCGAGCGAGGCCTGGTCTTCCCAGACTTCGGCGATCCGCATCAGATTGGGATCTTCCATCGCCCGGCTGAACGAATAGGCGATACACCCGTCTTCCTTTTGGGTTTCTTCCATCATCGTGATCGCGACATCATGCAGACGATCCAGTTCGCCTTCATCCAAGCGCACCCATCCTTGAACGATAATCATAGCATCTCTCTCCATTTTTGATTTCGCGCTAGGTGCTAGCGCCCCAGAGCGCGGATGCAAATAAATTTGCCGCTAATGGATGGCAGTTGCGCAAAACGCACCTTAGATGATAGAGGCGCGCCACTGCCTTGGAGCGTAACGATACGCTTCACCATCCAGCTTACAGGTTCGATACATGTCCGCCACACCCGTTCTTGCCGCAGCCGCTCCATCCGGAGGCGCCGGCGCATTCATTATTCAGCTCGTCCCGCTCTTGCTGATCTTCGTGATCTTCTGGTTCCTGCTGATCCGTCCGCAACAAAAGCGGATGAAGGATCATCGCGATATGATCTCGGCTGTAAAGAAGGGCGATCGCGTGGTTACCGGCGGCGGCTTGCTCGGCAAAGTCACGAAGGTCAAAGATGACGAAGTTGAGATCGATCTTGGCGGCGGGCAGAAAGTCACGGCGCTGACAGCCACATTGTCCGATGTGCGCAATCCCAACGCCGCCAACGATTAAGGCCATACGCGCACAATGAACGATTTCCCGACATGGAAGGTCTGGATGCTGACGGCACTGCTGATCGTCGGCGTGCTGCTCGCTATTCCGAGCCTGTTGACCGAAGCCCAGCGTGAGCAGATCCCTGATTTCCTCCCGCAGCCGTCTATCAATCTCGGCCTCGATCTGTCGGGCGGCGTGCATATCCTGCTCGAAGCGCAGACTGAAGAATTTGAAGACCAGCGCCTCCAGACCATGTCCGATCGGATCGAAGATTCGATGGAAGATGATGGCCCGCTGATTGAAATTGGCAGTCTTTCCCGGACGGGCGGTCAAGTCAGTTTTACCGTACGGGACGAAGCGCAGCTCGACGATGCGATGGAACGGGTTCGGGCACTGACTCAACCCGTCGGTTTCACCGGTGAGCGCGATTTCAGTGTCGAAAATGAAGATTCGCTGCAGATCGTTGTGCGGCCAACCGAAACCGGTACCACGGAAGCGGTCAACACGGCCGTCGAAACCGCAACCGAAGTGGTCCGCGCGCGTATCGATGAACTCGGCACGCGCGAGCCGACCATCATTCGCCAGGGCAGTGAACGCATTGTGGTCCAGGTACCGGGCCTCGATAGCCCCGAATCGCTGATGAGCCTGTTGGGCCGTACGGCATCGCTCGAATTTCGCATGGTCAATTATGATGCCGATCCGAATATGGCGCTGGCCTGCCAGGCGCCGATCGGCAGCGAAGCCTTGCCCTATGCCAATCAGACCGAAACGGCCGGCTGCGCAATCGTACAACGCCGCGTGATGGTATCGGGTGATCAGCTCGTGAATGCTCAGCAAGGCTTTGACCAGCGCACGGGCGAAGTCACGGTGAACCTGACCTTTGACGGTCCTGGCGGCCGGGCATTTGGCCGGGTGACCCAGGAAAATGTCGGTCGCCCGTTCGCGATTATCCTTGACGGCGAAGTGCTGTCGGCACCGAATATCAATGAGCCGATCCTTGGCGGCAATGCGCAGATTACCGGCAGCTTCTCGGTCCAGTCGGCCAATGAGCTCGCCATCGCGCTTGCGCTCTGGCCGCTTGCCGGTCGAGCTGGCCGTGATCGAAGATCGTACGGTCGGCGCGGAAATCGGCGAAGAAGGCGTGCGGCTCGGCGGTTTGGCCGGCATGATCGCTACCGTTGCAGTGATGACCTTCATGTTCATCACCTATGGCCGGTTTGGCATTTATTCGAACATTGCCCTGGCGCTGAACCTGTTTCTCATCCTGGCAATCATGGCGATGCTGGATGCGACCCTAACACTTCCGGGGATTGCCGGCTTTGTCCTGACAGTGGGTGCCGCGGTCGACGCGAACGTGCTGATCAATGAACGAATACGCGAGGAACAAAGGCGCGGGCGCAAGATTATCGATGCAGTGCAGACCGGTTATAAGGAAGCCAGCCGCGCGATTTTCGACGCCAACATCACCAACTTTATCGGTGGTGCGCTGATGTTCTCCTTCGGCTCGGGCCCGGTTCGCGGCTTCGCCGTCGTGCTCGTGGTCGGTATCATCACCTCGGTCTTTACCGCGGTTACCATCACCCGGATGATGGTGGCGGTCTGGATCAAGAATAAGCGGCCCAAGGAGCTTGTGATCTGATGCGACTTCTCAAGCTTGTCCCTGACACGACGAACATCCAGTTCCTGAAGTTTCGCAACATCGCGATCATATTCTCGATCATCCTGACCGTGGCTTCGATCACGCTCACGGCAACACGCGGCCTGAATTTCGGCGTCGATTTTGCTGGCGGCCAGATGATCCAGGCCACCTTTACCGAGGATCAAGAGGCCCCGGTCGCCGAGCTGCGCGAAGATATCGCGGCGCTCGGCATTGAAGGCGCGTCGATCCAGCGGTTCGGTGATGAGAATCAGGTGTCGATCCGCATGCGAGTGACCGAAGGGGCGGATGACGATCCGGAAGTCGCCAATGAAGTGTCGACCCGCGTCACTCAGATGATGCAGGCCGAATATGAAGGGGTGCGGATCGATTCCGTGGACTCGGTTTCGGGCAAGGTATCGGACGAGCTGTTCCGCGCCGGTGCACTGGCGCTGGGCCTGGCGATGGTCGCGATCGCGCTGTACATCTGGCTGCGCTTCGAGTGGCAGTTCGGCGTGGGGGCACTATTTGCGCTGTTCCATGACGTTGCGCTGACTTTCGGCTTCTTTGCGCTCACCCAGCTGGAATTCAATCTCAACATCGTCGCCGCATTGCTGACGATCATCGGCTATTCGCTCAATGATACGATCGTGGTTTACGACCGTATCCGCGAAAATCTGCGCAAATATCGCAAGATGGAAATCGTCCCGCTGCTCGATCTGTCGGTGAACGAAACGCTGGCCCGAACGGTGATGACCAGCTTGACCATGGTGATCGCACTGGTCGTGTTGATCTGGATTGGTCCGGATCTCCTGTTCGGCTTCACCACCGCGATGCTGTTGGGGATCTTCGTGGGTACATATAGCTCGGTCTATATGGCCGCACCGATCCTGATCTGGCTCAAAGTCGGCCCGGACACATTCGTGCCGGAAGAAGCCAATAGCGGACAAAAAATCCATAAGGAGGGCTACGACCGCTAATGGCGTCGCTCGAACGCGATACACCTGCTGCAGGGCCGGTGGTCACGGGATTTGCCGGCAATGCGTTCCGCCTCGATGAAGATATATTCGCGGGCGGCCTGTGGCTGACGCCTGAATCGGCGCGGCCTTGGGATATTGCCGATATGGCCGATCTCAAGGTTGAGATGCTGGCGCCGTTGCTCGCCTTGATGCCGAGCCCCGAATTTCTCCTGCTTGGAACCGGCGCCCGGCTCGAGCGCCCGTCAGCTGCCTTTGTCAGCGCCGTGGAAGCGCTCGATATTGGCGTGGAGGCGATGGATAGCCGCGCTGCAGCGCGGGCTTGGGGTATGCTCCGCAGCGAAGATCGCTGGATCGTCGCGGCTCTCTTACCGATCGACTAGAGCGGAGAGGTGAGCGAAGAGCTGCTCGCTATTCTGTTCCCATGAGAATCTATCGATTGTGCCCCGTACGGCCTCTTGATCGGGGGGATCGGCCAGTATCGCGGTGATGGCAGTTGCGATAGCGGCTGGATCGCGCGCGACGATCGCACCCGCCTCTGGCCGGTCCACTAGTTCCTGCGCGCCGCCTGCGTTGCTGATCACGATCGGTGTGCCGCACGCCAGTGCTTCGACCCAGGCATTGGCCAGGCCCTCCGATGCGGATGGGAGCGCCAATATGTCTGCCGTTGCCACGATCTTTGCGACTTCGTCATGCGGCAGGTTGCCGGGCAAATGCACGCGATCGGCGAGCCCAAGTTTGTCCGCCAGGGCCATTAGCTTGGCGCGGTCCTCGCCCTCGCCGATACACCAAAGCTGCGCATCCGGGATTTTTTCCAATGCACGGATGACCAGCGATTGGCCCTTGCGCGGATTCAGTGCACCGACACTGACAATCAACGGACCTGAGACATTGATCGATTGCTTGGCCTTAGCCCGATCCACGGGTTTGAAACGCTGCGTGTCGATCCCGGTATAATGGACTGTGATCTTCTCATCCGGGATGCCGAGCGTCACCATGTCGGCTTTCAGCGCGGCGCTAACGGCAAGCAAACCGTCAGCGGCGTGCGCAGCGGCCAATATTTGCGAACCCGTGCCGGACCGGGGGCCCCAATAATGGATATCCGAACCACGCGCTTTCACCGAAAACGGGACATTGAACTCTTTGGCAAGGCGCATGGCCGCGGGCCCATCGGGGTAGAAAAACTCGGCATCAATAACGTCAAAGGGGAAGCGTTCGCGGATAGTTTTCAGAACAGGCCGAAGCGCCCGTACGATTGCCGCAGGGGATTGCGAGCCGCCGAATTTGGGGATTAGGCGAAAGCGCGGCCGGTGCACAATGAGATCCTTCCAAACCTCTTGCTCGGGAACATTTTGAAATTCCCGATAGCGTTCGTGCCGGTTAAGCGGCCAAATCGGGACCCCGATTGGTGCGACAACTTCTAGCTGGACCTCGTCTCGGGCGGCCAGCCCAAGCGTCTGGCGTTCGACAAATCCGCCAAAAGTCGGGCGCGATGCGTCCGGAAACAGAGTGGCGAGGGTCAACACGCGAAGCATTGGCAAGCGCTATAGCCGAACATCGCGGGTTCGGAACCCTTTACCGGCATGACTGAATCTGTTCCCTTGGCGCGGGCGATCCGCTGCGCTAGAGGCTTGTCTTATGCGTATCCAGTCCCGTCCCGCGGCCATGGCGTTAGCCGCCATCGCCTTCGTCCCACTTGCTTCATGTGCCGGTCCAAGCGCGCAAACCCGCGCCGACAACCAATATGTCGCGAGTGATGTGAACACCCTGTACAATCTCGCCAAAGACCGGCTCGACCGGAACCAGTACGGGCTTGCAGCAGCGATTTTCTCCGAAGTCGAGCGCCAGCACCCCTATTCGCCTTGGGCGCGCCGCGCTCAGTTGATGGGTGCTTTCAGCAATTACCTTGGGGGTGAATATCCCGAAGCGATTTCAGCGGCGCGGCGCTTTCTGGCGATCCATCCGGGTAACCGCGATGCGCCCTATGCCTATTATCTGATTGCGATCAGCTATTATGAGCAGATTTCGGACGTGACCCGCGATCAATCGCTGACACGTCAGGCTCAAGCCGCGCTCAATGAAGTCGTGCGGCGGTTCCCGGACAGCGTCTATGCGGCCGATGCCCGGCTGAAGCTGGACCTCGTCAACGATCATCTCGCCGGTAAGGAGATGGAAATCGGTCGCTTCTACCAGCGCCGCCGGCAATGGCTCGCGGCGACTGTTCGCTTCCGCAATGTCGTCGACAGTTTCGATACCACCACCCATGCACCCGAAGCGCTGCTGCGTTTGACGGAAAGCTATTTGGCGCTGGGGATTGTTGAAGAGGCGCGCCGTGCGGCGGCGGTGCTCGGCAACAACTATCCTGAGTCGCGCTGGTACAACCGCGCCTATGAACTCATGCAACGCCATGGTGGCCTACCCCAGCCTGCTGCGGACTAACCGTTACCGGCGTTAGCCTCTGGCCTGATGAGCGAAATCCGGTAAGAGTCGGATCATGCTGACCGGGCTATCCATTCGCGATGTTGTGCTGATCGAGGCACTGGACCTCAGCTTTTCGGCCGGGCTTGGCGCGCTGACCGGTGAGACCGGCGCGGGCAAATCGATCCTCCTCGATGCTTTGGGACTCGCGCTTGGAGTGCGCGCGGATAGCGGGCTTGTGCGGCAAGGCGCAGAGCGCGCTGTCGTCAGCGCTACCTTCGATATCCCGCCCAGCCATCCGGTTGGAACGCTGCTCACCGAGAGCGGCCTCGACGCTGAACCTGGTGAACCCCTGATCGTGCGGCGGATCGTCAAAGCAGATGGCGGCAGCCGCGCCAGCGTCAACGATCAACCTGTATCTGCCGCACTGTTGCGCGAAGTTGGCGAGTTGATGGTTGAGATCCACGGCCAACATGATGATCGCGGATTGCTAAACGCGAAAGGCCATCGGACGCTGCTCGACACTTTCGGCGCCATTGACCTTGCACCGCTCGCCACCGCCTGGACAGAGTGGCGCACAGCCGAAGAGGCGCTGGCCGCTGCACGGACGGAAGTCGAAGAGGCCGAACGCGATCGCGAGTTTCTTGACCATGCCGTCGCCGAGCTCCGCCAATTGGCGCCGCAGCCTGGCGAAGAGGCTGAGCTCGCCGAAAGCCGGGCCACTATGCAGAAGGGCGATCGCATATCCGGGGATCTCTCCGAGATTGTCGAATTGCTTGATGGATCGGACGGCGGGCTTGCCAAATTCCGCCAGGCCGCGCGCCGGGCTGATCGCATTGCCGGGGAACATGAGGTGCTGGCCGAGGCACTGGCCGCGCTCGACCGGGCGCTGATCGAAGCGGATCTCGCCGAAGAGAAGCTGGCCGAAGCCGGGCATATCCTGGCCTTTGATCCGGCCCGCCTTGATGAAGTGGAGACCCGCCTCTTCGATATCCGCGCGCTCGCCCGAAAACACCGGGTAGAGCCGGATGCACTATCGGACTTCGCCGAAGAAATGGCGACAAAGCTCGAACGGATCGAGGCCGGCGGCGCGCATCTCGCGGCCTTGGAAAAAGACGTTGCGGCCAAGAAAACGGCCTATGCAAAGGCTGCCAAATCCGTCCATGACAAGCGCACCAAGGCCGCCAAGGCGCTGGACGCGGCCGTTGCCGCAGAGCTTGCGCCGCTGAAACTCGATGCGGCGCAACTCCGCACAGCGGTCGAAACGCTCGACGAGGAGCAATGGACCGCCCAGGGGCAAGATCGCGTGGCCTTTGAGATTTCGACCAATCCGGGCGCGCCTTTTGGCCCGCTTGCCAAGATTGCCAGTGGCGGGGAGCTGTCGCGCTTCATCCTCGCGCTCAAGGTTGCGCTCGCCGAACAGGGCGGGGCGGCGACGATGATATTCGACGAGATCGATCGCGGCGTCGGCGGTGCGGTTGCCAGCGCGATTGGCGAACGGCTGGCACGTCTGGCCGAAGGCGCGCAATTGCTGGTGGTCACGCATAGCCCTCAGGTAGCCGCGCGCGCCGGCCATCAATGGCAGATCGCCAAAAGTTCCGACGGTCTTGTCACGCGCACCGGGGTGCAGCGGCTCGATGATGAGGAACGCCGCGAAGAAATCGCCCGCATGCTCTCTGGTGCCGAGATCACCGATGAGGCGAGGGCGCAGGCGGATCGCCTTTTGGAGGCGATGTGATGGGCAGACCGGCAGCCATCAATGCCTGTGTTTCGCCGCACCACCCCCTAGCCCCCTCCTCTGAAGTGGAGGGGGGATGATGGACGAAGCCGATGTGGCGAATGAGCTGATGCGGCTGGCGAAAGAGATCGCCAAGCATAACCGGCTCTATCATGCTGAGGATTCACCCGAGATATCGGACGCGGATTATGATGCGCTCATTCGGCGCAATGCGGAGTTGGAGGAGCAGTTTCCGCATCTGGTGCGCGAAGATAGCCCGTCCAAACTGGTTGGCGCGGCGATCGCCCATTCGCCACTTTCCAAGGTCCAGCATGAACAGCGGCTCTATTCGCTCGATAACGGATTTTCCGACGAGGATATCGCCGAGTTTGCCGCGCGGGTGCGTCGCTATCTGAACCTCGCCGAAGACGAAGCGATCGCGATGACGGCCGAAGACAAGATTGACGGGCTGTCATTGTCGATCCGTTACGAGGATCGCAAAATGGTGCTCGCCGCGACCCGGGGCGATGGCCAGACCGGCGAGGATGTCACCGCCAATGCGCGGACGATCGCCGATCTTCCGGACGAATTGCCCAAGGATGCGCCCGATATCTTCGAGGTCCGCGGCGAGGTCTATATGTCGAAACAGGCCTTTGCCGACCTCAACGCGCGCCAGGCCGAGCAGGACGCCAAACTCTATGCCAACCCGCGCAATGCGGCGGCCGGTTCGCTGCGCCAGCTCGATCCGGCGATCACCGAAAGCCGCAAGCTCAATTTTCTGGCCCATGGCTGGGGCGTTGCCAGTGCGGTCCCCGGCGAGACGCAGATGGCAGTGATGGCGGTGATTGCAGATTGGGGCATCCCTGTCTCGGACGACCTGAAACGCTGTGAGACTGTCGACGGCCTGCTCGGCCACTATAAGGCGATCGAAACCAAACGCGCTGACCTTGGCTATGATATCGATGGTGTCGTCTACAAGGTCGACCGGCTCGATTGGCAGCAGCGGCTCGGTTTTGTCGCCAAGGCGCCGCGCTGGGCGCTCGCGCATAAATTCCCGGCAGAGCGCGCCGAGACGCTGCTGGAGGCGATCGATATCCAGGTTGGCCGCACCGGCAAGCTGACCCCGGTCGGGCGGTTGAAGCCGGTTACGGTCGGCGGTGTCGTGGTGTCCAATGTGACCTTGCACAATCGCGACGAAATTGAGCGGCTCGGTGTTCGTCCGGGCGATCGGGTGGTTGTCCAGCGGGCCGGCGACGTCATCCCGCAAGTTGTCGAGAACCTTAGCCGCGACGAAAAGCGTGCGGCCTTTGATTTCCCCTCAGCCTGTCCGGAATGTGGGTCTGAAGCCGTGGCCGAAGAGGGCGAGGTCGATGTGCGGTGCACCGGCGGGCTGATCTGCCCGGCCCAGCGCGTCCAGCGGCTGATCCATTTTGTCAGCCGGGTGGCGATGGATATCGACGGACTGGGCGAGAAGAGCATTTCGGAATTTTACGAACTCGGCTGGCTTGAAAAAGGCCCGGCCGATATTTTCCGCCTCCACACCAAGCGCGAGGAACTGCTGGTCCGCGAAGGCTGGCAGGAAAAGTCGGTCGATAATCTGTTTGCGGCGATCGAGGCGAAGCGTAGTCCGGATGCGGCGCGCTTCCTGTTCGGCCTCGGCATTCGCCATATCGGTGCCGTGACCGCACGGGACCTGATGAAAGCCTTTGGGTCGGTCGAGGCATTGGAGGCGATTGCCATCCGCGCGCATGACGATGACGACGCTCAGGCAGAGATATCGGGCATTGACGGTATCGGGCCGACCGTCGTGCAGGCGCTGACCGATTTCTTCCACGAAGCGCATAATCTGGATGCCTGGCACGACATGCTCAGGGAAATTTCGCCCGAGCCCTATGTCGTGGAAATCACCGAGAGCGCGGTGTCGGGAAAGACGGTTGTATTCACCGGCAAGCTCGAAACGATGAGCCGGGACGAAGCCAAGGCCCAGGCCGAACGGCTGGGGGCCAAGGCTTCCGGGTCGGTCAGCGCCAAGACGGATTTGCTGGTGGCGGGCCCTGGTGCGGGGTCAAAGCTCAAAAAGGCTGCGGACCTCGGGATAGAGGTGATCGACGAAGCTGGTTGGGCCGAGATTGTGGCCCAGGCTGCAGACTAGGGCGCGCAGCCCCGAAAGCCCTGTCCTACAGGGCGGGTGCGTCGAACCAGCGCATGACGCCGGAGTTGAACGGCGTCCAGGCGCCGATGCGTATACCGGCATCACGCAGGATCGCGCCGGTCCATTCATTGCAGGTCCTGAAGGCCGTGTAGCGGCCATGGGCGGCATAAAAGGTATCGGCCGGGCCGTATGATCCGGCGGGTTGCGATGCGCCATTCTCGTCGAGTGCGAATTGCGCGCGGATCGCGCTTGCAATCTCCCGATATTGGTCAGCCGTTACCCGGATCGCGCGCAGATCATCGGCGGCATTGGGGGTTGCGATATGATCGACATGGACAAGGCTGGCTTCGCTGCCGAACAGCGCGGCGAGCGCGGTTGAGAAGCGCAGATCGCCCCAGGTCGGGGTCTCGAGATAGAATTGGCGATCGCCCCAGCCGAACAACAGGTGATCGCTCGCATAGCGGGGATCGGTGAGATGCTCTGGGCGGACCAGATCGCTCCAATCGGCGACATCATTGCGGCGCGGGAGGACGAGACCAGTATGGATGCCATTGTCATGAACATAGATTGTGATGCCGGTTTCGGGTTCTTGCCAATCGCTGTTCACTGGGATCAGAGATCCGCCAATGCCGGCCACCGGGTAGAACAGGGCGATCAGGGCGAGGATCGCCAGAAAACGTCCGATATTGCGCAAGGCACGCTTCATCGCCCTCATCCTGCCCGTTTTGACCTCGATCATTCCTTCTTTTACGCCTTTGATGCTATACGCATCGCATGACAGCCGAAACACATGTTTTTGAACGCCCGCCAGAGGGCGCCGCCGAGGATTGGTCGATCCCGCAGGATTGGGACGCCTATACCGCGGAAGATCACGAGACCTGGGATATCCTGTTCAAACGCCAGGTTCAGCAGCTGCCAGGCCGCGCGAGCCAGGCCTTTCTGGATGGGATTGATGTACTCAACCTCTCCAAGCCGGGCATCCCCGATTTTATCGAGCTCTCCGAGCGGTTGATGGACGCAACCGGTTGGAAGGTGATCGCCGTACCGGGGTTGGTTCCCGACGATGTCTTCTTTGATCATCTGGCCAATCGCCGCTTTGTCGCAGGGAACTTCATCCGGCGGCGCGAGCAATTGGATTATCTGCAGGAGCCCGATGTCTTTCATGACGTGTTTGGACATGTGCCGATGCTCGCGAACCCGGTGTTTGCCGATTATATGGCGGCCTATGGCCGCGGTGGGCTTCGAGCGCTCAAATATGACAGCCTCGATCATCTGGCCCGGCTCTATTGGTACACCGTTGAGTTTGGCCTGATCGAGGAAGCAGACGGATTGCGTATCTATGGTTCGGGGATTGTGTCCAGCCATGGCGAAAGCCTGTTCTCGCTCGACGATCCGAGTCCGAACAGGATTGGTTTCGACATGAAGCGGGTGATGCAGACCAATTACCGGATCGATGATTTCCAGCAGGTCTATTTTGTCATTCCGAGTTACGAGGAATTGCTCCGGGTGACGGTCGAGACGGATTTCGCGCCGCTCTACAAGGAGCTCGAAACAAGCTGCGATTATGCGCCCGACGATATCGCCGATGGCGACCGGGTGATTACCCGCGGGACGCAGGCCTATGCCCGCGAACGCGCCGCCGCTTCTCCAGCCTGAGGATAGACCATTCGCCGCGTTCCAACTGCTCGGCGAGCCGGAAATGCTGGCGTCGATAGGCAGTGATAACGGCATCGGCTTGGGTCTTGAGCAGGCCTGCCAGAATGATCGTGCCTCCCGGTGCAACGGCGTTGCCAAAGGGTGGCGCGAGATCAATCAATGGTCCGGCCAGAATGTTGGCGATGAGGAGGTCATAGGGCGCGCGCGCGCGCAAACGGCGATGAACCAGTCCAGCCGCGACGATCAACTCCAACCGTCCCGGCGCGGTGCCGAGTGATATGCCGTTGATCGCTGCATTCTGCTCCGACACCTCAATCGCAAGCGGATCGATATCGGAGGCAATGGCACGCGCCTGCGGCCAGATGGCGAGCGCCGCAAAGGCGAGAAGGCCCGTCCCGGTCCCGATATCGGCGATATTGCGATAGCGCCGACCGGTCGATTTCAATCGATCGAGCAGCGCAAGGCAGCCCGCCGTAGTTTCATGATGGCCGGTGCCGAACGCCTGTCCTGCATCGATCTCAAAGGTTGTGGCGCCCTCGGGCACTTCATCGCGATGGATCGGCGTATGGACAAAGAAACGGCCCTCATGGATCGGCTCGAGCCCGGCCTGGCTGAGCGCGACCCAATCTTCATCGCCGAGCCGGGTGATAACGGGTTCATGGCCTGCGGCGCTGGGTACCAGATGGATGGCGGTCGCAATGGTGTCTGCGGCCGGTTCGTCTTCGAAATAGATATCGAGCCGCCATTCATCGGGTCGGGCGGGATCGATTTCGCTGGTCATGAGAACCGGCACGGGCTCCATGAGCGCGAAGGGGGCAATGTCTTCCTTCAGGATATCCGCTTCGGCGCGGGTGCAGGGCAGGGTCAGCTTCCAGCTATCGGACAAAGCTGGCCCCGTTTATGTCGAGCGCGGCGCCGGTCATGGATGGCGGGGCGTCGAGCGCGCAGAAGCGGATCGTCTCCGCAACTTCCTCCGGGCTCGCCACGCGACCCAGCGGGATATCGCGGAGCAACTGCTCGCCGCCACGGCTTTCGAGATAGTCTTCCGCCATGCCGGTCATGGTGAAACCGGGGCAGATGGCAAAGGCGAGGATATTCTCGGCCGCATAGGCGCGGGCGATCGTCTTGGTCATCGCCACCATGCCGCCCTTGGAGGCCGCATAGTGCCAATGGTTCGGGCTGTCGCCGCGATAGGCCGCGCGACTGGCGATATTGATGATCCGTCCGCCGCCATGCGCCTGGAAATGCTGCACGGCGAGGCGGCAAAGCTCCGCGGATGCAGTGAGGTTGATACGCATGGTGCGCTCGAAATCGTTCCGCCAGGCGTCGTCGTCCTGATCGATGGGTGAGGCTTCAAAAACGCCCGCATTGTTGATGAGGGCGTCGATCCGTCCGTCGAGTTGGTCGAGAGCGTTTGACCAGGTCTGTGCTGCAGCACCGGGTTCGTCGAAATCCGTCGCGATCGTCACATGTTCGCTCATTTGCGTTGCATGACAGGCGAGCTTTGTTCCGGGCGTATCCAGCGCGGTGGCAGCGGCCTTGCCGATGCCGCGCCGTGCGCCGGTGATCAGGATATGCGTGTCTGTGTCCATCCACCATGGATAGGCGGACTGGCGAATGAACGAAAGCGCTTAGCCGTCGGCCATCCGGCGGACGAATTCGCCAGCGGCACCGGTCAGCTTTTGAAGATGACCGTCCACACCGTGAAAGCCGTCGGATACCCGTGTGATATCGGCCGAGACACTTTCACTATCCTCGCGGATTGCTGCGATCGTACCGGACATGGAGTCTGCGGCCAGCGCTGTCTCATCGACCGCGGCCGTGATCGTCGTGACGGTCTGGGCCTGTTGCTCCATCGCCGTGCGGATGCGGGTGGCAGAGGCCTGAACTTCGCTCACCGTGGCGCGGATCGATTCATTCGTCTCGACCGTCTGGGCCGTGGCGGACTGGATCGCGGCGATCTTGTTGGCGATATCGTCGGTTGCCTGGGCGGTCTGGTTGGCAAGCGTCTTCACCTCTTGGGCGACCACCGCAAAACCGCGACCGGCATCACCCGCGCGCGCAGCTTCGATGGTCGCGTTAAGGGCGAGGAGGTTGGTTTGGCCGGCCACATCGCGGATGAGGCCGAGAATCGATTCGATCGACACCGTGTGATCGGACAAGGCTTCGCTGACGCGCACCGCTTCTTGCGCTTGTTCGGATGCCCGTGTCGCGACATCTGCGGATGTTTCGACTTCGCTGCGCGCTTCTTCGATCGCGCGGATGAGACCGGCTGCGGTCTGTGCGGCTTCGCGCATCGCGAGTGCTGATTGTTCTGCGGCAGCGGCGACTTCGGAAGCTTTCCCGAGCATACCGCTTACGGATCGTGATGCATCATTGGTGTTGGCGATTACCGACTGGCTGTCGGAGGTCGCGTCATTGACGGTTTTCTCGATCATTTCACGGAAGAGCTCGGTGCTTTCCTGGCGCTTCGACTCTTGTTCGGCGAACAGCAGTTTCGTGATGAATGAGGATGTGATCTCGAGCTCCAGTGCAGAGAACTGGAAATGGGCCTTGGACAGCGCGAGCCGCTCGTCGTGATCGCCCTTACTGGCGTCATCGATGATCTTGAGCACCGTCTGATTGACCAGCGAAAGCGCCGCATAGAGCTCCTTGGGCGAGATTCCGGCGGCAAGAATACGCTCGGCATGTTTGCGCGCAATTTCGGTCCAACGAATGTCCATCGGGCGGTTGAATTTTTCGACACTATATTCGGTCGAATAGATGATCGCCTTATCAAGCTGATCCGGACTCATGGCCTTTAGCGAGGGGTTCAGTTCGATGAACCGATCCCAGAACTCGGTCGCGAGCTGGCGTTCATGGCCGTTGACCAGTTCGCCGATCCGCTTGATCTTCTGTTCAAGGCTGCCGTCATGATCAAAAACCGCAATATGATCCTGGATACCCATTAAGCCTCCGCCCACACTGTAAATCTGCGAGTTCAGGCCTAAATCAGATTGGTTAAGGTGACGTTAGCTTTGTGCATCCTGTTCGAAAGCGCAGCTTGCATGAAAAAGCCGTTCGTCTAAGAGGAAAGCCACACAGGGAAAGCGCCAGAGACCATAATGTCACGCAATCATTCACGTCCATTATCGCCGCATCTTACCCATTGGAGATGGGGCGCCAATATGCTCGTTTCCATCTTGCACCGGATCACTGGCATAGGCCTGGCCGTTGTCGGCGGGATCATCTTTGTCGGCTGGCTCCTGGCCGCCGCTAGCGGTGAAGCCAGCTATGCCTGGTTCCTCGGCCTACTGACTGTCGAGAGTGGTGCGATCAATATTGTCGGCGCAATATTCGGCATCGGCCTGACTTGGGCATTTTTTACGCATCTTTTTAATGGTATACGGCATTTCGTGCTCGATACTGGCGCGGGATATGAGCTGCGGACCAATCGCTTCTGGTCGATTGCCGTTGTGGCCGGGGCAATTCTTGCAACAATCGCGCTTTGGGTCTGGCTGTGCTGGCCGGCCATTGCGGCGCTCATCGGGGGAGAAGGCTGATGAGTACAGGTCTCGGCCGCGTTCGCGGTCTCGGTTCAGCCAAGCAAGGCGCGCATCACTGGTGGGTCCAGCGATTAACGGCGGCCGGCAATCTTCTGCTGGTCAGCTGGTTTGTTATCTCGCTGATCCGCTTGCCAAATCTCAGCTACCCAGTCGTCACTGACTGGCTGTCGGCACCGCTGGTTGCGATTGCCATGATCCTGCTGTCTGCCAATGTGTTCTGGCATATTCGCCTCGGCCTTCAGGTCACGGTCGAGGACTATATTCGAAATGAAGCGTCTAAATTGGGAATGATCGTGCTCATCAACTTCTTTGCGGTTGGCGCTGCTGCCATCGCCATATTCTCCATCGCGAAAATCGCATTCGGAGGAGCAGCCTGATGTCGGACACGTATAAGATTATCGATCACACCTATGACACAGTGGTCGTCGGCGCCGGCGGATCCGGCCTTCGCGCAACCATGGGTAGCGCAGAGGCGGGTCTCAAAACGGCCTGTATCACGAAGGTGTTCCCGACCCGCTCTCATACCGTTGCAGCGCAAGGCGGCATCGCCGCCTCGCTGGGCAACAATACGCCCGATCACTGGACCTGGCATATGTATGACACGGTCAAAGGGTCGGACTGGCTCGGCGATCAGGATGCGATTGAATATCTTGTGCGCGAAGCGCCGCAGGCGGTGTATGAGCTCGAACATGCCGGCGTGCCGTTCAGCCGCAATGACGATGGCACCATCTATCAGCGCCCCTTTGGCGGCCATATGCAGAATATGGGCGAAGGCCCGCCCGTGCAGCGGACCTGCGCCGCAGCCGACCGCACCGGCCATGCGATGCTCCATGCTCTGTATCAGCAGAGCCTCAAATATGATGCCGACTTCTTCATCGAATATTTCGCGATCGATTTGATTATGGAAGATGGTGAGTGCCGCGGTGTTATCGCCATGTGCCTCGAAGATGGTTCGATCCATCGCTTCCGTTCTCAAGCCGTGGTCCTTGCAACCGGCGGCTATGGCCGCGCCTATTTCAGCGCAACCAGCGCGCATAGCTGTACCGGTGATGGCGGCGGCATGGTGCTGCGTGCTGGCCTTCCGCTGCAGGACATGGAGTTCGTCCAGTTCCACCCAACCGGCATCTATGGCGCGGGCGTGCTGATCACCGAGGGTGCACGCGGCGAAGGCGGTTATCTGACAAATTCAGAGGGCGAACGCTTCATGGAGCGCTATGCGCCGTCGGCGAAAGACTTGGCATCCCGCGATGTTGTATCGCGATGCATGGCCACCGAGATCCGCGAAGGACGCGGCGTCGGGACGGACAAGGATCATATCTTCCTGCATCTCGATCATATTGACCCGAATGTACTGGCCCAACGCCTGCCCGGCATTACCGAAACCGGCAAGATTTTTGCTGGTGTCGATCTGACACGCCAGGCGCTGCCAGTCGTTCCAACGGTCCATTACAATATGGGCGGCATTCCCTGTAACTATTGGGGCGAGGTCGTGAATCCGACGGCTGACGATCCAGATGCTATCGTGAATGGTCTTTACGCGGTCGGTGAAGCGGCCTGCGTATCCGTCCATGGCGCCAACCGCCTCGGATCGAACTCATTGATCGACCTCGTCGTGTTCGGACGCGCAACCGGCCTGCGGCTTAAGGACAAGCTGGAAGGTGGCGCGAACCAGAAGCCGCTGCCAAGCGATAGCGCCGATCTCGCGCTCGAGCGGCTTGATCATTTCCGCCATGCCGATGGCGAAACGCCGACAGCCGAGCTGAGGCTCGACATGCAGAAGAGCATGCAGGCGCATGCTGCCGTTTTCCGTGACACCAAGCTGCTCGACGAAGGCGTTGAGAAAATGACGGCTGTGAACACCAAGCTGAGTGACGTGCAGGTGAGCGATCGCTCTTTGATCTGGAACACCGATCTCATTGAAACGCTTGAGCTCGATAATCTGATGAGCCAGGCGGTCGTGACCATGAATAGTGCCGCCAATCGGAAAGAAAGCCGCGGCGCGCATATGCATGAAGACTATCCGGATCGCGATGACGAAAACTGGATGAAACACACCGTCACCAGTTTCAAAGGCTGGGGTGGTAAGGATGGCAAAGTCGGGATCGACTATCGCCCGGTCCACGATTTCACCCTGACCGATGACGCCGACTATATTGAACCGAAAGCGCGGGTGTATTGAGGATGGCTTGGCCGGCCTGGGTAATTTCCGCGCTGGCTCATCCCGAGGTTCGCCGTGTGGGCATCGAAGCCGCGTCCAAGGCCGGCGGCCTGCTGGCTGATCGGCTGGGTAAGCGCAAAGGCCAGACGGAAATCCTGCCGCCTGCAGAAGGCGAGCCAAGCGACGCTGAATTGCTGCGCGAGGCGCTGGAAAGCCTGCCGACCAAGCAGGAGTTGGCGGAAGCGATCGCGGCACTCGATGCACAAAGCGAGGCGCGCGTCGCGCGTCTTCGTGGGACGATAATCATCATTGCGATCGTTCAGTTCACAGCATTAGGCATTGTGTTGGCCGTGTTACTCTGAATTCAACGCAGATTGAGATGATCGGGAACTCTATGAAAAACAAAGTTATTTCTGCGATGTTTATCGCCTGTGCTGCGGTGCTGGCAAGTCCCGCTGTTGCGGAATTGAGCGCCGCTGAGCAGCAGATCACAGCGACCGTCGATGCGGAATATGAGCAGCATGTTGCGTTGCTTGAACGCATGACAAATCAGAATAGCGGTACGCGTAATATCGAGGGCAACCTGGCGGTGATGGAGATGCTCCGACCGGAGTTTGAGACGCTCGGATTCACCGTCGAGATCATCGACCAAAGTGAGGTGGATCGTGCGGGCCATTTCTTTGCTCGGCATGAAGGCGATCCGGACAATAAGCGGATATTGCTGATCGCCCATACCGATACGGTGTTTGAAGTCGATTCTGATTTTCAAACCTTTGTGCGCGACGGTGACCGCGCAACAGGGCCGGGCATCTATGATGACAAGGGCGGGATAATCGTCATCTTGTCAGCGCTGCGTGCCATGCATGCGGCAGGCACTCTCGCAGGTGCCAATATCACTGTGGCAATTACTGGAGATGAAGAAGATTTTGGGGAGCCCGCCAGCATCTCGCGGCGCGACCTGATCGCCGCTGGCCAATGGGCTGACGTGGCGCTCGGCTTTGAAAGCCTATCCATCCAGGACGGGCAAGATATGGGTGTGATCGCACGGCGATCGTCCAATGCCTGGACGCTGCGGACAACCGGCAATGAAGGCCATAGTTCGGCGATCTTCAGTGAGCGCATGGGCGATGGTGCGATTTATGAGCTTGCACGAATTATCGCGCGATTCCGGACCGATCTGCCTGAGCCGAGCCTCACCTTTAATGTGGGGCTGATCGCAGGTGGAACCACGGCGAGTTTTAGCGAAGACCTCCTGGCTGCGGAGGCGACCGGTAAAACCAATATTGTGCCGCCGATCGCCATGGCTCGCGGTGACTTCCGCACGCTGACCCAGGACCAGACGGATCGGGTTCGCGCTCGTATGGAGGCGATCGTCGCGGAACATTCGCCCGGCACCAGTGCGGTGATTACATTCGATGAAGGCTATCCGCCGATGGCGCCTACCGAGGGCAATCGTGCGCTTCTCGCGCGGCTGAATGCCATCAATCAGGACCTTGGCCTGGAGGCGCAAGCTGAACTTGATCCTCTGCGTCGCGGTGCGGCCGATATCTCCTTTGTAGCGCCCCATACGGACGCGCTTGCTGGCTTGGGGCCATCTGGCGAAAGTGCGCATGCACCGGGTGAGACGATCCATTTGGACAGCATTCCGCGTCAGGCCCAGCGCGCCGCAATATTGATGTCGCGATTGGCCAGCGAAGCCCGGTAAGTGATTTGACTACGGCTTGACTTCGCGTCTGCCGGGCAAGACTGTTTAACCGGTCTGTCTAAGGGGGCTTACATGCACATCATGTTTGAGCAGATTCGCACGATCCTGATCCCGATAGCTTTGGCCCTCGGTATCTTCGCCGCGCCGAGCAGTGCTCAATCTCAGTCCGCACCAGTCGTAACCCATACGCGACCGCTCCCGTCATTCCTGTCGCGCGTCCAGCCGCATGAGGCCGTGCTCGGTGCCAATGCGGGTACCGAGATCGAATATGATTTGACCGCGCGCGCCGCGCTTGAGGATCATCAGCGGCTCACAACCGCCTTGTCGGGTCTCGCTCCCCAACGGCCGGGGACCGTCGATTCCTATGTTGTGTCGATTGCGTTGGACAGCGATCCCGTTTTCGGGCGCGAGGCGCGCGAAGCCGCGCGGGTTCTTGGCCGGCGCTATGATGCAGAGGGGCGCACCATCGTTCTCGCGGCGCCGGACGGTAATGGCGATGATAGCCTGCCGCGCGGATCACTTACCTCACTATCCATCGCGCTCGCGCGTGTTGCAGAGGTCATGGATCCAGCCGAAGATGTGCTGGTGCTGTTTGCCACAAGCCATGGGCTGCCGACCGGCATCGTCTATTATTATGGCGATCAGGGTTATGGCTCGATGTCGCCGCTCAGGCTCTCCAATCTGTTGGGCGAACTGCGAATTACCAATCGACTATTGATCATGAACTCCTGTTTTTCGGGGACTTTTTTGCGCAGCCTGTCATCACCAACCAGCGTTGTGATCAGCGCCGCCGCGGCTGATCGAACATCCTTTGGTTGCACACCGAGTAATGATTGGACCTATTTTGGCGACGCCTTCATCAATCGCGCTTTGCGCCGGCCTCAGCCATTGAACGACGCCTTCAATCAGGCCCGGACCAAGATTGGCCAGTGGGAAGGGGATATCGGAATCACACCTTCGGAGCCGCAGATCTCAATTGGGATGCAAACCGCTGGCTGGCTCGGCGCATTGGAAGGCCGCATGCCGCAATCTGCGACCGCGCCGGTGGGGCGACCCGCACCCGAAGGGACGCAAGCGGCGTCGCGACGTTAGCGCCAGCGCAGATTGTCGCGACTGAGCTGACCCACATTGGTGACGCCCATCAGCTTCATGTCGCGCTCGATTTCGGCGCGTAGATTTCCGAGCGCGCGTTCAACGCCGGCCTGGCCAGCAGCCGCCAGCGCGTAGAGATAGAGGCGTCCACCCGAACAGGCCTTGGCTCCTACGCTGAGGGCCTTCAGTATATGGCTACCGCGACGGATTCCGCCGTCGCAAATCACATCCAGCCGATCGCCTACAGCATCAACAATCTCGGCCAGTTGATCGAAGGGCGCACGGCTGCCGTCCAACTGCCGGCCGCCGTGGTTGGAAACCATGATCGCGGTGGCACCGATATCGGCTGCGCGCTTTGCATCTTCGACGGACATGATGCCCTTTAGGCAGAACTCGCCACCCCATTCGGCGCAAATCTGTTCGGCCGTGTCCCAGTCGAGCGATTGATCGAGCATGGTGGTGAAATAGTCGCCGATCGACAGCGCGACATTGCTTCCCTCGCCGATATGGCCGGACAGGTTTGGAAGCTCGAATTTCTCCCGCAATAGATAGTTCAATCCCCAGGCCGGTTTGGTCGCATAGCTGAGGAACGATCGTGGTGTGATGCGGGGAGGAGAGGTGAAGCCGGTATTGAGGCAGCGCTCGCGATTGCCGCCGACAATGGTATCGACGGTCAGGGTAAGCGCGTCGAACTCAGCGGCTTTGCAGGCCTCCACCATGGCCCGGTTCAGACCTTTGTCCTTGTGGATATAGAGCTGGAACATCTTCGGGCTGGAGATTGTGTCGCCAATCTTCTCAATCCCAACCGTCGCGAGCGATGAGATCCCGAAATAGGTACCGAATTTTTCCGCCGCCCGCCCGACCGCGCGCTCGCCTTGCCAATGGAACAGCCGCTGCAGCGCTGTAGGAGACAGGAAGAGCGGCATGGCGATCTTCTGCCCCAACACGGTGGTCGACATGTCGATCTCCTCAACGCCCGCCAGGACGCTGGGAACGAGGTCACAACCTTCATAGGCACTCGTGTTGCGACGAAGCGTCACCTCATCATCCGCGCCCCCATCAATATAATGAAAAACCGGAGATGGCAGCCGACGCCGCGCAAGCTGCCGAAAATCATCAACATTATGGCAATCATCTAACCGCATAGCCGTGTCGTCTAACCGAAGCGGCCAGCCTTGCCCAGCGCGGCATCTGGCGGATCGCGTTTTATGTGGCTAGGGAGCGCAAAGGGACTGCATGATATGGGGGAGCACCGTGGCAGATTCACTTGAACCGCTGAGAATTCCAGCGGAGGCTAGGGAACGGCTTCGCATTATGTACATGGCGAAACACGCGCTTTGGGGTGGCGGCATGCATCCTGAAGACGGAAACCATGCGATATACCATCATGAAGTGCGGACGACGCTCGAAGGTCTCGATCTCAATCTGACTCTCGCCAACAGCTATGATGTGCTGTTTGAAAATCCGAATGTCGATTTCGTTTTCCCGCTGCTCAATCGCGGCGGTTTCGTCAATTCGGAAATGATGATCCCATTGCTCTGCAACATGCACAGGATCGCATATATTGGTGCCGGCCCCTTTATTCGCGGCCTTGGCGATGACAAATCCGTGTCCAAATTGGTGTGCGCTCATGGCGGCGTACCAACCGCGCCGTGGTTTTGCTATCGACGCGGCGCGCCAGTGGACGAGGCAGATTGCCCCAAGGCAGAACGCTGGGTGATCAAACCCAATGCATCATCGGCCAGCTGGGGCATATCGGATGCGTTTGATTGGGCGGGCGTCGCCAATGCCGTCGCCGATATCCATGGCCAAGGCCATGACGCAATCGTCGAGCCCTATCTCGATGGTTATGATGTCCAGGTGGCCTTCATTTCGATGGGTGACCCGGTGATGCTGCCAATGCTGATCTATGAACGGGAAGATACACAAAAGCTTTGGACCTATTACGAGAAGCGAGATCTCGTCGCCAATGCGGAGAAGGCCTCACTTCAACAGTTCAATGATCCGGAATTTGCGCCCAAGGTTGCTGAATATGCGCGAAAGGTCGCGCGCGAGTTTCGTCCATTCGACTATGGCCGGATCGAGTTCCGCTTGGACCGGAACACCGGCGATATCAACTTCATCGAAATCAACCTCAACTGTAATCTCTGGTCCGAAAAAGTAATGGCGAAAGCCGCCGCGCTGGCAGGTTTCAGCCATGCCGATCTGCTCGAGACCATTTTGGCGGACAGTCTGCGGCGCAATGGCTTGATCGGAAACTGATTTCATTAAGCGGCGGTTCACACGCCTCCCTTCAACGCGGTCGACGAAACGGTAGATATTGTCGATGAGTTGAGGGGAAATGATATGAGTGAGACAACCGATAGCCGGTCGCCAGGGTTCAAACTGGCGCTTGTCCTTATCGTCGGGTTCTTGCTGTCGATACCGCTCTTCACGATCTGGCTGCTGGTCTATGATCGGGAACAACAATCCCAAACCGCGATGGCATCGATCGCCGAAGGCTGGGGAGGCCCGCAGATCCTTTCCGGTCCTCAACTGATCATTCCCTATCAAGCGGAAATCAGCGAGACGACCGAGGAAGACGGACGTTCGGTGACGCGGTCCCGCATGGTCTGGCGCGAACTGGCCCTGGCTCCTGAAACACTGAGTTTGGAAACGGAACTCGCGCCGCGGCGACGGAATCGATCAATTTATGAGGCGGTAGTCTATGGGGCTACGACGACCGGTTCGGCTCAGTTTGTGCTACCGACTGATCTTGCGCGTCTGGGTATTGAGCGATCTTCACTTGCCTATGAACGTGCCGAATTGCGTTTTGGGCTGTCGGACATGCGTGCCATTCAAAGTGCCGATATCGAATTTGGTGGGACCGAAGTCGAATTGCGGTCTGGCGGCGGTGTGGGGCCAGGCTTTTCTGCGTCCGTCGACGCATCGGCGCTGGCAGAGGACAGCATTCCGGCGCGCTTCTCCATGGAGTTTCGCGGCAACCAGAGACTGTCACTGCAACCATTGGCAGGCGAAACCGAGTGGAGTGTTCGCTCGACTTGGCCGCATCCATCATTCGAGGGCGGCTTTAGCCCGCGCGAACGCGAAATCACTGCGGAGGGATTTGAAGCCTCATACCGCGTTTCCAACCTTGCACTGGGTCGGTCGCTGGTTGCAGCCGGAGATGCTGCCAGTGCCATGGCACCGCAAGACCAGATGGCAACCGGTCGCTACGCCTATGATGCGCCGGCTGGCGACTATGAAATCCGCGTGAACCTCATTCAGCCGGTTGACCTTTATTCGCGCGTCGACCGATCCGTGAAATATGGATTTCTGATCATCGGTTTCACGTTTCTTGCCTATCTGATGTTCGATGTCATCGCCGGTGTACGTGTATCGACGGTTGAGTATCTTCTGGTTGGCGCCGCTCTCATATTATTCTTTGTGTTGCTGCTCGCTTTTGCCGAGATCATTGGCTTCGGCTGGGCGTTTCTCACTGCCGCCGCCGCAATCGTCGGGCTGAACACCAGCTATTCGGCCGCCGTTCTCAAGAGCTGGCGCAGGGCTGCCTATATCGGTGGACTATTGTCGGGCCTGTATGCGGTCATGTTCATGCTGCTCAATATGCAACGATACTCGCTACTTATTGGTTCGCTGATGCTGTTCGTTGCCCTGGCTGCCGTAATGTACACAACGCGCGGCATTGATTGGGGGCAGTCCGGGAGTGAAGTGTCGGACTAGGCGGGAATATTTTTGCCTAATGCCGAGATTCGCGGACTAAACCCCTTCCGCAGTGCGGTATGACGCGCTATCTCGCTCGCACACGGCAAGGAAATTGTACGCATCATGGCTGAATTCACACTTCCGAAGAACAGCAAGATCAGCAACAAGGGTGAAGTCCATAAATCGGATGGATCCCGGACCAAGACGTTCAAAGTCTATCGCTACGATCCTGATACTGGCGAAAACCCGCATTATGATCGGTTCGAGGTTGATCTGGATGAGTGCGGTCCAATGGTCCTTGATGCCCTGATCAAGATGAAGGGCGAACAGGATAGTTCGCTGACATTCCGGCGTTCCTGCCGCGAGGGTATTTGCGGATCCTGTTCGATGAACATTGACGGCTCCAACGGCCTCGCCTGCACGACGGCAATCGAAGACTGCAAAAGCAAGGAAGTCACGATCACGCCGTTGCCGCATATGGATGTGATCAAGGACCTGGTTCCTGACTTCACCCATTTCTACGCCCAATATGCGTCGATCCAGCCTTGGTTGAAGACCGAAACGCCAGAGCCTTCGGGCAAGGAGCGCCTGCAATCTCCGGAAGAGCGCGCCAAGCTTGATGGGCTGTACGAGTGCATCCTGTGTGCCTGCTGCTCGACAAGCTGTCCAAGCTATTGGTGGAATTCGGACAAGTTCCTGGGTCCCGCCATTTTGCTTCAGGCCTATCGCTGGCTTGCTGATAGCCGCGATGAGCATACCGGTGAACGCCTCGACCAGTTGGAAGATCCGTTCCGGCTGTATCGCTGCCACACGATCATGAATTGCGCGACAGTGTGTCCGAAGGGTCTGTCGCCGGCGCGAGCGATTGCCGAAACCAAGAAGATGATGCTCGAACGCTCGGTCTGAGCGGAGCGAATATCGTGTCGACATCGAAGTTCCGCCACGAACCCGATCCTGACAATCCGGGCTGGATGATCTGGGAAATATTGGAAGAGGATCGGTTCAACCGCTTCCTCGGTCCATTCCGCGTTCGCAAGGAAAGTGACACGATCGCCCGCTGCCGCATGTGGCCGCAAAAGGGGCATAGCAACCTTGCAGATTTCGTGCATGGCGGCGTTGTCATGAGCTTTATCGATGTTGCGCTGTTCGCCGGTTCGCGGACGCTGGGCATTGAGCATGCCGGCCGTTCGGTGACGCTTGATCTCACCTGTCAGTTTATGGCGCCTGGCAAAATGGATGAACCGCTTGATGCCGAGGTCGAGATATTGCGCGAGACCGGACGCCTCGTTTTCCTGCGCGGCATGGTCGTGCAAGACGATGTGAAGGTAGCGGCCTTTTCCGGCACCATCCGCAAGGTCAGCCCACCCAAATGACGGCGCTGGCCGCGCGCTACCAGGCCCTGGTTGAAGCGGGGGAGCTTCAGCCTGACCCGGACCAGCACGCCGCGGTCGAGCATCTTGTACGCTTGAGTGAGGAACTCGAAACCGCGCCGCGCCGCGGCAGCGTGCTGTGGCGAGCGCTCGGCAAAAAACCGGACAATGTGCGCGGTGTATATCTTTGGGGCGGTGTCGGGCGCGGCAAATCCATGCTGATGGACCTGTTCTTCGCCTGCCTCGAAACGCCCTCCAAACGCCGTGTTCATTTCCACGAGTTCATGCTCGACATCCATGATCGGCTGCGCGCCGAACGCGCCAAGGAGAAGGGCGATCCGGTGATCCCTGTGGCGGACGCCATTCGCAACGAAGCCCGATTGCTCGCGCTCGACGAGATGGTCGTCAACAATACAGCCGATGCCGCGATCCTGTCCCGGCTGTTTACCGCATTGCTCAAAAAAGGCGTGACGATCGTCACGACATCCAACAGGCCGCCAATTGATCTCTACAAGGATGGCCAGAATCGGGAGCTGTTCCTGCCCTTTATCGAATTGATCGAAGATCAGCTGGAAGTGGTGCCGCTCAACGGCCCGACCGATTATCGCCTCGATCGGCTGGGCGGCATGCCGACCTGGTATGTGCCCAATGGCGATGATGCCACGGCGAAGCTCCGTGAGGCGTTTTTCCGGCTGACGGACTACTCGCCGGACGATGCCGACAATGTGCCGAGCGAGGAGATTGCCGTTCAAGGCGGGCGGACAATGCACGTCCCCAAATCGCTCAAAGGGGTCGCGGTGTTCTCGTTCAAGCGATTATGCGGTGAGGCGCGAGGCGCGCCCGATTATCTGGCAATCGCCCGCAAATTTCATTCCGTGATTATTGTCGGCATTCCGCAAATGGGACCGGCCCAGCGCAATGAAGCGGCCCGGTTCAAGACGCTGATCGATACACTCTACGAGTATAAGGTGAAGCTGCTTGCCGCTGCCGATGCCGAGCCGACCGACCTTTACGCCAGCGGCGACGGGTCATTTGAATTTGAGCGCACGGCATCACGCCTCATCGAAATGCAGTCGCAAGACTATCTGGCAGCCGGGCACGGCCCCAATGGCGGCGCGGAAACAGCGTAGTGCAATACCCAGCAACATTGCTTCCCTGTGCTATCTGGATAGATAGTTTGGCCAGCATTCCATCCATGAGCTGAGGGTAGCGTTATGCGACGAATTCTAAAGAATTGTGCAATTTCTTCAATGGTTACAGCCGCATGTGTACTTGGTGCCGTGCCTGTCGCAGCGCAGGACAGAGACGCCGAACGAGCCCTGTTGGAACAGATTGTCGAAATCCCGACCGTGGCGGGACGTGGCGAGATGCCGAGATTGGTGGCGCTGTTACGATCTGAGCTTGGTCGGGCTGGCTTTGATAGGTTCAACGTGCATCCGCATGACAATACCGAGACGTTGATCGCCCGGCGACCGGCAGATCGGCCGTCCGGCGAAGGCCCTATTCTCCTGATGGCCCATATGGATGTCGTCGACGCAGATCCGAATGATTGGCAAAATCCGCCCTTCGAATTTCGCGAAGAAGAAGGCTATTATCTTGGACGCGGCGTTCGGGACAACAAGGCCGGCCTGACCGGCATGGTCCTGGCGATGCAGCGGCTCGAGACATCGGGTTTCGCGTCGGATCGCGATCTGATTGTGCTGTTCACTGGGGATGAAGAAACGCTGCAAAATGGCGCGCGACTGGCCGCCAGCGAATGGCGCGAGCTTATCGAGGCGGATGTGGCTTTAAACAGCGATGGCGGCGGCGGAAGCGTTTTTCGCGATGGCCGGGTCGAAGGCTTCTTCGTTCAGATCGCCGAGAAAACCTATGCGGATTTCCAGTTTCGGGTGACGAACCGCGGCGGCCATAGCTCTCGACCTCGACCGGATAACGCCATTTATCAACTGGCCGCAGCTCTTACCGGCGTCGAACGGCATCGTTTCCCACACCAACTTAACGACGCAACGCGCATTTCGTACGAGATGCTGGCGACCAATGATGACGGTTTTTATGGCCAACTCGTGCGCAGCTGGTTGGACGATCCAGACAATGGTGAGATTGCCGACCTGATCGAGTCTCTCGAACCAGGCCAGACCCGGACACGATGCGTCGCGACCGAGATTAGCGGTGGGCACGCACCCAATGCGCTTCCGCAAAGTGCCGAAGCCACGGTAAATTGTCGCATTTTCCCGGGTACGCCGGTCGAAGAGATTCAGCAGACATTACAGACAATTGCCGGGCAGCATGTCGAGGTGAGCCTTATGGAAGGTAGCGGTGCATGGTCCGATCCGTCGCCAATCGATGAGGCGCTATTTGCCGCTTATGGCCGCGCGCTGGCTGTTCGCTTCCCGGACGCGCCGATCATTCCGTTCATGTCGGCCGGCGCGACTGATGCCATCTTCACCCGCGCGGCGGGCATCCCGACCTATGGTATTGGCGGCACCTGGGGCATCTCCGGCGAAGCGTCCGGCGCGCATGGTCTGGACGAACGCGTATTGGTCGAAGGCTTTCATGGAAGCGTCGACATTTGGGAGGCGCTCTTGCGTGACCTTGCGAGCGCTGAATAGCCGTCGCGAATTCCCCTTGTGCGTGGCATGGCGTTGCCCGCAAAAATGCACCCGTGGCTGTTGCCGACTCGCGGGTTAGGGTTTAAGCCCGCGCCCGTATTTCCGTTAGTTTTTCGCAAAAATCACGAAGGATAGACATGGCCCGCAACAAGATCGCGCTTATTGGTGCCGGAATGATTGGCGGCACGCTCGCCCATCTCGCGGCTATGAGAGAAATGGGGGACGTTGTCCTGTTCGACATCGCCGAAGGCATGCCGCAGGGAAAGGCGCTTGATCTGTCCCAGGCCGGCCCGGTTGAAGGCTATGACAGCGCGCTCAAAGGCACGCAGGATTATGCCGATATTGCTGGCGCTGATGTCTGCATCGTCACTGCGGGTGTTGCGCGCAAGCCAGGCATGAGCCGGGACGACCTGATTGAAATCAACCTCAAGGTGATGAAATCGGTTGGCGAGGGCATCAAGGCCCATGCGCCCGACGCATTCGTCATCTGCATCACCAACCCGCTCGACGCGATGGTTTGGGCACTGCGCGAATTTTCTGGCCTTCCGCATTCCAAGGTGTGCGGCATGGCCGGCGTTTTGGACAGCGCCCGGTTCCGCCACTTCCTCGCCGATGAATTCGGCGTATCGGTAGAAGATGTCACGGCATTCGTGCTGGGTGGTCATGGCGATACGATGGTTCCGGTTCCGGCCTATTCGACGGTCGCCGGTATTCCGATCCCCGATCTGATCAAGATGGGTTGGTCGACGCAAGACAAGATCGATGCAATCGTCGATCGTACACGCAAGGGCGGCGGCGAGATTGTCGGCTTGCTCGGCAATGGCAGCGCTTATTATGCGCCGGCGACCAGCGCGATCATGATGGCCGAAAGCTATCTCAAGGATAAGAAGCGCGTGCTGCCCGCGGCCGCGCATCTCACGGGCCAATATGGCGTCGATGACCTGTATGTCGGCGTGCCGGTGATCATTGGTAAGGATGGTGTAGAGCGGATTGTCGAGATTGAACTCGGCGACGAAGCCCGCGCCAATTTCAACGTGTCGGTCGATGCGGTGAAGGAACTTCTTGAGGCCTGTAAGGGCCTGGACAGTTCGCTCGCATAGCGCCCCTCAAGCAACAGGACATTCAGCACGATGAGCATACTCGTCGACAGTAACACCAAGGTCATCACCCAGGGCATGACCGGTGACACCGGAACATTCCATACCCAACAGGGTCTGGACTATGGCACCAAGATGGTTGCCGGCGTCACGCCGGGCAAAGGCGGTTCCGAGCATCTCGGCTTGCCGGTCTATGACACGGTTGTCGAAGCGCGCGATGCGACGGGTGCGGATGCCAGCGTCATCTATGTCCCGCCGAAATTTGCTGCGGCGTCGATTATCGAGGCAATTGAGGCGGAGATCCCGCTTATCGTGGCGATTACGGAAGGCATTCCGGTGCTCGATATGGTCACCGTCAAAGGCCATCTCGACAACTCCAATTCCCGGCTGATCGGGCCGAACTGCCCCGGCGTCCTGACCCCGAACGAATGCAAGATCGGCATCATGCCGGGCAGCATTTTCTCCAAGGGTTCGGTTGGCGTTGTCAGCCGATCTGGAACGCTCACCTATGAGGCTGTTCATCAGACAACGGCTGTGGGTCTGGGCCAGTCGACCGCGGTCGGTATTGGCGGCGATCCGGTCAACGGCACCAACTTTATCGACGTGCTCGAGATGTTCCTCGCCGACGATGAAACCGAGTCGATCGTCATGATCGGCGAAATTGGCGGCAGCGCTGAAGAAGAAGCCGCTCAATTCCTTGCCGATGAAGCCAAGGCGGGTCGCTCCAAACCGGTCGTTGGCTTTATCGCGGGTCGCACCGCGCCTCCGGGCCGCCGAATGGGCCATGCTGGCGCGATAGTATCGGGCGGCAAGGGCGGCGCTGATGACAAGATTGCCGCGATGGAAGCGGCTGGTATCGCCGTATCGCCGAGCCCGTCTGAACTGGGCACGACCCTCGCGGAACTGCTCAAGGGTTGATAGAGAGACAGTCCAGCGCCACATCGACGGTGTTGGACAGCTAGGGATCACATTTCATGGGCTATGAGGGCTTGGATTTCTCACAGCTGGAGGGGGTTAGCCCTTCCTTTGTAGAGGCCCTGTATCGCCAGTATCGCGCCGATCCGGATGCGGTTGACGCCAGCTGGCGCGACTTTTTCGAAGGACTGGAAGAAACCGCGACTGGCCCGAGTTGGCAGCGCCCGGGCTGGCCGGTCCAACAGACCAATTCGATGACGGCCGGGCTCGATCCGACGCAGATGACTATCGTCGAACCGAATACCGCGCCGTCAGCCCCATCCTACTCCCGCAAAGTGCCGCCAGCCGGCGAGATTGAACGGGCTGCGGGGAATTCCATCCGCGCGATGATGTTGATCCGCACTTATCGGGTGCGCGGCCATCTGGCATCCAATCTTGATCCGTTGAAACTGCACGAGCGCGAGCTGCCCGCCGACCTGACCCCTGAATTCCATGGGTTTACGGAAGATGAGCTCGATAAGCCTGTATATCTCGGCGGCGCACTGGGGCTGGACACGGCGACTGTCAACGAGATCGTCACGATCCTCCGCGAGAATTATTGCGGGCCGGTTGGCCTGGAATATATGCATATCAATGACCTGGAGGAGCGGCGTTTCTTGCAGGAACGGATGGAAGGCAAGGAAGCCACCATCCAGTTCACGCCGGAAGGCAAACAGGCGATCCTGCAGCGGGTGATCGAAGCGGAACAATGGGAAGCGTTTCTCGGCAAGAAATATGTCGGCACCAAGCGGTTCGGGCTTGATGGCGGCGAATCCATGGTTCCAGCGCTCGAAGCGATCATCAAATATGGTGGCGCAGACGGCGTGAGTGAGATGGTCATCGGTATGGCCCATCGCGGTCGGCTGAACGTGCTCGCCAATGTGATGGCCAAGCCCTATCGCGCGATCTTTCATGAATTTGCCGGTGGCGCGGCCAATCCGGAAGATGTTGGCGGATCCGGCGATGTGAAATACCATCTCGGGACGTCAACTGATCGCGAATTTGACGGGATCAGCGTGCATATGTCGCTGGTGCCCAATCCATCGCATCTCGAAGCGGTGAATCCGGTTGTTCTTGGCAAGACCCGCGCGACGCAGGTGATGCGCGAAGATCTGGCCGAGCATAAAGAGGTGCTGCCGGTATTGTTGCATGGCGACGCGGCCTTTGCCGGCCAGGGCATTGTTATGGAATGTTTCGGCTTTTCCGGCATTCGTGGCTATAATACCGGCGGTTGCATTCATTTTGTGATCAACAACCAGATCGGCTTTACGACCAGCCCGCAATTTGCGCGCTCCTCACCCTATCCGTCGGACGTTGCGAAGATGGTCCAGGCGCCGATCCTCCATGTGAATGGCGATGATCCCGAAGCCGTGACCTTTGCCTGCAAACTGGCAATCGAATTCCGACAGACGTTCCGCCGCGATGTTGTGATCGACATGTGGTGCTATCGCCGCTTCGGGCACAATGAAGGCGATGAACCAAGCTTTACGCAGCCGCTGATGTACCGCGCGATCCGGTCGCATCCCAAGGTTTCGAAGATCTATGGCGAGCGCCTGCTGACCGAGGGTGTTATCGGCGAAGAATGGGCCGATAAGGTCACCGATGAATTCAACGCGCTGCTCGAAGATGAGTTTGAGGCGGGGAAATCCTATCGTCCGAACAAGGCGGACTGGTTTGGTGGGCGCTGGGAGGGGCTGGCCGCTCCCGCCGATCCGGAGACTGCGCGCCGCGGCATCGTGTCCGGTATTGAGAAAGACAAACTCCACGAAATCGGTGCGCTGCTGACGACCGTTCCCGAAGATGTGAAGATCCATAAGACGCTTGGCCGCATCCTCGATGCCAAACGCAAGATGTTTGAAACGGGCAGCGGGTTCGACTGGGCGACCGCCGAGGCACTGGCCTTTGGTACGCTGGTCAATGAAGGCTATAATGTCCGCCTGTCCGGGCAGGATTCAGGCCGCGGGACGTTCAGCCAGCGCCATGCCGAATGGATCAATCAGGAAACCGGCGAACGCTACACGCCACTCGAAGAAGTGCCGGGCGGCGAGTTCGACGTACTGAACAGTCCGCTCTCCGAATATGGCGTGCTTGGTTTTGAATATGGCTATGCGCTGACCGATCCGAAGACCCTGGTGCTGTGGGAAGCGCAATTCGGTGATTTCGCCAATGGCGCTCAGATCATGATCGACCAGTTTATCGCGTCGGGCGAAGCGAAATGGCTGCGCGCGAACGGCTTGGTGATGCTCTTGCCGCACGGTTATGAAGGGCAGGGGCCTGAACATAGCTCCGCGCGCCTTGAACGGTTCCTCCAACTCTGTGCTGGCGACAATATGCAAGTTGCCAACATCACGACACCGGCCAACTATTTCCACGTGCTCCGGCGCCAGATGCAGCGCCCGTTCCGCAAGCCATTGGTGATCATGACGCCGAAATCACTGCTGCGCCATAAGGCGGCAGTATCGGATATCGATGATTTCCTCGGTGAGAGCCATTTCATGCGGATCAAATCCGATCCGAGCCCGCCCAAGGATACCGATATCAAACGCCTGGTCCTGTGTTCTGGCAAGGTTGCCTATGACCTGTTCGAAGCGCGCGACGCGGCAGGGGATAAAAACACGTCGATCGTGCGGATCGAACAGCTTTATCCGTTCCCGGGGGAGCCGCTCGTCGTGCGCTTGAAACGGATGAAAAACCTCGAAACTGTGGTTTGGGCTCAAGAAGAACCGAAGAATCAGGGCGCATGGATGTTCGCCCGCCACTATCTGGAAGAATGTCTCGAAGAAGCAGGAATTGGTCCTGACAGGCCACTCTATGCCGGTCGTGAACCCAGTGCCTCGCCGGCAACGGGTCTCGCCAAGCGTCATGCCCAGCAACAAGAAAAGCTGGTCGCTGATGCGCTCGGCCATAGCCAAGGAAAGAAGTAAGATGGCAACCGATGTTGAAGTCCCGACGCTCGGGGAATCGATTACCGAAGCGACGCTTGGCGAATGGCTGAAACAGCCCGGCGATGCGGTCGGTCGTGACGAACCCATTGCCAGCCTGGAGACCGACAAGGTGGCGGTCGAAGTGCCGTCACCGGTAGCGGGCACGCTGTCCGAACAGCTGGTTGCCGTTGGCGATACAATTGAAGTGGGCGCGGTCATCGCACGGATCGGCGATGGTGCTGCGGCACCCGCACCCAAGGCCGAAGCGAAGGAAGCTGCGCCCGCCAAGGAAGCGCCAGCACCGGCCGCTCCTGCTCCCGCAGCTGACGAAGACAGTCAACCGCTCACTCTGTCTCCGGCCGTACGTCGACTGGTGCTTGAGCATGGGGTCGACCCGTCCAAGATCAGTGGCACCGGTAAAGATGGACGCCTGACCAAGGACGATGTGCTGGCAGCAGCCAAGGCAGAGAAAGCCCAAGCCAGCGCGCCGAGCCCGGCTCCCGCACCGGCCCCTGCCGCACCGGCTCCTGCACCCGCTGTCGCTGGCGAGCGGCGCGAAGAACGGGTTCGGATGACACGGCTGCGCCAGACGATCGCCCGACGCCTTAAGGATGCGCAGGACACAGCGGCGTTGCTGACAACCTTCAACGATGTCGACATGACGGCGGTGATGGACGCGCGCAGCCAGTATAAAGAATTGTTCGAAAAGAAACATGGAATCCGGCTCGGCTTCATGGGCTTCTTCGTCAAAGCGGCCTGTCTCGCACTGCGCGACGTGCCGTCCGTCAATGCCCAGATCGAGGGCGAAGAGATCGTCTATCGTGACTATGTCGATGTGTCGGTTGCGGTCTCCGCGCCCAATGGCCTGGTCGTGCCGGTGATCCGCAATGCCGAAAGCATGAGCTTTGCGGAAATCGAAACCACGATCGCCGATTTCGGCAAGCGCGCCAAAGACGGTACTCTGTCGATGGACGAGATGCGCGGTGGTACCTTTACCATTTCCAATGGCGGCGTGTTTGGCTCGCTGCTCTCGACCCCTATCATCAACCCGCCACAATCGGCGGTGCTTGGCATGCACCGGATAGAGAAACGCCCGGTCGTATTGCCGGATGGTTCGATCGCAGCCCGTCCGATGATGTATCTGGCGCTCTCCTATGATCACCGTCTGATTGATGGCCGTGAAGCCGTAACCGCGCTTGTCCGGATGAAGGAAGCGCTCGAAGATCCGATGCGCCTGCTGATCGACCTATAGGGAAATGGCGATGAGATTGCTCAGCTGCTGCGTGGCAGTATCGATGATTGCGCTAGGCGGTTGTACTTCCGATCGCGATGACAGCGGCGAGGAGCAAGTCGCTACTCAGGCGCCGGACGAATCGGCAGCTGGGTATCAAGAAGGATTTGAGACAGCCTTTATCGACGGCTTTCGCAGTCAGTTTGTCCCGGGATGCGCCACTGCCGTAGTCAGTCGGGGTGTTGACCAGGCAGCTGCGGAAACGATGTGCACTTGTGTTGCTGATGTAATGATCCGTGACTATGCCCCGATGGAGATCGCGGGCGCCACCGACGAACAGTTCGCTGCCGCCGCAGCTGAATGCAGAGAAATCCCGGAGCAATCTGATGGCTAATACCGAATTTGATTATGATGTCCTTGTGATTGGCTCCGGACCGGGTGGCTATGTCGCCGCGATCCGCGCGGCGCAACTCGGCCTGAAAACAGCGTGCGCGGAAAGCCGCGAGACGCTGGGCGGTACCTGCCTCAATGTTGGTTGTATTCCTTCCAAGGCGATGCTGCATGCGTCCGAGCTGTACGAAGAAGCGCATGACGGGGCGTTGGAGAAATTTGGCATCAAGCTGACCGGCGCGAAACTCGACCTGGATCAGATGCACGCAGAGAAATCCAAGGCAGTTGGCGAGCTGACCGGCGGGATTGAATTTCTGTTTAAAAAGAACAAGATAGATTGGCTGAAAGGGCATGCAACCTTCACCGGCGAGCACACGGTCGAGGTCGACGGCAAGAGCGTTACAGCCAAGGATATCGTGATCGCGACGGGTTCATCCGTAACCCCGCTTCCGGGCGTCGAAATCGACAATGACAAGCATATCGTGGTCGATTCCACAGGCGCGCTGGCGCTGCCCAAGGTGCCCAAACATATGGTGGTCATTGGCGGTGGCGTGATCGGGCTTGAGCTTGGGTCGGTCTGGCGTCGGCTGGGTGCCGAGGTGACGGTGATTGAATTTCTTGATCAGATCTTGCCGGGCATGGACGGCGATATCCGAAAGGAAGCCGCCAAGATCTTCAAGAAACAGGGGTTCAAGATTCGCACCGGTACCAGAGTGACCGGCGTGGAAGCGCTGAAGACCAAAGCGAAACTGACCATCGAACCGGCAGCTGGCGGCGACGCCGAACAGATCGATGCGGATTGCGTTCTGGTTTCGATCGGACGGCGACCCAACACAGACGGGCTCGGCCTTGATGTGATCGGGCTTGAGCTGAACGAGCGTGGCCAGGTTCCCATTGATCATGAATTTCGAACTACGGTTCCGGGTGTCTGGGCGATCGGCGATGTCGCGCCTGGTTTGATGCTGGCCCATAAGGCTGAGGATGAAGGCATTGCGGTCGCCGAAAACATCGCTGGTGAGGTCGGCATCGTGAACCATGATGTGATCCCGTCGGTTGTTTACACCATGCCGGAAATTGCTGGTGTTGGCCTGACGGCGGAAGAAGCCAAGGAAAAAGGCTATACGATCAAATCGGGCAAATTCCCGATGATGGCCAATAGTCGTGCAAAAACGAACCGGGATACTGATGGCTTTGTGAAGGTGATTGCAGACGCGGAATCCGATCGGGTTCTGGGGGTCCATATCATCGCATCACTAGCCGGTACGATGATCGCCCAGGCTGCGCAGGCGATGGAATTTGGCGCGACGAGCGAAGATATCGCCTATACCTGCCATGCCCATCCGACCCATGCCGAAGCGGTGAAAGAAGCCGCGATGGCTGTGCAAGGCAAGCCCATCCATATTTGACGATCGCGGCTGACCCGGCGAGAGCTGGCGCCGAGGGAAGATTAGATGCGTCAGCGTTTCACCAAATGGCATATCTGGCTCGGCTGGCTGGTCGGCGTGCCGCTCCTGTTATGGACGCTGTCGGGCCTGTTCATGGTTTCACAGCCAATCGAAACGGTACGCGGCGAGCATTTACGCGCTGAAGCGCCGATGCTGGCGGCCCCTGAAAACCCGCCAGTATTCCCTCGGATCGATAGCAGCATCCGTGCCGTCAGCAGTGTTGAGCTGACGCAGCGACCGACCGGCACACAATGGATTATCCGCTATGCCGATGGGGGTGGTCGTCGGGCGTCGATCGAGACCGGTGCCTATATGCCATTGCAACTGACGAGTGCTGAGGCAGCGCAGATCGCAGAAGCGGCCTATGCTGGCGATCGCTCGCTCGCTCAGATGCAACTCTTCGATGCCGAGGCCAATCCGATAGATTTGCGGCGCAATCGTCCCGCCTGGCAGGCGCGCTTTGGTGAGGGGCACCATGTCTATGTTGATGCGGAAACCGGCGATGTACTCGCGGTGCGCACCGGTTTGTGGCGGGTGTTTGATTTCATGTGGGGGCTCCATATCATGGATCTGGAGGAGCGGAGCGATACCAGCCATCCGCTGCTTATCGGCTTTGCAGCACTGGCGTTCCTGATGGTGCTGTTGGGCTTGATTGTCTTGCCGTGGCGCTATCTACGCCGCCGCAGAAGGGATCCTACATGAACCCGATAGACTTCCCGATCGGTCCGGTACTCTCTGCGCTTGATCTCGCCGGTATAGGTCTGTTTGCAGCAACGGGCGCTGTCGCGGCGGCGCGCGCCAAACAGACGCTGGTGACCTTCGCCTTTTTCGCCCTGGCAACCGGGGTGGGCGGCGGAACCGTGCGCGATCTGCTGATTGGCGCGCCGGTCTTCTGGATCGCGGACACCCGGCCGCTGGTCGCCTGCCTCGTCATCGCGCTGCTGATCTGGATTACACCGGCACGACTATGGCGGGGAAAGGCGCTGGATTGGCTCGATGCGGTTGGTATGGCGGCCTATGCGGTATTTGGGGCGGCGAAGGCATTGAGCTTTGGCGTACCGCCATTGGCCGCCGTCATGATGGGGATCTTCACGGCCTGTCTGGGCGGCATCATCCGCGATGTGATGGCGGGCGAGCCGTCAATAATCTTGCGTCCGGAGCTATACGTGACGGCGGCTGCACTCGCGGCCGCGTTGTTTGTGGGGCTGAGTGCAGCAGGCGTTATGCTACCTGTGGCCGCCGGAATTTCGGCTTTAGCAGGCTTTGGCCTACGCGCGCTCGCAATATGGAAGGGGCTGGCCCTACCTGTGTATCGCGGCGGCTAGCCCAGCCACTCCGCCGCCATTGCACGCACCGTTGCCGCGTCGGCAGCAGCTGTGCGCCCCGGGTTCACCTCGATCGGGCATTCAAGGCACCGTAATTGCATGGCCGGGCCGTTCATCAGCAGCTGCATCTCAGCCATCACCGTCGCGACGATCGCGCGCGGGTCGGGGGCCAGCATCGTCCAGATATCACGGGGCGCAGCGGTTTGCTGGGCGTCATCCTCGTCGCGGGTCCAGTTGCGGACGAACTCGGTGAAGGGATCAGGCGGTTGCTCGATCCACAGGACGCGAACGTCATCGGCTTCAACCTCGGCGCGCGATGCCGCTTCGGCAATGGCCTCATCGAGATTGCCAAATGCATCGACCAAACCAAGCTGGCGCGCTGTTCCGCCAGCCCAAACGCGGCCTTCGGCAAGTTCTGCGATCCGTTCGACGGGCATATCGCGGTTCTCGCTGACCAGCGACAGGAAGCGGCGGTAAATATCTTCGGTGCCCGACTGGAGGAGCCGCTGCGCTTCGGGGGATATCCCGCCGAACACATCGGGCTCACCGGATAGCGGCGTCGTTGTTACGCCATCGGCGCCGATATCGAGTTGGTCGAGTGTGCCCTCAAAGCTCGGGATGATGCTGAATACGCCGATCGATCCGGTGATCGTTCCCGGCTCGGCCATGATATGATCACCAGCTGTCGCGACCCAATAGCCGCCCGATGCGGCGAGGTTACCCATCGAGACGACGACCGGAATATCGCCTTCAATTTCTGCAAAGCTGAGCACAGCGCGCCGGATCCTCTCCGATGCCAAGGCCGATCCGCCGGGCGAATCCACGCGCAGAACGAGCGCAGAGAAATCATGATTTTCCGAAGCTTCGCGGAGCAGTTCGGCAATTGTCTCGCCGCCCGCCGTGCCAGCAGGGGCTTCGCCGTCAACAATCGTGCCGGCAACAGTTACAACGCCGATATTGCTGCTGCCGCCCGAGCGTGGATTAGCGGCAATCCAATTCGCGAGGCGAATGGCTTGGAAGCCGGTGGAGTCGTCTTCGCCGGAAATCTCTGCGACCCGCGCCTGCCAGTCGAGGCGCGTGCCAATTTCATCAACCATGCCTGCGTCGCGCGCTGCGGTCGCAAGATCGTTGTTTGCGGCTTCAACCAGGTCTGCAGGAGTGGCGATGATTGCATCAATATTCGCATCCGGCCGGGCACGCGCCACATCTTCGCGCCATGCTTCGAACAGGCTGTCGGCCAGCGCCTGACTGGCTTCGCGTGCCTCGGGCGATTGATCGGCGCGGCTATAGGGCTCGACGGCCGATTTGAACTCACCAGCGCGGAAGATATTGGCGGTCACGCCAAAGCGCCGCAGCATATCGCCATAGTAAAGGCGATTACCGCCCGGGCCGAGGATCAGCGCGCCGCCCATCGGGTGGACCCAGATCTCGCTTGCATGCGCGGCAAGGGCATAGGCATCGTCGCCATAGCCAGTGGCAAAGGCGATCACCGGTTTGTCGGCATCACGGACGGTCTGGATCGCATCGCCAACCCGGGCAATCGCGGTCTGGCCGCCACCGAAAAAGCCATCAAGGTCAAGCGCAACCGCAGTGACCCGATCGTCGGTTGCGGCACTTTCGAGTGCCTGTACGATATCGCGTAGGCGATGCTGGCGGATTGTTTCGCCGCCGGTGAGCGCGTCAAACGGGTTGGTCTCTTCAGGCTGCTCGACGATAACGCCTTCAAGATTGAGATGGAGTGCGCCATTGCCCGGCACCACCGGGTTGGGGCTGGCCGTCAGCAGCGCGTAGAGCACGCCGAAAAAGAGCAACAGGAGGAGCAGGACAAGGCCATCCTTGATCCCGACCAAAATCTTCCAGGCACCGCTCAACAACCGCATCACATGCTCCTAAAACGTCAGACAGACGCTATTTAGGGATGCAACGCGCCGGAAACAAATGGCACTCGCCGGACAGCGGCCAGATTTCTACGAAGGAAAGCGTCTACCAGCGCACAAGGCGCGGCACGAACAGGCGGCCAGCCAGCGTCGTCACCCCGATCGCTACCGTGTACCACAGCCCGATATAGACGAGATCATTATGCGGGCAGTGCATGGAATAGGCGAGGGCGCCAAGGCTACCTGCGGCTAGTCCGGTTACCGTCCCTGCGCGTTCTGGTGAGGTCGGCGCGCCGCGCCGCAACCACCAGGTAAGGACTGCGCCCAGAACCAGACCAATGCTGATTGAATAGGTGAGGCATTCCACGCCGTTAACCGGATGAAGCCGCTCGGCAACCGGTGTGCGGCTCACCATCGCCGCAACAACGGCCGCGATCGGCACGATCAGCGCGGCCATCGCGGCCCAGCGCCATCCCGACCGATTGGTACCCACTGCAGGACGCGCCATGCTGGTAGCGGCCGATAGGCTAGCCGCTGCCAATACGACCAACAGGCCGGAGCGGATGAGGAACATCGGATCGGTTGCTGTCGAGCCCAGGAACTGATCCCTGAATCCGAGCGTCGACACCACGAAAACGGCGCCAATCACCGTCAGCACCACAATGCTGCCGATCGCGCCATTGGCGTTGAGCGGTTTTACCGGCTCCAACTCCTCAGCAAGGCTATCAAGATCAAAACCCTCAGACATTATACGTCATTCTTCCTCAATCGCCGCAGCCATGCGTTTCATGCCGCGATGAATATTCACTTTGACCAATGACTCCGATTGGCCGGTTTTCTGCGATGCCTCTGCAATAGTGAGGCCTTCGATTTTCACGAGCTTGATCGCCAGGGCCTGCTTCTCGGGAATCAGTCCCATCAGTTTCTCAAGCCCGATTTTCGCCGCGACCGCCGGATCGGATGGATCGGCTGCCAACTCTTCATTGAGCTCGACCTCCTTGGTCCGATAGCTTTTGCGCAAATGATCAATCCAGCGATAACGCGCAATCGCTGCCAGCCAGGGCAGAAACGCGCGGGTTGGATCATAGGATGCACGCTTACGGTGGAGGGAGATCAATGTGTCTTGCACAAGATCATCCAGGACATGCGGTCCGATTTTGCGGGCGTAATAGCGCTTGAGCCACGTCTCGCATTCGCCCAGCAGCGTGCGATAGGCCTGTTTGTCCCCGTCTTGGGATGCCGCCATGAGGCGTGCCAGGGTCTCGTCGTCCGCAACCATAGGGGCGGTTTAGCATGCAAATCGGCGCTGTGTAGTCCGGTCATCGACCGGAACGCCAAATCAGCGGAGTAAGAGCGGGGTGGGGAGCCGTCTGGCATTTTGCGACCCTCACATTGAGGTCGCCAGCCAGCTCCCCGTCCCTCGTCCATCCGCATGCACTGGGAGGCATCGTTCGCGCACACGCACCCAAAGGGCTCGCTCGGGGGCAACCTGCAAGCCTCAAGATGTATGGATCGAGGGGAAACGGATAAATTCATTACACAAACTCGGTTATTCACCAGCCGGTTCGTGGTCTTTGTCCCGCCGGTTACATCCCGGAAGCGGAAATTTTCGGATATTTGGTCATTTTTCTCTTGAATGCGCGCTTTGGTCGCTTAAATGGCGGTTGTTAGCACTCGTCGATTGAGAGTGCTAAAATCTGTTTTGCATTATGAGCGATTGATCGGACACCTCATTGGGAAGTGTCTGGACAGCGCATCAGATTTGGGAATTGAGGAAAGGTATTACAATGGGATTTCGTCCACTGCACGATCGCGTGCTGGTGCGCCGCGTAGAAGCCGACACGAAAACGGCTGGCGGCATCATCATTCCGGATAGCGCTCAGGAAAAGCCGCAAGAAGGCGAAGTTGTCGCTGCTGGCACCGGCCTGAAAGCTGACGATGGCAAGGTTACGCCGCTCGACGTCAAAAAGGGCGATCGCATCCTGTTCGGCAAATGGTCCGGCACGGAAGTGAAACTCGACGGTGAAGATCTGATCATCATGAAGGAAAGCGATATTCTCGGCGTCGTCGCCTGAGGAATTTCCGCTTCTCCATAACATCTGAAATATAGAGGTAAGCTATCATGGCAGGTAAAGACGTAAAATTCGGCCGCGACGCGCGTGAGCGCATCATGAGCGGTGTCGACATTCTCGCCGACGCAGTGAAGGTCACGCTTGGTCCGAAAGGCCGCAACGTTGTGCTCGACAAGAGCTTCGGCGCGCCGCGGATCACCAAGGACGGCGTAACCGTCGCCAAGGACATCGAACTGAAAGACAAGTTCGAAAATATGGGCGCTCAGATGGTCAAGGAAGTTGCTTCCAAGACCAATGATATTGCCGGTGACGGCACCACGACCGCAACGGTTCTCGCCCAGGCGATCGTTCGCGAAGGCATGAAATCGGTTGCCGCTGGCATGAACCCGATGGATCTCAAGCGCGGTATCGACCTTGCTGTCACTCACGTCGTCGCCGACGTCCAGAAGCGTTCCAAGAATGTGAAAAGCTCTGACGAAGTCGCCCAGGTTGGCGTTATCTCCGCCAATGGCGATACCGAAGTTGGCCAGAAGATCGCTGAAGCGATGGACCGCGTCGGCAAGGAAGGCGTGATCACGGTTGAAGAAGCCAAGGGTCTCGAATTTGAACTCGATGTTGTTGAAGGCATGCAGTTCGACCGTGGCTATCTCAGCCCCTATTTCGTCACCAATCCGGAAAAGATGAATGTCGAGCTCGAAAACCCGTACATCCTGATCCACGAAAAGAAGCTTTCGAGCCTGCAGGACATGCTGCCGATCCTCGAAGCCGTGGTTCAGTCGGGTCGTCCGCTGCTGATCATCGCTGAAGATATCGAAGGCGAAGCGCTGGCTACTCTCGTGGTCAACAAGCTACGTGGCGGCCTCAAGGTTGCTGCGGTTAAGGCGCCTGGCTTTGGTGATCGTCGCAAGGCGATGCTCGAAGACATTGCGATCCTGACCAAAGGCGAAATGATTTCCGAAGATCTCGGCATCAAGCTGGACTCGGTTACGCTCGGCATGCTTGGCGAAGCCAAGCGCGTCACCATCGACAAGGACAACACGACCATCGTCGACGGTGCTGGCCAGAAAAAGGCTATTGCCGGTCGCGTAGAAGCGATCCGTCAGCAGATCGAAAGCACGACCAGCGACTATGATCGTGAGAAGCTTCAAGAGCGTCTCGCTAAGCTTGCTGGCGGTGTTGCCGTTATCAAGGTTGGCGGTGCCACCGAGATCGAAGTGAAAGAGAAGAAGGACCGGGTTGACGATGCTCTGCACGCAACGCGCGCCGCTGTTGAAGAAGGTATCGTCCCAGGCGGCGGAACTGCGCTTCTCTATGCCACCAAAGCTCTGAAGGGCCTTGAAGGTGCCAATGATGATCAGACGCGCGGCGTCGATATCGTCCGCAAGGCGCTTTACGCACCGGTTCGTCAGATTGCCGAAAATGCCGGCCATGATGGCGCGGTTGTTTCCGGCAAGCTGCTTGACGGCAAAGATGCAAAGCTTGGCTTTAACGCACAGACCGACATCTACGAAGATTTGGTCAAAGCTGGTGTTATCGACCCAACCAAGGTTGTCCGTGCTGCTCTGCAGGACGCCGCCTCGGTTGCTGGTCTGCTGATCACCACCGAAGCCACGGTTGCTGAGCTTCCGGAAGACAATGCACCTGCTGCTCCGGCGATGCCGGACATGGGTGGCATGGGTGGCGGCATGGGCTTCTAAGCCCGACCGGCATTCGCCAAGAAACAAGGGCCGGAGGCGCAAGCTTCCGGCCCTTTTTCTATGGAGTTGTCACTGCAACGCCAGATCATTGCCCAGCCCGAACTTGAGTCTATGCTGGGGATGCCATGTCAGATAGCGCGGTCGAACCAGATGTCATTGCCTTACGCAGAAACGTAAGCGGTACGCTGCTCGTCCTATATGGCGTCGGAACCATGATTGGCGCGGGAATTTACGCGCTGATCGGAGAAGTGACGGCTGCAGCCGGCTGGTTCGCGCCGCTCGCCTTTTTGTTGGCCTCGGTAATCGCGGGATTGACGGCCGCCAGTTTCGCCGAGCTCTCGTCTCGCTATCCGCAATCAGCTGGCGAAGCTGCTTATGTTTCCGCCGCATTTGCCAAGCCGCGCCTGGCTGTGCTGGTCGGCATGCTGATTGTCGCCTCAGGCATTGTCTCCTCTGGCGTCATGTTTCGCGGTTTCGCTGGCTATGCCGCGGGCCTCGCCGCCTTTGAACCCTGGCATGCCTATCTCGCGCTCGCGCTTGTGATTGGTGCCCTGGCTAGTTGGGGGATCGGACAGTCGGTGATTGCTATCGCGGTGATTACGCTGATTGAAGCTGGAGCTGTCCTCTTGGTCATCGCGCTCGGAGCGTTCCAGGGTATCGATACCTCAGCTTCAATGCCGGTCTTTGGATCTACAGAGGCGATTGCCGTGGTCGCTGGGGCCGTGCTCGCCTTCTATGCGTTCATCGGTTTCGAAGACATGGTGAACATAGCCGAGGAAGTGAAAAATCCGCGGCGAACCGTGCCCAGAGCTATCCTTATCGCCCTGGTGGCAACGGCCCTGATTTATGTGGCGCTTTCTATCATCGCGATCTCCAGCGGCCCGATCGATCTACTGGCTGAGAGCAGTGAACCCATGACGCTTATCTTCTCCCGGCTAAGTGATTGGCCCAGCCAGTGGATGAGCTATGTCGCCATACTGGCCGTGCTGAACGGCGCCCTTGTCCAGATCCTGATGGCATCCCGCGTTTTGTACGGTCTGTCGCGCCAGGCATTGATCGGACCCTGGCTTGGGCAGCTCAATGCGAGAACTCAGACACCGGTTCTGGCGACCATAGTCGTTGTATTGCTCGTCTTTGTGAGTGCAATGCTATTGCCGCTGACCACCTTGGCGCAGTTTACGTCATTGTTTTTGCTGATCGTGTTTGCGCTGGTGAACGTCGCGCTTATTCGCGTGAAAGCGCAAGGCGCTGGCCCCGAGGGATATTTCGCGATCCCGCGGATCATTCCCTATATCGGCGCGCTTTCGGCCGCGTTGTTCGCTTTGGCCAGCGCTTGGCAAATTGTGTCGTAACACCAGTCAACCGCGAGATTTGTCGGTGTCACGGAGTGTTGGCGAACACGGCTTCTCCGTCCTTGAGCGTCAACTCGATATCGATTTCGAGTAGTTCGTCCGTCGCTACGCCCGTCGGGTCGGCGGACAGCACAACAATGTCCGCGCGCATGCCCGGCACAAGCTGGCCCTTGCTATCTTCTTCGCCAATTTGCCAGGCGGCGTTTCGTGTGATCATCGTCAACGCATCATAGGGGGACACACGCTGGGTCGGGCCCAATATGTCACCGGATCGGGTACGCCGGGTGACCGACGTCCAGACCAGCCGCATCATGTCCGGTGGGATGATCGGCGCATCATTATGGATGGTCGGCATCAGATCGAGGTCAAGCGCGGTGCGCTGCGGTGAAATAAAGTCCGCGCGAACCGGGCCGAGCGCGACATCGCGATGCCAATCCCCCCAGAAAAATGTATGGGCGACAAAGAAGGATGGGTGAATTCCGAGCTCTCTTTGTCGCGCAAGCTGGTCTGCCGTCACGACCTGGTTGTGGATCGCAACTGTGCGGGCATCAGGCGCTATTCCGGATGCAGCGACCTGGTCGATCAACTGTTGGGCGGCGGCATCACCATTGACATGGGCGAACACCTGCCAGCCATTTTCCGCCGCAGCGCTGAGATAAGCGGCAAGTGTTTCATCGGTTAGGGTGGGATAGCCACTATAGCCCGCTTCCTGACCGTCTGGTGGGACCGGAACCGGATCATGCAGCCAGGCGGTCCGACCTTGCGGCGATCCGTCGAGCACCAGCTTGAGACCGGCGATGCGAAAGCCATTTTGATACTCACCGCCAATGGGCAGGGCCGCCATATCGCCCCAGTCATCGCCCATACCCAGCAATGCTCCAACATCGATCTGGAGCAGATTATTCTGCTGGGCGGCCTGCATCAATTGCAGCTGGCCAGGCGAGATACGACCGTCCTGCGCGGTGGTAATGCCGTTCGATACATAAATTCCCTGCGCGCGCAGCAGGGCCGCCATCAGCTCCGCCGGATCCGTCGATGTCGCCAGTCCCATATGCGCGAAATAGGCGGTTTCCTCGAGCACACCATTGGGCGTACGGCCATCGGCCTCGCGGCGAATGATGCCGCCTTCCGGGTCCGGCGTGTCGGCATCGATACCGGCGATCGCCAGCGCGGCGCTGTTCATAACCGCGAGGTGACCGGATGTATGGGTGGCGATAATCGGATGATTGGTCGAAACCGCATCAAGATCATGGCGGGTCGGGTGGCGGTTCTCGGCCAGCAGCGAATCATCATAGCCAAAGCCGACAACCCATTCGCCCGGGGGGATTTCATTGGCCGCCAGATAGTCCCTCATGCTCTGCTGGACCGCGGCAATATCAGACGCGCCACCGACCGGGGGCGGGGAGAGGTTTGCGATTCCGGCAATCACGCCAACGCCAAGAAAATGGCCATGCGCATCGATAAAGCCAGGCAGAAATGTCTGCCCCTGCAGGTCGACGACTTCGCTATCGGCTCCGCGATGGGCCATGACGCTTTCGTCCGAACCGACCGCGATGATGATCCCGTCATCTACCGCGATCGCTTCAACGCGATCCTCTGCTCCGGTCATCGGGATGCCGACGCCGTTATGGAGGATGAGGTCCGCTTCGATGGTTTGCGCGGATACGGCAGCCGAGCTCATCGCTACCGCAGCCCATAGGAAGTGATGGATTTTCATGGCTGCCCCTCTTGCCGCCGCCGCGCGGTCTTGCGCGCACGGCGGCGATAGTGGCTGAGCGCCTGGCCCGAGTAAAGCAGCCGCGGCGTGCTGGCCTCGCGATTAGGCCATGTTCAGGAAGTAAATCAGATAGCCCGCCAGGAAGAGACCCGCAGCAAAGGTACCGAACGCACCAATCACGCGGGCGAGCACGAACAGCTGGCTGCCTGATTCACCGTGCGATCCCGTCAGCGAGCTAAAGGCGATGGCATGGGAGAATCGCGCCACCACAAAGGCGATGGCGATCCAGCACAAAATGGCTGGCGCTCCGCCGACAAGTTCAGCAAGCGCCAAAACGATCAGGAATACTGCGGCATTCTCGGCAAGATTGCCGTGGCGTCGGATCTTGCGCTCCAGGTCCGGATCATCGCCGGCGCCGATATTGGTTTGCGATTTCACTCGGTGGAGGCCGACGGTGATCATCAAAATCAACTGCAAGGCAAGGATGACGGCAGCGGCTGTGGCGGAAATGACAGGAACGGGCATGGTTATTCTCCATATTGGAGTTTGGGGGGTGACACATTTGGTGTAGCGGTGCAAAATACCATCGTCTAAGATCAAAAAGGCACCATAGCGGTGCAATAATGCGCCAAACTGATGTCGAGGAAAACAGCCTATGCTTCGTCACCCCGATCCCGACTGGGAAGATATCAAGACATTCAATGCCGTAATGGATGCGGGCACCGTGCGGAGTGCCGCACAAAAGCTGGGCGTCCACCATTCGACCGTCAGTCGTCGGATCGAATCGCTGGAAAAGACGCTGCAGGTGCGGCTGTTTGATCGGCGTCCGGAAGGCTATGCACCAACTCAGGCCGGCGAAGAGCTTGCCTCCATTGCTGAAGAGTTCGGTGCGGAACTAACGACGATATCGCGCCGCATTGCGGGCCGTGACGATATGCTGCCTGGCAAGCTGACCGTAACGATGGCCGAGCCGCTGGCCGTTGGTATTTTCGCGCCAAAACTGCCTGATTTCAGCGAAGCCTATCCGGGCCTCGAGCTCGATATCCGAGTGACTTATGAGCAGCTCGATGTTGCGCGTCGGGAGGCGGATATCGCCGTCCGTATGAACAATAATCCGCCCGAAACCTTGGTCGGCAAGCGCTTTTTCCCCTATCATATGAGCATATATGCATCGCCAGACTATCTGCGATCGCACGATCTGGTGAATGACCCCAAATCGGCCCGCTGGCTGGGCTGGGGGGATGATGATGAAGAATATCCCGATTGGACCCAGTCAACAGAATTTGCGCAGGTGCCAGTATGGGGTGCCTTTGATCGGCCAACACTTCAGATTGCGGCGGTGCAGGCAGGCCTCGGTATTGCGATGCTGCCATGCATGATGGGCGATGTCGCTTCAGGCCTCATCCGTGCCACAGATCGCAAGCCAACACCGGCGCGCGACATTTGGGTGCTCACTCACAACGATCTGCGGCGCACGGCCCGTGTTCGGGCGTTCATGGATTTTGCAGAATCGGTGATCCGGGAAAATAAACCGTTGTTGATCGGCGAGCTCCCGGCAGATGGTTAGGGCGATTCTTCATCTTGCTCGGTTGCTTGGGCGTCCGGCTGGGCCGATTGTATCGCCGTCTCATAGTCTTGTTGGGCCTCGTCCAATGCGGCCGCAGCTTCATCGAGTTGCCGATCTTCGGCGCTGGTCAAGGCCGATTCGTCACCCCCACCGCTGCACGCGACGAGAAGGACCAGAGACGCGATTGTAAAACACCGCATAGTGGAATTCTCCCCCAAGGGCCGGACAGCCGATAGTAACACCGTCGGTATCCATAAAAAAAGGCCGCGCTCGGGTTACGGGCGCGGCCTTTCTTAATCGTTGAAGTGCAGTGCCTTACTCGGCTGCTTCTTCTTCGCCTTCTTCGCCCATGGCGTCGTCAGCAGCGGCTTCCATATCGGCAGCCATTTCGTCCATTTCAGCCATCGCGTCGTCCGCAGCAGCTTCCATATCGGCAGCAGCTTCGTCAGCAGCAGCTTCTACTTCAGCAGCAGCATCTTCAACAGCATCGGCTGCGTCGCCGGCTGCGTCGTCGGCAGCTGCACATGCAGCGAGTCCAAGTGAGGCCGCAAGGGCCAAAGGCAATGCAATAGTCTTAGTCATGGGTGCTCTCCCAGTAGTTAGCGAATTCACGTTAAACGACATGGGCCCCCGAGGGGTGACCCCCGAAACCAGTCACGAAATTTCTACCCGTGCTGGAACCGTAAAGCAATATTGCTTCAAAATGGGCCTATTGAGGCTCAACTACGGGCGATTCATCTTCCACCGTCGGCGGTTCAAAATCGTCCATGTCATCCAGGTCTTCGAGTGCCGATTCGAATGCGGCATCTTCGCTGGCTTCCAGATCTCCATCATCTGCAGCCATGCCAGACATGTCATAGTTCAGAATCTGCGCTTCGCGGGTTTGAAAATAGGCGGAGCGGGCCGCGGCATACGGATCCGCACTGCTATCAAGAAACGCGTCAACGCCTGTGTCCATCAAATCCGAACGCACGCTGATGATCCCGCCTGCGCGGATCGCCAGCTGCTCCTGGTTCGACAGGTTGAGCCCCCGATCAAAAAACAGCGAGACGGGATTGGCAACAATGTCGACGATTAGACCGAAGGTGTCGCGCTGGGTTGATGGTCCAAAGATCGGATTCAGAACATAGCCGCCATCGCCGACGCCCCAAACCGCCAATGTTTGCCCGAAATCCTCGGGCGCCGGATCAATGCCGAGTGCAGATGCATGATCGAACAGGCCGCCGATACCGATCGTCGAATTGACAATGAACCGTCCAAGATTGCGCAGCGCGCGGCCTGGCCGGCCCTGAAGAAGGTTGTTGATGAAGGACCATGGCTCGGTGAGGTTTCGAAAGACGTTCGAAACGCCGGATCGCACCGGTCGGGGTGTTACGGCGCGGTAGACGTTGGTTACCGGCCGTATCGCCACATCATCAATGCCTTGATTGACCGCCCACATGTCGCGATTGAATTCCTCATGCGGATCGCGATCCGCCATCCCGTTCGGGCCAGCTTGCGTAGTGGCGCAGGCACTAAGGCAGAGCGCAAGTAGCAATGACATCATGAGTTTACGCACAACGATCTTCCCAGGAGCACCTTTAGGTCGGACAGTGGAATGCCTCGCCACAACGAATGTGTCGAGTCATTTTGGGTGTGGTAAAAGTTAACGGTGTTTCTGTTGCTCAGTGGCGAAATCGAGAGAATTCAGCGATAAAAGCGCTGATATCCACTAGGTTGACCGCATATAAAGATATCTTTATATCCTTATAAATGCGTGCTGAGCTAGAGATTTTTAGGGCCCTAGCGGACCCAACCAGGCTGCGAATTGTTGCACTCCTGCGTGCTATGGAACTGTCGGTTGGCGAGCTGGCTCAGGTTCTTGGTCAAAGCCAGCCGCGCGTGTCTCGTCATGTGAAGATCTTGGTCGATGCTGGTTTGGCCGTGCGTCGCAAAGAGGGCAGTTGGGTATTTCTCGGACTGGGTGACCCTGGGCGCGTCAAGCCTTTGCTCAAGGCAATGGATGGCTGGTCTGATACCGATCAAGATCATTGGATGCGCGCCGATCTGGCGCGGTTGGAAGCAGTACGCGCGGACCGCCAAGCCGCTGCCGAAGCCTATTTTGCCGCCCATGCCGAGCAATGGGACGCGATCCGATCGTTGCATGTTGCCGAAAGCGATGTCGAAGACGCCATGCACCGCGCCCTCGAACCCGAAGACATTGGCCGGCTCGTGGATATTGGAACGGGTACCGGGCGCATCCTCGAATTGTTCGGTGCCCGGGCGGACCGTGCGATGGGTATCGACCGGAGCCCGGAGATGCTGCGGCTCGCCCGAGCAAAATTGAGCGCGGCAAATCTTGAAAATGCGGAAATCCGACAGGGCGATATGTATTCGTTAGATCTGCCCAGCGCAGAATCGGATACCGTAACTCTGCATCAGGTCCTTCACTATGCCCAACAGCCCGCCGCCGCGATCGCCGAGGCGTCACGACTGCTCGATGCTTGTGGACGGTTACTAATCGTCGATTTCGCAGCGCATGAACGGGAAGATCTGCGCAGTCAGGCCGCCCATGCACGGCTTGGATTTTCGGATGAGCAGATTGCCCGATGGTTTGAGGCAGCAGAGATTGAAGGCGGGCTTTTTGAACAACTCGAAGGCGGTGAGTTGACCGTCAAATTATGGCTCGGACGACGCAAGGCCAGTCGGCGATTGAAGGTGGTAGCGGCATGACGGTTGACGAATTGCATGAAGCGCGCCGCGCTGCAGATGACCCGCTGTTTGCGGACTTGGCCGGCGATGCCCGAATTTCTTTCGAATTTTTTCCGCCCAAAACGGAAAAGATGGAGGCAACGCTGTGGGACTCGGTCAAGATGCTGGAGCCGCTTGGCCCACGCTTCATATCGGTGACCTATGGTGCTGGGGGCTCCACGCGGGAGCGGACCCATGCAACCGTGCGTCGGATTGTGCAGGAAACATCCGTAAAAGCCGCCGCGCACCTTACATGTGTGGATGCGAGCAAGGGCGAAATAGAAGAAGTCATCAACGACTATTGGGACGCTGGGGTCCGTCATATTGTGGCGCTGCGCGGTGATCCGCCGCGCCAGGGCGATGCCTTCGAGCCGTTCCAGGCGCATCCCGATGGGTATGCCAGTGCTGCTGAACTGGTGGCCGGCATCAAGGCGTTCAAGCCGTTTGAGGTATCCGTGGCGGCCTATCCTGAGGTTCATCCAGAGGCACAAACGGCGCAATCCGATCTCGATAATCTGAAGCGCAAGCTGGACGCCGGGGCGAATCGGGCAATCACGCAATTCTTCTTTTCGGCAGACAATTTCTTCCGCTTCCGCGACGAAGTGGCGGCGGCCGGTATCGATGCAGAAATTGTTCCGGGAATCCTGCCGGTATCCAATGTCGCCACGACCAAGCGGATTGCCGGGATGTGCGGCGCCTCGATCCCGCCATGGATGGATCGGCTGTTCGATGGACTGGACGCGCTGCCTGCCGCGCGCCAGCTAATCTCCGCAACCGTGGCCGCCGAGCTGTGCCGCAAGCTCTATGCGGGCGGGGTTCGCGACTTCCATTTCTACACATTGAACCGGGCGGAACTGTCCTACGCCATCTGCCATTTGCTTGGCATCCGGCCCGATGGCGGCATGCCCGAAGGAACGAGCGAATGACCGATATTGCAGAACAGATACGCGCGATCGCTGCAGAGCGGATCCTTGTGTTCGACGGAGCATGGGGCACGGCGATCCAGGGCTATGATCTCGGCGAAGACGACTATCGCGGCGATCGGGAGTTCCGGTTGGACCAGAAGGGCAATAATGATCTCCTGTGCCTCACCCAGCCGCAGATCGTTGAGGAAATCAGCACGGCCTATCTTGAAGCAGGCGCGGATATCATCTCGACCAACACGTTTAGCGGTACCACGATCAGCCAAGCTGATTATGGCGATGAAGCGCTGGTACATGAGCTCAATGTCGCCGCTGCAAAGCTTGCTCGGCATGCGGCTGACACCATCGCAACGCTCGAAAAACCGCGCTTTGTGGCGGGTTCTATTGGCCCGACCAACAAGACGCTCTCGCTCTCGCCCGATGTCAATGATCCGGGGTTTCGCGAGGTCGATTTCGACCAGATGAAGTCGGTTTATGCCGAACAGATTGACGGATTGATCGATGGCGGCGTTGATATGCTGCTGGTCGAGACAATTTTCGACACGCTCAACGCCAAGGCCGCGATCATGGCGGCCCATGAATCCGCTGAGCGCCATGGCACGACATTGCCGCTCATCCTGTCGATGACGATTACCGATATGTCCGGCCGCAATCTCTCCGGCCATTCGATCGAAGCCTTTTGGGCGTCGGTGCGCCATTCCAATCCGTTGGCCATCGGGCTCAACTGTTCTTTCGGCGCGGACCGCCTGCGCCCGCATATGCAGGCGATCTCCGATATGGCCGATACGTTGGTCATTGGTTACCCCAATGCGGGCCTTCCCAATGAGCTGGGTGAATATGACGAATGCGCGGAGAAAACGCGCGAAAAGCTGAGCCAATGGGTCGAAATGGGTCTCGTCAATATTGTCGGGGGCTGTTGCGGGACGACACCTGAGCATATCCGCGCGATTGCCGAACTGGCTGACGGCCAACCGCCCCGCGCCATCCCTGAAGGTATCAGCCAAACCTTCCTTGCCGGTCTCGAACCGATGACGCTTGCCGCCTGAAAGCTGCCATGACCGACACCTCCGCCACCTTCGTCAATATCGGCGAACGCACCAATGTGACCGGCTCTGCCCGGTTCAAAAAGCTTATCCTCGCGGATGATTATGAAGCGGCGGTCGAAGTCGCGCGCCAACAGGTCGAGAATGGCGCGCAGATCATCGATATCAATATGGACGAAGGGTTGCTCGACGCTGAAAAGGCGATGACGACGTTTCTCAAACTGATCGCTGCCGAACCCGACATCGCGCGCGTGCCGATCATGATCGATTCCTCCAAATGGTCAGTGATCGAAGCCGGGCTCAAATGCGTCTCGGGCAAGCCGATCGTCAATTCGATCAGCATGAAGGAAGGCGAAGACGAATTTCTCGCCCATGCCGCAAAGTGCCGGGCCTATGGCGCGGCGGTCGTGGTCATGGCGTTCGATGAAACGGGCCAGGCTGACACCAAGGAACGCAAGATCGAGATTTGCGAGCGGGCCTATAAGCTACTGACAGAAAATGGCTTTCCACCAGAAGATATCATCTTTGATCCGAATGTTTTTGCGGTGGCGACCGGCATCGACGAACATCGCCGCTACGGACTCGATTTTATCGAAGCAGCCCGCGAGATCCGTGCGCGCTGCCCCGGAGTTCATATTTCGGGCGGCCTTTCAAACCTGTCGTTCAGCTTCCGCGGCAACGAACCCGTGCGCCGCGCGATGCATAGTGTGTTCCTCTATCACGCCATACCTGCCGGCATGGATATGGGGATCGTCAATGCCGGACAGCTCGATGTGTATGACCAGATTGATCCGGAACTGCGCGAAGCTTGCGAAGATGTGATCTTCGATCGCCATGACGATGCGACGGAAAACCTGATCGCACTCGCCGAGAGGTTTCGCGGCACCGACAAGAAGGCGGAAAAAGAAGCCGAGGAATGGCGCAGCTGGAATGTCGTCAAACGGCTCGAATATGCGCTCGTCAAAGGCATCGACGCGCATGTCGTCGACGATACCGAACTGGCGCGACTGACCATCGATGAGCGTGGCGGAAAACCGATCGAGGTGATCGAAGGGCCATTGATGGACGGGATGAATGTTGTTGGAGACCTGTTCGGTTCCGGCAAGATGTTCCTGCCCCAGGTCGTCAAATCGGCGCGCGTGATGAAAAAGGCGGTGGCTCATCTGCTGCCCTATATCGAGGCGGAAAAGGATGAGAATGCCAAAGGCAAGGGCACGATCATCATGGCGACGGTAAAGGGTGATGTGCACGATATCGGTAAGAATATCGTCGGCGTTGTCCTGCAATGTAATGGATTTGAGGTTGTCGATCTTGGCGTGATGGTACCGTGGAGCGACATCCTCCTGGCGGCCAATGAAAATGACGCAGACATGATCGGCTTGTCGGGTCTGATCACACCATCGCTCGACGAGATGGTGACTGTGGCCGAGGAAATGGACCGCGCCGATATGCAGGTGCCGCTGCTGATCGGCGGTGCGACGACGAGCAAGGTGCATACCGCGCTCCGAATTGAACCGGTCTATGCCGGGCCGACTATCCATGTGCTCGATGCGAGCCGGGCGGTTGGTGTCGCATCGACCCTGGTCTCACAAACCCAGCGCGATCCGTTCGTCGAACAGGTTGCCAACGACTATGATGAAATCCGCACGGCGCGGGAGGGCAGGGGCGCGAGCAAGCTTGTGTCGCTGAACGAAGCGCGCAACAACGCGTTCGAAATCGATCTGGCGCTCAAGCCTGATGCACCGGCAAAGCCCGGGCTGCATGTGTTCGACGATTGGCCGCTCGATGATCTGCGCAACTATATCGATTGGACGCCCTTTTTCCGCGCCTGGGAGTTGGCTGGAACCTATCCTGCTATTCTTGACGATGATGTGGTTGGCGAAAGTGCGCGAGACTTGTTCGCCGACGGGCAAAAAATGCTCGACCGGATCATTGAAGAGGACTGGCTGAAGCCCCGCGCAGTGGCCGGCTTGTGGCAATGCCGACGAGATGGTGACGATATCGTCGTGAGCGCTGGAGATGGCGAGCATCACTTGCCGATGCTGCGCCAGCAGGTCGCCAAGCGTTCGGGCCGCGCCAATATGTGCCTTGCCGATTTTATCGATCCTGCCGGAGACTGGATCGGCGGTTTCGCGGTCTGTGCCGGCCATGGCATCGATGCGCATATCGAAAGGTTCAAGGCGGACACCGACGATTATTCGGATATTCTACTCAAGGCGCTGGCTGATCGACTGGCCGAAGCATTTGCCGAGCGGATGCACGCCCATGTCCGGACGGACCTTTGGGGCTATGCCGCCGACGAAGATCTTACGAACGCAGACCTGATCCGTGAAAAATATTCCGGTACTCGTCCGGCACCCGGTTATCCGGCGTGCCCGGATCATAGCCTTAAGCCGCTCTTGTTCGAAATGCTGGGCGGCGGTTCGGGGCATAACGGTCCGGCCGGTATCGAGTTGACCGAGAGTTTCGCAATGTGGCCGACCGCCGCTGTATCGGGCTTCTATTTCGGCCATCCCCAGTCGCAATATTTCGGCGTGGCCAAAGTCGGACAGGACCAGCTTGAAGATTATGCCGGGCGCCGAGATGTCGATCTCGATATCGCGAATCGCTGGCTCAGGCCCAATCTGGAGCGCTAACCAGCTCAAAAAGAGGGTTAATTACTGCAATAACCTTCCGTTAACGAAATATTTTCGGGAAAAATTAACCAGCCAGTGCGCAATCTGTGATCTCCATTGGGGGGCAAAATGCGTCTTTCACCTGTGATTTTACTTGCTGTGCTGATTGTCAGCTGCTCGCCTTTGGTGATCTGACTGGCTTGGGCCGTCAATTGACATAATCGGGTTACTCTCCGAAACCATCGCGATGTGGTTACAAACGATCGCGCGCATTGGCGCCATGGCTTCACTGATATTCGGGCTTGTCCCGGCTGCGGCGCAAGAGGCGGCTCGACCCAATATCGTTCTCATCCTCGCTGACGATGTCGCCTTCACAGATTTCGGTGCCTATGGCAGCGAGATCAACACGCCCAATATCGATGCGCTTGCCCAACGCGGCGTGCTGTTCACCAATTTCCATGCGACCCCAATGTGCGCTCCCTCGCGCGCCATGCTGATGACCGGCGTCAGCAGCCATCGGGCTGGCGTCGGCAATCTGCCTGAGACCACGCCAGTCGAACATCAAGGGTCACCAGCCTATCGCGGCTATCTGGCACCCGAAGTGCCGACCATTGCCGAGCGGCTGCAGGCGATCGGTTATCGGACGTTCATGACCGGCAAATGGCATCTCGGGCATAGCGAAGAGACCTTGCCTAGCGCCCGGGGTTTTGATCGGACCTTCATCCTCGATGCGACCGGCGGCGATAATTACGAAGATCGACCCTATCTGCCGATCTATGAAGAGGCGCCCTGGTATGCCGATGGCGAGCCGGTTGGCCTGCCGGACGATTTCTATTCATCCGAATTTCTCGTCGACCAAATGATCGACTTTGTTGGAAGTCCTCAGGAGGGCGAACCCTTCTTCGCCTATGTCGCATTTCAGGCTATCCATATCCCGGTCCAGGCCCCGCGCGAATTCACGATGCGCTATCAGGGCGTTTATGACGATGGCTGGCATGTCCAGCGTGCCCGTCGCGCTGCGGCAGCCCATGCGCTGGGCGTAGCAGATAGCGACGCGCCGATCGGTCCGATGCATCCGGACCTGCGTGATTGGGACGCGCTTAGCGACGAAGATCGCGCCTTTTACACCCGCGCCATGATGGTGAATGCCGGTATGCTCGAGGCGATGGATCACCATCTCGGGCGCCTGATCGCCCATCTCCGGGAAACCGGCGCCTATGAGAATACGATCTTTATCGTCACCTCGGACAATGGCCCGGAAGCAGGCAGCCCGCTCGACACGGCGAACGGAGCGTTGTCGCTGTGGTTGACCGGTTATACGGCGGAAACCGAGAATCTGGGCGAGCGAGGCAGCTTTGGATTTATCGGCCCGGAATGGGCAAGCGCCGCCGCCTCGCCCCACGCATTGTTCAAATTTCACGCCAATGAAGGCGGCACGCGTGTCCCGCTAATAGTTGCTGGCCCGGGGATTTCGGATGGCATCATGGCTCGCCAGCTGAGCCTAATCAGTGATATTCCAGCGACTATCGCGACGTTGGCCGGTGCGGAGACGACCGGCATCACAGGCCGTAGCCTGGTTCCGGCACTCGAGGGTGGCGAAGACGCCGTCTATGGCCCCGAAGACGGATTCGGTATCGAAACCGCCGGGCGCCGGGCCTATTATCGTGGCCGTTACAAGATCGTCAGCAATGGCCCACCCTATGGCGACAATGTCTGGCGGCTCTACGACATGGAAAACGATCCCGGTGAGACACAGGATCTGGCAGAGTCAGAACCGCAGGTCTTTGCGATGATGCTCGCGGAATATGAAAGCTGGGCCGAGGATAATGGCGTGCTCGAAACGCCCGAAGGCTATGAACCCATTAAGCAGCTGGTCGACAATTCGCGCGGCATATTGATGCGCCGCTATTGGTGGGTGCTTGCGCTCGCCGGTCTGGTGATCGTCGCACCCATCGCTTTGCTCGTCTATCGCCGTCGCCGCAAGCGGCGCGAGGCCGCCTAACGGCAGTTCGTCTCGGCGACATCCGGCATCAGGTCGAGACAGCGGCCGTCAATTTCAACATCGGAAATATCGAGTTCGATCAGCGAGGCGAGCGTCGGCATGATGTCGACGGTCATAACGCCAAGCGGCTGTTCAAACTGTTCAGCGCCCGGCCACCAGAAGAGGATCGGAACGCGCCGGTCATAGTCCCAGACGCTGCCATGGGTTGCGACATAAGCACCGGGGTACGGTTGCGGGATCGGTGTCACGCGAGGCTGCAACACCACGATGAAGTCGCCGGAGCGATCGGGATGGAAATTGGCGCGGACACGATCAAGCACCGTCCAATGTTCGGGTGGCGCGTCGGTGACGGTCTGCGCCATGATCTCGTCTCGACCATAGACCCGATAGACTTGCGGATGGGCAGAGATCATCGCGATCGCGCGATCGATCACCTCGGCGCGGCGACCTTCAGGAACCGAACGATCGACATAGAAATCGCCGAACGGGCTATCCGCGCGCACGATCGGTGCTTCGAGGCCGGTTTCGGTTGCGAGCCGCTCGTCCAGCGTCTCGAAACCCGGGAGCAAGCGCGCGGCGCGCGGTGCGGCCTGGCCGACCTGGCGTTCAGGGAGGTCGAGCCCGCCATGATCGGCGGTCAGCATCACGACATAGTTGATCCCGCGCGCATCAAGCCGATCGAAGAAGTCGCCGAGCATCGTGTCGAGTGCAGTCAGCTGGACGCACATTTCAACGCCATGCGTGCCATAGGCATGGCCGATATAGTCGGTCGAGGAGAGGCCAATGGCGAGGAGGTCGGTGGTTTCGCCCTGGCCAAGCGAGAGTTCGGAGACGAGATCCGCGGCGAGCACCAGGGTCAGCAGATCGCCTTCAGGCGAAGCGAGAATCTCGCGGCTGTCGGTCGTCGGTCCGCGCGAAAAGACGTGGGTGCCGACGGTAATGCCGTCACCAATTGGGACCGCGCGATTATATCCGGCGCAATGCTGCGGGATGGGCAGCGGGACCCGGCTCGAGACCGCGGCCTGCATTGCAGATTCATTGATCCGCTGCACGGCTTCGGGAAGCTCGCGTCCGGCAAAGGTCGTGAAGCCAGTGTCACCGGGCCAGTACATATGATCGGCCCCTGAACCTCCAAGCATAACCGCCGCGCGATCCTTGCCTGATACGGAGACCACCTGGCTGGCTTCGTTCAGCCGTTGCAGCAGGTCTCCCAATGTGGGCACCAAGAGATTGCCGGTCGAGACGGTGTAATCGCTCGACGAGGATCCTTCGACCGTCGGATCTTCCGAACAATAGATGCGGGTATCCTCGCGCGTGACGCTCATATCGAACCAGCGATTGGCCACCACACCCGCGCGGCCCGGATGCGCGCCGGTCAGGATCGTCGAATGGCCGGGGCAGGTTTCGGTCGCCGAATGGGCCTGATAGCCGGATGGAAACACTGCGCCAGAGAGCAGCCGCGCAAAGCCGCCGCTGAAATTTTCGCGATGCTGGGCAAAGATATCGGCGCTCAGCTGGTCGACCGAAATCGCGACGACGAGTCGCGGAGTCGCCGATTCGCTGGCCGGTTGCGGTTCAGCCTCTTGCGCAAATGCCGAAAAAGGCAGGGAAAGCGCTGTAACCAGCGTGGCGATGCGAGCGAATTTCATCGGTAGACCCCTTGATAGTGCACGGCGGATATAGCGCTGCTATAGCGCGCTCGCGAAGGAGCAAATAGGTGCGATTTTCGGCTTTTAAGACCCTTTCTGGCGTGTTTGCGGCCTTTTTGCTGTTGCTGCCCGCAATTGCAGCCGCCCAGCTGCCGCGCGAGAATGCGATTCAGACAGACCTGCTCGCTGAGACAATGACCCCAGCTCCGGGTCAGAGCTTCACAATCGCAATCCGCATGCGGCCGGACGAAGGCTGGCATGGCTATTGGCTCAATCCCGGCGAGGCCGGCATTCCAAACAGTTTTGAATGGGAGCTTCCCGACGGCGTAACGGTCGGCGAATTGCGCTATCCGGTGCCGGAACGGCTCGTGATCAGCAGCATCATGAATTACATCTATCACGGCGAATATGCGATGCTCGCCGAGGTAGCGCTGGATGAGAGCGTCGCACCTGGAACCGCGCTCCCGCTGCGCGCCCAGGGTCAATGGCTCGCCTGCACCAATGAAATCTGCGTGCCAGAGGATGGCGCAATCGGCATCGACCTTCAGGCAGGCTCTGGCGAGATTACAGATGCTGCCCAGTTCGATGGGTATCGCGCGCACCTGCCGCGCCCGCTCGGCAGCGAAGCCACATTCCAGGTGGTTGGCGACATCCTTCGCCTTGCCATTCCTTTCCCACAGGCAGCTGATATTTCAGCCCCCTATTTCTTCGCCGAAACCGATCGTGTGCTCGATTACAGCGCCGCGCAGAGCATCTCGCGCAATGGCGATATGCTGATCATCGAAGTTCCGGCCGAATCCGGCGCCGAGACAGTCGATCGCATCGAAGGCTTGATCAAGATTGGCGAGCATGACGGGCTGATGCTGGCAGCGGTTCCTGGCGACGTCCCGGTGGCGGGCGAACCGATTTCCACCGAGATTCAGAGCGAAGGCCGGATGAGCGCCGATATCGGCACGATCCTCTTCGCGCTGGGCGGTGCGATCCTCGGCGGTGTGTTGCTCAACATCCTGCCCTGCGTTTTCCCGATCCTCAGCCTGAAGGCATTGAGCCTTGCCAAGGCCGGTGGCGAGGAACGCGCTGTGCGGCGCGATGCTCTGGCCTATACCGCCGGCGTTATCATCGTCTGTCTCGGTCTCGGCGCGGCCTTGCTGGCTTTGCGCGCAGGTGGCGCGGCGGCGGGCTGGGCGTTCCAGCTGCAAGAGCCGCGGATGATCATGTTCCTGTTGCTGCTGGTCACCGCGATCGCACTCAATCTGGCGGGCCTGTTCGAAGTACCAAGCTTTACCGGTGGCGGTCGCTTTGCCGACAAGGATGGTGCGACCGGCTCTTTCTTCACCGGCGCGCTGGCCGCATTTGTCGCAACACCATGCACCGGACCGTTCATGGCGGCCGCACTTGGCGCGGCATTGGTGGTCCCAACAATTGTCGGGATGGCGATCTTTGCCGGGCTGGGCTTTGGCCTCGCATTACCGTTCTTGGTCCTCGCCTATGTTCCGGCCTTGCGGTCCAGGCTCCCCAAACCCGGACCCTGGATGATACGGTTTCGCCACCTGATGGCGGTGCCGATGTTCCTGACCGCTCTGGCACTGGGCTGGATACTGGGCCGCCAAACTGGCGTGAATGGCATGACGCTTGGCATTGCGGCCGCACTCGGCATTGCCCTGATGCTGTGGTGGGCGGGCAATCGCCAGGTGGCGGGCAAGCGCGCATGGCTGCCGATGATCCCGGCAATGCTGGTGACGCTCGGCGCATTGGCGATGGTGCCGCAGTCGGCCCCGGCCGAAACCTCTGCCTATGAAGGCGGCGCGCTGAATGCAGAGAGCTTCAGCGAGGATCGGCTTGCTGCATTGCGCGCAGAAGGCCGGCCGGTATTTGTCTATTTCACGGCCGACTGGTGCATCACCTGCAAGGCCAATGAAGCGGGCGCGCTTAACCGGGCCGCGGTGGCCGAGCATTTTGAAGCGCAGAACATTGCGGTGCTGGTCGGCGACTGGACGAACGGCGATCCGGTGATCGGCCGCTTTATCGAAAGCCATGGCCGATCGGGCGTGCCGCTCTATCTTTATTACGGCGCCGAGGGTGAGCCGGAGATCTTGCCGCAAATCCTCACCGTAGGCCTGCTGACCGAGTTGGCCGGATAACCACGGCCAGGCCTAGCGCCCGACATCCTCATCTTCGCTGATCATCGGGCCCACTGGCGCATCCATCGGCGGCGCATCGACAAAGGCGCGGACCCAGGTGCGTTCTCCACCGACCCAGGTTTCTGCGACTTGTGCCTCCCGAATTTCTTCCGGTGAAACTGCAAAGATATCACGATCGAGGATTAGGAAATCGGCATAAAGACCTTCGCCGATCCGCCCGACCTGATCTTCGGCAAAGCCCGCAAAGGCAGCGTCAGTCGTAAAAGCGGCGAACGCCTGCTGCAGCGAAATTCGCTCATGCGCCTGCCAACCGCCCGCGGGCTGCCCAGCTGCATCCTGGCGGCTGACAGCGACGGCAAGACCGGGAAACGGATTCGGGTTTTCGACCGGGAAATCGCTGCCAAAGGCGAGGCGCGAGCCGTTACGCAGCATCGAGTTCCAGGCATAGGCACCGGTCAGCCGGTTTGGCCCAAGCCGCGCCTCGGCCATCAGGCGATCCGATGTCTGATGGACGGGCTGCATCGAGGCGATGATGCCGTGTTGACCGAAACGTGCCAGATCTGCCGGGTCGACGATTTGCGCATGTTCGATCCGCCAGCGGCGATCATCGGTGTAGCGAGTCGCCAGTTCCTCGATCGCGCCCAAGGCTTCGCGGTTTGCGCCATCGCCAATTGCGTGGATCGCGGCCTGGAACCGATCGAGCGACAAGCGGCTCAGTCGATTGCGCAGGGCGATACCGTCAATGAGCGCGAGGCCGGTTTCGCCGGGGGCATCGGTGTAAGGTGCGTTGAGCAGCGCGCCGCGCGAGCCCAGTGCGCCATCGCCGTAAATCTTCAGCCCAACCATCCGCAGCCGGCCGTTATAGAGCCAAGGCGTCTGCGCATCGCCGGCAATATCAAGCAGCGTATCGAGCGCATTGGCATAGGAAATCACCCGTACACGGAGAAGACCGCGATCGCCGGCGCGTCGGAGCACGCCCCAGTCATTTGGGGAGGTGCCCATATCGTGCATCGTCGTCACGCCATAGCTCAGCAGCAAATCCTGCGCCTCGCGCAGCGCCATATCGCGGACCGGCGGCTGCGGCGTCGGAATAGCATTTTCAACCAGCGCCATGGCGGTATCGACAAACACGCCATTGGGCTGGCCACCATCGCGTTCGATCCGGCCACCGGCGGGTGATTGCGCGTTTGCGCTGATGCCTGCCGCTTCCATTGCCACGCTGTTCGCGACCCCGGCATGGCCATCCACACGGGTTAGCCAGACCGGCCGGTCGGCGACTGCGGCATCGAGATCGGCTGCGTTCGGGAAACGTCCAAGCCCCCAGCTTTCCTGGTTCCAGCCGCCACCGATAACCCAACGCAGCGTTGGGTTTTCCGCGCTATACTGGGTCAGTCGCGCCATCGCTTCTTCAAGGCTGGTTGTGTCGGAAAGATCGAGCTGGATCGCGCTGTAGCCCAGACCCATCATATGGCCATGGGCATCGATCAGCCCGGGAATAACCGTCATTCCCTGCGCGTCGTGTCGGAAATCAACTTCGCGGGGGCGATCATCGTTACGGCGCAACAGCTGTGTGATGCGTCCGGTTTCGACATTGAAGGTGAAGCCGGTGAAACGGATCAGATCGCCATCTGCGTCCAGCGTGTAGCCATTGGCATTGTCCACCAAGGCGTCCGCCTGGGCTGGCGTTGGCAGGAGCATAGCGGCGAGGGCGATTATGCAAGCTGCAACCCAACCCGCTTGCCCTGAGCGTGTCGAAGGGCTGTCCTTCACTTCATCGTCGCTACAAAGAGAAGTGCAGGGCTTCGACAGGCGCAGCCCGAACGGTTGTCCATAATTCACTCTTCAAGTCTCCTTACCAACGAACTTGTATCCTGACGGGCCCCGCCCATCGCCTGAACCTCAGCATAATAGCTGTCGACCAGCTCGGCGAGCTTTAGCGTCGCGCCTGTATCTGCGCCTTCTTCAATCGCCAGGCCCAAATCCTTGCGCATCCAATCGACGGCGAAACCGAAATCGAATTCGCCCTTCGCCATTGTCTTCCAGCGATTGTCCATTTGCCAGCTTTGCGCCGCCCCGCCGGAAATCGCTTCAAAGACCTTGTCGAGGTCGAGTTCGGATCGTTTGGCGAGGTGTAGTGCTTCGGAAAGACCCTGCAAGACACCGGCAATCGCCAGCTGGTTGCACATCTTGGTTTGCTGCCCGGCACCGGCATCGCCACAATGGACGATGCGCGCCGCATAGGCCTGCATGATGGGTTCAGCGAGTGTCATCCCCCGGCGACTGCCGCCGCACATGATCGAAAGCGTTCCGCCTTCCGCGCCAGCCTGACCGCCCGACACAGGAGCGTCAACGCAATGGATCCCCTGGGGTTCTCCGATTTCAGCGAGTTTGCGAGCGAGTTTTGCCGAGACGGTCGTATGGTCGATCCACAATGTGCCATCATGCATCGCTGCGAAGGCACCGTTTTCGCCCAAGGTGACCATTTCGACATCGGAATCTGCACCAACACAGGCAATCACCGCATCGACGCCTGTAGCGGCATCGGCTGGCGTAGGTGCGTCTGATCCGCCATGCGCAGAGACCCAATCTGCCGCCTTGGACGCCGTGCGATTACAGACGGTGACTTCATGTCCGGCCCTGAGAAGGTGGCCTGCCATCGGCGCGCCCATCACGCCGAGTCCGAGAAATGCAATCTTTGCCATGATCTGACGCCTGCCATTGGTATCGAGCGCGACCCATAGGATGTGTTTGCCCTAGACGCCAGATAGGCTAGGGCGAGCAGGTTATGGCGACAGCAGCAGGCACCAATCCCGATTCGACCGTCACGCTTGATAGCGTGCGCGCCGCGCATGATCGGATCGCGGATGCGATCGTCCGAACCCCAACAATGAAGAGCAAGACGCTCTCCGACATGACGGGCGCGAATGTCTGGTTGAAATTTGAGAACCTGCAATTCACGGCATCGTTCAAGGAGCGGGGAGCGCTGAACAAGCTGCTCCAGCTTTCGGATGGCGAACGCAAACGCGGCGTGATCGCGGCCTCGGCCGGTAATCATTCGCAGGGTGTTTCCTACCATGGCGCGCGGCTTGGAATGCCGGTCACGATCGTGATGCCCGAGCATACGCCGACCGTTAAAGTCCAGCAAACAGAAGGGCATAATGCCAATGTCGTGCTGCATGGCGAACGGTTTGATGATGCCCAGGCGCGCGCCTATGAAATTGCCGAAGAACGCGGGCTGACCTTCGTCCATCCATTTGATGATGCCGATATCGCATCGGGGCAAGGGACCGTCGCAATCGAGATGCTCGAGGATGTTCCCGAGATTGATACGCTGTGCGTGCCGATCGGCGGCGGCGGCCTGATTTCTGGTGTCGGCGTGGCCGCCAAGGCGATGCGACCCAACCTCGAAGTGATCGGTGTCGAGGCGGAACTCTATCCCTCCACCTATTCCAAGATGCGTGGCCTGAAGCTGCCGTGCGAAGGCGATACGCTGGCCGAAGGCATCGCGGTCAAAGAACCGGGCGAGTTAACGCTGGAGATCATTCGCGAGACGGTCGACGATATCCTGCTGGTTAGTGAGCGGGATCTGGAGCGCGCTGTCTCTCTGCTACTGCAGATCGAAAAGACGGTTGTTGAGGGTGCTGGTGCTGCCGGGCTTGCCGCGATGCTCGATCATCCGGCCAAGTTCAAAGGCAAGAATGTCGGTCTGATCCTGTGCGGTGGCAATATCGATACGCGGCTGCTGGCCAATGTGTTGCTCCGTGATCTGGCTCGCGATGGGCGACTGGCGCGGCTTCGGATCCGGCTCAAGGATCGGCCGGGCGCGCTCTATTATGTCGCCAAGGTGTTTGACGAGCAGCAGGTCAATATCATCGAAGTCTATCACCAACGCGTCTTCACGACGCTGCCGGCCAAGGGGCTGATCACCGATATCGAATGCGAAACGCGGGATCGCGCGCATCTGGAGCGGTTGATCGCGGCGCTGGAGCGCGAAGGCTATGAGGTGTCGCCGGTCGAACTGGCTTAATCCCGGATGCTAGCGAATATCGGGGTAATGGCGATCGAGCCCGTATTTGCGACCAAAAGCCCAGCTCATTCCGCATTTGAGATATATCCAGTTCGCCTTGAGCGGGCCCCATTCGGCGATCCGCCGGTCTGATGTCCTCACGATCCGGGGGACGAGTTTTACGCTACCGATGCGGCAGAGCCGCAGGCACAGATCGACATCCTCCATGATGTTCATATCGGGATCGCAACCGCCAACGCTTAGAAAGTCCGCGCGGCGAAAGAACATCGCATGATCACCGAACAACAGCCGAAGCCCGCGCACGAACAGGTGTGGGCGGAGCAGGATCGGGCCGTAATAGGTCTTTGCCCAGTTGTGAAAACTTGTGCCCCAGCGCGTCTTAGTGCCGGTGAGCAGGGGGGTAAAACCACCCAAGGCGCGCTTTGGGTTGGCGAGCGTTCGCTCAACCAGTGCGAGTGCATCGCCAGGAAGTTCGGTATCGGCATGCAGCACGCAGATCAGTGCAGCATGCGCTTCTTCGACACCACGATTGAGCTGGGTCGCGCGCCCCTTGCGGTCATGTTCGATAACGCGAAAGCCCGCCGCCTGCGCAATCTCCACTGAGCGGTCACTGCTGCCACCGTCTACGGCCACGACTTCGGCCGGCTGTGGATCGAGCGTCGTGATATTGGCGATTACCGCGGGAAGTGCGGTTTCTTCGTTGAGCATCGGGATCACCAATGCGACTTCGCTGCGTCTCCGATTGCTCATGCCGTCAACCATGGCCAGCGCGCGAGATCTTCCGGGCGATCGCAATCTGCCAATGTCGGCAGGAGTTTGGGTTCGATGTCATGCTGGGCCAAGCGTCGCAGCGTTTCCGGTAGCACCGCTTCCGTACCCCATTCCATGTCGGCGAACAGCCAATCATAATGTGCGGATATTCCGATCAGCCAATAGCCGCCATCTTCGGCAGGGCCGATCACCACGTCCTGCTCGGTGAGTGCATCGGCTGCCTCTTGCAGCAATTCCGAAGTCAGGTCGGGGCAATCTGCGCCGACAAAGATAACCGGCAGCTCGCCAGCCGCAGCTTGCAATCGATCGCCCAGATCTCCATCGCCCTGTTCAACGAGACTGAGATCAGCGCCGAGCCAGTCTGCAAACCGTGTCTCATCAGCCCCCGTGTACCGGATTTCGATTGCCAGCGCGCTTGTGCGCATGGTTGCCACCGTCCGTTCTGCCAATTGCCGATGGACGTTTGCAGCCCCCGCCTCGCCGAGCGCAGGAATCAGGCGCGTCTTGGCCTTTCCCGGTTCAGGATAGCGGGTGAACAGAACGAGACGGGCCTCTGACATAGGATCGCCTTACCGGCTCGTTGCCCTTTGGCCAAAGATAAGTTGTGTCATCTGCTTTCGGTCGAACAGATTTGCCGAATGTCATCCGATATCTGTCGTTGATCGATGATCGGTGTTCTAGTGACGCAGCGCCGGTATTGCGCAGCCACATACCGACAGATTTTGGCATTTCAGGGGACTTAGCCATGCAGAAACTAGCCACAATTCTTGCCGCCACTCTCATCGCGTGCGGGATCGGCTCTGCCGCGTCGGCACAATCCGCGTCACCACCGATTATCTACCAGCCCGATCCGGATTCTCCGATCGGCGCGCGCAACCCGGAGGCGCCCGAGCAGACACAAGAGCTCAGCTTCCTGATTGGTGATTGGGATGTCGCGATCATTATCCATCCGCCCGAAGGAGAGGATATCTCTTACGCTGCGCGCTGGCATAACAGCTGGATCGTCAATGGATATGCGGTGATGCAGGAATGGCGGGGACCCTATGCCACGGGCGTCGAACTGCGCAGTTTCAATCCGGAAACCGGACGTTGGGAAGGACATAATTATTACACGTTCCGAAAGACATGGACGGAATCGTCGGGCAATTTTGCCGATGGTGAATTCATCGTCGAGACTCGCGATGTCGGTCCGAACGGCCCGTTTATCGGGCGGGAGCGCTATTTCGATATTCAACCTGACTCATTCAGGATGAGCGCCACGCGATCAGAAGATGACGGCGCAACCTGGTCTTCGATCACCTATGAGATGCTGTGCACGCGAGTGCGCGACTAAACGGGCGTTTTTTTGGAACGCGTGATGAAGATGGCGGGCCGGTCGCCAAGTCGCTAAAGGATGGCATTCCAAGGGGAGCCATTCATCGATGCTGTCAGTTCTGGATCTTTTTCGCATCGGTATCGGGCCATCCAGTTCGCATACCGTTGGGCCGATGCGCATCGGGCGGCGCTTTATCACCAGCCTGAAACGCCAGAACCGGCTACACCTGACAGTGAAGCTGACGGTCGAGCTGCAAGGCTCCCTTGCGCTGACCGGTTCTGGCCATGCGACGCCCAAGGCAGTGATTCTCGGGCTGATGGGACTGAAACCCGAAACGCTTGATCCGGAATCCGCCGATGCGCTGGTCGCCCGGGCGCATGACGAGAAACGCATGGCGCTCTCTGAGGATGTCACAATCGATTTCGATCCCGAGGCGGATATCGTCTTCGCCTATGATGTGATTCCGGACCTGCATCCGAACGGAATGAAGCTGATCGCGCATGATCGCGATGGCAATCGGCTGGCCGAGCGGACTTACTATTCCACTGGCGGCGGCTTCATCGCCTCGCGCCGCCAGCTGGAACGGCCAGCGAAAGACGATATCATCCGGGTCGGGACAGAAGTGCCCTATGCATTCGGCTCCGCCCAGCAGGTACTCGACTGGTGCGAGAATGAAGGTCTGGCGATCCATGAGTTGATCTACGCCAATGAGGATGCCCGTCGGCCGCGTGCGGCAACCGACCAGGCGCTCGATCGGATTGCCGCTGTCATGATGGCGTGCGTTGATCGCGGATTGAAACATGAAGGCATGCTGCCCGGCGAACTGCAAGTGAAGCGTCGTGCGCCTGGCCTTTGGGCCAAGCTCAGCGCAACGCCGCAATCCAATGAGCAAGAGCAACTGTTCGACTGGCTCAACGTCTATGCGATGGCCGTTAACGAGGAGAACGCTGCGGGCGGCCAGGTGGTAACGGCACCGACCAATGGCGCGGCGGGCATCATTCCCGCCGTCATTCGGCATTATTGCCGGCGCGACGATATGGACCCGAGCGCGATCCGCAAATTCCTGCTCACCGCGGGCGGGATCGGGCTCCTCTACAAGCAGCGCGCTTCGATTTCCGGCGCCGAAATGGGCTGTCAGGGAGAGGTGGGCGTTGCCTGCTCAATGGGCGCTGCAGGGCTTGCTGCGGTTTGGGGCGGTACGCCGACACAGGTCGCGAGTGCTGCCGAGATCGGCATGGAACATAATCTCGGCCTGACATGCGATCCGGTTGGCGGGCTGGTGCAGATCCCCTGTATCGAGCGGAACGCCATTGGCGCGGTGAAGGCGGTCAACGCGGCTCGGTTGGCCCTTCACGCGCATGAGCGCATGCGGGTAAGCCTCGACCAGGTAATTGAAACCATGCGCCAGACCGGGCTCGACATGTCGTCCAAATACAAGGAAACCAGCCAGGGCGGGCTCGCCGTCAATGTCGTCGAATGTTGATCGGCTGACGGGTTACGGCGCGACCGGCAGTTCCGTGAATACCTCAGCACCCGGCCCGAGCGGAACGCCCAGCGCGACCCAGCCGAAGACAAGCAATATGCCGGCCACCATCATCCATATCGAATAGGGCAACATCGTTGCAGCGAGACTGCCAAGCCCGAAATCCTTCACCCAACGCTGGCAGAAGATCAGGATCAACGGGAAATAGACCATCAGCGGTGTGATGATATTGGTTGCGCTATCGCCAACACGATAGGCAGCGGTCGTCATTTCCGGGCTGATCCCGAGCAGCATGAGCATGGGCACCAGAACCGGAGCGACAAGCGCCCATTTGGCGCTGGCTGAGCCGACAAACAGGTTCAGCAAGCCAACAAAGACGACGATCAGTGCGAGCAGCAACGGCGCGGGCAGGGCGAGTGCCTGGAGGCCAGCGGCACCCTTTACCGCGAGGATCAGCCCCATGTTCGACCAGGCGAACATCGCCACAAAATGCGCCGCGGCAAATGCGAGGACGAGATAATAGGCAAGGTCAGCCATCGAATCCGACATCATCTTCACGAGATCGCGATGATTGCCGATCGTTCCCGCAGCCCGGCCATAGGCCCAGCCACAGGCGAGGAAGAGAATGAAAAAGGCAGCGACAAGCGACCGATAAAAGGGTGACATTTGCGCTTCGGCAGATGCTGTCTCGTCAATCAATGGCGTGCCCGGCCCAACTGTGAAGAACACCCAAAGGCCAATCACCGCGAGCGCGGCAAGCCCGGCATGGCGCAGGCCTTTCTTCTGGTCTGGCGCAATCTCAGCGTCTGCATCCTGCACGGCATGGGGGTCGGGCTCGCCACCGCCAAGCATCGCCGGATCGCCGTCATCCTGCATCGGAGCAGAGCCACCGGCCGCAATCGCCGCCTGGCCTTCGGGCTCATAGGTACCGAGCCGCGGTTCAATCACGCGATCCGTGACGTACCAGATGACGGGCAGAAACAGCACGGTCATCACCATGATGAAATACCAATTGCCGGCGATATTGGCTTCCCAGCCAGTGAACACCGTGTCGACCGCAGCCTGAGTTATCCCGAACAGCAATGCGTCGAGCTGGCCGGGAAGGAGATTGGCGGAGAAACCGCCGGAGACACCGGCAAAGGCGGCCGCTATCCCGGCAATTGGATGGCGTCCTGCAGCTGCGTAGATCACGCCGGCAAGCGGGATCAGCACGACATAGGCCGCATCGGCTGCAAGGTTGCCGATCATGGCCACCAGCGCAACGATCGGCGTTAGCAGCGCGGTTGGTGCATTGCGCACACCCGCGCGCATGGCGGTGCCGAAAAGCCCGGATCGTTCGGCGACACCGGCGCCGAGCATCACGACGAGCACATAGCCGAGCGGATGGAAATGGGTGAATGTCGCCGGCATATCGACCCAGAGACGCTGGATATTATTGGCAGACAACAGACTTTCAGCCGAAATGATGCGCGCGGCGCCTGTGGCATCGTCAATCTCGGTCGGGTGGGCAGCGGACCAACCGGTCATGCCTGCGATTACGCTCAGAACGATCAATATGCCGATCAGATAGAAGAAGATGAAAACCGGATCGGGAAGGCGATTACCGGTCCGTTCGATCCATGCCAGAATTCCGCGCCGCTCTTCCGTCGCTGTCACACCGTCGCTCATCATTCCCCACCCTTACGCACAACAAAGTCGGCCTTATCAGCGAGAATGCGATAGAGTTCAATTGTGCAGGCGCAATTGGCCATGCCTATCGGATCAAGCGAATGCCCGCTTTGCGCCCGTTGCGGACATTGAGCACTGCTTCGGCTGGCCGAGTTTGCGCAGAGAGCGAGCTTCCTGATACACTGTCGATCGGTTCGATTGATCGGGATGCGTGATGCATCGAAGTTTAGTGACATTTGGCGTGATTATGGCGGTATCCGCACCGGCGTCTGTGACTGCATCGCTGGCCGAAGCTACTCCCAGCGCGGTCGGTGTTGAAGAGCTCGGCACAATAGAAGAACCAAGAACGTGTCGCGAGTTCAGGCCCACAGGGACGAGGGCTCGCGTTGTTCGAGCATGCCTGACTCGCCAAGATTGGCGCCGTGTATATGCCTTTTGGGGCCAGAATTTGGGGCAAATGATGGGTCCCGTCAGTCCGATTCCACCATTGGGGAGTCGTGACCATCCTGCGGATCGCGCTGCAGAAGAACCGGAAGGCAGGGTGTATCTGGGGGACGTTCCGAAGGAATAGAGCCGTTCATTTAAGTAGTGAAGGCTGTCCGCTTTCCAGCCATTGCGGACAATGGATTCTCACTGACTAAACATGGGTTTTTGCTGGTTTTGTTGTTGTTCTAATGCTCAACAATCCAAACCTCCATTGCCCCTTTGCCCTTTATCTCTACTGTGCCACCCTCTTTACAGACGAACTCGTCTTCAATCAGATCATAGGTGGCCTGCGTGATTTGTATTTCTCCCACTTGGCCATGGGATTCCATCCGGCTGGCAGTATTCACAACGTCACCCCAAAGATCATAGATAAATTTCTTTTGGCCAATGACACCGGCAACCACCGGTCCAGAATTGAGGCCAATCCGAAATCTGAGCTTATGACCCTGTATTTCATGTGAAGCTGCATAATCTCGCATCTCAATAGCAAGACGAGCCAAAACCTGGGCGTGATCCGGCCGGGCACGAGGCACTCCAGATGCCACCATATAACAATCACCAATGGTCTTGATTTTCTCCAGATCATATTTCTCAACCATTGTGTCGAAGTGAGAAAACACCCCATCCAAAACCGAAACCAGCTCCCGGGCGGACATTTGCTCTGACATGGAAGTGAAGCCTGCAACATCGGCGAACAAGACGCTCACACCATCGAAGTGGTCCGCGATTGTGCGATTTTCGTCTCGGAGAATATCAGCGATTTCCTTAGGTAGGATGTTCAACAATAGGGCTTCAGACTTTTCCTGGAATGCATCTTTCAAACCGACAAAATGGAACACCATCAGAAATATGAGCGAACCAACTCCGCCAATATTCATCACGAAAAAGAGCGTAATCAATTCCGATGACAAACCGTCGGCGGAATCAACAAATGATGGTAAGATCGCACTGAGGATGACCAGGCCAAGAAACGCAAAAAACCACCGTTTCGCGTGCTCAATCGTATCAAACAACAGAGCTCCGAGCGGACAGATCAAAGACCAGAGAACAACCGCACTGCCAGCGACAAACCCGCCAAGCGCGACCATGAGTAGAAAGGGGAGAAGAAAGATAAGTGCGAGCTGGCTAAATCGGAAAAAACTATACTTCCCGCTAAATCCAAAATGGACGATGCTCATCAATGATATGAAGCCATATGAAATCGGGATGGCACCGGCGAGGGGTTGCCCAAAGTAGACATATATTGTGCCCCAGAGAAAGCCGAGGAACATGAATGGTAGTGCGCATACGACGAGTAATGTTTTTTGCAGCCGGACGTCATGGTCGTCATCAGGCTTTGATCCGATTTGCGCGATCCAGCCGATAGTTTTGGTGTAAAATTGCTTCATCACACAGCCCACAGTCTGAAATCGGATAATACCATCTGCAGCCGGTTATCCTATCCTGAGAGAGTTTGGACGTGACGTCCAGCCAAGTCCCTCAACAAGCACAAAGCTCATGACCTATCCTCGCTGATTCAGTCTCTCGATGCTAACTTCAAACTGAAACAGCAATAACATACCCATCGAGTGAGCGCCTTGTCACGAGACAAGGCTGCGATGGTGGTTATTGACGGCGATTTGTCGACCTCCCTGAAAAAGGATGCAGATTGCCCGCTTTCCACCCAAGCGGACTCAAATATCAGGGTTTGCTTCGCATATCTTCAAAACTGACCTCTCCGTCGCGCAACATAGAAAACCACCGCAGCCAAGGGAAGAAATGAGACAATCAGAAACAGCCTAGGTCCCATGCCTAGGATTTCTCCTTCAACAATCCATGTGATCAATACGCTGGTCATCGCAACCAGCAAGCTGACGCCAGCTAGAATCCGTTCGCGGTTTGAGTACATATCTATCTCAGCGTTGCATCGGGCTAAAGCCATAGGATCAGAAGCACCTCAAGCTAGCAACTGATTTCGCCGTCAGTCAGTAGTGAAGCGTCCGCTAATCACTCATTGCGGGCTCAGCTGACTATGTTTGCGAGCGTGATCATCCCCCGCAATATCTGCCATCAGTTCCCGATACCCTCTGGATCACTGTTTTCTACGACCTCAAATCGCTCAATGATCTGCGATGCAAATGCTCGGTCCAACACTTCGAAGTCGGTCGAACTTGCCTGCGAATGGCGTCGTACGCGAACGGAAAACACTTCTTCGTTGTATGTATTTCGCATTTGAACTTCTATTTCGCGGTTGCAAACAGCTAAGTCCGTCAGAACATGCCCACTGTCATCTATTCCAGAAGGGTATCTGGCCATACCAAAAATTAGACCATTCCGCTGAGCGAACCGCTCGACGCTTGCCTTTAAATCACCGATCTCTTCCTTCGGCACGAACACATAGATCGAACTGCTATGGTGGCTTGCGCTTAACAGCCGACACCGGACCTGGTCTTCAATCGGATCATTGGCCGCAATGCCGAGCACAATTAGTACCGTTGCCGTTAATCCGATAATCATGCCAGATCGCATTGGGCTTATGCCTTGTGGTGGAGTCCGAGTGCTAACAACCCTATTGTCATTCAGTCAGTATTGAAACGTCCGCTAACCACCCATTGCGGACATTCGAGCCTACTCAAACGACGCCTCCGAGGCGTTGTGTTTCAACAGGCGCGCGCCACCCTTCAGAGCTATATTGCCGTCCTCGCCTTGATTGCGACGTCAACGCCGGGTTCGAGAAAATTCGCAATCGCCGTGTCGAGATCTTCAGTTTCCCCGATCTCGCTCGCCGTGGCGATCAGGCCGACATAGCCTTCGCTATGCCAATGGCCGGGTGCAATGGCGGGTGGCAGGCTGGTCGCATCGAGATGCGGCCATGGATTGATGTAGAGATAGGGTTCGTCATAGCCTTCATCGCCCGGCGACAAGCCAACACCAATGCCTTTTGCGGTTTCCGGATCCCCGGATTCCAGAGCGATATAGGTAGCGATGTCAAAATGATGCGGCCAGCAGCGTACTGGGCTCGGGCCGGGATCAATGGCTTCATAAGTTTCGGTGATGTGCGTCAATGATGCGGCTGCCGCGCCAAACCACTGGGCGAGACCCGCAAAGTCACTCGCCGCAACGGCATCGACGTCATAAGCCTCGATTGCTGCTGCGTCGTCCGGTAGCGCGTAGGGCAATTCGACCGTTGAAGCTGGGCTGTGGCCATTGGCGACCAGCTGGTCGTCGAGCCATTGGGCAGCCTCTGCATCTGACGTGCCGCTCAACGGGAACTGTTCGGCTACACCGGATTGGTGCCGTACGAACAGCGTAAGCTCGCCGAGCGCAAGCCCGACATTCAACTCACCAATCAGGTGAGAGATCAGGCCGTTTGATGGGGCGTCCCATCCGACATTGGACTGGCTATCATCCGATTCTGTCGGAAGATTAGCCCGGGCCGCGCGTGTAACATGCTGCAGCGCTCTATGCGCGTGGTCACGGGCCGCGCGAAGCTGGCTCAGTTGGTCGTCAGCGGTGGTTTCTTCGGTCATGAGATCTGCTTTTCGAATAGGGGTTAGATAAGGTCGGCATCGGAGACGATCTCGACCAGCGCCGGGCCATCATGGGCGAGGGCTTCGGCGATCACGGTCTCGAGATTGGCGCTATCGGTCACCGTCTTGCCATAGCCGCCGCACAGCTTGGCGAAGGCGGCAAAGGAGGGATTGTGGAGCTCGGTTTGCCAGACTGGCCATTCGCCAGCCTTTTGCTCCTTGGTGATTTTCCCGAGCTGGTCATTGCGCAACAGGATATGGGTGATGTCCATGCCGTATTTGACGGCCGTGGTGAAATCCATCGGATATTGGCCAAAGCCGCCATCGCCGGAGACAGAGATCACCTTGCGGTCCTTCAATTCGTCAAAATCCTGCGTCGCCGCCCATGCGCCAAGTGCCGCGGGAAAGCCGAACCCGATCGAGCCGAGATAGCCGGACATCAGCACTCGCTGGGTGCCCTTGGTCTCGAAATAGCGTCCAAAGCTGTAGGTGTTGTTGCCAACATCGACGGCCATGATCGCATCATCGGGAGCCAGATTGCCAAGGGCTGCAAAGATCGCGGCGCTGTGGATACCAGTGTCGCTCTCCTCGGCCAGCCTGCGGTCCTTCTCGCTCCGCCAAATCGTCCAGCGATCGGCCAGTTCGGCGCGCTGGTCTTCAGGCGTTCCGCTCCGGTCGTTGCTCGTCTCAACGGCGGTGCAGAACGCGCCGACTTCCGCCCAGACCGGTAACTCGACCGCGTGGAATTTCCCGAGCTGGGAGCGATCATAGTCGACCTGGATGATCGGCTTGGAGCGTTCGATACCCGTATGGTTTGAAAAGGACGTGCCGAGCGCAATGATAAGATCGGCTTCGTTCATGAACCAGCTGGCAATCGGCGTGCCGGATCGTCCGAGCACACCCGCAGCATTGGGATGGCTGTCAGGGATCAGTCCCTTGGCCTTGAAGGTTGTGAGAACGGGTGCGCCCATGGCCTCGGCCATCGATATGATCTGATCTCGGGCGTTTATCGCGCCATGTCCAGCAACGATAATCGGGCGTTTTGCGGCATTTACGAGCGCAATCGCTTCGGCCAGATCGTCGCCTGCCGGTTGCACGGATGTGCGGCTAAGGCGTCCATCGTCATTGGCTGCCGGAGCATCGCTCGGAATTGTTTGCACATCGTCGGGGAAGATGAGGTGTGAGACATGCTGATGATCGATTGCCTTTTTGCAGGCGAGCGACATGAGCTCGGCATGGTTCGAGCTCGGGAGGACCGATTGCGAAAAGTGCGACACGGCCTCAAAGGCGGATCCCAGATCGATGTCCTGGAATGCGCCGGGGCCAAAGACCTGCGTCTGGACCTGGCCGGTGAGCGCGAGCACCGGTGCGCGATCGACATGTGCGTCCCACATTCCGGTCAGCAAGTTGGTTGCGCCGGGCCCGGCGATTGTGAGGCAGGCCGCAGGACGACCGGTGAGCTTGCCATAGGCCGATGCGGCAAAGGCGCCGGCCCCCTCGTGGCGGATACCATAGAACCGCATCTCGCCATCCTGGACGCGCAATCGGATCGCATCGGACAGGCCAAGATTGGAATGGCCGACCATGCCGAAGACTGACTTCACGCCCCAATTGACCATGGTTTCAGCCATGACATCGGTTGCGGTACGTTCATGCGGCGGCTCGGCTTCAAGCCCGACGAATATCTCTCCATCGCGCACTTCAACCGGGTAGATTGTCTGGCCGCTATCTTCATGGCCGCCCGGTGGATTGCCGGTCAGTGGATCAAAGTCCCAGCCATGCCAGGGGCAACGGATCCAGCATTTGTCGTCGATTCCGCGTTCGATGGATCCTTCACCGAGCGGTCCGCCCTGATGCGGGCAATGATTGTCCATCGCCGCGAACTGGCCGTCGAAATGCGACAGGCAGATAGACACAGTTCGCGCGGTTACCGTCTTTACCCGGCCTTCAGGAAGCTCGCCTGCTTGGCCGACAGAAATCCATTCAAGCTCTTGATTGTCAGCCATTATTGCACGCCTCCGAAGGCAACGCCGGATAGATCGGCCATCTCACGTTTCCAGGTTGTCAGATCGTCCGCATTGAATTTCGAGAGGTGATCATGGCCGCACGCCCGGGCCATTACCTGCATCAGCTCGACGCTGGCATCGAAGAAATTCTTGAGTTGGCCGGCCGACTTGTCGGCAAGCAGGCGGCTTACAAGGTGCGGCTTCTGGGTGGCGATGCCGACCGGGCAGTTATTGGTATGGCAGGCGCGCATTGCGATGCAGCCGATCGCCTGCATCGCCGAGTTGGAGACCGCGATTGCGTCAGCGCCCAATGCCATCGCCTTGATGAAATCGGCTGGTTTTCGGAGGCCACCGGTGGCGACCACCGTCACCCCATTTGCGTCCGAACTGTCCAGATGCCGCCGTGCCCGCGCCAGGGCCGGGATTGTCGGGACCGAGATATTGTCACGGAAGATAAGCGGGGCCGCGCCAGTACCTCCGCCGCGGCCGTCCAGGATGATATAGTCGACACCCACTTCGAGCGCGGCATCGATATCCTTCTCAATATGCTGGGCTGACAATTTATAGCCGATCGGAATGCCGCCGGTTCGGCTGCGCACTTCGTCGGCGAATTCCTTGATCTGGCTGACCTCGGTCCAGTCCGGAAAGCGCGGTGGGGAGATTGCGGCTTCGCCCTCGGCCAGGCCACGTACTTCGGCGATCTTGCCTTTGACCTTGTTACCCGGAAGATGACCGCCAGTGCCGGTTTTCGCGCCCTGGCCGCCCTTGAAGTGAAAGGCCTGCACACGATCCAGTTTGTCCCAGCTAAATCCGAAACGGCCCGATGCGAGCTCGTAGAAATAGCGGCTATTCTCGGCTTGTTCCTCGGCCAGCATACCGCCTTCGCCCGAACAGATGCCGGTGCCGGCCATTTCGGCTCCCATTGCGAGCGCGACCTTGGCAGTTTCCGACAAGGCGCCAAAACTCATGTCCGAAACAAATAGCGGAATGGCGAGTTTCAGGGGTTTTTGGGCATTGGGACCGATAACCACCTCGGTTGCCACCGGATCGTCATCGAGCAGCGGCGGGCGATGCAGCTGGGCGGTAAGGAGCTGGATGTCATCCCAGTCAGGCAATTCGTGGCGCGGGACACCCATTGCCGTAACGGCGCCATGATGCCCGGTTTTTGAAAGGCCATCCTTCGCATATTGCTGGATCAGGCCGGCATAGGGTTCTTCCTCGGTGCCATGGCTCGTGTCAGCATAGAGGCCGAGATATGCGTCCCGGTCAAAAGGCTGTGGGTTGGCGTGGTGCCAAGCCGCGATTTCGTCCGCATCGACAAGGACTTCGCCATCCTCGATCCAGCTTTCGAATTTCTGCAACGCTTCTTCATTCGCATAGCTCGAAACGCCGCTATCGAGCCGGTAGTCCCAATCGTGAACGCCGCAAATCAGATTGTCATTGGCATCGACATGGCCATCAGCCATCAGCGCGCCGCGATGCAGGCAACGGCCATACATTACCGACACCTTCTCATCGAAACGGACGATGACGAGATCGACATTGGCGACGAGCGCATATGTCGGCGTCCGGTCCTCAAGTTCGTCCCATTTGGCTATGGCAATTTTCGACATCTCAATCCCCTGACTTGATCTGTTGTGGCGAAGTCGCGGCGTCGTCTTCGACGCGCTCGAATGGATCCGCGACGGTCATTGTTTCAGCGCACTCACCCATTTGTTCGGCGCGGCGGGCGTAAAGGTTACCGAGCGGGAGGGCGCTCATCCCGTGCAGGAGAGCGCTGATCCACACCGCATTGATGGCGATGACGAGGATCGGTTCGGCCCATGCTTCACCGACCTGCGGTACGATCAGTAGCGCGAAAAGCGCTGTTGCCAGGCCGCGCGGTCCGAACCATCCAAAAAATAGCCGCGTTGCGGGCGCTGCGTCTGTGCCGATCAGCGAAAGCCAGATCGCAACCGGTCGGACGATAAAAAGGCTGGCAAGGATCATGCCGAGTACCGGCCAGGAGAGATGCTCGATCGCCTCGGGCAGCAATACGAAGCCGAGCAGGAAGAAGGCGGCCCACATCAAGAGCTGGCCTTCGCCCTCGGTAAATTCGAACAGGAATTCGCAGCGACCCTGGAGGAGATTGCCGAAGCATAATCCGCCGACGAACGCCGCGATAAACCCGTTACCGCCAATTGCTGTCGCTGTGAGATAGCAGAGTCCGGCCAGCGAAAGGGCAGCGATCCCTTCATAGGTGCGGCTGGTCCAGCCGCGCCGATTGACGTGCAAGGTGATCCAGCCACCGGCCAGGCCAATCACAATTCCGGCGAGGGGCCCAAGCAGCACCTGGCCGAGGCCAAATAGCAGCCAGCCTTGCGCATCCTGTGTCATCATCTCGCCGAGCATTGCCGCGAGTAGCAGGATAATCGGCAGCGCAAGGCCATCATTGAGCCCGCTTTCAACCGTCAACCCGCGGCGCACTCGCCCGGGTACGCGTACATTGGTGACGATTGACTGGCCCAGCGCCGCGTCGGTCGGAGCGAGCAGGGCAGCGACCAATGCCAGCGCGACCAGCGGCCAGCCGGGCAGGATGAGATAGCCGGCGGCGGTGCCAATCAGCACCGCCAGTGGCAGCCCGAGGAGCAGCATGCGTTGCGGCCAGACATGCTGTTTTCGAAACTGCATCAGATCGACTTGTGATGCGTCCAGGAACAGCAGGATGACGAGCGTGGTTTCGGCCACTGCGTGGAGGATCGGCTCGCCCGCCTCGGGATCCGCCCATCCGGTTCCCGAAATCAGGAAACCGGCCGCGAGAAAGAATATTGGCGCGGTCAGGATCGTGCGCTCAAAACGCTTCGCAAGCCAGGCGAAACCGACAGCACATGCCGCGGCATAGATTAGTGCCGTTTCACCCAAGTTTTTCCCCTCCCCATTGTAATGGCAGCACGTCACTGTGCGTCACCGTACCATCCTTAGATGCGCCGTGCGCGCCTTTGGTTACACTTCTCCTCTCCCGTGGTAGATGCGCGGCAATGGGAAACGGGATATCAGATCAAGTGACGCAGGTCTCAACGCCGCAGATTCGTCCGCGCGTGGACCCTGGCCAGATCGAAATTCTGATGCGCGAACATTCGGGGTGGATGCTTGCCCTGTGCCAGCGATTGCTTGGCGACACGGCGCTGGCTGAGGATGGTGTGCAAGATGCGCTGATCAATGCATTTCGCAAACTTCCACAGCTTGAAGACCCGCTTGCACTGAAGGCCTGGCTCTATCGCGTCACACTCAACAGTTGCCTCTCGATCCTTCGTACGCGCCGCCGTCAGGAACAGGAGTTGCCGGATGGCACCTTCCCGGAATTTGATGCGAATGGCTGCCGGATCGAGCCGGTCTGGACGCACTTTGAATCGCCCGAAGATCTTTTGAGCCGCGATGAAACCCGCGCATTTGTGCTCGCAAGGATTGCTGAATTGCCGGAGAAATATCGCATGCTCATTCTGCTGCGCGACATTGAGGAGCTGTCGACGGTGGAAACAGCCGAGTTGCTCGGCTTGAGCGAAAGCAACACCAAGGTGCGACTGCACCGAGCACGGAGCGCACTGAAACGCCTGCTTGAGCCGATGATGCGGGGAGATGCGACATGATCACCAAGGGGATCAATTTTCCGCCTGCCATGAAGCGCGTAATGTCAAAATTGCCGCTGATGATCGATTGCGAGGAATTCGAGGCCTTCATCATCGCCTATTTCGATGGCGAAATCACCGCTCGCCAGCGCTTCATCTTCAATATGCATTTGCGCGTGTGCCGCGAGTGCCGCGAATATCTGCGCGCTTATGAGGCTTCGATGACGCTCGCTCGTGCCAGCGCGGCATCAGTCGAAACCGAATTGCCCGAAGTGCCGGAAGACTTGATCGTCGCAGTCGTAGATGCGTTGCGCGACGGGGATGGCTCGGATAGCGGCAGTTGAACAACGCGAACAACCAACGCACATCACCCGCAGCTTGTTTTCGGTGCTGGCGTAGTTGAAGGCCAGCCGCCATAGTATCGCGAATCTCCATTAGGTGAGGCAGGTTGAATTCTTCCGATTCCGCGTTGACGTCAGTGCAGGAGTGGCGGCGAGGTGGAACCGTCGTGTTTGGCGCACATCTTGGCATGGCGACCGGGGCTTCGCTCTATTTCTACGCATCGAGCCTCTTCATCCTACCGCTTACCGAAGCATTCGGATGGAGCCGCGGTGACATTGCCATGGGTGCGGCCCTGGGATTGCTCGGATCGCTGACCGCACCCCTAATTGCACGGATGACGGATCGTTTCGGCGCGCGGGTCGTTGCTGCTGTCAGCTCAGTGTTGATTGCGCTCGTATTTGCTGGCCTGTCTCAGATGACGGGCCCCTTCAGTCAGTTCATGATCCTCTCAGCCCTGTTCGGAATCGTTGCTCCGGGCATGACGGCCATGACTTTCTCTCGCGCGGTGACGGCTTGGTTCAGCCGCGGGCGTGGACAGGCGCTGGGCGTGATGGCCGCGGGCGGCTCGGTAGGCGCTCTCCTGTTCACCCCGCTGATCGCTTATATGCTGCTGCAATATGGTACGATGGGCGGCTATTTGACCCTAGCCGCGCTAACCGCATTCCTTGGTACGCCTGCCATAATATTGGGCCTCAAGGATAGAGCCCGGGGCCGCAAGACAGACCCAAGCACTGACACAGCCATGACGGCCGCGCAGCAAAAGAGGGCGCATTCAACCGAGCGGGCGCAGGTGCTCAGGTCGTTGCGCAGCCGTAGTTTTGTCGCTCTGGGATTTGCGGTTTTTGCTACCAACGTGCCGACATCCGGCATTCTTACCCAGCTTGAACCGCTCTTGCGGCACAACGGTATTGCGCAAACTGCACCATTGATTTCGATGTATGCGTTCGCGGTGCTGGTCGGGCGGATCGGCGTCGGCTGGTTATTCGATCATACCGACGCCCGTTACACAGCGGCGCTTGTCACCATGACCGCTGCTGGCGGCTGTCTGATGTTCATGTCAGGCGCGCCGGTCTGGATGGTGATGGCCGCAATCCTGATGGTTGGCATCATGCAGGGGATGGAGGCGGATGCAATCGGCTATTTTGTCGCGCGCCAGTTTGACCATGTTCATTTTGGCCTGTTGTTCGGCTTCCTGTTGACCATCTCAATATTGGGAACCGCAGTTGGCATTGTCGGCTTCGGAATGCTGTACGATGCGACACAATCCTATGACCTCGCCTTGAGTATTGCGGCTGTAGTGCTGGTTATTGCATTTGCCGGTTATCTCTCGATACCACGCCAGGCGCATGCCCAAGCGGAACTCTGATCGGCTTGTCGATCTGTCGACATATGATCACGGGTTCGGCACTTGGCCGACTTGGGTAGTCACGCTGTAAAGGAAAACTGCTGGTGACCCCTACGGGAATCGAATCCCCCAGGATCGGCTTGCCGATCCGACGACATATGATCACGGGTTCGGCACTTGGCCGACTTGGGTAGTCACGCTGCAAAGGAAAACTGCTGGTGACCCCTACGGGAATCGAACCCGTGTTTCAGCCGTGAAAGGGCCGCGTCCTAACCGCTAGACGAAGGGGCCGTCCCAGCGGGAGCGCAAATAGGCGAGGGCGCGGGGCGGGTCAAGCATTGTGTTGCACTGCAAGGCGACGCACCAACCTAATCTACCCAAGCGGCATCTTCCAGGTGGAGCTCAGCCGCCGGACGTGGACCCCAATCATCGATCTTCGCGCGCCCTGCAACCCAAAGCTTTCGTACATTACCCGCGCTCAAAATGGCCTGGCCGAGCGGTGTGTCTGCGGCGCGGAAGGCAATTGTCTTGAGGCTGCGCCCATCTTCGCCAGCCACAATCGCGCGGACATGATCGGTGCCAACGATATCGGCCTTGATGACGCGTACTGGTCCCGTGGCGATGCGCGGGGCGGGCCATCCCATGCCATAGGGGCCGCCTTCTTCCAGTGCGTCGACAAAGGCGGGTGTGACGCCGCCGGGCGCGACCACGGCATCAAGTTGCAGTGCCCGCGCACCGCGCGATTCGCTGACATCATTGGCCAACCGGGAATCGAGGAATTCGGCCAGCGCGTCGATCTTGTCCTCGGCAATCGTGAGCCCAGCTGCCATCGGATGGCCGCCGCCCGCAATTAGAAGACCGTTATCTTTGGCAGCGAGTATTGCGCTGCCGAGATCGGCGCCGGCCACCGAACGGCCCGATCCCTTGCCGATGCCCTCATCGTCAAGGGCAATAACGATAGCCGGACGGTGCAGCTTTTCCTTCAATCGGCTGGCAACGATCCCGATTACGCCTGGATGCCAACCTCTGGCCGATACCAGCGCGACAGACGGGTTATCCTGACCCTTGCCGAGCTCGATCGCCTGTTCGGTAACCGTTGCTTCGATTGCGCGGCGCTCCTCGTTGAAATGCTCAAGCTCGGCGGCGATGGCATCGGCTTCTTCCGGGTTCTGCGTCGTCAGCAGTCGAACACCGAGATCGGATTTACCGACCCGGCCACCTGCATTGATGCGTGGGCCAAGCCGGAAGCCGAGATCGGAGGCGATTGGTGCGCGATCGAGACGGGATGCCTTGATCAATGCGTTGATGCCGACATTGCGCTGGGCCGCCATAACTTTGAGCCCCTGGGCGACAAAAGCCCGATTGAGGCCGCGGAGAGCCGCGACATCGGCGACCGTGCCGAGGGCAACTATATCCAGCAGCTCGATCAGCTTGGGTTCCGGGCGGCTCTCAAAATATCCCTTTGCGCGCAGCTGTCGCACGATCGCGGCTGCAAGCAGGAAGGCGACACCAACGGCTGCGAGATGGCCATGCGCTGCACCTTCATCTTCGTCTAACCGGTTCGGATTGACGAGGCTGTGGGCGACCGGGAGGTCGGACGCACATTTATGATGGTCGACGACAATCACATCAACGCCGGCATCGCGCGCCTGTTGTAGCGCGTCGAAAGCCTGCGCGCCGCAATCGACGGTGACGATGAGCGACGATCCCTGTTCGGCGAGCTTCACCAGCGCCTCACCGGACGGGCCATAGCCCTCCATGAGCCGGTCCGGAATATAGTATCCCGCTTCGAGGCCGAGATCGCGGAGCAGCCTGATCAGCAGCGCTGCTGACGTCGCCCCGTCCACGTCATAGTCGCCGAATATCGTAACCGCTTCCTGCGCTTCGATAGCTGCAACGATACGCCCGGCCGCTTGGTCCATATCGCGAAAGATCGACGGATCCGGCATGAAGCTGCGAATGGTCGGTGTACGATAAGCCTCGATCTCGCTGCGATCGCAGCCACGCGAGAGGAGCAAACCGGTGACCAGATCATCGGGTCGGAAATCGCTGCTCAGCCCGTCAATCGCCCCGCCGCGCCAATGCCAGGGCTGGCCAGAGATGGAGTGGGCGATATCGAGCGCGGGTGTCATGGACATAGCCCATAGCGGGCGCCGTTAGTGCTTGCCATCGGCCTTTGGGATCTGACTGTGGGCATAGCGACTGCGCAAAATTGCAACGCAGCGTCTTGGTGCGCCACTCCGGGTTGAACCGGGGCGGGGGGCAGTGCAGAGAATGGCAATGCAGCCGATCATTTCCATCGCCAATCTCAGCAAGACTTATGACGGCGGCGTCAAAGCGCTGGATTCTGTCAGCCTCGATATTGAGCAGGGCGAAATCTTTGCGCTGCTCGGCCCCAATGGTGCGGGCAAGACGACGCTGATCAGTGCGGTGTGCGGGATCGTCAATCCGAGCGCAGGAACGATGTATGCCGGGGGCCATGACGTAATCCGCGATTATCGCAACGCGCGTCGGATGATTGGCCTCGTGCCGCAGGAAATCAGCACCGATACATTCGAAACCGTGTGGAACACCGTGAATTTTAGCCGCGGCCTGTTCGGCAAGCCACGCAACAAGGCGTTTATCGAGAAACTGCTCAAGGATCTGTCGCTCTGGGACAAGCGCGATGCAAAAATCATGGAGCTGTCGGGCGGGATGAAACGCCGCGTGATGATCGCCAAAGCGCTGAGCCATGAGCCGGAAATCCTGTTTCTCGATGAACCTACGGCGGGTGTCGATGTCGAACTGCGGCGCAATATGTGGGATCTCGTGCGTGGGTTGCGGGAACGCGGCGTCACCATCATCCTCACCACCCACTATATTGAGGAAGCCGAAGAAATGGCGGACCGGGTAGGGGTGATCCGGGGCGGCGAAATCATTGTTGTCGAGGAAAAAGCCGCCATTATGCAGAAGCTTGGCAAACGACAGCTTCGACTGACGCTCACCGATGTGATGGATATGGTTCCTGAGGAGCTCGCTCAATGGAACCTGGAACTGGCCGATAAAGGCCATCAGCTGATCTATAATTTCGATGCGAATGACGAGAGCACCGGCATACCGTCCCTACTCGCGAAGATGAGTGCACTTGGCATCGGCTTTGCCGATCTCGACACGTCCAAGAGCACGCTCGAAGATATCTTTGTCGGGCTTGTCAGTGAGGAGACCGCCGCATGAATATTCGCGGCGTATGGGCGCTTTACAGCTTCGAAATGCAGCGCACCTGGCGGACATTGTGGCAAAGCATAGTCACGCCGGTAATCACGACCGTGCTCTATTTCGTTGTTTTCGGTAGCGCGATCGGATCGCGGATGGAGGATATTGGGGGCGTCGACTATGGGGCATTCATCGTGCCGGGTCTGATGATGCTCTCACTGCTGACGCAGAGCATCTCCAACGCATCCTTTGCGATCTATTTCCCGAAATTCACGGGCACGGTGTACGAAATGCTCTCCGCGCCGATGTCCCCGATTGAGCTGGTGATCGGCTATGTCGGTGCAGCAGCAACCAAATCGATCTTGCTCGGCCTGATCATCCTGGCGACCGCCAATCTCTTTGTTGATGTGCGGATCGAATATCCGCTGGTGATGATCGCCTTCCTGTTCCTGACTGCCATCACCTTCAGCCTGTTCGGCTTCATCATCGGCATTTGGGCGGATGGCTTTGAGCAACTCTCCTTCATCCCGATGCTGATCGTCACGCCACTGACATTTCTGGGCGGCGCCTTTTACTCGATCAACATGCTCCCGGAATTCTGGCGCGGCGTCAGTCTGTTCAACCCGGTCGTCTATCTGGTTAGCGGTTTCCGCTGGAGCTTTTATGGCGAAGGCGATGTCAGTATCGGGGTCAGCCTTGGCATTACAGGCGCGTTCCTGTTTGTTTGCCTGAGCATCGTGATCTGGATTTTCCGCAGCGGCTATCGCCTGAAGGAGTAGCTTTGGCCCGGCTTCTTATCGTCTATCACAGCATGACCGGCGGCACCCGGCAGATGGCCGAGGCGGCGGCAGATGCCGCCCGAGCAGCGGAGGGCGCTGAGGTGATCGTGAAACACGCGCCGGATGCCCAACCGGACGATTTGCTTGCCGCCGACGGTTATCTGTTCGCCACTCCGGAAAATCTTGCCGCGATTGCCGGTGTGATGAAGAGTTTCTTCGATCGCTGCTATTACCCGCTACTCGGCAAGATTGAGGGCCGCCCCTATGCGGCGATGATCTGCGCAGGCTCGGATGGCGACAATGCACGCACCCAGCTTGAGCGCATCGCGACCGGCTGGCGGCTAAAAAAGATCGCCGACACCCCGATCATCTGCACCCATGCACAGACGATGGAAGAGATCTTGGCGGAGAAGGAAATCCCTGAAGCCGATCTGGCTCAATGCCGCGAAATTGGCGCGGCTCTGGCGGCCGGACTGGAACTCGGGGGTTTTCTAGCTCTTGTAATGTTCGCCTTTGACCCAGCGGACGGTGCCTGAGCTGGCGCGCATCACGACGCTTTCTGTGGTCATGCAACCTTTGCGGAGGCGTTTGACGCCATCGAGCATCGATCCGTCGGTAACGCCGGTTGCCGCAAAGATCACATCGCCCTTGGCGAGTTCCTTGAGCGAATAGATCCGGTCGAATTCTTCATCCGGGATGCCCCATTTACGGGCACGGGCTTTTTCATCGTCGTTGCGGAAAACGAGCCGACCCTGGAACTGGCCGCCGACGCAGCGTAATGCAGCGGCTGCGAGTACGCCTTCGGGCGCCCCGCCTTGGCCCATATAGATGTCGATCGTCGTGTCTTCGTCGGTGGTCGCGATAACCCCGGCGACATCACCATCGGGGATCAACTGCACACCGCAGCCAATCTCGCGCAACTCGGCAATCAGCGCTTCATGCCTCGGGCGATCCAGCACACAGGCGATAATCTCATCCGGTTGCACGCCCTTTGCCTTTGCAACGGCAGCGACATTTTCGGTCGGCGATTTGGTGAGGTCGATCGTGCCGTCGGGATAGCCCGGGCCGATTGCGATCTTGTCCATATAGGTGTCCGGTGCGTTCAGCAGGCAGCCCTTTTCAGCGATCGCGAGCACGGCAAGCGCATTGGCGCCGGCCTTGGCGGTGATCGTCGTGCCTTCCAACGGATCGAGCGCGATATCGACCTGGGGGCCACCTTCGACCGCGCGGCCGACCTTTTCACCGATATAGAGCATCGGGGCTTCATCGCGCTCACCTTCGCCGATCACGACCGTGCCATCGAAGTCGAGTTCGTTAAACGCATCCCGCATCGCTTCGACAGCGGCAGCATCTGCGGCTTTCTCATTGCCGCGTCCGATTAGCTTCGAAGCGGCGATTGCCGCAGCTTCGGTCACACGGACCATTTCGAGTACGAGAACGCGATCCAACACTTCGCTGGCTATTGGCATTGTCCAGTCATCCTTCAGTCATGTTGTCGGCGCGATAAGCCAGCAGCATGATCTTGTCGAGAATAGCAATCGGGTTTTCGTCAGTAACTCTGCTGTTGCCAAGTGCCGCCATCGCCGAGACGACGGCGGAGGAGGCCATGGCCACGGCCCGCGCTTTGTTCGCGATATCCGACGATCAATGTGAACGGCGCGGCCGGGAGATTCTGGTCTGCGCTCAGCAGAATGAAAATGACCGATATCGCCTGCCCTTTGAAACGATCGTCGCCGGCGACCCCGCCAATGAGGGTGTATGGGCTGAGCGCGAACGAATCCAGGCTGAGCCCGGCCGGTGCCAGGGTTGGGAGAATGTCCGGGTCGGCTGCGGATCGGTGGGCGTCAGTTTCGGTATCGGTGGCGCGAATTCCGGGTTTCAGCTCGGCGGACTGCGCCGCGCACAGCCCTGATCAGCTGACCTCGTCGACAAATTTTCCAGCCTTGCGATCTTTGCGCGCCGTTGCCGGATCGAAAATCTGGCCGTTCATCGCAACATAGACGCCCTCCGGGAGGGACTGTGCCGCCGCGAGTGCGAAACCGATGTTGAACTCTGCATCGCTATGTTTGAGCGTTGCTGGCTGCAACGCGCCGGTCAGCACGATGGTTTTTCCGGCAATGTCGTCCAGCGTTCGAGCCGTGTCGACCATCGTGTCTGTGCCATGGGTGATCAGGATCCGCGTCGCTTCACTCGCCTTTATGGCATCGCGAATGGCGGCGCGGTCTTCATCGGTCAGCTCAAGACTGTCCTTGCGCATGAGCTGGGTGACCTGATGGTCGCACTGGACGTTATTCTCGCGCAGAATATCGGCCACGGCTGTCGGGCCGACCTGATATTCCGACAGCGCATCGAAATAGACTTTGTCGATCGTGCCACCGGTGGTGAATATCTGGATCATATCGGTCATCGTCCCAAACCCCGCCGCTAGAGATCCAGGATGTGCATCAGCATGGGTTCCCCGGCGAGGCTTTGTGAGCCGCGCAGGCGTTCCAGTGCATCGGTAACGCAGTGTTCCGGACCTTGATGGGTGACGATCATCAGATTGACGACATCGTCGCTGTCTTCGCTCGGATCCGAGCCGCCGCGTTGGATCATGCTCTCGATGGATACGTTCGCATCGCGCATCGCGGCTGTGATCTCGGCCAACACGCCAGGGCGATCATGGACGGCAAAGCGCAGATAAGCTCGGCCGCGCCTATCGTCGGCATCCACGGTTTCAGCGCTTGAAAGTCGCGCAAAGGGCATCGCAAATGCCGGGCCATATTCGCCGCGCGCGATATCAATCAGATCGGCTACCACTGCGCTGGCCGTCGGCCCTTCTCCGGCGCCGGCGCCTTCAAAGAATAAGCGCCCAACAAAATTCCCTTCAGCGACAATCGCGTTCAGCGAACCCAAGACATGCGCGAGCGGATGGCTGCGTGGTACAAGGCAGCAATGGACCCGCTGGAACAGCTTGCCACCGCTTGTTTCTGCAGTGCCGACAAGGCGGATCTTGAAGCCCAGCGCCCGGGCCTCGGCAATATCTTCCGCGATCACATGCCGGATGCCGCTCGTTGCTACCGCATCGAAATCGAGCGCGGTGCCAAAGGAGAGGCTCGCAAGGATGGCGAGCTTGTGGGCCGCATCGATGCCATCAATGTCGAAGGTTGGATCCGCTTCAGCATAGCCCAGTGCCTGCGCATCGGCGAGCACTTCGGCAAAATTGCTGCCATGTGCTTCCATCTCGGTAAGGATATAGTTGCAGGTGCCGTTGAGGATTCCATAGACGGATGTGATGGCATTGGCCGCCGCGCCTTCGCGCAAGCCCTTGATTACCGGAATTCCGCCGGCCACCGCCGCTTCATATTTGAGCGCAACGCCCCGCCTTCTCGGCAGCCTCGGCCAGTTCCATGCCATGATGTGCGACCATCGCCTTATTGGCGGTGACGAAGGATTTACCCGTGCCAATCGTATCGCGGGCGAGATTTAGGGCAGGGCCGTCTGATCCGCCGATCAGCTCGGCTACCACATCGACATCGTCGCGCGCGGCGAGGGCAGCGGGATCGTCTTCCCATGCCATGCCGGACAGATCGACGCCGCGGTCCCTGCTGCGATCGCGCGCGGACACAGCCGTCACCTCGATAGCCCGACCAGCGCGGCGCTCAATGAGTGCGCGATTCTCGTCAAGAAGCTTGATGACCCCTGCACCCACCGTTCCGAGGCCAGCCAGCGCCACGCGCAATGTATCACCCATATCATTCGCCCTTTAACTCATGCAGGCCCGGCCTTAATTGTGTCCCGGTTCAAATGCTACCGGGCAAAATATGAAGACTGATCATTCTCCCCCTACAATCCTCGTACTCGCGGGCAAGCGAGACGGAGCGCTCGATCCATTGGCGGAACGCGCGGGCGTCACGCACAAAGCGGTTGTGCCGATCGCTGGTAAGCCGCTGATCGGCCATGTCCTGGCGACGCTCGAAAAAGCGTGGGATGACGCGCAGATCCTGGTCTCGATCCATGACGAATCGGTGCTCGAGGACGTTGAGGAATATCAGCGGCTTAAAGCGGCTGGACGGCTAAAAGCCTGCGCGGCCCAAGCTGGTATTGTCGAAAGCGTAGAAGCGGCGGCCCGAGCAGGCTGAGTGGCCGATTCTGATCACCACCGGCGACAATGCGCTGACGACCGCCGAGGCCCTGCATGAAATTCATGCGCACGGGATGGAAGCCGGTGCAGATGTCGCGATCGGCCTTGCCAAGCGCGAAGATATCCAGGCTGCGCATCCGGACGGCCAATATGGCTTTTACCAGTTCAAGGATATCGCGATTTCCAACTGCAACCTTTTTTGGCTGGGCAATCCGCGCGCTTTTTCCGCCGTCGAGTCTTTTCGCAGTGGCGGGCAATTTTTCAAGAATCGCAGCCGGATCATCAAGGCATTTGGCCTGGGCAATATGATTCGCTTTCTCCTCAAGACCGAGACCGTCGATAGCGCCATGGCGCGATTGTCTAAGCGGTTCGGCGTAAAGGTGATCGCCCATAAATTTACCGATGGCCGGCTTGCTATCGATGTCGATAATGAGCGGACCTATCGGGTAACTGAGGAGCTGATGAGAGAAACGGCATGACCGATACGCCAACGATCCTCGTGCTGGCCGGAAAGCGCGATGGCGCTCTCGACCCTCTCGCAGAACGCGCCGGTGTCAGTCACAAGGCGGTTATCCCAGTCGCAGGCAAGCCACTCATCTCGCACGTGCTCGAACGGATCGAAGAGGCCTGGACGGACGCGCGTATCATCGTTTCGATCCATGACCCGACAGTCCTTGATCATGTCACGGCTGTCCGCCGGCTGCGCGATGCGGGACGACTTGAGTTGGCTGAGGCGCAAGACGGCTTGGTCGAGAGTGTCGCGAATGTGGCCGAGACCACAAGCTGGCCGCTGTTGATCACAACGGGTGACAATGCGCTGACGACTGTCGAGGCGCTCCACACGATCAACGCTGTGGGCGACGAGAAGGGTGTCGATGCTGTGATTGGTGTCGTCAGTAAAGAAGCAATCCAAGAAGCCTATCCGTACAAGAAAAAGGGCGGATATGAATTTCGCGACGTCACCATCTCAAACTGTAATCTGTTCTGGTTACGCAATAGCGCTGCGCTGGCCTCTGCGGAGCCGTTTCGCCGGGGCGGACAATTTGCCAAGCGCAAGGGCGAGCTGCGCCGCGCCTTTGGTTTGTGGAACCTGATCCGGTTCAAGTTTAAGCTCGACACGCTGGATAGCGCTATGCGTCGACTGTCCCGCCGCTTCCGGGTGCCGGTAGCTGCGCACCTGTTCGCCGATGGGCGGCTCGCGATTGATGTCGATAATCAGGAAAGTCTCGACGCCACTGAAGAGCTAATGGCGACGGACCAGGCAGACTAACGCATTTCCGCCATGCGGGAGCGTAGATTTGCGTTCCATCGATCTTGCTCAGCCGCAACGCAGGCCGCCGAATGGCATGTCGCCCGGACATTATTATACCAGTTGCGCTGTGCCCGGTTGAAATTTCTCAATCTGTCGGGCGATGATTCCAGCCGCGCTCGAATTTGGCGGATCAGCCCAGACATTTCGCGCGCCCGGTCGCCAAGCGATGAATCGGCGCAAATCAGATATTCAGTATCGCTGGGTACTCCGGCACACGCTTGCACGACCCGTTGGAGCGGTCCGGCGGGCGCAGGAGCGGGCGTTGACGGAGCGGCTTGTGGCTGGGGTGTTGGGCTGGGCGCGCTGCTGGTCGGTGGCGGTGCGCTTGGCTGTGATTGTGGCGGCGGCGTCACGGGCGTTTCAGCGGCGGGTGTCGCTGCGTCCTCAGGCACATCATCGCTTTCTTCAATGCCCTCGGCGATGTCTGCCTCAGCGATCTCGGCAGCATCACTTTCATCGGTCGCAACTTCTCGGTCGTCGTCACCACTGCTGGTGATCATCCAGGTGATGGGTACAGCGGCGAGGAGCGCAATCGCCGCGAGTGCGATCCAGCTGCCGGGGATTTTTGCGGGAATTCGTGCTGGGGGTTCTGCTGCGATGTTAGGCGATGGTGGCGGTGGTGCGGCCGTATCAGGCAGTCCGGCATAGGATTTGGCTTGCGATGCCACGCGGTCAATGACGCTGTCTCTTCTGTCGATCCAGTCGATCCATTGCGAATCTGCTAGATGATAAGCCAGTTCACCCGGATCAATTGCTTCCAAGCGCAGCGGAATGATCGGCCGCCCGGCTGTATCGCCCAGGATCAGTTCGCGTTTGACGTGGCGGCTCTTTTCAGATTTCGCGCAGAAAAGCAGCAGGATAGCGGCTGAATTGTCGATCGCGTTGCGGACGGACTTGTCGAACGGTTCACCTGGATCAACATCGCGTGGTGCGATCCAGCATTGCACCCCGCGTTTCTGTAAGGCCGTTTCGACAGCCTTTGCCACTTCGACCTTGCTCGAATGATGGCTTACAAAAACCGTGACGTTGTTTTCACTGTCCACGCGCTGCCCCTCAGATCGTGAAGCGCGAAGCTAGCCCAGATCAGACGGATAGGCCAGCCGTGCTGCGGTCCCGAAATGCCGCCAGCTCCCGGTCCATCACGCGGAACCATAGCGGCGGCAGCATGGCGAGCACGACCATCGCCGAATAGCCATAGGGAAGCTGCGGTGCTTCGTCATAGTTGCGTAGCGAATAGAAGGGTCGACTCGATTGCCGGTGATGGTCGGAATGGCGACCCAGATTGAACAGGCTGACATTGGTGAGGATATGGTTGGAGTTCCAGCTATGGACCGGCTTCACCGTCTCATAGCTGCCATCCGGGCGCTGGGCGCGAAGCAATCCATAATGCTCGATATAGTTGATTGTCTCGAGTGCGAAGATCGCGAACAGCGCCTGTACCGCGAACAACAACAGGCTAAGCGGCCCGAGCAGCAGATACACCGCGAGCATCAGTGCCAGGGTAAAAGCCTGCCAGCGCAGGATTAGATTATGGAGCGACCAGAACGCCCGCTTCTCTCGCTTTAGCCGCTCCCGCTCCAGCCGCCAGGCACTGGCAAAGCTGCCGAATATCGTGCGGGGTAGGAAGGCATAGAGCGACTGGCCGGCGCGTGCTGTCGCGGGATCATCCGGTGTTGCAACGCGGCGATGATGGCCATGCACATGTTCGACGCAGAAGAAGCTATAAGCTTCGAGCGCCATCAGCAGAAAGGCCAGCTGCCGCTTGCCAGCCGATCGGCGGTGCATCAACTCATGTGCGGTGACGATCCCGACAAATCCCCCATATTCGCCGATAATCACCGCGAAGAGCAGGAATTCCCACCAGCTCAGCGGCGTCACCGAGACCGCATAGAGCGCCCAGCCAAGCAGCAGCACCATCGACCAGGCAGCGATCATCAGCGCCAGATCATATCGCCGTTTCATACCCCCGTCGAAGCGGGCGATCCGGCTTTCCGACGGCCATAGCGATTTCCCCGCCATAGTGTCGCCGATGGGCAGCAGGAAATAGAAAATTACGGGCATCACAGCGAGCCAGATGCCGCCCGCATAAAAGCTCGCCACGATCAGCAGGGCGGCAATCGGGCCAACAAGATAGGCGAGCGGATAGCGCATGGGCCCTACATAGTGTCGGGTGCGGTGACCGGCAATTCAGTGCGGTTATGTGGTCAGACTATTCGGCGGGCTCAGCATCGACGCTGATCGTCACGCCATTGCCGTCATCATCTTCGATCCGAAAACTCCGCTGATTGGAGCCGGACCGTGTCTCGACGATCCGCTGGTCACCGGAAACGCGCTCGGAAACGACCTCGGCCTCGCTTGCCTCTTCGGTTGCTTCGTCTTCCGCCGTTGCATCCGCGTCTTCGGTCGCCTCACCGTCCACAGCCTCTTCCTCACCTTCAGCCGCGTCGTCTTCGTCGCGGTCTCTGTCGCCACGAATTCCGGCGCGCACGCCTTCGCGGATCTCACGGCGGATTGTGTCGCGGGCATCGCGGATATCGGAATCCTCGATCGTAATCTCGACCGGATCATGATCGTCAAACCCTTCATAATTCCAGGCAACCGCCGCAAGAGCGATAGCGCCGCCGATATAGAGCGCGCGTTTACGCCGTGGATCGGGTTCGGGGGAGGAATCGGAAGTCACGTTATTTCCCTTGTTTCTGTCCGTTCACTGTATCGCAGCGCGCATCAGAACGGAAGGTGTGTTTGTCGACTAATACACCCATTTTGTCAAATTGCGCTTGTAATCGCCTTCTGCACCAAGGGCAGTTGATCATTGCCGAAATACATGTCGCTGTCATTGACGAATATACTGGGCGATCCAAAGCCGCCGCGCTCGATGACTTCTTCGGTGTTGGTGCGCAAGCGTAATTTTACGGCATCGTCCTGGGTTTTGGTGACCAATGCCGCTCCGTCCATTCCGATGCTGTCGGCAATTGCCGCCAGAACTTCGGGTTCGTCGATATTTTCCTGGCGGTCGAAATAGGCCGCGAAAGCAGCCTCGGCGAAACTCGCCAGTGCCGGTTGATCCTCCTCTAGCGCGCAACAGACGCGCATGGCATGCACGCTGCGGACCGGATGCCAAGGCGCCGGGAAATTGAGCGGCAGATCGGACCAGGCCGCCCAATCGCGCAGGCTTTTCATGAAAAACCGCGCCTTGGGTCCTTTGGTGTCTTCGCGGGCCGCATAGACGGATTTGTTCACCGTATTGAACACACCGCCAACCAGAAACGGTCGCCAGGTTATATCCGCGCCGGTTTCCTCAAGGATCGGGCGGATATTGTGGAAGGCCAGATAGGTCCATGGGCTGGAGAGATCGAAGAAGAATTCAACTTTGGCGGTCATGTCAGTCTTTCGTGTCTATTCCGAACAGGATTTTTGCGGTCTGGGCATTGTCCTGGGGATTGCGATTGAGCCGTTCTCGGCCGAGATCCATGCCGCGGCGCAGGCCCTCGCGTTGTTTCAGTTGGTCATACCAGCGGCGGACATGGGGAAACTGCCCAAGATCGATTTCCTGTCGTTTATAGGTCTGGATCCAGGGGAAACAGGCCATATCAGCAATGCTATATTCGGCCCCGGCCACATGCTCATTCTCCCCCAATTGCCGGTCGAGCACACCAAATAAGCGCTCGGTTTCGCGGCGATAGCGATCAATGGCATAGGGAATTTTTTCGGGCGCATAGAGTTTGAAATGGCCATGCTGGCCGAGCATGGGACCCAGCCCGCCCATCTGCCACATAAGCCATTGGCGCACTTTCGAGCGCCCGACCGGATCGAACGGCAGAAACGAGCCAGTCTTCTCCGCCAGATAGACAAGGATCGCGCCGGTTTCGAAAATCGAATGCGGCTGGCCACTGCCCAGCGGTTCATTGTCGACAATGGCGGGAATACGGTTGTTCGGGCTGATTGCGAGAAATTCGGGCTCAAATTGCTCGCCAGCGCCAATATTCACCCATTTGACCTGATAGGGCAGGCCGCATTCTTCCAGCATGATGCTGATTTTCCAGCCATTCGGCGTCGGGGCGAAGTAGAGATCGATCATGGGCCTGTCCGTTTGTCAGCGTGACACTGGTTGACACAGGACCGGCCCCAATTCTTGTCTGAAACCACTGAAAAGCAAGGCTTTACCCAAATCGAGTGTGACCTTTTGCAGTGCAGCGATTATCTCCTTGATCCGTCTTCGTGCCGATATTGATTGCGGCGATAGTGTCCCAGCCCTGCTTCTATTTTGCAAGAAATCGTTGGCGAGCAGTGTCCGGAACTGGGATTGGCTTGCCGGATTCCAGGTCCACATGGACATGGACGAGCTCGATCCGGGCGCGCAGATCATCGCTGCCATCCTGGCCCATGAGCTGGATTTCGGTGGTCACGCTGCTTGATCCGACACGGGTGGTTTCTGCGAGGCCGTCAACTTCTTCATCGGCGCGGATCGGCTGGATGAATTCAACCACTGCTTTCACGACATGGAACTCGAGCGCGTCTTCGCCGCTGAAATGCACATCGAGCGTGCGCCAATATTCGGTGATGATCAGATCCGCATATTCCAGATAGCGCGAATTAAACACCACCGACTGTGGATCGACCTCGGCATAGCGGACACGGAAACGGTGGGAGAAGGGAGCGGCCATTAATCGCCGTCGGTACCCGCGCTGTTGGACCGGAAGCCATCGAGATATTTCTTGATGCCGCGCGCCGCTTGGCGGATGCGCTGTTCATTCTCAACAAGCGCGATGCGGACATAGCCTTCGCCTTCTTCGCCAAAGCCAACGCCCGGGCTCACCGCCACGCCGGCATGGCGGAGCAGGTCTTTGGAAAATTCCATCGCGCCCATATGCGCGCATTGTTCGGGGATCGGGGCCCAGGCGAACATGCTGGCATCGGGTGAGGGGACGTCCCATCCGGCGCGGGCAAAGCTTTCGACCATCACATCGCGGCGATTACGATAGAGAGTGCGGTTCTGCTCGATAATGTCCTGCGGGCCGTTCAATGCAGCGACCGCGGCGACCTGGATTGGCGTGAAGGCACCGTAATCGAGATAGGATTTCACGCGGGTCAGCGCGCTGATCAGATGCTCATTGCCGACCGCAAAGCCCATCCGCCACCCGGCCATGCTGTATGTCTTGGACATGGAGGTGAATTCAACGGCGACATCTTTCGCGCCCGGGATCTGGAGCAGCGATGGGGTTGGCGTGTCGCCATAATAAAGCTCGGCATAGGCGAGATCGCTGATCACCCAGATTTCATGTTCTTTCGCGAATTCAACGACTTTTGCGTAGAAATCGAGATCCGCGACATAGGCGGTGGGATTGCTCGGATAACCGATCACCAGCACCGATGGTTTGGGCACGCTGTAAGCGAGCGAATATTTGAGCCGATCGAAGAATTGCGGTCCGGGCTGGGCCGGAATCGACCGGATCGCCGCGCCGGCAATGATGAAACCGAAAGTGTGGATCGGATAAGAGGGGTTCGGCGCAAGCACGACATCCCCGGGTGCGGTGATCGCCTGGGCAAGGTTGGCGAGCCCTTCCTTCGAACCCAATGTCACCACGACTTCACTGTCCGGATCGACATCGACATTGAAGCGGCGTTTATAATAGGCGGCCTGGGCCTTGCGGAGGCCGGGAATGCCCTTGGAGGCGGAATAGCGATGCGCTGTCGGATCGTTGGCGACTTCGGAGAGCTTGTCGATCACATGCTGGGCGGGCGGCGTATCCGGATTGCCCATGCCCAGATCAATAATATCCTCGCCCCGTGCGCGCGCCTCGGCCTTCATCGCGTTCACTTCGGCGAAGACATAGGGCGGCAAGCGGCGGATGCGATAGAAATCGGTATTCATAATGTGGCTGTTCTACAGAGACTTTGCGCAAGGAAAAGCAAAAAGCGCGTTTCCGCATTCCCGCGCCGCCGGGAATCGAGTAGCTTCGATACGTTCTGGATTCCCGCCTGCGCGGGAATGACGAGGGAGAGTGGAAGTGGCGAGTGAAAGCGATACCTCCGACACAGGGCCAGCGATGCCCACGCTGGAGGATATGCAGCACTGGACCGGGATTCTTGGCCAGGCGCAGCAGATGATGCTTGAATATGCCTCCACCCAGATGGAGCAGGCCAAGGAAGGCGCGCCCGGTGCGCTTGATCCGGCCAAGTTGTCTGAGGCCGTTTCGTCGCCGGACCAGCTCGCTGCCATGTTCCCGAGTGTTCCGGCCTTCAGCTTCGACAGTGAGAAATTCGCCAAGGCGCAGAGCGATTTCTGGGAAGACAGTCTGAAACTATGGACGCGCTTCCTCAATCCCGGCGATGGCGAGAGCGAAGGCGAACCTGCGCCGCCGCGCTCAAAGGACCGCCGCTTCGCCGCCCCGCAATGGCAGGACAATCCTGTCTTCGACATGATCCGGCAAAGCTATCTGATGATTGCCGATCATATGCTACGCGGTGTCGACCTGATTGACGGCGTCGATCCCAAACAAAAGGAACAGGTCCGCTTCGCAACCCAGCAGTTTGTCGATGCGATGAGCCCGTCCAATTTTGCGCTGACCAATCCGCAGGTCCTCGAAAAGGCAATGGAGACCAAGGGCGAGAGTTTCCTCAAGGGTCTCGATCATATGCTCAGCGATATGCGCAAGGGGCAGCTTACGCATACCGATCCTGATGCTTTCAAGCTCGGCGAGAATATCGCAACCACGCCAGGCAAGGTCGTCAAGGAAACACCGCTCTACCAGTTGATCCAATACACGCCGACGACCAAAAAGATATTTGAGACACCGCTGATCATCTTCCCGCCCTGGATCAACCGTTTCTACATTCTCGATCTCAACGAGAAGAAGAGTTTTATCCGCTGGGCCGTGGCGCAGGGGATCACGGTGTTCGTCGTCTCGTGGAAATCCGCCGATGAATCCATGGCTGATGTCACCCAGGACGATTATGTTGTGCGCGGCCAGGTCGATGCGATCGATACGGTGCGGGAGCTGCTCAAAGTGCCATCGGTCAATACGATCGGTTATTGTGTGGCCGGGACGACGCTGGCGATGACGCTGGCCTATCTCGCGGCACGTGGCGAAGCCGACAAGGTGGAGAGCGCGACCTTCTTCACGGCGCAGGTCGATTTCACCAAGGCTGGCGATCTCCATCTCTTCATCGATGATATGCAGGGCAAGCTGATTGAGCAGCTTGGTGAGGGGCAAGGCTATCTGGACGGCCGCTATATGGCGGCGACCTTCAATATGCTGCGCGGCCGGGATCTGATCTGGAACTATGTCGTGAACAATTATCTGATGGGGGAGGAATATCCGGCGTTCGACCTGCTCCACTGGAATGGCGACACGACAAACCTGCCGGCCAAATGGCATCAGAATTATCTGCAGGATTTCTACCGAGACAATAAGCTTGCCGAGCCGGGCGGATTGAGTGTCGATGGCGAGCCCATTGATATGCGCACGGTGGAAACGCCAAGCTATGTCCAGGCCGGGCGCGAAGATCATATCGCGCCGCCCGAAAGCGTATGGAAGATCACTGAGCATTTTGCCGGTCCGCTGAAGTTTGTCCTCGCGGGTTCGGGGCATATCGCCGGCGTGGTCAATCCGCCCGACGCGAACAAATACCAATATTGGACGAACAAGAAGCAAGCGGACACGCTTGAGGACTTTGTTGCCGGCGCAAAGGAAACCGCGGGCAGCTGGTGGCCGGACTGGCTCAAATGGTTGGGCGGTCATTCCGGTGACAAGGTCGAAGCGAAAAAGGCGCGCATCCCGGGCAAGGGCAAATTCAAGGCGATTGAGGATGCTCCCGGCAGCTATGTGCGTTCGCGATAAGCGAAGGAATGCGCATTTTCCTTCGTAATACTTCTCTATAATCCTATATAAACAGCCAGTTGGTACTTTTGTCGCAGTGCACAAAAAACTGCTTGCAATTTGCCGAATCACCCTATATTGTGCAGTGCAACATAACAGATTGAAGGTCTGGCCACAGCGCCGGGCCCCGATAACAGGCCGTTCAAGTCGGCCAACACAGAAGGAAGACGACAATGGCTACGAAGAAAACCACGAAGACGACCGCCAAGAAGGCCGCAACGAAAGCAACCAAGGCTACCAATCGCGTTGAAGAAGCGATGGAAACCGCTGGTGAGCGCGTAAAGGAAACCGCTGAAAAGACGCGTGAGCGCGTTGAAGGTTTCGTTGCTCAGGCACAGGACCGCGCCAAAGAAACCGCTGAAAAGGTTTCGGCAATGGGCACGGACATGGTTGAATTCCAGAAGGCAAACGTTGAAGCAATGGTCGAAAGCGGCAAGATTGCTGCCCAGGGCGTTCAGGACATTGCCAAGCAGAATGCTGAATATGCTCGCACGAACCTCGAAACTGCCACCAAGGCATTTCAAGGTTTCGGTTCGGTCAAGTCGCCGCGCGATCTGATCGAAGTTCAGAACGAACGTGCTCGCGCTAGTTTCGACACGCTGGTTCAGCAGGCTTCGCACAACACCGAAGCATGGATGAAGCTCGCCGGTGACGCATTCCAGCCGATCTCCGAGCGTTTCACCGCTGCAATGGAAAACGTTCGCAAGGCTGCCTAACTCTCCGGCAGTATTTGAACGAGACAAAAGGGGTCGCTCCGGCAACGGAGCGGCCCTTTTTCTTTGGCTATCGGCGCATCACCCCCTTGCTTCGCGGCGGTGCAATACGATATTCTCCTCATCATGCTCGACAGCAATGAAGTTCTGGCCGCCAATGGCGATGAAGATGGGGACGATGAATCCGGTGGATCCGGGATCGGCGTCGCCACCCAGACGCGCACGCGGACCAAGAAGCCATCGCCCTATAAAGTGCTCATGCTGAATGACGATTTCACGCCGATGGAATTTGTCGTGCTCGTGCTGCAGCGCTTTTTCAGCATGAATATGGAAGATGCCACACGCGTGATGCTGCATGTCCATCAGCGCGGTGTCGGCGTGTGCGGGGTGTTCAGCTATGAAGTGGCCGAGACCAAGGTGACCCAGGTCATCGATTTCGCCCGCGAAAACCAGCACCCGCTCCAATGCACGATGGAAAAGGCCTGATTCGCAGGACCTAATTCACGAGGCCGGGATTGCGCGTTTCTGAGGGTGCGCTAGAAGCCGCTCATGGACAGTATAGTAATTCGCGGCGGCAACCGCCTATCCGGCACGCTCCAAATCTCTGGCGCAAAAAATGCGGTGCTCACGCTGATGCCGTGCGCATTGCTAACCGATGAGGCCTTGTGCCTGGAAAATCTGCCGCGCCTCGCCGATGTCGACGGCTTTATGCATTTGCTCAATCAGCATGGCGCGTCGACCATGCTGGAAGGCGGGCATAATGGCGGTGCGCGCAAGATGACGGTGACGGCAAAGACAATCGCCTCAACCGTTGCGCCCTATGATTTCGTCCGCAAGATGCGCGCGTCGATCCTGGTGCTCGGCCCGCTTGTCGCGCGGGCGGGCGAAGCGACGGTGTCGATGCCGGGCGGCTGTGCAATCGGCAACCGGCCGATCGATCTTCATTTGAAAGCCCTGGAATCGCTGGGTGCGGAAATTGAGCTTGCCGCGGGCTATGTGAAAGCCAAGGCGCCGGATGGTGGATTGCGCGGCGGCACGATTTCCTTCCCGGTTGTATCGGTCGGGGCGACCGAGAATGCGCTGATGGCCGCGGTGCTCGCCAAGGGTGAGACGGTGATCGAGAATGCCGCGCGCGAACCGGAGATTGTCGATCTGTGCAACTGCCTCGTCGCAATGGGAGCGGAGATCGAGGATATCGGCAGCGATCGGTTGATCGTCCATGGCAAGGAACGGCTGCACGGCGCGACCTATGCCGTGATGCCGGATCGGATCGAAGCCGGCAGCTATGCCTGTGCGGCGGCGATTACGGGTGGTGAGCTGATGCTCAAAGGTGCCCGGGCGAGCGATATGCCGTCGATCATTGCAGGCCTCCGCGATGTCGGCCTGGAAGTCGATGAACGTGATGACGGCGTGAAAGTCACGGCCAACGGAAGGCTCGAACCAGCAACTATTTCGACCGCGCCTTTCCCGGGTTTCCCGACCGATATGCAAGCCCAGTTCATGTCGATGCTGGCGCTCGCCGACGGGACCAGCATGCTGACCGAAACGATTTTCGAGAACCGCTACATGCATGTGCCGGAACTGGCGCGGATGGGGGCGGATATCGAAGTGCGCGGCCGCACGGCAGTGGTGAAGGGCGTTGATGAACTGGTAGGTGCCAATGTCATGGCGACGGACCTGCGCGCCTCCATGAGCCTGGTGCTCGCCGGGCTTGCAGCCAAGGGTGAAACCAAGGTGCTGCGCGTCTATCATCTCGATCGCGGCTATGAGCGGCTCGAAGAAAAGCTCGACGCTGTCGGTGCGGACATTGAACGCGTCAGCGAAGGTTAGCGGCTCAGCGCGCTAGATTACCGTAATGATCGTGTGGATGGTGAGGCCGACCAGCCCACCCACCAGCGTACCGTTCATTCGGATATATTGAAGGTCGCGGCTCACCGCATTCTCGACGCGGTCGGTGATCGTCTTTGCGTCCCAGCTTTTCACTGTGTCTGAGACAAGTCGGACGATACTGTCACCATAATCGGCGACGGCGCCAACCGTGGCGCGCCGCGCAAAGCTGTTGATCGCGCGTTTAATCTCCGGGTCTTCCTGCAAGGTGCGGCCCAGCTCCTGAAGCGCTTCGCCAAACCGGCCTTCCATTGCCCGATCGGGATCGCGGGCGGCACGGAGCAGCGCTTCGCGCGCCTGTTCCCAGAGCCCGTCCAGCCAATCGGTGACGGCCTCGTTCTCGATCATATCCTGTTTGAAATGCTCGACGCGCTGGCGCATCTCTGCGTCATGCTGGAGATCGAATGCCAGCCGGACAAAGCCTTCATTCGCCTGGTCGCGCAACGGATGATGCGGATCGCCTTCCATCTGCACGAGCAGCCGCCTGAGGCCGGTAATGATCGATTCTGACAAGCGATCGTCGATTGCCAGCCAGCGCATGAAGTTATTGGCCCGCTCATGGACCATTGCGCGGACAATATCTTCGTTGGAGTCGAGGATATTTGCAGCCCATCGGACCATGCCATCGACAATCGGGACATGGCGATCTTCTTTCATCGCCGCGACCATCGATTGGCCAAGCAGGGGCGCGATATCAAGATCGCGGAGCCGGTTGGCGATCATCGTCTTGGTGGTGCCGCCGAGTTTTTCGTCATCGAGATTTTCGAGCACCATCGCGACCAGATTGGAGGCGCCCTTGCGCATCCGGCTCTCATCGCCATTGGGATTGGTGAGGAATTTGCCGATTGCGCCGGCGACATCGAAGCGCTGCATCCGGCGGGCGACGATAGCGGGCGTCAGGAAGTTATCGCGCAGGAACCAGGCAAGCTGTTCGCCGATCTGATCTTTCTTCCGCGGCACGATGGCGGTGTGCGGGATCGGGATGCCCATGGGATGGCGAAACAGCGCGGTGACGGCGAACCAGTCCGCCAGACCGCCAACCATTGCGGCTTCGGCAAAGGCCTGCACAAAACCCCAGGCCGGATGCACATCTTCCATCGAGTGGGCGAGGACGAAGATCCCCGCCATGAGGAACAGCATCGCGGTGGCCGTGCGCCGCATATTGCGGCCACGATCTTCCGATGCATTGAACCGGCTGATCGGCCGGGTGGGTTCCTCAGATGTCATTCGGCGGGCTGGATCGTTGCCTTCTCATCATCTTCGGGCTTGTAAGTGAGCGCCCGACCGAAGAAGCGACGCAGCCGTTTCTCGGTGCTGTCAGCCAGACTGAAACAAGCTGGTACGATCACAAGTGTCAGCACTGTCGAGAGAATGAGGCCTCCAATCACGGTCCAACCCATTGGCGAACGCCAGGCACCATCGCCGGTCAGGGCAAGGGCCGTTGGCACCATGCCTGCGGTCATGGCGACAGTCGTCATCACGATTGGCTGGGCCCGCTTGTGGCCCGCTTCGATAATAGCGGTATCCTTGTCGACACCCTTGTCCATTTCCTCAATCGCGAAATCGACGAGCAGGATCGAGTTTTTGGCGACAATTCCGAGCAGCATCAGCAATCCGATAAACACCGGCATGGAGAGCGGCTGGCCGACGATATGGAGCGCGATTGCACTGCCCAGCGGGGCAAGAAGCAAAGAACCCATATTCACCAAGGGCGCCATGATTCTCCGATACAGCAGTACAAGGACGGCAAAGACGAGCAGCACACCAGAGAGAACAGCCACGAAGAAGTTGAACAGCATCTCAGCTTGCCATTCTTCCGGACCGGCAACGACGCGGTCTACACCTGGCGGCATATCTTCCCAGAAGGGCAGGGCATTGATTTGCGACATCGCATCGCCGCTCACCAGGCCAGGCGCGAGATCTGCACCGATCACGATGCGGCGGCGCTGGTCATAGCGCCGAATTTCCGTCGGACCGGAGCCAAAGCCGATATCGGCGACCAGACGCAGCGGCACCGAACCGCCATTCTGCGTTGTAACTGGCAGGTTTTCGATCGTCGAAAGATCGCGGCGAGATTCCTCCGCCAGTGCGACACGGATCGGGATCTGGCGATCGCTGAGCGAGAAGCGGGCTGCGTTCTGGTCGATCTCGCCCTGGGTTGCGATCCGGATTGCGCGGCTCAGTTCAGCCGTGGTCACGCCAAGATCGGCGGCCAGATCGAGCCGCGGCGTCACGACAATTTCCGGACGACGCAAGTCGCCGTCGATACGCGGCGCGATAATCGTGTCCAGCTCGCTCATCTGGCGGACCAGTTCATCGGCCTGCTCCTGAAGAACAATCGGATCGTCACCGCCGATAACCATTGAAATATCGCGGCCGCTAAAGCCGCCTTGTTGCGACCGGAAGGTTACGCGGGCGTCGGGGATCGCACGCAAAAGCGGTGCGGTCTCGCGCTCAAACACAGTACTTTCGCGCTCACGATCATCCCGCAGCGTCATGAAGATACGACCGCTGCCCGGTTCGATCCGCTGGAATGCGGTGCGCACTTCCGGCTGTTCGCGCAGGATGGCCGCGACCTGATCAGAGACGCGTTCGGTTTCCTCAAGCGTGGTACCCGGCACCATTTCGATGTTCACCCGGCTGAAATCGTCATCGGTCTCAGGTTGGAAGGTGATCGGCATGACCCCAGGGCTGAACAGGTAAACTGTTAGGGCCAACGCGCCGCCGCCACCGAAGATGGCGGTTTTCCAGCGATGGACGAGTGACCATTTGAGCATCGCCATATAGCGATCCATAATCGGTCCTTCGCCATGCTCGCGCACGCCTTCGGCGCGCAGGAAATAGGCGGCGACCAAGGGGGTTATCAATCGCGCCACAGCCAGGCTCATGATCACCGCGACAACGGTGGTGAGGCCGAACTGGATGAAGAATTGACCGGAAATACCCGGCATCAATGCCACTGGCATGAACACGGCGACAATCGCCATGGTCGTCGCCAGCACGGCGAGGCTGATCTCTTCGGCGGCATCGATCGATGCCTGGTAGGAGGATTTGCCCATCCGCATATGTCTGACAATATTCTCGATCTCCACGATCGCGTCATCGACAAGGACACCGGCCACCAGACTGAGCGCGAGGAGGCTGATAAAGTTCAGCGAAAATCCGAAAAGGTCCATGAACCAGAAGGTGGGGATCGCGGAGAGCGGGATCGCGATCGCCGAGATCAGGGTCGCGCGCCAGTCCCGCAGGAAGAACCAGACCACGATAACTGCCAGGATGGCCCCTTCGACAAGCGCCGCCATCGCAGATTCATAGTTTTCGCGCGTATATTCGACGGTCGTGAAGAGCCGGGTGAATGTCACGCCCGGATTGGCTTCCTCGATCTCCGCGAGTACTCGCTCCGCTTCGTCATACACCGTGACGTCCGATGCGCCCTTGGCCCGCTCGATGCCAAAGCTCAGCACCTGGCGATTGTTCATCTTGGAGAGCGAGCGCTGCTCACCATAAAGATCGCGCACTTCCGCGATATCGGCGAGTTTGACCGTCCGGCCACCGCCAAGCGCGATGTCGGTCTGGCCGAGTTCATAAGCGGTTTCTGCATTACCCAGAACGCGCACCGATTGCTCGGATCCGGCCACTTCGGCTCGGCCGCCTGCCGCATTAAGGTTGGTCGCGCGGAGCTGCGTATTAACCTGGCTGGCAGTAATGCCCAAAGACTGGAGTCGTGCCGAATCAAGGATAACGCGGATTTCGCGGCTTACCCCGCCACCACGGTCGACTGCGGCCATGCCTTCAATTGAAAGCAATTCTCGGGCGACATTATTGTCGACGAACCAGCTTAGTTCTTCGAGTGTCATGTCGACATTTTCGACTGCGAAATAGGCGATCGTTCCGCCGCCGTTGATTTCGACGCGGACAACCTGCGGCTCTAATATGCCCTCCGGCAGGTCACCCCGAATCTGGGCGAGCGCATTGCGCACGTCGTTAACCGCGCGATCGACCGGGGTACCGATCGTAAACTCGATAAAGGTGCGCGAATTGCCTTCATTGACGAAGGAGGAGAGCGTGTTCACGCCGCTAATGTTGCGGACCGCCGCCTCAACCCGTTGCGTTACCTGATTTTCCATTTCCGTCGGTGCAGCGCCCGGCTGGGCGATCACCACCTGGACGGCCGGGAAATCGACCTCAGGACTGTCATTCACGTCGAGCCGGGCGAAGCTGACAATACCAGCCAGCATCAGCCCGAGAAACAGCACGAGCGGCGGGGTTGGGTTCTTGATCGCCCAGGTCGATACGGTCCGGAAACTCATTAGTGGCTCCTAGCTCTCATCTTCCTGGGACATACGCTGCGGTATCACTTCGTCGCCCGGGTTCAGGAAGGCACCGGCCGAGCGAACAACCCGCTCATTACCAGCCAGGCCTTCGCGGATCGTGATGCCCGCACTGCCGACCGATCCGATCGTCACGTCGCGGCGTTCCACGATATTGTCTTCGTTGATAACATAAACATAGTTGCCAGCGCTGTCGCTCTGGACTGCGGATTCCGGCAGCATCGGCGCATCGACTGACCCACTGATGATTTCCGCCGTGGCAAACCCGCCCGGACGCAGTCCTTCCTCATAGGAAAGCGCAACACTTGCGGTGCCCTGACGGCTCTGCGCATCGATGGTCGGCGAAAGCTGCCAGACTTGGCCTTCAAAGCGATCCGCGGTGCCGACCGGGATGATGGTGGCTTGCTGGCCGACCGACATACCGCGCAAATCGGATTCTGATACGCGGGCATTCATTTCCATCTCACCGCCCTGCGCAAGCATGAACAATGCGCCACTGCCAGCGCTGACGACCTGGCCAGGCTCGGCATTGCGTGAGAGCACCAGCCCGGCAGCCGGCGCGCGGATGGCGAGGCGGCCTGCCCGTGCGCGCAGCTCGTTGAGCTGGGCACCAGCGACATTAACCCGTGCACGCTCGGCATCGCGGGTTGCGGTCAGCCGGTCGATATCGGCCTGGCTGATAAAGCCGCGTTCAACCAGCTGTAGTGATCGATCGAGATTGGCTTGGGCAAGCGCAAGATTGGCACGCGCCACTTCGAGCTGTGCAGACGCGCCGCCGACTTGTTGATTCTGGACCGAACTTTCGATGGTCGCGAGAACCTGGCCCCGTCCGACCCAATCGCCAGCATCGACCATGACGCGGGCAATCTGTCCGCCTTCACCGGCCACGCCGACCGGCATTGGACGCCGGGCATCCAGCGTACCACTGGCCGAAATCGTGTTGGAGATGGACTGCGAACCCGGAACGATAACGGTTACGGTCGGCAATACGCGCGCCGGGCCGTCTTCGCCCGCCGCAGCGCCCGCGCCTTCACCAGCACCGCCCTGGAACATGAAATAGGCGGCAGCAATCACCAGCGCACCGACAATGGTCGCAATGATGATAATCCGCCGCCGTCGATCCCGGCGCCGTTCTTCTTCTTCGAATTCGCTCATCGGCGCGGCATCACCCGCGAAGCGCGTTTCAACATTCATGTCTGCCACCTTGGCTATACTCCGAATTCCCTTACTGTCGTGCTGTATTACATGAATATAACACAGGGCTCAAGTCGGAAGTGTTTCTGCGGTTCGTTTGCGTTTTTTGCAGTGCAAACGCAAGGTGTCCTGACGGACAATATTGACCGTTCATCGAAGGGAAACGCCACTTCTGGTGGAAACAGGAAAGCCGGCGATTCGGCGTGTACATAAACGACCCAAGGAAGCGACATTATGAGATATATGATCTTCGGCCTTGCAGCGGCTATTTCACTGGCATCAGCGTCCACCGCACAGGTCGTCGCACCGGTCCCGGTCATTGAAGGCACGCGACTCGATATCGTAGCGACGGGCGAGTCGCTGCGGACCCCGGACATCGTCGTGATCAATGCCGGCATCGTCACCGAAGCCCCCACAGCGTCCGAAGCGCTCCGAGCGAATAACAGGCAGATGAATGGCGTGTTCCGCGCCTTGCAATCTGCCGGCTTTGCCGATCGGGATATACAAACCGCGTCGATCAGCCTCAGCCCGCGTTATGATCATTCGAATCGCAACGAGCGTCGGCTGCTCGGATATACGGCATCGAATCAGCTGACGATCCGGTTTCGCGAAATCGAACAGGCAGGAACCGTGATCGACATGCTGGTCGCCCAGGGGGTGAATCAGATTAATGGACCAAGCTTCCGGGTCGATTCGCCGGAGGAAGCGCTCGATGAAGCGCGCCGCGATGCTGTCACGACCGCCCGCACCCGCGCCGAGCTTTATGCAGCAGCAGCGGGAATGCGGGTCGTACGTATTGTCGCGATCAGCGAAGCCGGTGCGTCACGCCCGCCGGTGGTTATGCAGCGTATGGCCAGTGCCGCGATGGACATGGCCGAGTCCGTTCCGGTCGCGCCGGGCGAGCAGCGGTTGACTGCCAATGTTTCTGTGACGTTTGAGCTGCAATAAAAAATGGGGGCGGGCATTTGCTGCCCGACCCCATCTTCTAACGATAATTTTTCGTGCGTTAGCGTAGCCGTCCGCGCTGGACCAAGTTCAAGACCAGCAGCAGGACGACCGCGCCTGCAAAGGCCACGCCCAGCGTCTCGAGGTTAAACGGATTGTCCCGCATCCGGTCCGACGCGCCGCCGACGAACATGCCGTACAAGAAGCGTCCCAGCACCGAGCCGACACAGCCGACGATGATGTTCCAGAAAATGCCCATCGATGCATCGCGTTTCATGACAATGCTCGCGAGCCAGCCGATGATACCCCCCATCACAAGGGCCAAAATGAAATCAAGCATGCGTTCCTCCCGTTGGTGCGCCGGCCGAATGGCGACGCAAAGGCCTAGATATTCGATCTACGCAGCGGAACAGTGATTAGTTCCGTGCTGCCGAATCTACCGCGGCTGGGGAGAAGCTAGCCGCTCAGGCACAAAAAACAAATTCCCCGGTCGCCGACGGAGATGGCGACCGGGGAACCCGTTGTGTGTCACGGGACGAAAAACGGCCCGGTGACACTATTCAAATACGCTGATTCTAATATTTCTGCTGGCGCTCATAGAGCGATTTGTAATGCTGGATTCGCGTTACGCGAAGGCCCGGCATTCCGGAACGATCGATGGCCCGCTGCCAGCTGGCAAATTCCTCAACCGTCAGATCATAGCGTTCGCAAGCTTCATCGACAGTCAAAAGTCCGCCATTTACGGCAGCTACGACTTCGGCCTTGCGGCGCACGACCCAGCGACGGGTCGAGGGCGGTGGAAGCGATTCCATCGTCAATGGTTCCCCCAAGGGACCAATCACTTGTGCCGGTCGTATCTTTTGGTTCTCGATCATTATTTCCTCAATGGGATCATGCGATCCTGCTTGTCTTCTCGGCATTACGATGAACGCCTTATATGCAAAGCACGTTGAAAAAAGACTAAAATGCCAAGGTAAACAGACACTTTATGAACCTTTCCGTGCGGTTACCGGGGCGCGTAAAAATGGGACAGTTGGATTGAAACATCCTTTCAGCACAGCCCCCTGCCAGTTGTCTGTCCGGCCCTCATTGCCTTTACCCGGCGCGAAGAGAGCAATCAGTGCCTCCGTCGCTGCAATCTGGCGTGTTTCACCCAGTGCAAGTCGTGTCGCTATCCGGCCTGTCGGCTGGGCCGCCTGTGCTGCGGCCAGCAAGGCGACAAGCGCGCGGAAGTCCGGAGCGATAGCCCCGGCCGCGTCCATGCGATTGCGAAATGGTGTGAAACTCATCTCCATGAACACGGCTAATAGGGAGGAAGGTTGAAAACGTGGTAAAGGCGATGGCAACGCTTTGGTGAGGTTTTGCAGCGGTTTTCGAAGGGTTTGGTTAGCAAATCGGAAACGTGCGCCAATATTGCCCTTTGCGGACATGGCTACGAAACACTAAATACCCTGCCATGACAGTCCCAGACTTCCAGCTCGATAAGCCGGCCGCAGAAAGTCGGATCGTTGTCGCCATGTCGGGCGGCGTCGATTCATCGGTCGTTGCGGCGCTCGCAGCAAAGACCGGCGCCGAGGTAATCGGGATCACTCTCCAGCTCTATGATCATGGCGAAGCAACCGGTCGTACCGGCAGCTGTTGCGCGGGGCAGGACATCCGGGATGCGCGCGATGTTGCCGAAACGCTAGGTATCGCGCATTATGTGTTCGACTATGAAAGTCGGTTCCGGGAATCTGTGATCGATGATTTTGCCGATGAATATATGGCGGGCCGGACCCCGATCCCCTGTATCCGGTGCAATCAGAGCGTGAAGTTTAGCGATCTGCTTGGCATGGCCCGCGATCTGGGTGCCGATTGCCTGGCGACCGGCCACTATATCCGCCGCGTGTTGGGAGAGGACGGTCCAGAATTGCACCGAGCCCATGATCCGGCGCGGGACCAAAGCTATTTCCTGTTCGCGACCACCAAGGAGCAGCTCGATTATCTCCGCTTCCCGCTGGGTGACATGCCCAAGGCGGAAGTGCGAGAGATTGCCAAAGAGCTTGGTCTGGTCGTCGCGATGAAGCCAGACAGCCAGGATATCTGTTTCGTGCCGGACGGGGACTATGCGAAGATCGTCAAGAAGATCCGACCCGAAGCGGGCGAGGGTGGCGATATCGTAACGCGGACCGGCGAAATCTTGGGCCAGCACCAGGGCCTGATCCATTTTACGGTGGGCCAGCGGCGCGGATTGGAAATCGGCGGCCAGCCCGAACCGCTATATGTCGTGAAACTGGAACCGGAAACGCGGCGCGTGATTGTCGGGCCAAAGTCGGCGCTTGCGGTCAGTGCCGCGCGGATTGAAGACCTGAACTGGCTGGGTTCGGATGCTGATGTGGCAATTGGTGGCCCTTTAACGGTCAAGGTACGGTCTCTGGCCAAGCCTGCCCCCGCCCGCTTTGATGGTGAAATGGTTACCTTCGACACACCGGAGTTCGGTGTTGCGCCGGGCCAGGCGGCTGTCATTTACGCAGGCGATCGGGTGATGGGCGGCGGCTGGATTGCCGAAACCGTTGCCGCTGAAGAAGCGTTGGCCGCCTGATGCGCTTTGCGCGCTGGACCTTCGGCCTGGCCGCGCTCTGGGGCATCATCGTCGTCGGCCCGCTCTATTTCCTGGAAAGCCAGATTGCGGAGATCGCACCACCAGCGATTACGCATCCGGAATATTATTATGGCTTTATCGGTACCGTGCTGGCCTGGCAGCTGGTCTATGCGCTGATTGCGACGGACCCGATGCGCTATCGACCGATCATGGTGATCGGCGCGCTCGGCAAGCTTGCCTTTTTCGCCGCCTGCCTGATCCTCTATCTTCAAGGCCGCGCAGAAGCAGTTCTGCCGCTTGCAACGGCACCCGATCTCTTGCTGGCCATACTATTTTGCGTTGTTTGGGCGCGGCTCGGCGGTCAGGCGACCGATTAGGTCTGCAGTCCGGTGACTAGTCGCCGCTTCCAGGAAGCGGCTCCAATACGCACCCAAGCCCCTCGCGGAACTGGGCTGAGCGGCTCGCGAGTAGCGGCACGCTGGCAGTGATCCGACGTTCTTCCGGGTCATCCGTCATCGAGATCATCTCCATGCCGGGCTCATAATCATTGTAGCAGCTCTCCATGTCGCGCCCGCCAATATAGCGGCACGAACATACGACATGCGCGCCATAGCCAACCCCGAGCTCGACGGTCGGCTTCATCCGCATGGCGTAAGCCACCACAGCGATCAGCAGGACGAGCAGCACGATTATGGTGCCGGTGAGAATTGGGCGCTTCACTTTCATCGCCGCCAGCCCTAGCCTGATGCGATGATGAAGCAAAGATGGGTTATTCCGCTCGCCGTTGCGGCTGCACTGGCCGTAATTGCCGCCGCGCCGGTACTCGAAACAGACATGTCAGCCGAGGATGCGGCGAACGACATCGCGCCGCTGGCGGTCGTGCGACCAGATATTGAATCATTGGTCGACGAATTGTTCAGTGCGGAGGGTGTTGGCGAAACCCGCGTCGTTCTTGTCATGCATGAGGGCGAGATTGTCGCGGAACGCTATGCGCCCGGATACACGCCGGACATGCGCTACATCTCCTGGTCGATGGCCAAGACGGTGACGGCGATGCTGGTCGGTTTTCTCGTCGAAGACGGGGTGCTGGAGCTCGATGCGCCGGCACCAATTCCCGAATGGCAGGGCGAAGGCGATCCGCGCGGCGCGATCACCTTGCGGCATCTCCTGCATATGGCCTCGGGCCTCGACCATACCGAGGTGAATGATCCGATCTGGGATTCGGACACCAACCGCATGCTCTTCACATCTGAGACCGACGATATGGCCGATTATGCCGTGTTGCGGCCGCTTGAGGCTGATCCGGGCGAGAAGTTCGAATATTCGAGCGCCACCACCGTCATTCTCTCGCGCATCATCGCCGATGCGCTGACTGACTCGGACGACCCCGGGGCACGCGCCGCAGCCTATCGGCGATTTGCCGAGCAGCGCCTTTTGGGCCCGGCTGGCATTTCCAGCGTGTTCTTTGAATTTGATGCAAGCGGCACGCAGATTGGCGGCAGCCTGATTCACGCGACCGCGCGCGATTGGGCGCAGCTTGGCGAAGTGATGCGGACCGGGCAGGGGCTGGATGGTCGCGAGATCATCTCGCCGGAATGGCGTGAATTCATGGTCACGCCATCGCCGCTCAATGGCGAATATGGCGGCCAGACCTGGCTGAACCGGCCGGGCGGTGTCTATGGCAACCCCGTCTTGTTCCCGGATCGTGCCCCCAACTCGCTGTTCGCCTTTAACGGCCATCTCGGCCAATATGTGATGGTTTCCCCCGAACAGGGCCTCACGGTCGTGCGATTGGGTAATACGCCTGATGGCGACCTGCGCGAGGCCGTCGTCGTTCGCTTGGCGCGTATCTTCGAAGCTTTCGGATAATGTGCTGCAGATCATAGCGGCGCTCGGCGGCTGGCGGTATCGCTCACCCCATAAATGAGTTGGAATCAGTTTGTCGCTGTTCAGCCCCGCTTCACCGCAGCGCTGCTACATGATAAGCGGATCGCCGAACCTTTGGGGGGATAATGACGATGAAATCGAAGTTTTTGGCCGGACTCGGCGTGGGCCTAGCCGCCCTGGCCGTGACGCCTCCTGTACAGGGCCAATCCCAGGATACCGCATTGACGGTCGGCCGGACGTTCCAAGGCGAACTGGCCTCGGGTGATCAAGTGTCGGGCGGCAAGCAGCAATATTATGATCAATGGACGGTGCGCGGTACGCCCGGCCAACGCCTCTCGATCCTCATGGAATCCGAAGCTTTCGACACGCAGCTACGGGCTGAACTCCCCAATGGCACGACCTTAGTGAATGACGATAATCACTGGATTCCCGAAACCACAAATAGCCGGATCGATCTCATTGTGCCGAGCAATGGTCGGATTTCTATTCGCGCTCAGGCGTTCCGTCCGGCTGAAACTGGTGCCTATACGATCCGGCTTGAACAAACCGAATCTCTGGCAGTCGCGGCAGACAATGCCGTAGCGCCTGCCGCCATCACTCTTGGCCAGTCGCGCAACGGTTCGCTCACCTCCGGCGAGGATATCACCATCGCTGGGCGCTACACCGATCGCTATGTTTTTAGCGGGACGCGTGGTCAGCGCGTGGACCTGCGCGCGTCGGGCGAGTTTGATACGATGCTCACCATCACCGGCCCGGACAATTTCTCGGTCCGCAATGATGACGACAACACGGCACCCGATTTAACGCTCAATAGCCGGGTGCTTGCGACTTTGCCGGCCAATGGTCAGTACACTATCTCGGTCACCAGCTATGGCCGCGGCACAACCGGCAGTTATGAGCTGGCAACCGGGCTCAACACGGCGGGTGTGCCGGATACCGAAACCGTGACCGGCGATGCAACACCGCTTACCTTCGGCCGCACGCTGACAAGTATGCTGGGCAAGGAAGACGACACCCTCAACAGCGGCGAGTATCTTGAACGCTATAGTTTCGAAGGTCGCCGCGGTCAGCCGGTTACCATCGATCTGAGCTCGGACGAATTTGATACCTATCTGATCCTCCGTGCGCCCTCCGGCGAGCAGCAGGATATCGACGATACCGGTCAATCGCTGAACAGTCGCTTTGAGCGCGTGCTCGAAGAAGATGGCGTCTACACGATCATCGCGACCAGCTATGCGCCGGGCGCCACAGGTAATTTCCAACTCGCGCTGAGCGAAGGCACGACCCGCATTCCGGCCAATCCGGAGCAGCGCCAGGTATTCGCCATCTCCGTCGGCATTGCCGATTATGGCGGCAATACCTCCAATCTCAGCTACACCGATACCGATGCGCAAAAGCTGTTCCAGAAGTTTGAAGAGCTGGGCATGTTGCGCGAGGAAAGCATCGTGCTGACCAATCAGGATGCGACCCTGCCCGCATTCCGCCGCGCCTTCCAGCGTGTCGCCTCTCAGGCCGGGCCAGACGATATCTTCCTCTTCTTCTACTCAGGCCATGGCAGCCAGGTTGACGATCCCAATGATCGGGCCGAACTGGATGGACGAGACGAAACGCTCGTCTTTGCCGATGGTGAAGAGCTGACCGATGATGATCTGGCGCTGATGTTCGCTGATATCCGGGCGGGCACAACGATGATCGTTCTGGATGCCTGTTTCTCGGGCGGTTTCGAACGTGATCTGATCACACGGCCGAACATGATGGGCCTGTTCAGCTCCGAAGAAGATCTGACGAGCCTTGTCGCTTCGGAATTTAATGCCGGTGGCTATCTCTCGCGCTTCTTCTCAGACGGTGTCGGCGGCCAAGCCGACGACAATGGCGATGGCAACATCACCGCTGGCGAGCTGGTGGCCTATCTGCGCTATCGCTTCCGGGAACAGTGCGACGGACGCAATTGCATCGAGGCGGAAACCGGCGATGCGCAGCGCAATCACCAGGAACTGGTGGTCCAGCGCGGTAGCGTTGAAGTGGATGATATCCTCGTCACCTTGCCAGACCAGTTCGGCCTGATGCGCGGTGGCGACTAAGGCGCAGCGCGGCGGATCTAGGGAATAGCGAAACTGCCTTCGACCACGGTGACGCAGTTCCCGCCCAGGATTGCGCGATCGCCGTCCAGCTGACAGGTGAGATACCCGCCCCGCTGGCTCGCTTGATAGGCCGTGAAGCGATCCCGTCCGAGCCGATTCGCCCAAAAGGGCGTTAGTACGGAATGCGCGGAACCCGTGACGCTATCTTCATCAACCCCGGCACCCGGAACAAAGACGCGGCTGATGATGTCGGTGTCCGTACCCGGGGCAGTGGCGGTGAAGCTGTCATCACCCAGTGCGCCAAGCGTGCGGATATCGGGATCAAGATTGAGCACATCCTCGGCTGATTCATAGAGAAATAGGTTATAGTGATCCGGGTGGCGAAGGGTTTCGACCGGTTTCGTGCCCATCGCCGCTTCGGCTTCTGGAAAGGAAATCGGTTCGGCGACGATCGCGGGCAATGCCACAGCATAATGGTCGCCATCACGCCATACTTCGAGGATTCCGGCCTTGCGCGTTCTAAAGCGTATCCGGTCGAGCTCGGGATTTTGGGTCAGCAGCACATGACCGCTGGCCAGTGTCGCATGACCGCACAGGCGGATCTCGTCGGATGGTGTGAACCAACGCAGTTCATAATCTGCCTCGCCGCTCGCATCGGGCAGATAAAAGGCCGTCTCGGCAAAGTTATTTTCTTCGCCGATCGCGCGCAGCTGATCATCATCGAGCCATGCCTCAAGCGGCATGACTGCGGCCTGGTTGCCGGTGAATGGGCGGTCGGCAAATGCGTCGACATGGAAATAGGGGAGGATTGGCATTGCGAGCTCCTTTGCTGGCAACGCTCTATCGCCGGAACGAATGCCAACAAAGCGCAATTATCTCGTCACGGATAAAGCAGGCCTTCATCCCAGCCCGTATCAGTGCGCGTGAAAACGCGGCGATGGTGGAGGCGGTGCGCGCCGTCATTCCAAAACTCGATCCGTTGGGGGGCGAGCCGAAAACCCGACCAATGCGGAGGGCGCGGGACATCCTGTCCGTCGAAGCGCGCCTGCACCTCTTCGTAGCGCGCTTCGAACATTTCGCGGTTTTCGAGCGGACGAGACTGGTCGGATGCCCAGGCACCAAGCTGCGAATCCCGGCTGCGGGTTGCAAAATAGGCATCACCTTCTGCGTCCGAGACCCGGCTGACCGGCCCTTCTATGCGCACCTGGCGGCGCAGCGATTTCCAATGGAACAGCAACGCCGCCTTTTCAGTGGCGATCAGTTCCTCTGCCTTGCGGCTTTCCAAATTGGTGTACCAGACAAAACCGCGCTCATCATGGCCCTTGAGCAATACCATACGCACTGAAGGCTGATGGTCCGCGGTCGTCGTCGCCAGCGCCATTGCATTGGAGTCGTTCAGTTCACTAGCGCGCGCTTCGGCAGCCCAGGCAGTAAACAAGCTGTGCGGATCATCTGTCATGGCAGGGCTTCTAGGGCAGTCTCCTATCGTCTATCAATGGCGCAGATGGGTTGAATGAAGGGGGAATGATCATGGATTGGCCATTGGTGTTTAGGCTGGCGAACCTGTTCGCGTTGCTGTGTTGGGTCGTATTGATCTTTGCGCCGCGGCAGGAAATTATCTTCACCTTGCTGAGAGAGGTCGCGATTGGGCTTTTGTGCCTGCTCTATGCCAGCGTGCTTGTGATGATGATGGTCTTTCCACCGCCTGGCAGCGAGGGCGGCGATTTCTCATCGATCGAGGGCGTACGAGCGCTTTTTGCCAGCGACGCAGGCATCACGCTGGGTTGGGTACACTATCTGGCATTCGATCTGTTTGTCGGGCTCTGGGTAGCGCGGACGGCTGATGCGATATCGCTGTCGCGGATCGTGCAGGCGCCGATCCTGGCCGCCACATTCATTTTTGGCCCGGCCGGATTGCTGATCTTCCTGATCGTCCGGCGGATCCATGAGGCCCGAAAAACCGCTTGAAACTGAACGCCAATCACCCCATTTCAGCTGTGGTATTGTTGCAACAGTTGGCTAATGGGACATGATATACGACACGGGGACTATGGCAGCAGATCCATACGCAACACTGGGAGTCTCGCGGGGGGCCAGCGAATCCGAAATCAAATCGGCCTATCGCACGCTCGCCAAAGAGCTGCATCCCGACCGCAACACGGACAATCCGAAAGCGGCAGAGAAATTCTCTGCGGCGACCAACGCTTATGATCTGCTGAGCGACAAGGACAAGCGCGCCCAGTTTGATCGCGGCGAAATCGATGCCGAGGGCAATCCCCTGCATCCCTTTGGCGGTGGTGGTTTTGGCGGGCAGGGCGGCGCTGGCGGTTCCTCATTCGAATTTTCCGAAGCTGGCGACATCGGCGATATTTTCGAAGGCCTGTTCGGTGGCGGTCGAAGCGGTTCGTCGCGCGGTCCGTTTAGCGGATTTGGTCGACGCAGTGCGCCGCCGCCCAAAGGCGCGGATATGGCCTATCGCCTGGCCGTGGCATTTGATGCGGCTGCCCGGCTCGACGATCAGCGCATTACCCTGTCGAACGGCAAGGCAATTGACCTGAAGCTCAAGGCTGGCGTTGAGACCGGAACCCAGATGAAACTGACCGGCCAGGGAGAAAAAGGCCCGGGCGGTTCTGGCGATGCGATCGTCACCATCTTCATCCAGGACCATAAATTCTTTGAACGCGATGGTGACAACATCCGCCTCGACGTGCCGATCGGCCTCGATGAAGCCGTGCTCGGCGCGAAGATAAAAGTACCGACAGTTGATGGGCCGGTGATGCTGACGGTTCCTAAAAATGCGGCCTCTGGGAAGACCCTGCGTCTCAAGGGCAAAGGTTTTCACAAGAAGGGCGGCGGTCGCGGCGATCAGCTGGTGAAGCTCGAAATCGATTTGCCGGAAGATGACAAGGATCTCGCCGAATTCGTGAAGAGCTGGAAACCTGGCAAGCCGCAAAATCCCCGTTCGGAATTCGGCGTCTAGGCTTTGACGCACGAAGCCTCGCATTCGCCTGAGGCGCGGCGCAGACTGGATGAGCTGCGCATCCGCGAAGGCAAACCGCTTGAGCGGCCCGAGCCCAATACCTGGGGCTGGACGACAACCAAACGGGTAATCGAAGGCGTCTATGCCGAGGGCTTTATCCATGCCGGCAACCTGGCCTTCATGGCATTGCTGGCGCTGTTTCCCTTCTTCATCGTGTTGGCCGCGATTGCGCAGAGTGTTGGGCGCACCGAAGATGGGCTCCAAGCGGTTGCTATGTTCCTCCAAAATGTCCCACCGAGCGTCGGCTCGGCGTTGGAGGATCCGATCGCCAGCGTATTGTCGGCACGCACCGGCAATCTCCTGTGGATCGGCGCGGCGATCGGATTATGGACCACGGCGAGCTTTATCGAAACGATCCGAGAAATCCTGCGGCGTGCCTATGGCACACCCTATGGGCGGCCATTTTACGAGTATCGGCTGTTCTCCATCGGGCTGATCATTGCGGCCGTCGCAATCGCGTTACTCGCCTTTGGGTTGCAGTTTGTGATGACCGGAATCGAGCAGTTCATCTATGATGTCGCCCCGGTTCTCGAAGAGTATCGCGTGCTTGTCTCGATATCGCGGCTGGTCCCAGCGGCGGCGATTTTTCTAGGTTTCTACCTCGTGTTCTGGACGCTTACGCCGCGCGAATATCGCGCCAGGCGCTATCCCAAATGGCCCGGTGCGCTGCTGGTCACGGTCTGGTGGCTCGGGACTACGGCGCTGATGCCAATCATACTCTCCAACCTGATCAGCTATGACCTTACCTATGGCAGCCTTGCCGGTTTCATGTTGTCGATGATGTTTTTCTTCGTCATCGGCTATGGGGTGGTGGTTGCATCCCATTTGAACGCAGCACTGGCGGAAGTACCCGAAAGCGAGTTAAGGGAAACAGCGGACGAAACTGCGTCCGAAATTACAGTCGAGGAACCGTAATGACGGGATTGATGGACGGAAAACGTGGGCTGATCATGGGCCTGGCCAATGATCGGTCTTTGGCATGGGGCATTGCCAAGCAGCTACACGAGCAGGGCGCCGAAATGGCGTTCAGCTATCAGGGAGAGGCTTTGGAGCGGCGTGTGCGTCCGCTGGCCGAAAGTGTGGGCTCCGATTTCCTGATTGAGTGCGATGTTTCCGACATGGATGCGCTCGATGCGGCATTTGCTACGCTCAAGGATCGCTGGGAGACGATCGACTTTGTGGTCCATGCGATCGGCTTTTCCGACAAGAATGAGCTGCGCGGCAAATATGTCGATACCAGCCTCGATAACTTCCTGATGACGATGAACATTTCGGTCTATTCGATGGTCGCGGTTACCAAGCGCGCCAGCGAGATGATGCCGGAAGGCGGATCGATCCTGACGCTCAGCTATTATGGCGCTGAAAAGGTCGTCCCGCATTATAACGTTATGGGGCCCGCCAAATCTGCGCTCGAGACCAGTGTCCAATATCTCGCGATGGATTTGGGACCCGACAATATTCGCGTGAATGCAATCTCGGCTGGCCCGATCAAGACGCTGGCGGCCAGCGGCATTGGCGATTTCCGCTACATCCTCAAATGGAATGAGCTCAATTCACCGCTCCGTCGCAATGTGACGATCGATGATGTCGGCGGTGCCGGTCTCTATCTGCTGAGCGATCTGGCATCGGGGGTCACCGGTGAAACCCATCATGTCGATGCTGGTTATAATGTAATTGGCATGAAGGCCGAGGACGCGCCGGATATCGCGCTGGAGAAGTGATCCGGCGCTGCCGCGTGCGGCCGATCGAGGGATGGGTAGATAGCTGATGAGCCATAACAGTTTTGGACGCATCTTCCGCTTTGCGACCTGGGGTGAGAGCCACGGACCGGGGCTTGGCGCCGTCATTGATGGCTGCCCGCCGGGAATTGCGCTCGATGAAAGCGATATCCAGCCCTGGATGGACAAGCGCCGTCCGGGCCAGTCCCGTTACACGACGCAGCGTCAGGAGCCAGATGCGGTGAAAATCATGTCCGGCGTCTATGAAGGACGCACCACGGGCACGCCGATTCATTTGATGATCGAAAATGTCGACCAGCGGTCCAAGGATTATTCCGAGATTGCCGCCAAATATCGTCCGGGCCATGCCGATTATACCTATGACGCGAAATATGGGTTTCGCGATCCGCGTGGTGGTGGCCGATCGTCGGCGCGCGAGACCGCCGCCCGTGTCGCGGCTGGCGCCGTCGCCCGCAAGGTGCTGGGTGAGGCGATCACGATCCGTGCCTATCTGACTGAGCTTGGCGGGATCGCCATTGATCGCGCGCGGTTCGACGATGCCGCGATTGATGCCAACAGCTTTTTCTGTCCTGATCCGGTTGCTGCATCGGAATGGGAAGCCGCCGTGGATGCGGCGCGCAAGGATGGCAATTCTCTGGGCGCTGTCGCTGAATGCGTGGCGCTCGGCGTACCGGCTGGCTGGGGTGCGCCGGTCTATGCCAAGCTGGATGGCGAGCTTGCCGCGGCAATGATGTCGATCAACGCCACCAAGGGCGTGGAGATCGGCAATGGCTTCGAAGCGGCGCGCATCACCGGCAGTGAAAATGCCGATCAGATGGAGCCCGGTAACAACGGTCCGCGCTTTCTTTCGAACAATGCCGGGGGCATCCTTGGCGGCATATCGAATGGCGATGCGATAGTCTGTCGCACCGCATTCAAGCCGACCAGCTCGATACTCACTCCGTTGAAGAGCGTTACCAAAGATGGCGCGGCGACCGAAATTTCGACCAAAGGCCGTCACGACCCCTGTGTCGGGATACGCGGTGTCCCGGTTGTCGAGGCGATGATGGCGCTGGTGCTGGCAGATCAAATGCTGCTTCACCGCGCTCAATGCTCCTGATAAGCAAGAATATTCGGGGGTAGGATTTGGCAGCAATACAGCTCTTTATCGACCAGAACGAGGCGGTTATCGGCCTATTGATATTGGGCGTGATGTTCGTCGCGTTTCTGTTCGAACGCTTTCCGGCCGCCGTCGTCGCACTATTTGGCGCTTGTACGTTCCTGTTTCTCGGTATCCTGGACTCAGACGGGCTTCTGTCGGTCTTTTCCAATCCCGCACCCATCACCATCGGCGCGATGTTCGTGCTCTCCGGAGCGCTGCTCAGAACGGGCACGATTGACGCACTGGCCTCCGGGATCGTAGCGCGCGCCGCAAAACGCCCGCGTCTTGCCTTGGTCGAGCTGCTGATTGGCGCCTTTGTGGCCTCGGCCTTTATGAACAATACGCCGGTTGTCCTGGTGCTGATCCCGATCATTGCCCGGCTCGCAGAAGCCACTGGCATGTCGGTCAAACGGTTGCTGATACCGTTATCCTATATCTGCATCCTTGGCGGTACGATGACCTTGATCGGGACGTCGACCAACCTGATTGTCGACGCGGTCGCGCGGCAGGAAGGTCTGGAGCCGTTCGGGATATTCGAAATCTCGCCCTATGGCTTGATGGCGGCGCTGGCCGGAGCAGTAACACTGGCGATATTCGGGCCATTGCTGCTGCCTAAAGGCGATCCGTCCTCCCTCTATCGCAGTACCGAAGATACCGACTTTCTAACCGAGCTGATTGTACCGGAGGAAGGCGATGTGATCGGCCGCAAATATGGTGAACTCTCGGCCTTGCGACCCTCGCGGCTCAAAGTACTGTCGATCAAACGCGGCGATCAGTTTGTCCGGCAAGAAGTTTCAGAAGAGATTGCGATGGCCGGCGATCATGTGATTATCCGGACCGATATGACGGAGCTGCTCTCGCTCCGCCGGACGCGCCAGTTCGAAATGGGCATTGCCGGGCGCAATGGCCCGAGCGCGAACAGCGAAGCGCTGGTCGAGGCAACGATCGCGCCAACCCATCCAAGCTTGGGTCGTCGGCTAAGCGATATTCCGTTTCTCAGCCGTCTGCGTGTCCGCATCATCGGCATCACGCGCCACCGGCAGCTGCCCGGGCCGGACATGCCCAATTCACGCATGCGCGCTGCGGATCGATTGCTGGTTACGGGCTCTGAAGATGCGATCCGGCGGATGTATGAGAATCCGAACTTGCTCGGTGTCGGACAGACCCGGACCCGGGAGTTTCGCCGCGATCGGGCGCCGATTGCAATCATGGCCCTGGCGGCGGTTGTCGCGCTGGCTGCGCTCAATATTGTCTCGCTCGCCGTCGCTGCGATCCTTGGCATGGGTGCCATTCTTGCCGCGCGCTGTATCGATGCGGAGGAAGCCTGGGGTTCGATCGACGGCAATGTGTTGATCCTGATTTTCGCGATGCTCGCTGTGGGCGTCGGACTGCAACAGGCGGGCAGTGTCGGGCTGATCGTTGATGCGGCCGTGCCAGTGCTCCAGTCGGTGCCGGCCTGGTCGCTGATCTTCCTCGTCTACATCCTCTCTGTGATCCTGACCGAGATCGTAACGAACAACGCGGTGGCGGTTATCGTGACGCCGATTGTGATTGGCCTTGCGAACCAGCTGGGCGTCGATCCGCGGCCCTTGGTGATCGCCGTCATGTTCGCTGCGTCGGCCAGTTTTGCAACGCCCATCGGCTATCAGACCAATACGCTGGTCTATGCTGCGGGCAATTATCGTTTCCTCGATTTCGTCAAAGCCGGCCTGCCGTTAACCGCAGCCGTCGGCTTCACGACCTGCTTAACGATCGCCTTTATGTTCTCCTAGGAGTTGCCGCGCCGCCGCTTGGGCGATAGCACAAGAAAAAACAGAGCGGGCGGAGAGAGTTACGTGATCAAGAAATGGTTTGAAATCCCGCTTTGGCAACGGGTTATCGGCGCCCTCATTCTCGGGATCATCGTCGGTCGCCTTTGGGGGCCTGACGCCGAAAGCATCAAAATCATCGGCGATGTCTTTGTTGCATCGATCCGGATGCTCGTTGTCCCGCTCATTTTCTTCAGCCTTGTTTCCGGGGTGGCCGCGATTGGCGATCTTAGAAAACTCGGCAATGTTGGCGGTCGCGCGCTGCTGCTCTTCATCGTTACCGGGCAGATCGCCGTTTGGCTGGGCCTGGCGCTCGGTACCTTTGTCGGTCCGGGCCTTGGCGTTGATACCAGCGCTATCGAAATGGGCGCGGTTCCGACTCCCAATGAGACGACGTGGCGCGATATGCTTTTGTCCGTGATCCCGGAAAGCCCGGTCCAGGTGATGGCGGACGTGGCCGTGCTGCCGCTGATCGTCTTCTCGATGCTGATCGGTATCGGCATCTTGATGGCCAAAGAGGATGGCGAACCTGTCCAGAAGATCTTCGATAGTGGCGCGATCATCATGCAGAAGGTCACGATCCTGGTCATGGAACTGACCCCATTCGGTGTCTTTGCGCTGATGGCCTGGGTTGCCGGTACGCTGGGTTTCGATGCCCTGATCGCGCTCGCCAAGCTGGTGGCGCTCAACTATATCGGCTGCCTCTTGATCATCCTCGTCATGTATTCGGCGATGATCAAATTCCTCGCCAAATTGCCGGTGATCGACTTCTTCCGTGGCATCATCGATGCAATCGCGGTGAGCTATTCGACCGCATCATCCAACGCGACGCTTCCTGTGACGCTGCGATGCACGCAGCGAAACCTTGGCGTGTCTCCCAGCGTATCGAGCTTCGTTGTTTCGTTGGGCGCGACGATCAACATGAACGGTACGGCGATGTATCTGGGCCTCGCCACATTATTTGGTGCGCAGATTTTCGGTGTTGAACTGACGCTCGCTCAATATTTCCTGATCTCGATTCTGTCGACGCTCGGTGCGATCGGCGCGGCCGGCATTCCTGGCGCAGGCCTGATCATGATGGCGCTGGTGTTCGGTGCGGTTGGCGTGCCGCTTGAAACGATTGCCTTTGTGGCTGGTGTAGACCGGATCATGGACATGATGCGGACAACAACCAACGTATCCGGCGATGCAGCGGTCGCGACGACGGTGGCCAGCATGACCAATGAAATCGATCGCGAGGAAATGGTCTCGGCGGACGACGTTTAGCGGCGGCGTATTCCGATGACGGTGCCTTTGGTTCCGTCGCTCACCAGTTCGAAATCGAAATTGGGATGCGCTTTTGCCCAGCGTCGACGGATTACCCCGCTCGCCGGGCCGGGCGCCGTCATCCAGCATCACCATTCCGCCAATCGCAATTTTGTCGAACGCTTCTGCGGCAGCGCCGCGCGTAAAGGGATGAATGGTCCAGCAGGGTCCGTCGATCAGCATCAGGTCGATATCGTCCGGCAATGGTCCATGATCGTACCACAGGCCGTGCCAAGGCCCCGGAGAGCGGATCAGCGGCACCGCATGCATCTCTGCTGACAGGTTATGATCGCCGAGCCATGCGCGCGTCTGTTCGATGAAATCGGCATGCTGATCGAAACTGACCAGCCGCCCGCCACCGGCTATCTGGAGCGCGCGCGATGCAATCAGGGTTGATGCGCCTGCACCGAACTCCACGACAAGCTTGGGGCGCGTTTCGAGAATGCGATCGGCGATCTTGCTGAGCAGAGCGACATCCGCCTTCCAGCTGCCCAGATTGGGCAAGGCACCACTCGGCAGGCCGAGCCGATCGAGCAGCACTTCTTTATCCGCTGCACTCCCGCCATTGAGCGATCGCAACAACCAGGGCCATTGGATTGCACCGATGCCGAGCAACGCCGCCCAATCCGCAGCACTGCGATCAAAGGCTGCTTCATCGGCATGGGCGCGAGGAAGAAACTGAGTGGATTCGCGTGATGTCATCGATCCATCCTCAACTCTGCTCGTCCATCGCGGCGATATAGGCTTCGATCAGCGCAATGCCTTCGTCATGGAGCATCCCGCGCCCCAGTTCCGGCATTGCGATGCCCGGATCGCGCGATTGCATGCGATAGACGAAGATAGAGCGTTCTGGATGACCAGGCTCGATATCGAAATCGCGGCCGCCGCTGCCGCGCCCGGCCGCGACCGGGCGTTTCAAGATACCGCGTGCGACGGTCTGGCCTTCATCATAGCTGAGGAAGAGGCCCGAATTGCTCGCGCTGCCCTCGCGTTCGTGGCAATGGGCACAATTGATATCGAGATAGGCCCGCGCGCGTTCGTCGAGCGTGCCACTGCCCGGATCATCCCAAATGGGCACCCGCGGGGCATCAGCAGGGGCCTGATCGAGGACCGACCAGTCAACCCATTGCGCCAGCCGCACACCATCATTCAGGTTGCGCGCATTCGGTCCGATGAGGGCGATCTCGTCATTGCGGGCATGGCAGGTTTTGCACTGGTTCTGGTTCGGGACGCGATAGCTGATCTCCTGCGTTTCGCCATTGGCGTCGATCCAGCTCACCGGCATGCGACGGCCAGCCCGGCGCAAGGTCGCATCGCTGCCATCTTCATTCCAGACATAGGGGAGGGCGACCCATCCGCTTTCGCGTCGCAGCAATACGCGGGTTTCCAGCCAGCGAATCTCGCTGTCAGGATCCCTGAAATCGGCTGGATAACCAAAACTCTTGATCAGCGCAGAGCCGACCGGAAACTCGAACACGCCATCCGCATTATATGTCGCCTGCTGGCCTTCGGGCACATAGACGAAGCGGTTTTTGAGGGCGTAGTCGCTGAACAACGGGGTGTTGAGCGCATAGGGCCTTACCCGGTCATTCGGTGTGTGGCCGATCCCGTCGGTGAAGAAACGAAACTCGGACAATGACCGCGGCAAGCTATCGCCGCTGATTACGTCCTGGGCCACAGGCATCGGCGCGCTGGCGCTAACCAGCGCCAGCCAGCCGGCCAGTGCGGCCAGCGCGCGGATCACTGGAGCGCAGCCTCCATGCTCGCTGGCAGGACGACGGCTTCGGGTGCCGCTGGCGTTTCTTCGCTGGCGATTTCGGCCATCGATGGTTGTGCTTCGGTCAGTGCCTGGCCGGCGCTGGTGAGGCCGAGCGACAGGACGGGCACATCGTCATTGACGATGATACCTTCGCCAACACCGTCCCACAGTACTGGCGGCAGGGTGCCGCCAACCGCCGCAGCCAGCTGCTCGCCACCCTCAAAATCGGGCGCATAGCCGGCCCGGCCCTGAACATTTGTGTGGATGACCACATCGCGGATTGTCGGCTCGTAATTCGGATCGTCAAACTCTTCGGTATAGGCGACGAGCATCACATTGCTGGTCCCATGATCCTGGATCACGTTTTCGAACACATGGACGTTGCGATTGGCCATCACCATCACGCCCGTACCCGCAGGAACACCAGCAACAATATTGCCTTCCGGGGCAAAGTTATCGGTGTTGTTGTTTTCGATCATATTATGGAACACGCGAACACTATGGCCGCCCATTTGCGGCAAGTTCGGCAAGTCGAAGACAAGAATCCCGCCGGTATTTTCAGTCGCCATATTCTGATAGACATCGGCGAAGAAGCTGTTCTCGATCTCGATCCCAGCGACGTTGTGGGTCACAATATTGTTTCGCACGATAATCTGCTGCGACTGACCGACATAGATGCCCGCGTCCGATGCACCGATTACCTGCGAATTCTGCACCAGGACATGGGTCGATTCGACCGGATAGATGCCATAGGCGCCATTGGTTGGATCGGGTCCGTTCGTCCATTCGACCCGCAGATTGTCATAAACGATCCGGTTCGCTTCCTTGGATTTTATTCCGTCACCGCGTGTGTTCTCGATCGCAAAACCGTGCAGCACGACATCGTCGGACGTCACCATTAGACCCTCGCCGGAACCGACCTGGTTGGTGAAATCGAGAATCGATTCGTCGGGACCGGCACCGCGAACACTGACATTGTCGACGTCGAGGGAGAGACCATCTGTCAGCTCGAACCGGCCGGCGCCGATCTGGACCGTATCGCCGGGTTCCGCCTCGATCAGCGCGGTTTGCAACCGTTCCTGAGCGTCTGGGCCGGCTTCAACGGTGTGAATGGCGGCATATGCGCTGGTCGATGCAAGCAGCATCGCACCAATGGCGACGATCGATTTCATAATCCTGGTCCTCCCTAAATCCCCGGACCAGTCTACTGACAACGCTGTCAGCGATCAATCGGCGAACGGATCGCGCACCAATATCGTATCTTCACGTTCCGGGCTCGTCGAAACCAGCGCCACCGGGCATCCAATCAACTCTTCGACGCGGCGGACATATTTGATCGCCTGGGCGGGAAGGTCGTTCCAGCTGCGCGCGCCAGCTGTCGTCTCGCTCCAGCCTTCGATTGTCTCATAAACCGGCTCGACCGCGGCCTGATCCTGGGTGTTCGGCGGGAGATAGTCATAGTCTCGGCCGTTCACCCGATAGCCGATGCATATCTTGAGCTCGGAAAAGCCGTCCAGCACGTCGAGCTTGGTGAGCGCGACTCCAGTCACGCCGGATACGGCAACCGACTGGCGGACCAGTACCGCATCAAACCAGCCACAGCGCCTCTGGCGACCGGTCACGGTGCCGAATTCATGGCCGCGTTCGCCAAGCCGCTGGCCGTTCTCGTCCTCAAGCTCGGTCGGGAAGGGACCTGCGCCAACGCGGGTCGTATAGGCTTTGACAATGCCGAGGACGAAACCCACTGCCCCCGGGCCGAGGCCAGAGCCGCCTGCGGCGGTGCCAGCAATCGTGTTGGACGAAGTGACGAATGGATAGGTGCCATGATCGACATCGAGCAGCACACCCTGTGCACCTTCGAACAAGATCCGATCGCCACGCTGGCGCGCCGCATTGAGTGAGCGCCAAACGGGCTGCGCAAATGGCAGGACAAAGTCTGCAATCTCGCGCAAATCGTTGAGCAAGCGCTCGCGATCGATTGGCGGTTCGTTGAAGCCAGCGCGGAGCGCATCATGATGGGCGCACAGGCGATCGAGCTGCGGCTCGAGATCGTCCAGATGCGCAAGATCGCAGACCCGGATCGCGCGGCGCCCGGCCTTGTCTTCGTAAGCAGGGCCGATACCGCGGCGCGTCGTACCGATCTTGCCTTCGCCGCTGGCGTCTTCCCGCAGGCCATCAAGGTCGCGATGGATTGGCAGGATAAGCGGGCAGGTTTCGGCAATCTGTAACGTGTCGGGTGTGACGTCGACGCCCTGGCCACGGAGCTTGGCGACCTCGTCGCGCAGCGCCCAGGGATCGAGCACCACACCATTGCCGATCATCGATGGCGTGCCGCGCACAATGCCGGAAGGCAGCAGCGACAATTTGTAGGTTTCGTTGCCGATGACCAGCGTGTGCCCGGCATTGTGGCCGCCTTGGAACCGCACCACTGCGTCGGCGCGGGCCGATAGCCAGTCGACGATCTTGCCCTTGCCCTCATCGCCCCATTGGGCGCCGATTACCGTTACATTAGCCATGGTGAAACGCTTTCGCTTGCGGGTTACGACCCGCTCCTAATTGTCTGAGAGAGGTACGTCCACGGCGCTATTCACGGTTGCGTCGAAATTGCCGCTCGAATTCAGTTTTTCTGGGGCTCGCTACCGTCAAATCGATGGGTGCAATCGAGCGATTCCGCGCTGTCCGCATCAGTGAGCGCAGCAACCGTCCTCCAGCCATCGGCGCGCAACTGTTTGGCTGTGACCGGATCTGTGCCGAGCGGTAGAAACAGGCGTTTCTTGTCCTTGGCTCCCAATCCTGCGTCGACCAGCGGATCGACATAGAGGGAAAAGCCCATCGCGGGTTCTTCCGCGCCATCGGCATGGTTGATCATATAGCTGCCGCCGCGACCAATCTCGCCGGCAATCCCTGCGCCGAACAAGGAGAAGCCCAGCCAGCTTTGATATTCGAAGCCATGCCGTTCGGTGGGATCGAGCGTGATCGTTGCGCGGTTGGTCAAAGTTTCAGCAATCGCTTCTACGCCATCCAGTCGGGATTTGAGCGCACCGCCGGCATCGATCGCTCGCATCTGCGTGAGCGCGCGGTCGATCGGCCCGGCGGCATGGATCAGCGGCAGATAGGCGTCCGCTCCCAGAGCCGCGATTGCGCCTGCATCCTTTTCGTCCAGCTCAGTGCGGACTGGGTCAACCTGCTCGGGTGCAAGCGGGAAGGGGCCAGCCGCCAATGTCGGAACGAGATCGGGCAGGGTCAGGTCGACCGTAATGTCAGCCACACCGGCTCCAGCTAGCGCGTCCACGGCGACGGACAGGATTTCGCTTGCCGCCGCCACACTGTCCGCACCGATCAATTCCGCTCCGGCCTGGACGAGCTGGCGTTCGGGGCGCAGCTGGGTTGCGCGCAATCGCAGGATATCTCCACCATAGCCGAGCCGCACTGGGCGCGGGCGCCCAGCCATGCGGGTCGAGGCAATGCGGCCAATCTGAGCGGTGATATCGGGCCGCAGCGCCAATGTCCGCCGCGATACCGGGTCGATAATCCGCAGAAGATCCTGCGCGCCATCGGATTTGAGCTGGCCAACCATGCCTTCCTCAAATTCCGCGAGCGGCGGCGAGACCCGCTCATAGCCATAAGACGCCACGCTATCCATTACAGACCGCAACAGACGCGCGGCGGCCTCGGCCTCGGGCGGAAGCCGGTCGCGCAGCCCTTCAGGCAGCAATCCAGGTGCAATCTTGGTCATGGGGTCCGCCTTAGCGCCATATTCGATTCGCTAGAAGCTTAGTCCCATGACGGTTTTCACACCTTCGAGATTGCAAACGTCCCACATCAGCGGTTCTTCGACCTGCTGATCAACGGACAAGAGCAAGATCGCATCGCCGCCGCCTTCGCGCCGACCAAGGTGGAAGTTGCCGATATTGACGTCTGCCTTGCCCAGCGTGGTCCCGATCCGCCCGATAAAGCCTGGCGCATCCTGGTTGACGACATAGAGCATCGGTCCGGCCAGATCGGCCTCGATCTTCACACCAAATAACTCGACGAGCCGGGGTACATTTTCACCGAAAAGGGTCCCAGCCACCGATTTTTCGCCCTCATCAGTCATCACCGCGACCCGGATCAGCGTATGATAGACGCCTTCGCGATCATGGCGGACTTCGCGAACGTCCAAACCACGCTCTTTGGCGAGATAGGGCGCATTGACCATGTTCACGGTATCCGAATAGGCGCCCATGAACCCAGCCAGCACAGCACCGGTGATCGGTTTCTGGTTCAGCTCGGCGGCTGCGCCTTCAACTTCGATTGATATGCCCTTCACCGCATCATGCGCAAGCTGACCGACGAGCGCACCGAGCTTCTCGGCAAGCGTCATATAGGGTTTCAACTTGGGCGCTTCCTCTGCCGAAAGTGATGGCATGTTGAGCGCATTTGTTACACCGCCATCGAGCAGGAAATCGGACATCTGCTCGGCCACCTGGATCGCGACATTGACCTGCGCTTCGCTGGTCGACGCACCAAGATGGGGTGTCGAAATGAGGCCAGGGGTACCGAACAAGGCATTTTCCTTGGCCGGTTCTTCGGCAAACACATCCAGTGCAGCACCGGCAACCTGACCGCTCTCAAGCGCTTCCTTCAGCGCATCTTCATCGATCAGGCCTCCACGCGCGCAATTGATGATCCGCACGCCCTTTTTGGTTTTCGCAATTGCCTCGCGGGACAGGATACCGCGCGTCTGATCGGTGAGCGGGGTGTGAAGCGTGATAAAGTCCGCGCGCCCTAGCAGCTCATCCAGAGTGGCCTTTTCAATGCCAAGTTCCACGGCGCGGTCTTCAGTCAGGAATGGATCATAGGCGACGACCTTCATCTTCAGCCCATGCGCACGATCCGCAACGATCGATCCGATATTACCGGCACCGATCAGGCCAAGCGTCTTGTGAGTCAGCTCGACGCCCATGAATTTCGATTTTTCCCATTTCCCAGCCTGGGTCGATGCGTCAGCCTGAGGCAGCTGCCGGGCAAGCGCAAACATCATGGCGATGGCGTGTTCGGCCGTCGTGATCGAGTTGCCGAATGGCGTGTTCATCACGACGACACCGCGCGCCGAAGCTTCAGGCACATCGATATTGTCGACGCCAATGCCAGCGCGACCAATCACTTTGAGATTAGTCGCGGCTTCAAGAATCTTGGGCGTGACCTTGGTCGATGATCGCACGGCCAGGCCATCATATTCGCCAATGATCTCGGCGAGTTCTTCCTTGGAAAGACCGGTCTTTTCATCGACTTCCAAACCGCGAGATCGGAAGATTTCTGCCGCGTTGGGGTCCATTTTGTCGGAAATAAGTACTTTAGGCATGACGAAAACCTTTCATGGTTTTCGTCATCCCAGCTTAAGCTAGGATCTCGGGACACTAAGCGAAACGCAGATGGCCAGAGATTCCAGCTTTCACTGGAATGACGGAATTAGGCAGAATGTGCGGCTTGAACTTCGGCGTAGGCCCATTCGATCCAGGGCAGCAGCGCAGCCACGTCATCGGTTTCCACTGTCGACCCGCACCAGATCCGCAAGGATGGCGGGGCGTCGCGATAGCCGTTGAAGTCATAGCCGATGCCGCGTTCTTCGAGCATCGCCACAATCTTTGCCGGAACGGCCGCCTGATCTTCGACAGACAGGCCATCATACCATTCGCCCTGGAACACCATGCATACGCCGGTATTGGTCCGCTTGGCCGGGTCAGAGACCATGTTGCGCACCCATGGCGTGGCTTCGATCCACTGATGGACGACGGCCGAGTTGCGATCCGCACGGGCCTGCAATTCCGGCAATCCGCCAATCGACTTCGCCCATTCGAGCGCGGCGATATAGTCTTCTGTGGCCAGCATGGAGGGCGTGTTGATTGTTGCGCCTTCAAAGATGGCCCGATTGATCTTTCCGTTCTTTTTGACACGGAATATCTTCGGCAGCGGCCATTCCGGATCATAGCTTTCGATCCGCTCAACAGCGCGCGGGCTGAGGATCAGCATACCATGTGCGGCTTCCGACCCCATAACCTTCTGCCAGCTATAGGTGGTGGCATCGAGCTTCGGCCAGTCCATCTCCTGCGCGAAGATCGCTGACGTAGCATCGTTGATCGTCACGCCTTCGCGCTCGTCCGAAATCCAGTCGGTATC
>CBDBUZ010000023.1:0-9347 GCA_965212265.1 Parasphingopyxis sp. | reverse complement strand
ATTCCCCAACAGATTTTCTGAATTTGATCAGAGTCCGTTTACCACCAGTTCGGGGTGTTAGCGGCTATTGTTAAATAACTGCCTAACAAGGATAAAAGAGGGTTGTAGCTAACGGAAAAAGGCGATCTGGTTGGTGAGTGCAATCAATGTGCCATTGGGCGACCAAATCCGCGCCTGTTGGTCGCTCATGCCATTGCGCACGCGATCACTATCACTTTCGACGAGGATTGGCGCATCACCGATATCGGCAAGCTCCTGCTCAGTCGCAAACAGCGAGAAACTATAGGAAACCGTAGAGCTGAAACGGGGAGCGTTACCGAGGAAAAATGTGCGCGGCATCGGCACATCCGAAATCGTCACCAACCCCTTGATATCGAGGGGACGAGCGTCGGATTCGCGGATCCAGACGGCACTGCGCGGCACGTCTTGAGCGGTAAATGGCGCGCCATCGGCGATGCGTTGGTCGTAGTGACTGAACCAGCGGGGTCCCATGCCAGGAGGAAAGGTGAGGGGCGTGACCTCATTTGCCGGTTTGATGTCCGGCATTGTCGGTTTGAAATCGATATCGGTTTCGAACCGTTCGGACATGACGATGTCTGCGCTGAAGAGGAGCGCGCCGTCGGCCGCATCCTGATGGATATGGACCCGGAAAAAGCCGGTGCGCTTGCGTTGGCTCAGCACATCAACACAGACGAAAACCGTGTCGCCCTTGATTGCCGCGAGGAAAATCGCGTTGATACTGGCGAGCGTCGCATTGGGCTGCGCTTCTTGCGTCACCGCTTCGACCGCGAGTGCTAAGGCCCAGCCACCAAAGGCACTGTCCATATTCCAGAACACATCGGTGACGGGTCGCGAATAGCGGCCATCGCCATGCGCTGTGAGCGCGGTCTCTTCGTCGAGGGCGTATTTCACAATCAGCTCCTGGTGCCGGGGCGCTACGGCAATATGGATCGAGATCCGACTCAGCAACAGAAAAACCTGAAGGCTGGACAGGTGATTGTCTGCGTTTATCCTTAGCGGACTATCCGGTTGAGATGATGTTGTATTGTAGCAGGGGCTAAGGGGAGAGATATGAAGCGGTGGATTAGATATGCCTGCGGTATTCTGATGCTGGCGGCACCGCAGACGAGTGTTGCGACGGATGTTGATCCGGCTGAGATGTTTGGCCGCCTTCCGGCTGTGAGCCAGATTGGCCTCTCACCGGATGGCGCCCGGGTTTCAATTGTCGGTCCTGCCGGCAATCGCGTTCGGCATGCTTATATAGCAAGTGTTGGCGGCGGACTTGCTGAGGTTTTTACATCGACCACTGGTGATCCGATGAATCTGCGATGGTGTCGGTTTGCAAATGATAGTCGGCTAATCTGTTCGATATGGTGGTATGAACAAGATCAGCGAAACAACATCTATACGGTCACGCGGCTGTTCGCCATCGACGATGAGGGCGATAATCTGTTGGCGCTGGGCCAACGTGGAACATCGAGGTCGAGCAGGGTTTTTCGGCAGTTCGACGGTTCAGTTATTGATTGGCTGCCCGATGATCCAGATCATGTCATGCTCACCCGAGGCGCAAGAGGGGGGCGGTCTGCGGTGCGATTGAGCCTGCGCGACGCGACCACCGACATTGTTGCTCGCGCGGTCCCAATGGCGACGTCATATCTGACGGATGGCCATGGTCGCGTTCGAATTATGGAGCTGGCGGAAATGCGCGGGGCGACCGGAACGCAAGGCTCAGATTTCAACTACCGCTATCGTACGGTCGACAGTGATGAATGGCGGCCGATGGGTACGTTCAATACGATTGATCGTGAGGGACTCTACCCCGTCGCCATCGACCGCGATCTCAATATTGCATACGGGTTCGAACGTCTCGACGGCCGCCGAGCGCTCTACAGCATCAGCCTCGACGGTTCGTTGCAACGCCAACTTGTCTACGCGCACGATCACGTCGATGTGAATCGTCTGTTCCGGCTTGGACGGCAAGGACGGGTAATCGGAGCTGGATATTCAGAAGATCATCAGGTTGTTGAGTATTTTGACGAGGAGTATCGGTCGCTGGCCGAGCAACTCTCTCAAACCCTGCCAGATCTTCCGCTAATCCGGTTCATAGACGCTAGCGATGACGAAAACCGGGTCCTGATCTGGGCCGGAAGCGACACCGATCCTGGTCGCTATTATGTTTTCGACAAGACAGCGCTGACCCTTAATCACATACTCGATGAACGGCCGGCACTGGCTGGTGTCGACCTGGCTGAAGTCAGGGCCGTCACCTATCCGGCAAGAGACGGCACCCAGATTCCTGGATATCTGACATTGCCCCATGGTGGTGACGGACGTGATTTGCCTGCGATTGTGATGCCGCACGGAGGACCGGAGTCTCGGGATGAGTGGGGGTTCGACTGGCTGGCACAATATTTTGCCCATCGTGGATTTGCCGTTCTGCAACCGAATTTTCGTGGTTCGAGCGGCTATGGCACGGATTGGTTGGTCGAAAATGGATTTCGTGGCTGGCAGACGGCGATCGGCGACATCAATGATGGTGCCCGGTGGCTCGTTAGCCAGGGCATTGCGCGTCCCGACCACCTGGCCATAGTGGGTTGGTCATATGGCGGTTATGCCGCACTACAGTCCGGGGTGCACGAACCCGGCTTGTTCCGTGCAATTGTTGCGATCGCGCCCGTCACCGATCTGCCAGAGCTCCGCGAGGATGAGCGAGATTTTGTGGGAGGACGCAATTTTTCCGAATATCTGGGCACCGGACCGCATATTTTGGATGGCTCTCCAGCGCGAAATGCTGAGCGTATCACAGCACCTGTTCTGATGTTTCATGGAGAGATGGATTTGAGTGTCAGAATTAGCCAGTCGCGTATTATGCATGACCGACTGCAGGACGCTGACAAGTCGAGCGAACTCGTTGAGTATGACGATCTGGGGCACAGTTTGGTCGATTCAACCGTGCGAATGGAGGTGCTCCAGCGCAGTGACGAGTTTATTCGTGAAGCACTCGGGCTATAAAAAAAGGGCGACCCGCAGGCCGCCCTTCTTGATTGGGTGTTTCCCGAAACTTTAGCGCGAATAGAATTCGACGACCAAGTTCGGTTCCATCTTCACCGGATAGGGAACTTCATCGAGCGTCGGGATCCGCGTGAACACAACCTTGGATGTGCCATCAGGCACGACATATTCAGGGGTTTCGCGTTCATTGAGGCTCTGTGCTTCAAGAACCAGGGCCATTTCCTGTGCCTTGGCACGCAGTGTGATTTCGTCGCCAGGACGGATCCGGCGTGACGGGATGTTACACTTGCCGCCATTGACGCGGACATGGCCGTGATTGACGAGCTGGCGCGCGGCGAAAATCGTCGGTGCGAACTTTGCGCGATACACGATCATGTCGAGACGCTGTTCGAGGATGCCGATCAGGTTCTGCGACGTATCGCCCTTCATGGCGCTCGCTTCTTTGTAAGCGCGGCGGAACTGCTTTTCGGTGATGTCGCCGTAATAGCCTTTCAGCTTCTGCTTGGCGCGCAGCTGCACACCGAAGTCGGAAAGCTTGCCTTTGCGGCGCTGACCGTGCTGACCAGGACCGTATTCGCGACGATTTACCGGGCTTTTCGGACGACCCCAGATGTTTTCGCCCATCCGGCGGTCGAGTTTATACTTGGCGCTTTTGCGCTTTGACATTGTCTGTCTCCAATTCGCGTTTATGTCGTTCCCGGAACCGCACCGAACAGCCTGATGCTGAACGCGGCCACCGCTTCACCGGGGTGCAGGGCCAATTGCGAAGGCGCGCATGTGGCGGTTGAGCGGGGTAAAGTCAAGGCTTTTGGAGTGGCCGGAACACCACGGAATCGGCGAGAAACCAGATGCTGCGCTGATCGCTCAGCGCACCCAATGGAAAAAACGTCGGACATCTGGCATAAAGTCCTCGGAGAATAGGGGGCTTCCAATGAAAAAGATATTACTTGCGACCAGTCTTGCCGGCGTTTTCGCGGTTTCACAAAGCGCAGCGATGGAGTCGCGCAGTGACGGGCCATCGGCCGAAACGCTGGCGATGCTCGATCCCGTGCGCCGTGCCGTAGCGCTATGCAGCCAGCGCAGCGGCATAAGCACGCTTGATACGCGCCTGAAACTCGCGACCGCGATGACTATGGCCGACGCGGGCTCGGACGTGATGCCGCTATTCGACGATCTACCCGTATTTCAGCTCTCGGCGGATTCCGAGAGCGATACGGTGCGGGGCTATTTCACCCAGGGCATCATGCTCACCTATGGGTTCAATCATCATGCCGCGATCCGGTCCTTCCAGGCAGGTCAGGCACTCGAACCGGATTGCGCAATGTGCTTCTGGGGTGAAGCCTTGGCACTTGGCCCGAACATCAATGCGCCCATGATGCCCGAAGCCGTGGCACCGGCAATGGCGGCTATTGCCCGAGCGGTTGAGCTCCGGGACAATGCGTCTCCGGAAGGCCAGGCGCTGATCGATGCCTTGGCCTTGCGCTATTCTGACGCGCCCGACGCAGATCGCGCCGCGCTTGATCGTGTCTATGCCAATGCAATGCTCGAGGTTGCAGCGCGCTTCCCAGAGAATGACGAGATCGCGGTCCTGGCCGCCGAAGCGGCGATGGACACCAGCCCCTGGGATTATTGGGAGCCGGGTGGCCAAGTGAGCCGTGGACTCGTTGGCGACGGCGTGCAGCTGATCGAAACCGTTCTCGATCGCAATCTCTCGCATCCCCAGGCTGCGCATCTCTACATCCACCTGATGGAGAATAGCGGTGATCCGACCAAGGCGGAGGCTGCGGCCGATCGCCTTGCTGAATGGATTGCGCCTTCCTCCGGGCATCTCAACCATATGCCCGCGCATATCTATTATCGCATCGGGCGCTACGCCGATTCCATTCGCGTCAACATTACCGCGACGCGGGCCGATGAAGATTATCTGGCAAGCGTTGGCGATGATGGCCTGTACCGGTTCGGCTATTATCCGCACAATGTGCATTTCATTGTCACGTCCGCGCAGATGGCGGGTGACATGCCGACGGCCATTCGGGAGTCCGTGCGGCTCCAGCGTGTCCTGAGCGCCGACATTGCGGCCCAGATGGCCTGGGTTCAGCCAATCCATGCGGCCCCCTATATGGCCGCTGCCCAGTTCGCCGCACCAGAACGGATCCTGGAGATGCGCGAAGCAGATTCGCGTCTCCCCTATGTCGCGGCGATTCGGCATTATGCGCGGGCAACGGCCTATGCGCAGCTGCGCGATGCCGAAGGATTTGCTCGCGAGCTGGAGGCGCTCAACACCATTCGGGCTGAACATGATCTGTCGCTAATGGTTGAACAGGGGGTTCCGGGCCCTGAACTCCTGACCCTGGCGGAAGCCGTGGCGCGTGCGCGTTTCGCCTATGGCAATGGCAATTATGACGAGGCGATCACGCTCTATCAGGAAGCGATCGCTCTCCAGGACGCGCTGCCCTACACCGAGCCGCCCTATTGGTATTATCCAGTAGATCAGTCACTTGGTGCGGCCCTGCATCAGGCTGGCCGGCATGATGAAGCCAAGGACGCCTTCATGGCAGCACTGGTCCGCGCGCCTGCCAATGGCTGGGCCTTGTATGGGCTGGGCGAGACCGAACGCGCACTCGGAAATGAAGTCGAAGCGGCTGCCGCTGATGCAGCGCTTGAACGGGTGTGGCTTGGCTCTGACAACTGGCTCAATATGGATCGGCTCTAGTCGCGCGGTTCTGATTGAATCGCTTCTCGACATTCACTGCTGACCGGTTAGAGACGCTGCCCATGACCGATGCAAAATCTGTCGACGAGACCGTCGATCCCGCCGATACGAGCACGATGGCTGAAGTCCGTGAGGGGGTGGACGCCATCGATCGCGCGCTCGTCACTCTGATGGCACGGCGCTTCGGCTATATGGATGCGGCGGCGCGGATCAAACCCACGCGCGATACGGTTCGCGACGAAGATCGGAAGGCGGATGTCATTGCCAATGTGAAGGCCTATGCGGCTGAGCTTGGCGTGCCGGTACCTTTGGCGGCAGCGCTATGGGAATTGCTGGTCGAGAACTCGATTGCCTATGAGTTCATCCGCTACGACGATATCCGGGACTAACCGCGTCGGAAGATCTGCATCACGGCCCCGTCGCTCGTAGCGTCGCTCCTAACGAGGTTGAGCTTTTGCATTGATGACGGGCTGGAGAAGAGCCGCTTGCCGCTACCCAGCACGACCGGGAACACCCAAAGCCGAAACTCATCGATCAGATCGTGCTCGAGCAGCAATTGGATGAGCTGCCAGCTGCCATGGACTTGCAGCAACGGACCATCTTCCGCTTTCAGGGCTTTGATTGCGCGTGGCACATCACCCGTGATCGCCCGGGAATTCTGCCAATTGAGATCGCTCGGATTGGATGTAGCCACATATTTGGTGGCGGCATTGAGCATCGCGGCTGGTCCTGAATCCGGTGGCGCTTCAGACCAATGCGGCGCGAACAAGTCATAGGTCTTGCGACCGAGCAGCAGATCATAGGGCGCGTTCATCGCATATTCGGCGACCTGCGCCATTACGGAGTCCCATTGCGGTTGGGCCCAGCCTCCATGCGTGAACCCGCCAGATGCATCTTCTTCGGGGCTCGACGGTGCTTGCATCACGCCGTCGAGGGACAGGAAGGTCAGAATGGCAAGTTCACGCATGGTATTCTCCGTGTCGATCAAAGTTTCGAGCCGCGTCGTCGGACTACATTGGCAGTTCCATGTCGGGCGCGACTTCGATGGTGCCGCCAAGAGCAACATGCGGGCAATTGCGCGCTATCGCCAGCGCTGCGTCGATCGTCTCCGCCTGCACGACGGTGTAGCCCGCCAGCGGGTTTGCGCCGCCGTCATCTGCGATACCCTGGGGTCCGACAGTCTTGGACGGACCAAGCGCAAGGCCGGGATCGACGGCCGCATCTCCAAGGCCAGCCATCCAGGCTTTCCAATCTTCCATATGTTTCGGTCCATCCGAAGGAGGGTTGAAGTCCGGCCCGGCGTGATAGGCGAGTACAAATTTTGGCATGATAATCTCCTGTTTCATTGCATGAATCACTTGGGATGCCGGGTATGACGCGCTTCTAAATATGTTAAAGAACATATTTAGAAGCCATGCTAACTTGGTCACCAAAGGAGTGTTTGTGATGCCCTATAGCGCTGAACATAAACAAGAAACGCGAATGCGGATTGTCGAGGCCGCTCGCATCTTGTTCAATCGGCATGGTTTTGAAGATGTGACGATCGACATGGTGATGCGCGATGTCGGTTTGACGCGCGGGGGTTTCTATAACCATTTTTCCAGTAAGGAAGCGCTATACGCCGCCGCAGTATCCAGCTTTCTCGCTGGGCGTGGCGCAGAATGGCGCGCCGACGCTGGCGTTACAGCAGCCGTTCCCGGTCCAAATATGGCGCAGCAAATGATCGCCGGATATCTGTCCGCGGATCATCTTGGCGATATTGACGGACAGTGCCCGATGATAGCGCTCCCTTCGGACATTGCCCGGGCGAACCCGGAGGTGCGAGAATCCTACCAAACATTACTGACGTCGATGGTCGGCTTGTTCGAAAATGGAGTGTCCGGGCAATCGCAGGGTGGGCGCGAAACGGCATTGGCCCTGGCTGCATTATGCGTTGGAGGTATGGTTCTCGCCCGAACATTGCCGGATTCAGAGCTGGCCGAGGAGGTTCGATCGGCAGCGCACCGGACAGCGCTCGCCATGACGGCGAGTGCTGAGAGTGCTCAGTCGGCCTGACGCTTCTTCTCAATTGCCGAGAGAACGCCGCGCAAGGCTTGGACGTCCGGTGCGGTCCATTCGGGCTTGGTGAGGATTGTCCGTAGGTTGCGTTTGGTCGTCGGTGTCCGATCTGGCGGGAAGAAATAGCCGGTTGGCTCCAGCACTTTTTCCAGATGCTCGATCAGCGCTTCCAGATCCTTGTGCGGTGCCGGGGGGAGGCGGTCCTTCTCCGTGGGAATGGCGAGATCTGCGCCTTTGGACCATTCATAGGCCAGCAGGATCACCGCCTGGGCCAGGTTGAGCGACCCGAATTCCGGATTGATCGGCACGGTGACGATCGTATTGGCCAGCGCCACATCTTCGGCATCAAGGCCCGAGCGTTCGGGGCCAAATAGAAGCGCTGATGACGCGTCGAGAGACCGGATATTGGCCGCGCAGACTTCAGGTTTCACGACCGGCTTGTCGAGCCCGCGTTTGCGCACTGTTGTCGCGTAAATATGGCCGCAATCGGCGACTGCATCGGCGACGGTATCGAACAGCTGCGCATTTTCGAGCACCATGTCCGCGCCCGAGGCAGCCGGGAACGCGTCGGGATTCGGCCAACCGTCCCGCGGGCTGACAATGCGCATCTCGCTCAACCCGAAATTCAGCATCGCGCGCGCCGCTTTACCGATATTTTCGCCAAGCTGCGGGCGGACAAGGACGATTTTGGGGAGCATTGACCCCACACCACCCGTTTGTCCTGAGCGTAGTCGAGGGGCTGGGTCGAGCGAAGCCGAGACCCTCTCCTCCCTCTCGGACGGCGGTTTGGCGGCTGGGTTTCTCACTCTTCGAACAGATCTTTCACCGTGCCGGCAAATTCTTCGAAATCCTTGGCCTCGCGGAAATCCTTATAGACGCTGGCAAAACGGATATAGGCGACGCTGTCGAGCTGTTGCAGGCCTTCCATGACCATTTCGCCGATACGGCTGGACTGAATCTCGGTGTCACCGCTGGTTTCGAGCTGGCGCTGAATACCCGAGACCAACTGGTCGATCTGCTCCAGCTCAACGCCGCGTTTGCGACAGGCGAGCGAGACCGAGAGATGGAGCTTGTCGCGATCAAAACTTTCGCGCCGATCCTTGCTCTTGATGACCGTCAGTTCCCGCAATTGAATGCGCTCGAATGTGGTGAACCGTGCCGCGCAGCTCTCGCATTGGCGACGCCGACGGATTGTGGCGCCGTCTTCGGTGGGCCGGCTGTCCTTTACCTGGCTACTGTCATGGGCACAGAAAGGGCAGCGCATCGATCGGCTTTAGAGTTCGGGGTAAATCGGGAAACGGTCGCACAACGCTTCGACACGCGCGCGGACCTCGGCCTCGACGGCGGGATCACCATCCTCGCCCTTGTCGCGCAGCGCATCGAGTACATCGGCGACCATATCGGCAATCTCGCGGAACTCGGCCGGACCGAAGCCGCGCGTCGTGCCCGCAGGCGAGCCAACCCGAATGCCGCTGGTCTTGGCCGGCGGAAGCGGATCGAAGGGCACGCCATTTTTGTTGCAGGTGATCCCGGCGCGTTCGAGTGCTTCATCGGCGTCCCGACC
>CBDBUZ010000022.1:0-42331 GCA_965212265.1 Parasphingopyxis sp. | reverse complement strand
TCACTTGATCGAGTCAGGCGATGCCGATGCGATGACGGAGATGTTGCTTGGTGTGCTGCGTGATCATGCCGAAGATGAGAGCATTGCCATCGATATGGAGGTGGCGCGATCCGAAAGCCAAACCGGCGCGCGCAATCGCAGTCTTGCTCATTTCATGGCGAGCTTTGGAAATCTCGACAATGATGTGGAGACGGTCCTCTCTGCCTATTTCCGACATTGCGCGCTGGCTCTCTCGTGCAGCCAGCTGGCTCGAGCCGCGTTGTTCCTGGCCTTTGATGGCAAGGATCCCGTGACTGGTGAGCGGATCGTCACCCCACAACGCTGCCGGCGGATCAATGCGGTGATGATGACCTGCGGTCATTATGACAATTCGGGTGACTTTGCGTTCCGCATCGGCCTGCCGGGAAAGAGCGGCGTGGGCGGCGGTGTGCTGGTGATTGCACCAGGCGAAGGGCGCAATTGCCGTCTGGTCGCCCGGTCTCAATGATGCCGGAACCTCGACTGTCGGTGCCCTGGCGCTAGAGGCATTGGTAGAACAGACCGGGTGGTCGGTCTTCGGTTGAGCGGACCCGAAGATGATCATGCGCTTGCCGCCAGTACGCAGAAATGCGCATAGTGATCGCATGACAGCGAGCGAACCCGACACAGAAGGCCACGGATTGCAGATCTGCCATTTTGCTGGCTTTTCGCTTCGATATGCGCTCACTTGAGCTCTTGCATGGTGAGACAAAGATCCCGCTCAAACCTCAACCGGCCGCGTTCCTGCGAACATTGATTATCGCAGCTCCGGATTTCGTTTCTCGTGACGCACTTATCTCCGAACTCTGGCCGGATGGGAGGATTGTCGAGTTCGACCAAGGGTTGAACAGCTGTGCACGCCAGGTGCGCAAGGCATTGGGACTGGCGAACGGCGGCGACGGTGATCCGCACGAGTTTATCGAGACATTGGCGCGCCGCGGGTATCGCTTTGTCGGACAGTTAGAAGAAGACGGCGGCACATCATCGCGTTCAGGCAGTTTGGTTGCGGTCCTGATCATTCTCCTGTTGGGAGTGTCGATTACGGCGATTGTGCCGCAGCTGAGGAGCGGGGAGCTGAGCGCCATACCCCGTCACGAGCGAACAACGGGATGCTTTGCTGAGCGCGCGGCATGGCCTTGCTTCCGGGGATGTTGCGGGCTCTGCAGAATGCACGGGACGAATATGCGCGATTGCTCGCTCTATCGCCTGATAATGCAGAGGCGCGAGGTGGCGGAGCCCTGACCTTGGCGCTGCTGGCGGGACGTTCGGACTATGAGTGGGAAACCGTCACCCGTGAGGCCGAGCAGCGGGCCGAAGCAACTTTGGTCGATCATCCGGATCAACCGGAAGCCTTGATCGCGCTCGCCTATATCAATCTGTATCGGGATTGGGATATCTCCGAGGCGCGGACCTTTGTCGACCTTGGCGCTAGCTGCCGATCCTGAGCGCGACCTTGCCCTGGCGCTGGCCGCGTCGGTCTATGCAGCTGGCGGAGATCGGCAAACTGCCGCGGACTTTGCCGACCGCGCTGCGCTGGCCAATCCACAATCCATGTCGGTTCGATCGGAATCGGTGTTGGTTCCATCTCTTCAATCGCGATCCGGAAGCCGCTCTAAACGCGTGCCGTTGGGCGCTGCGCCTGGCACCCGAAAATCGCTATCCGCGACTGGCCCTAGTTGAGGCGCTGGACGCATTGGGGGATGAGCCAGCGGCCGCAAGCGAAATGGCAGCGATACTTGGTGACGCGGGCGCGAACCAACAATTGGGACAATATCAGTGCGCCTTGTCTGATCGTCTCCAACAGCAAGGCGCGGACGGCGGACGCTCTGCAGTTCTGGCGGCCGCCGCCGCTGCTCAATGCGGTAATCACTCCCTTGCGATTGAAGAATTGCGCGCGGCGCTTGCAGCCCGAGAGTCGGGCATGTTGTTTCTCACCATTGATCCCAGATTTGATGCGCTTCGGTCCCGTCCGGAAATGCGTTCGATCAACGCCCAGCTGACGGCGATCAGCGGCAGCTAAACCGCGCAATCAGAAAATGATCAGGTTTCGATCAGGGCATGAACCTTGGCGAGAGGGTGCTGATGATGGCTGCCTTCAAGGCAGAGGCAGCGGGTTGTCCGTTCGCTCTGAGCTGGGGACAGGCACATGAAGCAATCCATCCTTTTCGCGGGACTTCTTATCGCGGCGACGCCGGCCATCTCGCAGGATGCCGTCACGCCTGCCGTCGTTGATGCGGAGGCCGCCGAACACAGCGTTCCGGTAGGATCACCGTCGATCAATGCTGCGGCCATTCAGCCCTATCATGCGGTTTGGTCCAATGGCCCGGGTCTCATGGAGGAACAGCTGACAATAACGGATGGTGGACAGTTACAGCATGTCCAGCGGGGCTATGGTCCGTTGAGCCGCGAAACGATCAACGAGGTGGCGGTAGATGACGCTTATCTCGCGGTAGCCGAGACGCGTTTATTGGCGCGCGAGACATTGGCATCGGTCTATATGCGCCGCGAAATTTTGCGAGCCCTTCCTGATCCGGCGGCCCATCGCGTAATCGAAGTTGCGGCCGACGATGAAGGATATGCCGGATTGGCCACAACGGTCGGCGGTTCCATCACCTCATGGCAATTACGGACCGGGCACCCAAGCTTTGACGGCTGGATTGCCGGGCTCGCAATTGCCGCATTGCCTCTGGAAGCAGGTTACACGGCGTCATTGCCAACAGTGACTCATCTGTTTCGTGGCAGCCACAGCCTTACCGTGACAGTAACCGGACAAGAAATCGTCACCGCGGGAAATGGCGAACAGGTTAATTGCTGGGCCGTCGAAGCGCATTGGCTCGATCATGCGTCCGGCGATATCTACGAGCCCGGCCCCAATGGTGATGGCGGCACCTATTTCATCGCGGTCAATCCGGGTGCCGGTGTCCCCTATGTCGTCCAATATGTGAATGCTAGCTCGAACATCGTGTGGGATGGCGTACGACGAGATCCGCCGGATCAAAGCTAATAACGATCCCATTGCATGGGTCGGTCATGGGCAGTTGCAATTCGCGCAATCCACTCGACCGGTTTTGCAGATCCTCTGGGCTGCAATTTTCGGCGAGGCGCGCTAGATAGGGGCCATGGTCGATGCCGATCTCGCCCTGCTCTTAGCGCGTATCCAGTTCGCATTCACGATCAGTTTCCATTTCATATTTCCGGCCTTTTCAATTGGCCTCGCCAGCTATCTGGCGGTGCTTGAGGGATTGTGGCTGAAAACGAAGAATGACGTTTATCTTCGGCTGTTCAAATACTGGTTGAAGATTTTCGCGATCACCTTCGCGATGGGTGTCGTTTCGGGCATCGTCATGTCCTATCAGTTCGGCACAAATTGGTCGGTTTTCTCGGATCGCGCGGGGCCGATCATCGGCCCGCTCATGGCCTATGAAGTGCTCACCGCCTTCTTCCTGGAGGCCGGATTCCTGGGCGTAATGCTGTTCGGAATGGGCCGGGTCGGCAAGAAACTGCATTTTACGGCTACGCTGATGGTCGCAATCGGGACGGCGATATCGGCCTTCTGGATATTGTCGGTGAACAGCTGGATGCAGACCCCGACCGGCTACACCACCAACGCAGTTGGCCAATATGTGCTTGATGGCAGTTGGTGGGATGTCGTCTTCAATCCGAGTTTTCCCTACCGCCTGGTCCACACCGTGATTGCCGCATATCTTACGACGGCGCTGGTCGTTGGCGGGGTCGGGGCCTGGCACCTGCTCAAGGGTCGCGACCTGCCAGCGGTCAAGAAGATGTTCTCGATGGCCATGTGGATGGCTGCGCTCGTGGCACCGATCCAGATCGTCGCGGGCGATTTGCACGGCCTTAACACCCTTGAGCATCAGCCGATGAAGGTCGCCGCGATGGAAGGCCATTTCGAAAGCTTTGACCGGGCCGCGCCCCTGATCCTGTTCGGTATTCCCGACAGCGAAGCCGAAGAAGTGCATTATCAGGTCGCTATTCCGGGTCTGGGATCGCTGATCCTCAAACATGATATCGAAGCAGGGATCGACGGGTTGGACACGGTCGCGCGCGAAGATCGCCCGCCGGTCGGGATCGTCTTCTGGTCATTCCGGATCATGGTCGGGCTCGGCTTTCTGATGGTTGCGCTCGGGCTGTGGAGCCTATGGTCGCGCTGGCGCAAATCGCTTTATGAAAATCGCTGGCTGCATCGGTTTGCGCTGGCGATGAGCCCGGCAGGCTTTGTTGCCGTGATCGCTGGCTGGATAACCACTGAAGTCGGGCGTCAGCCCTGGGTGATTTATGGCGTGATGCGGACAGAAGATGCGGTCTCCGCGATTGACGCTCCGGCGGTCGGCGCCTCCCTGACAGCGTTCGTGATCGTGTACTTCCTCGTGTTCGGCGCGGGGACGCTGTACCTTCTCAAGCTGATGCGCCAACCGCCAGCACAGGGCGACGCAGCCGCGGTTTCCGGGCCAATCCGGCCGGCTGGCATTACGCCCGCTTCCGGCATTGCCCGTGACGATATGGGCGCGGATGAGGAGCGACCATCATGAGCGACCCGACACTCACCATCATCTGGGCGGGCATCATTTCTTTCGCGATCGGCGCCTATGTCGTGATGGACGGCTTTGATCTTGGCATCGGCATCCTGTTTCCGCGCTTCACAGTCGGCCAGGAACGCGACATGGCGATGAATACTATTGCGCCCGTCTGGGATGGAAATGAGACGTGGCTGGTCCTCGGAGGCGGCGGGTTAATGGCAGCATTCCCGCTCGCTTATGCGGTGATCCTGCCCGCCCTCTATGCACCCCTGATCGCGATGCTGCTCGCCCTAGTTTTTCGGGGCGTCGCATTTGAGTTTCGCTGGCGCGACCCTGATCATCGTCGCTTTTGGGACGCAAGCTTCTTTACCGGCTCGCTCGTCGCGACCTTTGCGCAGGGGATTACGCTGGGTGCTTTGCTGCAGGGTATCGAAGTGCAGGACCGCGCCTATGCCGGCGGCTGGTGGGATTGGCTGACCCCGTTCAGCCTGCTCTGCGGTGGCGCGCTTGTCGTGGGCTATGCGATGCTCGGCGCCTGCTGGCTGGTGATGAAGGGAACAGGCACGCTCCACAACAAAGCGCGGCGTATCGCAATTCTTTTGACGCCGGTCCTTTTGGGCGCGATCGGCACGGTCAGTCTGGCCACACCCTTTGTCGATCCACAATATTATGATCGCTGGCTGGAATCGCCGGGCTTATTCGTGACCATCCCGATGCCGCTGCTCGTGATCTTTTGTGCTTTCATGCTCTGGCGTAGCCTGGAGAGTAATTACGAGGCGCGTCCATTTTTTGGGCGCTGGCGATGTTCGTGCTCAGCATGATTGGCCTTGCGATATCGATCTGGCCCTATGTGGTCCCCGGCAGCGTCACCATCTTTGATGCAGCTGCGCCGCGCGAAAGCCAGATATTCATGCTGATCGGCGCGTCTGTCATGGTGCCGGTGATTCTTGTCTATACGGCCTGGGCCTATTGGGTGTTCAGGGGCAAGGTTGATGAGGCCGGCTATCACTAAGGCCCGCCATGACTGACGATTGGGACGAACCTGAGGGCCCGCTCTGGAAGAAATGGGCCTGGTTCATCGGGCTGTGGCTGGCGAGTATCGGCGTTATCAGCCTCGTCGCCTATGGCATCCGGTCGTGGTTAAACTAGTCCGTCGCGCGTTGTGCCCCCATCCGCGCCGCCATGATCGCCGACACTGTCATCATCGGCACATAATAGACGAGCAGCGGCACGATGATGAGGCCCGCCTCAGCGCCCGGAAACAGGACGCGGGCCATCGGCGTGCCGGAGATGACGCTCTTTTGCATGGCCGCGAACAGCAGGGCGGTGCCATCGCCATAATCGAAGCGGAACAGGCGCGCGACGAGCATTGCCGTAACAATCACGAGCAGCAGCAGAACCAACATCGCAGCGAGCAGCAACAGGAAGCGGCTTAAACCAAGGCCCGCCAGCAATCCGCCACCCACGGCTGCTGACAGCGCGACATAGATAGCCAGCAAGATGGTGAGCCGGTCGAGTGATCGACCGATCGCGGGATGCGCTTCGATCCAGGTGCCCACAAGTGGTCGACAGAGCTGTCCGATCGCAAAGGGCACGGCAAGGATCATCACGACTTTGCCGATGCCTGACAGGTCAATCGGTGCGCCTGACGTCGAGAGCAGGGCAGCAAACATGAGCGGGGTCAGCACGACGCCCAGCATCGAGGAAAAGGCGGCGGCGATGACCGACGCCGCAACATTGCCGCGCGCCATCGAGACCATTGCGATGGACGAGGCGACGGTCGTGGGAAGGGCGCAGAGAAACAGCGTTCCCGGGATGAAGGCTTCGTCGATAAATGGCGCAGCGATTGTTGTGAGCGCGAGGCCGAGCAGCGGAAAGACCAGGAAGGTGAAGGCGATGATCACGCAATGGAGCCGAATACGCGTAAAGCCGCCAATCACCGCTGACCGGCTGAGCCGCGCGCCATGCACGAAAAACAGGGTGACGATGCAAATTGTCGAGATGGTCGCCAGAAGTTCCAGCGCCTGACCGGTGGCTGGCAAGATTGCCGCCACGCCCACCATCGCCAATAGGACGATAATGAAGCGATCCGGGATGATTATGTCCGCTGCGCGCCGCATCACTTGGCCATAGCGCAGTGTCACGCGAACGCCAGTATCGGGTGCGCGTCGCTCATGCCTTGTTGCGGCGCACAAATGTCTTTATAGCCGCGCGCAAGATATCGCGTTCCTGACAATTGAGAGAATTCCTATGGGCCTTCGCAACGTGGCCATCATTGCTCACGTCGATCATGGCAAGACGACGCTAGTGGACGAGCTGTTCCGCCAATCCGGCACATTCCGCGAGAATGAACGGGTTGAAGAGCGTGCTATGGATTCGAACGAGCTTGAGAAAGAGCGCGGGATCACCATCCTTGCCAAATGCACCAGCGTTGAGTGGAACGATCATCACATCAACATCGTCGATACACCGGGCCATGCTGACTTTGGCGCCGAGGTTGAGCGTATTCTCTCGATGGTCGACGGCGTTATCCTGCTGGTTGATGCCGCCGAAGGACCGATGCCACAGACGAAGTTTGTGACCGGCAAGGCGCTGGCGCTTGGCCTCCGGCCGATCGTTGTCGTCAACAAGATCGATCGCCCCGATGCACGCCCGGCCGAGGTGCTGGACGAGTGTTTCGAACTCTTCCTGGCGCTTGATGCCAATGATGAGCAGCTCGATTTCCCGACCCTCTATGCAAGCGGACGCTCCGGCTATGCGGGCCGCGAAGATACGGTCCGTGATGGCGATCTGACGCCGCTATTTGAAACGATTGTCGATCATGTGCCCGAGCCCGATGCGGATCCGGATGGTGAGTTCAAGATGCTCGCCACATTGCTCGATCGCGATAATTTCATGGGCCGTGTGCTCACCGGCCGGATCGAATCCGGTCGCCTGGAAATGAACATGCCGATCAAGGCGATCGACGCTGAGGGTAATGTCGTCGAGAGCGGCCGGGCCACTAAAATCCTTGCCTTTGAAGGGCTTGAACGCGTTCCTGTAGAAACCGCGAAAGCCGGCGATATCGTCGCGATTGCCGGGCTGACCGATGCCACGGTCGCCAACACGATCTGTGCGCCCGAAGTTGAAACGCCGGTCGATGCACAGCCGATCGACCCGCCAACGCTCGCCATGACCTTTGCCGTGAATGACAGCCCGTTCGCCGGCAAAGACGGCGACAAGGTGCAATCGCGCGTCATTCGCGAACGGCTTGAGAAAGAAGCCGAAGGCAATGTCGCGATCAAGATCAGCGAGAGCGCCGAGAAAGATGCGTTTGAAGTGGCCGGTCGCGGCGAGCTTCAGCTGGGCGTGCTGATCGAAACGATGCGACGTGAGGGCTTTGAGCTGTCCATCTCGCGTCCGCGCGTGCTGTTCCGCGAGGGCCCGAGCGGCCGCGAAGAGCCCTATGAAACCGTTGTCGTCGATGTCGATGATGAGTTTTCCGGCACGGTTGTCGAAAAGATGGCCCTGCGCAAAGCCGAGATGACAGATATGTCGCCATCGGGTGGTGGCAAGACGCGGATCACCTTCTCCGCGCCGTCACGCGGCCTGATCGGTTATCATGGCGAATTCCTGTCGGACACACGCGGCACCGGGATCATGAACCGGGTCTATGAGAAATACGGGCCGTACAAAGGCACGATCGAAGGGCGCGCAGTGGGCGTGCTGATCTCGATGGAGCAGGGCCAGGCAATTGCTTACTCGCTCAACACGCTGGAAGATCGCGGGATCATGTTCGTCTCGCCGGGTGAGGCGCTGTATCAGGGCATGGTGATTGGCGAGAATTCGAAGCCGCAGGATCTCGAGGTCAATCCGACCAAGACGAAGCAGCTCACCAATATCCGCTCATCGGGCAAGGATGATGCCATCCGCCTGACACCGCCGCGCCGGATGACGCTGGAACAGGCGATCGCCTATATCCAGAATGACGAGCTGGTTGAGGTTACGCCCAAAGCGATCCGCATCCGCAAACGTCACCTTGATCCGCACGTCCGCAAAAAGGAATCGCGCAAGGCGGAAGCGGCTTAGGCCAACAGCCCTATCGCAAAGGCGATTCCGGCGGCGATCGGGAGCGTCGCAACCCAGGACAGCAGGACATTGCGGACGACCGACAGGTCGAGCGTGCCTCCGGCTGCGCCTGTGCCGATGATCGATCCGACCGAGACGTGCGTCGTTGATACCGGCAGCCCCAACCGGCTTGCGAACAGCACAAGGCTGGCCGTGATCAGGTTTGCGGAGATGCCTTGGCTCGTATCGAGATGATTGATTTTGAGGCTCATCGTCTCGGCAACGCGGCGCGACAGGAGCCAGCCGCCTAGGGCCATCGCTGCGGTGACAGCCACAGCGGCCGCTGTCCCGCTAAACAGATTGGCCCCAATCAGGAGCGCAGCAAGCTTGGGCGCATCATTAACGCCGCGCGCAAAACAGATGGTGCTGGCCGAGAAAAGATGCAGGCCATCGAGAAGGCGCGTGAAGGATGTGCGCGCAACCGGTTCGGCACCGGCATCGCAGACCTCTTCGGTTTCGACGACCAGATGCGGCGCTTTGCACTCGGCATGGATCCTCGCGACAAAGCGGACGTCTCCGGCGGGGATCGGCTGGGCATCGACAAGGCAGATGCAATCCTTCTCCATTGGCTTGGGCCGCACGCGGCGGAGTATGAGATACGCGCCAAAGGCCATGAACGCCGAAAGAAACGGGCTGGTTAGCAACGGCAGCAGGAATTTCGAGCCGAGATTGCCGAAGTCGAGCGATCCAGCGCTGTTTGCCAGACCCGCACCGATCAGGCCGCCGACCAGCGCATGGGTCGTTGAAATCGGAAAACCAAGCCGTGTGGCGAGCATCACCGTAACGGCCGCGCCTCCGCCAACGGCCAATCCAAAACTGGGTGCACTCGCCAGTTCGTCAGGTACCAGGCCCTTGCCGGAAAACTGCTGAACGAGCGTATCGGCGATCAATATGGATGCGAGCCCGCCAAGGATCGTTGCCACCGTCGCCAGGATCAGGGCGCTGCGATAGCTGAGCGAGGCCGAGCCCCAAACGGTGGCAAATCCCTTGAAATTGTCATTCGCGCCGTTGCTGAACGCCAAAAACAGCGCCGTCGAAGCCAGCAAAATAATCAGCAAGATACAGCCTTTCCCAATGGCAGCGGAATACAGCGCGCGCACGACCGCTTGGGATAGTGTTCGGGTGCGGAGCGGGTTCGGTTACACCATTGGAGGTCGAGGGTGCCCGACCCTTGGAAGCGTGATAACCTCATACTCGCATGGGAGATCAGGCGATGGCATTTGGTGGAGTGTTTGCGTGGCTGAGAGGCGGGTCTGTCGACGATCTGCGCTGTTCCGCGTGCAATGCCCGTAGACCGCTTACCAAGGTCCGGGATATGCGGATTGGGGCGGTCTATCACTGCCGGAAATGCGATCTGCACTGCCATGTCTCGCCAGATGGTTCGGAACGGATGCGCATGACCGCCGGAGACAACCCGTTGGTCGAGCAATGGGATGCGGCGCCTTTGGTGCTGAAGCCTGAAATGCAGGCGGCCTTGATCGCCATCGGTGCATCGCCGACGCATCCGTCGCCGTCCAACCGAGAAACGCCCTGTGCGGTTACCACCAAGGCGGGCGAGCACTTCCCCTGCGCGATTGTTCGGGAGCAAGCCTATCCGCCTTGCCACTATTCTCCGCATCCGCTGCGCCTCGGGAGCGAGATCGCCGCGCTCGAGCCAAGCCCCAATGCGCTCCCGCTCAAGGTTCGCCAGAGCACGGCATCGCCGGTGGAAGTCTACAAGAATGTCTATGAGACGGAGATTGTGATGCCAGACGGATCCTGGCTTTCAGGTGGTGGCAGCGAGGTATTCCTCGCGGATCCGGATTATGACGCAGCTACAGCGATGGTACCGCCGCGCGGCAAGGAACGACCCAAGGACGCGCGACACGGCAATATCACCCAGCCTGACAGGATCACGGTCTTCATCGTCGATCCCGTTACTGCGCCGAAAGCGGCTTAATCTGGTTCAATTTCCTGTTGATATATCTCCGTCATCGCTCACACTGGCCGGATGGCTTGGATCAGGTATTTCGTCGTTGGCATTATTTGCCTTGTTTCAGTAGCTTCGGTAGTCGACGTCCCGCTTTGGGCGTCGGTGAGCGGACAAGGTGTTGAAACACCAGCCAGTGAAAGCGTCACTCCAACGCTTGCCCAAGGGGCCGACGCTCAATCATTGGTTCCAGTAGCGACCGAAGCTACCGCCAGACAATCGGCGACAACAGCCGTTGATGTGTCCGAGATCGAAGCTGCAAATGCAGCTTTTGATCGGCGCAATCTGATTTTGGAGGCGCAAGCAGAAATCCTGGCTAACCAAACGAGCTGGTTCGAAATAGTAGTTACTGCGTTTGGAATCTTAATAACCGCTGTTGTTATCTTTTTTACCCTTCGATTCGGCAAAGCGGCAGTCGTCGAGTCTAAGGTAGAGGCCAAGTCTGAGGTGAATTCGGTGATTGAAGGTATCCGACTAGAGATGAACACACTGCTTGAAGAAGGCCGTTCTATTGTGGCTACGATCCGGAGCCATGAGAAAACCGCCCGTGAGATAACCGAACAATATAGCATCGGAGAGAAGCCGGAAGATGAAGAAGACCTCCGTACGATCCAAGAAATTGCGAGAGAGGCGGAAGCTAAACCGCGTCAGGAAAGGACGCTGGACGATTATCGCGGCCTTGTCACAGCCTCATTCATTGCTGACGATTGGGATGCAATGGATAGGCGTTCGGCGATCATGGTCTATTTTGCCGAAGACGACGGGCATGATGACGACTTAGCCTTTGCCCTATTTAGTCGCGGCTATGCGTTGAGCCAAAAAACGCAGTACCGGGAGTCTGTCTCCGTTTATAACGAGGCGATCGAGAAGTTTCTGTCGAGCGAGAGCCTTGGTCAACAACAGATTGTTGCCATTTCCATGGTCAATAACGGACACAACTTTAATGAGTTGGGTCTGCATGAAGAGGCAATTGACGTTTGCGATGCCGTCATCGAGAAATTTGGATCTGGCGATCACCCAGAATTTTTTAGCCAGGTCGCTAGCGCAATGATTGGCAGAGGTAATTCTCTTGCTGCGCTTAGTCGTTACGATGATGCATTTGAGGCCTACGACGCAGTGATTCAGCGCTTCGAGTCAGACGAGAATCCTGAATTGATGGAGAAAGTGGCCGCTGCACTGGTTTGCAAGGGCGGCCTTCTGAACCAACTCGAACGTAACGAGGAGTCTATTGCCGCAAACTGTACTGTGATTGAGCGCTATGGATCGAGCGTGCACGCCGGTATCGTTGCGCAGGTCGCGAAAGCGATGGTTAGCAAAAGTGTCGCTCTTGTCGGATTGGAAAAAATCGAAGACTCTATTGCAGCTAGTGAGGCGGTAATTGAAAAATTCGCATCGAGCGACCTAGCAGTTGTGGAAGAGGCGGTAGCTTGGGCGATGTTCTACATGGCAAACTGTCTCAGTGCACTAGATCGAGTTGATGATGCTATTGATGCCTTTAGCTCATTAGTTTCGAAATTTGGCTCGGACGTTCGTCCACTGCTCGTAGATCTTGTCGGAAAAGCAAGCTATTATACGGCGTCTGCCTATGCTCGACAGCAAGACGTAGTGGCTTGCATCGCGGCTTTGGAGGCATGGAAAGACAAGACGGGCAGCATAGATTGCGAAGCAATGAAAAATGACACCGATTTCGACCCAATCCGTGATGATGGCGATTTCCAGAAATTCTTGGCGGACAATGGCTGCGAAAGCTGATCCGTAATCCCTGCCGTCCCTTGCCACAGCAAGGTAGTAATTGACGCGACCGGCCAAATCCCTATCTCAGACACCTATGGTTTTTGGAGGTTGTGTGAAGCACCGTTCGGTTTTTGCGATAATGGCGGGCGCGCTGGCGCTTGCCGCCTGCAATCCCAATGTCGAACAGAATAGCGGATCGGGGACCGCGCCGCTGAATCGCGGTGAGGTGGATCGCTCCGATGAGCTCGTCCAACCGGTCGTGGTTGGTCAGTTCGGGCCGCGTTTCGCCGCCTGCCAGGCCACCGGCCAGGTGCGTACATTGGGTGGGCAAGCGGCCTTAGGTGTTCGCGCGGCGCCCTTTAATCGCGCCAGCCAGCTAGACAGTATCACGGTCGGCATGCGGGTATTTGTCTGCAATCGCAGCCATGATCAAAGCTGGCTCGCGATCGTCTATACCGAGGAGGGCGATCTCAGTCCGAGCTGCGGTGTATCCGAACCGGTCAATGCGCGGCGGCCCTATGATGGACCGTGCCTCAGCGGTTGGGTAAATTCAGCCTTTATCCAGCTGCGTGAAGCGCGTTAGGCGAAACGCCTATTCAATCCGTTCGGCTTGGGACGGATCATAATTGGACAGCAATGCGCGATTGGCATCGACTTCGGTCGCGGCGATCTGGAGTTCCGGCTCGGCCTGGATCTCGTCGGCATAGATGAAACCATAAACCGGATAGTTGGTGATGCCGAGCTGGCCGGTCGGCGTATGCCAGACTTTCACAACGCTCCAGTCATTGTTCGGCGAAACGTCCTCGGCGAGCACATTGCTCTCGATCATGCCGCGGCGCGACCAATTGGAATGGTTCAGGCGGATCTGGCGGTCATTGACGACTTCGCGGACCATCGCGACATGACCCAGCCGCATCCGGCCATGCGAGCGCAGGACCATCACGGAACCCGGGCGCGGTTCGCTGCCGCGTTCGTATCGACCTTGGGCTGAAGCCCACCAGGTATGGGCATTGCCCCGGATCTGGATAGCGGACACGCTGCGGGCATAGGTCACGCATTGCCAGCGCGGATCTCGCGCCTCGGCTGGCGTGCTGAGCACGAAGGTGAATAAGGCAATAGCGAGCAGGCTCAGAACAGCCTGAAAACGACCCGGAAACATGTGCGACCCCCGAAAGGCAGTGTTATCGTGTTACTGAGGGTCGCATTCCCGGAAATCCGGGGCCAGGGAAGCCTAAAGCGATAAATGGTGGGGAGTCGGCGCTAAACTGCGCTTTCCGGTTCACCCATCCGATGTACCGACCAGTTCATCGACCGTGTTCGTCGTGATCGAGTGATAGCGCGGGCGGGCTTCACGATAGATTCGCCGCGCCTGGCGTTCGCCCCAATTGCCTTCACCCATCAGCGCTTCAAACAGCGGTGCGACAAACTTTCGACGTCCCATGCCGAGCAGGAAGCGCTCCGTGGAATCGCGCGCATCGTCATACCGATTGGCAATGGCCAGCATCAGCCAGGCAAAGCGGATCTCGCTATTCTGGGCCTGATTAAGACTGAAGGTCGATTCCAGCATCTCGAGACGATCATCGTCCAGCTCGCGCGGCAGCCCGTTGATGAAGCGCAGCCGCTCCTGGGTTGTCCATTCCGGCCAGTTGATCACCGTCACTTCGCCATCGCTTGCGAAACTGGCGATCGCCTGGTCGACGGCGCGGAAACGGTTCGACTGCACATGGACGGCATTTTCCGGGAGGCCGGGTTCATAGATCCAGCGTTCCAGCCCGATCTCGTCGGCTTCATCGCCTTCAAACAGATTGGCGCGCATATCGGCGATCAGCCCGGCACTGGTTTGCGGCTGGAACGCATTGCGATCGAAATAGTCGCGGAGCCATTCGTCGAACCGGGCCCGGCCCACCGTTTCTTCTACGGTCCGCAGGAACACCGCGCCTTTTTCATAGGCAATGTCGGTCATGCCCTCATCGGGATCGCGGCCGGCAAGATCGAGATGCAGCTGGGTATCGGCCGATGTCAGCCCGCCCAGATCCTCGACATCGCCCATCATGTCGCTCCAGCCGAGATCGGCGAGCATCGCGGCCCGCTCACGGCCATAGACGGCCTCCATGATCCGGTTCTCGAAATAGACGGTGAAGCCTTCATTGAGCCAGAAATCATCCCAACTCGCATTGGTAACGAGATTGCCGGACCAGCTATGCGCCAGCTCATGGGCGATCAGGCTGACGAGCGATTTGTCTCCGGCCAGAATAGTCGGCGTCACAAAGGTGAGGCGCGGATTTTCCATGCCGCCAAAGGGGAAGGAGGGCGGCAGGACAAGGAGGTCATAACGGCCCCAGCGATATTCGCCGTACAGCTCTTCAGCCGCACCGATCATTTCTTCCATGTCCTCAAACTCGCTGACCGCGGCGGCCAGCATCGAAGGTTCGGCATACACACCGCTGCGCTCGCCAAGCTCCTGGAACGCCAAATCACCGGCGGCGATTGCGATCAGATAGGGCGCGACGGGATCGGCCATGCGGAAGCGAAAGGCGCGGCGGCCCGGTTCGCCATCGATAAGCTCACCCTCAGGGGTGAGCATTTCGGCGCTCATCACAACGCGCAGGCCTTCTGGCGCGGTGATCCGTGCGTCCCAGCTTTGCCGGATGCCCGGGCTATCTTGGGTCGGGATCCAGGTGCGATTGAGGATCGCCTGGCCCTGGCTGAACAGGAACGGCTCTTCGCCGCCAGCGGTCTGTTCCGGCGCCAACCATTGGAGGGCGGCGGCGCCCGGCGCAGATGCGTAGGTGATTGTTACCTGTTCGGCGCCATCGAGCTGGATCGTTAGCGGCGCGCCATGCACATCGCCACTGTCTTCGCCCATTTCCCACGAGAGTGTCGCGCCGGTCGCATTGACGACCTCGCGAATTTCCAGGCCCTTGCTGTCGAGAATGACTTCTTCGGCATCATCGGCCAGTTCCAGATCGAGCGTTGCCGAACCCACCATGCGCTGCTCGTTGAAATCCGCGTTGAGATCGAGCGAGACATGGGTGACCCGCGCTTCGAGCGGATTGGCATAACTATGCGTGTCACGCCCTTCTTCCGATGCGTAAATGCTGGTGCCGTCGGCGGTTGTCGGCGCAGACCGGCTGTCGCTTGCTGGGCCGCTGCAACCAGCAATCACACCGATCACAGCAAGTGGCACGAAAAATCGGAAGGGTTTGAACATCATGCTCTCCGGAAAAAAACTAATCGGGCAGGGAATTAGCCAATCGACCGCGCATCGTCACCCTGTTTGCCATGCCCGCCCATGCGAGCGGATATGGCAGCGGCAAGCCTAACCCTAGCTGAACCGTTTCGTCGGCGCCCCAAATTGAGCGAAGACCGCGATCTTCATCTTGACCTTGGCGCCCATTTGGCCGACAATTGACGTAAACGTAAAGCAGAGCCGCTAGGAGAGCAGTAATGGCCGATGTCGAACCTTTGGAAGCCTTTCGTACCGAAGTACGCGATTGGCTGGCGGACAATTTCGATCCGGCCTTGAAGGGCCGCCACAATCCAATGGGCATGGTCGACGGTCCAACCGATATGTCTGCCGACATGGTTGCATGGCGGACGGCGCTTGGTGAACGCGGTTTCGGTGTACCGAGCTGGCCCAAGGAATATGGCGGGGCTGGTCTTTCTCCGCAGGAAATTGCGGTTCTGGACGATGAGATGCGCAAGGTTGGCGCATACAACCCGGTTGGCGGGCTTGCGGTTGGCATGTTCGCGCCGACGCTGATGGAATATGGCACGGAAGAGCAGAAGCTTCGTATGCTGCCACCGCTAGCCGATGGTTCGACACGGGGCTGCCAAGGCTATTCGGAGCCGGGCGCTGGTTCGGATCTCGCCAATGTGCAGAGCTTTGCTGAAGACAAGGGCGATCATTATCTGATCAACGGCCAGAAAACCTGGCAGTCCGGCGGCCAATGGGCGGATTTCTGCTTCGGTCTTTTCCGCACTGACAAATCGACCAAGCATGACGGGATCACCTTCCTCGTCGTCGATATGGACCAGCCAGGCATCGAACGCCGGCCGATCAAGATGATCTCGGGCCTGTCGCCATTCTGCGAAACATTTTTCACCGATGTGAAAGTGCCGAAGGAAAACCGGATCGGCGAAGAGGGCAAAGGCTGGACGATCGGCAAGCGCCTCTTGCAGTTTGAACGCGCCGGTATTGGCGGCGGCGGCGCGCGCGCCATGATGCGCTCGCTGGCTGATCATGCGAAGAAATATGTCGAAGTGAACGACAATGGCGAGATTGCCGACAAGGAATTGCGCCTCAAGATCATCAAGCACGAAATGACCGTGCGCAATTTCATGGGAACGGTTGGCCGGGCCAAACGGGAAGCGCGCGAACAGGGCGGTCCGAGTGCGGCCAGTTCAGTGCTGAAGAATATCGGCGCCAAGCTTGCCCAGGAACGCACCGACCTGATGGTCGAAGTGATGGGCATGCAAGGGCTGGGCTGGGAAGGCGAAGGGTTCGAACCCGATGAGCTGAAAACGACCCGCACCTGGCTATGGAACCGCGCAGTCACCATCTATGGCGGCTCGACCGAGATCCAGAACAATATCATTTCCAAGCGCGTGCTGGGGATGCTCGACCACCAATAGTCGGCTAAGGCCTCGGCTTAGTCAGATTGCCTTGCCGGGAGAACTGCCATGAGTCGGCTGGACGGGAAGATGTGCCTGATCACCGGCGCGGCACGCGGGATTGGAGCAGCAATTGCACGCGCATTTGCGGCAGAGGGCGCAGATATCATCATTACCGACAAGGATGCTGCCGGGGCCAAGGCCGTGGCGGACCAGCTTGGCGGGCAATGGCTCAAGCTGGATGTCGCTGAAGAAAGCGACTGGTTGGCCTGTGCGGAAGCCTTCCCAATGGTCGACGTGGTCGTCAACAATGCCGGCGTCACGGGTTTCGAGGAAGGCGCGCAGGCGCATGATCCGGAACATGTGACCCTGGCAGACTGGCACGCTGTGCACCGCGTGAACCTCGACGGCACATTTCTTGGCTGTCGCTATGCGATCCGGGCGATGCGCGAAAAGGGTGAGGGGTCGATTATTAACATTTCTTCGCGATCCGGCATGGTCGGAATTCCCGGTGCCGCGGCCTATGCATCGTCGAAAGCCGCTATCCGCAACCACAGTAAGACGGTGGCCCTCTATTGCGCCGAGCAGGGGCTCAATATCCGCTGCAATTCGATCCATCCGGCTGCCGTGCTCACACCGATGTGGGAGCCAATGCTGGGCGATGGGCCCGATCGCGAGAAACGCATGGCGGAGTTTGTCGCCGACACGCCGATGCGGCGCTTTGGCAAACCAGAGGAGGTGGCGGCGCTGGCCGTGCTCCTTGCCAGCGATGAAGCCGCCTATATGACGGGCACGGAATTGACGGTTGATGGCGGTCTGTTGGCGGGATCATCCGCTAGTCCGAGCCGCGAATAGATAATGACCTATCAGGGGAAGAGATAATGACGAGTGCCGCGGACATGCTGCAAAGCGAATTTGCGTCTTACGCGGACGTGATGCGCGCCCATGCCAATGAGCGCCCCGATGATATCGTGGTTGTTGCCGGCGATCGGCGGATCAGTTTTGCGGAATATGATCGCTATGGAGACCGGATTGCAGCGGGATTGCAGCGCGCTGGTGTTCAGCCTGGTGAAGCGGTTTCGATCTGCGGGCTGAATGGCTGGGCCTATGCGACGCTCTGGCTTGGCATATTGCGGGCAGGGGGGACGGTCGCCCCGCTTGCACAAAGTTCGACGCCCGAAGCCCTTCGCTTGATGGTTGAAGATTGTGGCACGCGGCTGCTGTTCGCGGATCAGTCGATCCTCGACAGCGTCGATATTCCCGATGGCGTAACGCCGGTGACGCTCGACGATGACGCGGCGTTCGAAGCCTGGCTACCCGATGTTGGCGCGACGCCCGACCCCGTTGAGATCGATCCCGAACAGGGGTTCAACATCATCTATTCGAGCGGCACGACGGGCACGCCGAAAGGGATCGTTCATTCGCACCAGATGCGCTGGCGGCAGGTCACCGCTTTTGGCGGAACGATTTTCACCCCGGACGCGGCCGCGCTTCTGTCGACGCCGCTCTATTCCAACACGACTCTCGTCTCGTTCCTTCCCTGTATCGGCAATGGCGGCAAGGCTGTGTTGGTCAAGAAGTTCAAGACCAAGGAATTCCTGGAGCTTAGCGAGCGCGAAAAAGTGACGACCGCGATGCTCGTGCCGGTCCAGTATAAGCGCCTGATGGAGGAGCCGGAGTTCGACAGTTTTGATCTCTCATCCTACCAGATGAAATTCTGCACCAGCGCACCCTTCGCGGCCGAGCTCAAAGCCGATATCCTGAAGCGCTGGCCCGGTGGCCTTGTCGAATTTTATGGGATGACAGAAGGCGGGGGCAGCTGTGCGCTGCGCGCCCATGAATTTCCGGACAAGCTCCACACAGTCGGCCAACCCATGCCCGGCCATGAAATTCGCTTGATCGATGAAGAGGGCAAGGAAGTGCCCCAAGGTGAGATTGGCGAGATTGTCGGTCGATCGGGCACGATCATGAAAGGCTATCATAACCGCCCGGAACAGACCCGCGAGACGGAATGGTATGACGAAGAGGGCAATCGATTTATTCGTACCGGCGATGTCGGACGGTTCGATGAAGAGGGTTTCCTGACCCTGATGGATCGCCGCAAGGACATGATTATTTCTGGCGGTTTCAACATATATCCCAGTGACTTGGAGGCGGTTGTCGTAGAGCATCCTGAAGTCGAAGAAGTTGCGGTCATTGGCGTTCATAGCGATGATTGGGGCGAGACTCCGGTCGGGGTTGTAGTCGGCCCGAGCGATGCGGACGCGATCAAGGAATGGGCCAATGCAAAGCTTGGCAAGACTCAACGTCTTGCAGCCGTCCATATCGTTGACGAATTGCCGCGCAGCGCGATCGGCAAAGTGTTGAAACGCGAGTTGCGTGACAGCCTGAGCCTGTAATTTCGACCAAGCGGCTATCGGTATCGACCGGACCCTTTGACGCGATCCCTTTCAAAGCCGAGCCTGTCTCGTGGAGGCATGCCACTTACGGAGGGGATAGTGATGCATGAATTTTCACGGATTGGCGCCGGAGCAATAATCGCCGGCGCGGCAATTTTGGGCGGACTGGCGGCATCGCAAGCCGGGGCCCAGGAACAGCCCAGCTGGTCCTGGCCGGAGACGATGGAAAATCGCGAGGCTCTGCCAGAAGGGACAGGCGGCACAGCGCTCCGCAATCGGATGATCAGCTATGTGATGGGTCTGGGTGTGCGCTGCCAGCATTGCCATGTCGGCGAAGAAGGTATGCCGCTCTCGCAGTTTGATTTTGCTGCCGATGACCGGGAGGCCAAATCCATCGCGCGTGGCATGATCAGCATGACAGCCGCGCTCAATGAAGTGCAGCTGCCTGCAATCAGCGGCGGGGAGGGGCAGCGCGTGACCTGTTTCACCTGCCATCGCGGTGAGACGACACCGGCCACCCGGCCACCATCGCCCGAAAGCTAGTTTCAGCCTTCGTCCTGGGTGCGATCACAGTTGAGGCGCGGCGAACCGCTCGCATCGGTTGTGTAGCGACAGTCCACGGTCAGCTCGGCACCCGTATTGGGATCGCGAACGCTTGCCTGGCCGATATAGCGTGATCCGTCTTCGCTGAGTGCCATGGTAACGTCGGTTACCTCTGCACCCTCCGCGCGATACGCATCGCGCACCGCTTCCTCGACGAGTTCACGTTCCCGCTCGGCATTGGCTTCAGCAGTTTGCGCAGCGCTTTGTTCCGGCGCTTCGGGCGCTTCGCAGGCGACGACAAGCAAGGCGGACGCGCACAGCGCCACGGCATTCCGAAAATAGGTCATGATAATCCTCAGCTATTCTGCTGTCTGACTAGCCGTAGGAGCGGTGATTTTCCAGCCAGCCAAGCGCAGAACCTAGGGTGCGCACTGCCAATTGGCATCGCCGTCAGCGAGCGTAACCGTGCAGTTATGGCGAAGGCGTTCGCCATTATTGCCGCTCGTATATTCGACAAACCCTACATATTCCGTGTCGCTTTGAGCGCTGAGTTCGGAATAGGCGTCAACCGCACCGCGCTCTTCATAGCCATCGACAATCAACTGGGCGAGATCATTGATCCGCGGTGCGCATTGCCAGGAGGCTTCCGTGCCTTCGGCCGGTTCGACCGTGCAGCTGAGGGTACGTTGCACCCCGGTTTCAGCGACTGTGAACTGAACTTCGCCGACAAATCCGCCATCTTCCTGTTCATCGAGACTGACCGAGATATCTTCATATCCCTCGCCTTCATAATTATCGATGATGGATTGCTCGATCCGTTCCTGACTTGGTCCGCCAAAGCTGAACTCGCACCCTGACAGAGCCAATGCCATTGCCGGTAAAGCCAAATATCCTAACGCCAGTTTCATATTGTCCCCCCAAATGATTCGCACCCAGGACGGAAAACTGCGGCAAAGCGGGAGACGAGTCAAAGCGGGGCGGCGGATTAGGCCAGTGCAGAGTAGATCAGTGTCTTCAATTCACGGCGGATCGGATAGACATTGGATGGCTGCAATTGGGTCATGAAGACCATTGTCAGATCTTCGACCGGATCGACGAAGAAGGCCGTCGAATACATGCCGCCCCAATAGAATTCGCCCTTTGAGCCTGGAATCATGGTGCGCGCGACATTATCGGTTACCGCAAAGCCCAAGCCAAATCCGGTGCCCGCATTCTGCGCTTCGCTGAACAGGGCCTGGGACATATCGGTCAGGTCCTTGCCATCGGGCAGGTGGTTCTGCGTCATGAGCGCGATCGTCTTGCGGCCAAGGATGCGTGTGCCGTCCAGCGTGCCTTTGCCAAGCAACATCTTGCAAAAGCACATATAATCTGCGGCTGTGGAAACAAGTCCGCCGCCACCGGAGAGCAATTTGGGTTGCTTCGACCAGATGCTCTTCTCCGCCCGGTCAGACAGCACCGGCTCTTTTGGGGTCCAGAGCCAGCAATCGCCCAGACGATCGAGCTTGTCGTCCGGGACGGTGAAGCCACTGTCCTCCATCCCGAGCGGCGCAAAAATATGGTCGGCGAAATAGGTATCGAGCGTCTGGCCCGACACGCGCTGGATTACCGCACCCAGTACATCGGTTGAGACCGAATAATTCCAGGCCGTGCCCGGCGAGAATTCAAGCGGCAATGTCCCGAGTTCGGCCACATAGCTTTCAAGGTCATGATTGCCGTGCCATTTCTCGATCTTGCGCTCCCGATAGGCGAGATCGACATTGGATCGGTTCTGGAAGGCGTAAGTCAGCCCAGATGTGTGGCGAAGCAGATCCACCATCCGCATCGGCGCATCGGTTGGTGTAGTCGTAAACGGCAGTTCTCCGCCACCGCCCGCATAGACGCCAATATTCTTGAATTCCGGCAGCACGCGATGCACCGGATCATCGAGCGCCACCTTGCCCTGTTCCACCAGCTGCATGAAGGCGACCGAGGTTATCGGCTTGGTCATCGATGCAATGCGGAACAGCTGGCTATCGACGAGCGGTGTGCCGTCTTCCCGCGCGATGCCATCGGACGCAAACAGCGCCAGATCGGTTCCGCGGCCGATTGCCAGCTGAAAATTCTTCAGCCGACCGCTGGCGATATAGCGTTCGCGAATAAATTCGGGAATGAAAGCGAGCTTGTCCGGGACAAAGCCCAGGCTATCCGGATCGGCGGTCTGTTGCATCAGTCGAACATGATCACCGAACGAGCAGAATCGCCGGAGCGCAGCTTGTCAAAGCCTTCATTGACCTGGTCGAGTGTAATCCGCTCGGCGATCACCGTATCGAGATCGAGTTTGCCATTGAGATAGAAGGCCACCAGGCGCGGCATATCGCGCATAAAGTGGCCCGATCCCATCAGCGACCCCATTATCGACTTGCCTTGCAAGAAATCGGGGCCGTGGATTTCGACCATTTCACCCGGCGGGATCATACCAACAACAACGGCCTTGCCGCCGCGCCTGAGGACTTTCCATGCCGTCTGGGTCGTGTCTGTGCGTCCGACGCATTCGACCGCATAGTCGACACCGCCGCCGGTTGCCTCGATTACCTGTTCGACGACATTGGCTTGCGTGGCGTCAAAGGTCTTGGTCGCGCCGAGCTGGGTCGCGAGTTCGCGTTTCGCTTCCACCGGATCGATGGCAATGATATCGCCCGCGCCGGCGATCTTCGCTGAGTTGATTGCCGAAAGGCCGATCCCGCCGGCGCCTACTACGGCGACGGTTTCGCCCGGGCGCAAACCACAGGCGTTAAAGATCGAACCCGAGCCGGTGATCACCGAACAGCCGATCAGCGCTGCGCGATCCATCGGCATATCCTTGTCGATCGCGACACAGGCATTTTCGTGAACCAGCATCTCTTCGGCAAAAGCGGAGAGATTGAGGAACTGCGCCATCGGTTCGCCATTCATGGTCAGGCGTGCCGGGCTATCTTTGCCGCGCTGCAGCGAGCTGTCCTGGCACAGCGTATGCTGGCCGTTCTGGCAAAGATGGCAGGTGCCGCAGGACGGCGCGAGGAACGTCACGACATGATCGCCAGGAGCGACATGCTGCACTTCGCTGCCTACTGCCGTCACAACGCCAGCGGCTTCATGGCCGAGCACTGTGGGCAGGGGATAGGGATAGACACCGTCCAGGAAGTGGAGATCCGACCGGCACAGGCCGACAGCCGCCGTCTTCAGTCGTACTTCGCGCGGGCCGGGATCATCGATCTCGACTTCGGCAATTTCCATGGGTTTGCCGGGCTCGACAAGAATCGCAGCTTTCATCGTCTTCTTCCTGCTTGAATATAGGGGCCCTCCCTCCGGGCGGAGGGAGGGCTGATAGAGTTAGCGTGAAACGCCGAGCTGGCCGCTCGAGATTTCGTCACTGTCATCCGTCGATGCATGGCGACCGAATTCCCAGCGGGCGATTGCACGGGCATGAACCTCATCGGGGCCATCGGCGAGGCGTAGCGTCCGCTGGCTCGCATAGGCACGGGCAAGACCCGGATCGCTGGTCACACCAGCACCGCCAAACGCCTGGATGGCATCATCGATGATACGCAACGCCATGGTCGGCGCAGACACTTTGATCATCGCGATTTCGTTGCGGGCAGTCTTGTTGCCGGCCCGGTCCATCATATCGGCTGCCTTGAGACACAGCAGACGGTTCATCTCGATATCGATCCGGGCTTGGGCGACGCGCCATTCCCAGATGCTGTGATCGGCGATTGTCTTGCCGAAGGCGACACGAGACTGGAGCCGCTTGCACATTTTTTCGAGCGCGGCTTCAGCAACGCCGATGGTGCGCATGCAGTGATGGATGCGACCCGGCCCGAGACGACCCTGGGCGATCTCAAAGCCGCGGCCTTCGCCGAGCAACAGGTTGGTGACCGGCACCCGAACATCTTTCAGTTCAACTTCCATATGACCGTGCGGGGCATCGTCATAGCCGAAGACCGGCAGGTGACGGATGATGTTCACGCCATCGGCATCAACAGGCATCAGGATTTGTGACTGTTGCTGGTGACGATGGGCTTCAAAATCCGTTTTGCCCATCACGATCGCCACTTTGCAGCGTGGATCGCCAAGGCCGGAAGACCACCATTTGCGGCCGTTGATGACATATTCGTCGCCATCCCGTTCGATCTTGGTTTCGATGTTGGTCGCGTCCGACGAAGCAACAGCGGGCTCTGTCATCAGAAAGGCGGAGCGGATCTCGCCATTCATCAGAGGACGCAGCCAGGTCTCTTTCTGCTCAAGCGTGCCATAGCGATGGAGCACTTCCATATTGCCCGTGTCTGGCGCGGAGCAGTTGAAACATTCCGACGCCAGCGAGACGCGGCCCATTTCTTCGGCGCACAGCGCATATTCGAGGTTGGTCAGCTGTTCGCCTTCAAACTCAAATGTGTCATCGACATGCTCCTGGCCGGAATGCGGCGGCATGAAGAAGTTCCACAGGCCTTTGGCTTTTGCTTTGACCTTCAGTTCTTCGAGAGTTTCGCTCGTGCCCCAACGATTGTCGGGCGGGAACTCGGCAGCATAATCGTCCACGCGGTGGCGCACTTCGGTATTGATGAAATCTCGGACGCGATCTCTGAAATGCGTCTCGCGATCGGAAAGTGTGAAATCCATGGGGTGTCTCCTTTGGCTAAATCCTGGATCTATTGCGTATCGGTCAGGCCGCGCATCCTGGCTATTCGCGCATGATGATCGGCCTCTTTGATGGGAAAACGAGTCATGAAATATGCAGCTATAAGCCCAAGTGTCATGATTAATGCGACATAGATCAATGCTAAATCGACAAGAACAGTGTCTGCCACTTCTCCAGGCGTTGCCTGATCGGGAAATGCAGCGATGGCGAGAATGGTCGCCGAGATGAAAACACCGGCGCCCGAGACGCATTTCTGGACGAAGAACTGGCCGGCAAAGAACAGGCCTTCGGATCGCCGCCCAGTCTTTTCTGCGTCATCTTCGATCACGTCGGTCAGCATCGAGGATTTGAGGATCAGGGCTGCAACCAGGGAGCCGGTGCCAATCGCGATGAAGAAAAGGATCGTCGGCAAGAGCGACGGATCGCTATTGTCCGGCACAAACCCGAAGATACGGCCGATATAAGGAATTGGTTGGAGGCAAACCGCGCCAACCAGAAAGATCGCCGCCGCCTTGGGCTTGCCAACTTTTCGGGACAGCAGGGTCGAGAAGACCACAGCGCCGACTATGCCGAACAACAGGGCAAGCACATACCAGGTAAGCGCCGATGTCTCGAGCTCCCAGAAATAGGTGATGAAATAGGTCAGTAGCCCGAAGGAGATGCCCTGGCTCACATTGGCGCAAAAGCCGGCTGTCATCAGGATCAGGAAGGCCCGGTTGCGCAGCGAGGCGAATATGCCCCGGAAGGTCTGTCCCAAGGTCATATGGACCCGCTCGACAGTCGGCAGATATTTGATTTGGCTATGCGTACCAAGGGCCGAGATCAGGATCGCGCCGGACATGATCACCGATGCGATGATCGCATAATCGCGATACCCTACCGGATTGAGCTGGCCATCCGGATAGGCCGGGGTCGGGGCGAGCAGGACGGCGAAGGTGAAGAGCAGCATTGTCGCTCCGCCCAGCCAGCCAAAGAAAAAGCGCAACCCGAAGATCCGGGTGCGCTCATGATAATCACTGGTCAGCTCCGGCCCGAGTGCCGCCATCGGAACTTCGAAGCATGACATCGTCACACGGACCAGGAAGGCGATGCCCCATATATAGAAGAACATCCCGGTATTGCTCGTTTCTGGGGGATTCCAGAGCAGTAGGAAGAATAACCCTGCCGGAATGGCCGAGAGATAGAGGAACGGATGACGTCGTCCCCATTTCGTTCGCAGATTGTCCGATACATGGCCGACGATCGGATCGACAAAAGCGTCCATAATCAGCGCGATGAGTACCGCCGTACCAACGATAGCGGCGGGAACACCGATCACCTGATTGTAGTAGATCAGGAGCAACAGCGAGAAGCCGTTATCCTTGATGCCAAAGGCGATTGCGCCGAATCCGAAGAAGAATTTCACACGCCCCGGTACCCGCCGGTCAAGCGGAACGGCGATGTCGCCTGAGGCGGACATGGGTGCGGCGGCGTCTGTCATCGCGGGGGTTAGCTATTTCCTTCCGCAGTATCCTGGATCAGGTCCAGCAGCCCCGGTGTGTTTTCATCCCAGCTATGGCGGTGGCCGACCGTGATACCGCCATCGACGGTCAGGTCGGTGCCATTCACAAAGCCGCCCTGGTCCGAACACAGATAGAGGACGGCCTGCGCGATATCGTCGGCGGCACCGGATCGCGACACGGGCTGTGCCATCGGTGAAATGGTGCGGATTGCCGTGTCCACCTGCTGCGCTTCTGTTGGATCATCAAAGCTATTGGCGAAGATATTGGTCATGATGAAACCCGGGCTAATCGAGTTCACCCGAATGTTGAACTTGGCGAGCTGGGCCGCCGAAATCTTCGAAAGATGGCGAACGCCCGCCTTGGCCGTGGCGTAGGCAACCGGCCCCCAGCCAGCTTCATGCGCGTTAATCGAGGAGGTGTTGATGATCACACCGCCGCCGGCTTCTTTCATGTGATCGACGGCAAAGCGCGTGCCCAACGCCACTGAACGCAAAAGCAGGTTCATTGTCGTGTCCCAGCCTTCGGCCGTGATCTCGTCGATCGTCTCTGAAGCGCCGCCGGCGCCAGCATTGTTGAACAGGATATCGATACCGCCGAAATGGCTGGCGGCATTGTCGATCAGGCTTTTGAGATTGTCGACATCGCATACGTCGGTCGTCTGGAAGGCGAGTCGATTATCGAATCGGCTATCGGCGGCCATTGCATCGCCGGCTTCGCTGTTCAGGTCTCCCATCATGACCTGGGCGCCCTCGGCGATAAACGCTTCAACCGTCGCTTTTCCGATGCCGGAAGCGCCGCCCGTGACGACAACGCGCTTACCTTCGAATCTCATAATTTTCCTCTCATGATGAACGCTAGGCGAAAGCGCAGAAGCGAGAAAGCCCGTTTCGTCCGAAAACTTTTTCTTGTCGCTTAGCCGATAATTGACGTAAGCGTAAAGCAAGACTCGACGCCGGATTTTGCTTTTTTGCCGACCGGCTTCGCTCACATGATAGATTGCGCTGACGCACGAACAGGAGATTCGCCATGTCCGACCTTGAAACTTTCCGAAGCGAGACCCGCGCCTGGCTGGAAGAAAACTGCCCGGAAGAAATGCGCGCACCGATCCGCGACGAAGACGATGTGTTCTGGGGCGGCCGCAATGCGACGTTCAAAAATGACGCGCAAAAGGCCTGGTTCGATGCCTGTGTCGAGAAAGGCTATACGGTTCCCGAATGGCCAACCGATTATGGTGGGGCAGGCCTCTCACCAGCGGAAAGCAAGATCCTCAAACAGGAGATGGGGCGCATCAAGGCACGCCCACCGCTGTCCAGCTTCGGCATCTGGATGCTCGGCCCGGCGCTGCTCCAGTTCGGCACCGAAGAGCAGAAGCTCCACTATCTGAACCAGATTGCACGAGGCGAGATACGCTGGTGCCAGGGCTATTCCGAGCCGGGATCGGGATCGGATCTCGTTAGCCTGCAGACCTTTGGTGAAGACAAGGGCGATCATTGGGTCGTCAATGGCCAGAAGATCTGGACCAGCTATGCCGACAAGGCCGACTGGATTTTTTGTCTCGTCCGCACGGACAAGGAAGACAAATATCGCGGCATCACCTTCATGCTGTTCGACATGACCTCAAAGGGCGTATCGACCAAGCCGATTCTGCTGATCTCCGGCAGCTCGCCTTTCTGCGAAACGTTTTTTGACGATGTCGAAGTTCCAAATGACCAGTATGTCGGCGAAATCAATCGCGGCTGGGACGTGGCCAAATATCTGCTGGGCCATGAGCGTGAGATGATTTCCGGCATGGGCGGCGGTGGCGGCGCGGGTTCGTTGGGCAAGGCCGTGATGCCGAGCCTTGGCGAAGACGCGATGGGCCGGCTGGATGATCCACTGCTCCGCGCGCAGCTGGCAGAGCTGGATGTTGAGGCACTCGCCTTCAAGGCGATGGCCGAACGCTTCATGGATGAGCTCAAGGCGAAGAAGAACCACCCGGCCACACCGAACATGATGAAATATGTCGGTACCGAGCTGAACAAGCGCCGGCATGAGCTGGTGATGGCATCGGGCGGATCCGAAGCGCTGGAATGGGAGAGCGAAGAATCGCGTGGCGGTGCAAAGGCTCGCGATTGGCTGCGCACGAAGGCGAACAGTATCGAAGGGGGCACCAGCGAGGTGATGCTCAACGTAATCTCGAAGCGGATCCTGGAACTGCCGGACGCCTAAAGCGCTCCGTTCCACCCGCTCAAGAAACACCATAGAATAAAGAGAATCAGGATGCCCCTTTACCACACTGACGACCAGGCCATGCTGAAAGACAGCGCCGGCGATTTCATGAAGAATGAGGCTCCGGTCTCGCATCTGCGCGAGTTCCGCGACAAGGATTGCAAGGACGGGTTCAGCCATGCGCTGTGGAAGCAATTTGCCGAGATGGGTTTCACCGGCATGCTCGCCTCCGAAGAGGATGGCGGCCTTGGCATGGGCCATACCGAAGCTGGTATCGTGCTCGAGGAAATCGGTCGCAATCTCACGCCATCGCCCTTTCTGACGACATCGGTTGTCGGCGTCACCGGCCTCAATCACGCAAGCAAGGATATGCGCGATCAGTGGCTGCCCGGTATCATCGCTGGCGAGACCGTGCTCGGCGTTGCAATCGATGAGGGACCGAAATTCCGCCCGACAAATATTGCAATGAAAGCAGAGCGTTCGGGCAATGGCTTCAAGCTCAACGGCAAGAAGAATTTTGTCGTCCAGGGCGCATCGGCTGACATGCTCATCGTGGCTGCGCGCACCGCCGGCAGTGCTGGTGAAGCCGATGGGATCACTTTGTTCGCGGTCGACAAAGACGCCGCGGGCCTGTCGGCAGAAGCTGCGCGGCTGGTCGATAGTGCGATGGGTGCCCAGATCGAATTCGACAATGTCGAAGTGACCGCTGATGCGGTGATCGGCGAGGTCGATCAGGGCGCCGAAGTGATGACCAAGATGCTCCATGCGGGCCAGGCTGGCGCATCCGCCGAACTGGTTGGTGTCGGCGCGGGCGCGATGGATATGACCGTCGATTATTTGCGGGAGCGCAAGCAGTTCGGTCGCACGATCGGTAGCTTCCAGGCTCTCCAGCATCGCGCGGCGCATCTCTATAGCGAGATGGAAATTGCGCGCTCTACCGTCCTCAAGGCGCAACAGCTTCTTGACGAAGGCGATGCGGGTGCTCCGCTCATGGTGTCGGTTGCCAAGGCCAAGACAGCTCGGGCGGTTAATCTCGCTGTCCGTGAAGGTGTCCAGATGCATGGCGGTATTGGTATGACCGACGAATATGATATCGGCCTTTATATGAAGCGCGACCGCGCTCTGGCCGAATTCATGGGGGATGCCAATTATCACGCCAATCTCGTGGCGGAGATGAATGGCTATTAGGCGCGTGTGGGGCGTCCGTTGGACTGAGCCTGACGAAGCCTTGGTCTTGCGTGCATAAGAAGGGCAACCCTTCGACAAGCTCAGGGCAAACGGAGTGGGAAAGAATATGGCTTTAGATCCGGAAACCTTCGATCAGCTGCTCGAGACGATCCGTCGCTTTGTCCAGGAACGGCTCCGGCCGCTCGAGGGTGAGGTCGAGGCCAATGATGCGATCCCTGAAGATGTTGTCGAGGAGATGAAGGCGATGGGCCTGTTCGGCCTGACGATCGATCCCGAATATGGCGGGATCGGCCTGACCATGACCGAAGAGGTGCGGGTTGCCTTTGAGCTTGGCGGCACGACACCTGCGTTCCGCTCAACCTTTGGCACCAATGTCGGGATCGGCAGCCAGGGCGTGGCGATCGCCGGCACCGATGAGCAAAAGGCCGAATGGTTGCCCAAAATGGCGACCGGTGAAGTGATAGCGAGTTTTGCGCTGACCGAGCCCGATGTCGGATCGGATTCCGGTGCAGTGAAGGCCAAGGCGGTGCGCGATGGCGATGTCTATCGGCTCTCCGGCACAAAGCGGTACATCACCAATGCCGACAAGGCGTCCGTCTTCACCGTCATGGCACGCACCGGTGAAGAAGCCGGTGGACGGGGCGTCTCTGCCTTTCTCGTCCCGCGCGATTTGCCGGGCGTTTCGGTCGGTGAACCAGAAAAGAAGATGGGCCAGCAAGGTGCCAAGGTCTGCGACGTCAATTTTGACGATGCGCCGGTGCCGGCCGGCAATCGGCTGGGTGAAGAAGGGCAGGGGTTCAAGGTCGCGATGCAGGTGCTGGATCGCGGGCGTTTGCATATCAGCGCCGTCTGCGTCGGGATTGCTGAGCGGTTGATTGCCGATTGCGTGGCCTATGCCAGCGATCGCAAGCAATTTGGCCAGGCGCTTTCAGAATTTCAGCTGATCCAGGCGATGATCGCCGACAGCAAGGCCGAATGCATGGCCGCCAAGGCGCTGGTCCTTGAGGCTGCGGCCAAGAAGGATACCGGTGAGCGGATTACGCTCGAAGCCGCGGCTGCCAAATATTTCGCCAGCGAGATGGTCGGCCGGGTTGCTGACCGCGCGGTGCAGATCCATGGCGGCGCCGGCTATATCAATGATTATGGAATCGAACGCTTTTATCGCGATGTGCGGCTGTTCCGGATTTATGAAGGCACGAGCCAGATCCAGCAGCTGATCATCGCACGGGAAACAATAAAGAATGGCGGATAACGCCGCTTCAGGAAGGAAACATACCATGGATTTCGCAAAGCTCTTCAGCCTCGAAGGTCGCACCGCTCTCGTCACAGGCGGGTCTCGCGGCATTGGCAAGATGATCGTCGAAGGCCTGCTCGCTGCCGGGTGTCGCAAGGTTTATATTTCGGCCCGCAAGGAAGATCAGATTGCTGCCGCGGTGGAGCATTTTGGCGAGAAGGTGGTCGGCATTCCGATGGACATCTCGACTGTCGAAGGCTGCAAGTCTCTCGCTGCTGCGATTGCCGAGAATGAAGACAAGCTCGATATCCTTGTGAACAATGCTGGCGCGGCCTGGGGCACCGATTATCTCGAATTCCCGGAAGCCGGTTGGGACCGGGCGATGGACCTCAATGTCAAATCGCCTTTCTTCCTGACCCAGGCGCTGCACCAGCTCCTGTCCAACGCAGCAAGCGCGGATCAGCCGGCCAAGGTTATCAATATCGGTTCGATTGACGGCATGCGCCTCAATCCATGGGAAACCTACAGCTATCATGCCTCCAAGGCCGCGATCCTGTGGCTCACCAAACGGATGGCTGCGCGCCTGATCCAGGAAAATATCATTGCCACAGCCATCGCGCCGGGGGCCTTTGCGTCCGACATGAACAAGGCCGCACGCGATGCTGGCGACGCAGTCGCCCAGTCGATCCCGGCCAAGCGCATTGGTGAAGCGGAAGATATGGCAGCTGCTGCCATCTATCTGGCGAGCCGGGCAGGCGATTATGTGATCGGTGAGACAATCACCGTCGATGGCGGTCTGGTCCATGCCGATGCCCGGACCAGCATTGCGGGTTAGCTGCTAACGAGCACACTATTATTGCAACTTTCATTCTCTTTGCGAGGCGTGTTTCGGCACGCCGCGGGGAGACGCTATTTGTTGGATATTGTCGGACGCCTATTCTAGGGACCGCAGCAGCGATCCGCCGGAGCAGTCGCGGAGCATTTGTGCGTCTCCAATTATGGCGCTGAAGATGAGAGATAGAATATGCAGATAGCTGTCTTCGGGCTGGGATATGTCGGCTTGCCGCTCGCCGTTGCCTTGTCCGCCAGTCACCGTGTCATCGGGGTCGACAGCAATGCCGATCGGATCGCTGCGCTACGATCCGGGAATGACAGTACCGGAGAGGTAGGAACTGAACAGCTGCACTCGGCGACGTTCGAATTGTCGATCGATGCGAATAGCGCACGCGGCGCGGACATATTCATTGTGACGGTGCCAACGCCGATCGACGCTGACAACCGGCCCGATCTATCGCATGTCGAGGCGGCGACGCGCTCCATTGCTGAGCTCCTCGGTGATAGCATCAAGCCAATCATCGTGTATGAATCGACGGTCTATCCAGGTGTAACCGAGGATGTCTGCGGGCCGCTCATCGAAGAGGTGTCGGGCCTGAAGCAGGGCAGGGATTTTCACCTGGGCTATTCACCAGAACGCATAAATCCTGGCGATAAGAACCATGGCATAACAAATGTCGTAAAAGTCGTATCCGGTGCCAATGCGGAGGTCGCAGAGACTTTGCGCGCGGTCTATGCCTCAGCCAGCGCCGGCGAACCCTATCTGGCAGCAAGCATCAAGGTAGCCGAGGCGGCAAAGGCGATCGAAAATGCCCAGCGCGACATTAACATCGCCTTTGTAAATGAGGTCGCAAAGATCTGTTCTTCCTTGGATATTTCGATGTGGGATGTGCTGGAAACTGCCGGTACGAAATGGAACTTCCTCAACTTCCAGCCCGGCCTGGTCGGCGGACACTGTATCGGCGTGGACCCCTATTATCTCAGCTTTTGCGCGGAGAAGCTCGGCCATGATTCCAAAGTCATTCTCGCTGGCCGGGAAACCAATGATTCCATGGCGCACTGGCTGGCAGATCAGATCCACTCGCTCGCAAAAGCCGCGCCCGCGAAAATTCTGATCCTCGGCATTTCGTTCAAGGAAAATGTATCCGACGTACGTAACTCAAAAATCGTCGATCTTTACCGGTCGCTGACAGAGCGAGGGCATGAGATTACAGTCTTTGATCCGGTTGCCGATGCGAAGGATGTGAAGAATCACTATGATATCGAGCTGTCAGAATGGCCTGACGGTAAGAAGTTCGACATTGTAGCCGCCGCGGTCGGTCACGACCTCATCACCGGAATTGATAGTGAGAAGATCGGATCCATTCTGGAACCCGATGGTACCGTAGTGGACATCAAGGGCATCTGGCGGGATCGCCAGCACGCATTTGCCGGATATTGGACCCTATAGCGACTTCTGTTTCCAGCTAGCTGCGTACCAGCAGGAAGTTCATTCGCGCCGCCGCGATCAATTTGCTCTCATCTTCCTGCCAGGCAAAGCTTTCGATATTGGCCATGCGCTGGCCGAGGCGCGAGATAGTGGCGGCTGCATAGGTCAGCCGTTCGCGGCCACCGCGCATATAATCCGTCGTCACCGTAATCGGCTTGGCTTGGGGCCGCTCTTCCTCTTCGCCCAACGCATCCCAGAGCGTCGCAAAGGCAGCGATTTCAAGCAGGCCTGCAATCGCGCCACCATGCAGGAAGTTCGGCCGGCCTTGGACATGCGGCCCGAACGGCATGGTCAGCAACACGCGGCCATTTTCATCGCGCCCGGCTTCAATGCCCAACGCGTCGGCATAGGGAGGGAGGGGCAGTGTCATTGGGGTCCCAGGAACATGAAGGTGCCGGTAACATTGGCGATAATGTCGTCAGGATCGCCATCATGCGCGTAACCGCGCACAAAGGCGACATTCTTTGTGTGTCGATAGCATTCCATATGGCCGGTGACGCGATTGCCGACCTTGGCCGGGCGCAGATAATCGACGCGCAGGTCGATCGTCACCGTCTGGAAGAACTTGCCGGTGGTCAGCATGATGCACATGCCCGACGCCATGTCGCACAGGCTGATGATCGGGCCGGACGCCAATATGCCGGTCCGGGGATCGCCGATCAGCTTCTCGTCATAATCGATCGCCAGCTCGACCCAATTATCCTGGTGATCAACATATTGAACACCGATCAGCCCGTTATGGCTGGCCTGGTTGAGCATGTTGAAGAAATCACGCGGGTCGATCTCACCCGATGTCAGCTTCTTGCGGATCGCGACGATGTCGAACTGATCAGGTGGCACGAACCAATTATCTCCAAAGGCCAACCGTATCGATGACGGCTTTCCCTTCTAGCCTATCACCGATTGTATGAAACGCCGAATGTCCGACAAGACCAACTATAATATCGGCGGTCGCAAGGGCCTCTTCGATCGATACAAGTGTTACATCGCCAGCGTTTTCAAGCTCGTCGGGCAGCTTTGAGACATGCGGTTCGACGACAGAAACTGTGTAGCCTTGATGGGCGAGCATAGCGGCGACATCGACGGCCGGACTTTCGCGCAGATCGTCGACATTCGGCTTGTAGGCAAGGCCCAGACAGGCGACTCGCTTCGACCCGGTTTGTTGTGACGCGCTATCGACTTTGGCGGCAACGGTTTCGGGACGGCCGTCATTCACGGCCCGAGCTGCAGCCATAAGCGGCGAAAGATCCCGGTTCTGGGAAATCAGGAACCAGGGATCAACGGCAATGCAGTGTCCGCCAACGCCTGGACCCGGATTGAGGATATTCACGCGCGGATGATGATTGGCCAGTTCGATAGCTTGCCAAGGATCGACACCGTGCGCTTCGCCGATATTGGCGACTTCGTTGGCAAAAGCGATGTTGATGTCGCGATACGCATTCTCGATCAGTTTCACCATTTCGGCGGTCATCGCATTGGTTTCATGGATCTCGCCACGAACGAAACGGCTGTAGAGAGCTTTGGCCCGGGCTGCGTCCTGTCGCGTGCGTCCACCGACGATACGATCATTCTCAACCAGCTCGCGGACCATATGGCCCGGTAGGATCCGCTCGGGACAATAGGCTAGCGAGATCTGCAATGTATCGCTTTCGGCCAGGTCTGGTCGTTTCTCGCGGATGATCTGCTCGATCATGCGCGTAGTGCCAAGCGGGCTGGTAGATTCCAGAATGATCAGGTCATGCGGCTTGAGTACGGGAGCCACCGCCTCGCTCGCCTCTTGGACAAAGGACATGTCGGGCGATTTGTCGTCCTGCACCGGCGTCGGGACCGTGATGACGAACGCATCAGCGGGTTGCGGTTCAGTGAAGGCCTTCAGGCGTCCCGTGCCGACTGCGCTTTGTACCAGCATGTCGAGATCGGGTTCGCTAAAATGCGCGCGTCCCTCATTCAACTCTTCGACAATGTGTTGACGGACATCGACACCTTTCACTTCGATGCCGGACGCCGCTAGCGTCGCAGCGGTCGGTAGGCCAATATAGCCGAGCCCAACAACGCAAACCGACTTGAATTCATCCGACATTCTTCATGGCCTCTAAAATCTGTGCGGCGGCCGTGCCGTCGCCAAAGGGGTTATTGATCGCGCTCACGCGCTGATACTCGGCTTCGTCGTCGAGCAGCGATTCCGCTTCTAGGACAATCCGATCTGTGTCCGTGCCGACCAACCGACAGGTGCCGGCAGCGATCGCCTCCGGTCGTTCGGTAACGTCGCGCGTCACTAGCACCGGCTTTCCGAGCGACGGTGCCTCTTCCTGGATCCCGCCTGAGTCCGAGATCACGATATGGGCGCGATCCATCAGATATACGAATGGCAGGTAATCCTGCGGTTCGATAAGATGTACAGAGTCGGTATCGCTCAGCACCGCTTTGGCAGCCTGTTGCACATTGGCGTTGAGATGCACGGGATAGACGATCTCGGTGTCGCCGCGCTCAGCAAGGCGGAGCAGTGCTTTGCACATTCGCTCGAGTCCGCCATCAAAATTCTCGCGGCGATGACCGGTTACAACGATCAGTTTCTTGGCGGGGTCGAGAAAATCGAATGCACGATCCAGCTCCGCTTTCCTCGCACTATCTGCATGAATATCGTCGACCACCGACAGCAGTGCATCGATAACGGTATTGCCGGTCACATAGATATGGTTCGGATCGGCGCCCTCTTTGAGCAGCGCATCACCCGCAGTTTTGGTCGGCGCAAACATCCAGCGACCAACCAGGTCTACAACGCGCCGGTTCATCTCTTCGGGCCAAGGCGCATAGAGATCGCCAGTTCGCAGACCCGCTTCGACATGACCAACTGGAATCTGCTCGTAAAAGGCTGCCATTGCTGCAGCCATGGCCGAAGTCGTGTCGCCATGGACAAGCACCGCATCGGGGCGATCCGTGTCGAAGAGCGTCTTCAGCCCGGTCATTGTATTGACCGTCACATCGGTCAGTGACTGACGCGCTTTCATGATATCGAGATCGATATCCGGTGTGATGCCGAACAGCGACAACACCTGATCCAACATTTCACGGTGCTGCCCGGTAACGCACACGGTGGTTTCAAACGCGGGATCTGCGCGAAACGCCTTGACGACGGGGGCCATTTTGATCGCTTCCGGCCGAGTGCCGAAGACTATGAAAATCTTCATCAAATTCCTTAGACGGCCTGACAATAGGCACCACTTAGCGGCTTTGACTAAGGGTTCCTACCAAAGGAAGCAGGCCTATGCCATGTCAATTGACAGCTGTTCGAACTGCAGCCGTGCTATGCTCGCTGCTTATACCGAGAAATGACTGGAGACGAGCCCCGCCAAACGCTGCTTGTCGCATCCAGGCCCATTATCTGCACCCTTATAAACCGCGACTGTTGTTTTCGCGGCAGCTCCCCAACTGCGTTCGCTGCGTACAAATTCTCGCGCCGATTTCCCGAGCCGTTGCCTTAGTTCGCTCTCCGTTGTCGCGCGACCAAGAGATGCGCGAAGCGCAGCGATATTCTCTCTTTCAAAAACCAGGCCTGTGGATTCATGGGCCACCATATCCAATAGCCCTCCGACATCCGATGCGATCACGGTTTTTCCTGCGGCCATTGCTTCAAGCGGTTTGAGAGGTGAGACCCGCTCGCAAACTTCAAAGCCGCGACGCGGGTAAGCGCAGATATCGAAGAGATTGTAGAGTTCAGTCGCCTGCTCCGGTGGCACCCGATCCGACAGGATGACATTATTACTGAGTTGCAGGCGTTCAATCTGCCGGCTGAGACCAAATTCTATCGACCCAGAATCGCTGATTTTTTCGGTATCAGCCCCGACCAGCACCAATTTGATATTGCTATTCGCGCGGATTAGCGGTGCGGCAGCATCGACAAGCAGATCTAGGCCCTCATAGCCTAACATTGCGCCCATATATCCAATCACAATGTCCTGCTCACCAATGCGATACTGTTTCGCAAGCTGTGGATCGCATGGCTGAGGAGCGAATTTCATTGCATCGACACAGTTGGGCACGATCGATATCCGTTGAGCCTCTGCGCCCAATGCAACAAGTTTGTCGCGCATAGCGCCGTTTAAAGTGATGATCTGATCGGCCATAGCCAGGACGATAGCTTCAAGCGCGTCGTCACGTTTCGCCTGGGAGGATTCCGAATAACCGGGTAATCTCGCTTCACGCGTGTCAGTCCAGAAGCTCCGTACTTCATAGATGAACGGGATAGCCAACCGGTGCGCGGCAATAGCGGCAGGCAGTGCCGTCCAGAAATTGGTGGCCGCGTGAACTGTACTGACGTGCTGTGCCTTGAATGCTCGTTCGAAATAATCAGCAGCTTCAGCAATATAATCATATCCGCGGCCTTTCCGGCCGAAGCTATTGTCGAAATGATAGTCTATCTCGCCGGTGGTTTCGCACCCTATCGGGTTTTGAGATGGTCTGTGCCCATCGCTTGGGAAGCCTGGTCGCGCGAATGCCACAAGCGTTTGTCCCTCAGCGACGATTGCTTCTGCCAGCGAATGGCTCCGCAATGCGTAGCCCCCTTGCGCATATGGCAAGCTGTTGTGGAGGCAATAGGCGGCCTTCGGATTTGCATTTGCTTGTCTATCAACACTCGTATCGGCGAAACGCTTCAGCTCGCTGCCAAGATCATCAAAAGCTTGTAGTTCGGAAAGATGCGTTTGAAACGGACCTTCGCGAAGATCAGGGTCAGATTTCAGGACCTCTGTCGCGACATCCTGCGCTCGTCGATAGTCTTGTGCATGGGCATATGCGTAAGACAGCAACCGGTTCAAATTTTTGGAAGGACGAATTGAGAGAGCCTGTTCGATCAAGGCGACTTCCATCCGAAAGAGGCTTAGTCGCCGTGCGATGGTAGAGCAGCCGTGCAGCAGATCAAATCGAATATCACTCTCAAATCGTCCGATATTTTTCCAATCTGGTGTTTCGCCAAAGCAAATTGATGCCAAGAAATCTGCCAGCGCTTCTCGATCGGCATCCTCGGCATTCACGACAAAATCCGCCAGGGATTTGGGCAGTGTGCCGACGAAACAATCAAATTGTGCACCGTGCTGGAGCTCGTTCAGGACAAGCTTTTCTGGTGCGCGGCCAAACCAAGTCGAGAGCTGGCCCGGTCCGTTGGTGTGTTGCAGAAGTTCGGGTTCGGACGAATTCGCTACCAGCGTGTAGGATGGATCAGCATGATCCGATTTTACGGCAATCCAGAACCAGTCATTTGCCGCGTCGAACGCTTGTACCGAGCCGTCATGTGATGAAACCCAGCGGTCAGACATTTCGTCTGCATTTCTGATCCTTACGGTCGCGCTGGCCATCACGGTCACCGGTCCTTTCGAGCGGCCACAAGGTGCCGCTGAGGCGTGAGCCCGCCTATCACTTGACCGCGTTAGAAATCTGCGACTGCAACCGCTCAATTCGCTTTGACTGCCAGTCGGTATTGCCGACCACGCCGTTGAGCACATCGGCAGCATCGGTGAACTGCTTCAAAGCAACCAACACGGTGGCGCATTCAATTGCGGTCGCGTCATTTCGATCGGGATGCGATGCTGCCTTAACTAGGCGTTCGGCGGCCAATTCCAGTTCACCGATGACGCGGAACGCGCGGCCTACATAGGAATGAACCAGCCATTTACTGCGTGGCCGGGCTGCCAGCCATTCCGTCTCGATATCAATCAGGGCTGACTGTGATTTCATATTTACCGCAGCATCGACAGAGATTCGCCAATGATCATTCCCTTTGATGTCGCTTGTACGCATTGACTGAAGTGCCCCCAGTGCCGCCTCTGGCTGACCCATGCCGATCAGAGCGCGAGCGCGCAAAACCTGCGTCTCGTTCCGGTTATCACCTTCGGTCACCGCGATGACATCTGAAAATCGTTCCTGATCGAACAAGAAGTGCGTGTACTCAATTGCGAAAGCGCTAGACGACTTCACGGCCTCAATATGGGTGTCAAAGAAGTCTGTATCTCCTGCATAGCGAGCAACCCGGGCTTTTTCAGCGAGTAGGAGGGCATCCGCTGTTTCTCCCTCTTCACTGCGCATCTCGGACAGGATGGCGGCGGAACTGTCAGCTTGACCGGTAAATGCACTCACCATGCGGGCAATATTCAATTCGACCATGGGCCTATTTACGTGAACAAAATCGTCGCTCCACGAAATTCTCCGGTCGGACATCGAAACAGTTTCGAAGCTGGGAAAATAGCTGGTGCGGTTATCGGTTGCGACAATATGTTCGGCGACAGCTCGCAATACGGATTTGGAGTAGCTGTTGGCGGAGATCACGTCGATGTTGCGGTGCGTTGCCATCATCGGCACCGGCGAAACGGTCAGAATCACTCTGAGATCGGTCCGCGAGTGCGCGAATGCGATATCCAGGGCGCGCCTCAGATAATCATAACATTCCTCGAAGCTGAGAACATGCAGAAAGAAGCGCTTCGGCCATTTCTTCAAAACGCTCGGCAAAGGTCCAGTGTTGAGATAGCATTGGGCTTCGTCATCCCACCAGAGCTCCACGAGACCCAGCGTCACAATCAGGACGCGACATTCGGCTAACTGACGTGTTGCCTGGATCAACCCGCGGCGACGTTCGCGCACAACGTCAATCGGAGACGGTCGGACGCTGTTCACCATATGCAGATCTACATATTTGTCTTTCGAAACCTCAACCACATGCAGGGATTCGTCAAACTCTCGCTCGCCAAAAGCCCATGCCAATTCATTGAAAATCGACGGAGTTCCAAAGTTATTGACGATCTCAACCGGTAGGCCTGCAAATTCCGGTTGTTTGAACAGCTCGCGCATCGGGATACGGAACCCGCGATCAACGAGCTCGCCTTCAACATGGCGAGCGAAGCACGAACCGATAGTGAAGATTGGCTCTCCTGGCTTCAGCTTGAACGGAACTTCAAATGCCGGATTTGCTATAGGTTCGACACGGTTATCCTGATTCCTGGATCCCCATGTGGCGTATTCGTTCTTTTTGCGAATTCGTGTGGCCTTAGGGCCCTCAAGCGAGACAATCGGCATCAGAAATTTTGTCTCTCTTTCAATACAATCGAGCTAACAAAAATGCGATCATTCGCACTCGTTACATTCACCATGCCCCATTCTAATGAGCACCGCAATCGGGTCTACCGGCCCGTTTGGACACCGAAAAAATGGGTGGTTTCGGACCACTATCGATAGCGGATCTCTGTCAATTATCCAGTGCCTTGTGCACTTGAAAAACAGCATCTGTCGCGCATCTCCGGCGGTCGATTCAGTCATTGAAAACACACTGGAAATTCTGGGATCCGACGCTGACGGCGAACCTTGACAAAATGGCAGTGATCGGGGAGCGCCTCTGCCATGCGCAATGGTCCGCCTCCCGACAATCTCGCCAATGACCTTGGCAGCAAAGACGGCAAGTCGATTGATATTCGGCTGGTCAGCCAATTAGAGGCTGCTGAGGATCGCATAGCAGAGCTTGAGAAACGCGATGCTCGTCTAGATCGCATCATCGCAAAGACTCACCGTGATGCAGTCGCCCAATCGACCCAAGCGATCCAAAACCAGCTATCCTATCGATTTGGGCGCCAGCTGCTGAGAGCGTTCAAAAATCCGTTATTGCTGATCGTGTTGCCGATACATCTGATAAGGGAATGGGCTGCGTTTCGGAAAAACTCGCCCGCGTCCAAAACCGATCCAATAACTGATGTCGAACTACCCCAAGAGACGATTCCACGGCCGGGACCAATATCGGATGAGATGGCGCGAGGCTTGTCTGTCACGGAGCTTACAGCACTGAGCGATAGGCGCCTGACCCGCCATATTCGTGAGGCAAATCAAGGCGGTGATCCGGTTTGGGCAGCGCGCCTTGCTGGCGCCCGCTGGCTAAAATCCGGAGAGCTTGGTGCTGCGCACGCACTAAGACGAAAACAGGGCCTGTTGGTCGAACTCGACACATCTTGGCTGCCGCCTCTTCGGGCAAAGCCACTTACCGACGCCAGGGGCGATCGCGTGTTGCATATTTTCAAGACACTATATCCACTCGAATCTACTGGAGGAGCGGTTCGCAACTGGTCCGTTGCTACACATCAAAGTGCGATTGGCATCAAACCAATTGCTGCCGTGACACCCGATGAACTTCCAGAGGAAATCGTTGAACAACATGGCGGCAAAGACGGATTGTTCGCGATTCAGGAAAGCGATGTGGAGATATGGTTCTGTCACCTTGCGAAGATTGACCGAGCCAAGCTGCCGCGTGACACATTGTTGACTTACGATACTGAACTACTGGCACGCGTCGTCGACCAAACGAAGCCGTCCTTGATCCATGCAACGTCGGGATTTCGAGGATATGACACCGCCCTCAAGGGGCTTGCGTTGGCGCGAAGCCGAGACTTGCCATTTGTATATGAAGTCCGTTCTTTTCACGAACACACTTGGCGCGATCTTGTTGAGGGCATTTTGGATATGCCGATGACGAAATTGCGAGCCGCGCAAGAAGATCGCTGCATGGCTGAGGCCGATGCTGTCGTGACGATATCTGAGGCAATGGCAAATGAGTTGGAAGCGAGGGGCGTTGACCCTAGCCGGCTATTTGTCGTTCCTAACTCCGTCGATGAGCATTTTCTTGCCACACCAGACTCAGATTCGGTGACAAGCTTTTGCGACCGTTGGCACCTAACCGGTCTTTGTGTGATCGGATATATTTCAAACATCTCGCGGCGCGAAGGGCATCACGTTCTATGCCGAGGATTTGCTGAGATTTACGCGCAAAGGCCCGATGTGCGCTTGCTGATTGTTGGCGATGGCCCACAGAGAGCCCAATTGGATGAACTTGTCGATGAACTGGGGATTGGTGATGCCGTAATTTTTACCGGTACCATCGATCATGAAGAGATAGTCGCAGCTTATGCTGCGATAGATGTCTTCATAGTGCCCAGGCTTGAAGATTATGCGTCGGACTATGTGACTCCTATGAAGCCAATCGAGGCAATGGCCATCGGCTGTTCGCTGGTAATGTCCGATCGACCGGTTTCGCGAGAGATTTTGGGCGATGAGGATCGCGGACTGATGTTCAAAACAGGCGATGCTGCCGATCTTGCAAGAACCGTTGAAGCTATATTGTCCGATAAGGATGCCGCCAAGAAGCGAGCAGCGGACGCACGAAAATGGATAGAGGAACATCGCCGCTGGCCTGGGACTATCAGACGGTATGAAGGACATCTACGCCTCGGCACGCGCGCACCATCAAAGCCGAAGGGCAGTGCGGTGAACGACCAG
>CBDBUZ010000021.1:0-74778 GCA_965212265.1 Parasphingopyxis sp. | reverse complement strand
CCAGTGCCATATCCGGGTCGACAGGCGATGCCGTTTTACCAGTTCGCCGGGCTGCGGTTCTGCCGCCTCGTCCGTGTCGTTCGCCATGCGATAGCCCCCTTTTTCAGTTCGGTTATCGGTGAGTTCGCCCGATATGGCCAGCTTGTTACAGCTTGGCCCCGACATATCGGATATCGCGCTGTGCTACCTGCCCATAGCTGCACCAATGGTCAGTGCTATCGATTGGTGTAATTTCCCACATCTCGGGATTCCACCCGCGCGGCGCGGCGGGCAATATCTATCAAAACACTGTTTTTATGCGCTTTTCCAAAACTGGCACGCCTCCTGCTTTGTATGGGGCGTTACCGGCACAAGTCGGAACAACAGGAAGCAGCCAAGGTTCAGGAGACCTACAATGAAAGACCAACTCGGATTGCAGCATCGCCTAGTCGCCGTAGTTTCGGCAGCCGCCGTTTCGGCAATGTGCATCTTCGGCACAGTCGCCCCGGTTCACGCCGATAGCAGCAGCGACCAGGTTCAAGTCGTATCCACGACCACCAACACCAACCAGGAAAACGTAGCATAATGGCAACTCGGCTCGATCTTGCACCGGTAGACACCGGATCCTCATCCCGAACGGACTATGCACTGCCGGCGATTAGCAGCCGGAGCGCACGGCTCTTCTCGCGGATGCGGGACATAATGGCCGCCAATCTTGGCGAAATGCTCGATCGCAGCCCGGAACCCGAACAGATGATCCGCATGATCATCTGTGAGATGGAAGAGACGCTGGTTCATGCTCGCGCCTCGACCGCCAAACTGATTGCCGATCACAAGGAGATGCTCCGGGCCCAGGACGGCCTCGCGAAGATCGCCGAAGGTTGGCACGAAAAAGCACTGCTCGCCATTTCGCGGGGAACGTGATGATCTTGCCCGCCAGGCCCTGGTTGAAAAGGGCAAGGCAGATGCGCGCGCCGCCGAAATCGCTACGGAAACGACAACGCTTGGCAAGTCTATCGACGCCAACCATACCGACATTCAGCGCCTCCAGTCCAAGCTGAGCGAAGCCTGCCGCAAGCGCAGCAACATTCGCGCGCGACTGGAATCAGCAGAAAACAGTATTCGCCTGAGAGAGCTCGTAAATGGCGGCGCGATGCAGGATGCATTTGCGCGCTTCGATGCCCCTTGAGCGCAAAGTTGATGAGGCCGAGGGCCATGCCGAAGCGGCTGCCCTGGGCGCCGAACCGGAACCGCGCTTCGAAGACGATCCAGTCGTCGCCGCGCGCATTGATGCCGAGCTCGATGAGCTCCGGAAAACCAACGGCCGTCCGGCCGCTTAAGATAGCAAGGGAGAAACAAGATGGGATATCGGTGCGAAAGAAGCGCAGTGGTAAAGCAGCAGCGCCGGGTTCTCGGCGTATGCGCCGCGATCGGCAACTCGCTGGGCATTCGCGCGCTTTGGGTTCGCATCGCCGCAGTGGCGCTGACGATCATCGTAACCGGCTGGACGATCCCGGCATATCTGATTGCCGGCTGGGCGCTGCATCGCGCCGAAACCAATCGCCGCGCCAATATCACGCGCGAAACCCGGCACATCAGCCACCATCGTCATCACATCTCGGATAGCAGCCGCCTGCTCGCCAGCCGCGACAGCGCCCTCTCCCGTGAGATTGATGCCCTGCGCTAGTTGACGAGATTGGGTTCAATCAAACTCAGCCTCACCATTCTTGTAATCGCCCCACCCCAGCGTCTATCGCTACCGAAGATGAGGATTTCTACTCAACTCAGATAGGTAGCGATGGCGATGGACCAGGCCCATGATTTCTTACGCGAATGCCAAGCCATAGAAGCGCTTGTCGAACCGCTAAGTGAAACCGACTATGCGCGCGCTACCGGCTTCAAAGGCTGGACCATCAATCAGATCCTGCGGCACTTGCATGTCTGGAACCATGCCGCTCAGCTCTCGCTAACCGACGAGGCGGGCTTTCGCGCCTGGATGGACGACGCCACCCAGTCCATTGGCGGTGGCAACATGCCGGATTTCGAGAAGAACTGGCTCGACGGCGCATCCGGGCGAGCGCTTTTCGACATATGGCGGGAAACCTATCCGGCAGTTGCCGAAAAGTTTTGCAGAAGCCGATCCTTCTCAGCGCGTACCTTGGGTCGGACCGAGCATGAGCGCGCGATCCTCGATCACCGCGCGGTTGATGGAAAGCTGGGCGCACAGCCAGGCGATTTATGATGAGCTTGGCATTGCACGGGCAGATGGCGATCATATCCGCAATATCGTGGTGCTGGGTTTCAACACCTATGGCTGGACCTTCGCCAATCGGCGCATGGAGGTTCCCGAACCCGCGCCCACAACTGGTTCTCACGGCACCCTCCGGAGAGATCTGGACCTATGGCGAGGATGCCGGTGACGAGCGGATTGAAGGCGCTGCCGAGCAATTTTGCCAGGTGGTAACCCAGACCCGCAATATTGCCGATACCGAGCTTGTCGTGACCGGACCCAATGCCAAGCATTGGATGAATATTGCGCAGTGCTTCGCGGGGCCGCCCAATGATCCACCGAAGCCCGGTCTGCGAAAGATGCGGGTTTAGCGTCAAGCGGTTCACTGCTGCGCTGACGCTGGCGGATCAGAATTATGGCCTTCCATTGTTGGAACAAAAATAGAACAAACATGTCTGCCAACATGGAGAACCGTTGTGATCTTGGTTGATCCGTCCCTTATTGGGGCAACCGCAATACTAGTATTTTGCCGTGTCATCCTTAGTCTGGTCGATTAGGCGCAGACGTTAATCCCCTTCGTCCGGTCTCAGATGATCGAATTTTCGAATACAGAAACCTTTATGGTGCCCAATGTCCGCTTATGGCCGAAAGCGGACGTTCACCATCACCGCAGAGCTGTCGAGAATGGTCGGAAGACCGACAGAGTGATCTGATGCGGCCATAGGCCTGCCTGGTCGTTCGCTTGACCCTATGCGGCGCTCGCTGGACCAAACAAAGTCTTCCGCCACAGCTGTTGCCCAATCAAAAGAACCCCAAGGATGGCGACCGCAATCAACACCGGGCTCGTTCCAAACACGACGATGAGCGATACCGCCCAGAACGTTGCGCCGATGCCCGCTGCCGCCCGAAAATCAAAATTCAGCGCAACCAACGCTATCGTACCAAACAGGAAGCATGTTTTGGACCAATAGACTTTGTTGGCATCCACGATCATCTCGGCGCTGCTCTGGGCATCGCTATAGGTCGCGAAGATGTTGATCCCCTCCCCAAACCAGAGGCGAGCAGTCATGTTGAAGACGAGATAGGCATATCCCAGGACCAGAAGATAGAAGAGCCAATCGGTGCGAATATTGTAGCGAAGAATAGGCATTCTTGAACATTCCTTTTGCGGATATGAGCTAACCAACGTATAACACGTTATACTTCGTTGCACGTAAATGCAACTTGTTATACTGAAGGTGGATTGGAATGAGCCGATTAGATTCGATGGAACGCAATCGAGATCGTATTACGCGGGCCGCCGAGACGATCATCAGGTCAGATGGCGTTGCAAAGCTGACCATGCGGCGGCTCGCCCGGGAGGCCGGAGTAGCCCTTAAAACCCCGTACAATCTGTTCGAATCAAAAGCCGGTGTATTGATCGCGCTACTAAGCACTGCGATTGAAAGCCTGATCGAGGATCTCGGACCCGATGATAAAGGCGGGGCGATTGCCGATCTTGCTGAAAGCTTAGAGGAGATCCGCGAGTTCTTCTCGACTGGATGAAGAATATCATCGAGGAATATTCTGGGCGATCATGACGACCGATCGATCGGAAGCCACGCTGCAGGGCCATAATCAGATCATCGGTCTGATCATCGAAAGAGTATCGCGAGCCCAAGCAGACGGTCATATTACCGACGCAACAAACGCTGAAATGCTCGGCAGGCAGCTTGGTTTGCAACTGCTTGCGCTTCTTGGAATTTGGGCCGCGGGCCACATGACGATTGACGAGACGATCGATCAAACCAAAGCGGCCTGGGCTGCGATATTGCTCGGTTCAGCGACGGCGACTTCGTCCGAGATTGTCTCTGCAATGCTGTCGTCGGCACAGAAGTCTATTGGAGTAGCTATCGGCGGCGTACATCGTTCCAATTAAAAAGCCGGGTCCGCTTTGGGTGGAAAGCAGACAAGGCAGTTTTGGCCGAACACGGACATATTGCCTCCCACCGAACAACACCTCAGTTTGATCGCAAGTTTCGGGTCGCGCGGCATTCGAGAATCGTTATCCAAATAGAAAACGGAGTGAGGATTCTCTATGTCCAGTCATGAAGTGCTATTTCCCAGTTTCGATCAGATTGCCCAACTCGAAAATTCTCTGTCTCGAAAGCTCGATCAAGTCCGTCGCGGTCAAGCTAACCACCGCACAACGCCCAAGAAACTAACAGCCGAATGGTTGAATGATCTGAAATCTAAAGACTTTGACCAAACGGATGATCTAGAAGAGCTTGTGGATTGGACGATCGAAGCACTTGGAGCTGGGACCGTTCATACAACGCATCCCGGCTATCTCGGCTTGTTCAATCCTGCTCCTACCTTTCCCTCAGAGTGCGCTGATCGAATTGTCTCGGCATTTAACCCTCAAATCTGCGTGTACAGCCATGCACCAGCGGCGGTGGAGATCGAACGGCACGTTGTCAGAGAGATAGGACATAGAGCGGGACTGCCCGACGGTTCAGGCGGTCATTTTACAAGTGGCGGTGCTGAAGCCAACTCGACCGCGGTATTATGTGCATTGCAGGCAAAGTTTCCTGACTATGGAGACGGCGGCCTTGTCGATCTTGGAGTTCAGCCGACAATATACGTGTCGCACGAAAGCCATCTCGCCTGGCTGAAAATGGCTCACGCGGCAGGCATCGGTCGTAATTCGGTTCGGCTGGTCAAAACTGACGGCCAAGGGCGGATGGACGCTGCCCAGCTGGAAACGGCAATCAACGAAGATTTGAACCAAGGGAAAGTTCCAGTGTTAGTTGCTGCAACGGCAGGAACAACCAATGCAGGAATGATTGATCCTCTCGTCACCAGCAGTGAGCTAGCAGAAGAGTTTGAGATGTGGTTTCACGTCGACGCGGCTTGGGGTGGGGCATTAATCGCCAGCGAGCCCGCAAGGAGTGCATTGGACGGAATTGAACTAGCGGATTCGATCACAATCGATGCGCATAAGTGGTTTGCTACTACGATGGGTGCTGGGATGTTCCTCACTTCCCGTCCGGAGGTTTTGGAACAAGTTTTTCGCGTATCTGCCAGCTACATGCCCGAAAGCGAAGCAAGTAAAGATTACTATGTTAGCTCCACCCAATGGTCTCGCCGCTTACTGGGGCTGAGGATGTTTCTTGCGTTGGGATCAGCCGGATGGAAGGGCTATTCCGACCATGTTGAGCAATCTATTCGCTTGATAGATCGCTTCACGAACAGATTGAAAACAGCAGGATGGATTCATGCCAATAACTCATCAATGGGAGTGAGCTGCATGGTTCCTCCTGAAGGCCACAATGCCGTTCAGCGATATGTCGATGCTGTCCATGAGGATAGTCGTTTCTGGGTCTCGAAAGCGATGTTCGAGGGAAGCCCGGTGCTTCGCGCATGTGTAACCAATGGTCGCACGGATGAAGCTATCATCGATCAACTCACGGAGTTTTTGGTATCAGTCTAGATCGACACCAAGAAACAGGATCACCAACAAATGTCCGCTTTGGGCGCAAAGCAGACATTCGCGCTCACTCAAACAGCCGATCGTCGATGAAGTCACAACGGAGGGTTTGTCGAACTTAGGCTGAAATGCGAAACTGCCTATTTAGTTAGGAAAGTTTGAAAGCCGAAATTCCGTAGTGAAGCGAGTGCGCGAAATTTTCGGATGCCGGTCGAGCTCGCCGAACCGATCATCGATGCCCTTGTGGCCACTGGACTGGACCGTCCGGACTGGCTGCGCCCGCAGAGCCATTTACGGTTCTATTGGTAGCTGCTGAATAATCTGGATGCCCCGTGTGGATTCGAACCACAATTGACGGAGTCAGAGTCCGTAGTCTTACCATTAGACGACGGGGCAACCGGGAGGCGGCGACATAGGCATAGCGTCATATTCTGTCAATCCGCTCGGCTTGCTCTGAGCCGCATATTTGCGCTAGTCTGCACCCAAGTACCGGCGGCATCAGCCGTATCGGAAAACATATTTGTTAGAAGAAGTATTCGGCGTGGACGACCATATCGCTGGCCCCAATCCGCAAACCGGTTCCGCGTCAGGCGGTTCTGCGGATCAACGCCAAGCTTCCCCCTCTCGCAATGGCCAGAAATTTCAAAGTCGCCGCAGCTTTGGTGCGCTTGATCTTGGCACCAATAACTGCCGCCTGCTGGTCGCCCGTCCGGCCGAAGATGGCTTCACCGTTATCGACGCATTCTCGCGGATCGTGCGGCTAGGCGAAGGCTTGTCGACAACCGGTCGGTTGAGCGATGGCGCCATAGACCGGGCAATCGCCGCGCTCGCCATCTGCGCCGACAAACTACGCCGCCGGCATGTCAGCCTCTCGCGCTCGGTGGCGACCGAAGCTTGTCGCCGGGCCGCCAATGGGCGCTATTTTGTGCGCCGTGTCCGCGAAGAAACCGGCATCGCGCTCGATATCATCAGCCCGCAGGAAGAAGCGCGACTGGCGGTGCTCGGCTGTCACATCCTGCTCGAACCGGGCGAAGGGCCGGCGCTGATCTTCGATATTGGCGGCGGATCGACGGAACTGGTGCTGATTGAGCCCGGCGGTGAGGAACCGAAAATCCTGTCCTGGTACAGCGCGCCCTGGGGCGTCGTCAGCCTGGCCGAAAAGGAATTCAACGATCTGACGACGCTCGAGGATCGGCTCGCCACCTATGAGCGGATGCGCAACCGGGTTGCCGCAAGCTTTGCCGATTTCGCCTCGACCTTACCGACCATCGGCTATCAGCCGCGCTTGCTCGGTACGAGCGGAACGGTCACCACCTTGGCCAGTGTGCATCTTGGCCTGCCCAGCTATGATCGCAGCAAGATCGATGGGCTGGTGCTTCCGTCTGAGGCGCTCAGGGCTGTCAGCACGGATCTTGCGCACAAGTCAGTTGCTGAACGCGCCGACGTGCCGTGCATCGGTAGCGAACGCGCGGATCTAGTGGTTGCGGGTTGTGCTATTCTGGAGGCAATCATGGATATCTGGCCCGCCGAACGGATCGGTATTGCCGATCGCGGCATTCGCGAAGGCATCTTGCGATCCATGATGGCGAAGGAACGGCGATGAAGCAGGTTAGAAAAGCACGCGGACGATCAGAATCGTCGCGCCGCTGGATCGAACGCCAGCTCAACGATCCCTACGTCAAACGGGCCCAGATAGACGGCTATCGCGCGCGATCCGCGTACAAATTGCTCGAACTGGACGAGCGGTTCGAATTGCTGAAAGGCGCGCAGCGGATTGTCGATCTCGGAATTGCGCCGGGCGGCTGGGCGCAGGTCGCGCGCCACAAGGCGCCGAACGCGAACATCGTCGGTATCGACCTCCTGCCCACCGACCCAATCGATGGCGTGACGATTTTCGAGATGGATTTTCTTGACGACGCCGCGCCCGAAATCCTGACGGACGCTTTGGATGGAGACGCGGATCTCGTCATGTCGGATATGGCCGCCAATACGGTCGGCCATAAGCAAACCGATCATCTGCGCACCATGGCGCTGGTCGAGGCGGCAGCGCTATTTGCAACCGAAATCCTGCGCCCGGGCGGTACGTTCATCGCGAAAGTATTGGCGGGTGGCGCAGACAATAATCTTGTCGCCGAGCTCAAGCGCAACTTCAAAACCGTGAAACACGCTAAACCGCCGGCAAGCCGCAAGGGCTCATCCGAATGGTATGTAATCGCGAAGGGCTTTAAGGGCCGCGACTAATCGCCGGAACCTGCGCGCGCATCGGCAACAGCCTGACGCAAACGCTCATAACCGACTGCACCGGCCAGTACCTGATCCCCGATCACAAAGGCCGGCGTCCCGGTCAACTGGAGTTGGCCAGCCAGTTCGCGATTGCTTTGGATTTCCGCTTCAATCGCCGCATCGGCAATATCCCGGCGTACCTGACCAGCGTTTAGGCCCGCCATTCGCTGCGCCTCAGCAATAGTTGCCGAGCCTGGTCGTCCCGCATCAAACATCGCGCGATGAAAGCTGTAATATTCGCTCTGCCGCGCCGCCGATAAGCTTACCCGCGCCGCATCGACGCTTTCTTCGCTGAGGATGGGAAGCTCGCGGAATACAACGCGCAGATTATCATCCTCCGCCAATAGTCGTTCGAGATCCGGCAAGCTCGTCCGGCAAAAACCACAGGCATAATCGAAAAATTCAACAATCGTGACATCGGCATCGGCAGCGCCAGCCCACGCCCCTTCGAACGGCGTTTCGAGCTCGGTGCGGATGGCAGAGACCAATTGCCCCATGCGGCGTTGCTGAAGGCGATCCATCGCTTCGGGAATGATTTCCGGATTTGCCAGGATATATTCGCGAATGACCGTTTCGAGTTCAGATCGCTCCAGCCCCGCAGGTAGGGTAACGGGAGTCTGACCATCTGCCGCTTCTGACCCATCAGATCGAAACAGGAAGAAGACCGCAAAGGCAGCGACCAAAGCGACCGCTCCGCCGAGAATCCATCGGTTGGCTGACATAAACTCTATCCGTTCTTCCTTAGCGGCGGCGACGGCCACCCTGCTCTTCGATCGCCGTTTCAGCAATCATCGCAATATCCTGTGCCCGTATCCAGTCCGGTGTCCCGGTTGGGATGCCTTGCATAGCCTGGCGCGCATTCACCAACGCCTCCTGGGGCGACCCGGCTAGCGTAGCATATTCGGCGGTGGCCAAATAGGCGCGGGCCAGATCCCCTTCCTGAGAATAGATATAGCCCAATCGCCGCCAGGCGAAGGGATTGCGATTGTCCCGCTGGACCGCCGTCCGCAAAACCCGCCGGGCCTCGACCAGATGATCCTCATCCTCTGTCGCAATCAGGGCATGGCCAAACAGGGATGCGATCAACGGGTGATTGCGAGAATTTGCGAGCGCCATCCGCAGATCGGCCAAAGCTTCGTTCGGACGGCCCGATTCCAACAGGACCTGACCACGCAATTCCCGATAATATGGATCAGTCGGATCGGTTTCTAACAGCGCATCAACCTCGGCCAAGGCGCGATCGACAAAGGCGAGTTTGTGCCATGCATAGGCCCGGGCATAGCGCGCCGGAACAGTCAGATCTGTTTCCGGGAATGCGATCAGCGTTTGCTCCGGCTGGGACGCAAATCCAATCAGTTTCGCCCGGGCGCGTTGAAAACGAGCCTCGAGTTCCGGATCGGTTTCATTGTCCCAAGCGGGATCATTTTGATAGAGCTCGTCGAGGATCGCAAGCCGCTCACCGGTCAATGGGTGGGTACGGTTATATGAATTTTCCTGTGGGATATTCAGGCGATATTCGATGTTCTGGAGCCGCCGGAAAAACGCCAAGCTGCCTCGGCCGCTAATACCGGCTTCTGAAAGATATTGCGCACCGGCAAGGTCAGTTGTGGCTTCCTGCGTACGGCTAAATGCAAGGAAATTGCCGATCGCAGCGCGCGAACCAGCCGAAAGCATCGCCAGGCCAGCTTCGCCTGCGCCAGCCGCAATCGCGGCAGCACCGAGCAGCAAGGACAGCAAGCTGATACCGCCCGCGTCGCCGGCCGCTTCCTGAATAGCAATCGAGTGACCGCCCGTGACATGGCCGATTTCATGCGCAATCACGCCTTGAACTTCATTTGCATTGTCAGCCGCCATGATCAGGCCGGAGTGAATAAACACCCGCTGTCCACCAGCGACAAAGGCATTGATACTGGGATCACTTACCAGAACGATCTCAAACCCGCTGGGTTCAAGCCCGGCTGCTTCAATCAGCGGTGCCGCCATATCATTGAGCAATGTTTCGGTTTCGGCATCACGCAAGATTGACTGCGCAGCCACCGGACGGATGGCCAGCACGAGGCTCAACACGATCAAGAGTGAAGCGCGCAATATAGCGGCCGCCGGCATGGCGGGTATCAGGCGTCGCCCAGTCATTACCGGATAATCAGGCGCGAAGCCTGAACAAGGGCTGAAAGAACGGCGTTGATACGCATATTCCTCCTATTCGCCGAAGGTTCGCTGCCACCACCCACGCTTGGGCGGTTCGTTGCTGCTGGCTTCCGGAGCCTCGGCGACCGGTGCGGCCTCCGCTGTAGCCGTGTCGCTGCCATTGGCTGGTGCGGCTTTCTTGCGCGGGCGCTTGGGCTTTTCGGCTGGTGCTTCAGCTGCGCCGTTTGAAGCGACCTCGGCGGCCTCCGCAGGCTCGGCTTTCTTGCGGGTACGACGACGCTTGGGCTTCTCTTCCTCAGCGGCCGGAGCGGCATCTGCCTCGTCGGTTTTCGCGTCCGCCTTGGGCTCCGCCTTTTTGCGGGTGCGGCGCTTCGGTTTTTCAGCCGGAGCCTCAGCCACCGCATCTTCAGGCGATGCCTGGTCAGCGGCTGGTTCTGCATCAGCCTGTGTTTCCCCTGCATTATCCTGCGTGTCGCTAGCCGACGAGGATTTGCGCCGCCGCCCGCCGCGTCGACCGCGTCGAGCTTTCTTCGGTGCCGGGCTATCTTCGTCGCCATCATCGCTCTGCTGACCAGCGCCTTCGGCTTTTTCTTCGCCCTCGCCACCAGTTTCGGCAGATTTCGGCTTTCCACGGCGGCCGCGACCGCCCCGACGCCCACGCCGACGACGGGAACGCGGTTTTTCTTCCTCTTCTTCCTCGTCTTCGAATTCGTCGACAATATCTTCGTCATCATCATCCAGCTCAAGCGGAACGATTTCGACCTTCTTCGTCGGCGGCGGACCGGATGCAGTCACGTCCATAGCCGCGCCTTCCAGGGTCCGTTCCGGCAGAACTTCGATCGCGACGCCGTAAAGCTCTTCGATCTCGCCGAGTTCCTTACGCTTGGAATTGAGCACATAGACCGCCGCATCGCGCGAACAGGTCAATGACAATGTCGATCCCTTACCCTTAGCCGCTTCCTCTTCCAGCATACGAAGCGCTGACAGTCCGGCTGACGCGGCGGTCCGCATCAGACCCGTGCCTTCGCAGTGCGGGCATTCGTGCGTTGATGCCTCAAGTACACCGGTCCGAAGACGTTGGCGGCTCATTTCGAGCAAGCCAAAGGACGATATACGGCCAACCTGAATGCGCGCGCGATCGGTTTTCAGTGCGTCTTTGAGGGCACTTTCAACTTTCCGGTTATTCGACCGATGATCCATGTCGATAAAGTCGATCACGACCAGTCCGGCCATGTCACGCAGGCGCAGCTGGCGCGCAATTTCGCGGGCCGCTTCGATATTGGTCTTCAGCGCTGTCTGCTCGATATTATGCTCGCGCGTTGAGCGGCCCGAGTTGATGTCTATCGAGACCAGAGCTTCGGTCGGATTGATAACGAGATAGCCGCCGGATTTGAGCTGGACGACCGGCTGGTACATTGCACCCAGCTGGTCTTCGACCTTGTAGCGCTGGAACAGCGGCGTCGCATCCGCATATTGCCGAACCCGCCTGGCGTGGCTCGGCATGAGCAGCTTCATGAAGGATTTGGCGGCCTTGTAGCCCTCCTCACCTTCGACAAACACTTCCTGGATGTCGCGGTTGTAGATGTCGCGGATCGCGCGTTTGATGAGATCGCTGTCCGTGTAGATCTTCGCAGGGGCCGTCGCGCCCAGAGTTCCGTCACGGATTTCGTCCCAAAGGCGCGCAAGATAGGTGAAATCGCGTTTGATTTCGGTCTTGGTGCGGGTCATGCCGGCGGTGCGCACTATGCACCCCATCGTATCCGGCAGTTTCAGGTCCGAAATCACGGATTTCAACCGCTTGCGATCAGAGGCATTCGAGATTTTCCGGCTAATACCGCCGCCGTGCGAGGTATTCGGCATCAGTACACAATAGCGACCGGCGAGCGACAGATAGCTGGTCAGCGCAGCGCCCTTGTTGCCGCGTTCTTCCTTGACGACCTGAACGAGCAGCACCTGGCGGCGCTTGATGACATCCTGAATCTTGTAGCGGCGGCGCAAGTCCATCCGCCGCTTGCGGATATTTCGAACAGACGGCTCGTCGCCGGGCTCTTCGTCGGCATCGGCATCGCCGGTTTCTTCGACGTCAGCCTCATCGCCTTCTTCATCGTCACCGTCGCTGGCGTCCTGTTCAGCCTGCTCTTCGTCCTCATCGTCGCGAAGCTTGGCTTCTTCCTTGGCCTGCTCGACTTCTTCAGCAAGCAGCTTTTCGCGATCCTCTTTCGGGATTTGATAATAGTCAGGATGGATTTCGCTAAAGGCGAGGAAACCGTGGCGATTGCCGCCATAATCGACGAACGCCGCCTGAAGCGACGGTTCGACCCGGGTAACCTTAGCTAGATATATATTGCCCTTGAGCTGTTTATGCTCTTCGGATTCGAAATCAAATTCTTCGATCCGATTGTTCTTGACGACGGCCACACGGGTCTCTTCCCGGTGGCGCGCATCGATCAACATACGCGTTGCCATGTAATTGTCTCCGAACATGTCGGGCTCGGCCTATCGGCGGAGCGGACATGTGAATTGATGGGAATGGGAGATTTGCGGCCGCGCGATGCAAGTCGGCATACGGCGTCGCGCCCATTCGGGGTGAATTGAGAAAAATCGCTTCTGCTGCAACGGCATGTCCGGCCTCGTGGGCGGGATAATGTGTCACGAACGAGGGGCCGCGCGGTTCGCGCATCGCCGGTCGATCGAGAAGAATATGCCTCATGCAGCGTCAACCTGGTGGGCCGGGCGGAAATGCACCGACACTGTGTAACAGGAACGTTGCCATGCCGGGCGGCACAATCAAGCCCCTATTGCGAATGAGGGCTAGCAGTGCGGTTCGAACGCCGCAAGAAAAAGCGTCTCAAACATGCTCCATAAATCACGGGTAAAGATGGTAAACCCGTGTTTAACCCTAAAATTTCACCGCGTTTTCAGGCGGCAAACCTATTCCCACACCCGAGTTTGAATGAACAAGGGTAACCTTAATGACGCGTTTGCGCTGGACCTGTGGGGGGATAGCACGGCAATATGGGATCATGTCTCTGTTGTTCGCCATCTTTGCAATAATCGGTTGGCAGCCCGCACTGGCCACCGCCATTCAGGCCGTCAATGTCACGCCTGAGCGGGTAACCGTGCAATTTGACGATTATGTCGAGAATGCATCGGCATTTCTGCTCGACAATCCCTATCGCCTGGCAATCGACGTCTCTGGTGCGCGTGCCGGCCGAGATTCCGGCCGCGCCGGTCCGATACGCGCCGTGCGCCAGGGCCAATATGATCCTGAAACAGCGCGCGTCGTCCTCGATCTCACCCGCCCGGTGGTTTTCAGCAATGGCGCGTTTTCAAATGATGGCCGATCCTTCACGCTCGACATTCGACCGGCCAGCCGGATCCAGTTTGCCAGCGCCGCGGATGCCGGGCGCGCAAGCTTTCTGCCGCCAATGGCATTTCGGGCGCGTCCACCGCGGGGTCGTGGTGAGCTGACCGTGCGCCTGCCACGGGCAACGCCGGCCGGTGAAATGGAACTGCCAGAGGTTCAGGGACCACGCGGCCGTCCGCTAGTTGTTATCGACGCCGGACATGGTGGCCATGATCCGGGTGCGATCTCGCCCTATGGCAACCGCCACGAGAAAGACGCGACACTTGCGATTGCACTGGCCACGCGGGATGCACTGCTCGCATCTGGCCGGGTTCGCGTTGCTCTGACCCGTGATGATGACCGCTTTTTGGTGTTACGCGAACGCTATGAGATTGCGCGTCGCCTTGGAGGAGAATTGTTCATCTCCATTCATGCCGATGCCGCCGAAAACAGAGAAGCGCGTGGTGCGACCATATATACCCTGTCAGAAGTTGCCTCTGATCAGGAAACCGCCCTTCTCGCCAGTCGCGAAAATGCCGCCGACATCATCAATGGCGTCAATCTTGGTGGCGCAGATGATGATGTCCGCTCGATCCTGATCGATCTGACGCAGCGCGAGACAATGAACATCTCGGCCCGTTTTGCGTCCTTGTTGCGACGCGAAGCCGGGGATGCGGTGCCGTTTCGCAGCGATTATCATCGTTTCGCCGGATTTGCCGTGTTGAAGGCGCCGGATATGCCGTCGATCCTGTTTGAATCGGGCTATCTCACCAACTCATCCGATGCCCGGCGGCTGTTTTCGCGTGACGGCCAGCGCGCAATTGCTCGCAGTCTTGCCGGAGCCATCGAAACACATTTCGCCCGCCAGACGACCAGCACCGACTAAACGCGGCATCCGACTGCAGCGTGACATTAGTCGCGCCCGCATAAAAACCGGCTGGCATCGCTAAACAAAGCTGGTAAACCGTCCTCGAAATGACGGACACCCCCGAAATGACGGCCGACGATGCCGATATGACGATGAAGCTGCGCCGAGAGGCAACCGGCTTTGGCGCTGGCGTGCGGCGCGTATTGGGCAAAAAGCGCTATCGCTGGCCGCTTTACATGCTGATTGTGACACTGATCGCGCTGACCGCGTTCTGGTTTACGTTCATGCGGGACTTGCCGTCCACCGATACGCTGCTCGACTATGAACCTGCGCTGCCGACCTTTGTCCGTGATGTAAATGGCGAGCCTGTGCAGAGCTTTGCGCGCGAACGGAGGGTCGAGCTGGCGTTCGAGGAATATCCGCCCGAACTGATCCGCGCCTTTCTGGCGGCCGAAGACGCCTCCTTCTTCTCGCATGGCGGGCTCGATTATCCGGGGCTCGCAGCAGCCGTGTTCGACTATGTGACCAAGATCGGGTCCGGTGAACGCGCGCGCGGCGGTTCGACGATCACCCAGCAGGTCGCCAAAAACCTGCTGTTAACAGACGAGTATTCGATCACCCGGAAAATCCGCGAGGCGATTCTCGCCACCCGCATCGAAGCAGCGCTCAGCAAGGAGCGCATCCTCGAACTCTATCTCAATCAGATCTTCCTCGGTCGCAACGCCTATGGCGTGCAGGCAGCTGCGCGAGCTTATTTCAACAAGGATGTAGCCGAGCTTGAACTGCATGAGGCCGCGTTCCTTGCCGGCCTTCCCCAGGCACCCTCGCGCTACAATCCGTCAACCAATCCAGATGCCGCACTCGAGCGCCGCAATCTCGTCCTCCGCTTGATGCGCAATAATGATTGGATTGACGAAGCCACATATGACGCTACCCGCGCCATGCCGCTGGGCGTAACCCGAACATCGCAATCGGTCACCGACAATGTCGACGGCTATTATATGGAAGAAGTGCGTCGGATCCTGGTCGACAGTTTTGGGCAGGATGCGGAAGACGGACCATATGGAATCTATTCCGGCGGCCTGTGGGTCCGCACCTCCTACGATCCCGACATGCAGACGAGCACCGAAAATGCATTGCGCGCCGGCCTGCTGCGCTTTGATCGCGGACGCGCTTGGTCTGGCCCGATCGCAACCATCCCTATGGATGATGGCGAATGGCGGTCGCGCCTTGCCAGTGCCAATCTCTCGGTTGGCTATGAAGACTGGCGCGTAGCGGTGGTCATCTCCAAGGATGGCAACGCGGCCCAGATCGGTTTCTCCGACGGCGAAACAGCCACCCTCCCCCGCTCACTCGCCTCGGTTGCGCGCGTCGGAGGCGGCACCGCCTTTTCAACAATGCAGGCCGGCGACATTATTACCGTACGGCCGAGCGGAACCAACTACGCGCTGGCAAAAGTACCGGATATTTCCGGCGGCATGGTCGTTGAAGATGTGCGCACCGGGCGGGTTTACGCCATGCAGGGCGGCTTCAGCCAAAGCCTTGAGCCATTTAACCGCGCGACCCAGGCCGAACGCCAGCCGGGTTCAAGCATCAAACCGTTCGTTTATGCCGCTGCGCTGGAGAACGGGATGACGCCAGCGTCGATCATCGTCGATGGACCCTTCTGCGTCTATCAGGGCGCGGCTCTCGGCCGGAAATGTTTCCGTAATTCTGGCGGCGGCGTTGCCGGACCGCAAACGTTGCGCTGGGGGCTGGAACAATCCCGCAACCTGATGACGGTTCGTGCAGCGTCCGAAACCGGCATGGAGAATGTGGTCGAGCTGATCGAGAACGCCGGAATCGGCCAGCATGAACCCTTTCTTTCTACCTCGCTGGGCGCTGGTGATACGACCGTCCTTCGACTGGTCAACGCCTATGGCATGCTGGCGAATCATGGCCGTGATGTTGGTCCGTCGCTGATTGATTATGTCCAGAACCGGCGCGGCGAAGTGATTTACCCGGCCAATTGGAGCGCCTGTGAAGGCTGCAATGCCGATGATTGGGATGGGGAGCGGATGCCGCGTCCACCGGTGCCCGGTCGCCAGGTTCTCGATGCAATGACAGCGTTCCAGATGGTGCATATCCTGCAAGGCGTCGTCCAGCGCGGCACGGCAACGCTACTCCGCGATCTTGGCCATCCGATCTTCGGCAAGACCGGGACAACGACTGGACCGACCAATGTCTGGTTCGTCGGCGGCACACAGAATATCGTTGCCGGTGTGTATCTTGGGTATGACCGGCAAGCACGCAGCATCGGCTTTGGCGCTGGCGGCACGCTCGCCGCACCAATATTCCGACAGTTCATGCGCGAAACCCTTGAAGGCCAAGAGGTCATGCCGTTCCGGGCGCCACGCGGAATGCGGATGGTCCGTATCGATCGCCGCAGCGGTCGCCGGGTTTTTGGCGGCTGGCCCAGCTCCGATCCGCGTAGCGCGATAATCTGGGAAGCATTCCGACCGGACAGTGAGCCAACCCGCACAATCCGTCGCGATGTAGTGGCCCGACGTCCAGTCCGTGCCGTACTGCCCGAAGGAGCCCAGAATACGGTCGAGATCGACGCACCGCGCAACGACAGCGAATTCTTGCAATCCGAGGGCGGAATTTACTAACCCGCCGCAAGGCCCAACCCAGACGTGAAACGAGACTGTCATGCGCGCTGAAGCGCAAGCCCATATTGACCAGATTAACCAGGCGGTGGACCTACTGCGCCGGTTCCTAGACTGGGACGTTGCCAAGCAGCGGCTCGAGGAGCTCAACGCGAAGGTAGAGGATGCGTCGCTATGGGATGACCCCAAGGCCGCGCGCGAAGTTATGCGCGAGCGGGGCCGGCTCGATACTGCGATGACGGCAGTGCGCAAGATCAGCCAGGAACGTGATGACGCCGCCGAAATGATTGAGCTGGCGGAAGCTGAAGGCGATGATGGGCTGGTAGATGATGCCGTCGCAGCGCTGGCGGCGCTCGCCGAGCGCGCAGAGCTCGACAAGACCGAAGCGCTATTGGCAGGCGAAGCGGACGGCAATGATACCTATCTCGAAATCCATGCCGGTGCCGGCGGCACCGAGAGCCAGGACTGGGCCGAGATGCTTCAACGCATGTATCAGCGCTGGGCAGAACGCCGCGGCTTCAAGGTCGAAATTGTCGACTATCATGCGGGCGAGCAGGCCGGTGTGAAGACGGTTACGCTGCTGCTCAAGGGCGAGAATGCCTATGGGTATGCGAAGACCGAAAGCGGCGTCCATCGCCTCGTTCGCATTTCACCTTATGACAGCTCCGCGCGTCGCCATACGAGCTTTTCCAGCGTCTGGGTCTATCCTGTCATTGACGAGGATATCGAGATCGAAATCGTCGAAAGCGATTTGCGTGTCGATACCTACCGGGCATCCGGTGCAGGCGGGCAGCATGTGAATACTACTGACAGTGCGGTTCGCATCACCCATGAACCCACCGGCATTGTGGTCGCCTCGCAAACGCAACGGTCCCAGCACAAGAACCGTGCCGAGGCGATGAGCATGCTGAAAGCCCGTCTGTACGAGGCGGAACTGCGGCGGCGCGAAGAAGAAGCGAATGCCGTAGAAGCCAGCAAGACTGATATCGGCTGGGGTAATCAGATCCGCTCTTATGTCCTCCAGCCCTATCAGATGGTGAAGGACCTGCGGACCGGCTACACCTCCTCCTCGCCATCCGATGTTCTCGACGGTGATCTCGACAAGTTCATGGCTGCGGCGCTATCCCAGCGTGTGACAGGGGAAAAGGTAGAAGTTGAGGATATAGACTGATGCGGGCCGCTGCGTGCCTAATGCTATTGATCGCCGGGGGGTGCGACGTTTTTTCGGGTTCTGATGATTCGGGATTCCCACCCGCTGATCGCCCGGTCTCCGACATTACCGCGAGCCAATTCTCCGATGAAGAGTCGCGTGATCGGGTCAACGAGGCCGAAACCGTGATGGATATGGCCGATATTGAAGGCGGAATGACAGTCGCGGATATCGGCGCCGGCAATGGCTATTACACGATCCGCCTCGCGCCCCGCGTTGGCGACACCGGACGCGTGCTTGCGCAGGATGTTATCCCGGAAACCCGCGATCGCCTGGCCGAGCGTGTAACCCGAGAGCAGCTCGACAATGTCAGCGTGCGGCTCGGCGAATTTGCCGATCCCAAGTTGCCGGATGATAGCTTCGACCGGATTTTCATGATCCACATGTATCATGAGATCGAAAGCCCCTATGAATTTCTCTGGAATATGCGGCCCGCCTTGCGCGAGGCCGGCCGGGTCGTCGTCGTCGATGCCGATCGACCTACTAACCGCCACGGCACACCGCCCGACCTGCTTAACTGTGAGTTTGAAGCAGTGGGGTATCGCCGTGTCGTCTATCGCGCGATGCCAAATATCGGTGGCTATTTCGCTATGTTCGAACGGATCGGCGAGCGACCGGAGCCCGATGCAATTCTCGCGTGCGGCCAAGATTGATCCCGGCCCAGCCTACGCTCTACATTGCGCGACAAGCGAGCCTTCAATTGGTGCCAATCTGGTACCAATAGATTGTTTTGTTAATATTATTTGGCGCCGGCGCGTGTACTATTATGGATGTAAGGGGGCGCGGTTTATCACCCCCGTGCTAGAGTCCTAAAGCGCGCCCTCTTACTATCCTAAAATTCTGCGAAACCCGCGCTGGCGAAGGATTAGTCCCGTTCGTATCCGGCTGGTGCCGTGGTCTCCAGAGTCAACAATAATGTGATTGTCGACGGATCCTGCTGGTCATTTTCGACCGGAAGATCGCCGGTCACTGTGTGATAGCTGAACAGCATGGTTACACCATCGGGCAGCGTAACCTCTGTCGCCCGTGCCACAATGTCTTCGCGTGCATAGCCTTCCGCCAAGCCATGATCATAGACCACGACAGTTCCCTCGCAGCATTCATAGCGGTAATGGCCGTCTACATAACTTAGCGATGACGTTGTGCTGTCAACTGGCACGAATTCGCCACCATCTTCATGAAAAACATCGACCATTTCACCGTAGACCACGGTGGTCTGACGACCGTCGCGTTGGATCCATCCCGGCGTGACATCATCAGGGATCGCCTGCGGATATTGGTCAATATCGACAATTATGGCGGCATCATCCGCCTGGCCAAGCGCAGCATTAGGAAGGGCTGACACCGCAATGGCAGAGATCGAATAGAGGATAATGCGCATGGCAAATTCCTTTGTGATTCAATCATCTTATAGCGATTCTTTGAGGAGAATTGTGGTCGATTGGTCCCAAATTGAAACCTTCGGTTGATACGCATCAAAAACATATGCACAGAAATATCTACATCGAAACGATGTAAATTCGTGCCAAAATGGTGTATGAAAGATGAAACGGGGGGGAGCTCAGTTATGTGTTGCGTCCGACCGCTTGCCCCCCGGTGAGAAACTTATGACGGCGGATAAACACTCTATTGACCAATTGTCGGCGGGCCAGCGCGATTGCCTGCGGCTTGTCTATCAACATAAATCCTCCAAAGAAATTGCCCGCGAACTCGAAATATCTCCGCATACTGTCGATCAGCGCCTGCGCGTTGCAATGCGCAAATTGGGCGTCGAAAACCGCAAGAAAGCGGCGCTTATGTTTGCGACGGCCAGCGACGAAACTGCATATCAATCATTGAGATATCAATCGCCGCAGATTGCAGCGGCCATCCCTGCCCCACATGATCGTGTCCGTAATGATCGAGCGAATGATAGTGGAGCAAAGATCGAACATGTCCTGCGAGAACATCAGCAACCCTTTGCCGTGTTCTCCGATGCAAAGGCATCTGGCTCCAAAATTTCGCTCCCGAGTTTGGGGGGACGAGGCAATGACCTAACGATTTTGGAAAAGCTGGCCTGGATCGCAGGAATATCCTTCGCAGCGGCGCTTTCATATGGTGCCATAATCTCAGGCCTCGAGGCACTTTCGCGGTACAGCTAACACCGCGGGTTCAATCACAATTTTAACAGGAATGACCGTGCAGACACTCGTCTGCGCCGTAGGAGATTTATTATGCGCAAACAGAGAATCGAAGCAGCCGAGAAAGTCGCTGAAAAGCTTTTTGAAGCAGAAAACGCAGTCGACCAGGCGATTATTCGCGCCGCTGAGCTGGCGGCCAGCATTCCTACTGCGCGTACCGAGGCAGGGCTGTCCGCAGTCGTCGGGCAAGACGCACTGGACGAAGTCGTGAAAACGCTCCCCGCTCTTGTCGCAGGCCGCAAGGCGCTGATCGAGACGCATAATCAGCTGGATCGGACCAAGACTGAAATCGGCCTGCGCGAGGTGGCTTTTGGCACACCGAATGGCAAACCACCGGCCCATGCGATCCTGCGCGCGGTCGAAGAAGCCGCATAAGGCTTCGGGCAATCCATCGGATCGCTTGACCACCCATGGCTTCTATGTTCGAATCATTAGATGATTTGGCAAATCGCCACGATCTCCGCTCTGGCCGTCTGCTGCGGCTATGCGCTGGGCTTTGGCAGTACGACCGAACGGGTCGGTGCGGCAATGATGATTGCCGCGCTGGCCCTGACATCGCTCGCTCTTCATCTGTTCGGAACATTCTACCAGACGGCGGACATCGCGATCATTGTCATCGACGTGTCGCTTCTCGCTGGGCTGGTTGCCCTGGCGCTTTTCTCCAACCGGTCCTGGCCCCTATGGGCTTCGGCTTTTCACATGGTGGGAACCGTGACGCACATGGCCTTGCTCGGCAATGCCGTGATCGCGCCGATCGCGTACGCCCATACGCTGGGGCTCTGGTATTATCTGACTCTGCTGTCGCTGCTCGTCGGAACCATAAATCATCATCGCGCGATCCGAGCCACGAACCGCAAGAAACATTAAGCGGGCTCCTTGAATTCATCAGCCCTGCATCGGCGGACCATCTGGCAGAGAAACTCCTCGATGAATTCGGTTCGCTGCCCGCAATAATCGGCGCAGAACAGTTTCGGCTCGAGACAATTGACGATGTTCCCGATGCTGCACTGAAGCTCCTCACATTGGTGGGAGACGCATTCCGCCAGTCCTTGTCGACGCAGATATCCAATCGCCCGATACTGTCGAGCTCAATCGACCTGATGGATTATTTGCGAGCGACAATCGGGTATTGGCGCACCGAATGTTTCCGCGTTCTCTTTCTCGACGCGCAGAATCACCTCATCCGCGACGAAATCCTGCATGTCGGATCGGTCTCCAAAGTCGTGGTCGATCCGCGCCGGATATTGGCCCAGGCTTTACGGCTCGACGCCACCGCCCTGATCCTGGTGCACAACCATCCGTCCGGCATATGCCAGCCCAGCGCGGCCGACATCGCGGTAACTGAATGCCTGGCCGAAAGCGCCGACCTTTTCGATATCGCCATTCATGATCACCTGATTGTCGCGGCCGATGGCTGCGCCAGCCTGAAATCTCTCGGGATCCTATGAACGAGGTTTTCGCCCCATCATTGAGCTCGAGCTTGCCGCTTTCACTCGAGAACAAGCTGCGGGAGGAAATTTCCGAACGTGATCGCCGCGCGCAGCTTTTCGGGGAGAAAATGCTGCGCCATCCGGTGTGGGAAATGCTGCTCCATCTCGGCTGTACCGAGTTTGACGGACGGCCGATCTCCGTATCGAGCCTCTGCAATTTCATTCACTGCCCGCAATCAACAGTGCTGCGGTACATGCGCGATCTCGAAGACGAAGGTGTGTTGCAGTTGCAGCAGGATCCAACCGATCGCCGCCGAACCTTTGTGTTTCTGACCGAAGAAACCAAACAGCTGCTCTCAGAGCATTTCAGCCAATAGGTTCCGAGTTTTCTTATCGGCTGCGCGGTTAGTATTCCGCATGTTTGCGGTAACGAACCACTCTCCTATCATGTGACACTCGCACTGAGTCGTCACCTATCGGAGAAGCCCCATGCCCCAAACAACCATCATTCTCGGTGGCGGATCCATCGATGGCGTGGGCGGCGCGCTTGCCAAACGGTTCGCGGAAGGCGGCCATCATGTGGTGTTTACCGGGCGTACTCTGGAAAAGGTCCAGGCCACTGCTGACGAGATAACTGCAGACGGCGGCTCGATCGAGGCGATGCAGGTCGATGTCACCAAGGCCGAAGATCAAGACGCGCTGTTCGCCCGCGCCGCGGAACTCGGCGACATTGCTGCGGTCATCTACAATGCTGGCAATAATGCGATCATTCCGTTTGAGGATCTGAGCGCCGAAATTTTTGAGGATTTCTGGCGTATCTGCTGTTTCGGTGCATTCCTGACGGCCAAGCGCGCGGTGCCGCTGCTCAAGGCCCAGGGTAATGGCAGCTTTCTCGTTACAGGTGCTTCGGGATCCATGCGCGGCAAGCCAAACTTCGCCCATTTTGCGGCAGCCAAGGGTGCACTGCGCAACCTGCTGCAATCCTTGGCGCGGGAATATGGGCCGCAAGGCATCCATGTCGCGCATTTCGTGATCGATGGCGTGATCGACGGCGATCGGGTGCGATCGCGCTTCCCTGAATATCTCGAACAGATGGGCGATGACGGATCGCTATCACCTGCTGCAATTGCCGAAGCCTTTTGGAACACGCATAACCAGCATCGCTCCGCCTGGTCGCATGAGGTTGAGCTCCGGCCATTCAAGGAAAACTGGTAAGGCCGACCAGCAATACAGGCGAGAGGAATGATCCATGGGTTTAGCGGTTGAACCAACCGGCGCGAGTTGCGGGGCATTCGTCACCGGGATCGATCTGAGCGAAGATCTGTCGGCAGACTGTATCGCCGAAATCCGCGCCCATTGGGTCGAGCATAAGGTTCTCGCTTTTCCTGATCAGCAATTGAGTGACAATGATCTGGAACGCATCACTCTCTATTTCGGTGAATTCGGGGATGATCCGTTTTTCGGTCATATCGAGGGGCATGAGCATATCGCCGCGATCCAGCGCAATGCCGATGAGAAGACACCGATTTTTGCCGAGATATTCCATTCCGACTGGAGCTTCATGGATGTCCCGCCCGCCGGGACCATGCTCTATGGCATCACCATTCCACCCCATGGTGGAAACACGCTCTTTGCCGATCAGGTCGCCGCCTATGAGCGGTTGCCCGATGCCCTCCGCGACACGGCGGACGGACTGACCGCAATCCATTCCGCGCAGCGCGGCTATGCGCCCGGTGGTCTCTACGATGAAAGCGACCAGCAGTCCGGCCGCAGCATGAAAATCATTGCGAGCGAAAAAGCATTCGAGACTTGCGAACATCCATTTGTCCGCACCCATCGCGAAAGTGGTGAGAAGGCACTATTCAGCTCCGCCGCCTACATCACCGGCTTTGCCGATATGCCAGAAGAGGAAAGCACCGCGCTCGTCGTCGAATTCTACGCGCATCAGAGCAGCGAGGCCGTCACCTATTCCCATCCCTGGCAGAAAGACATGCTGGTGATGTGGGACAATCGCTCCCTGCTCCACTCCGCAACAGGCGGCTATGACGGTTATGACCGACTGCTCCACCGCACGACAATCGCGGACACGGAATTTTAGCGGGATCAGGTAATCCCTCAGCCACGCTGATCATGGCAAACGGTTGGGAATTGCATTGCACTGACTTTCAGTATTGCGGCATAAGCAATTCAAATTATTCTTGAAAAAGGAAAGTCCGATGTCAGATCCCCTATTGTTGGAACGCCGGGATGCTGTTGCGATCATCTCGATCAATGATGCGCCCTATAACCGGATGTCGCTCGAATATATGGACCGGCTCGAAGAACTGGTCGGTGAGCTGAGCGGCGGATAACAGCGTTCGGGCCGTTGTGTTTACCGGCGAAGGCGATGACCATTTTTCGGTCGGCATGAACCTCAAACAGCTGCCAGCCGGCGTGAAGGCCAAGGGAAGCATCGACGGCGTTTTCGATCAGCGTTGGCGTGTGCTCGAAAAGATCGAGCGGATGAACAAGCCGTGCATCGCGACATTGTTCGGTTTCTGTTTGGGCGGCGGATTGGAGCTCCCCCTCGCCTGTCATTTCCGCCTGGCAGCCGAAGAGGGTGCACAGATCGGACTACCGGAAATGGATTTGGGAACCGTGCCCGCCTGGGGCGGATCGGCGCGTCTGGCGCGCTGCGTTGGCCGCGATCATGCGCTCGACCTGATCCTGCGCGCCAAGAAGATCTCCGGCCCCGAAGCACTCCGGATTGGCCTAGTCAACGAAGTCTGGCCAAACGCCGAGCTCAAGGACCGCGCCATCGCGTTGGCGGAAGAGCTGGCCGCGATGCCGCGGCTCGCCATAGCCGGGGTGATGGAATGCATCGTCGGCCGTGAATCCAAATCGCTTCATGAATCGCTCGCCGATGAACGCCGCGCCGTCCACGCCAATATGGGGACGCCGGACGCGATGGAAGGGATGCGTGCCTTTATGGAAAAGCGTCCACCCGTGTTTAACCAGGACCAAAGCTAGTCGCATGTTCTCAAATCGAGCCGAGACGGCTAACTTGCGGACGAAACAGCAGAGGTGGGTTATTGACGGTGTAGCGAATCTTGATTGGTGTGCTGCTAGCCGACTGCTTCTAAACGTTCGTTGGGGCGGTCTCCTGTGACAGAAAGATCGGCCCGCCCGGACGCGCATCTCAATATTGCGCAGGATCGCCCCAATCATGATCTTGGGTCCTATCGATCCTGGAACTTCGATGTCGGTCGCACTGGCCCGTTTGACATGATCTGGATTCATGAAGTTGGATCACAGCCAGCAACTGAACAGCTCCTCCCCTTTATGGAGCCCAGCATCGTCATTCGTCGTACATCACTCGAAAACGGCAACTATGACAATGTCGAATTGTTGGTGAGTGCGGCAATGCCCGACAGCGGGTGCCATACAGCCGCGCCCAACGACCAGCTGATCGCGCTCAGACTGCGGCCAGAACTGTCCGGACCGCAGCTCGGGCTTTGGGCTCGCGACCATCAAGACCATAACCCGCAGATAGCCGGGGCGTCGCTGCGCAATGCGGCAACAAACGCGTTGCGATCGGCGGATACGATGCCCGCCTCCGACGTTGCGGCCGAGCTGGTTAAGACGGTCGTGCAAGTCGCTGATACCAGATGCGATGATTGGCTCACCGATGCCGTGCATCTCGTCCGACACAGTGAAGGCCGGATATCCTGCGGAAACCTGGCCGAACAGATGGATGTAAGCGCGCGGCATCTTCATCGTAGTTTCAAATCCCAGTTCGGCTATTCGCCCAAGGAATTTGCCCGGCGCACCCGGTTTACAGCGGCGATGATCGAAGCGGATGCTCATGCAACCCCGAAATGGGCCGATATTGCCTTGGCCTTTGGGTATAGCGATCAATCTCATCTCAATCGTGACTGCCGCCATTTCCTGCTAACCGGCCCCGCGCAGGCACATCGATCCCGTCGTGCGATGTCCGATTCTTCCAAGATCGAGAGCTAAACTTTCTCCATCCTGTACCGATACATACCGGTTTGGGAGAGGATGAATGCGATACTTGTTTCTGTTTCTATTGGCTGCGATCGGTGTTTCCACCGGAGCTGGTGCACAGAGCGAAGCACGGATGATTACGTTCGAAGGGCACCAGTTTCAGATTACCGGTGGGGAAGCTAGCGTGGGCGAGTTTCTCGGTCGCGATGCTCTCTTTCTGGCCAACACCCAGGCCTGGTTCGCTGACACCAATTTTTCAGATGGCGTTGTCGAATTCGACATTGCCTTTCAGGATGCATTTGGATTTACCGGGTTGATGTTTCGCGCGGCTGACAGGAACCGCTTGGAATATTTCTACCTACGTACGGCTAAATCTGGCGAATATGACGCGCTCCAATATGCTCCGGTGGAAAATCGAAACACCGCGTGGCAGCTTTTTTGGGACGGCAATGCGCTGCAACAAGCCAGCTTCGTCCATGATGGCTGGAACCATGTGCGACTGGTCGTGATCGGCGACCGGGCTGATCTGTTCATCAATGGCAGCACCACCCCGACCCTTCATATCCCCGATCTGATGACTGATATTCGCGCGGGCGGGATCGGCTTCGTCGCCAATTTCGATCCGAGCATTCGAATCTCGAACGTCTCGGTCAGGTCGCTCCAGCCCGGCGATCAGATTATCGGCACAGCTGCCGTGGAGACAGCGATTCCGGATGGAACTCTTACCGACTGGTCTGTCTCGACCGTATTTCCTGAGAACAGCGTTGACGGTGTGCTGACGATGCCATCCGATAGGTTGAATAGCGTTGGATGGGACGGGTTGGATCCGGAAACCAACGGCATGACCAACGTCTCCCGGCTGCGCGCGCGATCTCCCGAAAACGATACAGTGTTCCTTTCGACCCGGGTCACGTCGCAGGGCGATCGCACTGCGTTGATGCGCTTCGGCTATGCGGATCGGGCCCGGATATTCGTCAATGGCACTCTGCTGTTTCACGGCAATGCGACTTATAACAGCCGCCACCCCGGCTTTCTCGGGCTGATCGGCCTCAATGATGCGATCACGGTTCCACTGATCGATGGCGACAATGAGATTGTCGTGGCGCTGTCCGAAACATTCGGCGGTTGGGGATGGATTGCCGCCATCGAGGATCGCGACGGCATTTCATTTTCCGCGCCACGAACCCGGGGCGAGACGAGCGACTAGGATAAGCGCTGGGTCTACAGCCAGCCGAGTGCGCGGAAGCTGGTGGTTTTGTCATGCGTCAGGATCAAATGATCAAAGACGCGAATACCAAGCGGCCGGAGCAGCATCGCCAATGAACGGGTCGTCTCGATATCCGCCTCGCTCGGTCGCGGGTCTCCGCTTGGATGGTTATGCGCAATCACCAGGGCACGGGCATCATGGGCGAGCGCGTCACCGACTATCTGGCGCAAGGGCAATTCGATAGCGTGTGCCTGGCCGCACGTCTCGCTGATGGCCATCAGTCGATCTGCCGCACCAAGATGCGCGACAATGGCATGTTCGTGATCATGGTGAAGGAGCAGCGGCGCGAAAAAGTTTCGATTATCAGCATCATACCGGAACGGCGATAGAATAGCGCGCATCGACTAGCCCCTCATAGTCTAGCCCCCCCCGGTTCCCATTGGGATAGCGGGTTCGGGCCGGAGTGGAATCACGACTAGGTCCGGTTTGGAGCAAAATTCAGCGCGCCGGGCTGACTATTCGATCCGAACATTCACATCGGAGGGAATTGTTCGGCTTGGCCCTGCCGGTTCGCTCGGCCATAAGGCAGCGCATGCAGCAATATCTCGATCTTATGCAGCGGATTCTCGACGATGGCGTCCGCCAGGAAGACCGGACCGGCGTCGGCACGCTTTCCGTCTTCGGTCATCAAATGCGGTTCGATCTTTCGAAAGGCTTTCCGCTGCTGACCACAAAAAAGCTCCATATCCGCTCGATCATTATCGAGCTGCTCTGGTTCCTGCGCGGCGATACCAATGTGCGCTGGTTGCAGGATCGCAAGGTCAGCATCTGGGATGAATGGGCTGATGAGAATGGCGATCTGGGGCCGGTTTACGGCAAACAGTGGCGCAACTGGATCGGGCCGGGCGGCGTACATATCGATCAGATCGCCGATCTGGTCGAACAGATCAAAACCCATCCGGCATCGCGCCGTCAGATTGTGTCCGCCTGGAACCCGGCCGATGTGCCGAACATGGCGCTGCCGCCCTGCCACTGCCTGTTCCAGACCCATGTCGCCGATGGTCGCCTGTCGCTGCAGCTCTATCAACGCAGCTGCGATGTGTTCCTCGGCGTGCCGTTCAACATCGCCAGCTATGCGCTGCTGACCCATATGCTCGCCCAGCAATGCGGGCTTGAGGTCGGTGACTTCATCTGGACGGGCGGTGATTGCCACCTTTATTCGAACCATCTCGATCAGGTGAACACCCAGCTCAGCCGCACGCCAGGGCCACTGCCGCAGCTCCATATCCTGCGCGATCCCGGCAGCATCGATGACTATGAATATGAGGATTTCGAGATCATCGGCTATGAAGCCGCGCCGCATATTTCAGCGCCGGTGGCCGTGTGAAGATCATCTTCCATCTGGCCCGGGCCGATAATGGCGTGATCGGGAAAGATGGCCGCCTGCCCTGGCGGATTTCCGCCGACCTGAAACGCTTCAAGGCGAACACGATGGGTAAGCCGATGATCATGGGACGGCGAACGTTCGAGAGCTTTCCCAGCCCGCTGCCCGGTCGCCGTCATATTGTGCTGACGCGCTCCCGCGATTGGGATCCCGAAGGCGCTGAGATTGCGCATTCGAAGGCCGACGCGCTGGCCATGGTCGGCGATGATGTCGAGGAGGTCGCGATTATCGGCGGTGCAGAAATATACTCTCTTTTCCTAGACATAGCCGATCGGATCGAGTTAACCGAAGTGCATATCAAGCCTGACGGCGATACGCATATCGCCGCCTTTGACCTCGACATCTGGGCTGAGACCACCCGCGAAGACCATGCTGTCGAAAACGACAGCCCGGCCTATAGTTTTGTTACATTGGAGCGCCATCCATGATCCGCAAAATCCTGATCGCCCTGCTTATCCTTGTCGCCGGTGCCGCTGCGCTATTCTTCACGCTTGGTCCAGGCTGGATAGAGCGGGACATGAACCAACGCGCCGATGTCGAGCTGCCGGCGATCTCGGACGCGGCCGAAGCGCTGCATGAGCGATTGATCATCGCCGATCTGCACAGCGATACGTTGCTCTGGAAGCGCAATATGCTGAACCGCGCTGGCCGCGGTCATATGGACTTGCCGCGCCTGCAAGAAGGCAATGTTGCGCTGCAGATTTTCTCGTCGGTGACCAAATCACCCGCCGGCCAAAATTATGATTCCAACTCGGGTGACAGCGACAATATTACGTTGCTGGCGATCGGGCAGCTCCAGCCGATCCGCACATGGACATCGCTGGTCGAACGCTCGCTCTATCACGCCGAAAAGCTGTACTATGCCGAGGAGAATAGCGACGGCGCGCTCAGAATCGTCCGCAGCCGGGCGGATATCGATGCGCTACTCGCTGACCGGCAACGCGGCGACCCGGTGATCGGCGCGATGCTCTCAATCGAAGGCCTCCACAACCTTGAAGGCGATGCGGAGAATTTCGATCGCCTGTTCGATGCCGGCTTCCGCATGGCGAGCCCTACCCATTTCTTCGACAATGAGCTGGGCGGCTCGATGCATGGCCTGGAAAAAGGCGGGCTGACCGATTTCGGTCGTGAGATCGTCCAGCGCATGGAGGCGAGCGGCATGATTGTCGATATCGCCCATGCCAGCCCGGCAATGGTCGACGAGATCCTCGCCATGGCCACCCGGCCGGTTGTTTCGAGCCATGGCGGCGTTCAGGCAGTATGCGAGGTCAATCGCAATCTCACCGACGATCAGATTACCGCTGTCGCTGCGACGGACGGGGTGATCGGCATTGGCTATTGGGACGGCGCCATCTGCTCCTATGAACCCGATGATGTGGTCGCCTCGATTCTGCACGTACGAGACCTTGTCGGCATCCGCCATGTCGGGCTGGGTTCGGATTATGACGGCTCGACAACCGTCGGCTTCGATACCAGCGAGCTTGCCATCATCACGCAATTGCTGATGGATGCGGGGCTGAGCGAAGGCGAGATTGCCCAGGTGATGGGTGGCAACACGATCCGCCTGCTGCGTGACGGGCTTCCAGCGCGCTGATCCGGGCATGACAGCGCCGCATTGCCGCACCTGTCCGGCTTGCCTATAGCCATCCCATGCAGCGGCTTTTCCACCGTGATAGCGTGCCCGACGAGCTTCGCGGCGGTGTTATCGCACTCGGCAATTTTGACGGATTTCATCGCGGTCATCAGGCCGTGGTCGGACGCGCGGTGCATCATGCCGATGATGACAAACGACCGGTTATCGTTGCGACCTTCGACCCCCACCCGGTGCGCCATTTCCAACCCGATGCCCCGCCCTTCCGCCTGACCACGCTCGACCAGCGCCAGGCTCTGTTTGCGGACGCCGGGGCCCAGGCGATGATGGTGTTCGAATTCGGCCCGGAACTCGCCGGAACGACAGCCGAAGACTTTGTCGAAGAGATTTTGCTCAACCGCTTTGGCGTGGCGGGCGTTGTAACAGGCAATGATTTCGTTTTCGGCAAGGGCCGCAAGGGCGATGTCGTGATGCTCGCCGAATATGCGAAATCGCACGGGTTTTTCACGGAGATCGCGGCTCCGGTGAATGAAGATGATATCATCGTCTCCTCAAGCCGTATTCGCGACGCGATCAAGGCCGGCGACTGCGAAACCGCCGCTCACCTGCTAACTCGCCCGTTTACGATCGAGGGTGTTGTCGAGCATGGCTCGAAAAACGGCCGCAAGCTGGGTTACCCGACCGCGAATATCCAGCTTGGCAGCTATATCCGACCCAAATACGGGATTTATGCGGTGCGAGGCCGCCTGCCCGATGGCCGCACGCTCAACGGCGCCGCCAATATCGGTATTCGCCCCAGCTTCGATCCGCCGGTTGAGCTGTTGGAGCCCTATTTCTTCGATTTCACTGGCGATCTCTACGGCCAGACAATCGAAGTCGAATTGATCAGCTTCATCCGCGAAGAGGCCAAATTTGACGATCTCGAAGCGCTGAAAGCGCAAATGGCCGATGACTGCGCCGAAGCCGAACGCCGCCTCACCCAGCATATCCTCTGACACTCCTATCAAGAGACAAGATCGAAAACCGCTAGACGCCCCGGCCCTTCCCCCTTACATCGCCCCAAATGTCCGAAAAGCCCGACTATAAAGACACGGTTTTCCTGCCGAAGACCGACTTCCCGATGAAGGCGGGGCTCGCCAATAAAGAGCCCGGCATCCTTGCGTCCTGGGAAGAGCAGGATCTCTATGGAAAGCTGCGGGAAACTCGCAAGGGGCGCGAAAAGTTCATCCTCCATGATGGACCACCTTATGCGAACGGCAATATCCATATCGGGCACTCGCTGAACAAGATCCTCAAGGACCTTGTCGTGCGCAGCCAATCGCTGCTTGGCAAGGATGCGCCTTATGTGCCGGGCTGGGATTGCCACGGGCTTCCCATTGAGTGGAAGATCGAGGAACAATATCGCAAGAAGAAGCGGAACAAGGATGAAGTTCCGGCCGCCGAATTCCGCGCCGAATGCCGCGACTATGCGGCCAATTGGGTCAATGTGCAGCGTGAGGAATTTAAGCGCCTCGGTGTCATGGGCGAGTGGGAAAAGCCGTACCTGACAATGGATTTCGACGCCGAAGCGGTGATCGTCGAGGAATTCCTCAAATTCGCCGAAAGCGGCCAGCTCTATCGCGGCGCAAAGCCGGTGATGTGGAGTCCGGTGGAAAAGACCGCGCTCGCCGAAGCCGAAGTCGAATATGCCGATATCCAGTCGACCCAGATCGATGTGGCGTTCGAAATCACCGAAAGCCCGATCAAGGAACTGGTGGGCGCCCATGCCGTAATCTGGACGACGACGCCCTGGACGATCCCGGTCAACCAGGCGATCGCGTTTGGCGAACAGCTTGGGTACACTGTCGTTGTCCCCAATGTTGAGTGTTTTGCTCGGACGACTGATTCAGAGCAACGAGAGGATTTTCAGGCTCAGAATTTCCTCAAGACACAAATGCATCATGTGTTTGACAGAAGATATCTGATTGCCTCTTCACTTGTTCCAACATTTGAAGCCCGTCTAAGATCTCAGGTCGAGAAAATAGACCTCAAGGAATTTGATAGCCCGAAGCTTCGACTGACGATGGATCGTGAGGACCGGATCAGTCATGGCTCCTACAATACACAAAGCATAAAAGGCTCCGACCTCGCCGGCACCATCGCCCGCCACCCGATGCACGCACTCGGCGGTTTCTTCGCGAATCCCCGCCCGTTCATCGCCGCCGATCATGTGACGACCGATGCGGGTACCGGCCTTGTCCATATGGCGCCCGATCATGGCGAAGAGGATTTCTTCGCCTGTAAGGAGCATGGCATCGACCCGGTGTTCGCGGTCGATGACGATGGCGTCTATCGCGAGGACTGGCTCTGGCTGCCACGCGGCGATGAGCGGGCCGGAAATGTCATCAACAAGCGTTTCAATTCGTCGGAAGGCCCAATCTGCACCGATCTGCGCGAAGCGGGCGCCCTACTCTCCGCATCCGATGATTTCGCGCATAGCTATCCGCATAGCTGGCGATCCAAAGCCAAGGTCATCTATCGCTGCACACCGCAATGGTTTGTGCGCATGGACGAAGCGCTGGAGACCGGCAAAACCTTGCGTGACACCGCGCTTGAAGAAATCGATTCCACCCGCTTCATCCCGCGCCGCGGCCATCGCCGCTTGCGCTCGATGGTTGAGGGACGGCCGGACTGGGTCCTCTCGCGCCAACGCGCCTGGGGCGTTCCGATCACTGTCTATGTCGACAAGCAAGGCAATTATCTGAACGATCCCGAGGTTAATGCGCGCATTGTTGACGCCGTGCGCGAAGGCGGGGCCGATGCCTGGTTTGCCGCGGATCACCAGACGCTGCTCGGCAACGCATACAGCCTCGATGATTATGAGATTGTCACGGACATATTGGACGTCTGGTTTGATAGTGGATCAACCCATGCCTTTGTCTTGGAGAGTGACAATTGGCCGGACCTTGATTCGCCGGCCAATCTCTATCTCGAAGGTTCTGACCAGCATCGTGGCTGGTTCCAGTCGAGTCTGCTGGAAAGCTGCGGCACGCGAGGGCGTGCGCCGTACAAAGAAGTGCTGACGCACGGCATGACGCTGGACGCCAAGGGCCTGAAAATGTCGAAGAGCATCGGCAACACGCTCGATCCGCAAAAGATCATCAATGTGAATGGAGCGGATATCCTGCGCCTCTGGGCGGCGACGGTCGATTATACCGAAGACCATCGGATCGGTGATGAGATCATCAAGGGCGTCACCGATATGTATCGCAAGCTACGCAACAGCTTCCGCTACATGCTCGGCGGCCTGTCAGATTATGACGCCGACGCAGAGCAGGTGGCGACGGCCGATCTGCCGGAGCTCGAACGCTATGTGCTGCATCTGTTGGCTGAGCTCGACGCATCACTCAGAGACGCGGTGAATGATTATTCCTTCACCCGCTATGTCCGCACGCTGACAGACTTTGCCAATGAGGACATGTCAGCCTTCTTCTTCGATATCCGCAAGGATTGTTTATATTGTGATGTTGGAGAAACCCTGCCATCCGGATCTGCGAAGAGACAGGCCTATCGTACTGTTCTTGATACACTATTCCAGGCTTTAGTTCGCTACGCATCGCCGGTCCTGTGCTTCACCAGCGAGGAGGTTTGGAAGACCCGCTATCCCGATGCTGGGTCAATCCATCTGGAAGAATGGCCGGATATCGACGCAAGCTGGCGCGATGAAGCGCTGGGCGAAAAATGGGCAAAGATCCGCGCAGCTCGCGAGCAAGTGACCGAAGCCATCGAGCCGCTGCGCCGCGACAAGGTAATCCGTTCGAGCCTTGAAGCGGAAGTGAGGATGCCGAAACTGGATGAGATGGATGCCGAGGACTTTACCGAAATCTGCATCGTCGCCGATACGCGCTATGACGGCGATACGGTCGAGATCAGCAAGACCGAGCACCACAAATGCGGTCGGTGCTGGCGCCTGCTTCCCGATGTGGAAGAGGATGGCGCATTGTGCGGACGTTGCGCAGATGCAATCAATGCCTAGGCGTCTCTTCCCCCGACCAGTGTCAACTCGTGTCAACCAAAGGGTGGTCGGATGAACGCCGAATCCATCTCCCGTCGGCCACAATATTTCGGCTATATTCTCGCAGTGACGATCTTCATCGTCGATCAGATCTCGAAATATTGGATCATCACGCTGCTCCAGCTGCCCCAACGCGGGCAAATCGAATTGCTGTCGATCCTCAATTTCACCTGGGTGGAAAATCGCGGCGTTTCGCTCGGCATGCTGACCGCATCGTCCGATACACAGCGTTGGCTGTTGGTCGCGCTAACCGGCGCAATCTCAATCGGTGTGGCGATCTGGATATGGCGCGAAAAGCGCGCAGGAGACGTGTTGGCGCTCGGCATGGTGCTGGGCGGCGCGATCGGTAATCTCACCGATCGGATCCGCTACGGTTATGTCGCGGATTTCATCGATTTACATTTTGGCGACTTTCAACCCTTTTTGGTCTTCAATGTCGCGGACGCGTCGATTACCATTGGGGTTGTGATTTTGGTGTTGCGGGCTTTTCTGCTACGCGACAAGCCTGAACCGGCGGAGACAGAGTAATGCGTAAAGTGATGGTGGCGACGAGCCTGGTTGTAATGGGCGCAAGCCTTTCGGCGTGTAGCCTTTTCGGCGGTAGCCGGGACCGGCCGGACGAATTTCTCGTGTCGCGGTCTGCACCGCTGGTGATTCCGCCTGATTTCGCTTTGACACCGCCGCGTCCAGGCGAACCGGCCGCTCGCGGTGCCGATTCAAGCACCCAGGCCCTGCAAGCCATGTTTGGTGGCCCTGCTCCGCGCAGTGCTGCTGAAGAAGCGCTGGTCAACCAGGCTGATCCGGAATCCGCACGTCCTGGTATCCGCAGCAATGTGGGCGATCCGGAAACCCAGGCTGTCGACTATGGGTCAACGACGCGCGACATCCTGAACGCGCCGGAAGGCGATGCTCCCGAAGCATCGGTTTCAACGCCGCAATAGGTGACATCGGATGCGGGCATTATTGGTCCGCCGCCTCCTAACCGCGATACCGACCTTGCTCGGTGTCATTGTCCTGTCTTTCATATTGATGCGGCTCGCGCCCGGCGGACCGTTCGACGGTGAGCGCGCGCTAGACGAAGATACCCGCGCCGCGCTGGATGCGGCCTATGGCCTCGACCTGCCCCTGGGTGAACAAATCGCCCTCTATATCGGCCGACTTGTGCAAGGGGATTTCGGGCCGAGCCTGGTCTATCGCGACTTCACCGTCAGTGAACTGATCGCACAGGGCCTGCCGGTGTCGCTTACGATTGGCGGGCTGGCTCTGATCGTCGCATGCGTATTTGGCATCGGCGGCGGGCTATGGGCAGCAATCCGCGCCGGACGTTGGCAGGACGAAGCGATTATGGGTCTCGCGACGCTGCTTACGGCCCTACCGGTCTTCGTTACTGGACCACTATTCGTCTTGGTATTTGCGCTTGGACTGGGTTGGTTGCCCGTTTCAGGCTGGGAACCGGGCAATCCGAGCTATCTGGTCCTGCCAGTCATTGCGCTGGCGCTGCCCTTTGCTGGCGCGATCGCCAAGCTGACCCGGGCAGGCCTTGCCAGGGCACTCAACGAGGATCATGTGCGTACCGCCCGGGCACGTGGCTTTGCAGAAAGCACAGTGATCCGGCGACATGCATTGCGACCCGCCCTGGTTCCCGTGGCAAGTTATCTCGGGCCAGCCGCCGCAGGCCTTCTGACCGGCGCCGTGATCATTGAAACTGTCTTCGCTTTGCCGGGTCTTGGCCGCTATTTCGTGCAGGGCGCCCTCAATCGAGACTATCCACTCGTGCTGGGTGTGGTGACGCTCTATGCGGGGCTGATCATCCTCTTCAATCTGGTCGCTGACCTTATCTATGGCTGGCTCGACCCCAGGATGCGCACCGAATGAGTGCCTCCCGCTTCTATCTCACGATCGTTGGCACTATCGCGCTGCTGGCACTGATTGTGCCGCCATTCCTGCCCTGGAGTCATAGTGCGATCGATTGGGATGCGGTGCGCGCACCGCTCTTTGTACCCGGCCATCTGTTTGGCACGGATACCGTGGGTCGTGACCTACTCGCGCGGACACTTATTGGTACGCGAGTGACACTGGCCGTTGCATTGGCAGCGGCGTCTGTTGCGCTCGTCATCGGCACCGCCTGGGGCGCGATTGCGGGCTGGATCGGGGGCCGGACCGATGAAATCATGATGCGGATCGTGGACGGCCTTTTTGCTCTCCCCTTCATGTTTGTTGTGATCCTTTTGATGGTCGTATTCGGAAGATCGATCATCCTCGTCTTTATCGGCATCGGTGCGGTCGAATGGCTAACCATGGCGCGGGTTGTGCGCGGCCAAGTCATCGCCCTGAAGCAAAGGCCCTTCGTCACAGCAGCGGAAGCTGCGGGCGCACCGGCCGCCCGGATATTGGGCGGCCATATCCTGCCCAATGTCGCCGGCGTCGCACTTGCCTATCTGCTGTTGACGGTTCCCCAGGTTGTGATGGTTGAGAGCTTCCTCTCTTTCCTTGGTCTTGGTGTGCAGGAGCCCCTGACATCACTGGGCATATTGGTGAAGGAAGGCGCAGACGATATGGACCTGCAGCCGCATGCACTCCTCATTCCCGGTGGGGTACTGGTGCTAATCATTATCTGCCTGACGATCGCTGGTGAACGGCTGCGCGACAGGCTCTCACAATGAGTCTCTACGCGGTCAGTAATCTACACGTAACGATTGGCGGCAATCCGGTCGTCCGGGATGCCAGTTTCGCAATCGATACCGGCGAATGCGTTGCTTTAGTGGGTGCATCGGGTTCGGGGAAAAGCCAAAGCTGCCTCGCGCCATTCGGCCTCTCGCCGGGTTTTGCAGGGGGCTCAGCTGTCCTCGACGGAACCGAATTGATTGGCGCGGCACCTGATGATCTCCGCCGGATCAGGGGGCAAGGCGTCGGCTTTGTTTTTCAGCAACCGCTGACCGCGCTTACGCCGCATCTGACGATTGGAGTGCAGCTTGCAGAGGCGTGGCAGCGAGGCGGACAGTCTCGCCCGGATCGGAGCACAATGGTGGCGGCGCTGGATCGGGTTGGGATGGATAGTCCCGATGAAAGTATCGATCAGTTTCCGCATCGACTTTCCGGCGGACAGCGGCAGAGAGCCTTGATTGCGATGGCAGTCGCGCATCGTCCCAATTTGCTGATCGCCGACGAACCGACCAGCGCGCTGGATGCCGCGCTTCGGATCGAGATTATGGCACTGTTGGAGACTCTACGGCGTGAGCACGGGATGGCATTGCTGCTTGTCAGCCACGATCTCGCAACGGTCGGGGACTATGCCGACCGGATCGTGATGCTGCGCGACGGACAGGTGGAGGAAGCCGGCCCCGCGCAGAGCGTGCTCGCCACACCGCAGAGCGACTATGGACAGGCGCTGGTCGCTGCAACACCGCGGCTAAGTGACCCGCCTCCTACACTTCCGGAGACCGGCGACACCCTGCTCGAAGCGCGCGAGATCAGCGTCTCCTTCCCGCGACCGGGGTTTCGCAAAGGCCGGGTAGACGCCGTGCGCAGTGCATCACTTCGTATCGCGGCAGGCGAAGCCCTTGCCTTGGTCGGCGGTTCAGGCTCCGGCAAATCGACGCTCGGCCGCGCCATTGCACGGCTCGGTCCGATCGACAGCGGGGAGGTCGACTGGCGCGGCGAACCTGTCCCCAGTCGCACGCAAATGACTCCCGGCCATCGCCGCCTTTTCCAGCCAGTGTTTCAGGATCCGGCCGCCAGCCTCGATCCGCAATGGCATGTATCAGCCATTGTCGCCGAACCGCTGCGCCATCTGCGCGCGGATCTGGACCCAGCCGATCGGACCGCGCTCGTCGAACAGACATTGCAGGAGGTCGACCTGCCTCCTGATTTTGCCGACCGCCTGCCGCGCCAGCTGTCCGGCGGTCAGGCCCAACGGGTCGCAATCGCCCGCGCATTGGTTGCCGAACCGGACCTGTTGCTGCTCGACGAAGCCGCCTCGGCGCTTGATGTCTTGGTGGCCGGACGCATCCTTGATCTTCTCAAGACACTGCAAAAGGAACGGAATCTGGCGCTGCTGTTTATCACCCATGACCTCGCCGTCGCCAAACAGCTCTGCCACCGGGTCGCGGTAATGCATCATGGCGAGATCATTGAAGAAGGGCCGACGGAGCAAGTGATTGCCACGCCAGCCCATCCGGTAACTCAGAAAATGGTGGCAGCGACTAGAAGCTGACCCCCAGCGTGCCGACCACGGCACCATCGGTGCCCGGCCCGTCAACCGCCGTAGAGATGTAGGCCACACCAACGGACAGGATGCCGAAAGCGGCTTCTGCGCTCAGGCCCCAATCCCAATAATCACCATCCGGATCGACCGACAGGCTGCCATCGGTATAGCCGAGATGACCGCCGACCGAGATCGGCGTACCCGGAATACCGATGCCGACATCAGTATAGATATAAAGATTATCATCATTGCCAATTGCCGTCTGGCTCGGCGCCCAGGCAACGCCCGTCGTCACTTCAACCGGGCCGAGTGTGTAGGAGAGCGATGCATAGGGCTCAACATAATCGGCATCGCCAACATTACCGTTGGGATAGAGATAGGCGAGCACACCAACGTCCAGCTCCAGGCCCGATGTGATCTCACCCGACCAGCCAGCATAGATATCGAGCTCGGTATGACCGAAAACCGGACTATCTTCGATTGAAGACGCCCATGTGCCGACATAGAAACCGCTATCATGTTCGATATCGATACCGCCCTGGATCGCGATATCTTCATCTGAGAAGGATACGCCGCGAAAACGATAATCAGTAACGAGAGCAGCATTGCCGGACACGCTAAAACCGCCGCCCAGATCATTCGCCATAGCGGGGGTGGCCAATGCAGATGTCGCGACAAGTGCGAGGCCGAGAATTGAGATGCGCATGTTTTGTCCTTTTTGTTCGAATAACTTCCTATTCGCCCCTGCGCACTCCCCAATCTCTGTTCCCGAAGGTCGGACCGATGAAGCGTTGTGATGCAATGATGCATATTCTCGCACCTGCACACAATGATATTTCAAAGAAAAATGTGAATCGATAGGATTATGTTGCTGCAGTGCAACATGATTGGTGCGCTGCGATAGGGTTAGGCAAATATTAGCGGCTTTGCGCGATGATATGTTCGAGCCACTCAGATGGGATTGAGAATGACTGCACAAAGCCGCCTTGCAGAAACGCCGCACAAGGTTGCGGATATGGACCGCATCCCGCAGCTTTATGCTGTTCTGGGAGTGATTGAGCAGATTGCACCCGGCCATGAAACCATCGAGATCCCGGACGAAGCGGCCTTGTGTCACGCCTATCGGCAGAGTTCTGGAATCGCAAAGCACGGTTTTGGCCGCACCGCCGACGAGACCATTGCTGCCGCAACCATCGGGGCAAAGGCGCTGATCGGTAAAGGGGAAAATGCGCGCGCCGCAGCCGCGCAATTGTCCGGCCATCTGCGCTCGCAGATCGTCCAGCTCTCCCGCTTCGTTGGTATCTAGCTCTCAGTAGGTTCGGGCGGCTTGGCCGTTTCTATCTTCGCACCATCCTTGACGGCCTCTGCCATACCGCTCGGCCAATCCTTGATGTGCAGATCGCGCTGCGGGAACGGGATCTCGATGTCATGCTCCTTGAACTTGTTCCAGACACGAACATAAATATCGCCGCGCACATTGCCGACACCGCCTTCGGGATCTTTGATCCAGATGCGCAGTTCGTAGTTCACCGATGAATCGCCGAATTCCACAATCCAGCATCGCGGCAATGGATTGTTGAGCACACGATTGCTCTCCTCTGCCGCCTCCAGCATTAGCTTATGCGCCACTTCTAGATCTGCACCGTACGACACGCCGATCGGAATATTCACCCGTACCTCGAGGCTGGAATAGGACCAGTTCTCGACCTCTTCGGTCATCAGGATTTCGTTCGGAATCAGATGCTCTTTGCCATCGCGTGTAATGATCGAAACGGCGCGAATACCGATCTTGTTGACCCAACCAAAGCTGTCCCCCACCGCGATGACATCACCGGGCTTGATCGATCGATCCATCAGCAGAATGATACCGGCGATCAGGTTGCCGATCGTCTTCTGCATGCCAAAGCCGATGGCCAGGCCAAAGGCGCCGCCGAAGAATGCCAGGGCCGTCAGATCAATGCCGAGAATATCGATGCCGACAAAGAAGGCGACAACGATGATCACGATCATCGCAAGCTTGTCTGCCAACAGTTTTTGCGCAGGATCAAGCGCGGATGATCGCTGGATAGAGTGGCTGACAACGCGGCGTACAATGCGAACAATCGCAAATAATATCAGCCCGGTAATCGCAATTGTCAGAAGGGTCAGCAGAGATATGCGCGTGTCGCCAACATCGACACCAATCCGATCAAGGACCAGCGTGACGCGCTCCAGCCCACCCACGGCGTTCGATAGGATCAGGGCGAAGGTGAAAAAAGCAGCCGCCATACCGATCCAGCGCGCAAAACCCGTGGCGCGAATGACGTGCCACACCAGATAGGCCGCACACAGGCCCCACCCGGCACCGATGATTAAGTCTGTGTAAGTCCACCAATCATAGGCAAAAAAGGCAACAGCCAACACGATCGAAACCGACGCATGATAGATGATCTTGATCATGCGGTCGGACAGGCCCTCGGCGCGTTCGCCAGCAACCCGATCCCAGAAGCCCTTGAGATGACGACCGGACATCCGGCTGATAATCCAGCCAAGTGCCATACCGATCCCGACAATGACGAAGCCGATCATCGCGGCGAGCCAGTTCAGATCTTCCGGTAGCGGGATGCCCCATGTGGTGAGAAGAGCAATTATCTCTTGCATGCAGCCTTCTGGTATCTTTCTAGGCCCTTCGCAAGGTCAGCAATCAGGTCATCGGGATCTTCCAGGCCGATATTCAATCGGATAACCGGACCGGCCCCCTGCCAGCGCGTTGCGGTCCTGTCCGGTGCGGGATCTACCGGCAGCGCAAGGCTCTCATATCCGCCCCAACTGTAACCAATGCCGAAAAGCTCAAGATCATCGATCAGCGCCGCAATCGCAGCCTCATCGCCACCGTCCATCACAAAGGAAAAGAGCCCGGCAGTACCGGAAAAATCGCGCTTCCAATGCTCGTGACCGGGGCAATCCGGCAGTGCCGGATGCAGCACCGTGGCGACTTGCGGTTGTTCGGCCAGCCAGCGCCCGACAGCGAGGCCACCTTGCTGGTGCTGCCGCATGCGCACATCGAGCGTCCGAAGACCGCGCAGCGCCAAATAGGCATCGTCAGGCGATACCACCTGCCCCAGCCTCTGCGCAGTGCGCCGCAACCGGGTCCAATATTTTTCATGCGTAGTGACGGAGCCGATCATCACGTCGGAATGGCCGACAATATATTTGGTGCTTGCGAGGATCGAAATGTCGACGCCAAGCTCAAGCGCCTGCAGGAAATAGGAGGCCGCCCATGTGTTATCGAGCAGGGTTATAATGCCATGCTCCTTGGCCACCGCGCAGATTGCCGGAATGTCCTGCACCTCGAATGTCAGGCTGCCCGGGCTTTCCATCATAATGGCCCGGGTCTTGTCGCAAATCAGTTCTGCAATCCCCGCACCGACCATCGGATCATAATAGCGGGTTTCGACGCCCCATTGCTTGAGAAAGGCATCGGCGTAGGAGCGGGTCGGATCATAGCTGCTATCCGCCATCAGCAGCACGTCACCCGGACGCAGGACTGAGAGGAGCGCACAGGCAATCGCGGCGACACCGGACGGGAACAACATGGTGCCATGCGCACCAGGTTCCATCTCGGTCAGCGCTTCGGACAGTGCCCATTGGGTCGGCGATCCGCGGCGACCGTAGAAGAAGCGGCCATCCTCGTTATTCTTCAATCCGGCTCGAAGGTCGGCGACGGTATCATAGAGATGCGTGCTGGCGCGCCAGACAGGCGGATTTACGACAGCGCCCGTCCACTCTTTCCGCCGACCGCCGGTTATGAGCCGGGTCGGCAACTTGCTATCCGATTTTCCGCCGCTCACGCGGCTCCCGTCGCTTTTTCGGTGTCTGCCTGGCTACCCCATTCGGCCCAGCTGCCATCATATAGCGCAACATCGGTCTTGCCGAGGAGCTTCGCGCCAAACAGAAGAACCGCAGCGGTCGTACCGCCACCGCAGGTGGTCACCATTGGCTTTTCAAGATCAACACCGGCAGCATCAAATGCAGCGCTCAGATCATCGCCGCGCTTCCACGTGCCGTCATCATTGAACAGGGTGGAGTGCGGGACATTTTTGGAACCCGGAATATGGCCAGCGGCAATATCAGGCCGCGGTTCGGGACTGGAACCAGCAAAGCGCTCGGCCGGCCGCGCATCGACAATCTCGGTATCGCTCGACCCGACGAGCGCCTTCATATCGTCCAGACTGCGCACCGCGCTATCGTCGTGGAACGGCGTGAAATGCCGGTGGCGGACCTGCTGCTTGCCTTGTTCGACATTGTTGCCTTCGGCCTTCCACTTGGCGAGGCCACCGTCGAGGATCGCAACGTTGTGCGCGCCGAAGACATCTTTGGTCATCCACCAGGCGCGCGCAGCGCTGTGCAGCGGCGAATTGTCATAGATTACGATCCGGCTGCCATCCCCTATTCCGAGTGATTGCATGCGGCTGGCAAATTTCTCGGCAGACGGCAGCATCCCGGGAATCGGGTTTGACGTATCGCGCACTTCGTCCAGATCCATGAACACGGCACCGGGAATATGCTCAAAGCCATGTTCCGCTTTGGCATCGCGTCCGGAATCCGGAAGGAATTGAGTTGCATCGATAATATGCAAATCGCTGGCGCCGATTTCCCCGGCGAGCCATTCAGTCGAAACCAGCATGTCCATTAGCGCTTTTCCTGCATTGAGTGTCGAGTCCCTGACCATTAGCTTTGGCCACTCGCCTAGTCGAGAGATTCTCGCTGCAAACGTGCGCTATTGCCGATTGAAAGCATCCCGCGGCAGCCCCGAATTCGGCGTTAAGCCGGCTAAGCTCGTTTCACGCTCACCATCCGACAGCCAATCTTTTCAAACTGGCCAAAGCCCCGCTCCAGCCAGAAAGGCTGCATTTTGGGCTGCGGAGGAAGATGTTCACGTCCGATGAGCATTTCGGCATGCATCTCGTGGAGCGCACCATCGCCGTCGCGATATTTGGGGAGCATATCGACCACCGGCACTATCATTAGCCTCCCATCGGATTGGACGGGCCGATAGGCATCGGGATCAAGGCGGATCACGCTGGTTTGTACGTGGCGCTCACCGGGCTTTAATGCATCTAACGTCACGCAGGGCGGCTCGGGATTGATTTGCGGCTTGCCCGGGGCACCATCTGCGCAGCGAATACCAAGCTGCACTCCGATCTCTGTCAAATTCTCATCACTCACATTCTGGATATCGAGCCGATAGCTGATCGTCAGGCCCACGGTCGAAAGACGCGCTTTGAGTGGCTGGAAATCGACAATGATACGCGATGGGCGGTCTTCGGCATCGGGTTCGGCGGGTGGGGCGGTGCGCGGCGGCGTTGGCAGCGGTTTCGGTGTTACCCGCGGTGCAGGCGGCAAGGCCGGCCTGGGGAGTGGTTCGGGGAGGGGATCGCGGCCAGATTGTGGCGATCGGGCTGGAGCGAACCTTGGCGCCTGCTCGCTGCGTTTGCTGGCGGCGAGGCGAACGACCGCAATGGCTGCGCCGATAGCGAACACAAGCCCCAGCCAGACCCACCATGGCACGCCGCCACTGTCCGCCGGAGTAGCGGGCGCGGTTGCTGGTGCGTTGCGCTCGGCAATGTCCTCAGGGGCTGGAATAGATGGGTCGGCGATCGATGGCGGCGCCGGATCGACAGGAACCGCATCCGAATTGGCAGTGTCGGCCGGGGCATTGGTGCTGCCGACAGGTGGCGCGCGATCGGTCGGAGCGGCTGGCTGACCGGCCGATGGAGATGCGGTGGCAGCATCGTTTTGGGTTGTTTGGGTCTGAGGCTGGGGTTGGGGTTGAGCTTGCGGTTGAGCCTGGACTGGCGACGGCGGCTCCTCTTCATCTTCAATCAGGCGCGGGGCTGGCAGGCCGGGTGCGCGTGGGCCTTGCACATTGGGCTGCGGCTCTTCGCGAGTCGGCCCGGGTTGCAGATCAAAGACCGGTGGGCGCGCTTGCTGTGCTGGAGGGTTGTCCGCCTCCTGGGCATGCGCAGGCAGCGCCATCGCCGTCATGGCGACAAGCGCACTGATCCAGAATATCCTTGCCTCTTGCACCGGTATCGACCCTATCCTGTTCCGGCATTGCTGTTCACCAGCCCAACGCCGTGAGAGCTGAATAGCCTGTGAACCGCAAGCTGGGAATGACATCAACCATCGAATCGACTAGACGAGCGACATGGACGCCAAGCATCTCGGAAAGACATCCGCGCTCCCCGCTTCGCCTGAGGAAGCCGAGCTCGACTATGTCCCCAATCCGCGGCCCGGCGAGCTGTATCTTGTGCGGTTCGCGGCCCCTGAATTCACCACCCTCTGCCCGGTTACCGGCCAGCCCGATTTCGCGCATCTCGTGATCGATTATGCGCCGGGCGAGACAATTGTTGAGAGCAAGTCTCTCAAACTGTTTCTCGGAAGCTATCGTAACCAGCCGGGATTCCACGAAGGGTGCACTGTCGGAATCGGCAGGCGGCTGACCGAAGAGATGCAACCGCAATGGCTCCGCATCGGTGGGTACTGGTATCCGCGCGGCGGGATTCCGATCGACGTCTTCTGGCAATCTGGCACCCCGCCCGAAGGCCTGTGGCTGCCTGATCAGGGCGTCCCATCCTATCGCGGCAGAGGCTGAACATGACTGACATTCTGTACGGCGCGCCAGCGTCTTTATTCTCCGGCAAGGCTCGGGCTTATCTCGATTGGAAACAGATCGACTATGAAGAACAGCGTCCGACGCCCGAGGTGATGAAGGACGTTATGATCGCCGTTGTCGGCTATCCGGTGATCCCGGTCATGCAAAAGGCCGATGGCACGATCCTTCAGGATACGACCGTGATCATCGATCACTATGAAGCCCAAGCCGGCGGTCCATCGGTCTATCCCGACACGCCCAAACAGAAGCTGGCGGCCTTGCTGTTCGAACTGTTCGGCGATGAGTGGCTGGTGATCCCGGCCATGCATTATCGCTGGAACTTCAACGAGGAATGGATCTACGGCGAGTTCGGTCGCAGCGCGATACCCGATGGCACGGCTAATGAACAATATGCGCTCGGCAAGGAAATGGGGCAGCGTTTCAAGGGCTTTGTGCCGATGCTCGGGATCAACGAGCAAACGATTCCCGCGATCGAGAAAAGCTATGAGGCGTTACTCGCCGATCTCGACGCGCATTTTGCGGTGCATGACTATCTGCTCGGCACGCGGCCATCGATGGGCGATTACGGATTGATCGGCCCACTCTACGCCCATCTCTATCGCGATCCGGAATCCGGCAAGCTGATGAAGCGCCTCGCGCCCCATGTCGCTGCCTGGGTCGAACGCATGATCGATCCGTCAAACCCGTTGGGCGGCGAATTCCTGCCTGATGACGCAATCCCGCAAACTTTGATCCCGGTGATGGAGCGCTTGCTGCGAGAGCATATCCCCCATCTTCAGGCGGTGGCGAAACTCTATGCGGACTGGGCTCACGACAATCCCGGCGAAGACGTGCCCCGGGCCGTCGGAATGGCACCCTATGAGATTGAAGGTGTTGAAGGCGCGCGTATGGCATCAACCTTCTCGCTCTGGATGCTGCAACGCCCGCTCGATTATTACCGGTCGCTGAGCGGCGATGCCAAGGCAGAAGCTGATGCGTTGCTGGCACAAATTGGCGGAGAGCCGTTCACTGCGTTCGATTTGCCCAAGCGCCTGAACTTCGAGAATCACCGTCTTCACCAGGCAGGCTAGACGATCGCGAGACATGATTGGACAGTCGATCTGTCGGCCATTTCATCTCCAGCTGTAAGAAATCCGGCGAGTTGCAGCGTTCGCGCGACGGATGTGATTGATATTCATCGTCGCTTTACTGACACTGTTGTAAGCTATAAGAGCATTGAAAGCGTAACCGAGTAGCAAATCTGTGAACAACACGATGATCCCCCGTCATGACCATGCGATCGCCGTTGAAAGCGGCGACATCGATTTCATGGGCCATGTTAACAATGCGAATTATCTGAACTGGGTGCAGGAAGCGGTTCTTGCCCATTGGCAGAAAATCGCACCGCCTCAGGCTGTTGCTGCGCACCTCTGGGTCGCGCTGAAGCACGAAATCACCTATCGCAAACCCGCGTTTCTTGATGACACAGTGATTGCGTCCGTCGTCGTGGAAAAGGTCCAGGGTGCGAGCGCATTTTACGACACCGTGATCAAGCGCGGTGAAGAAGTGCTGGCCGAAGTGAAATCGCGCTGGTGCTGCATCGATGCGGAAACCCTGCGCCCGGCTCGCATCGCCGAGGAAATTGCAGCACTGTTTTTGCCGGAAAAGTCCAGCTCTTAACCGCTGCGGCTAGCGCAACAGCCCGCCCAAAATTCCGCGAATGAAACCGGATGCACCGGGCACGCCAAGCTTGTCAGCGATTTCCCGGCTGAGCACGCCGCCAGCCGCCGAAGCCGCCGTCCGCGTCGGGTTGGCACGGCTCGACTGTCCGGTGATTGTGCGCCCCAATTTACGCCCCGCTGAAGACATGCCCGACCGGAAGGCGGCGTCGCGCATCCGTTCCACCAGCCCCTTGGACTTGCGCGGTCGGTTGCGTTGCGATTCTTCGCCTTCTTCCGCCACTTCTGCAGCGGTTTCGGTCGCGTCCTGGGCCTTTTGCTCGAGCATCTCTGCGGCGGATTCCCGGTCGATCCGCTCGGCATAGACATCGCCAATCGGTGATACAGCGATGATCGCCGCCCGTTCGCCGGTCGATAACGGCCCCATCCGCGAACAGGGTGGCCGTATCAGAGTGCGCTGCACCGGTGATGGCGCGCCATCCTCCATCAGCGTCGAAACGAGCGCCTCACCGACCTTCAATTCGGTTATTGCGGTCTCCACATCGAGATCGGGATTGATCCGGAAGGTATCAGCGGCAGCCTTGATCGCGCGTTTGTCACGCGGGGTGAAAGCACGCAGTGCATGCTGGATCCGATTGCCGAGCTGGCCGCCCACTTCCTCCGGGATATCGATCGGGTTTTGGGTGATGAAATAGACGCCGATGCCTTTTGAGCGGATCAGGCGCACCACCTGTTCAATCTTGTCCTGCAATGCCTTGGGCGCATCATCGAACAGCAGATGGGCTTCATCGAAGAAAAAGACGAGCTTGGGCTTATCGGGATCGCCGACTTCCGGGAGTGATTCGAACAATTCGCTCATCAGCCAAAGCAGGAAGGTGGCGTAGAGCTTGGGACTCTGCATCAGCCGTTCGGACATCAGGATGCTCACGAAACCACGGCCCTGATCGTCAGTGCGGAAGAAATCGTCGATATCCAGCGCCGGTTCTCCGAAAAATTCGGCCGCGCCCTGATTGTCGAGCTGAAGCAATTTGCGTTGGATCGCGCCGACGCTCTGTCGAGAGACATTGCCATAACGTGCCGAAAGGTCTTTTGCGTTCTCCGAGGTCGCGACCATCATCGCCTGCAAATCTTCCAGATCGAGCAGCAGCATGCCCTCGTCATCGGCATAACGGAACGCGATTTCGAGAACGCCCTGCTGCGCATCCGTTAGGTCCATGAGGCGGCCGAGCAGCAACGGGCCCATCTCGCTGATCGTCGTGCGGATCGGATGGCCCTTCTTGCCATACAGGTCCCAGAAAATAGTCGGGCTATCCCCATAGCTATAATCTTCGAGGCCGATTTCCTCAGCCCGTTCGATCAGCTTGTCATGATGTTTGAAGCTCTCGGTACCCGGCATGGCTACACCGGAAAGATCGCCTTTTACATCGGCGACGAACACCGGAACGCCGGCGCGCGAGAAGCTTTCGGCAAGATTCTGGACCGTAACCGTCTTACCGGTGCCGGTTGCGCCCGCGATCAACCCGTGTCGGTTCGCCAGGGCGAGGTTGAGAAACTGGTGTTCCCCGCCGCCCTTGCCAAGAAAAATGCCTGCTGCGTCGTCCATTGATACGTCCCCTCAAAGTCGCGGGGACGATAGTCACCGGACCAGCCGATGCAAGCATGGAGTCTGTAAGGAAACGGCCCCGCCGCAACTGAGCGGTGAGGCCGCCAATCCTATTCGATAAAGTCGACGCCGACATAAAGCGGCGTTGAATTACCGCGTTGGCGCAGCAAGAGCACCGAGCCGCGACCAGCGCGTTGTGCCGACTGGATCACCCGAACTGCATCCGATGGTTCCAGCGTGGCGGTACGATTGATCGACAGGACGATATCTCCGCGGCGAAGGCCCTGTTGGGCTGCGTCGCTCGACGGATCGACCTGATTGACGACCAGCCCGCGCACCCGGCTCGACACGCCAACCTGGCGCGCGATTTGCGGTGTCAGCGTCTGGAAGCCGATACCGATGGCTTCCATCGTCGCTTCGGACTCATCGCTACCGGGATCTTCCTTGGTCGGCTCTTCGAGGACCTCTTCTTCCTCTTGGCCTTCCTGTGCGCGGCGAATCAGTTCTTCATCGGTTGGGCGCTCGCCCATGGTCGCGGTGATGTTCATCCGTTCGCCATCACGGATCAGTTCGATGGGAACGCGCGAGCCAACCGGGAGATTGGCCACAATATAGGACAATGTCTCGTCCGGCGTGACTTCGCGATTATTGACCTTCACGATCACATCGCCCTGACGGATTCCCGCGCGCTCGGCGGCTTCGCCAGGTTCGACACGGGCAACGATCTCACCACGATTTGCCGGTAGGCCGAGCGATTCTGCAATCGCATCATTCATCGGCTGGATGCTGACGCCCAGATAACCGCGCTGCACGCGCTCACCGCGCTGGAGCGTTTCAACGATCGGGCGGGCTTCGGATGCCGGGATGGCAAAACCGATCCCGACATTGCCGCCGGTCGGCGAGAAGATCGCGCTGTTGATACCCACAACATTGCCCTGAAGATCGAACATCGGGCCACCAGAATTACCCTGATTGATCGAGGCATCGGTCTGAATATAGCGGTCATAGGCGCCGCCCTGGCCGATCGTCCGCTGCATGGCGGAAACGATACCGGCGGTCACGGTGCCGCCCAGGCCAAAGGGATTGCCGATCGCCAGCACCCAATCGCCAACCCGCAGATCATCGGAATCGCCAAATTCCACGAAGGGCAGATTGTCGCCGTCAATCTTCAGAACTGCAAGGTCCGAAGACGGATCGCGGCCAACGATGCGGGCTTCATATTCTGTGCGATCCGAGAGGATGACGGTGATCGTATCCACCGCCTCGGTTCCCGGGCGGCCATTGCGGCCGCGCGCAGAAATCACATGGTTATTGGTGACGACATAACCGTCAGCTGAAATGATAAAGCCGGATCCCAGCGAGCTTGCTTCGCGGGTGATCGGCTCATCATTCTGGCCACGCTGACCACCAAATTGGCGGAAGAAATCATCGAACGGGCTGCCAGCAAAAGGATTGCGGCGCTGAACTTCGATGGTTTGCGTGGTGGAAATGTTGACGACTGCCGGAGCCAATCGTTCGGCCAGATCGGCAAAACTGCCCGGCGCACTGGCCTGTGGCATGGTGGTCGGGGCATTTTGAGCGACCTGGGCACCAACCGGCTGTTGCAGCACGAGCGTCGCCGCAGTGCCTCCAGCCAGCAAAATTCCTGTAATCGCATAAGCGTAACGCACGGCCATGATTCTCCAATCTCTTCGCTGTATCCGTTTTACGACACCTGTCTGTTAGCTGCGGAATAGCGCCTTAACACATATTGAACATAGGGGCCTTGAATGCCGTTCGTCGAAACGTCACCGCTGTCCACGGAATTGACGCAGATATTCGTTGTCTGGCGACATGACGATCGCGGCTTCCCCATCATCGGGGCTGGCAGGCCGATCGATGCCGAATGTGGCCCGATACGACTCCATAGCCCGATAAAAATCGTAGAAATCGGGATCAGCGCCAAAGGCCTCGGCATAGGTGCGGGCGGCCTCTGCATCGGCTTCTGCGCGGATGATCTGGGCCTGTTTTGCGCCCTGTGCCTCAATCGTCAGCGCTTCCTGCTCACGCGCAGACCGCATCCGGCGATAGGCTGATTCGAGCGGCTGGCCTTCGGGAAGGTCAGCGCGCTTGATCCGCACATCGACAATTTCCGCACCATATTGGCGGGCCGCAAGGTTCAGGCTTTCTCGGATATTCTCCATCACCTGACCGCGTTCCGGGCTGAGCAATGCGGCAAAAGGCCGGCGGCCCAGCTCGTTCCTCAGCGATGAAGCAAGGATCGGACGCAGCGCTTCGCTGACCCGGTCTTCAGTCCGCGCCGAAATATACATCTGCAGCGGATCAACGATTCGATAGCGGGCAAAAGCATCGACCTGCAGCCGCAGCTGATCGGTCGAGAGCACCTGCTGGCGCTCCATCTCCACATTCTGGATGCGGCGATCGATCCAGACAACCTGCTCGGCAAAGGGAATATGCGCCATCAGTCCGGCACTGCCCGAACCGAACGGTACGCCCGGTTCATAGCGGTTCACGATCCGCACTGGCTCACCAAGATAGACGACTACCGCCTGGCGGGTTTCCGGAACGATTGAGAAAGAACTGAGCGCGGTGACGATGATCACCACACCGAGAACGGCATAGGCGATCGGGTTACGCGCGATACGACCTGCAACACTCATTGGCCGGCTCCCGCTTCTGGCGCGGGTGTCGCCTGTTGGCGGACCCGACGCTGCACTTCAGGGAGAGGCAGATAGGGCGTGACCCCATCGGCCTCGACAATGGTGATATCGACTTCGGCCAAGATGCGCTCCATCGTCTCATAATACATGCGGCGGCGCGTCACTTCGGGCGCCAACCGATATTCCTCATAGACCCGCGTAAAGGCCGCCGATTCACCCTGGGCTCGGGCGGTCAGCTGCTGCGCATAGGCGCGCGCGTTGTTGAGGTAGGTCTGGGCCGTCTGCTGCGCGGCCGACACCCGGCGGAAGCTTTCTTCCACCGCGGCCGGCGGATCGGCTTCTTCAATGGCAACACCCTGGACGAGCACGCCCGCGCCATAGCCATCCAGCAAATCCTGCATCAAGACCTGGACGCGCTGTTCGATTTCGCCGCGACCGGCACCGATCGCATCATCCAAGGTGACGCGCGCAATCACCGCGCGCATTGCGCTCTCGGCAACTTCGCGAATCGTTTCTTCGGGATTGACGATCTGGAACAGGAAGTTTTGCGGCTCCTTGATGTTCCAGCGAATTTGATAGGCCAGGTCGACCAGATTCTGATCGCCGGTCAGCACGCGGTTTTCGGTATCCGCCCCGCTGCCGCCAATATCGATCGTGCGAATATTATCGACATCGATAATCTGCACCCGATCAATCGGCGCTGGGAAGGAGAAGTTCGGACCCGGCTGATAGGTGCCGACATAATTGCCGAAGCGGGTCAGCACGCCACGTTCCTGCGGCCCGACGAGATGGAAAGACGTGAAGAAAATCCACAGGAAAACCAACAGGATAATCGCCCAGAACCAGATCGGTCGACCACCCAATTTCGGTAAGTCAGGCCCGCGTCCGCCGCTGCCGCCGCCCCATTGGCTCTTGCCGCGCTTGAGGAGATCATCGAGCGCAGTCGGCCCGCCCTGACCGCCCGAAGGACGCTTGCGAGGCGGTTGGGACCACGGGTTTTGGGGGCCATCATCGCCGCCGCTACCCGAGCCATTTCCGCCCGATCCGCCGCTTCCGCGACCACCCCAAGGGCCGCGGCCCTCACTATGCAATAAGGAGCCAATCCTGGCACCAAGACCTGTAAAAACGCTCATACTGCTCTTTATAGGAACCCTTTCCGGGAAAAACAGTGTCATTTGGCGATGGGATTACTATTTGGTCGATATGACCGACCCAATCGACCAACTTACCGCCGCCCTCAACGCCATCGCCGATCCGGTTTCCGGAAAAGGCCTGATCGATGCCGAGCGCGCACCCGCCCCGCGATTTGCCGACGGCATCGCCAGCGTGATCCTCGATGTGACGGACATCAATCCCGACAAACGCGCGCTGATCGAAGCTGATATCAATCGCGAACTGGGCGCCATTGACGGCGTTGATAGCGTGCGCGTCGCCATGACCAGCTCGCGCACGACGCGGCGGATCATTGCCATCGGTTCCGGCAAGGGCGGCGTCGGCAAATCGACGCTCTCGGCCAACCTTGCCATCTCGCTCGCTCGGAGAGGCATGCGGGTCGGCTTGATCGATGCCGATATCTATGGTCCCTCCCAGCCGCGATTGCTGGGCGCGGAAGGCCGCAAACCGACCGCCAATGACCATAAGAAACTCGTTCCGGTCGAAACCGAATATGGCATCAGCATGCTCAGCATGGGCCAGCTGGTTAAGCCTGGCCAGGCGATCGCATGGCGCGGACCGATGGCCGGCAACGCGCTCGGCCAGCTGATCGATGCAGATTGGGGCGACACCGAAACGCTGATCATCGATCTGCCGCCCGGCACCGGCGATGTGCAACTCACCATGGTCCAGAAATACAAGCCAGCCGGTGCGATTATCGTATCAACCCCGCAGGATCTGGCGCTGATCGACGCCAAGCGCGCGATCCACCTGTTCACCGAAGCGGACGTGCCAATCATCGGATTGGTTGAAAATATGGCGGGATATGAATGCCCGGAATGTGGCGCCGTATCCGATCCGTTCGGATCAGGAGGCGCAGAAGCAGCGGCTGAGGAGCTAGGCTATGACTTCCTGGGCCGTATCCCCCTCGAACTCGATATCCGCCTCGCCTCGGACGAAGGCGTGCCGCCAGTCGCCAGCAATGGCGGCGGCGCCGATGCGTTCAACGCGGTGGCCGGAAAACTTGCCGACTGGATCGCGGCCTAACCCTATCGCACCGACAACTTCTTCGCCTGCTCGCTGAGGAGATCGATGGCGGCGTGGTGGATGCCGGGGGTGGTGACCAGCACGCCAAAGGCTTCGGCGGCATGGGTGTTGAATTCCAGCGGCTCGCCGAATGCGTTTGAGACGATGGCACCGGCTTCGCTGGCGATCAGCGCGGCGGCACCGACATCCCATTCATGACCCCAACGCAGGGTTGCGACCAGATCAGCATCGCCCGCTGCAACCATCGCAATCCGCAAGGCGATGGAGTTCGGTTGCTCAACCGAGACGAGGTTTGAGTCCTTGGGCAGGTTAGTGAACGGAATGCGGGCACCGCGAAGGCGCATACATTCGCTCACCGATAGTGCTTCGCCATTACGTGTTGCACCCTCGCCTGCCGTCGCCATCCATCTTTCGCCGCGTGACGGCGCTTCAAGTACGCCGACAATCGGCTGGCCATCCTCGATCAGGGCAACCGAGACGCACCATCCGGCGCGGCCACGAATGAAATCCCGTGTGCCGTCAATTGGATCGACGAGCCAGATGCGTGATTTGCCAAGCCGAGCCTTGCTATCAGTAGTTTCCTCAGACAGATAGCCAGCATCTGGATCCAATGCGCTCAGCTGCTCGCGAAGATAATCGTCAACCAGCAAATCGACATCGGACACAGGGTGATCGGGTTCCTTGTCCCACACCTCGATCTCTCCCCGCCAGCGTTCAGACGCCAGTCGCGCCGCTTCGGCAGCGATCGCTGCAATGGCGCCGGGCGATATGTCAGGCACCGGCGACCGTCATTCCCTCAATCCGCACGGTCGGCGCGTTTACGCCGCGTATGAACTCAAGATCGTCGGCCGGGACCAGTTCGCGGAACATGTCCTTCAGATTGCCGGCAATGGTGATTTCGGCAACCGGCGCGCCAATGGCGCCATTCTCGATCAGATAACCCGACGCGCCGCGGCTATAATCGCCAGTCACAGGATTGACGCCCATACCGATCAGCTCTGTCACAAGCACACCCTGGCCGATATCGGCGATCAAATCATTGCGGCTCATCGTGCCCGCATCAAGATGGAGATTGGTGGTTCCAGCGCTCGGCGGGCCGCCAATGCCGCGCTTGGCATGGCCGGTGGGTTCAAGGCCGAGCTGACGCGCGGATGCGCTATCCATGAGCCAGCCAGTCAGGACGCCATTATCGATGATCGCGCGTTCCGCGACCGGAAGCCCCTCACCGTCAAACGGCCGCGACCGCAGACCCCGCCTCCGCAGCGGATCATCGCGCACCATGATGCCATCGGCAAAAATCTGATCTTCAAGGCTGTCGCGCAGGAAGCTCGTGCCGCGGGTAATGGCTGAACCGGTGATCGCACCGATCAGATGACCCAAAAGGCCACCCGACACACGGGAATCGAACACCACGGGCATGGCTCCGCTTTCCAGCTTTGCCGGATTGAGCCGGGCAACCGTGCGTTCGCCAGCCCGTTGGCCGATACTTGCCGGGCTATCAAGATCTGCAAAATGACGCGCCGTGCGGTACGCATAGTCCCGCTGCATGCCACTCCCCTCGCCCGCAATCACGCTGGCGGAACAGCCAAAGCTTGATGCCTGATAGCCGCCGCAAAAGCCGTGACTGGTGGCAAGCGCCATAATCGATCGCCCGGTAGACGTACCGCCACCTTCGCTGTTTGTAACACCGTCCACGGCGCGCGCGGCATCTTCGGCTTCCAGCGCCTGGGCGCGCAGTGTCTCTGGCTCTGGCTCATAGTCATCATGGATATCGAGATCGGGCAAGGCGCCGCGAAACAGCCGATCTTCGGGCGCGAGCCCCGCATAGGCGTCTTCCGGTGCTTCCCGGGCCATTGCGGCTGCGCGTTCGACCAATACTGCCATGGCGTCTGGTGACAGGTCCGATGAAGAGACGCTGGCCGATCGCTGGCCGACAAAGAACCGCAAGCCGATATCCTCGCCTTCGGATCGCTGGACATCTTCCAGCTCACCCAGGCGCACCTGGACTTCGGTCGAAAGACCGCCGGAATAAATGACATCGGCGGCATCGGCACCGGCCTGCTTTGCGGATTGGACGAGATCGGATGCGCGGTCCTGCGCTTCGGTAACGGTTAACATGCAGCGGATTTAGGGAGCGGATCGAAGATTGTCACCCTTCGCGATCAGGCCGTCGCTCCGATTACCAGACACGCCAAGGCCATCAGCAATCCCGCCTCGCGGTTCGATCGGAATTTGGCCAGCGCATCTTCACCCTCCTCGACCTTCAACGTTGCGCTTTGCCAGGCCAGGTGCAGCGCGATCGGCAGCAACGCAGCGAGCGCCAACCATTGTGGCCGGACTGTCCACAGAGCCATCGCCCAGCAGAGGAGTGCCGCGAGATAGAAAAGCGCAATCCCGCTGCGCGCATGGCGGCCAAAGCGGCGCGCGGTACTCTTCACCCCGGCCAGCGCATCATCCTCGATATCCTGCAGCGCGTAGATCGTATCATAGCCGATCACCCAGCAGACCGATCCCGCATAGAGCCAGCCAAGAGCCGGCGCATAGTCCCCCGTGATCGCTACCCATCCGACCAGCGCGCCCCAACTAAAGACGAGCCCGAGCCAGGCCTGCGGCCACCAGGTGATGCGTTTCATGAACGGATAGGCCGCTACGAGCGCGATGGAGATGACGGCGACCAGCTGGGCTTCCCAACGCAACTGTAAAAGGACAGCCAAGCCGATCAGGCACAGGAACAGCAACCAAATCCACGCTGCCCGTAGCGCTACACGCCCGCTCGCCAGTGGCCGGGATCGGGTTCGTTCCACTTTCTGATCAAGGTCGCGATCCACAATATCGTTATAGACGCAGCCTGCAGCGCGCATCGCAATCGCGCCCAAGAGGAACCAGAGGAGCAGGTCCCAACGGTCACGAGCGCCGCCCGCCAATGCCACGCTCCAGGCGCAAGGCCAGAAGAGCAACCACCAACCGATCGGCCGATCGAACCGCCCCAACAGCCCATAGGGGCGCGCCGCAGGTGGTAGCAATGCGATCAGCCAATGCCGCTCTGTGTCGGGAACTGTCGAATCCGCGTCCATGTCCACAGGCCCTATCCGGTTCGGCAAGGTTTGGACAAGCTTGGGCCGACCGGTTTATGGGATAGCCATGCCTGCAACACCCGCCTGGCCGCCCGGCAGCCTGCCTCGCTTGTTTGTCGATACGACGCTCGAAGATGATGGCGAGATTGTCATCGATGCCGCGCAAGCCAATTATCTGGTTCGCGTGCTCCGACTTAAAGCTGGCGCGCAGGTGAAGCTGTTCGATAATCGCACCGGCGAATGGCTGGCAGAGTTGGCGCATATTGGAAAGCGCGATGCTATCGTGCGGGTCGAAGGCCATTTGCGCCCGCGCGAAATCGTGCCCGATCTGTGGCTGTGCTTTGCGCCGATAAAAAAGGGCCGGATCGACTGGCTTGTGGAGAAAGCCTGCGAATTGGGCGTGGCACGGCTCGTACCGGTGAAGACGCAGCGCACGGTCGTCGACAAGGTGAAATCGACGCGCCTGCAATCGCATATCATCGAGGCGGCTGAGCAATGCGAACGGACGTCTTTGCCTGACCTTGCGGAGATCACATCACTCGACGCGCTCCTGTCCGACTGGCCCGATGAACGGCGCCTATATTACGCAGCAGAGCGGGGTGGCGATTCATTTACCGAAATCTTGTCAGACAAGCGCGAGCCTGCCGCCATTTTGATTGGTCCCGAGGGCGGTTTTCACGGATGAAGAAGATGAGAAAATTCGGGCCATAAACGCTTCAGTACCGATCTCGCTCGGTCCTCGGATCTTGCGTGCGGACACGGCGGCAATAACGGCTATTGGCGTCTGGATGGCGCATCATGGTGACTGGATCAGCGAATAGCCCATCTATCTTACTGAGTTTAAAGAATTAATCTTTTGGAAACTCTATACCTCATCTTAAATTTTACCCTGTATCACGCTCGCTATGATTGGGGCACGTAAATTTGCACTCGGATTGTTGGCGATTTTTCGCCATGATTCTTGCGCCGCATTTCGTGGCGCAGGCCGATCTGCGCCTGCCCAATCCGCCGGGCTGGTATGATCCGGATGGCGTCGCCACCGGCGAGGATTGGCACTATCGCGTACCGCTCACAATTCCCGCCGGGTCCAGCGTCAACAGCACCATCCAAGTCGATGTGGATTTCGATGCCCTGCTCGCACAGATGGGCGTGGCCGGCACGTTCGATGCCAACTCGGTTCGCGTGGTCCGCCCCAATGGATCGCTCGCCACGGTTCAAGAATTCACCGACACGGTATTTGGCGGCGCGACCGATGCGACCGGCAACGGACAAGGCGATGTTCGCTTCTTGCTCGAAGATGCAGGGGCATCGACCCATTATGTCTATTTCGACATCACCCAGAACGGCACAAAGTCTGCCAATCCGCAAACCCCGATCAACGGTAACTTCGAGCGTGGCGCTACCGGCACCCAATCGCCGACTGGATGGACTGGCGCCGTTACCAATGCCGGCTTCGACGCCCAGGTTCGCCCGTCAGAGAATGTAACGGTGACCACCAACGGCGGTGCCGGAGCGACGCAGAATACGGACGGCACGCCGAATAGCGGCGCCTTCTCCTATCTTATCGGTTCACGAACGAACAACGAACCGCAAAATGGCATTGGCGGGACCGTCAGCCGAACGTTCACGGTACCGCTCACCAATCCCGGCAACCTGACATTCCGCTACCGTGTCGAGGGCTGGGATAGCAGCGATGATGGCGCCACCCGCTGGGACTGGCTCGAAGTCGATGTGATCGGCACCACGACGACCCAGGCGGTCGGCCCGACGGCGGGGAATTACGTCACCTTCCCGTTCAGTCCGAACAAGGGCACCCAATCCGCCAATACAAACCGGTCTGGCTATGGTCAGTATAATGGCTGGGATACCGACACGAACGGCGTCCACCGATCCGGAATGACGATCGCGCCTGGTAGCGAGCCGTGGTTCACGCGCACGCTGTCTCTCGCGCCCTTTGCCGGGCAGACGGTTACCGTGCGGTTCCGAACCGACCATCAGACGCAATTCCGCACCTGGTTCCATATCGATGATGTCGAATGGAGTGTTGTCAACGCTACGCTTGGTACTCCTGAAGCCTTTGGTGTCGCCGTACTGACGCCCGGTAACGGTGCGGATTTTGCGCCTGGCGATACGCTGACGATTATTGCCCAGGTCGATGCGAACCCAACCGCTGCAACGCTGCCGGTGACGGCAAACATATATGATGAAAGCGGTACCTTGGTCGCCTCTGGTATCGAGCTGTTTGACGATGGCACGCATGGCGACGCGACCGCCAATGACGGTATCTGGACCAACGATGATAGCCAGGCGAGCGAGCCGACTTATACGATCCCGCTCGGCACCCCGAGCAACAACAATTGGACGATCCGCATCTTTGCCCGGGATGCTGGAACCAGCACGATCGGTGCGCAAAACGGGCTCGCGCTCCGGCCCGGCCAGCCCACTGTCGAGATCGAAGCCAATTTCTGGAATATCGATGACAGCAATTTCGACATAGTCGGCGCCGAGATCGTCGTGAGCAAAATCAGCACCGTGCTCAACGATCCGGTCAATGGCGGCACAGATCCCTATCGGATTCCGGGCGCTGAAATCCGCTATTGCATAACGATCACCAATAATGGCCCGGCCGATGCCAGCAATGTCGTGGCGACCGATGCGTTGCCGGCCACGCTCACCTATGTGACCAGCTCGATGCTGTCCGGGTCGAGTTGCGGAACTGCCGCCACGGTCGAAGATGATGATGCTGCGGGAGCCGATGAAAGCGATCCGATCGGGGCATCCTTTAGCGGTGGTACGATCACCGCCAATGCTGCGTCCCTCACCAACGGAACAAGCATCGCGCTGGTGTTCCGCGCCACTGTCAACTGATTGGCGGGCAGCGTTCAACAGCTGGCCCACACTTTTCTACTACCCCGCCAATGCTTCCTATACTGGCATCGCGCCCGCAAGGCCGCTAAGGCCGGGGCATGAGCACGAAGACGGTTTCGAAAAGCGACGCTCCCACAATAAAGAACCGCCAGCAGCTGCTGGAAGTTTTCTCCAAGGGCGAGAAGCCGCAAGACAAATGGCTGATCGGCACCGAGCACGAAAAATTCGTCTATTGCCGCACCGATCTGCATGCGCCCTCCTATGACGAACCCGGCGGCATCCGCGATCTCCTCAATGCGCTGACCGAATTCGGCTGGGAGCCGATCGAGGAGAATGGCAAGGTTATCGCGATGCAGGGGGCTGACGGCACGGTGAGCCTGGAACCGGCAGGTCAGCTCGAACTGTCCGGAGCGGCGCTCGATAATCTGCATGAGACCTGCGCCGAAACCGGCCGTCACTTGCAGCAAGTCAAGGCGATCGGCGAAAAGACCGGCAAGGGCTTTCTGGGTCTCGGCATGTGGCCGGACAAGCGCCGCGATGAGCTGCCGATCATGCCGAAAGGCCGCTACAAGATCATGCTCGATTACATGCCCAAAAAGGGCAGTCTCGGGCTCGACATGATGCTGCGCACCTGCACCATCCCAGACCAATCTCGATTATTCCAGCGAAGCGGATATGGCCCGGAAATTCCGCGTCGGCCTGGCCCTGCAGCCGCTTGCCACCGCGCTGTTTGCCAACTCGCCCTTTACCGAAGGCAAGCCCAACGGCTTCCTCTCCTTCCGCAGCCATATCTGGTCGGACACCGATCCCGATCGCACCGGCATGCTGCCTTTCGTCTTCGAAGATGGCTTCGGCTATGAACGCTATGCCGATTATGCGCTCGATGTGCCGATGTACTTCGCCTATCGTGGCGGCGAGTATCTGGACGCCTCGGGACTAAGCTTCCGAGACTTCCTCAATGGCGAGCTTCCGATCCTCCCAGGTGAAAAGCCGACGATCGATGATTGGAACGACCATCTTTCGACGATCTTCCCAGAGGTCCGTCTCAAAAGCTTCCTCGAGATGCGAGGCGCCGATGGCGGACCATGGAACCGCATCTGCGCTATGCCGGCGCTCTGGGTCGGATTGCTCTATGATCAGACCGCGCTCGATGCCGCATGGGATATCGTCAAATCCTGGTCACTCGAAGAGCGAGAGAATCTGCGAAACAGCGTTCCCAAGCTTGGCCTGAAGGCGCCACTGCCGGGCGGCCGTACGCTGGGTGATATTGCCGCAGAAGTTCTCGACATCGCGACTGCGGGTTTGAGCGCTCGTGCTCGCCTCAATGGCAGCGGCGATAATGAAAGCGGCTTCCTCGATCCGCTGCGCGAAATCGTCGCGACTGGGAAAACGCCAGCCGAAAGCCTGCTCGAACGCTATCATGGCGCATGGAACCGCGATGTCAGCCGGGTCTATGAAGAAGAGAGTTTTTAGCGGTTAAGTCAGTCCGCAGCACCTACTCCGCCGGAACCATCTCGCCGGGCTTGCCTTTGCGGCGGGTAATCCAGGCGAAAAAGCGCGGAATCGGGGCATTGCGCTCCATCCAGTCGAAATATTCGCGATAGGCGGGATCCGCCATCAGATGCTTTTCTTCGGTTTTTGCGCGCCAATAATAAACACCGCTGACCAAGCCCAGGAGCACCGTGTTCCGGATCATGTCGACCGGATTACCGCTCGTCGCAATGAACGGCATTGTCGCCAGCCACCAAAAGGCGTTCTTGGCGAGATAGGCCGGATGCCGAGTCCAACGATAGGGCCCATGGGTGATGATGCCGCGATGGGTAAGGTTTGAGAAGCGCAGGCCAAATGCGACCGTCGCCCAGCTATAGATGATTGTGAGCACCACCAGGATCGCGCCCATGACGGCCAGCGCCACCGGCCAGCCTTCAAGCCACATGGTCCAGTCACCCGTGTTCGGATGATAGTCGAGCGGCCCGCCTGCCGACATCAGGATAAACGGCGGATAACAAATCAGAGCAGCCATCCAACCCTGGGCGTAAGGATTGGCTGACCGGATATGGGAATCGAGCGGGCGGAAAGTCAGCACATAACCAACCGTCGCAAAGGCCACGTCGATCAAAAACAGAAGCGCAATCATGAACAGGGTGAGCCGGACCGGATTTTCGATAATCTCGGCATTGGTCCAGCGCAGCACTTCGAACCAGTTGCCTGGAACGATCGAGATCATGAAGGCGATAAAAAAGCCCTTCACGGCCCAGCTGCGAAAATGCTCGATGACTTTCTCGCGGTCGAAATCCGCGTGCTCACCGGATAGCCAAGCGCCGACCATATAGCAGCCGTCCTTCGGTTCCTTCAGGCGGCGATCGATCCAAAAGATGTACGGGATCGAGGCGACAAACATGACAGGCGCTGCCCAGGCCAGCATCTGCATCGAAAACAGATACTGCCCGTCCCAATACCAACGTGCGATGCAATAGAGCCCGGCGATAATCGCCCAGGTTGCCCAAAGGCCCGCCAGTTTTGCGATGCTGATTTCGCGGGTTTCATCATGCGGGCGCGCGGGAGAATCCCAGTCGACCCCCGTGCTTTCATTCTTCCAGGCCTTGTCGATGAATATCGTCCACAGGATCATCGGCAGGCCGCAGCCAACCAAGGCAAGCATCGCGGCGAGTGGCCCATTAGCCCCGATCATCCGGCCGATAATGATCGCCACAAAAAGGCCGCCCAGGCCGACAAATCCCACACCGCTGGAGACCGCAGATTGCGGCCGCGGATCGGCGCTCTCTGCTGCAGCAGGGCGCTTGATATCGCGATGGGCGTTCATGTGGCCCAAATCTAAGGAAAAATGGTAATTTATTGATGAAGATTGCGGTTGGGACCGGGACGGTATGACATCATAGGCAAACCTATGAAATCATGCAGTTAACCGGCAATCAGGCGGAATCATCTGGGTGGCGATAGACAAAGCGGAACGGCCAGAGATGCTGTAATGCACGGGGTTCGAAATCCAGGCCGTCAATCTCCTCGCCCCCGATTTCCAACTGATCGGTTGCGCTGTCCCAGAGCCGAGCGACATTGTGGCCCGCATCGGTAAAGATAGGCGCCTTCCGATTGTTCGGCATCACGGCGCTGCGCCGGTTGACCACCGCACCCTCGGTGTAGCGCGCCCGGCCCAAGGCCATCAGCCGCCGCCAACCGGCAATCTTCAGCATTTCCCACATCGCAGAAACGCGCGTTCTCTTATGCGGTGCAAATCGACCGCGAAGAAGTGGTTCGCCACCCGCATCCACGATCGAGAATGCCGTCGAACCATCGCCCTGCTGTTGGAACAGGCGAAATGCTGCGGCCGATGCATTCAAGCCGAGATAGTCGTTATTGTACGCCAGGACCGCGTCGACATCGTTCCACAGCTTGAAGCAGAGGGTGGCATAGTCGGGAGAGGCCATCGCGATCGGCAAAGCGAGTGGTAACTCGCCGATCGTCGCCCCGGGCTGGTCCGCGACGAGCACAAAGAATTGCAGCTCATGATGCGGCCCCATCGATGCGTCCCGGAAATCGGCCATGATCATGCCAGCCGCGGCCCGGCCTGATCTCGTCTCAACAAGATGGACATCGTCACCCTCGATCACTGCCGCGACAGCGGCGGTGCTAATATCGCCAAAGATCAGCAGAGCCTCGCCATCATGCACATGATAGGGCGTCGGTGCAGTCCCGGTGCGCAGTCCCACCGAACCGGTGATCGGATTGTCGCGAAAGATCGGATGGTCGTCTGGCACGTCGGCTTTGCACCCATCGGTTCTTAGATGCGCTGGAGCGGGTAGCGGGAATCGAACCCGCATCACAAGCTTGGAAGGCTAGTGCTCTACCATTGAGCTATACCCGCTCGCCAAGCGCGAGGCGGGGATTAGTCGCTTGTGCCGCCAGATGCAATATTCGTTAGTCTGCGGTGCCCTCACCCTAACTGACCTCCGCGCCATCCTCATCAAGGATACGTTTGGGGCGAACCTTGGCGTAGCGCGATTGCGGGAACCAGGCGTTGGCCGTGCCGGTCAGGTGCGAAGACCCGGTGACGGTCAGGCATTCGTCGCTGATTGCCTCTTGCGGCCCAACATCGCCCATCCACACTTCGGCAAAGGCGGGCAGCGGCCCAGACATATAGAGATCGATCTCCTTGCCTGGATTGTCGGTGCACAGATCAACCGTATCGCCATTGCAGACGATCCACCATTTGGAATGCTCGGCGACATCGGTGAGGTTCACGCTTATCACGGTTTCGCCATCGGGGAGCTCAGCTGTCTTCACCGTCCGGTGAAAATCCCACATGAAGCTTCCCGCATCCATATCCTCATCAGCGATCCGGCGGCGCGCCCAGCGCAGTCCCCATTTCGACATCTGATCGATCAGCGGCGCCAGCTCCCTGCCGCATCGGGTCAGGCGATACTCGCTGGTATTGTCTCCGGCGCCGGTCTTCTTGATGATCATGCCGTTCATTTCCATCTGCTTCAGCCGATTGCTGAGCACACTGGGCGAGATACGCGGCAGCGCTTTCTGGAAATCCTTGTAGCGGGTCGCGCCCATGAACATTTCGCGCATCAGGAGCAACACCCAGCGATCGCCGATCATATCAGCGGCTTTTACAGCCGGGCATAATGTGCCGGAGTTATTCATTAGATCGTTCCCCTCAATCCAACTCACCGGCTAGCAAAACCTAAGCAAATTCGCCAGTTTTGCGCAGATTTCGCGCGTTACTACGAAATCAGTAGTGCCTTCCTACGCTTTTGATAGCGGGTTGCTCTGTTTCGCGAACTATCTGCTGAACACCGGAACCGCGAATGTCTCTCCATCGCCGGAATGGTTCTGGCGCAACTGAAAATTGGAGACATATAATGCCACTCGTAACGATTGATCTCATCAAAGACGTATTCACCCCGGGCCAGAAGGCCGAGCTGATCGAAAACGTCACCGAAGCCATGATTGCCACGGAAGGCGAATCCATGCGCCCGGTGACCTGGGTTCGCATCAACGAAGTCGAACAGGGCGACTGGGCGATTGGCGGCAAGATGCTGACCGCGTCCGATGTCCACGCAATGGCGCAAGCCGAAGCGGCGTAACCCAGCGAACGGCGATCGCCATCCCCCTGGCGATCGCCGCGCTATTCAGATCTCAGGAGCATTTCCATGGCCCATGGTGAATTCAACATCGCCGCTGGCAAATTCGGTTATCGCCGGCCTAGCCCCGCAGAAATCAAATGGCTCGAGCAACGCCAAGCACCCAACTTCCCGTCCTGGACAAGCGCCATCATCGGCAGTGCCGGCCTTGGCTTTCTGCTCGCAACGTTATTCGGCGCCTAGATCGCCGGTGCCGGGCGGAGGCAAGGCATCCACATCCCCGATCGCCCGGAACAGCGCGACACGCTGGAGCGCCTGATCGGCCCGCGAGAGAATTTCCGTGCTGCGCGTTGCATTGGCAGCGCGCTGTGCGTCAATCACGGTCAGAAAATCGGCCAGGCCACGGCGATAGCGGATCGCCGCAAGCGCAACATTGTCATTATCGAACACAAGCTGTTGTCGCAGTGCGTCTGCCCGGCTGTCCGCCGCCGCTATACTGCCCAGCGAGCGCTCGACATCGCCCAGCGCAACAAACACTTGGCGGCGATAGCCGGCAAAGGCTTCGGCAGCTTCGGCTTCGCGCTGATCGATCTGGGCGGCGGTCCGTCCGAAGTCGAGCAACGGCCCTGCCACCGATGCACCGACCGAGCCGATTACCGCGTCATCGGAAAACAAATCGCCAAAGGCGAGCGCGATCAAACCAATCACACCGCTGATCGAAAAGCTTGGAAACTGGGCTGCTGCGGCCGATGCAATCTCGGCATCGGCAGCTGCGAGCCGGTTTTCTGCCGCCACCACATCGGGTCTCTGGCGCAGCAGAATAGAGGGTATGGCGAGCTCAGGAAGCCCGACGCGAACGCTCAGTATTGTCGCCTCCGCTGCCGATGCTTCAAGCGCAGTGCTGACAGCCGGGACCGGTTGCGCAGTCAATGTGGCCAATGTGGTCAGCGCCGTCACCCGATCGATCTCGACCGGACCGCGCCGGGCAATCGCGTCTGCCTCCAGCGACTGGGCACGAACGAGATCAAAGCCCGGCACAATGCCCGCCCGTGATCGGATTCCTGTGAGTTGTACCAAATCGCGCGCTTCACTGAGATCGCGCTCAATCACCGCCAGCCGTGCTTCGGCAGCACGATAAGCAATGACGGCGCGGGCGATATCGGATGCCAGTGCAATACGGACAGCGGCGGCATCGGCGCGCGCAGCATCCAGCCGCGCAAGCGCGGCGCGTTCAGATGCCCGCAAACGGCCAAAAATATCGAGGTCCCAGCTCGCATCGATCGATGCACGGTAGATCGTGCGATCGGTATCGAATGGGATAGTGGCCGGCAGTCCGTCAAAAGTCGCAGCGCTGGTCCGTTCGCGCGTTGCAGATCCACCTGCCGTTACATTAGGCAGCCGCGCGGCGCCGGCTCCGCGCGCACCAGCCCGCGCAGCGTCGATCCGCGCAAGCGCCGCCTGGAGATCTGGTGCGCTGGTCAGAGCCCGATCCAGCAACCGACCATAGGCCGGATCTTCAAATGGCAGCAGCGCCGCAGCATCGATCGTCGCGGATACTTCGCTTGCCACCAGCGCGAAGCGATCCGGCACCGCTACTTCGGATGGTGCACGCGCATCCTGGTATGTGGCGCAAGCAGCCAGCGGCAGGGCCGCCGCCATGATCAGGGCCGCGCGTCTCATTCGTCTTCGCCTGCGCTGGAGTCTTCATCCCTGTCCTGGGCGGGCACAAAGGCATCCACTTGCTGGCCAACAAACATTGAGTGGCCGTCCGTGGGCAGCGCATAGAGGAGCTCCAGCACGCGCACATCGACGAGCTCGGTTGCAGCGTTGGTAAGCGATGTTTTCGGCACGACCAGCGGTTCCGTGCGAACATAGCGCGCCTCCACCTGGCGAGCGGCGTCTCCGCGAGCCGACACAATCGCCGTCGCGCCGATATCCAGCCGCTCGATCTCATTCTCATCGATGCTGACCCGAACATAAAGGGGTTCAGTGACACCCATCACGATTAGCGGTTCGCTGTTACCGCCCATGCCCGGACCGGCATTGGCAAACTCGCCTGCCCGAACATTGAGCTGCAATATGGTCGCGGTTTGCGGAGCGCGTACGGTGTGTCGCTCCAACTGGGTACGGGCGCTGGCGAGCGCGGCCTGGGCTTCCTGATACTGGGCGCGGGCTACGGAGAGCTGTGCCAGAGCAGTGTCCCGTGCGCCGCGCCGTTCGATAACTTCCTGATCAGAGATGGCACGCTGGTCTTCAACACCTTGGTAGAGAGCGAGTTGCTCATTGGCGACGCGGAGCGACGTCTGCGCTGAGGTAACGCTCTGCCGAGCACTCGCCGCTCTGGCGCGCGCTTCGTTAACGCGTGCTGCGATATCGCGGGTATCGACACGGAAGAGCGGCTGACCTTGGGTGACCAGATCACCGGGCGATACGAACACCTGATCGACAACCCCGGAAATATGCGCTCCGATCTCAATTTCTTCGCTTGACGGTTCGACGACGCCGGTACCCGCCACCGTGCCGCTATCGCTTTGCGCAGAGGGCGACCGAGGCGGTTCGATCATCGGCTCGCTCATCGTCCGATCCGGCAAACTCGCCCAAATCATGATGGCGGCCAATACGATTCCGGCAATAGCCAGGATCGGCAGGATTTGGCGGGAAAAGCTGAGATTTTTCATAGCGCGGTCTTTCGGTTTGGGGCGCCAGGGAGGAGCGGAGCGTTAATGGCCATCGGGCAATTCCTTGCCGTCATGGGTAATCTGGCCATCTTCGATTTCGATAATCCGGTCGGCGAGATCGAATACGCGATTGTCGTGGGTTACGATGATCACGGCGCGATCAGGTGCGAGGGCAACTTCGCGCAGGAGATCCATCACCCGGCGACCCGAACTCGCATCGAGCGCCGCGGTAGGCTCATCACAGACCACCAGCCGCGGTTCGTGGATCAGCGCGCGGGCGATCGCGACCCGTTGCTGCTGGCCGCCCGACAGCTGGCGAGGCAGCTTTTCGGCTTGGTCGCGAATGTTGAGCGCATCGAGTATTTCATAGCCGCGTTCCACGCCTTCTTCGCGCGACATGCCATTGGCAAATAGCGGTACGGCAGCATTTTCTGCAGCGGTGAGCGTCGGCAGCAGATTATATTGCTGGAAGATAAAGCCAATATTGGCGAGACGAAATTTGACGAGCTCAGTATCCGTCAGGTCATAAATATCCGTACCGAACACATTCACGCTGCCCTCGGTCGGATAGAGGATACCAGCGATGATCGAGATCAGGGTCGTTTTTCCCGACCCGGATTCGCCGATTAGATAGGTCAGCTCGCCAGTTTTGATCTCAAGATCGATCCCGTGAAGCACGCGAATGAAATCGCTGCTGCCGATCGGGAATTCCTTGACGATATTCTCGATACTGATGCCAACACTCATCGGAACACCGCCGCCGGTTCAGTCTTCAGGACGTTGCGGAGGGCAAGAAAACCGGTGAGCAGGATCATCACCAGCGTGACCACCGCGGTCATCAATGGGATCTGCCAGGGCATGTAAAAGCCCTTGAAGGTATCGATCCCGGCAGTTGAGACAAAAAACAGCTCGGCGACAAAGATCCCGATCCCATAACCGACCAGACCGACAAATCCGGCTTGCAATGCCACCATCCGACGGATCTTCGCATTGGTGACGCCGATCGCCTTCAACGCCCCGAACTGCTTGATATTGTCGCGGATGAACAGGCTGAAGGTGAGCCCGACAATAGCAACGCCGACGATGAAGCCGAGCACGACCGTAATACCGAAATTCACTGGAATTCCGGTATTTTCGATGATGAACCAGAGCCCGTCATTGGCGAAATCTTCCGAGGTACGCGCCTTGAGTCCGGTCTCGCCCTCGATTGCGGCAGCTACGTCCTCAGCGCTGTGGGTGTCATCGGTTCGTACCAGGACGAAGGACAGCCGATTGCGGGTGCCCGGCGCATAGCGCAGCGCATTGGAATAACGCGTGTAGAGGATCACCTGCGAGGTGAAGGTCGGCACGGCATCGGCGATCCCGCGGATCACAGCACGTTGATCATTCAGCTCAAGTCGTGTGCCGATGATCTGCGCATCCGGCTCGAACAGCTTGCGCGATCCGGTATCGTCAATGAACACAGAGTCAGGTTCTGCCAAAGCCCGGCGATCACCGTCAGCCATATTGCGCGGCAGGCCGATTAATGTGGAATCATCGACGCCAACAATGTTGACGCCCTCCAGATCACCATCCGGTGTCCGCACCACGGCGCTCGATCGGAGCATGGGCGATGCATAGGCAACGCCTTCGACGCCCCGCACTCGCTCCAGTGCGGTGGACGGCATGGGCGCAAATACATCGACCGTCCGGCTCGAAGGATCCATTACCCAGACATCGGCCGTTGAAACCTCTTCCACAGCAACCGCGCCGCGCATGATGAGATTGACGAAGATGGTAAGCTGCTGGCTGATCAACAGGGTCGAGAATGCCACGCCGAACAACAGGCCGATAAACTTGACCCGGTCTCCGGTCAGCATTTTCAGCGCGATCCAACCCATGTCGGTTCCTTGAAACAACACAAAAAAGGGGGAGCGATTCATTTGCACCCGGAAGGCAACAATGCCTCTATCATTACTGTACGTCAACGTTTAGTATTAATGTGCAACTGAATTAGAGGTGACGAAAAGGTATCACCTGTGCAAGGTTGAGGTGAATGACTGACACTGCCACCAATGTTGCGGCTCCGGCCCGGGCTGGGCGCCCGACCGATGAACGCAAGACCGAAGCCATAATAGACGCTGCGCGCGATGCGTTTTTCGGCGAGGGCTATGCTGCATCGTCTATCGAACGCATTGCCGAAAAGGCAGGTGTATCAAAGGTCACTATCTACAAGCGCTTCGGCGACAAGGCAGGGCTGCTGGAGGCGCTGGTCCGCCGCCAGGCCGAGCATATGACGACGACAATCGGCGAAGCAAATCGTGACGCGGAGACGATCGAGGCACAACTGGTGAATTTCGGCGTCACGCTGATGACCTTCCTGTTCGACGATACACATTTTCATTTCGATACGATGTTGATGATTGAACGGGATCGCCATCCCGAAGCCGCGCACCGCTTTTTCGATGCTGGACCGGGAACAATGCGTCGCGAGCTGATTGCGATATTGAAGGCAGCTGTCCGCCGCGGTGATCTGAAGATCGACACGGCCAAGGCCGCAGCCGAGGATCTGCTGTCCCTATGGAAAGGCTTTGCCGATATGGAGTTGCGTTTCGGCGTCGCCAAAAAGCCAACGCCAAATTATATTCAAAACCATGTTCGCCATGGCGTTGGCGTGTTTCTCCGCGCCTATCGGGCCGACTAATATATCAGCTGCCGAGCGCGTGCTCGGTGATCATTTCGGCCAAGCTGCCATGCTGCGCTTCCGGCAAGTCATGGCCCATATCGTCGACAAGCTCGAACCGTGCGCCCTCCACATGATCGGCAACATCCTTGCCGTACGGATGCAGGATCAATGGATCGGCCTCGCCATGGATGACCAGCGTCTTGGCCTGAATGCGCTGCGCAAACGGTCGTAAATTACCGGTATCGATGATCGCCGCCAGCTGACGCGACGGACCTTCTGGATAGAGGCTGCGCGCCACATTTTTGTGGATCAATTCTTTAATCTCCGCCTGGCGTTCTGCGCCCCCGGGTGAGCCAATCGCATTGAAGAAGCGCATACCGGCGGCAATTGCCTCCTCCTCTGTTTCCGGGCGATTACGAGCGGCCTGGATCAATATCTTACGGATTTCCTTGTCCGGCCCGGGTAGTCCAGGCGCATTGGTCGACGTCATCACCGGCATCAGCGACAGGACCCGATCGGGATATTCCGCACCGACAATCTGCGAGATCATCCCGCCCATCGACACCCCGAGCACATGTGCGCGCTCAATCTCGAGCGCATCAAGCACGCCCATCGCGTCGGCGGCCATATCGACCAGCGAATAAGGCGCCATGCGGCGATTCTTGAAGATCCGCTTCACAAACAGATGCCAGAGCGGGTGCGGTGCTTTTACGCCATCAAATTTGTGCGACAGGCCGATATCGCGATTATCGTAGCGAATGACGCGAAAGCCGCGCCCTACCAACTCGTCGACAAACGCATCCGGCCATAGGGAGAGCTGGCCCGAAAACCCCATGATCAGCAGCAGCGCCGGATGCTCCGGATTGCCATGATCTTCGACTTCAATCTCAAGCCCGTTCGCTTGCACTTTCATAAACGCTCTCCTGTCGGTCGGCGCTAGGTGCGCAAAAACAGCCGTCGCGTCAAACTGCGTCGGACGGTCACGTATGGAAATCTGGTTTGCCATGGCGCTTACTGCCCAAGGCCGTCGACTGTTTACGCAGACAGGTCATCACCGTCATTGCGACGTGCGCAAAGTCGATCGCGAAGAGGTTAGCTGGAGTGACGATCGCCGCTCGGGGCTTTCGCAAAAAGAGTGAGCCCCATGCCCGATCATGCCTTTTGTCGACCAATAGTGCGGCTTTGTCGCTTCGCATTTGTGTCAGTCAGCGAATGTCCCGACGCCTTTTGACCATGTTTGCAGACAGGCCAGATGGCGAAATGACTGTTCTATGCCGCGCGTAGAATGCTTCTCGCGCGGGCAGAGTTCGACTGGCGCCGTGGGCCTCATTTTTGTTTTTCTTGCGCTCGTTATCCCAATGAAATTTCCGGCCGACGCGCAGGCCATTGAGGCCGAGGCAATACCCTCGACCCATGTTGCAAACGCCCGTGATGCGCTGATCGAATGGATCGCGGCATATCAAGCTGGCGAGTATAGCGATCAGTGGCGACTCACCCATCCCCGCATCAGGCGATGGCGACCACGCCGCCTCTGGAATCGTGTTATGCGGCGCGCTGCGCGGGCCAACGGCGCATTGCTTTCCTATGCCATCACCGGCCAATCTGAGGCGACGGCTGAGCAATTGCCCTGCACCGAGCAAGGTCATTGCTACCGCCCGGGCAACCAATATGTGCTGTTCACGCTGACCACCGAATATGAATATGCCGCCCCACCACAGCCTGAATATGTGGCGATGGCTCTGGACGGCGATCAATGGGTTTTCGGTGGCGGTACAATGCTCAACCGCCCCTTTGGAGAAACGTCCGTAATCATGACGGAATCGGATGAACGCCGATACAGACCACGCGCGCCCGTAATCCGCTAGATCCGGATTATCTCCGCACGGTCGAAGCGCGCATTTCTGTAAGTGGTGGACGGGGCTGGATTCGAACCAGCGTACGCTTGCGCGGGCAGATTTACAGTCTGCTGCCTTTAACCACTCGGCCACCCGTCCATCGGGATCACGGCGCTTCACGAAGCAATGCAACGAAAGCGCGGCGAAGGGCGGCTCAATGGCGAAACACCGCTTGCCTGTCAACGCTCGTTGATAGAAAGCATGGTGCCATGGCTAAGAGACGCAAGGCGAAACAACGCGAAGGCCGGGCACCGCGCTTCTGGGGGCGGCATGCCGTCTATGCGGCGCTCGACAATCCGAAGCGGACAATCCGTAAATTATGGGCGACGCATGAAGGGGTGGCGGGGCTCGACCTGCCCCCCGATCTGCAAGTCGAAATGGCCGGCGTCGCCGACCTTGGGCGTTTGGTTCCGCATGATGCCCCGCACCAGGGGTTGGTGATCGAGGTCGAGCCTTTACCGGATATCGCGATCGAAGACTTGCTGGCGGATGCCGATGAGGGTCGGCCGTTGGTTATTCTCGATCAGGTGACAGACCCGCATAATGCCGGTGCGATCATGCGCTCCGCACTCGCCTTCAACGCGCTTGGACTGGTCACGCAGGACCGCCATGCCCCGCCGGAGTCCGGCGCCCTGGCCAAAGCCGCGTCGGGCGCGTTGGAAACCCTGCCCTGGTGCCGCGTGGTCAATCTGTCACGCGTGCTGGATCAGATCGCGGATGCGGGATTTTGGAGAATCGGGCTGGCTGGAGAGGCAAAACTCAGCCTTTCCGATGCATTGGGTGGCAAGCGCATCGCGATCGTCCTTGGCGCAGAGGGCGCGGGATTACGACAAAATGTTGCGAGCCATTGCGATGCACTGGCGCGGCTACCGATCAGTGATGCAATCGAAAGCCTCAACGTATCCAATGCTGCGGCGATCGCGCTCTATGCCCATCACGAGAGAACCGGATCGTCGAGATAGCGTCGAGAATCGCGGAGCTGACCTGATGGTCATCCCCGGCCAGACCAGTTCAAAATGGGAGAGGAATGTGCGGCGTGAGCCTTAGTCTTCCTGGGCTATCGTGACCTTGAGACCATCCAGCTCGTCGCCGAACGGGATCTGGCAGGATAGACGCGAATGTTCGTCGCGATGATCCGAACTTTCCAGGAGGTCATCCTCATCTTCGTCCATTTCCGGAAGTTTGGTCGCAAAATTCGGATCGACATGGACATGGCAGGTCGCGCAGGAGCAGCAGCCACCGCACAGAGCAAGGAGCTCGTCAAAGCCATTGTCCCGGATCACTTCCATTACGGTCAGGCCGTTATCTGCATCGACGGCGGTTTCTTCACCATCGCGATTGACGACAATAAGCTTGGGCATGAACGTTTCCTTCAGGCGATTTCGAAAAATGCTGCGGCGCGGCTATGTGATGGACAGCAAATGAAATCAAGGCCTCGATAGATGGGAATAGCCGCTTCGCACCTGCGACAGTCACTCGACAGTCTCGCCGAGATCGAGCCGCGCTTTGAAGCGCGCCTTGCCGAGATCGGCTATCCACCACCGCGAATTCGCGATCGCGGATATCAGACGCTGCTGCGGACGATCCTGGGCCAACAAGTCAGCGTCGCTTCGGCAAACGCGGTCTGGAGCAAATTATCCGAAGCGCTCAACGGTGAGATGGAACCCGATGCGCTGCTCGCGGCCAGTGATGAGACATTGCGCGGCGCGGGGCTGAGCCGCCAAAAGGCCAGCTATGCACTATCGCTCGCCGAACTGATCGTTTCCGGGCAGTTGGATCTGGCCGCTTTACCGATTGACGATGAAGAAGCGATTGCCGATCTTGTTGCCGTAAAAGGCATTGGGCGCTGGTCCGCCGAAGTCTATCTTCTGTTTGCCGAGGGGCGGCCTGATATCTGGCCGGCCGGTGATTTGGCCGTGCAAATCGAAATCGGAAAATTACTGGGGTGGGAAGATCGGCCAAGCGAAGCCGAGATTCGCGAAGCGGCCGAGTGCTGGCGCCCGCATCGCGGCACGGCCGCGATCTTTGCCTGGCATTCCTATAATAGCGAAGTGATTTAGTGCGCGGCGGTTACGCGGCGCGATGGCGGCGCAGGAAGTTTTGCAACACCGCCGGATGAAAAGGCTCGGCAAATTCGCAGCCCGCCTCGAATCCGCGTGCCCATGCAACGGTTGATAGCATCGGCTGGAAGCCGGGAAACTTGATCCACACCTCAACGCCAGTAGCGAGCGTCATCGCACTATCGACCTTGCAGCCGGTTTCCGACAAGTCACTGACATCGGCCTTTGCCGCATCATAACCCTGTTTCCGAAAGCCTGCACGCATATCCACCGGCACACGCTCTGCAACGCGTCGCTCGTCAGAAACTATCTGTTTTACCAGGAGATCAGCGGGAATTGGCATGGAAGTTCCTTTGCTTCTGAACCCGCTTTATTGCTGATATTCGTAAACTTAGTCCGTAGGAGCGCGGTTAATTAACTGTTTACCCGGTGCCTGATCGGCGCATTTCGGCCCACCAAAGAGACAAGGCCGGATCCAGCCATGGTCAATATTCCGTTCAAATTGCAGCTGAAAAGCGGATTGGATGTGGGGGCCTCAGTTGACGTAAGCGTAAAGCCGTGCTGGTTAGCCTTATGACTGTTTCCACCACACCCGCCACCGTGATCGCTTCTTATGAAGGCAGGAAACCCCCTGCCCCCGGCTGGTTTGAAGACGCACTCGCGCACAAACCGACCCAGCACAGCCTGGACCGAGACGCCGGTCGAATCGAATATTTCAGTTGGGGTAACGCCGGCGCACCGGGGCTGTTTTTGTTGCATGGCGGCGGCGCCCACGCGCTATGGTGGGCGCATATCGCCCCATTCTTTGCGGACGACTATCATGTCGTTGCCATGTCGATGGCCGGCATGGGCGGTTCGGAGTGGCGGCCGCGTTACTCGATCCACGAACATGCGCAGGATATGAAGGCAGTTGCTCAAGCTGCAGGCCTGATGGAAGCCGGCAAACCGATTGTCTGCGGACATAGTTTTGGCGGCGCTCCAACAGCGACGGCCGCGGCCGATCCCGATGCCTGGGTTGGCCAGGCGATTATCATGGATTCCTCGCTACAGATGCGTCACTCGCCCGGCAATATGGAGCGGCCGCAACGCGAGCGCCGTTTCTTTGGCAGCCTTGAAGAAGGGCTCGCGAGATTCCGCTTCTTGCCGCCACAGAGTTGCGAGAATCACTACATTGCCGACATGATTGCACGCGGCGCGATCGTCGAACTGGAGCCCGGCCAATTTAGCTGGTGCTTCGATCCCAATGGCTTCGGCAATACCGACCGGCTGACCAGCACTGAGAAGGCCCGATCCGCCAACTGCCCGCTCGCCATGATCTATGGCGACCGGTCAGCGATCATGGATGCTGATGCCCTGACTCACCTCGATGACATA
>CBDBUZ010000020.1:0-82931 GCA_965212265.1 Parasphingopyxis sp. | reverse complement strand
CACCCGAGGTGATCCATGCAGGCAAACCCGGCACCGGCCCCGAACTCAAGCCCGGCATGTTCTTTACGATCGAACCGATGATCAATATCGGCAAGCCGAGTGTGAAAGTACTGGATGATGGCTGGACTGCCGTAACGCGTGATCGTTCGCTGTCGGCGCAGTTCGAGCATTCCGTGGGCGTGACCGAAGATGGCGTCGAAATCTTCACCAAGAGCCCGGCCGGTCTGGATAATCCGCCCTACACCTGATCCCGCGCGATCCCGCCGAAGTCATTTTGCATACAAGAATTTGCAACACACATCCTCACTGGGCCAATAAGGAGTCTCAGGAGGGAAGTCTGTTATGCGCAAATGGATCGGATTGGCTTTGGCAGTAAGCCTGGCGGCATGTTCGGCAGGTACCGATGAGATTCGGACGGCATCCGCAGGTTCGGCTGAAGGCACGGCAAAAGTCGATGGTGAGTTTCTCACCACGGGAGGAGACGGCAGCGACTGGGCAGCCGCGAGCTATAATTATGACGAACAGCGGTTCAGCCCCCTCGATCAGATCACCACGGAGAATGTCGAGAATCTCGGCATCGCCTGGACGGCCGAACTGCCCGATGCACGTGCGCAGGAAGCCACGCCAATTGTTGTTGATGGCATCATGTATATCACCGGGCCTTGGTCCAAGGTGTTTGCATTCGATGCGCGCAATGGCGAACCGCTCTGGACCTTTGATCCCGAAGTTCCGCGCTCCGTTCTCCAGAACACCTGTTGTGACGCAATCAACCGCGGTGTCGCGGTGTGGCGCGGCAAACTCTATCTCGGCACACTTGATGGTCGGTTGATAGCGCTCGACGCCGGCACGGGCGCGCAGCTCTGGTCGGAACAGACCACCGATCAGGACCGACCCTATACAATCACCGGCGTCCCACGCGTCGTGAACAATCGGGTCATCATCGGTAATGGCGGCGCCGAATTCGGCGTGCGCGGATATGTTTCGGCCTACAATGCCAATACCGGCGCGCTCGAGTGGCGCTTCTATACCGTTCCCAATCCCGATGGCGAGCCAGATGGCGCAGCCTCGGACGAGGTTCTGCAAACCGCATCGCGGACCTGGTCCGAAGGCGGTTCGTGGCGCGAGTCCGGCGGTGGCGGCACCGTATGGGACTCCATTGTTTACGATCATGAACTGAACCAGCTTTACATCGGGGTCGGCAATGGCAGTCCGTGGAACCACGGCGTCCGGTCCGACGGACAAGGCGACAATCTGTTCTTGTCTTCGATCGTCGCGCTCAATCCGGATACCGGCGAATATCTCTGGCACTATCAGGAAACCCCGGGCGAGACCTGGGACTTCACAGCGACCCAATCGATGATCCTCACGGATCTCGAGATTGATGGCGAAACCCGCCAGGTAATCCTGCATGCGCCAAAGAATGGCTTCTTCTTCGTAGTGGACCGCGAGACGGGTACGTTGATTTCCGCGGAAGCCTTTGTCGACGGTGTAAACTGGGCGACCGGCTATAATCTGGAAACGGGACGGCCAATCGAGAACCCGGCAGCGCGCTTTTATCGAACGGGCGAGATGTTCATCGCCAATCCCGGACCGATCGGCGCGCATAACTGGCAGCCGATGGCATTTAATCCGATGACGGGCCTAGCCTATATCCCTGCCAATATTGCTCCACAGCTCCTGTTACCCGCCACAGAAGATGCGCATTCCGAACTCAGTCCGATCGGTTTCAACACCGGCACTAATATTGAGGACACCGCCCTCCCTCGCGACGAAGCGACAATGCGCGCGCTGATCGCGACGGTGAGCGGCCAGCTGGTGGCATGGGATCCGGTTGCACAGGAGGCACGCTGGACAGTTGATTACACCACGCCTTGGAATGGCGGCATCCTGACAACCGCAGGCAACCTTGTGTTTCAAGGCACGGCGACCGGCCAGTTCAAGGCCTATGCTGCCGACACTGGTGAAGAGCTTTGGTCGATGGACACACAGACGGGGGTATTGGCCGGTGCCTCGACATTCCTTATTGACGGGGTCCAGCATATCGCCTTCACCACCGGCCGCGGTGGCGCGTTCCAGATCACGGCTGGTGCCGCTGACATAACAGCTGGCCAGGTGCCCAATATTCCGCGCCTGATCGTGCTGCGCCTGGATGGCACCGGCGTCCTGCCTGATGCACCAGATATGGAGCAGCAATTACTCGATCCGCCGGAATCAACCGGCACAGCAGAACAGATCGCACAGGGCGAACGGCTCTTCATGCGCTATTGCATGGTCTGTCACGGCGAAGGTGCAGTCGGCGGCGGCATCAACCCAGATGTTCGCTTCTCAGGCTATCTCACCGATGCCGAAGCCTGGCTGAGTGTCGTACGCGGTGGTTCACTGGCCGAAAACGGGATGCCGAGCTTCACCAGCGTATTGCCGGCTGAGCTTGCTGAAACCATCCGGCTCTATGTCATAGACAAGGCCAATGAAGATATCGCCCGACTGAGAGCGCGGCGCGAAGATACTGAAGGCGCCGACGAAGGCTAACGGAATAATCCGCGCACAAAGGATGCGCCGCCGGGCTTCGGCCCGGCGGCGCATTTTTCGTTATTGGGGTTCGTCCGGCTCACCATCCCCGTCGCGATCGAAGACATCAGGGCGCCCGTCACCATCAGTATCCCAACTGTCGGGACGGCCATCGCCGCGTTGGTCCCAGGCATCCGGTGCACCATCCCCATCGGTATCGATGGTTGGATCGGGTACGGTCCGTTCATCCGGCGCTGGTGGCGCACCGCCATCAGCATCCTGTGCCAATGCCGGCATTGCCATAGCCGATGCGGCAAGAAGGGAGGCGCCGAACAGAATAGGGTTTCGCATGATCTAATCCTTAGGTTACGCCCATCGCTCGCAGCCAGCATCGTGACTTTTCGACGACAGAACAGGGAGTTGGCGACGGACAGACCGGAAAACAGGATGGGGTTCGCAACATGCACGGCCCATCTCCCGGGCGCATCGGCTTGCCGGGTGCGTAACGGAACATCATCAGGGTTTTGTTACTCCCAACAGGCGAAATGATACTGTCCAAGCACAGCAACCGACTTGCGACTCGGGGCCCTGCCCGCTTATGAGTTTAGGTGGGCATTCCGCATCGCAGCCACAGGAAGGGCGCGCATATGAAAAAGATCGAAGCGATCATCAAACCATTCAAGCTCGATGAAGTGAAAGAGGCGTTGCATGATGTTGGTGTTACCGGAATGACGGTGACGGAAGCGAAAGGCTTTGGCCGCCAGAAAGGTCATACCGAGCTGTATCGCGGTGCCGAATATGTCGTCGATTTCCTGCCCAAGGTGAAGCTGGAAGCGGTGGTTGATGATGGGCTCGCCGATCGCGTCGTCGAGGCCATCCAGAACGCGGCCCAAACCGGACGAATTGGCGATGGCAAGATCTTCGTCTCAACGGTTGATCGCGCTGTTCGGATCCGTACCGGCGAACAGAATTCCGACGCGGTCTGATGCACGGACCGATCAGCAGCTTGTGATATCAGGGGGTTGCGAGACCTGACGCGCGGAAAGGCCGTGATAGCCAAAATCACTCATGCTGCAGTGCAAAAATAAATTGTGCATATGCGAATTATTGGGTAACAAAAGGTCTGGGTGATTCCTTAGACAGGAAGGTAATATTTCATGACGACGACCGCCAAAGACATAATCAAACGTATCGAGGAAGAAGAGATCGAATGGGTCGACCTTCGCTTCACCGATCCCAAGGGCAAATGGCAGCACCTTCAGATGTGCTCAGGCGTCATGGATGAAGATGCACTCGAAGACGGCTTGATGTTCGACGGATCCTCGATCGCCGGTTGGAAAGCGATCAATGAATCCGACATGATCCTGCGGCCGGATCTCGACGCCGTTTATGAAGATCCCTTCTCTGCCACCCCGATGCTCGCTGTCTGCTGCGACATTGTCGAACCGGGCACGGGCGAACTATATGGCCGCGATCCGCGATCAACCGCAAAACGCGCCGAAGCCTTTGTGAAGGCATCGGGTGTTGGCGACACCGTCTATGTCGGACCGGAAGCTGAATTCTTCATGTTCGACGATGTGCGCTTCGAAGACGGATATGACCGCAGCTATTTCAAGATTGACGATATCGAGCTGCCGACCAATTCGGGCCGCGAATATGAGATGGGCAATATGGCCCACCGTCCGCGCGCCAAGGGCGGCTATTTCCCCGTCGCGCCAGTCGACAGCGCCATGGACATCCGTGCTGAAATGGTCTCGACGATGCTCGAAATGGGCTTGCCGATGGACAAGCATCACCATGAAGTGGGCGCCGCACAGCACGAGCTCGGCCTCACCTTTGGTTCGCTGGTTGAAACGGCTGACCGGATGCAGGTTTACAAATATGTCGTGCACATGGTGGCCCAGGCCTATGGCAAGACCGCTACGTTCATGCCGAAGCCGATCAAAGAAGATAATGGCTCGGGCATGCACACCCATATGTCGATCTGGAACGAAGGTAAGCCGCTCTTCGCTGGTGACGGCTATGCAGGCCTGAGCGACACCTGCCTCTATTATATCGGCGGTGTGATCAAGCATGCGCGCGCCCTGAACGCCTTCACCAATCCGACCACGAACAGCTACAAGCGCCTCGTACCGGGTTATGAAGCACCTGTTTTGCTGGCCTATTCGAGCCGCAACCGGTCCGCTTCGTGCCGTATTCCTTATGGCACTGGCGACAAAGCCAAGCGCGTCGAATTCCGTTTCCCCGATGCGATGGCCAATCCATATCTTTGCTATTCTGCCCTGCTGATGGCGGGCCTGGACGGCATCGAAAATCGGATCCATCCGGGCGATGCGATGGACAAGAACCTCTACGACCTGCCGCCGGCAGAGCTTGAAGGCGTCCCGACAGTATGTGGTTCGCTCCGTGAATCGCTCGAAGCGCTGGAAGATGATTTCGACTTCCTGACCAAGGGCGATGTTTTCTCCCAGGATCAGATCGAAGCCTATGCCGAACTCAAATGGGAAGAGAATGACCGCTGGGAAACGACCCCCGGCCCGGTCGAATTCGACATGTATTATTCGGCTTAATCGCTGAACGATCGAAGAAACCCCCGGTGCCGCAACCCGGCCTCGGGGGTTTTCTTATGCAGAAACTGATGGCGCAATGAAACACGGCCCATAGCGCCCAAACCCCAAAGCAACGACAGTCGATTGAACCATCGGCCTGCATCCCCTATCTTGGTTTCAAATCAGAACCTAAATCCCCGAATCACAGGAGCGGAATGTCATGCACAGCTATTTGAAGCACTATATCAACGGCCAATGGGTCGATAGCGATGGCGGCTCACGCCATGAGGTCATCAACCCGGCCACAGAAGAGCCGTGCACGGAAATCATGCTTGGTAGCCAGGCTGACACCGACAATGCTGTCGCGGCTGCAAAGGAAGCGTTCAAGAGCTTCTCGCAGACCAGCGTTGAAGAGCGGATCGAGATGCTCGATCGGATCGCCGAAGAATATAAGAAGCGCATGCCCGATATCGCCAATGTGATGGCCGATGAAATGGGCTGCCCGGTTGCAATCGGCAATGCCGCCCAAGGCCCAGCCGGCCTTGGCCATATCCTCAAAGCCTCCGAGGTGCTTAAGGATTTCGAATGGGAAGAGCAGCTTGGCCCGGCACGCGTCGTGCATGAGCCGATCGGTGTGGTTGCCATGATCACACCATGGAACTGGCCGCTTAATCAGATCACGGCGAAAGTGGCGCCTGCGCTGGCTGCCGGTAACACGATGGTTCTTAAACCATCGGAAGAAACGCCGGGTTCGGCCGCGATCTTCGCTGAAATCATGGATGCTGCTGGTGTTCCGGCTGGTGTCTTCAATCTCGTCCAGGGTGATGGTCCGGGCGTTGGCACGATGCTGACCAAGCATGAGGATGTCGATATGGTGAGCTTCACCGGTTCGACCCGCGCGGGCATCATCATCGCCAAGAACGCAGCGGACACCGTCAAGCGCGTGCATCAGGAACTGGGCGGCAAGACGCCGAACATCGTTCTTGAAGGCGCCGATCTCAGCGAAGCCGTACCAAATGGCCTGCAGGGCGTGATCATCAATTCCGGCCAGAGCTGCATCGCACCGACCCGGATGCTGGTGCATGAATCGCAATATGACGAAGCCGTCCAGATCGCCAAAGGCGTGATGGAAAGCGTGCCCGTCGGCGATCCAACCGAAATGGGTCAACATATCGGCCCGGTGGTCAACTCGGCACAATATGAGAAAATCCAGGGCCTGATTCAGCAGGGTATCGACGAAGGTGGTAAGGTGGAAACCGGCGGCACGGGTCGTCCCGATGGGGTGAACCAGGGGTTCTACGTCAAGCCAACCGTATTCTCCGACATCACCAGCGACATGACGATTGCCCGCGAAGAAATTTTCGGTCCGGTCGTCACGCTCATCAAATATGAAGATGATGATGAAGCGCTCGAGATCGCCAATGATACGGACTACGGCCTGTCGGCTTGCGTCTACGGCCCAGCTGAAGAAGCGAATAAATTCACCGGCAAGCTGCGGGCTGGACTGGTCGGAGTCAACAATTGGGGTCCGATCCCAGACGCGCCGTTCGGTGGCTACAAACAGTCCGGCAATGGCCGCGAAATGGGCAAATATGGCCTGCGCGAGTTTATGGAAGTGAAGACGATCCTCGGCGAACCTGCCTAGTCTTACCCTTCCAATGCAATCCTAGGAAAGGCGGTCAGCGTGCTGGCCGCCTTTCTTTTAGCCGAGCCGCCGCCTTTTCGGCGATCTCCCAACGCGCTTCCTCGATCGTCGACAGGCGCGCAGAAAGCATGGCGACAATCTCCTCGGATTCGCGGCTCGGATGCCCGCCAGCAAAGGGCGGGCTCGGGTCATATTCGATGCCGAGCTGGATCGTCCGGGCCATTGCTTCGCCGTAAAGCTCGGCCACCAGTGACAGCGCCATGTCGATACCGGCTGATACGCCTGCCCCAGTGATCCGATTGCGATCTATGACAACACGCTCGCTCACCGGTTCAGCACCGAACAGTTTGAGCTGATCAATCCAATACCAATGGCTTGTCGCCCGATACCCTTCGAGCAATCCAGCCGCAGCAAGGATCAGCGATCCCGTACACACCGACGTGACGTATTTCGCGCCGTCTGCCTGGCTTTGCAGCCAGTCCAGCACCTCATCATCTTCCATCAGCGCGGCCTGACCAAAGCCGCCTGGCACAAACAGAAGATCGGCCTGTGGCGCATCGGCCAGACTGGTACTGGGTACGATTGTCAGGCCGTTGATGTCCGAAACCGGCTCGGTAGTCTTCCATACAAGATCAATCTTGGCGTCGGGGATTGCGGCAAAGACTTCAAACGGCCCGGTGAAATCGAGCTGGGTCATATTTGGGTAGAGGAGGATTACGATTTGCATATGGCATCTCCTGTTGGTTGCGGGATGCCCAGGCGCGCGGCAGATGTCGCCCGCACTCCCCGATGGTCAACCATCTCGAATCGCCAGTCATGCAAGCCCGCCACCAATAGCAGTAACCCGGTTAATAATCCCGGCTGATCTGTAGGTTCGCGTCGACACGGCCGAGCGTCGATATGCTCGAGAGCAGAGACAGCCAGCGGGTAACGCGGAATTCTGTCTCGGTTGCCGAATAGCCCTGCCCATCTGTAATCACCTCAACGAACAGGTTCCGCGATACATAAAAGCCAGCCGCTACTGCTGTACCGCGGTCCACGGCGGGGTCAGCCGGCAAAATACGAAGCCGATCAAGACCAATCGCATCGCGCACTGCATTGATCGGGTTGAGGCCATTCCCGCCGGCTTGCAGCGATGCCAGCGCGGCGCCGAGTTGGACCGCTTCAGGTGCAGAAAGATCGGTGATCGATGTGCCGAACAAGAGCCGGCTCAAAAGCTCGCTCTGTTCGAGTGCCGGAACGCTGGTGAAAACAATCTCGGGGCTGTTACCCGTCCCACCAATGTTGATCGTTGCATCCAACCCTTCGACGTCGGCTTCTGCAACAATATCAAGGCCCGGATCGACTGGCTGATTGCCGTAAAATTCAATCCGGCCACGATCGAGTTCAAACTGACGTCCAGCAAATTGGTATCCGCCGCGAACCAGGTTCATTTCACCGAGAATTTGAAAAGCATCAAGCGGGCCGCGGACTTGAAGATCGGCGCTCCATTCGCTGTTGAGGCCAAGCCCGCGAACCATGAAACGGTTGCGCGCGGTGACATCGACATCAAGTGTCCAGTTGACCGGTGCAACACGCGGGCCACGATCATCGATCCGCCTGTTGATCTCGGTAACATTGAGCTGGGGTATCACGAGTTCTGGGGCGGCCTGGCCCAGCATGAATTCACCGCGCGACATTGTGAAATCGCCCGTGATACTGCCCACCGGCCGTGCGCCTTCGGTTCCGGCCAGGCTACCCTCGGGAGTCCGCAATCGGATCGCGAGTGGGCCGCTGACCTGGGCGGAGATATCATCGCGCTGGATCAGCCAGGCCCGATCCGCTTGCAACTCTATCTCCATGCCGAGCCCGGTTGCCAGATCGAGGTCAAATTCTGCCCGGCCCGATACTGAGCCGCCACCTGGCGTCGTGCCAGACAGCTCCGAAAATTCCAGCCGGGATTGGCGGACGATGCCGTTCGCGGTCGTGCGCTCATTGATCAAGAAGGTTCCGTCCGTCGAAACGCCTTCGATAACCGTGCCGGTCACCGCGCTTTCGAGCCGGCCATCGCGAACCTGCAAGACGCCATCAACAGTCGCACGGTCAAGCGTACCGCCAATGTCGAGATCCGCATAAAGCGGACCAGACAGGCTCAACACTTCATTACCCGTCAGCTGCCACAGAGTTTCGGCCGGGCCACGATATTGAAGTTCAGCGAACAACGGCGCGCGGGCTAGAATATCACCGAAATTCCCGCCACCCGTCATCTCGTCAAAGCGCGACTGGAATTGCATGATGCGCTCACCATCGCTCTCCATCACCGCCCGGGTATCGAAGCGGCCATTGGCGAGACGCGAGTTTACACCGAGATTGACCGGCCGTGGGCGCAACGCAAAACCTTCCCGCGTCAGGCCAAGCAGCCGCAATTCTGTATCGACCGTGGGTATCGTTTCTCCAGCATTTTGCAGATAACCGAGAGAACCAGTCGCCGTGCCTCCAAGGCCCGTATCCGGATAGAAAATATCGACCACGGCCAGAGGGACTCTGGACAGGGACGCATCAACCGAGGTGACGGAACGAAAGAAGCGACCGGCGACGGTAGCCGCACCGCCGCGATAGCGGATCGTGCTCTCCTCAAGCACCCAGCCTTCCTCTTCCTTGCGAAGAAGCAGCGGTGTCATGTCGATCGGTTCGCCTCGGAACTGGCCATCCCCCTCGACGGCAACAGAAACTGGGCTGATCTGGGCACGTGCTTCGAAGTCGAAATTGCGACCACGGCCACCATCAATGATCGAAGTCGCCGAACCCGCCCCATCGACAAGCGTGAGATTGCCGCCATAGCTAGGCAACGTCAGGCCACGCCGCTCAAATCCGTTCAATTCAAGACTGGCCTGCAAAGTCGGAGCTTCGGCCAGCGGACGCCAACGCAGATCGAACAATGCCTGGCGCATCGTCGCATCAATCTCTCCGCCCAGTTGCCCGTTCTCCGCGTCGATATCGACGGTTACAAGCTGTTCGCCGCCTTCCATCGAAAGCTCAATGTCACCGAACACGCCCTCGCCTTCGAGATCGAGCGCACCGACCATCCCACCATCCCGAAATGCGAACCGACCCGCCGTCACGGTATCAGCGACGCGAAACTCGCCGACACTAACGGCAGTCGGCGCATCGGCTGGAAGCAATAACTGTCCGACGGATGCAAAAGATCCAGCCATGGATTGGCCGTTCGCCAGATAGCTATAACCTGCCTCATTCGGATCAAGCAGCGCCTCGACATTGACGACACCAGCATTCGGGACCGGACTGGCAAGCGCCAGATCCACCCGCGGACGCGATGGCTCGCCCTGTGCGGTGAGCGTGACCGGACCATATTGCGCCTGGTCGCCCGAACCGGTCACAAACAGAATGCCCTCGCTGTCAAGATAACCCTCGCCGGCAAAGTTGAGCGATGGCGCACTCACCTCGAGGTCAGAAAAGGCAAAACGGCCATCCGGGCCATAGGCGATCGCGGAGTTGGCTGTGGTCTGTCCCGCCGTCAGTGAGCGAAAAAATTCATTGTCGAGTTGCGGCGTCACCGCGCGCATACGGCCAGCAATCTGAAATTGGCCATTGGGTGCAGGGACGATCTCGATCTGAGAATTGATGGCAAAGACACCGAGCCCCGGCAGCTCGAAACGATCAATATCGCCGTCGAGACCAACCGCATAATTGCCGCTCGCAAAATCATAGAGCACAGCCAAATCGGCGGCCAGGCGATCGGAGCGTAGAGCCAGATTGTCACCGACCAGCTGGTCGCTGGTGATCAACAAATTGCCATCGAGCGCGACGCTGCTCAATATCTCATCAATTGTGCCATTGATCCCGGTAATCCGATTTGCTGTTGCGGAAACCGGCAACACGAACGGCGTGTCACCCCATTGCCCGCGGCCCGCGATCCGCAGTGTGTCAAAGCTTGCTCCGCTGATCACGGCACTTGGCGCGGTTAGCTCATAGCTGAAATCTGTATTCGAGAATGGACCGTCCAATGCGACCCGCATACGGACATTCTGCCCGCGCATATCGCTCAGCAAGGCCGACGGATCGAGCAAACGGATATCGCTGGTGAGGCCTTCGAAACCGCTTTCGGCGAGGTCGAGAACACCGCGCCCCTCGATGATCGCAGCTGGTGATCGGATATCGAAATCACCAGCAAGGCGCCGATCCTCGAGGACAGCCCGAGCACTCAAGTTCATCTCGGGCGCTGTCAGGCGACGCGCAACGCCCGGATCAAGTAGCTCCGCTGATCGGATCACACCGCCAAGAACAAAATTCCCGTCAGCAGCTTCCAGGTTGAGATCGATTACCCGCGCATCGCCGCTATCGACCTGCGCCCGTCCATCCCAGGATTGCCAAGTGCCACTACCCGCGATGTCGATAACCAGCGAGCGCTCAATCCCGGTTAGCCCTGCCAATATTCCGTCGTCTGGGGCAAACAGTTCGAGATCGAGATCGAAGACATCGCCGTCCGGCTCTGCGTCAAGCAGCAGCGCCAGTCGCTCGCCGCTATCGAGGCCGTGAGCCGTAATCTCTATCTGCGCGCGTCCGGTATGTATCTCGACAGTCCCGGCAATCGCGGCATGCTGGCGTTCGCCGGCAATCGCCTCTTCAAATCGGAACCGTTCGAAATCGATCCGATCGATCGAGACATCGAAACTCGGCAGAATCGGCTGGCCTTCCTCTTCTGAGGGAATAAGTGCCGGCGCGCGATGCAGGATCAAAAGGTCAGAGGTGAGGCTGCCAATCTCCACCTGATTGTCGAACACATACATGAACGGCTGCCAATCAAGGGCGAGCTCTGGCGCTTCGAAGAACAGACCGCCTGGATCGTAGAGGCGCAAATCGGAAACCGTCATTGCGCCATAAATCGAGCCATCAATTCGACCGATCCGCACCCGCAATCCATTGGCAGGTTCCAATGCTTCGATCCGATCAATCAAGAACCGACGACCTGGCGGTGTATCCAACGCAAAAAGAGTGACGATGAGTAGCGCGAGCAAACCGACAAAACCAAACAACACGTAGCGGGTGAAACGCCGTCGCCGCGGCGTCGCCGACACGAACTCTACATCTACTGCTTCTGGATTGGTTGCCGATGGCGCCATCAGAAGGCCTGCCCGAGTGAGACATAGATCGCGATCACAGGGTCACCGGGCTGCGGATTGATCGGCGTGCCGAGATCGAGCCGGATCGGTCCGAAACTACTATAATAGCGGACGCCCAGCCCCGCTCCGAAACGCAGATTGGTGAAGTCCGGATAGAGATCGGTATAGATTGCGCCCGCATCGACAAAGGGCACGATCCCGAAATCGCCAAAACGATATCGGGCTTCAAGCGCGAACTCGACAAGGCTCCGGCCACCGATCGGATCATTGTTCGCATCGCGCGGACCGATTGACTGATAGCTGTAACCGCGCACAGAACCGCCGCCGCCGGCATAGAAGCGGCGGGACGGTGCGATATTGTTGGTCGAGGCTCCAGGGATTGCACCAAGCCGCATACGCCCAGCCAAGGTCAGGGCATCCATCAGCGCATAGTAAGCGCTGCCATCAATCTGCACGCGCGCATATCCGAAAGTTCCATCCTGGAAGGAGAGTTCGGGAGAGATAAAGGCGGAGAGGCGCACACCCTCATTCGGATTGAGAAGATCGCTCGTGCCGTCATAGGCAATGCTGAGTGGCAAAGCGCCGATCAAGAAGGTTTCACGCGCGCGCAATCCGGTTGCACCGACCACATCGCGCTCATCCGACGCCAGAAGCTCAACGCCGACAGACCAGATCCATTGTTTCTGCCAGAGCTGGTTCGATATGCGCTCGAAGCTCGCCGTGATGCCGGCCGTGCGCGCATCAAAAGCGTCACGGTTGGTATTGCCGGCAAAAAGCTGCGCGGAGAGCAGCTGGTCGCGAGACAGAAAATTGCTGCGTCTAATGCTGACGCTCGCGAACTGATCATCCGTGCCGATAATCCCTCGCAGCGCGAGCGCGCCTTCGGGTCGGAACAAGTTGCGATGCTCCCAACCCACTTCAACGCGTGCACCCTCTCCGGTGCTGTAGCCAATCTCTCCCGAAATTGTCCGCGGGGGTGCCGGTTCCATTTCAACCGCAAGGTCGACCAACCCAGGGTCATCCGCTTCAACCGGGGTCAATTGGACGCGGGAGACGAGCCCGGTTTGCACAAGCGCCCGGCGCAGATCATCGACCATAGCTGTCGAATACAGATCCCCCGGTTCAAATCTGGCAATTTCGGCGACATGAAGGGCGCCAAATATCTCATCTTCGCCCTGTAAGACCCGGATCGAACCGAAATCGCGCTCACCTCCCGTTTGGACGGGCACGGTAAGGGTCGCCATCCGGGTGGAATGATCAATCACCACCGCTTCCTCGCCAACCTGGGCAAACGGATAGCCGCGATTGCCAAGTTCGGCGGTCAAATTCGCCTCAGCAGCGTTTACGTCCGCTGCATCAACCGGATCATTCGCCCGGACCGGATATTCAGCGCGCAGTTCGTCCGCCCGTTCACCAGCCCCTGCCAAGCCGGGGAGACGCACAGTATCGAAACGATAGAGTGGGCCAGCATCAATCTCGAACACGACTTCAATCTCGTCGCTTCCGGTTTCACCCGACAGGATCGACGCCACCTCGGCGTCATAATAGCCTTGGGATCGCATAAGTTCGTCGAGTAGGTCCCGGTCGAGATCGGCGCGCCGATTAATCTGCGCCACCACAGCGCGATCACCTTCGTTTTCCCGCAGCACTGATAACGCATCAAACTGCGCTCGGATCTCGGACTGTTCGTCAAGTTCATCAAGGCCGCGTAACGATACCGAGTAGCGTTGCTGCGTGCTGATCGCGTTCGGATCAACTGAGCCTGCAATCCCATCTGAACTATCGACCATGTCCGGCCAGGCAACGCTAAAGTCCGAAATCTCTGTCATCGGAACAGACGCATCGAAACCGTCTACAGCGCTGACGGAACTTCGATCCCGCGTCGCAAGCGACTCCACATCGGCCCTGCCTTCCTCCGATAGCTGTTCGGAATCCGGCTGCGCGTGCGCCACAAACGGCACAGTCGCTATGCTCAGATATAACAGAGAACCGACAAATGCCCGGCCCGGTAGTATCGCGACGGTCATGAGCGGCTGGTAGCGTGAAACTTGGGTCGCCGCCAACCAATTTACGCTGAATTCACCCTGGCTGTCCCTAAGCCGGACAGCGCCTAATGGACGGTCGCTTTGGCCTCACTGTCTTCCATCCATACGACCAGACGCTCAATCTGTCGCCAGCGACAGAAATGGATGACATTTCCCCGATCGCGACTGCGACTGGCGCGCGCAGACGCCTCTGCGGCTGCCATAGCGCCAAATTCGGCGACCAGCTCGGCTGCGTCATTTACCGCATTACGGTCATCAAGATAGAATGGGGTGCGCATATAGAGTTGTTACCTGCCAAAGTTTTTTGATCGGACACGATCTCGAACTCGCCCTGATACAGAGAAAGCCTTTCAGTTCTCCCGGTGAACTTGGTGAAAAAAATGTTAGCTTTAGTGGCGGGTGACAGAACCGATCTCCACTGTCATAGCGACGACCATGACTGAGAATTCACGAGACAATGGTATCGGCGGCGGAGTCTTTATCGCGACTGGCCCGTTTATCGGACTGGGATTGGGATGGCTGCTGGGCCAACCGACCATCGGCCTGCTGGTCGGACTTGCTGTCGGAATATTGCTGGCAATTGCTGTCTGGCTGTCGACACGATCGAAGAACGGCAACTAAGCGAGCCGTCGGCCCGCCCAGATTACGCGCCCGACTATTTCCAATGACTCAAGGTCGCAATCCGGCCAGTCAGGATACCCCTCACTGTCACTCTTGATTGTGAAGCGTCGGTTCGCCGGGTTCATCGCAACCCGCTTCACGATCAACGCATTATCGACCCGCAGGACATAGATCCCGTCGCGCAATCGATCTGCACCGTCATCGCCGCTGACCAGGATTTCATCCCCGTCTGACAAGGTCGGCTCCATCGAATCGCCCGATACCGTGATGATCGACAGTCGAGCCGGATCGCCGCCAGACAATCGCCTCAGCCACCGCTCCGGAAACGCGATGCGTGACAATTCTCCCTCGTCCGCCGCCAGCGCCCCGGGACCGGCCGAAGCTTGCACCGCATATTGGCTTATAGCGATCATATCTGTGCCGACAGGAGGTACATTTTGAGGATTTTTCCTAGATGCAGGCGTAACCGGCGCACCAAGCAGTGATTCGTCAACTCCGAAATATTCGGCGAGGATATGGCGATCTTCTTCGGCGAGACGTTTTGGAGTACCGCGCTTTATAAACTGTTGAATATAAGCAGTATTTCTTCCTATCAAGCGAGAAAGCGCCGAAAAATCGTCGCCCCGTTCCAGCGCTAAACGCTGCAAAACCAGGCGGGGATCCTTCTCGTCCATGGCACGGAATTTAGCGCTAGGAATATTCCTAGACAAGTAGGAAATTACCTTTGAAATAGGAAAACGCCTAGCGACGATGATTCGCTTATCGGGCAGTATCTTAAAGGAGAAGAGAATGAGCCTGCTAATCGAGATTGACCATTTCCTCCGCCACTCCGACATGGCGCCGACCCGATTTGGCCGGGAAGCTGCCAACGACCCCCGTTTGGTTCACGACATCAGACGCGGCCGCGAATGCGGACCAAAACTGCGCCGAAGGGTGAAAGCGTTTATTGCAAAGACTGACGGTCGATCCGCGTCCAGTGGCTGAGATCGGCATGCCTTGGGCCGCTTTCGAGATATTGCTTCGCGCCCTTGCGAAGCGCGCGGGCGCCCGGCCGACCGTTGAACAGATACGCGCGACACCGTGGTCCAGCATGAATTTTTGCGGCAGGCGGTTTTGCTTTGCACTTTGGTTTGAAGGCCATGGAGGCGGGGCTCGGGCTACACGCCTCGCCGCCGGGTTGGACTATGCCGAATTTGACCTCGGAAATCATATCCTCGCGGATATCTTGGTTGCGAACCAAACAATCAGCCCGGCAGGTGCCACGATTGAAATCGAAGCGCTAATCCTCGCCAAAGAATAGGTCGGGTTAGCTTGCCTTGCCGCTCACTTGCTGAAGCGCATCCAATGCATCCTTCAGCGCTGCATCCTGAGCGTCCGCGGGACGCGCCTGTGGATGGGTGGCTACATTTTCGGGAATGTCCTGGCTGGACACCCGTTGACGCCGCTTGCGCTCGAGACCGGCTTCAAACCGCGCAACCAATTCTGCGAGATCGGCGCTGATTGCCGGTTCGGCAACCGTCGGTGTTGGCGAAGACGGCAACCGCGCTTCATCGCGGCGCGGCAGCGGAACCTCAAACACTGGATCACTCGTCGCATCATCGGCGATTTGCTCGCTGTCCAATGTAACCTGCACGGATGTGATTTCGGCTTCGACCGGTTCGAAATCGACTTCCGTTTCGGCGTCAGCCTCTGGCTCATCAGTCAAAATCTCAGCAACCTCACCGAGGTCGAGCGCCTCGAGTTCGACTTCTGCTTCTGCTTCTGCGTCGGCCTGAACCCCGTCGATTTCCAGATCGTCCTGATCCGCAATCTCGGGGACTTCTTCCATAACCGCCTCAACATCGACATCATCAAGCGCCGTGCCGAGATCATCCGCAGCCATAATCGGGCGGCGATAGGGCGCATCGGGATGTGCATCGCCGCGACGCAGTGCGCGGGCGCGAACATCTGGATCAAATTCTTCATTGTCGGCAATGCGGCGCGCCTCCAACTTCTGACGCATTTTCCGCCCAATAGTCACCGACAAAGCCCCCCAGGCAATCACCGTAATCAATAGGGCCGCTGCCAGCGCAAACATGATCCGCGCCCGGGCGCCCAATGGCGGCTCAGCAGCGCTGATCAGTGTCGGCAGACCTGATTCGACGACAATGGCCTCAAACCAGCTATTGGGCGTCATCAGGATAACCGCGGCCACGATCAATCCAGAAACGGCCGAAGCGACTGGAATTTTTGGTAAGTTTCTAAGAATATCGGGCACCGTAGCGCCGTCTCGGATGGCTTCCAGAGAGAATTTCATAGCCTAAACCGCCTTACCGGTAAGTTTTTGGTAAACAGGGGCATAACGCGAAATGTTTGATGACCAGTTACGATCGCGTTCGACAAATTTCCGGGCCACGCGGCGCCGTTCTTCCCAAATACCGCGATCTGCGAACATATCGGCGAGCGCTGCGGCCAATGCATCTGGATCGTCAGGTGGGAACAAAGTGCCCGTCACACCGTCTTCGATCAGCTCGCGGTGCCCCCCCACATCAGACGCGGCAACCAGCCGCTTCTGCGCCATCGCTTCCAATGGCTTGAGCGGTGTTACCAGATCAGTGAGGCGCATTTTCTTGCGGGGATAAGCCAGAATATCGATCAGGCCGTAATAGCGTTCCACCTCGTCATGCGGAACACGCCCGGTGAAGTGGATATGGTTGGCAACATCTGATGCTTCGGCCTGAGCACGCAGGTCAGCGTCCATTGGACCGCCACCAACGAGCAGCAGATGCGCATTCGGGCGAGCCATGACCAAGCGCGGCATTGCGTCGATCAAATCATCCAGGCCTTCATAGTCGTAAAAGCTACCGACAAAGCCAACGACTTCTTTGCCATCAAGGCCCAGTGATTGAGCAAGATCAGGATCAATCGGCGGCGGATTGCCGAACAGGCCCATATCCACGCCATTGGGCGACACCATAATCTTTTCACCATCGACCCCGCGGCGGATCAGATCCTGCCTCAAGCCCTCACAGATAACGGCAACGGCATCCGCCTGATGGGCCGCATGCGTCTCGAACATGCGCGTCAGCCAGTAGCGCGCAGAATTTCGGGTCCCGGTGCCGTTTCCGACAGCGGCATCTTCCCAGAAAGCGCGAATTTCGTAAATGAGCGGCAGTTTGCGGCGACGCGCAACACGCAACGCTGCCAACGCGTTGAGAACCGGAGAATGCACGTGGAGCTGATCGGGCTGCCAATCGTCGACCACCGCGTCGATCCGATCTGCCAGCAGCGCAATTTCGCGCCATTCACGGATCGGCGTCGTCATCGTTTCCGGGGCTCGGGTCCGGTAGAAGGTCAGGCCATCAACAGTCTCGACATCCGGTGCGTCTGCAGTGTGACGTGCACCGGTAACCCCAGCTACATCCCATCCGCGCGCGATCTGGGCCTTCAATATTGCACGCGTGCGAAAGCTGTAACCGCTATGCATCGGCATGGAATGGTCAAGAATATGCAGTATCCGCATATCCTGCGACTGCCACAAACTGCTTAACGCGGCGTCAACTGCTCCTGTTCTAATGCAAAAAACCATTTTCTGGTGGAGTCCGAAGAATGAAGCGAATTGCCCTGTTGACCGCCTGTGTCGCACTGGCAGCCACCGCGGGCGCGCAGCGCCCGGCACCCTTTGTTATTGCCGAGACCGGCGAGGCATTCGGCGATCTCGACGATGCCGTGCGCGCAATCGGGAACAGCCGAGGTACGATTCGCATTGCACCGGGCCGTTATGGCGATTGCGCCGTTCAAGAAGCCGGTGTTGTCTCTTTCGTCGCCGATCAGCCGGGAACCGCAATTTTTGACGGTGGCACCTGTGAGGGCAAGGCAACCCTGGTGCTGCGCGGACGCGGTGCATCGGTACAGGGCCTCACCTTCACCAATATCAGTGTCGCCGACGGCAATGGCGCTGGCATCCGCATCGAAGAAGGCGATCTCGACGTTGTCGACAGCTTGTTCACGGATTCGCAGAGTGGGATCCTCTCCGCGGCCGATCCCTCATCGGCCATTCGCATTGATCGATCGACATTCAGACGGCTCGGCAAACGACCTGACGGCAACGGAGCCCACCCCGTCTACGTCGGCTATTATGGCAGTCTGACCGTCACAAATTCTCGGTTCGAGCAGGGAACTGGCGCGCATTATCTGAAGAGCCGGGCCCCGATCGTCCAAATCCTCAACAACAGCTTTGATGACAGCCGCGGCGAACAGACCAACTATCATATCGACCTGTCGGTTGGAGCGAGCGGTCGGATCGCCGGAAATACCTTCGTTCAGGGGACGGATAAAGAGAATTACTCGACGATGATTGCGGTTGCCCCTGAAGGGCGAGAGCATAGCAGCAACGGCCTGGTGGTTGAGAATAACCGCGCCTGGGTTTCGCCGGGATTTCGCTGGAGCACCGTGTTCGTCGGCGATTGGAGTGGCGAAAACCCGATCGTGCGCAACAATGAACTCGGCGAACAGATCAGCAGCTATGATCGACGCTAAGCCTTAAGTTTTGATCCTAGCTTTTCAGCGAAATATTCAAGGTTGGCGACCCGCCGCATTATGGCGCTGTCGCCGATACTCTCGACACGAAAAAAGCGCCGCATGATCGGATATTCAAGATCGATCACACGGCCGAGATAGTCCTCGGTCGCGAGCCCGCCATGCTCGTCTGCACGGTCCGCGAAGCGGCGCTGAATAGCATAGCTTTTATGACGCAACACAATTGGCCGTATCCGGGTAGACCATTCAGTAAACCGATGGCCAAGCCCTGGCGCACCCAAAAAATCATGCCCGTAGCAAGAGGGCATTCCAGCAAGTTCCGGATCGATAGTGGCAAGCAACGCAGCCTCAAAACGGCCGGCATTCTTCTGGGCAATCGGCAGAGACTGCGCCTGCGCCACGACTGAGTGATCGAGAAACGGCATCATATACGCCCCATAACGAGCTTCGTGGCTGATCTCATGACCAAACATCGCTCGGCACCGTGCTGCCGGATAGACCCATTCCAGTGCATTGCGGGGCAACGGTCCGCGCTCTCCCGCCCGGCCAATTGATGACAGGATCTTGTCTTCAATCCCTCGCAAAAAGGCCCGTTCGTCAAATTCATCCGTCACATCGTTAAGTGCAAAGCGGGCAAAAAAAGCACGGGTCACATCTGCGGCGCTATGGGGCCGGTTGCTCAAGAAAAAGAAGTTGCGGAAGATCTCACCACAGCCGCCCGACACCGAGAGAGCACCGTCGCTATGCCGCTTCGATCGCGCATAAGCGCCGGCACCATTGTCGAAAATCATGCCGAAATTGGGCAACCCGTCATGATCATGGAAGTTGCGTTCCACCTGATCCGGATAATCATCGATCGCGATCTCGCGATAGACCTCCTTGTCCATCACATCGATTGGAATACCCAGAGCGTCGCAAATCTGCCGCGCGACGATGATATCGCACTCATCATCTTCGCCATAGCTATACATGGACGGCTGACTGCCTTGGTTGCGCAACAGCGCAAACACCAGCCTGGAATCCAGCCCGCCGGATAGCGGACAGAAAATCTGATTTCCAAAATGATCAACCCAAGGTCGAATGATGGAATTTAACAGTGCATGTTGGCGGTCCAAATGGGTCGTCAAATCGTGCTGGACGGTGCCCTCGGGCATGGGTTTGTCGAGCGGGTGCGATTTCACGCCGTCTTCGCACAGTTCGATCACGGCAAATGGGCCAAGCTTTTTCAGCTCGCGAAAAACCGTATCATCGCCGATTGATGCAATATTGAACGCATGTTCGTATACAGCTTGCGGATAGAAATGCAGTTCGGGCAGGCATGACGTTGCCGCCAATAGTGATGTCGAGAACATACTCTGTTCGGAATCATGATAGATCTCAAACGCGGCGAACCAGTCGGTGAACAGAAAAGTTCGACCATGTTTTCGGATCACCATTACAAACTGGCCGCTTATGCGGCTCCAATCTGGCGCGAGCGGGTCAATCTCGGCCAGCGCCGCGTTCAGTGCTGCTCGCCCGACCTTCCCGTCAAAGGTGAAAGTGCCAGCAAACCCAATGAAATTATTGCCTTTGTCGACGAAGTTGGTGGGCCCGCCTTTCACATAGGGGGCGTGCAAAAGGCGCCAGCCCGGAAAGTTGCGCTCCGCCATTTCGCCGAAGCCATGACCAGCAAATTCAGCGCGTACAGCATCCTGCGCTTGCGCGGTAAAATGGCCAGGATCGTCTCGAGATAGAAAAAGCGCAGTCATTCGTTGCTCTTAGCCTCGGATATTTAACAAATCACGCATTAGGCTTAATAGATCCTCAACTCCGTGTCGCTAAGCCGTAACCCGCTAATTTGGAGGGCTTACGCCTAGAATGATCGACAAGTTCGCCCTGTTGGTAACACACGGGCTCATGCTGCTTACAGCATGGCGCCTCTTGTCGCGCCCGGATCTCCATAACACCGAGCTGGACGACGCCACCGATTCGTCGGATTTCGAGCCGGAGGCGCCCTAGCGATGACAGATCTCGCCTTTGCCGGTTTCGTGGCCATCATGCTTATTCTCGGCCTCCGGCAGCCATTCATTTGGGTGCTGACCTATTGCTATGTCGACGTCGTTTCACCGCACCATCTGTCTTACGGTCTACTCAGTGACATTCCGTTGTCGATGATCGTGGCCCCGGTCGCAATCGCTGGTTGGGTGGTTTTCGACAAGAACAAATCCTTTCAGACCAGCCCAATCCAATGGCTGATCGCGATCTTCGCTTTGTGGTGCGGTCTGACGACAATCTATGCAGAATTTCCCGTCGAGGCTCAGTTTAAATGGGATTGGGTGTGGAAGGGCATGGTCTGGGCGCTGTTCATCCCATTCGCGCTGCGCAATCGACTGCGAATGGAATCCTATATTCTCTTCATGGTGCTAGGCGCATCGACAATCATGATCGCAGGCGCGATCAAGACGCTGCTGGCCGGGGGCGGCTACGGCACGCTAAATCTGATGGTCGATTCCAATAGTGGGATTTTCGAAAGCAGCACGGCGTCTACGATCGCGATTACGATCATCCCAATGATTATGTGGCTGACGCGATACGGCACGATTTTTCCAAAAGACTGGCGGGTGACCGTATTTGCCGGCTGTCTAATTTTCGCCTGCCTCCTTATTCCAATCGGCACTGAGGCCCGCACCGGTCTGGTCTGCATCGCGGTGCTCGGCATACTCCTATTGCGTGACAGCAAAAGGCGCTTTGTATTCATTGGACTAGCCGGTTTCGGAGCGATCGTCTCCCTACCCTTCCTGCCACAGAGCTTTTCGGATCGGATGGGAACGATCGGCACCTATCAGGCAGACATGTCGGCGATGACCCGGATCGCCGTCTGGCGCTGGACGATAGACTATGTATCGGAAAATCCGGCCGGGGGCGGCTTTGGTATCTATCGCGGCAATAGCATCATCTACGAGACCAGTGAGCGCCTGGAGTCAGCCGGAACAACATCGATCCAGCGTCGTACGGTCGTTGATCGAGGCCGCGCCTATCACTCATCCTATTTCGAAGTCCTGGCCGAACAGGGCTGGCTCGGCCTCGCCTTATGGCTGGGGATTCACGGCCTGGGTGCCTTGCGCATGGAAGTGCTGCGTCGTCGCTATCGCGGGCCTCGCGCGCCCCCTGGCTATGAGTGGGTTTCGCCACTCGCGACCGCATTGCAGCACGCACAGCTCATTTATCTTTCCGGCGCGCTATTCCTGGCAATCGCCTTCCAACCGTTCATCCTGGCGCTGCTTGGCGTTCAGGCCGGACTCGATTTGCAGATGCGCCGAGCGAGAAAGCGCGGCGTTGCAATGCCGTTGCCGATCGTCACCAAAAAACTTGCTCTGACATAGGTTACTCCCTTTTTGCGACCGATCACTGACTTGATGACGAAAAGAAAAACACAGCCGGCATAGCCCTCCTGCTCGACAAGACGGGGCATCACGCCTTAAGAGCCGATCGCATATGACACAGCCCAGCGAACAACCCGACATCGTCACCGAAATCGTCGGTGCGACCGTGATGGAGCGTATGCACACGCTTGCCACAGACGCCGTCGCATGGGTCGAGACGCACACCGCAGAGATTTTGATCAGCCTTGGCGTCGCATTTGTCATCGTCCTCATTCTCGCCGGCATGCGCCGATATGGCCGACATCTGTTCGAGCAGAATACGAGCCTGGAAACCTGGCAGTCCGTGGTCGGTCGCACGATGGCGAAGACACGCACCTGGTTCATGATTGCGCTGGCGCTCGAAATCGTATCGATCCTGTCGAGCGCGCCGGGCTTGATCCACCGCTCGATCAGCTTCCTGTTCTCGCTGGCAATGGTCATCCAGTCGGCCATCTGGGCACGGTCGATAATTCTCGGCTTTGTCGAACATCGGACCCGTACCGATGAAAGTTCCAGCGAGGCGCTGGGCAGTGCGATGAAATTGATCCGGGTGCTTGTGACATTTGGCGTTGTGGCAATCGCTGGTATCGTCGTGCTCGATAACCTCAATGTCGATGTAACCGGCCTGGTTGCCGGTCTCGGCATTGGCGGCATCGCAATCGGTCTCGCCGCCCAGGGTATCTTCTCGGACCTGTTCGCGGCCCTTTCGATCATCTTCGACAAGCCATTCAAGGTCGGCGATTCCGTTCACTATGACGGCACCTATGCAACGGTCGAGCAGATCGGCCTCAAATCGACGCGCCTTCGGGCTGTCACCGGCGAAGAAGTGATCATTTCTAACACCAATCTCCTCGACAAGGAGATCATGAACCTGACGCGCCTCAACCGCCGCCGGGTGACCTTTGGCATTGGTGTGATCTACCAAACGGACCCCGCCAAAGCGCATCGCATCCCAGACATATTGCGCGATATCATCAACGCAGAAGGCCATCGCTTCGTCCGTTCCGGCTTTGTCGGCTTCGGCGATTCCAGCCTCGACTATCAACTCCAGTTCGACGTGCAGAGCTCTGACTATGAAGTCGTCTTCAATTCGCGCCATGCGGTGGGGATTGCGATCTTCAAACGCTTCTCAGAAGAAGGCCTCGAATTCGCTTATCCGACGCAGACCAGTTTTACGGCCGCACCGAACGGCGAGATGGTCCTTCCCTATCCGAAAGACGGTTGGGGCGCAGGCCAGGACTAGCGGTCGTAAGTCTGCCCAACATCATCGAGTGATAGCAGTGCCGCATTGCCGCCCGCGCTGGTCGTATCAATACTGGTGACACGTTCCGCACAGAAGCGGGCGAGATAGTGCGGGCCACCGGCTTTCGGACCGGTACCGGATAGACCTTCTCCACCAAAGGGCTGGGATCCGACAATCGCGCCAATCATTGACCGGTTCACATAGAGGTTGCCGACCTTCGCCTGCGCCTCAACAAGATCGCCGGCCCGGGCAATGCGACTATGCAGGCCCATCGTCAGTCCGAACCCTTTTGCATTGACCCGCCGGACCATCTCTTCAAGCTCGCCCGATTTCCATCTTGCCACATGAAGCAGCGGCCCAAACCATTCGGTGTTGAGATCATCCACGCTGTCCAGTCGGATCAGCGTCGGTGGAACGAAGCGGCCTTCTTCCGGTACGTCCACAGTTTTGAGCCAGCGATCCCGCATTTTCGCGCGGTGCGCCATCAGCTTTTCATAGGCCAGATCATCAATCACCGGACCGACATCTGTCTCCGGATTGGCCGGATCACCAACAATCAGCGCATCCATCGCGCCCGTCAGCATCTCGATCATCGTGTCGGCGACTTCGTCCTGCACCAACAGCAAGCGCAGCGCCGAACAGCGTTGTCCTGCCGAACCGAATGCAGACAAGAGCACATCGGCCACCACCTGCTCTGGCAAGGCCGTTGAATCCACAATCATCGCATTAACGCCGCCGGTCTCAGCAATCAGCGGCACAATCGGGCGGTCTTCACCTTCGAGCAGCGAATGCGCGATTTTCTTCGCCGTCGCTGTCGAGCCGGTGAAGGCAACACCCGCTATCCGGGCATCTCCCGTCAATGCTGCTCCTACCTCCGGTCCGCCGGATGCCAGGATCAGCGCATCTTCCGGCACGCCGGCCTGATGCGCCAATCGTACGGCTTCGGCCGCAATGCGCGGGGTTTGCGGTGCCGGTTTTGCGATCACCGTGTTGCCAGTGACCAACGCCGCAGCGACCTGCCCGGTGAAGATTGCCAGCGGGAAGTTCCATGGCGCGATACACGTCCACACGCCGCGCCCTTCCATCCGCAACACATTGCTTTCACCGGTCGGCCCAGGAAGCTCGATCGGCTGGTGTTTCTCAACTGCTTCGGCGGCGTAATAGCGGCAGAAATCGATCGCCTCGCGCACTTCAGCCAGCGCATCGGGAATGGTCTTGTTCGCTTCATGCACGGCAAGTGCCATCAGCTCGCCGCGGCGCTCTTCGAACAGATCGGCCAAGCGGATCAGGCAGCCCGCACGTTCCTCGACCGGCAGTCCAGACCAATTTGGAAAGGCGCTGCTCGCCCGTGCCACCAACGCCCCCACATCCGCGACCGGTTTCGGCTCCCCGCCAATATCGGATCGCTTGGCAATCCCGTCCTTCACGCGCTTCAGGACGCGCCAATCTTCAAGATCAAGGCCCTGGCTGTTGGGCCGCTGCGGCATGAACAGATCTTCAGGCAATGGGATGCTCGGATGGCGCGTTCCACCCACCGCAATGATCTTGTCGACGGGATCGGCAAGGATTTGCTCATCGGTCAGCTGCTCATCGGCAAGTTGATGCACGAAGCTGGAATTGGCGCCATTCTCCAACAGTCGCCGCACGAGATAGGCCAGCAGGTCGCGATGCCCACCTACCGGTGCGTATATCCGACATCGATACCCCTGATCCCGCACAAGCCGCTCGAACAGACCCTCGCCCATTCCGTGAAGTCGCTGAAATTCGAAACTGCTCTTGTCTGGCGCCCATTCCATGATGGTCGCTGCAGTCAGCGCGTTGTGCGTCGCAAAGGCCGGCCGAATCGATTCGGCTTCCAACATGTCTTTTGCGCACGCTAGATAGCAAACGTCGGTCGCCGCCTTGCGCGTGAATAATGGATAGTCAGTGAGTCCCATCTCCTGGCTATGTTTGATCTCGCTGTCCCAATAGGCACCTTTCACGAGACGGACCGGCATGCTCCGACCGGTGCGACTGGCCAGCGCTTCGGCCCAGCCGATCGTCCGCTGTGCTCGCTTGCCATAGGCCTGAATGGCCATGCCGAACCCGTTCCAACCTTTCAGCTGCGGCAGGCCGGCTATCGCTTCGATGATATCAAAGCTCATTTCGAGCCGTTCAGATTCCTCGGCATCCACCGTGAGCCCGATCTGCGCCTTGGCGGCAGCTTCGGCCAAGCTTTCGAGTCGCTCCGTCAGACTCGGAACGCAGCGCGCCCATTGCGCGACTTCATAACGCGGGTGCAGCGCAGAGAGCTTCACGGAGATGGAATGATTGATTTCGGTCGATCCATCGCCACGCGCTTTGCCGACGGCTTCAATCGCGCGCAGATAGGCATCGAAATAGCGATCCGCATCGGGGAAGGTTCGCGCCGCCTCGCCCAACATGTCAAAGCTTGCGGTGAAGCCCTTGTTTTCAGGCTTCTTCATCCGCTTGATCGCTTCATCGATCGTGCGGCCCATGACGAAGATCTCGCCCATCATGCGCATCGCGGCACCGACTGCCTGACGAACAAAGGGTTCACCGGATCGCGAGATTAATCGCTTCAGCGCATTGGCTTGTTCATGCTGGCCGACCAATGCCCGGCCTATGACAAGGCCCCAGGTTGCCGAATTTACGAGCTGCGAATGCGAGCGACCTGCATGGGATCGCCAGTCGCCATCACCGAGTTTATCGGAAATTAGACGGTCGGCCGTGTCGGGATCCGGAACCCTCAAGAACGCCTCTGCCAGGCTCAGCAAGGCAATGCCCTCGGAACTGTTCAGGCGATATTCCTGAAGGAACTGATTGACCCAACCTGTTCGCTGCCCTTCGCGCAGATCGGCCAACAGCTCGAGCGCCGTCGCTTCAACACCGGCGCGCTCTTTGGCGTCGAGTCGCGCCCGCTCCAGCAGCGGAGCAAGTACTTCGGGCTCGGGTGCGCGGTGCACCTCCTCCATATGCTGCCACGCGGCTGACGTAGCGGAATCGGGATCGTGCATCTGACTGGGCATGGACAGACCTTGCGGTTCGAGGAATTGGCTTCCACTATGGCGGGGAAGCCATCGCCATTTAGCAGAAAAAACGAAAGAGGAAACGGATATGAGCACCGTCACCATTGACGAAATGATGAATATGGCCGGTCAGAATCTCGGCACGTCCGAGTGGATTACGGTCGACCAGGATATGATCAACAAATTTGCCGATGCGACCGGCGATCACCAGTTCATCCATGTGAACGAAGAAGCGGCCAAGATGACGCCGTTCGGCACGACGATCGCCCATGGTTTCCTGACACTGTCGCTGTTCCCGGTGATGATGGCCAAATCCGATTGCCCGCGCCCCGAAGGCGTGAAGATGGGCGTCAACTATGGCGGCAACAAAACCCGCTTCCTGACCCCGGTTAAATCCGGCTCCAAGGTACGCGGTCATTTCAAGCTGCTCGACCTGATCGAAAAGCGCCCCAATCAATATCAGCAGACGCTTGAATTCTCCGTCGAAATCGAAGGCGAAGACAAGCCGGCACTGATCGCAGAATGGATCAGCCAGTTCTTCACATGACGCGAATTCCGCCACTATCTCAGCCGTATCCGGACGCCCTGGCGCCGGCGCTCAATGCGCTGACGCCAGATGGCGGCGATGCGCCGATGCTGTTCCGTATCATCGGCACGTCGGAACGGGCGTGGCAGAAGTTCATCGGCGGTTCCCTGCTCGACAAGGGTCCGCTGCCGATGCGCGAGCGCGAACTCGTCATTTTCCGGACGGCGGCACGGATCGGTGCAGATTATGAGTGGGGCATGCATGCCACGCTTTTTGCTGAGCGATGTGAGATCGACGAAACGCAGCTCGATGCGCTGGCAACCAAGGATGCAGAAGATGGCGGCTGGTCTGCCGCAGATGCTGCTTTGTTGGCAACGGTTGATATCTTGCTTGATCGCCGCCACCCCAGTGATGAGGAGTTTGCCAGGATTGCAGACCATTTCACGTCTGACCAGATTTTCGAAATCGTCCAGCTGGTCGGTTTCTATCATGGCTTGGCCATGATCATCGGTACATTTGATATTCGACCGGAACCCGGCACACCGCCGATACCGGCCTGATTTCCCGTCAATAGCCACCAAGGAGTTTCACCATGCGTGATGCAGTTATCGTTTCCACCGCCCGTACGCCGATCGGCAAAGCTTATCGCGGCGCTTTCAACAACACACAGGGCCCAACGCTGGGCAGCTTTGCCGTCAAGGCCGCTGTTGAGCGCGCCGGTATCGAAGGCGGCGAAGTCGATGATCTCATCATGGGTGCCGCGATGCAGCAGGGAACGACCGGCGGCAATGTCGCGCGTCAGATTGCACTGCGTTCCGGCCTGCCGATCACCGTTTCTGGCATGTCGATGGATCGCCAATGCTCGTCCGGCCTGATGTCGATCGCGACAGCCGCCAAGCAGGTGATTGTCGATCGCATGGATTGCGTCGTCGCTGGCGGGCTTGAGTCCATTTCGCTGGTGCAGACCAAAGAGATGCGCGTACAGCCCGACCCCGAACTCCTCGCAATGCATAACGATGTCTATATGCCGATGCTGCAAACGGCTGAAACCGTCGCAAAACGCTATGACGTCAGCCGCGAAGCGATGGACGAATATTCACTGGAATCGCAGAGGCGGACAGCAGCTGGCCAGGAAGCCGGCTATTTCGACGACGAGATTGTCCCGACTACCACGACGAAAATTGTCGTGAACAAGGAAACCGGCGAAACCAGCCAGGAAGAAGTCACTCTCTCCAAGGACGAAGGCAATCGCCCGTCGACCACGCTGGAAGGCCTGCAGAGCCTGCAGCCGGTGATGGGTCCGGACATGACGATCACCGCGGGTAACGCATCGCAGCTCTCCGACGGCTCCTCGGCCAGCGTCGTCATGGAAGCTTCGGTTGCTGAGAAGAAGGGCCTAACGCCGCTTGGTCGCTATGTCGGCATGGCTGTTGCCGGAACCGAACCCGATGAGATGGGTATCGGCCCGGTCTTTGCCATTCCCAAGCTGCTGGAACGTTTCGACCTGTCGATCGACGATATCGGCCTGTGGGAATTGAACGAAGCCTTTGCCGTGCAGGTTCTCTACTGCCGCGATCGCCTGAGCATACCGAACGAGCTGCTCAACGTAAATGGCGGTTCGATCTCGATCGGCCACCCCTATGGCATGACGGGCGCGCGTTGCACCGGCCACGCGCTCATCGAAGGCAAACGTCGCGGCGCGAAATATGTCGTCGTCACCATGTGTGTCGGCGGCGGCATGGGTGCTGCTGGATTGTTCGAAACTCTCTAAGCGGACGACCAACACAAAAAAGGGGCGCCGGAGAGATTCGGCGCCCCTTTTTGTTGTCGCTCATGCTGCTTAGCCGTCGTGCTTGGCGATCCAGTCCTCAACTACCGGTGCGATACGTTCGCGCCATTTGCGGCCATGAAAGATACCATAATGGCCCACTTCCTCGGCCATATGATATTTCTTCAGTTTCTTCGGTAAGCCCTTGGAAAGCTTGAGTGCAGCCTTGGTCTGGCCGAGGCCAGAAATATCATCGCGTTCGCCCTCAATTGCGAGCATCGCAACGTCCGTGATTGCCGAAGGATCGATCAGCTGACCGCGATGGCGATACTCACCCCGCGGCAATGCATGGGTCTGGAACACCACGTCGATGGTCTGGAGATAGAATTCTGCAGTCATGTCGCAGGTCGAGCGATATTCGTCGTAGAAATCCTTGGTCGCGTCAGCACTGTCTCCGTCTCCTTCGACAAGATGTTTGAACATCTCCCAATGGGTGATCATGTGATTGCCAAGGTTCATCGACATGAAGCCGGCTAACTGAAGGAAACCGGGATACACTTTGCGACCGGCACCCGGATAGTACATCGGAACGGTTGCGATCACATTCTGTTCGAACCAGCTATGGGGGCGCTGGGTGGCCAGCGTATTGACCGAGGTTGGCGCCTCGCGCGTGTCAACCGGCCCGCCCATCATTGTCAGCGTCCGCGGACGATCTGGATGGTTATCGGCCGACATCAAAGCTGCGGTGGCATAACAGGGCACCGATGGCTGACAGACCGCGAGCATATGTGCGCCCGGGCCAATATGCTCGAGAAAGCTGACGAGGTAATCGATATAATCGTCAAGATCGAAGGTGCCGTTGGAGAGTGGCACCGTCTTCGCATCGCGCCAGTCGGTGACCCAGACATCATGGCTCGGCAGCATCCGTTCAACGGTGCCGCGCAACAGGGTTGCGAAATGGCCGGACATCGGTGCGACGATCAAGAGTTTCGGTTGCCCTTCGACGCCCTCTTTTTGGAAATGCTTGAGTTGCCCGAACGGATGACGCGCCTCGATATCTACGGATACTGGAACCGACTCACCGTCCACCTCGACATATTCTATTCCGAAGACCGGCTTTCCGCGCGGTGCCGAAGCGTGCGAGAATACATCCAGCGCTGATGCGACGATCGGCCCCATAGCCGAATAGGCAAAGGGGTTTGCCGGGTTCTGCAGCATCTCTGCGCTCCAGCCCGCCATAGCGCTCGCACCGGCCAGCATCGAACGCTGCATTTCATACATGTTGTAAAGCATTAAAATTCCCGCCTGCGCGGTTCTCGAACCGCCCTTGAGCGCCTTTCTAGGCCTGTTTTGACCTACGTTGCAATGCAGCAATATACATTCTGTCATGTTGAGCCGATGGAGCGGCACTGCTAGGCGCTCTGTATGGCAGACAGCGACGCAGATACCCCCAAATCCCGCAAACTCGGCAATCTCCGCCTCATCTGGAGTTTTGCCATCCGCTACCCCATGCGGATCGTCGGCGCGGGCATCGCCCTGCTGTTAGCGGCAGCCGCAACGTTGGCTATTCCTGACGGGTTCCGGCGCGTCATTGATGACGGTTTCAGCGGCGCCGGCGGCAGTGATATCTCGCAATATTTCTTCTATCTGCTGCTGATTGTCGTGGTGCTCGCGCTGGCAACCGCGATGCGCTTCTATTTCGTGTCCTGGCTCGGCGAACGGGTAGTTGCCGATCTTCGCGTCGCGGTGCAGCGCAACCTGCTGGCGCTGGATCCAAAGTATTTCGAAGAAAATCGTCCCTCGGAAATTGCCTCGCGCATGACATCTGACACTTCGGTTATCGAGATGATTGTTGGCACAACCATCTCCGTCGCGTTGCGGAATATTGTGATGGGGATTGGCGGCATCATATATTTGCTGACTCTCTCACCCAAGCTCGCGCTGATGATGCTGCTCGGCATTCCATTAGCGATTGGGCCGATCGTTATTCTCGGCCGTATGCTGCGCAATGTATCGCGCCACAGCCAGGATCGGATTGCCGATGTCGGGGCAATGGTTGCTGAAACATTGGGCGCAATGAAGATCGTCCAGGCCTTCGGACAGGAGCGCCGTGAAGGCGATCGTTTCGATAAGGCGGTACAGAGTGCCTTCGCGACTGCGCGCCGCCGCATTGCGATCCGCTCCGTCATGACGGCGATTGTCATCACGTTGATATTCGGCGCGATCACCATGGTATTGTGGCAGGCCGCATCGGATGTCATCTCGGGACAGATCACGGGCGGCGCCGTTGCGGCGTTCGTACTGACGGGCATGATCGTCGCAGGTGCATTTGGCGCGCTCACCGAAGTCTATGGCGAGCTGATGCGCGGTGCCGGTGCGGCAGGACGGCTGAGCGAGCTGTTGCAAGAAGTGCCTGAGATCCGTGCACCCGCCAATCCGAAACCCCTGCCTGAACCCGCGCGCGGCGAACTCAGTTTTGACGATGTGACATTTCGATATCCGACCCGACTAGACACACCGGCACTTGAGGATTTCAACCTGGCGATCAATCCGGGTGACCTTGTTGCGGTGGTCGGGCCATCAGGCGCTGGCAAGTCAACGCTGTTTCAGCTCGCCCAGCGATTCTACGATCCTCAACAGGGCAAGGTTACGCTAGACGGAGTAGATCTGCGGGATGCTGACCCAGGCGATGTGCGCAGGCGGATCGCGATGGTGCCGCAGGATACCGTGATCTTTGCTGCGTCTGCGCGGGATAATCTCCGCTATGGCCATTGGGGCGCCAGCGACGATGCCTTGTGGCAAGCCGCAGAGGCGGCCAATGCCGCCGAATTCATCCGCGACCTTCCCGACGGTCTCGATACCTATTTGGGCGAGAGTGGCGCGCGCTTGTCCGGCGGACAACGCCAGCGGCTGGCCATTGCCCGCGCACTGCTCCGCGATGCGCCACTGCTGTTGCTGGACGAAGCGACATCAGCACTGGATGCGGAATCGGAGCGGCTGGTGCAGCAAGCACTGGAGCGGCTGATGGAGAACCGCACTACCATCGTCATCGCCCATCGGTTGGCCACGGTTCGATCAGCTGACCGTATCATTGTGATGGATAATGGCCGGATCGTCGAACAAGGCGACCATGCTGCCCTAACCGGACAAGGTGGCCTCTATGCCCGCCTGGCGCAGCTACAGTTCGAAAGCAGTGCTGCATAGCGATGTCTGAGGCGATGCAATAGCGTCGCTCCGGCCCTGCCACCGGAAGCTATCGACCGAGCAGTTGGATCGTCGCAGCATCCCACACAAAGTCCACAGCGTGCGGCACCTGCAGCCGAACTCTCGAGCAGGCTCGTCTCCGCCAAGAGAAAAAGGCGAGCCCTACGGACCCGCCTCATTCATTATCTGAGAGATGTCAGTTTAGAACTGGCGATATTGGTCGTTGCCGATAAAGCCCATATTCGTCACCTGAGCGCGGCGGGTAATTGCCAGCACTTCGTCCACGGTGTTGTAGCGCGCCTGCGCGTCCGGGAACATGTGTAACTCAGGAACAGGATTCATCGTTACCGTGATATCCAGATATTGACGCAGCGTCTGACGCGTTACCGGTTCACCGTTCCAAAGGATCTGATCAGTGGGCGAGATATACACCTCGTTCTTGATCGGATCGATTTGCTCGTCCGGCGGCGGATCATCACTGGCGACCGGCAAGTCGATCTTAACGGCGTGCGTCTGGATCGGGATCGTAATGATGAACATGATGAGGAGCACCAACAGGACGTCGATCAACGGCGTCGTGTTGATGTCGATCATCGGATCGTCGTCTGCAGCGGCGGGGCCTACTTTTCCACCCATCTTATTCTACTCCTAAAACCGTCTGACTTAGAGCCGTTGAATGCCGACACCCGGTGCAGGCTCTGAAATGAAGCCAACCCGCGTAAATCCGGCTTGCTGCATGTTGAAGATCGGCCCGCCAATGCAGCGCCACGGCGTGTTCACATCGCCACGAATATGCACTTCGGGAAGATCGTCCTCGGTCATGTTTTCCGCACCACCAAAGCGCTCAATCTCGTCTTCGATATGCTGAATCGCACGGGTCAGCATTTCATTCGAGTTGACCGGGGTCATTCCCCAGAACACTTCGCATGCACCATTTTCATTCGCCCGGATCGAGAGCGAGACATTTTCCGGCTTGGTCGTTGTCGGAAGCAAACGAACCGAAGGCAGGTTGACTTCAACTGTCTGAATCACGACCGGAACCGCGATCAAGAAGATGATCAGCAACACCAACATGACGTCCGTCAGCGGGACGACGTTGATCTCGGAGATCGCAGATTCGTCTTCACCTTCGCCGGGTCCAACACTCATTCCCATGGAATCAATCCTATCCTAAACTCTAATCCAACCGCAGCATATTGGCTTTGCGGCTAGCGTCGACCGGGAGCGGAAGCGCCATTCGCGCCCCGCTCCCATATCCCATTACGACTTGGTCGCAGGCTTGGCCGCAGGCGCTTTGCCTGGAGCGGCAGCAGGAGCTGCCGGCTTAACCTTGCCATCCGACACGATGTAGCCGTGGATCTGGTTGGAGAACTTCTGCAGTTCTTCCGACACCGTCTTATTGCGGCGAACCATCCAGTTATATGCCATAACAGCCGGCACAGCCACGATCAGACCAAGAGCAGTCATAATCAGGGCCTCACCAACCGGGCCAGCAACCGTATCGATCGATGCCTGACCGGCAGCGCCGATCTTCACCAGAGCACGGTAAATACCGACCACCGTACCGAACAGGCCGATAAACGGAGCGGTCGAACCAACGGTAGCAAGAATTGCCAGGCCTTCAGTCAGCTTGGAATTGATGCTGCCAACCGAACGCTGGAGAGCGTTGACGGTCCATTCATGCGCTTCGACCGGATCGGTCAGCTGGTCATGATGTTCGCGTGCTTCGATGCCGTCTTCGACGATCTGACGATATGCGCTATTCTTTTCAAGCTTGGCAGCGCCTTCACGAAGGCTGTTTGCCCGCCAGAAATTTTCACGGGCGCGCCTGCCCTGCTTCAGGATCTTCTGCTGTTCGAACCATTTGGTGAACAGGATGTACCAGGAAGCCGCCGACATCAGCACCAGGATACCAAAGGTAGACTGGGCCACGATGCCGCCTTCTTCCAGCGCCGCACGAAGACCATATGGGTTTTCTGCGGGGGCTTCAGCTGCTTCAGTAGACATGATTTACATTCCTCTCAAATAATCTTCGTACAATCATAGCAAACCTGAGGTTCGCACAATAATTGGTTTGTTAGTTCGGGATTTCCCAGCGAATCTGGCTCGAATAATTGCCAGTCGTCGGGTTGCCCGCATCATCCAGAGCCGCTCTAAATCGCGCGCGGCGCCTTAGCTGACGGCAAGTTTCGTTATCCAATCGGGAAAAGCCGGTAGATGCCGTAATTGTGCAGTCCGTTACGCGGCCGTTAGTACCGATCGTAAGCCGGAAGCTGGCCGTACCAGTTTCCTCGTTCCGCAGGGATGCCGACGGATAATCGTTCGGCGTGACCCAACGACCCGGGTTACCGCGGGGTTGAGCGGCCTGCGCCAAACTCGGTGGCGGCGGCGGCGGTGCCGGAGGCGGCGGTGCCGGGGGTGGTGCTACCGGACGCGGTGCCACAGTCGGTCGTGAAATCACGACAGGCGGCGGCGGCGTTACGACAACAGGCGGTGGCGGCACCGGAACTTCCGGTGGCGGCGGCGGCAATTCTTCTTCCGGTGGCGGCGGTTCATCTTCAACGTCAAAGACGGTGAGATCTTCCTGCACCTGCCTGGCGACCTTGACGGCCAGACCCGAAATCAGCGCGTAGGCGAGAGCGACGTGAAGGACTGCAACGGCGATAATCGCCGACAGCCTGCGCGAGCTCATCTTCTGATCAGCATAGGCCATTAATTTTAGAAACTCCCTCCAAAGCCCGGTGTCCATAAAGCGCCAGTTAATCTGGCTACTCAAAGAACAGCAACCCAACGTGAAGCGATTGCTGCCCGATGGAAAGCGATTCCCTACCTTCGAGAATCACGTTACGCAACAGTTACCCGATTGGCCAGATACGATACAAGGCGTTTGTCCGGTCCCGAATCTGCCAAGGATTGTTTCATGTACAAAATTGCCACCTTCTTGCTTGGTGTGACGCTTGCCCTGGTAGCGGTTGATCGCACGGAATCTCAGACCTTTGCCGAAAGTGACGGCCTCACCTTTGCGGACCTGGCTGACCTGTCTCTCGGGGCACCAATTGTGGCTCTGGCTGAGGTCGATCGAGTGCGACGAGTTGACGATGAACGTGCCCTTGGCCTCGCACCCAATCATGTTCGCTACTATGTCGAAGCGGAACTTGAGACCCTGATTCGCAGCGCGAATCCCATCCCGGGCCGTGTGAGATATCTTGTCGACCTACCCCGCGACGCCGATGGTGACCGGCCGCGGATCAATGGCAACCGGGTAATCCTGTTCGCAACCCCAGTGGCAGGTCGGCGCGAGGAATTGCAGCTCGTCGCGCCCGACGCGCAGCTCAACTGGACAGAATCAAACGAGCAAATGATTCGCGCAATCCTGTCCGAAGCGGCAGCAGATGACGCGCCTGGCTCGGTTACCGGTGTCGCGAATGCGTTTAGTGTCGCCGGCACATTACCTGGCGAGAGCGAGACGCAAATCTTCCTCGCGACGAGCGACGGGCGCCCGGTTTCGCTGAGTATCTTGCGCCGTCCAAATCAGTCACCGCGCTGGTCAGTGGCACTTGGAGAAATCATTGAGCGCACCTCGCCGCCGCCAGCGCGCGACACTTTGCTCTGGTATCGCCTGGCCTGTTTTCTTCCGGATAGTCTGCCGGAAACCAGCGCGGAAAACCTCGATCGCGACAGCTTTCTGAATGCGCGCGCGGACTATCGATTGGTAATGCAAGACCTTGGGCCCTGTGCACGTCGGAGAAACTAGCTGCCGACCGGCAGGTTCAGAAAATCCGCGGAAAAGGATTTGAGATGGGCGCCGCCATCGACGAATATTGTCTGGCCCGTGACTGCCTCCGCCTGAGCCAGCCAGGAAACCGCGTCGGCAATCTGCGCTGGCGCAGGAAACGCCTCTAGCGGCATCGCCGCTTCTGCTCGTTCAAGCACTTCAGTGGTATAATCTACGGTTGGGATTGTCAGGCCTGGTGCAACCGCATTCACCCGGATCTCCGGCGCAAGTTCGCGCGCAAGGATGTCGGTCATCCCGGACAGCGCTTGCTTGGACAGGGTGTAGCTGAACTGATCGCCATGTGGATGGACGACGCGCTGATCGAGGATATTTATGATCGCACCACTGCCTTTGCGTTTTTGGGCGGCAAAGGATTTGGAGAGAATGGCTGGCGCTGCGCAATTGACCGAATAGTGGGACAGGAGCGCGTCCATCGTGACACTCTCTGGCCGGTCATCATTGAATTGCGCGGCGTTGTTGACGAGCAAGTTGGGCGCACCATCGAACATGTCGGCGACGGCCGGTATCAGATTTTCTACCTGCATCGGATCTGCAAGATCGGCAGCAATCCCCTGCCATTGAACGCCAGCCGCTTCGATCGCCTCCAGCAATTCGTCATCGGGCTCGGGAAAGGCGGATGCGTGCAAGGCCAGCGAATAACCCTCGGTCGCCAGACGAGCCGCTATTGCCGCGCCCAGGCGCCGACACCCCCCCGTTACGATTGCCAGTTTCACCGTTTATTCCGCACCATTGTAATGCCGATCTCCTCGCCATTTTCGGATATTGCCAGTTTCACGATATCGATCGTCACGCGCAATATCCGCTCATCCTCCAAGAATACTGTATCAGCGATATGATCGGCAACGGCCTCTATCAGAGTAAAATGCCGATCCTTGGGCAGGGCATCCGTCATCGCATGCTTGAGATCCATATAGTTTTTCGATCGCGACAATGGCGTATCAGGCTCAAACTTGCCGGGCGCAGTCATATCTGCAGCAACCGAGATCCGCAGCGGCTGAGGCAGTTTCGTCTCTTCGGAGTAGATTCCGGTGAGGATCATAACCTCAACATCGCGCACTTCGAGCCGCAGCAGATCGGTTCCAGGCTCGGTCAAAGGAATGGGCATAAGTGATTCGTGCTTTCTTTTTGCCCGCGAACCGCTAATCGCCACGGCCCTTGAGGTAAATGGCCAGCAACACACTGTGACAACACTCCACCCCCTCTCAGCCGTGACGCCCGACGCGATCGAAGCACTACTCGATGCCGCGTTCGGCGCGGATCGCCATGCGCGGACGGCCTATGCAGTGCGCGCGGGAACCGAACCGGTTGCGGACCTTTCCTTTGTGAGCCTTGATGATCAGAAACTGGTGGGATCCCTCCAAAGCTGGCCCGTAGCGCTGACAACGCCTGATCACCGCCGCATGCCGCTGATCATGGTTGGCCCCGTTGCCGTCACTCCGGAGCATCAGAGCCAGGGCATCGGGAACCAAATGACCCGTGTTGTTGCGCAGCGCCTCGATCTTGCTGGTAGTTCGGCGATGATGATCGGTGATCCGGAATATTATGAAGCCTTCGGGTTTCGGTCGGGCCCTGCAAGCAGCTGGGCTCTACCCGGCCCGGTCGACCCGGAACGGATCCTGCTTCGTGCTGCTTCAGGGAGCCAATGGCCAACTGAGGGTGATTTGGGAGCAGACCTTTTGCGCTCTGAGGATTGATTGCCTAACTAGGCCTCATGCCCGCACCCCTTCCGCCCGAAAACCTGGCCTCACTTTCGCTCGATGCTATCGCCGCGCTAGCCGAAGACCGGAGCTTGCCGCCAGTCGATCGCTGGAATCCCGAACGCGAAGGTGTAATCGATATTCGGATCGCGCGGGACGGAACCTGGTATCATGAGGGCGATCCGATCAATCGCTCGGCACTGGTGCGACTTTTTTCGACGATATTACGCCGCGAAGCTGATGGCAGCCATGTGCTCGTCACCCCGGTTGAGAAGCTGACGATCCAGGTGGACGATGCGCCGTTCCTGGCGGTCGAAATGAAATTGGGAACCGATGAATCCGGCACGCAGCGGATCCTGTTCCGACTGAATACGGGCGACCTTGTCGTCGTCGGACCAGATCATGCGCTCGAATTGCGCGGAGATGGCGAGGATGCCCTTCCCTATCTGCATGTGCGCGGTGATTTATGGGCCTTGCTCAGCCGGCCGGTCTATTACGCGCTAATGGAGCACGCACTCGCAAATGGCAGCGAACCAATCGGCGTGTGCAGCGACGGCGCGTTCTTCGCGTTGGCTCCTGAAGGTATGGCGCTATGAGCCTTGCCGTTTCCCTGCGCGACACGCTCGAAAAGTCCCATGAACTCGATATCCCGGTTTTCGAGTCCGACATCCGCGGTGAGCGGCTGGCTGCAAATGGCGATACCGTCGACGCCGCCGTCCTGATCCCGGTTGTCGAGCGCGATACGCCGACGGTCATCCTCACCCAGCGGACCGATGCATTGCCCAGTCATCCCGGGCAAGTCGCCTTTCCCGGTGGCAAGGTGGATCCAATTGACGATGGCCCGGTGAGCGCCGCACTGCGCGAAGCCGAAGAGGAGATCTCTCTCCCGAGGCACCAGGTCGATCTGGTCGGGACAACCGATCTCTACCTGACCGGCACTGGTTTTCACATCACGCCGGTGATCGGTGTGGTCCCTCCGGGCATCGAACTCGTCCCGGAAGCGGGCGAAGTTGCTGCCATATTCGAAGTCCCCTTCGACACGCTGTTCGATCCCGCAAACTATGCCGAGCGCGAGATTGAGTGGCAGGGGCGGATGCGGCGCTATCACGAAATGTATTGGGACGATCATCGCATCTGGGGTGTCACAGCCTCGATAATAATGAACCTTTCACGCCGACTGAGTGCGGTGAAGGCATGACGCTCCCTGATGCTCCCTGGCGCAGCTGGCCCGGTATGGATCAACTGCTGAAGGCACTAGGCGCTGAAGGCGGTAACGTGCGGTTCGTCGGCGGCGCTGTTCGCGATGCGCTGCTTGGTCTCGAAGTTCAGGATGTTGACTGCGCGACTGTGTTTCGGCCCGAAGAGGCGATGGAGCGGCTCGAAGCTGCCGGGATCAAGACCGTCCCGACCGGCCTCAAACATGGCACCGTCACCGCTATCATCGACAGACGCCCGATCGAGGTCACGACCCTGCGCCGTGACGTGACGACCGATGGCCGCCATGCCAAAGTCGCCTATAGCGAGAATTGGCAGGAAGATGCCGCGCGCCGCGATTTCACGATCAACGCCCTCTCCGCCGATCCGATCACCGGCGAGATTTTCGACTATTTCGATGGCCAGGCCGATTTGGACGCCCGGCTCGTGCGCTTCATTGGTGATCCAGCCGAGCGCATCGCCGAAGATCATCTCCGGATTTTGCGCTTCTTTCGCTTTCATGCGCGGTTCGGGAGCGGCGCTCCCGATGCCGAGGGGCTGGCGGCGGCCGCGAAGTTCGCCAACAGCCTGATGGCCTTGTCCCGCGAGCGGATCGCCGATGAGCTGCTCAAGACGCTGACCCTGCCTGACCCATCGGAAACCATCGCGATGATGATCGAGCACGATATCTTCACGCCGGTCTTGCCCGAGATCGTGAGCGCGAAAGCGCTGGTGCGATTGATTGGCCGCGAACAGGCATTCGGCCAATCCGGCAATCCGATCCGCCGGCTCGCCGCCCTGCTGCCGCCCGAACCCGATAGCGCTCGAGCTGTTGCAACGCGCCTAAAAATGTCTCGCGCGCAGCGGAAAAGACTAGCGACCGCGACCGCCCGTATTCCCGGCGATACAGCCGAGCCCCGCGCCCTTGCCTACCGTCATGGCATGGACGGTGCGATGGATCGCCTGCTGCTCTGCCCGACCAATGACGCAGTAACCAGCGATGCCATCGCACTATTGATCGCAAACCCACCTCCCGAGCGCTTCCCTCTCAAGGGCGGCGAGCTTATCGCAATGGGGATGGAGGCCGGACCAGAAGTCGCTGTAAAGCTGCGTGAAATCGAAAATACCTGGATCGCAGAAGACTTTCCGGATGAAGCACGGGTGCGGGAAATCGCGCAGGATTCACTGCCGTCCGAATAATCGATCAGCCGATCGAACCTTTTTCCGCTGCCCACCGACTATATGCCCGTAACGGGAGATATTTTGGATGGATCAGAGCGGGCGGGTTTTTGACGAGCTGCTCGTGCTGCATGTCCAAAATGGCGACCGGCGGGCGCTGGAGCGGCTTGCGTCGCGTTGGCACCCGCGGCTGCTGCGCTCGGCGCGGCGCTTTACCGGTGATGACGAGCTGGCGCGCGAAGCGGTTCAGGAATGCTGGCTCGGCATCACCAGCGGCCTGAAAAAGCTCAACGACCCGGCGCGCTTTCCAGCCTGGGCCTTTACGATCCTGCGGCGCCGCTGCGCGGACCGGATCAAGGCGCATGCCGCACATCGACCGCGGTCCGATGAGCTGACCGAGGCCAATGCGCCGGTGATTTCGCCGCGTGGCGAGGATCAGGCCGCACTGCGCCAGGCCTTTGATAGCCTGCCCGAAGACCAGCGGATCGCCGCAACGCTCTATTTCGTCGAACGGCTCAAACTGGACGAGATTTCAGACGCGACGGATGTGCCGCTTGGCACCGTGAAGTCGCGCATTTTTACCGCTCGCAAGACGCTAAAATCCCTTTTGGAAGGAGAAGAGAAATGACCGAATTTGATGACAAGCTCCGCGCTGCATTGGACGCCGATGACGAAGCGTTCCTGCAGGAGCTCGACGAAGGGCGCGGCATGTTCGCGCAGATCGGCGACACATTTGCCGGTCCGCTGGGCGGTTGGGCGAAGCTGATCTTCTTCGTCGCCTTGGTGCTCGGCATCGGGCTGCTCTACGCGGTATGGCAGCTCTTCACCGCCGATACCGATCGCGAGCTCTTCATCTGGGTTACCGCAACGCTCGCCCTGCTGATGGCCCAGGGCTTTGTGAAACAATGGTTCTTCGAACGGATGAACCTGATGACGATCCTGCGTGAACTAAAACGCATCGAACTGCGCGTCGCACGGATTGAGGAGCAGGGTTAGTTCCGTTTCCGGGAATCGCTTGCCCCTAAAAGCGATTATCCTGCGGGAAACCGCGGGGCGGCATCCTTCCGGCTGTCCCGCGATTACCGATCCAATCGCCAAGTTCGGTCTCTGTTCGGGTGCGACCCGTATCGCCGCCCATTGCCCAGCTTAGGCCTTCGTCCAACGCAAAGGCCGTCGCATCGGACAGGCCGCCATCCTTGTATTTTTGCAGCATGATGCCCTGGCCGCGCGCCATTTCCGGGAGCGCTTCGAGTTCGAAGATCAGCATCTTGCGGTTCTCGCCAATCGCCGCGACATGATCGGCGCTTTCTGGAATTGGCCGAACAACGCGCAGCTTCGCGCCAGCTTTAACGTTCGCCACCACCTTACCCTTGCGGGTTGTGCTGACAATTTCTTCGGCGCTGGCGACAAAACCCTTGCCAGCCGAGCTGGCGAGCAACAGCTTGCCCCCCTCCTCGACCTTCACCAGGCCGACAATTTCGGCACCATCTTCCACATCAACCATCGATCGCACGGGCTCGCCAAAGCCGCGCGCACCCGGGAGCTTGTCTCCGCCGAGCGTGTAGATGCGGCCATTGTCCGCCGCGAGTAGCAGCTTGTCGGTCGTCTGGGCGTGGAAATCATAGGCCGGCCCATCGCCCTCTTTATATTTGAGCTTGGCGAGGCCCGCTGCATCAACATGGCCCTTCATCGCGCGGATCCAGCCGCGTTCGGACATGACAACAGTGATCGGTTCCTTCTCGATCATCGCTTCGAGCGGAATTTCCTTGGGCGGTGCAGCTTCTTCCAGGCTGGTGCGTCGGCGGCCGAGTTCGGTATCCGCGCCATAGGTTTTGAGCAGCGCGGCAAGATCCTTCTTCATCCGCGTTTTCTGGCGCGCCTTGGAGTTGATCAACTTGTCGAGCTCCTCGCGTTCCTCGAGCAGATCTTCGCGTTCCTGCCGCAGCTCCATTTCTTCGAGCTTGCGCAAGTTACGCAGTCGCATGTTGAGGATCGCTTCGGCCTGGCGGTCGTTCAATTTGAACTCGGCCATCATGACCTTTTTCGGTTCATCCTCATAGCGGATGATCTCGATGATCCGATCGAGGTTGAGGAAGGCGATGATATAGCCGTCGAGCAGTTCGACCCGATCGTCGATCTTGCCGAGCCGGAATTCCGAACGACGAACCAGGACGATGAACTGATGCGTCAGCCACTCCTTGAGCACTTCCTTGAGGCTCATCACCCGCGGCGTGCGATTGGCGTCGAGCACATTGAGATTGAGGCTCACGCGCGTCTCAAGCTCGGTCAGTCGGAATAGTGAGTCCATCAGCACATCGGGTTCGACCGTCCGGCTCTTGGGTTCGAGGACGATGCGGATCTGCTCATCGCTCTCATCCCGGACATCGGCGAGGATCGGCAGTTTCTTGTCGGCGATCAGCGCAGCGATCTGCTCGATCAGCTTGCCCTTTTGTACCTGGAACGGAATTTCGGTGATCACCGCTTCCCATGTCCCGCGACCCAAATCCTCCTGATGCCAGCGCGCACGAACCCGGAAGGCGCCGCGTCCGGTGCGATAGGCTTCGGAGATGATTTCCTTGCTATCGACGAGCAGCCCGCCGGTCGGCAGGTCCGGACCCTGGACAAAATCCATGAGCTCGGCTTCTTCGGCCTTGGGATTGTCGATCAAATGCGTCGCGGCGTCGATCAGCTCGGCCGCATTATGCGGCGGGATCGAGGTTGCCATACCGACCGCAATGCCAGTCGCGCCATTGGCGAGCAGGTTCGGGAACAGGCCGGGGAAAACCTCGGGCTCTTCTTCTTCGCCATTATAGGTGGGGCGGAAATCGACCGTGCCCTCGTTGAGGCCGTCCATCAGGTCGATCGCCGCCTGGGTCAGCCGCGCTTCGGTGTAGCGCATGGCCGCCGCGTTATCGCCATCGATATTGCCGAAATTCCCCTGCCCGTCGACCAGCGGGTAGCGCATCGAAAATGGCTGGGCGAGCCGGACCATTGCATCGTAGACGCTCTGATCGCCATGCGGATGATATTTGCCGATAACATCGCCGACGACGCGGGCGCATTTTTTATAGCCCGAGGATGGTTCCAGCTTCAGCAAACGCATCGCCCATAACAGCCGCCGATGCACCGGCTTCAGGCCATCGCGCAGATCGGGTAACGAGCGCGCGGTGATTGTCGACAGCGCATAGACGAGATAGCGTTCAGAGATCGCCTCATCGAATGGAGCGTCCTTGATCCGGTCGAGCGGATCGTCGGGCTCGGGCATGTCAACGGTATCGGTCGTCATGGGTCGCGGAGTAGCAGCGGGCGGCAGCAGCGGCGAGGGCGATTTCCACAGCAAATCGCATCTGCAGTCTGACTTGACCGCAGCCAAGGCGCGCGGGAGAAGGTCCGGATGAAAGTCACCACCATCCTGTTTGCTGTTGGAATTCTCCTATCGACGCCGAGTGCTGCGGAAAACGGGGATTCCCGCGCCGCAGAGCTCGCCGCGGCGATGACCGGTACCTTTGCCACACGCGCCGATGCGCCGGGCACGGCGTTTGCGGATTTCCGTACCGCGATCCCGGCGCTTGGCGATGGCGCATGGATTTACTTCCAACGCAACCAGGGCGCAGAGATGCAGGTCTATCGCCAACGCGTCCTGCAGCTTGTTGACCGGCCGGATGGTTCCGTCTCACAGATCACCTACACCATCGCCGAACCCGAACGCTTCGCCAGCGCGCCCGACGACGCCACCAGCCTCACCGCGCTCAGCCCAGCGGACGTCACGGCCCTCCTCAATGAAGGCTGCGAACAGCTATGGCGTTTCAATGCAGAGCGCGACAGCGGCAGCTGGGTCGGCCGCGTTGATCCCGATACATGTACGATCTACTCCCAGCGCCGCCAAACCGAGATCCGCATTGGCTCGGAAACCCGGCTCACCGGCGATGCGCTCCACGAAGCCGAACGCGGTTTCGATCTGGACGGCAACCAGCTCTGGGGCACGCCGGCGGGCGAGTTCAGCACTATCTACCGCCAACCCTAAACCCGCCCAATAGCCAGCAATTCCAACCCCTAAAATGGAAACCTCCCCACATCGCCGAGTGGCGAGCGAGGAGGCTGGGCGGGTAGCTTTGGCTCCCGTCAATTCGCCCGGGCATTTATCCCCGAGTGGTGCGACTCGCATAGCATGTTTTTGAGCGCATTGCATCACGAACCCAGCACGCACTAGCGTCAACTCGGCCGGGCTGCGCGATGAGCCTAGCGGAACACCACAGTCCGCATGCCGTTGAGCAACAGTCGCCGCTCACCGATCCATTTCACCGACCGCGCCAACACCTGGGCCTCGATATCGCGGCCGATCCGGATCATGTCCTCGACACTGGCGCGATGATCGACCCGCTCAACCGCCTGTTCGATGATCGGCCCCTCGTCGAGATCGGCTGTTACGAAATGCGCGGTCGCCCCGATCAGCTTCACGCCGCGCTCAAATGCCCGGTGATAGGGCCGCGCGCCCTTAAAGCCGGGCAGGAAACTGTGATGGATATTGATACAGCGACCGGCCAGCCGCTCAACCATATCGGCCGACAGGATCTGCATATAGCGGGCGAGCACCAGCGTCTCGGCCCCCGCCTCATCCATGATCGATCGTATCGCCGCCTCCTGCTCGGGCCGGTTATCGTCGGACACGGGCAGATGGTGGAACGGCACATCATGCCATTCGGTCAGCGATCGGCATGTCTCGTGGTTCGAAACCACCGCTGCAATATTCACCGGCAGCGTCCCGGTATGCCAACGATGCAGCAAATCGTTGAGGCAATGGCTCGCCTTGGACACGGCAATGACAATCGATGGCGGCGCGTCCCCGGCATTGAGCTGCCAATCGAGCTGATGGGCGCTGGCGACATCCGCAAATGCCGTTTTGAGAGCATCAAGCGATCCGGGAAATTTTGCGCCCGCCGCCTGAAACTCGACCCGCATGAAGAAGCGGCCGGTTTCCAGATCGGCATATTGCTGGCTGTCGAGGATGAAGCCGTCATGATCGGCGAGAAAACCGGTCACCGCAGCCACCAGCCCCACACGATCTTCTGCCGTCAATGTCAGAATGAAACTCGCCATTCCTCACCCTCGCCCGTCGCGCCCCGAGTGACGCCAAGCTGACCCAATAACCGAAAAACACAAAGATTCGGTGCAATTTTGCGAAGATCCCATTCCCCACCCATCGACCTTCCCGCGCAGGCGGGAATCCAGAACCGCTGGCGCTGCGCCAGGCTGCAGGAGATTCCCGCATGCGCTGGAATGACATTCAAAAATCAGCGAAATTCAGCGTTCACACACAGTTCATCTACAGAAAAGCACAACTCGTCGTCATTGTTACAGTGTTACATGCCCCCCTAGCTGGAGAACTGTCCAATGCAAAACGTCCTCAAAACAAGCTGCGCGCTCGCTGCGATAGCTGCGATTGCCACCTCCTGTGCCGATGGATCGTCCGAATATGCCGCCGAAGAAGCAGCCTATGATAGCGTTGCCGAATCGGAATCCGCTGCCGGTCCGGATGTCTCGCCCACGGCTGCGCCCGGCGTCGCATTTAATTATCGCTATGCGTTCCGCCTCCCCAATAGCGAGATCGCCTCAATTCAGGAGCAGCACGCTGCCGCCTGTGAAGAACTGGGCATCGATCGCTGCCGGATTACCGGTATGCGCTATCGCCTCGTCAACGAGACGGACATCTCGGCGATGCTTGCCTTTCGCCTCGATCCGACGATCGCCCGCGAGTTCGGTCGCGATGCCGGTGCGCTGGTGACTTCGGTGGATGGCATGCTGGTCGATGCGGAAATTTCCGGCGTCGATGAAGGCGCCAATATCCGCCGCTCTGAAGTGCAAGGCGCCAATACCCGTGACGAGATCGCACGGATCGAGGCCCAGCTGCGTACCCCCGGACTGGAAGAGGGCGAGCGCATCCAGCTGAACCAGCAGCTCGAGCGCCTGCGCCAGACGCAGCAAGCGGTGCGGAGCCGGATCGCCGCGAGCCAGGAATCGCTGGCGACCACGCCCATGGTGTTCAGCTATGGATCGGGCGAAGTCGTACCGGGCTTCGATGGCGGCACGCCGATACGCCATGCATTCCGCGAGAGCGGGTCGCTATTCTTCGGCACCGTCGCCTTCTTCATCATCGCTCTGGGCGCGATCCTGCCCTGGGCCCTGCTGCTGAGCCTGATTGGCCTCGCCGTTCGCTGGGTGAAACCAAAATGGCAGGAGAAGTTCGGTACCGCCGAAGAGAGTGAGTAAGCGCCGCGACCATCGCCGCCATTCCCGCGAAAGTGGGAATGGCGGTTCCATGCCCGGATGATATGACCCCGATACCCGGTCGTCCGCTTCTGGCCGAAAGCGGACGTTCCACCACTCGAAAAAATTTGCTGAGAAACAAGCTTTAACTGTTTGCGTGAGAGCATCGATCACTCCTATTGACAATATATTGTCATTATGACAATCAGCTGCGCATGACAAAGCGTACGAACGAAGGCACGGCATTGACCGATATAGTTTTGGAGACATTCCGGTTGAACGGTGAGCTGCTTGAAGCCGGGAACCGCATTACCCACCCGCACGGCCTCACCAGTGCGCGCTGGCAGGTCATGGGTGCAATCGACATTGCGGGACAGCCGCTCACTGTATCCCAGATCGCGCGCCGCATGGGACTATCCCGGCAGGGCGTGCAGCGGATCATAAACGACCTCGTGAAACTCGGCATGGTTTGCCCAAAGGACAACGTCGATCACGTCCGCGCACCGCTGTTCTCGATAAGCAAAGCCGGTGCGGAGGCGATGGAAAAGATCGATCTCGCGCAGGCCGAATGGGCCAACGCATTGTCCGATGGGATTGAAATTCAAGAACTCGTGCGAGCGCTCGAGATTCTCCAACGGGTGCGAGAACGCTCCGAAAAACTGAAATAACACGAAAGGAAAATGTAGATGTCTAGCTTAAAGGAACTCAACGACGCGGTTAGCCTGTCGGACCAGATGCACAGCGGTGAAGATGGGTCTGTTGTTCTCGTCAATGTGTTCACGATCGATCCGTCCGAGGAAGAGGAACTGCTTGCGGCCTGGTCTCACGATGCCGCCTTCATGAAGCAACAACCCGGCTATATTTCGACGCAACTGCACAAGGCGATCGCCGGTAGCTCGGTCTTTATCAATTACGCTGTGTGGGAAACCGTCGAGAGTTTCCGCGACGCGTTCATGAAGCCCGAATTTCAGAAACGCATTGGCGCTTATCCTGAGAGTGCAGTCACATCGCCGCATCTCTTCAAGAAACTGGCCGTGCCTGGTCATTGCGTCGCCTGACGATCGCCGGAGTAGCATCATGAAAACGCGTATTCACGCAATCGCGGGAGCGATCGGCTTCCTGACCATACTGGTTTTCTGGACATCGACGGTGATTTCAGAATTGTTCGGGAGCCTCGAGACGATCGCATCTGTAAAGCAGATGATCCTTTACGGTATGCTGCTTCTCATTCCGGCCATGGCTGTCGCGGGCGGATCCGGCATGTCGCTTGGTGCCAAACGCACAGATGCCAAGGCGCTCGCCAAAAAGAAACGGATGCCGATTATTGCGGCGAACGGCCTTCTCATTCTCGTCCCGTCAGCTGTTTTCCTCGCGTCAAAAGCCAGCGCCGGTTCATTTGACGGCTGGTTTTATGGAGTACAGGCGCTGGAACTGGCAGCTGGTGCCACGAATCTCACGCTGATGGGTTTAAACATCCGCGATGGCTTGACGATGACCGGTCGTATTGGCGCAAAGCGGCCCGCCGGAGTGGTATCAAAAACCGCACCGACGATCGAAGAACGCGATGGCGGCCCGCTGATTGCCAAACACATCTCGCAAATCGCCGACAGCAATGGAGAGCCACTGGAAACCAAGCCGGTAATGGCATTGTGCCGATGCGGCGCTTCGAAGACCAAGCCCTTTTGTGACGGTTCGCACAGTGAAATCGGGTTCAATAGCGAGCCTTCGGATGATCGCACGCCTGACGAGCTCCGTGCATATCAGGGCGAGGCCATCACCGTTCATTATAATCGGCTGCTCTGCTCGCACGCCGGCGAGTGCGGCAAGTTGAAATCTGTGTTCGATCCGTCACGTAAACCATGGATCGAACCGGATAACGGGAGTGTTGAGGATATCGTTGCCGTTGTGACGGCATGTCCGTCTGGCGCGCTCTCCTACAGCCAGCCTGGCGAACCGCCCAGACATGCTGTGGTGCATGCAGCCGGTATTGAGATTGAAAAGGACGGTCCGTTTCGGGTCACCGATATTCCGCTCGCGACAGACCGTGTTGCCGAAGGAGCATGCAACAAGAAATATGTTCTGTGCCGATGCGGCGCATCGAAAAACAAGCCCTTTTGCGATGGCTCGCATAGCGACATCAATTGGCGTGAATGACGGCCTCCACGTCGCACAATTGATCGCAGCTTGGAGGTTTCAACTAAGGTATTGTCATGACCCTAAAGAGCACGAAGACCCAGTATGGTGTGATTGCGGTGACTATTCATTGGCTCAGTGTAATCTTGATACTGATGCTGATCGGGTCAGGCTTTCGCGCAAGTGGGATCGAGGATGCTGTAGCAAAGGCGGCAGTCCTACGCCTTCATATCCCACTTGGCATCAGCATATTACTCCTGACGGTTGCGCGTCTCTGCTGGTGGTTCTTCGCCGATACCAAACCGGGTTCGGTACCAATGCCGCGTTGGCAGGATCGCGTATCACGCGCGATCCATTTCCTGTTCTATGTCGTTATTCTGGGCATGGCATCCAGCGGGGTCGGCATGATGATTCTCTCTGGCGTTGGCCCCGCAATTTTTGGCGGAACCGCCGAAACTCTGCCGGACTTTTGGGAGTACCCTGCGCGCGTGCCACATGGGATGGGTGCCCGGGTCATGGTGGCATTGCTGGTCATTCATGCTGGTGCTGCGCTGTACCATCACTTTTTCAAGCGTGACGGCCTCCTTTGGCGCATGTGGTTCGTCTCAAGAACATCGTCGTAATGTCCGCTTTGGGTGGTTAGCGGACAGAATTTGTGATTGTCAGCGACCGTCCGTCACCGTAGCTTTCAGCCTATGGAGATTTTTCGAAGTCCTGTGGTGCTATGGTTAGTTGGTGCGGGCGCTCTCTTGATTGCGATGCTGGGTACGATCGCTGCTGGTGCCATCGTCTGGGTTCCGGTGGCACTTATATATGCCGCGCTTGGCTACTCGCAAAGCGATGCGGTGACTATTCTCGCATACACCTCGATTATTTGGTTGCCTCTCGGTTTTGGAGCAGGAATGGCGACGTTTCTCAGATTTCTAAGAGGCTATTTCACGTCCGACCCCAGTGAAGACTAGAGTCGCCAATCGACGATCCCAAACTCGATTTGAACGTCCGCTTTGGGCGCAAAGCAGACAGTCACGGGCCCGCCAAATTCCTCGCGCTAGGCGGACACTCCCCTAATCCGCATACCAATCGGCGGCAGGCAGGTTCACGCCTTCGCGTTCATTGTCCCAGATGATGTGCATGATCCACCAGCGGGCGCCGTCCCAGAATAAGTGGATCATGTTCATTGCCCTTGAAGAGCAGCGTTCCGCCTTCTGCAGCATCGCGCGCCTCATATTCACTGAACGCCTGGGCGATATTGCCGAAGCGGTAGAGTTTTCGCCGCGTTTCGATCTCGTAGAAATGCTGGTCGGCGAGCATCGGCGCGGTCGCCTCGACAAAGCTGTCGACATCGAAGGAGAATAAGAGCGGGCTGCCATCCTCGGCGACGCGCGTGCGGACCAGCCGGGCGTCCGCATGATAGAGCTGCTTCTCCAGCTCCCAATCCTGCCCACCCGGCGGGCCGGAAATGGCCGTGTAGAGCGCCTTGATCACGGTATCGATATCGCTGAAGTCCATTATCCTCTCCTTTGGTTCGATCATGCCAGCCTAGCCGGGCAGCGCAACTTCGCGAGCGGGATCGCCCGGATCGAGCCGGATGATCGATCGCAGCGGATGGGCTTTCGCTTCGGCAATCAGCCAATCGCGAAACAGTTTGATCTTGGGCTGGTTGCGCAGATGATCCGGACACACGACCCAGACGCTGGAATTGCCATATATCGCCGGGCCCAGTCGCATGAGGCGTCCATCGGTCAGCTCATTATTCCATAGGGCGAGGTCAAGCATCGCAATCCCCTGCCCGGCCAGCGCCGCGCTGCCTTCGATCATCTGGGAATCGAGCCGGATGGCCGGCGATGGCGGCGTGTCGGGAATGCCGAAATGGCGTGACCAATTGATCCACCAGCGATCGTCGGGGCTGAGGATACGCGATGCCATGATGCTTTCCGGGCCATCGAACGGGCCGAACTGCTTGACGAAATCCGGGCTCGCCATCGGCGCATATTGGACGCGCATCAGGAAGCGACTGTAAAGCCCCGGCCAATCACCCCGACCAATCCGGATCGCCACATCGGTATCGTCGCGCGCGAAATCGACAAGGCCGTCATTCACGTCCAGCCGCACAGCGAGATCCGACTGGTCCAGCTGGAACCGGCCGAGACGCGGCGCGAGCCAGCGATTGGAAAAGGTGCCATAGCTGCTGATCGTCAGCATGGACTCATCCTCTTCCCGGATTCGGGCCACCGCCTCATTGATCAGATCAAATGCCGCGCTCGTTTGCGTCGCCAGTGGCACCGCGTCCTCGCTCAGCATCACCCGCCCCCGCTCACGCCGGAACAGCGGCAGGCCGAGCCAGGCTTCCAGCGATTTGACCTGATAGCTGACCGCCGCCTGGCTCATGCCCAGCTCTTCGGCTGCGGTCGTGAAATTCTCGTGCCGGGCAGCGGCTTCGAACACCCGGATGGCGGCAAGAGGCGGTAAATCACGCATAAGCTAACTATAAGCTCAGCTTATGATTGATGTCGAGAGATTAGTTGGGATTTATTCAATAACAGGCCTAAATCCTTCTTGAACGACAACCGCTCATAAGGAGATTTGAGATGCGAGACGAACTGGATTGCCGGGTTTGGAATGCCCATCATGACTCCGCAGGCGACACGCTGACGCGGATTACCGAAGATTGCGCCAAGGGCATTGAAACCGCCCGCCAGGCCTTGCTGCACAAAGTGCGGGACGCGGGCTTCCGCAGCGCAGTCATGGTCGCAGCGCTGATGGTCAGCGGGACATCGATCCTGCTTACCGTGACGCCTTTGGGCGCTGCCTGACCCTGCCGGCACGGGGCGCACCCCTACGCCCCGTGCCATCCCACACAGATTGCGCAGAGTTACGACTTTCGTTATAGTCTTTGCCTCGCCTCGGACCGCGCGCTCATTCGCCGCTTCCGGGGCGCGTTTCTTTTTTGGGAGTCACGCCAATGACCCGCCGTCGCCAAATCTACGAAGGCAAGGCCAAGATCCTGTATGAAGGCCCGGAGCCCGGGACGATCATCCAATATTTCAAGGATGACGCGACCGCGTTCAACAATCAGAAAAAGGGCACGATCAACGGCAAGGGCGTGCTCAACAATCGGATTTCCGAGCATATCTTTACACGGCTCGGTCATATCGGCGTCCCCCATCACTTCATCCGTCGTCTCAACATGCGCGAGCAACTGGTTCGCCAGGTGGAGATCGTTCCGATCGAAGTCATCGTCCGCAATGTGGCGGCCGGATCGCTGACCAAGCGACTGGGCGTCGAAGAGGGCACCCCCCTGCCCCGCACGCTGATTGAATATTGCTACAAGGATGATGCGCTGGGCGATCCCCTGATCGCGGAAGAGCATATCGCCTGTTTCGGCTGGGCGAGCCCCGATGAAATGAACGAGATTGCCGAAATGGCGATCCGCGTGAATGATTTCATGTGCGGGATGTTTGCCGCGATCAATATCCGGCTGGTTGATTTCAAACTGGAATTTGGCCGGATCTGGGACGGCGATTATTCGCGCCTGCTGCTCGCCGACGAGATCAGTCCCGATGGCTGTCGCCTGTGGGATTTCGAGTCCGACGAAAAGCTGGACAAGGACCGGTTTCGCCGGGACCTGGGTGGTGAAGTCGAAGCCTATCAGGAAGTCGCACGACGGCTGGGCCTGTTGCCGGAAGACGCGGAGAATGAAGTGCTCGATCTCGAGCAACATCGGAAAAAGCGCGGTAAATAGGGCTTAGCGGCCGATTTTGTTGCCGCAGATGATACCGAATACGAAGGTGGCGGTCAGCGCCAGCTGCACCATCCCATTGGGATCGCGATAGCCGAGCATCTCGCTGCCAAAAACGAACAACCCGATAAACATCGCCAAAGACACTAAAACCATAACGGTTCTTCTCCAGGGCAAAAACGCATACACGCCGCAGCTACAGCTCGACGAATTGATGGGTAACCGAAAAGGTTTTGAAATTGGGTTAACGCCCGATCAGGAATTTGGCAGGGATTGGCGGCAGCCGGTGCGGTTCGGCGAGAGGGGGACCGTTAACAATTCCGGGCTCCATTCCTCTTGCAACCACTCGAAGATCGCAGCATAGAGCGCGCGACTCTCGCCCGTCAGGAGATCAGCCCGTGAAAACCCGTATCCATGTGACGCTGAAGAACGGCGTTCTCGACCCTCAAGGCAAAGCCATTCACCATGCGCTTGAAACGCTGGGTTTTGATGGGGTCAATGATGTCCGCCAGGGCAAGCTGATCGAGCTTGATCTCGATGATGGTGTCTCCGATGCCGATATCGAGGCGATGTGCCGCAAGCTGCTCGCCAATATGGTGATCGAGAATTTCGAGATCGAGCGGGACGCGGCCTGATGCAAAGCGCGGTCATCGTCTTTCCCGGATCCAATTGCGATCGTGACATGGCGGTGGCGCTCGAGGATGCGACCGGGACCAAGCCCCATATGGTCTGGCATCGCGAAACTGAATTGCCGGACGGGCTCGGCCTGATCGCCCTGCCCGGTGGCTTTTCCTATGGCGACTATCTGCGCTCCGGCGCGATTGGCGCGAATTCGCCGATCATGCGCGAAGTGAAGGCAGCGGCAGACCGCGGCGTCGCCGTGCTCGGCGTGTGCAACGGGTTCCAGCTGCTCACCGAAGCCGGCCTTCTGCCCGGCGCGCTGCTCCGCAATGCCGGTATCGATTTTGTCTGCCGCGATGTCGCACTGACCGTTTCGTCGAGCCAGACGGCATTCACCAGCCGCTATCAGGCGGATGAAGCGATCACCATTCCGGTCGCCCATCATGATGGCAATTATTTCGCCGATGATGCGACCTTGGACCGGCTCGAAGGCGATGGTCGCGTTGCCTTTCGCTATGGTGAGACAGTCAATGGGTCGGCCCGCGATATTGCCGGCATCGTCAACGAAGCCGGCAATGTGCTTGGCATGATGCCGCACCCCGAACGCATGATCGAACCCGCCCATGGCGGCACCGACGGCAAGCGAATGTTTGACGGCTTGGTCGAAGCGCTGGGTTAGCGCTTCATGATACCCGTAAAGCGCGCCAGCAGCATGATGGCGATCGGCCAGAACATCGTGTTCCAGATATCCTGCCAGTTGCCTGCATAGACCTGCTGCGCACCGACCGCTTCGGTATCATAAATATCCCATAGCTCGCCCGCGCATGCCGCGAGCAACACGGCAAGCACCGGCCTGATATCCCGCAATGCCAGTCGAAAAATCAGCGCGGTTCCGAAAAAGATGAGCAGCCCGACATAGACGTGCAGCGCATCTCTCGAGAGCCCGACCATGTCCACCAACAGGATTTTGAAATCCTGGAACATGCTCATTGTCGTATCGCCTTACGGCTGAAGCGGCACCGGTACCGCATCACTAAATACTCGTCTTGAACGGGGTGAAGCCGGTATGCGCGTCATAGACGTCAAGCCCCTCGCGCCGCTTGAGCCAGCCAACGACGACATAGGTCACCGGTGTGAGCAAGGCTTCCCAAGCCACCTTCAAAAGCCAGTTGGTGATCATCACGGTGATCACCAGCTCATTGGTCCAGACGCCCCAGAACGCAAGCGGGTAGAAGATCAGGCTGTCGACACCCTGGCCGAAGACAGTCGATCCGATTGTCCGTGACCAGAGATGCTTGCCCTCGGTCCAGACCTTCATCCGCGCCATCACATAGCTGTTCACAAACTCACCCGCCCAAAAGGCGATGATCGAGGCAAAGACGATCCGCGGTACCTGGCCAAACACTTGTTCATAGGCCGCCTGGCCGGTCCAACTTTCATCGGGCGGCATGGCGACGACGATCGTTGCCATCAGCGCCATGAACAGCATTGCGACAAAACCCGCCCAGATGCAGCGGCGGGCCCGGGCATAGCCATAGACCTCGGTCAGCACGTCTCCGATCACATAGGAGAGTGGGAAGAAGAGGATGCCCGCGCCAAACGCATAAGCCCCGATCAGCGGCAGATCGACATTGGCGACCTTGCCCGCGCCGATAACATTGGAGAGCAGGAGGATGACGACAAAGGCCACCATCACAAAATCAAAATAGCGCATCCGCCGACCGCCAAGGTCCGATGCGTCAATCCTCTCGATACCCGATGGGGCAGTCACAGCGTCGCTCATCCTCAACCCCTGCCCCATATCGATCCCGCATTCCAGCGGGTTTTTGCGCGAACCAGGCCGGTCAGTCTGTCAGGTGGAGCATGCGGCGCGTATCTTCGTCCAGCTCGTCCGCATCGGCGATGCAGACGGTTCGGTCGGGGAAATGGTCAACGATCCTGACCTGCAGATCCTCAAAATGCTCGACGATCTTGATCGATTCTGTCGCGGACGACGAACATTCGCCCACCACCTGCCAGCTTTCATCTTCGAAATGCTCGACGATCCTGATCGTCCGGTCCTCGAAATGCTCGACGATCTCAACAGAAAGCTCAGCCATCTGCGCATGCGCCGCGACCGGCACGATGGAAAGCACTGCCGCTACAACGAAATATCTCATGTCCCTCATCCCCAACTCGCGATCCGCTCATCGGTCTACACGTTCAAGGCTCGACCAGACATGAACAGCTCTCCCGGGCAAGGGCACCCCGATATCCGCTCTGCGACCATAGCAGAAATTGGTTTTCCGTTGACGAGAACCGCTAAATCCTTGAACAGCTTGACACACCGTGTGAGGCCAAAATGGGATTGCTAATCTCAGGATCTCTTTTTTGGTGTTCGCGGTGTTCTTCCTTCTGTCGCTGTGGGTGCCAGGCAAGCGCAAAAAACGCTGCGCCGCATAGTCCAATATGCTGGAGAGTACGACTACAATTGTCAGCGGACAGGATCTAAAGCAATATTCGCCTGAACCGCCAGATAGTCGAGCAGCGCGACAAAGACCAAGCAGCCCATGCTGGTGATACAATGGAGAGAATTCCGATGCTTGCAAAGGCCATGGCCCTATTCAGGAAAAAAACCAAAGATGTGGCACCGGCACCCCAAGACCCGCCGCCATTTTCGGAAGCAGCCTTTCTGGAAGGTTTCCATGCCCTTCTCGATCAGAAGCAACCCGAGCGCGCGCTAGATTTCTTTATCTCGCAAGTGGGTGATCTGGCCGCTTCAAATGTGCATAGGCGCATCAAGCTCAATCATTTCCGTTACGCTGCCCGAATATTGGAAGGCCGGACCAGTGCCAAACATGGCTTTGAAAAGCTGCGTCGCAAAATTCGTTCAATCAACGCACACCTCAAGGGCATCGATATCCCCAAAGGTGCCTTTCTGGATTTTGGATGCGGAGAGCATGATCCCGTCGCACTAGCGAGCGCATTCCACTTCAATGGATTTGAACGCGCTATCGCTTGTGACCTGCGGCCACCCCAAATTCCCAGTTATTCAGCCGTATCCATGGCTGAAATATTGCTCAACATGCGAGCAATGCCCTCACAGTATCTACTGCGCGGTAACAATCTCGAACAATTCAAGTTGCAGTTGGCAGACGTCGACCCCCAATTGTTCGCACAAGGTGATTTCGATGCAGGGGTCAGGCATTTGGAGGGCAAGATCGATTATCGCTTGGCCGATCTGGTTACTCTTGACGTAGAGGATCAAACGCTCGCGCTCACAGTTTCGTTTGCAGTTCTTGAGCATGTGCTTGACCCCAAAGGAGTATATGAGTGGCTGTTCCGCAAAACAAAGCCAGGGGGCGTTCAATTTCACTATATCGATCTCGCCGATCACCGATCCTATGCGGGTAATGGCAAATTCGACAAATGGAGCTTCCTGACGAGCGAGGATGGGCCACCAAACCTCAATCGACTTCGCGCTCAAGAACATCGCGAAGCGTTTGAGAGAGTTGGATTTGAAATCATTGAAGAACAGCGCACACTTGCTCAAATCCCACCCGAAACCAAAGCGCGCCTAATTCAGCCGTGGCGCAATCTTTCGGACGAAGAGATCAACACAATCGGCAGCCGTCTTACTCTGCGTCGACCCAGTTAACCCGCAGCAGCTGAACGTCCGCTTTCCACCCAAAGCGAACGTTGTTTGCAGCTGGCGGGAATGATCGACATCGGAAAGCCACTCAGTGCGTAGCTCGCGATAACCTGTCGGCCAGGAAATCGAACACTCTGCGTACGCGAGGGTTGGTCTTCAATTCCGAGTGCGCGACAAGCCATACAGGCAATGGGTCAATTTCGCCGTCCATTTCAATTCTGGAGACTCGTGGCTCAGCTTCCCCCACCTGAACCTGGTTGAAACCCAGCCCATATCCCTCGACGACCATGTTCCAGCACACGATCGGGTCATCACTACGAAACGCAAAAAACTCTCGCTCGATATGAACACCCCACTGCTTGATTCCTTCGATTATGGTTTCGTCTCGATCTGCTCCGACGACATCGTGCTCGAGCATCTCGCGCATGGTGGTCGGCGGCGGATGGCGCTCAAGATAGGATCGAGCCGCAAATATCCCGAGTTCAAAATCACCGACCTTGCGCGCAAACACGTCCGCTTGGGTCGGCCGATACATGCGGACAGCAATGTCTGCCTCGCGGCGCAGCAGGTTTTCGGTTCTGTCCGATGCAGCCAGTTCAATGTCGATCTCAGGTTCCTCAAGTCGCAATGCGGCAAGGATCTTTGGCAGGACAAAGGTCGCCACAATCGTGCTGGCGGTAATGCGCACGGTGCCAGAAATCGACATGTCCTTACCTTCTACGGCAAGGGATAATCGACCGGCGGCATCGGCCATTTCGGTGACATGACGGAGTACGGCAATGCCGCGGTTGGTCAGCTCAACACCTCCAACCGCCCGTTCAAACAAACGCGCATCAAGTTGCTGCTCCAGCGTCGATATATGGCGGCTCAATGTGGCCTGGCTGCCTTTTGTTGCGCGCGCAGCAGCCGAAAAAGAGCCATGTTCACTAACAGCAACAAAGGATTGCAAGAGCGTCCAATCGAGTTCTGACATCAGCGCATCCATTCATATTTGGATAATTATATGCAGATTTAGTGAATTTCCTATCCAATATCGACTGGGCATAAGGGCGTTGTCAACATGATTTGAAAGGAACTCCACATGCAAAACCACACCGCACAAACCAAAATCGCTGCCGCTCTTGCCGCACTCGTCTCCACCGTTGTTTCGCTCGCCGCCAGTGTTGGCCCGGCAGTAAACACGGCCATGCCATTGGCCATCTGAACGTCCCCTTCCGGCCACAAGCAGACATCGCACATTTGCATCGACTGCCTCCTATCCCATCGCGATCTTGCATTTTTTGCGAATTTGGCGTGAAAGCGCGGCCATGTATTCGATTTTCACATCGATGAAGGTGTTCAGCGATCCCTGGGTTGGCCATCCCGGGCTGAACCGGATGGGACTGCACCGCAAACGTCTCAAGACGGCCCAGGCCATATCGCGCTTTCGCCGCGCGCAGACGGTGCGCGTGCGCGATGCGGATGAGCAGCATTTGCTCGACCATGGCTTTGTCGCAATCGAGAATTTCCTGCCTGCGGACGAGTTCGCAGCGATGGAGTCCGAATGCCACGGTGCCGCTGAAGCGGCCGCTCAGGCGACCGCGATTCCCGACCAGCCAGAGGTCTGGGGCTTTGGCGATAGCGATCGGCATGATTGGGGCTTTGACCGGTTCGACGGCTCCACCCTCAATCGCTTCATCAAACCCGGTCCGTTGGCCAAGGCCTTTCCGCGCAATCCGCGCTTCAAACGGCTGGCCCGGTTGGTGACCGGCAAGACCATGTCACCGCGCCGCAACTGGCTGTACCAGACCGTCAATGGCGACGAAGCAGAGATCCCCGATCAGCAGCGAGAATTTCACCGCGATACCTTTTTCAATTGCATGAAATATTGGTATTTTATCGATCCGGTGACCGAAGATGACGGGCCGTTTGTGTACGTTCCCGGCAGCCATAAACTCACCCTCGAACGGCTTGCCTGGGAAGAGAAAAAGGCACAATCGGCCGTCGAAGCGCGGATCGCCAAAAACCGCCGCGAAATGACCGGCTCCTTCCGCATTGAAGAAAGCGAGATGGAGGCGATGGGCCTTCCGCCAGCGCAATCCTATCCGGTGCCCGGCAACACGCTGGTCGTTGCCAATGTGTTCGGCTTCCATCGGCGCGGGGATGCTGTGCCTGGCACCCGGCGGCTGGCGCTCTATGGCAACCACCGCCCCCAGCCTTTCATTCCGTTCGGTAGCTAGGAAGGGTCCCTAGCGCGCCGGTGCACCGATTGACGCATCGCGCAGTTCGGTGTCGCGGGCTTCGGCTTCGCGCGCTCGCAGCATCTCTACATTGCGTTCATGGCGTTCCCGCGTGATCGGATAGAAAATCAGGAACAGCGCGCCGATCGTCCACAAGCCAAGCGAAAAGGGAATGTACGAGATGATGAGGCTGTCGACGGCGGTTTCCGAAATCGTTTCCGGGTCCGCCTGTTCAGGGAATTGCGCAAGATAGAGCACCTGCCCCGCGACAAAGATGCCGAGCGCATTGGAACATTGCTGCATGAAACTCGATGCAGAAAAGAAGGTGCCGGATGTGTGACGCCCGGTCTCAACCGCACTGTCATCGACCACATCGGCCAACATGGACGATGTGTTGATCAGCGAGATGGCAACCATCGCTCCATAGACTGCACCAACAAGGAATAGCGTTGGCACCAACAGCGCATCGCCCGGAACGAAGAACAGGTCAAAATAGCTGAGCAACAGCGGCATGAGGCCGATCGCGACGCCAACCACGGCAAACAGCATCGAGCTCAGACGTTTGCCGATCCACCGCGAGAATAGCGGCGCGAGCGGCACGGCCAGGGTTGCCGCGACGAAGCTGTCGATAGTCAGGATCGCCAGCTCTGTGGTGTTCAGCTTGAACAGATAGGTGCCGAAATAGAGATTTGTGGCGCTGTACAAGCCGATCGCTGTGTATTTGCAGACGCCAAATCCGAAGACCGAGAGAAAGCCGCGATTTTTGAAGGCGGCGAGCATTTCGGCCAGATGCTGCTTGACCGGGATATGGCCTTCGGGTGCATCGGTCTGCCGCAGATAGGGAATGCGGTTATGCGTGCCCCAGCTGCAAATCAGAATCGCAAAGAAGATCAGGACCGCACCCAGGGCCGCAAAATTCACATAGCTCTCCGGATTGAGCTGGCCGCGCGGATATTCCTCATTCTCAATAAAGATGAAGACGAGGCTGAACGCGGTGAAGCCGTATACCCCCGCATATCCAAACCAGTAACGCAGCGAGAACAGCTTCGTTCGCTGGGCATAAACGGAGGTGAGTTCCGGAGCCATGGCCGAAGCATTGATCTCAAAGGCGCTTATACAGGCGCGCGTCATCGCGGCCATGCCGAAGACCCAGAAGCCAAGCTGCATATGGCTCATCCCGTCAGGCGGAAACCAGGTCGCATAGAAAAACAGCGCAGTCGGCAGTGCAGCGGCATACATGAAGGGATGGCGGCGACCCCAGCGCGACCGGGTAACGTCCGCCCAGCGCCCGAGAAACGGATCGACAATCGCATCGACCAGCAGGGTACAGGCGAGTGCGGTCCCAACAATCGATGCGGGTACACCGATCACCTGGTTGAAGAACAGCATCAGATAGGCGCTGAATGCAGCCCCTTTGATGCCATTGGCCATCGCGCCGAAGCCGTAAGCGAGGCGGGTTCCAAGATTGAGCGGCGGGATCGGCGGAGCAGATGCTGTTTCGGCGCTGTCCGCCGCTGTGCTGGCCAATACCGCTCTCCCCGGTTCGCGAGCATGCCTGTGCCGACAGCTCTTTCGAAACGCCATAGTGGGCGACTTCGCCCCCTAAATGCAACCGATTGCAGTAAAGCTGCCGCGCAAGAGCAAATCCGACATTTCCATTTTCAGGCAAACCCTGTAACCCGCCGCACACTAGCGCGCGCCCGTAGCTCAGCTGGATAGAGCGCGAGACTTCTAATCTTGAGGTCGCAGGTTCGACTCCTGCCGGGCGCGCCACCCAGTCTTCGTATTGGAGACTCTGTTGGCCCCTCTCCCAAACCAGGCGGGGAATGCTGCAATACTGCGCCATTTTCGCGCTTCTCGATCCGGCGCACTGTGCCGACATGATGCAACAGAGTTTTGATGACTTGCCGGATGCAGCTGCCTCGAGAGCCCTTGATTAGACAACAAACATGCGGGACATCGGGTAACCCGTCGTTTATGCCAAAGACCAACGGTGGCAGCCGACAATTACAATATAGTGGCTGTTCCCAAAGCAAATGATTGAATGAGATAAACCGATGATTTTAAGTGAAGAAATCAAGCTCGAAAAAGCTATGGCCAACGCGAAAAGCTATTCTGACTGGAGCGAGGCTGCCGCAGCGCATGATGTTGAGACCGGCGTGGTGGATTGGAAAAATTCGGATGAGAGCAAATATTTCGATTCCGTTTCGATAAGAAGGCGGCTTGATCGGCTGTCATTTTTGAGAAACGAGAATGATGATGCCGGGCTTTTGTTTGCCCTGAACGAAGGCATTCATGGCAATATCGATGGTATGGGCCATGACCGGCTTCACCAGAAGGCCAAGTTCGGCACAAAGGCGCTAATCCAGGATTATGTCGACACCATAACCGATAGTTTGAATCACCTGGCCGCCCCTGAAGTCACAGATATCTCGGTCGAAGAGAAGCTCGATTTCTTCCGCCGAGCCCAGCATTGCTATGGACGTTCAGCGTTCCTGATGAGCGGATCCGGCTCGTTCCTCTATTTTCATTTGGGCGTTGCCAAGGCCCTTTGGGAACAGGGGCTATTGCCAAAAGTCATGTCAGGTTCGAGCGGAGGCTCGGTGGTCGGCGCAATCATTTGCACGCACAAAGACGGCGAACTGGAACAGTTTTTCGACCCTGACCATCTTTCCGGTCTTTCGGATTCTGGCGGGCAACCGGAGAAAGGCCTTTTCGGAACGGCCAAGCTCCTGCCAGTGGAGAAAATCCGCGAACAGCTTAGCAAGATCATCCCCGACCTGACTTTTCAGGAAGCCTATGAATTGACCGGTCGCCACCTCAATGTTTCTGTCGCACCGGCGGAACGGCACCAGTCGTCACGCCTTCTCAACGCAATAACTTCGCCCAATGTGTATATTCGCGAAGCCGTTTGGGCTTCGTGCGCGGTTCCCGGTATTTATCCGCCGGTCGCCCTTATGGCGGAAGACCATAATGGAAATCGTGTGCCCTACATGCCCAACAGGAAATGGGTCGATGGTTCAGTGACTCACGACCTGCCGGCCAAGCGCTTGTCGCGGCTTTACGGGGTCAATCATCACATCGTCAGCATGGCCAATCCAGCAATTGTGCCCTTCGCCAGCGACGTAAAGCAACCGCGCGGGTCACTCTCGGCAATCCGCAATGCGAGCACGGCGACGATGAAGGCCTGGATGAATGCCAATGCGGCCATCATGCAAAAACCACTATCGTACTTCCCTGCACTCAACAGCATGACCAATATGGCGCTGTCGGTCATAAACCAGAACTACACCGGCGATATCAACATCATCAAACCGATGATATTGTGGAGTCCATCCAAGATCCTGAGCGAGTTATCGCCGGAAGACATGCGCCTTCTTATCGAGTTGGGAGAGCAGGCGGCATGGCCGAAGATTGAGATGGTACGCACTCAGACAAAAATCGGTCAGGCTCTCGAGCGGATACTCTCCGAATATGAAGACGAACTGGCGTATAGTTCTGACTATGCAATGAAAAAGAAGATTGCATGACGCCAGGGATGCTGCCGAAAATTTGATCAAGCGCGCGACGGGAACTGTGAAACTGTCACGACAGTTCGACCGCGTCATCTGCGGAGCAGCATCGGCCGTTTCGCGCGCAAAAAAGATCGGACGGAAAGGCCGCTTGTCGAATGACAACTTGGAGCCTTAGTGCCCCTGGCAAGGCTGAATATAGATCGATGCAATGATTGCTTTGCTCGCCAAACGCGTGCTGAAGCATTTATGATGGACCTGAACACGGCTCCAAACAGGCTTGGCTCAATCAAAGACAGGGAATGATATGATCAAGACACGCATTACAGAGAAGTTCGGAATTGAGACGCCAATCCTGATGGGTGGGATGACCGGCGTCGGTTATGGCGAACTCGTCGCGGCCGTTGCCAATGCCGGTGCACTCGGTTTCATTACCGCTCATATGTTTCCCTCTGGCGAGGCGCTGAAAGAGGAGATTGAGAAGACCCGAGCGCTGACCGACAAGCCGTTTGGCGTGAACCTGACCTTGCTGCCGTCAATCAACCCGATCCCCTATGACGAGTATCGCGAGGCCATCATTGAGAGCGGACTCAAGATCGTCGAGACTGCGGGCCGCGCGCCGACGGATCATCTGCCTGCCTTCAAAGAGGCCGACGTCACGGTGATCCACAAGTGCACCAGTGTGCGCCATTCTGAGTCTGCCGTTCGCAAAGGCGTCGACATGATCAGCATCGATGGCTTTGAATGTGCTGGCCATCCGGGAGAAGATGATGTCGGGCTCGTTGTGCTCCTTCCCGCTACGGTGGATGCACTGCCGGACACCCCTATCATAGCCAGTGGAGGGATGGCCGACGGACGCAGCCTGATCGCCGCGCTGGCGCTTGGCGCCGATGCAGTCAATATGGGCACGCGCTTTTGCGCCACGCAGGAAGCGGCAATCCACTCCAATATCAAGAACAAGATTGTCGAGAATAACGAACTCGACACGGTGCTGGTCGGGCGCAACCTGCGCAATACGGCGCGCGTCGCGCGCAACGCTGTGTCAGAGGAAGTTGCGACGATCCAGCGCGATCCGACGACCGATTTCGATGACGTCAAACACCTGATGGCCGGGGCGCGCGCACGCGAAGAAGTCTATGGCAAAGGCAATATGGACGGCGGCATCTGGTCCAGCGGCCAAAGTCAGGCGCTGGTCCACGATATCCCGACATGCAAGGAGCTGGTCGACAATATCATGGCTCAAGCGGAGAATGTACGAAAACGCGTAAGCGGGGATTACGGCTGAGCTCAAGGCAAGTTTGACGGCCGATCTGAGCGCAAAGCGGATGTAAGCGCCTCCGTCATTGTCCCTGTAGATTCCCGCATAACAGGGAAAGTGGCGCAGAGTCCGGTTCGCCTCGAACTGCGTGCCGCGCCACCCAGTCTTCGCACTGGAGACTCTGTTGGCCTTCTCCCAAACCAGGCGGGAATACCGCAATTCTACGCCATTTCCGCGCTTGCCAGCCTCCATGAACTCCTACGACCAGCTGTAGTAGAGGCTCTGTGCGATCCCTTCACGGCGGCACAGCTCAGCGATGCTGTCATCACCGCGCAAGCCTTCCAGCACGAGCCTGATCTTGTCTTTTTACCGAAAAGTGTCGCCGTGTTCTGCGGTGAATGTCCTTCGTCACTACGACGAGAACCAAACTCTCCTAAACTTCAACCGCTAATCTGTGCAATAAGCGCTGACGGGAAACAGATTCAATGGACATCGTGCAAACGCATCTGGATTTCCAAATTCGCGTTAACTGGCCTCTGTCAGTAGAGGAGCTGCTGTCAAGCTGGGATTATACCCCAGTCGAACACATAGGGCGTCATAACTCGGGCTGTTTCGATGCTCTGTTTTCAAACTTTCGGGAATTTCCCGGCGTGGACGCGGAGCGATTTGATTACCGCTACGACCGCTATTTCCGGACAAGACCACTTCGGGCAACACATACTGCCAATTGTCCGTGTAGGGTATTTGATACACCGCCAATATCTCACGCAGAACCCCATCAGGATCACCGACAAAATCCTCATACCGAAACAGAGGTTTATCATCATAACTATCGAGAAAGCGGTGATATCGCTGACAATATTCTTCCAAGGTTTCAGGCTCGAATTGTACCCATTTCTGGCTCAAGAGGGGTAAAAATGAATCGATCGGATGGCGGACCGTCAAAACACTTCGAACCTCAAAAAGCTCCTCTAACAGATCATTGATCAGTGGCCGGGATTGAAACTCTTGTCCTATACAAAAGTGCGAATGGCTATGGTCTCTCAGGATGAGAGCATGACCAATTTTTCGAAGATGGACATGGAGAGCTTCCAATCCAGCCAGAAAGACGGCACCGGTTATTTTTGTTGGACGGGCGCGAATCCCGATATCTCCCTTCGCCAGAATATCGGTCGGCACAAACGTTCCAGGTTTCGGTATCATTGAACTGTAGGGATCTATCTCGCTCAGCAAGGTCACATTCGCTTGCGCAGCGATGGCACGGCTGATCAGAGTTCCGCCGGTACAGGCAAAATGATGGATCGTACCCAACCATTTTTTCTCCTGGCCACTGCCCGCCTGGATCGCCTTACAATCCGCCAAGAGCGCGGTCAGAGGTTTCCGCTGTTCTGGCGGCCCTGAAGTGCGCCCCGCATAAGGCGCCAACATTTCCTGAAGCGCCTTAAGCTGAGGACTCGACGCGTGCCCGCCCATTACGACCTTGAGGTTTTCGCGGCATTCTTCTTGCCCGAAGATTGCTCGTCTTGAACCACACCTTGAAGCTCCTCTGCGACTGCAGTGAGAAGACGCTCCTGTTGGGTCTTTTCTTCGAAGAGCGATTCGAACTTTTCTTGCAAGTCCTCAAGGTCATTTCTGGCAGCAGTCAGACGCCGATTTGCCGATTCGATCTCGTACTCTGATTCAGCCTTGTACTGCGCAATAATCTCCGACCCTGCCTTTTCCCTCTCCTGCATTGCCGTGAGAAATGCGCCGAGTTCTGTTTCAAAGGATTCGATCTGTTCTAGAACCTCCCCGCTGAAACCTTCATCAAGACGGTGCTGTATAGCCTCCAGGTCGATGCTCGTTGATTGCGCCAAATCGTCAACTCGTTCGCCAAGCGCCGTGACCTCACCATATTGGGACATCAGCCGAGCATCGATATCGGCCAGGCGTTGATCAAAAACTGCAATCTCACGCTTCAACGCATCTTCGATCATCTGCGTCTTACGCTGAATGCTCTCGCGCAGTTTTGAAAACTGACCTTGGCGAGCGTCCTCCCTGTTCTTCGCTTCCTTGCGAAGTATTTTCAACTCATATTGCAGCCGCGCTTCAGACCTGCGCGCGACGGCTTGTATTTCTGCCCTCTCGATAGCGAGTGCCCTGCGACTCGCCGGCAAGAAAGAAAGGCGGCCGCCAGCGGCTCGGCGCGCTTGGTTCTTAGCCTCCATCTCGCTTTTGGTCCGCGACGTTGAAGGCAGCAAATGGCGCAGTGGACGTAAAGGCGGAAAGTTTGAATCGGCGAAGAACGCCTTCGGATTGCGTCTAAATTTATTCCATTTTGCAGAAGCTCTGCTCATATTCTTGCTGTCAGCGCCTATAGTCTGTTGAGCGACGGGAATAGCAGGTTCGTCGCCGGGCTTGGCTCCTTCGGAGTGCTGATTAGGGGCATCCGGGTGTTTCCTAACCAGTTTCTCAAATGCCGCTGCCACTGTGGAGTAGCCAGGGTCTTCGCGAAAGGCGAGCATATTGCCCCAGGATTCAGTGGAGACGTCAACACCAGGATATGGGACCACGCGCTTCCAATCATGCGCTATGCCGTACCGAATGATCGGGTGCCATTCGCTGATGTAAACAGCATAGCCGCGTTCGCGAAGATACTCAGCGATGTCTCGCCAAGTATGGCCCATTTTTGCCGTCTTCGAATCTTCATATTCGCATTCGATCACATCAGGCCGGAGCAGATCCCAGGGCACGCCCTTGAGAACGTTGAAATCGAAGCCTTCTACGTCGATCTTCAGGAAATCGATTTTGGAAAGGCCACGGTCCTCGATGATTTCCGCCACGGTGGTAAGATCGACCATGCCCTCTTCCCGATGTGTATCGCGGAAAGCGTGCAGCCCGGAAATGCCGGGGCTTTCATCAGACCTGAAGAATGGAACGCCTTTTTGGGGTTCGTCGCTAACGGCGTGCGCGTCGATTGTGACGTTGTCGTTTTCTTTGAACCGCTCGATAAGTTTAGCCCTGTTGGCTGGATCGGGTTCGTAGCAACGTATTGTCCAACCCCATTTGTCGAAATGCGCCGCGCTACCGCCAAATTCCGCTCCCACGTCGATCATGCAATGTTCACCGCCTTTGCGGTTTTTCATCAGTTCCGCGATGACAGCTGTTTCATCAACCCTTGCATGATCGCTACGTTGATTGTGAGACGAAGTCCCAGCGACAACCTTACTCATCATCTCCTGAAAACCCTGCCTTATCGAACGTATGTCGTGATACGCAAACGCCGCCTTGCGACCACGATCCGCTAGTGAGCTTCTTAACTCAGCATCGTCGACGAGCCGAGAAATATTGTCACGGACAATGACATCATCGTCACTATCGATCACCAGTGCGCAATCTCGCTCCATAAGATAGGCAATGGTGGCTGCTTCACGAGGACCGTGCGCGATCAGAGGCGTTCCGCTGGCCAAGCACTCAGGGAGCTTGTTCGCCATGGAAAGCCCAATATAACGAAGGCTAACTTCATCAAAATTATAGCCGATCAAAACGGCGTCCCCGCCCGTGAGCCATTCCCTATACTCTTGGGCAGAGAGGAGGGTCGTAGAGAACTCTGTGCTTTTCAATGCCGCGAAGTTCGACTCTTGCTGGTTTTTCCATATTGGCTTTGTTTGTATTTCAAGCCGAATTCGCGCGCCCTGATTTGCCAAGGTCTCGACCGCTTCAGCGATCCTTCGTATGCTACGCGCGTTCATGTTGGAGGCGAGACCTCCAGCATAACGGATGACAAAATCCCGCTCGTCAGCGTTCTGAAGCTCTGGTTTTTTTGTTTGCCAATCCGACGGATCAACGCCGTTTGCAATAGCGCGGAAAGTGTGGCCGTATCGTATCTGAAAAACGTCTGACATTTGATCACAAATCGAAAGACGAACGTTAGATTGATCCAATAGCCGCAACCAATCAGTGTTCAAATTTCGATAACTGGCTGGGTCGTCGATTTCGAGACGCGCTGGCCAGTCGTCCATAACCCACGTGATGAGTGGGGTATTGGGATTGGACAAAATATGCTGCATGGCGAATTTGTGCAGCGCAGAAGTGTCCGGCACGGGCCGATAGAGAATTACGTCAGCATCAAATTGATCGAGGATGCTCGACAAGTCCTCTTTCGCCTCTTTCAAAGAGAAAGTTCGAACATCGTCAAATGGACCGATCAGACCGAATTGTTTCTGGCCTTTCGAGAATACTTGCAAATAGGATTGCGGCGGCCAACCGGCGAAGATGTTAGCTTTCAGCTCTCCTGTGGCAGTTCCGTCTCCCTTTGCCGTGTGATCAAAAACTAGCACTTTCGGAAGCTTTGGCGAAATTCGCTGCTTGCTAATTTTGGGCAATGGCTCAGTCGCCACATCTCGCTCCAAAGGCTGGGACACACGCTCTATCCGACCAAGTTCCTCTTCCAGGTTTCCACGCCTGAACAGGTCGAGCTTGCCTCCAACCGTGCAATTGACAATCTCCCGCCCGTCTTCCTCAAAAGCCTCTTTGGCGAGGACGTACATCGCCTCCATATTGCCGGTGTCTGCGGCTTGCCAAGTCTTACCGCGAAAGTAGCGCGGGTCGAAATGATTCTGATCGTCGGCCGCCTGAAGAATTGCGTCCCCTTCTCGCACGTTTTCGGGTTGAGTATATGAATGGTCAAAACCAGCCAGTAAGACTTTTCGATATCCTAATGCGTAGGCAATCTGCATCGCAAAAAAAGAAACCGTCGATCGCCAAGAAATATTTTCTCGATAATTGCGCCCGAAGGCGGAATGGCCAATCGACTTCACATAATATGTCCGCTCGTTGGGGAGCAAACAATAAGAAAGCCAATAGGGGAGAATCTTAATAGGACCATTTACTAGATTAAAATGCTCAGATTCTTGCTCAGCGACGAGATAATTAGTGACACACAGATATTTGGCTAGTGAGAGAAGTTTCTCATTTATTGTTGCGTAATTGGTAATGAATACATCATGGTCTTTCAGCTGGTCTAAATCGACTTTTGTTAGGCTAGGCCCATTGCCGAGAATTACACATGTATCAACCGAACGTCCGAAACGCTCGCCCTCGAAATATTCGATGGTTCGCTCAAATTGGTTTTCCAAGAACTTGTTTGTGAATGCCCAACGTTGATCTCCAACGGTGTAACATTGGTGAGCGTCAACTTTCGCAGCATCGAGATCTATTGGCTTTGCAAATGAATGCGCGTGCTCGACGCCATCCTTCAATAGTGCTGCTTTAGTTTCACCAACGAGGCGCTGATTCGTTGGATTCCCAAGCTTTGAAATAGCTTCATAATCACCGTTGATTAGTCGATTTAGCTCTAGGGTTTCGGCCTCTAATAGTTCGACACTCTTATTCGTATTGCGGAAATCCTTCAAAACTCCATCGTTCTGCCAAAGATTATAGTCTGCCAGCCTTCGCACCCAATCGATATGTGCAAACCCATATTTCCTCTTGGTCATCGTAACCACTTCGGTCAGACTCTTTCCGCGTTGTCCAAAAGTCTTATTGTCGCTGTAGTAGCGTGCACGCGCGAGGTTTCCATTCAATCGCATGAACTTCGCACCGTTCATTTGCGCTCTAATCCAGAACTCATAGTCCATGCAAAACTGGAAGTCCTGATCCACAGGACCAATGCGTTCGATTAGTCGTTTTGAGATAAACGTCGCCGGTTGGAGAATACCGACTTCCTTAGCGAGTCTCCATGACAATTCTTTCGGATTTTTTATTACGTACGCAGCCTTTAGGAACTCATCATCTTTGCCGACATAAATGCCATCTCCATAGACGATATCGGGCTTTTCATCGGAAGCGAAAGCTTCCTCTACGCGAGCGAATACGCCTTCATCGTAATATTCATCGTCGGAGTTCAACCATGCTATAATATCACCCTTCGCCATTCGCATGCCACGTGCGACGGCATCCGCCTGGCCGTTGTCAGGTTCGGCGATTAGCGTAACGCTTGTCGCACTGCTTGCGATTTCACGGCTGTCATCCGTTGAGCCGGGATCAAAAACTAGGTGCTCAATAGGTTTCAACGTTTGGCATTCGACGGACTCTATCGTTCGCCGGAGGAACTCCCCCTGATTGTACGATGGGGTTATGACTGAAAATGTTTGCCGCACATTTGCTTCCTAGTGATTGTTGTTTTTTCTGAAATTGCTACTGTCCTGTACAGGGCCGTCTCATCCAAGCTCTGCTAGGGCGCGAGCATTCCCCCACACTATTATGCTCGTGGCTTTATTGAGTCTCTAACGTTACTTTTTCCGCGCAGCGACTAACAAAGATGTGCTCTGTGCTCGCTGCCTGAGTTCGATAAGTTGAGGGGCTAAGCGACCCCAATTATACATCGTTAGATCTGGGTTGGTCACCATATCACAAGTAAATTGCAACGAGCCTCGGTAGACTCGATCAAGGGCTTCGAGACGCGAATCGTCAACCCAAGCGCGATAAGCATCAAATCGAGCAATGTGCGCGTCGTTGGGTTGATCTTGGATATAAACATCTATGGCATGCAGGAATAAACCTCCAGGCTTCAATATCCGGATTCCGTCATCAAGAAAAAGCCCGAGCATGTCGTTGGGTACATGCTCGACGACCGAGACAGAAAAAACAACGTCAAAGAAGTCTGGCTGAAGGTCATCCGAAAATTCGCCAAGAAAGACTTTCTTATTCTCTACGCCGTCAATTTCGATCTCTTCCGCAGGCCCACCGTCAGCACCTTCAAACTTTTCGATATTATAGCATGTGTTCGCGCCAGCTATGCGGTGGAGGATACGGGAGGCGCCACCTCCCACTTCCGCGATTTTTTGCCCGCGCAGATCCCTCAGATGCTGGTATACACCCAAATCCTGGGCGGTCTTTAGGTGATATGAACCACCACCCAATTCTCTTCCGTGGCCAGCGTCCCAAGCACTCCACAAGAGCGGCTTTCGAATAAAATCAAACATCTATACTCCTAAGATCAATTGCTGCAGTTGATGGCATTAACAGAAGCGCGGCTACTCGCTTGCGTCGCAAGTTTGCCTTACCCGGCCCAGCCTCAACATCCTGCGAATGAACACTTGCAATGCATAAGCCCACTCATATAATCGTTCAAACACAATCGGTAATCTCTTAAAAATGCCTACAGCTTTCCGAAAATGGTCGTTCAGACTACTCTGCTGGCGACAGTACACTCGAAGGTCACTGAATACATGCTCCGCAGTAACCCTATCAAAGGCAACGCCACCGCCAGAGCAAGAAGATCCGCGCAACTCTTTCTGCCGTGATCTATTTCGAATGACGGCTCCTGGCGGATACACCGTGCATACGGTCGACCATGCGGCGAGAAATCGTTCTTATGTCGCGAATTTTCTCAACGCCGGTTTTGAACCTATTGACGATCAAGCCGTGCCGACCCTCGATGAGTGCATGAGCGATCCAGACAACATCGTTCAAATGACAAAGTGGGGCAAAAAAAGCGATCAGCCTTCGGAACCCGAAGACTGGGCCCTTGATGCAGTGATGATGATGGGGTTCAGGCGGCCATTATAGGCAAAATAGCTGTTTGCGAGAATCACAAGACGATTCTTGCATTGGTGGAACGATTTGAAGAGCCAATAGATATTACCTCCCGTGAGGGGCTTTTCTCTTATCATCCCATTGATTTGACCGGCGAGGAGAAACTAGAAGGCTTGGAACTGCGCGGCGGCGCGCAAGCTTATCTCTGCTCAAATACTTTTGGGGTTACGCCACCATCGATATGCACAGGCGACACCCTCCTCGAGCCCGATCTTCGGTTCCCACCCCAAGCCCTCAAGCTTGTCGTTCGACATGAGTTTTCGCGGCGTGCCATCGGGTTTCGACGTGTCGAAATCTAGCTCACCCTCGAAGCCGACAACCTTCATGACGAGACGCGCCAGATCGGCAATCGTGATGTCCTCACCAGAACCGATATTGACATGTTCGGCACCGGAATAATTCTTCAAGAGGAACACAAGAGCGTCAGCGCAATCGTCTGAATATAGGAATTCCCGGCGCGGATTTCCCGTTCCCCAGACAGTCAATGCTTCATCGCCCCGTTCCTTTGCCTCATGGGCCTTTCGGATTAGCGCGGGCAAGACATGGCTCGAGGTGAGGTCAAAATTGTCACCGGGCCCATAAAGATTTGTGGGCATCGCAGAGATGTAATCCGCACCATGTTGCTTGCGATACGCTTCGCACAGCTTGAGGCCGGCGATTTTCGCAATGGCGTACCATTCATTGGTCGGTTCGAGTGGACCGGTTAGAAGCGCTGATTCTGGAATAGGCTGAGGCGCGAATTTGGGATAAATGCAGGACGAACCTAGAAAGACGAGTTTCTCGATATCATTGCGATACGCCGCCTCTATTACGTTCGTTTCTATGACAAGATTTTCGTACAGAAAATCTGCAGGATAGGAATCATTAGCGACAATACCGCCCACTTTCGCGGCCGCCAATACGATCGCCTGTGGCCTGACATCTGCCATGAATGCACGCACCGCGGTTTGTTCTCGTAAATCCACTTGCTCCCGCCCGGCCGTCACAATCTCGCAGTCCTCAGTTTGCAGCCGTCGGCACACAGCGGAACCCACCATGCCGCGATGGCCGGCGACAAAGACACGCTTACCTTTCAGGGAATACGTCTGAGGCGCTTCGTTACTCATGCCTGTCATTGCGGCCCGCTTCGGCTTTGACGACTTCGAGATCGGAAGCCACCATTTCCTGCACAAGTTCAGCCATTGTAATTTTTGGCTTCCACCCAAGTTCTTTCTGTGCCTTTGACGCATCGCCGATCAGCAGATCCACTTCGGTCGGTCGATAATATCGTGGATCGATCTTGACGAGAATTTTACCCGTCTTGGCGTCCCGACCGACTTCGTCGACACCCTCTCCTTCCCAAACGATATCTCGGCCGACCTCGACAAAAGCGGCTTCGACAAAAGAACGGACTGTGTGCGTCTCGCCAGTTGCCAATACCCAATCAGCAGGTGTGTCGTGCTGCACGATACGCCACATACCCTCGACATAGTCGCGAGCATGGCCCCAATCCCGCTTGGCATCGATATTGCCGAGAAAGAGTGCCTCTTGGAGTCCCAACTCGATTGCGGCGACTGCCCGGGTGATTTTGCGGGTTACGAAGGTTTCACCGCGAATAGGGCTTTCGTGATTGAACAGGATACCGTTCGATGCGTGGATGCCATATGCTTCGCGGTAGTTGACCGTAATCCAATAGGCATAAAGCTTTGCGGCAGCATAAGGGCTTCGTGGATAAAAAGGCGTCGTTTCGGTTTGTGGAACTTCCTGAACCTTGCCGTAAAGTTCCGATGTTGAAGCTTGATAAAAACGAACCTCATCTTCTCGCTTTAGAATACGGAGGGCTTCCAGGACACGTAGAGGCCCCACGCCGTCCGCATTAGCCGTATATTCAGCGGTCTCGAAACTCACCTGAACATGGCTTTGCGCTGCGAGATTATATATTTCATCCGGCTGAGTTTCCTGAACCAGACGAATAATATTCGTCGAATCTGTCATATCACCATAGTGCATGTGGAAACGCGTTTCACGCTCGTGTGGATCGCTGTAGAGGTGATCCACGCGAGCCGTATTGAACGATGATGAACGGCGTTTCACACCATGGACGGCGTAGCCTTTATCGAGCAGCAATTCCGCCAGATATGCGCCGTCCTGTCCGGTGATGCCGGTGACGAGTGCAGTTTTCCCGGAAGCCATGGATTCTCCTTAACACGTGCCTTCAAAACTTGGCTAGAATAGATGATCGGTTGAGCGAAGACATAGTCTGCCAAAAATTTTCCGTTTGACCCGCCCGGCAATAATCGCTTCATTTCATGCCATTGTCGCGCTTGCGGTCGCTAGGGCACTCCATGCAATATCTCCGTGAAAACACAAGTATAATTTTGGATTATTGGACCGGAAAACCAGGTTCGCATTAGACGCATGGCTTCCGCCGGATTAGTAGGTCGACTATGAGAAACGCATCACGATACGGTCTGCTTAACTCCTCACGGCGGCGGCCCGGTTAGAGGCTGTGAACATTTACCAACAATCCCGGTCATTCAGGAGCCATCAGTAGATGAACCATCGAAAGACCAACTTACGATTGGCCGTAATCGGATTCGGCGTCAGTGCTCGAATGAATCACCTTCCAGCAATCGCCACTTCAAACACATTCGAGCTTGCGGCGATTGTGGACCCATTCAACACGAATTCCAACGTTCGCCGCTTCGAGTCAATTACAGAACTCCAACAATCGGACCTGCGCATCGATGCCGTGTCGCTATGCATGCCGCCGTCGGATCGGCTGGCGCATACAACACAGTGTCTGGAGGCGGGCTGGCACGTTCTGCTGGAGAAACCTCCCGTCTCCACAGCCGAAGACCTGGGAAAACTGCATAGCCTGGTCAGCACAACCAACTGCAGTATCTTTGCCACTTGGCACAGCGCAGAAAACCCCGCCGTGGACGCGGCAGCCCAGTGGCTGGAAAGCCGCCCCGTCGAAAGACTGCAGGTCACTTGGCTGGAACATTTTACTGATTGGCACCCCAATCAAAAATGGCTGTGGCGAGAGCCCGGCTTCGGCGTGTTCGATGCCGGCATAAACGCATTTTCAATCTTGAGCCGCATTCTTCCTGATTCCCTCTCGGCCATCGATATCGAGTTGCATGTCCCGAAAAATGCCGAGACGCCTGCTGCTGCAAATCTAGGTTTCAGCCTAGAAAGCAAGCCCATTGGAACGGCCAAACTCGATCTGCTGTTTTCGGGAAAACCGATCTGGGAAATCTCGATCCTGTCAGGCGATAGCGCCCTCCTGCTGACGGACGGCGGCCACTGTCTAACCATAGATGGCGAGACAGTACCCACCGAAGGTTTATCAGAATATGATCGGATCTATGACAGATTCGCGAACCTGATCGACCAAAGCCAATCAAGCGTGGAAACACGCCCGGTCGAGCTCGTGCTGGATATCCTCAGCCGGGGAAAAACCGTCACAGTTCCTCCAGTTGACTTCGACCAGCGATAGGTTTTCATGTCGCGCATGATCGAGCCATCGGAAATTTCTTGCGTCCAACAATTTCTACCGGCGGGAAATCTGTGCGGCGAAGGTATCGTTTACGATGATCACTTCGGACGACTATATTGGTGCGATATCAACGGATTTGCGGTCTATCGTTTTGATCTTGCTAACGAACACTGCAGAAGCTGGTTGTTCAACGAGCCAGTGGTGTCGATCATGCTTGGCCAAAAACGCGAAGAGATGGTGCTGGCGCTGTCGTCCAAAATCGTGCTGTGGAACCCGGAACAAGATCAAATCTCCGATCCGATATTCACACTTCCCGACTATCCGGCAGTTCGGCTCAATGACGGCCAAATTGCGCCAGACGGGTCGATCTGGATCGGGACTATGCAAAACAATATAGGCCCGCATGGCGAGCCCCTGCCGGTTAATGAAGTGATGGGCGCGCTGTACCGCATTGATCACAACGGCTTCGAAATCGTGAAGGACAATATCGGCATAGCCAACACCGTGTGCTGGGACGAAAGCCGTAATCGCTTCTATTTTGCGGACTCGCTCAACAACATCATTTGGTCCTATGGCTGGCAAGCCGGTCAGGCAGACCTGACTGACGAACGCATTCTGCTTGCGGATCATCCACGGGGCGTTCCAGACGGATCGACCCTCGATGTTGAGGGCAATCTATGGAATTGCCGTTTTGGTGGTAGCTGTGTGTTACGAATTTCGCCCGATGGAAATGTCGACCAGATCGCCGAACTGCCCGCGCGCAATCCCACAAATTGTGTTTTTGCAAGTGATAGTCGCGACACGCTTTTCATCACGAGTGCGGCGATCGATACTCCCACACCGACACGATATGATGGCGGTCTTTTCGCACTACCGTTGGCCGTTGGCGGGACGGATTCCTATCGTCTCAAACCGTCCAATAACAATAGCTGATACCAACTCAGACTCATGTACCCGATCAATCGCGATTGGACCGTCTTGCGATCTAGGGCTCCAGTCCCAAACCCTTGAACAAGTTGGAAATTGCTGCCTCATTGACGCGCAACACGGCATCAATGGTGTTGGAGGAATTATGGCTTCCAAAAATGCAATTTTCAAAACTATGAAGCGCATGATCGGCTGCTAATGGCTCCTCCTCAAACACGTCGAGTGCTACACCCGTAAACAAATTTCCCTTGATGGCTTCTAGCAGGGCGCCCTCGTCGATTAGTGGCCCGCGTGCGACATTGATCAGATAGCTGCCGCGTTTCATGCGATCGAACTGTTCGGTCGACAGCATGTGATGATTATGCGGGGTCAAAGCGCAGGTCAGAACGATGAAGTCTGCGCGCTCCAGCAAGGTATCGAGTGCCACTTGTTCGACACCGGTTTGTTGGACGAACTCATCGGGTATTGGCGCAGGGTCACTCGCGAGCAATTCCATGCCCATCGTGTGCGCACGACGCAAGACCGCGCGGCCAATGCCGCCAGCACCAATGAGGCCAATCGTCTTGCCGCCAAGCGAAACTCCACGCGGCTTATACCACTCACCCGCGTGCACTGCCCTGTCGATCTTGTGCAACTCGCGCGCCAACATGACCGCATACCCAATCGCAACATCGGCCACCTCTTCGGAGAGAAGGTCCGGTGTATTGCAGACTTCGATGCCATGTTCGCGCGCTGCATCGATAGCGATGCCATCCATGCCGATTCCCCATTTGGCAATGATCCGCAATTTATTTCCGCGATTGATGACTTTAGCTGTCAGTTCATCATCGCCTGCGATGACGCCGTCGTACCGGTCGATGATTTCGAGTAGCTCGCCTTCGGTGAGCTGCTGATCAAAATCCGGACAATCATAGGTTATCCCGCGATCGGCAAACTGATCATGATAGCGCGACATTTCGCGCTGAAGATGCTCGCAAGAAATAAGGACGTGAAGGCTCATTCCCCACGCTCCTGCATCATCTGGACAGCCTCGGCGAGCTTGAAATCGACTTCTTCATCGATGTCCATCGCCTCGATCGGATCGATTGGAGCCATCATCGCGCGCGGCCCTATTCGGTTTTGGTAACGCTTCAGGATATCGGCGGTGAACAGATAGAAACATGAATTTTCTTCGTAGACCGGGGGCAGATCCTGGGTTCGCAGCAAGACAGACGCGTTATGATTGATGGCCCGGCCAAGCTGGTCCCAGAGCCGCGTCTGCAACTGCGTTACCGAGAACAGGGAATCAAAGTCGGGCATCGCATCGAAAAATCTCTGGATCGCCGATTCAAGCGTGTCAGAACCGAGCAGCGGATTGGTGCTGTGGGTCTGCAGATAGTAATCCGCTTCCACGCAGGTGATCGTATGTTCGAGGACGGCGTTCATCGATGTCATGCCGGAACGCAAATGTTCAGGCCTCTCCAGCAAATCTACATCGGCAAAATTTTCGCGAGCATCTTCCATGATGAGATCGCTATCCGTATCGATCACAACCCGATCAACACTGTCACAAGCGAGCAGTGTTTCGACCACATAATGGTAAAGCGGCTTGCCCGCGAAATCGCGATAATTCTTGCCAGGCACCCGCTCGCTACTGTGTCGCATCGGCACGATCGCCGCGATAGTCTTACTCATCTAGCTTTCCTTGGAAATGGGTGCGGCTGTCCGTTTCTCAATCGACACTCGGCTTTCCGAATTCGAATTTTCTTGACCATTGGCAGAACTATCGTTCGCGCGAGCGCCGGGATAGTAGAATCTCCGGCGCATTTCAGCGTTAGGCGCGGAAGACTGATGATATCCCTGATATGTGCCCCAAAACTGCCGGAACCGAAAATTCATGACATCCCAAAACCGCCGAAAAAATGCGCCCTCGTTGCGGGCATGGCGAAGATCCGCACGCGCGTTGCGCGCGAATAAATGCAGGAAGTTCCAGAAGCTGAATCGTTCGCTCGGATATATATGTTTCAATGCGATTGCTTCGCGGCGATAGCGATTTGTAATCTGGGCCGAAGTTTCATCGTGAACATGGATAATCGTCGCGTCTGCAGCATAGGCGACGCCATAACCCCGCGCCATCGCCTTCTTCGCCCAATCGATATCTTCGAGGCCGGTCAGGCTTTCATCATACGGCTGATCCAGCCACAGCTTTCGGCGGATAGCAGCATTTGCGTTATTGCAGAACGGATGGTCCTGATCGCTATTAGAGGCGTCAGGAAACCAACTCTCAAACAAACGGAGCTCGGAGTAGTGGGAACTGTCTGCCCCTCGCTGCTTGCCATAGGCCAATCCAATTCGCTCATCGTCGAAGGGCTCGAGCAATCTTTCGAGCCAATCATCGCTCACTGGATAGACATGCGCACTGGCAGCAACAATAAACTCGCCAGTCGCAGCGCGGCAACCGATGTTCAGCGCGCGGCCAAAAGTAAACTCGGATGGTCTGATCGACAGCAATTTGACTGGGTAACGGCGGACAATATCCAGCGTCCCGTCTGTCGATCCTGAATCGACAACGACGATTTCGACATCCTTAAGCGTCTGTCGACCAATATCTTCGAGTAAACGTCCGATATGCTCAGCTTCATTGAAGCATCTTACGACAATTGAACAACGCGGCTGGTCGCCAGTCCCAACAGGCTCTGACATCACAATGAAATACTCCTGCCGTCGAAATCACGCCCCCACCCGCCGTGCAAACCGTTAAAACCAAACCGCCTTTAGTTTCATAATGGAGTGATAACAACCGTTATTGGCGCCAGATTAATTTCTTAATCTCGAAACCCCCGAGGTCTCCGAGACTTCAAGGATGCCATTGTTGTCGCAAAAAAATGCACATCACAGGACGATCGATCTAGAGAGATGCGCTCGGAAATTGGGAATTTCTTGTCGCTGTCTCTCAGCTACTCGTCGGCTAATCCTCTTCTAGTGCCCGCTCGAAATCGCAGCGTTCGAAGATCTCCAATGCGCCCCCTCTCGAAGCGTTCCGGATGCTTCCCCCGTCGGCCGCGAATAGTTCCCGGGCGGTCAAGAACGCCATTAGAATATTCATTGTATTGGGCGGCGACCAGGGCAATCCTGCTCGGTAATCATCAATGAAGTGGTTACCCTCGCCAACGGCTCCGCGCATTGGATCCCTGCTCTCCGGATTTTTCCGGATCTTGTATGTGAAGTCCATGCCGTAGAGATACAGACGTCTAATTCCGAGATAGTGCGCCACTTGCATTGCGATAAAGGGCGAGGAACCTCCAGCCGACACGCGAATGGCGGGGTTTCTCGAGAAAAGTGGCGGAAAGACCGGCGTAACCCGGAGCCATTCTGCAGCGTTCAGCGAATTGGGTTGGTCAGGCTGCGCGCGCAGCACCATGCCCCCGGCGTTGGCCGCAATCTCTTCGAAGAAATCTTCGATAGTTTGCCGATCACTGCACAGCGTGAATTGTGGACGTAGCTTCGTATTGGAGTAGGCAAGAAAGAACCTGTTGAAAGCAAAACAAAGCTTGCCTTGCAGACGATCTAGATCGCTTGATCTCACTGACGGTCCGTTACCGATCAGCCATGCCGATTGACCGTGATACGCGTCTTTTAGTTGCAACAGCGCTTCTGAAGTCACCTCCTGCGGCGCTAGGTAGCTGGATATGGAAGAGAATAACTGGCCAACCCCTTCATCCGGAATCACCGTGAGTTTATCATCCTGAGATGTTTGGCGAATAGTTGAACGGACTAGATGGAGGCCGGTTCCGTTTTCCGCAAAGACGGTTTCGACAACCTGACCTTGTTTGCTGTGTATCTTGCTCTTTGGCGATGTCCCCCAATGCTCAACGATCAGCTCATCTTCGCCCGCTTTTTCCACGCTTATAAAGCCAGCGTTCTGCACGACGATGTCATGCGGCAGGGGGGCGTCATATGAGATTGCGTTTTCTACGACTATCCGAATGGCGACATCGCGGATGGAAACATCAAGGGGTAACCGTGCGACAATCCGAAGTTGGAGAACATCATCTTTCACACCCGGCGACATCGGATCACACCGCATATCGGGGAGGTCCTCTCCGTCACCAGATACGGCGAACCCTTCAATTTGCAGGGCATTCACCATCGGGTAACGACAGGTCAGAACAGCAATTAAAAGGCGCGTGTGCGGATTGAAAGAGTGAGATTGCAGTTCGCAATCGACCTCGGTGCCACTGTCGAAGTCCGAAGACATGTCGATAGACCCATCCGAGATCGATTGAAGCCCAGCGTTCACCGAGTGCACTAAGTCTTCGATCCTGCGTCGATTGCCCGCTTGCCACTCTATCGGCGTAGCAAGCAATTGAGTCCCCGTTTCATGAGGCTCCCGGAGGCCCAACCCTCCAAGCACAAATCCTTTATCGAATCCGATTGGCCGAACCTCTGCCCCATTTGAGACTGCAGCAACGGCTAACTCCCGATACGGCGGCGAGAAATCGGATATCAGCAGCGATGCTCGCGCGAGGGCATCAATATTCTCATATGGCGTGATCTCAAGTTGATCGAAGGACTGGTACTCGACGATCGATTCCACCAACTCGGCCGGTACTCCGGTCTCACGCGGTCCATCCGCATTCAGCCAGTCTACAATATTGCGGCTCGATCCTTCGACGGCCACCGGATCAGCTAGGATGGCCTGATCAGGATAGCAGGCAATGGAATGGTCGAGCGCGGGTTCATATAGGTCGGGGAGAATCTGGTCGGCGACGAGGTCCGGATCGGACAAAGGGCCGTCTTCCCACAACCAGATTGCGGTAAGATTGCCCGGTGGCGACGGCGCGATACTGCTTGCATCGCATGGTGGAGCCCAGCTGATTGGGATGTCCGGAAAAAATGCGTCCGCCGCCGCAGGATCTTTCGTCGCATTCAACACCAAGTCCCAGGCGCCCCGCACTCGTTCATCCGAACCGACATTTGGCTCCTGCTGACCCGCATGGAGGCTATGTATGTCAATGAATGCTGGACGGACGGTCTCAATGCGAAACAATGCCCGCCACAACAGGCCAAGACGACGTCTTTCGGTCGCATCTTCTCCTTTGCTGTCAGCAAGAAAGGCTATTCGCATCTGGTGATGTCCTCCCGCATTACGCCTCTGCCAAAACAAGCCGGACTGAATGCCAGCAAGGCCCCTACCCCAGGGCTTCACATATCGCTGCTTCAAGCTGCGCATAGCCGAGCTTGGCGCCGTCTCGCAGAGATTCCCGCATCGCGAGCGGGATGCCAACCGGACTGCCGGTCAACTTGCTGCTGAGATCGGGGTTGCTGAACGGACACTTCAGATCGGCTCGATCTATCATGTCCAAGAAGTTTCGATTCTTGTCAGTGGGGACCATCACAATTGATGGGATACCGTACATCGTCGCAACCACGGTCCCGTGAAACTTCATGCTGGCCAAGGCAGTACATTGCCCGATTTCGCGGCAAAGCTGCCAAATATCTTCACTGCTGCGGATCTCTTCGTCCGGTTCGGCAAACTCTTCAGCAATGGCCAAATCGGCTTTGCCGACACCCTTAGACCCAAGGACAATGTGACGCACACAATAACCCAGTTGTTTCGCTCGCTCGCAAAGCGCGCGCACATGACTCAAATCATCTTTGTTTGCACCCCGTTTTCGAAGCACGACGCCGAGGATAGGGGCATCAACATCGCTGTGTTCAACCGCGGGAAAATCGAGAGCGCAGCAAAGATCGGGGTGCCATGTTGTCGGAATCGCAGGGTGAAGACGCTGATCGATCCAGTTCTTCGACCGTTCGTCGCGCGCTGAAATCGCCCGAATGCTGCCTGATTGGAAAAACTGGCTATATGTCTGCATCGCCTTGGCCTGCGGATCCCGCCAGGTCGGCACGCCAACACCGGTGATAAACACAGGTTTCCCTAGATACTCTTCTTTCCAGTAAAGCTCCGACACCGTCCATGGCACAATCAGATCACCGCCGCCGATGACGAATGCATCATATCGATCGATCACCTCTTCAATAGGATCGCTGAAATAGGGTTTGCGGGTGATATCGTTAATGGGTTCGAGCGTGCCGAGATGGCTGAGATGTGCACGGTGCGCTTCGATAAACAGCTCGTCGCCAAAATTGCCCCAACCAAAAAAGCCAACGAGACCGATCCTGTAGTCTTTTTTCATTAGGGTTATTACTTTCTGTGATTGGTCTCAGCGGGAATCAGGCTGAAATCCTCAGCTCAGTGCCATGCAACAGGATGTCGTCGGCGACAAGGGCGGCGCTGAAGCATGCGTAAACACCAGGAAAATCTGACCCGCTGTAGATAGTAGCGCTGCTATCCGGGCATCATCGGTTGCGCCTGAACCCAGTAATCGATTAGGCCCAAAAAATGCCCGACCGTCACCATGCTCTAATTTTCGGCGCCAGCCATGCCGCGTGTCTGCGTCGCGCAATGCAGCGATTTGAATCTTCGCATACCGGCTTTTCGGCCAGTGTCGCCGCCGCTGGTGTTCGCCACTTACCCGGTGGATTGTTCGTTCGCGCAGCCGATGGAAGCGAGACGCTAAACCCGGTAATTCAGACCAGCATTGACGCAATCGCCGAGCGTGATCCAACTCCGAATGTTTGGTTGGTGGCAGCGCTCCGATGCAATGAGGCAAGTCGTTTGACACTGTATGAGCATGCAACGCCGTTCGCGATTGCTGGCAGAAATTGCGACGAAGAATGTCTGTATGGTCGCGGCCAGATTTTCAGCGAAGAATTGTTCAAAGAGATATTGCGCAATCGCTTGGCTCGCCTGACCCAAGAGCTGTCGAGGTTGGGAAATCTTCCAGTTGCTGGCGTGATTCAACTGGCTCCACCACCGCCACTTCGAGACAATGATGAGATTGAAGACCTGCTTCCAGAGACGCTGATTGAACGAGCGCGCGCAGCCGGATTGTTCAAAGGCGACTATAGTATTTCCCCGGTCACGCTTCGCAAGCGCGCATGGGAGCTTGAATGCCAGGTGAGCAAAGAAATTACCGAGAGCGCCGGCGCGTTTTTTCTGCAGCATGACAATGACTTTATCGGCCCTGATGGTTTGCGCGGCAGAGACAGTGCACAAGATGGCATTCATGGAAATGTGAACTGGGGATTGGCGGTACTGGCGCAAATCGAAAGCACCGTCATGGCATATGCGAAGAGGAATAATCATGAGCGAGCCTGACCGCCATAAAACCTGCCCCTATCGCGGCCTGCCCGATAATTCCTACTGGCGCCAAGGTGTGGCCGATATAAACCCGGACGGCCTCAATCCGGCATCTACACCAACATTTCGGATCGCGGTCGAAGACAAGATTGTCACGGCTGGAAGCTGTTTTGCCCAGCATATTTCGAGGCATCTCGATAGCAATGGATATCGCTTTCTCGTCACAGAACAGCCTCACCCTCTGATCCCACCCGAAATCGCAAATCAACAGCAATATGGCGTTTTTTCAGCACGCTATGGCAATGTCTATACAACGCGTCAGCTGTTTCAGCTGCTCCAGCG
>CBDBUZ010000019.1:0-174997 GCA_965212265.1 Parasphingopyxis sp. | reverse complement strand
ACATCATTGGCCGTGGCCTTGGCGGCAGCGACGGTCTGGCCCGCACTGCCGATATCGGTATCGAGCGCGGCGAGCGCGCCTTCGACTGCGGAGCGCATCATCTCGATATCACCGAACATCTCGGCCATCCGATGCTGGAGCGCCTGGAAGCTCGACAGCAGCTGGCCAAACTGAACGCGGGTCTTGAGATAGTCATTGGTCGTCGCAAATGCCTGGACGGCGAGGCCCAGCATTTCCGCGCACGCAATGACGCGGGCGCAATCCAACACCTTGTCGCGCAGATCATCTCCGCCCTCTGCCAGACGGGAATCATTGCCGATCGCAACATCGGTGAAGGCAATCTCGGCATGGCTGCGGGAGTCGACCACTTCGCGACTGGAGCGAGATAGGCCTTCTGCATCGCCATCGACCAGATAGAGGCCATCTTTGGCCGCAACCACGAACAGCCCAGCGCTATCGCCCTCAGCAACAAAGGCTTTGGAACCGTTGAGCTTGCCGGCTTCTACTGCCGTATCGATGGCATCGGGATCATGGTGTGCGCCTTCGTCAATGGCGAGGCTTGCAACCAATTCACCGCTCGCAATTTTAGGCAGATATTTGGCCTTCTGCTCGTCCGAACCGCCGAGCATGATGGCCGTTGCGGCAGCCGAAGAGGACGCCAGCGGCGCCGCGGCGATATTGCGACCCAGCTCTTCGATAACCAGACCCAGCCCGGTAAAACCAAAGCCACTTCCACCATGGTCTTCAGGAATGACAATGCCGGTCCAACCCATTTCGGCCATTTGGCCATAGACAGCCGGATCATAGCCTTCATCATGGCCGGCATCGCGCATCTTGCGAAACGCACTGACCGGATTTTCCTTGTCAGACCATTCGCGCGCCATATCGCGCAGCATCACTTGTTCGTCGCTCAGCCCAGCCATCTCGATCCTCTTTGTTTAACTGCTTCGCGCAGCTACTTTCCGTTAACGTCAAGCATAGCTGACGGGCAAAGACAAGAGCGGGTGCGGTCAATCCTGCCGGGAAATGCCGCGCGCCTGGCGCCATGCGAGCCACAGCGACCAAAGCAGGCAGATCGCGACAACCGCGAGCGATGCCAGGATGATCGGCAATACAAAATCGGCCTCACCCTGCACATTGGCCGCACCGCTATTGCGGAGCTCCAACCGCCCAAAGCCGCTGCGCCAGCCGAAACCAAGCGAGAAGGCCCATCCTGCGGCCAACAGACCGGCTGCACTGCGCGGGCGGACACGCAAGGACGCAATCCCGCCCAACACCATCAGCGCAACGCAAATATAGTCAACAATCAGCGCCTGAAGTGGCTGCCCCCACTCGAGATGGTACCAGGTCTCCAATATGAAATGCACGCTGGTTGAAAATAGTGTCAGCCAGGCTAGCGCCGTTTCAGAGGCATGACGCTCAGCCATTGCCCAATGCGCCGATCAACCGGCCCAGTTCGACAGCGGTATGGTCGGCATGGAAGTCAGTGATGATCTGCAAGCCAATCGGCAGGCCTTCGCTATCCGCCCCAATCGGCGCGCTGACCGCCGGCAAGCCGGGATAGGTGGCAATGCTCACCCAGCCAAACTGCTTACCGAATTCCTGTTCTTCACCATTCACGATCAGCTTACGATCGTTCATCGGTACAGGCGTATGCGGGAACGCCGTCGTGCCGGCATTGGGACACAGGATCGCGTCAAATTCCTCAAACAAAGCGCGATAGTGCCGCCGTGCCCGCGCCTGCTGGTCGAGCATATCACACCAGCCGGGAAGATCTGGCAAAGGATAGTCGGAGGTCGGATCGCGCACCGCCAATACCGTCAACAGCATGTGCAGATATTGCGAGTGGAGACCCGCAAGGTCCGGCAGGAGATCGCTCGATCGTGCCACTGTGGCCCCGGCATTTTCGCATTGAGCCGCGATGCTATCCACGGCTTGGGCGATCTCATCGTCGACAATCGCCAGATCGGTATCCGTGATCACCAACAGCCGATAATCCTTGAGCGAGCGCGATGGTGCGCCTTGCAAGGCAATATCCGAAGTCAGGTTGATGGCGAGCGCAAGATCCTCGGCGGTACGGGCGAGCGGCCCTGTCACCGACAAAGGAATGTCCGCGCCATCCGTCCCCGGGAAATAATGACCTTCGAGCGGGACGATGCCATAGCTCGGCTTGAGCCCATAAACCCCGCAATAATTGGCTGGAATGCGGATCGAACCACCAATATCCGAGCCATATTCCAGGGGCACCATGCCCGCAGCCAGTGCTGCACCCGACCCGCCTGACGATCCGCCGACGACCCGCGACAGATCATGCGGATTATTGGTCCGGCCATAAACTGGATTATCCGATTGCCAATCGGCGAGCATCGGCGGCACATTGGTCTTGCCGACAAAGACCGCCCCAGCCGCCTTCAGCCGCTGGACAACGAGCGAATCTTTTTGCGCAATGAAATCCTTTGCCATCTCGACGCCCCAGGTCGTCGGCAAGCCTGCGATGTCGTGCGATTCCTTGATCGTCATCGGAACGCCAAGCAGCGGTCGGGCTTCACCGGCCGCGACGGCCGCGTCAGCTGCAGCGGCTGCTTCGCGTGCGCGATCGAAGTCGCGCACAATGACAGCGTTGATATCGCCGTCTCGTTCTTCGATCCGGGCAATCGCCGCTTCGCATTCGGCGACCGCGCTGGTCTCGCCCTTGGCAATCGCCCGGGCGGTTTCGATGGCGGATTTCTCGCTGACTTCGATCATCCGTTGAACCTTTCTCCTGCAGCAGCCTTGTCGGCCAGCAACTGCGAAAGTTTGAATTTCTCACCCAGTGCCGCGCCATGCTTTTCAAGCCCGGCAACCACGGCATCGAGGCCAACCGTATCGGCCCAGAACATCGGTCCGCCAGTATAGAGCGGCCAGCCATAGCCATTGATCCAGACGACATCGATATCGCTGGCCCGTTGCGCCATGCCTTCTTCAAGGATCAGCGCGCCTTCATTGACCATCGGGTAGAGCAGCCGTTCCTGGATTTCCTCCTTGGAAATCTCACGCTGCGCCACGCCCTGTTTCTCGGCGAAGTCAGCGATGATCTTCTTCACATCGTCGGACGGCGTGCGCTGCCGCGCTGCGTCATAGTCATAGAAACCGGCACCGGTTTTCTGGCCGCGCCGATCGATGGCGCACAGCGCGTCCCGTACCGTTTCAATCCGTGTGGGATCGCGATGCCAGCCAATATCCAGGCCAGCAAGGTCCGACATCTGGAACGGCCCCATCGGGAAACCGAAATCAAGCAAGACCTCATCGACTTCCCAATAATTGGCGCCTTCCATGATCAGCGCATTGGCCTGTTGCTGGCGCGGGCTGAGCATGCGGTTGCCAATGAAACCGTCACACACACCGGCCACGACCGCGATCTTGCCGATCTTCTTGGCGAGTTTCATGCAGGTCGCAAGAACCTGATCGGACGTTTTCTCACCGCGCACGACTTCGAGCAGCTTCATCACATTGGCTGGTGAGAAAAAGTGGAGACCCAGCACATAATCAGGTCGGTTAGTCGCCGTCGCGATCTCGTCGACATTGAGATAGCTGGTGTTCGAGGCGAGGATCGCGCCCTGCTTCACCGTCTCGTCGAGCTTGGCGAACACCTCTTTCTTCACATCCATATTTTCAAACACCGCTTCGATCACAAGATCGCAATCGGCAAGGTCGCCATAATCGAGCGTCGGTGACAACAAGGCCCATCGCCTGTTCCACCTGCTCATCCGTCATCCGGCCCCGCTTGGCGGTGCGCTCATAATTGGAGCGCATCACACCGGTGCCCCGAACAAGCGCTTCCTGCTCCATCTCGAGGATCGTCACCGGGATTCCGGCCGACAGGAAAATTCATCGAAATACCGCCGGCCCATTGTGCCAGCGCCAATCACCCCGACCTTCTTGATCGGCAGGAGTTCGATATCTTTGGCAATGCCTTCGATCTTGTTGGCGGCCCTCTCTGCAAAGAAATAATGGCGCATCGCAGCGGATTGCGTTCCGGCCATGAGTCCCATGAAGAGCTCGCGTTCTTTCTTCACGCCATCTTCATAGGGACATCTCACCGGCGGCCTTCACTGCCTGGATGCCCGCTTCAGGCGCATCGAAATCCCCGCAATTTGCGGCCATGTTTCGCGCGGAATTCATCGAAGATCGCTGGATTTTCAACGCCATCACGATTGGCCGTGCCCTCGCTGGCACGCGGCACCGGTTTTCCGATCTGATCGCGCGCAAAGGCGATGGCATCGGCGGCAAGGCTGTCTTCGCCGACAATTGCATCGACCAGTCCGATCGCTTCGGCCTTCTTGGCCGGGATCGGATTGCCGACGACTACCATGGGCAGCGCAGCCTCAGCGCCAACTACACGCGGCAGGCGCTGCGTTCCGGCGGCGCCCGGGATCAGGCCAAGCTTCACCTCAGGCAGGCCGAGCTTCGCGGAGGGAACCGCGACCCGATAATGGCAGGCCAGCGCGACCTCGCATCCACCGCCCAGATGCCGTGCCATGGATTGCGGCGACGACGGGTTTATCGCTCGCTTCGAGCCGGTCGATCGCTTCGGTGCAGGCTTGGCCCCTGAGGCGGCTTGCCAAATTCGGTGATGTCCGCTCCGGCAAAAAAGGTTGCGCCCGTCACACCGGATCACAACTGCCTTGATGCTGTCATCGGCCAGCGCTTCGTCAATGCCTTCGGTCAAGCCCTGGCGGACGGCCTGGCCCAGCGCATTTACGGGCGGATTGTTGGAAATGATGACGAACACATCGTCATGGCGTTCGGTGCTGATTACGGACATGTGGTGATTCTCCAGCGGGGTTTTTCTTTGGCTTGTCGCCCATCGCAGACCGGGCTGGCAAGGCTGTCGTTACGGAAAGCGTTCTATCCCCTTGAGATTAACTCCCCGCGCACCATAGCTAGAAGGGAAGGCAGAAGCCGGGGATTCGCGAATCTACCGGCCATTTCTTTTGGAGAGAGCATACGTGACGGAAATCAACTTGAATCCCGACCATCCCGATTGGCCCGTTGTTTCGCTGGACCAGGCGAATGCAGCACTGACCGGCGAAGGCAGCCCGTTCGAGACGGAAGAGGTCGAAATTAGCGGCCGTCCCACCACGGTATGGAAGAATATTCCTCCAACATTTGCGGACTTTGCACGGATGGCACGCGCCGCCTATGCGGATCGTGAGTTCGTTGTGTTTGAAGACGAACGGGTAACGTATGACGCCTGGTTCAAGGCGGCGGCGACCCTCTCGCACAAGCTCAAGGAGATGGGCATGTCGAGAAGGGTGATCGGGTTGCGCTCGCCGCGCGGAACCTCCCTGAATGGCCAGTTGCCTATTTTGCGATTCTCTCAATTGGCGCGATTGCCGTACCGCTCAATGGCTGGTGGACCGGTGGCGAGCTCGAATATGGCCTGGAAGATTCCGGTTCGAAAGTGCTGATCGCCGATGGCGAACGTTATGAACGGATCAAGCCTGCGCTCGCCAACTCTCCCCAATATCGAAAAGATCATTGTCACCCGTCCAGGCGGCGAACTCGATGAAGGTGTGGTCGCGCTTGACCGATCTGATCGGCACGAGCGACAGCATGGGGCGATCTGGCGGACACCGATTTCCCTGCCGGCCGATATCGGCCCGGAAACCGATGCCTCGATCCTCTACACCAGTGGCACCACCGGGACGACCCAAAGGGCGCCGTTGCAACGCATCGTAACTCGCTCACGAACCTGCTCTCGACCGGCTATGCAACAACCCGCGGTGCGGTTCGGCGCGGCGAAGAATTGCCGCCCCCCCGGAACGCTTGCCCGATCCGATGTGCGTTTTGCTCGTGATCCCCTTGTTCCATGTGACCGGTTGTACCGCGATGATGGGACCGATCATTGCCGGCGGCTCCAAGCTTGTGCTGATGCACAAATGGGACACGGTACGGGCGATGGAAATTATCGAACGCGAGAAAGTCACGCTGACCGGCGGTGTGCCGACCATCGCGTGGCAGATCCTCGAACATCCGGATCGCCCGACAATATGACCTGTCGAGCCTCGACAGCATCACCTATGGCGGCGCGCCGGCCTCTCCGGACCTGGTCCGCAAGATCAAGAGCGACTTCAATTCGTCGCCGGCGATGGGCTGGGGCATGACCGAAACCTCCGGGTCGGTCACCGGGCATAGCGCGGAAGATTATCTCAATCGGCCGGAAAGCTGTGGCCCGTGCGTGCCAGTGGCCAAGCTCAAGATCATGTCCGAAGACGGCACGCGCGAGCTGCCGACCGGCGAGATTGGCGAGCTATGGGCCTATGGCGCAATGGTCGTGAAAGGCTATTGGAACAAGCCCGAAGCCAATGCGGAAACATTTGTCGATGGCTGGATCCGCACCGGCGATCTCGCCAAGCTCGACGAAGAAGGCTTTTGCTATATTTGCGATCGGGCCAAGGACATGATCATTCGCGGTGGCGAGAATATCTACTCGTCCGAAGTGGAGAATGTCCTCTACGATCATCCGGCCGTCACGGACGCAGCGCATTGATCGGCCTTCCGCACAAACAGCTTGGCGAAGAACCGGCCGCTGTTGTGCATTGCTCGCCTGGCCATGATGTCAGCGAAGCGGAGCTTCAGGCCTGGGTTGGCGAACGGCTCGCCAAGTTCAAGATCCCGGTGAAGATCGTCTTTGTCGAGCAGACCCTGCCGCGCAATGCCAATGGCAAGATCCTCAAAAAAGACTCTGCCGAAGCTGTATTTCGGTGTGGGTGAGGAAGAAGGCGCCGCCGCTTAACTAAACAGCGCGACGCTCTGCATTCCCGGACAGCACGGCCGTCCCGTCGGACGACCATAGCCCGTTATAATTGGCTGCCTATTGCCATGGCGGGCCATGTCGCTGTCTGTCTGCACAAGCCACCAGCCATTTTCTGTGCTCGGATTGGGTTCGAGCACATTGGCAAACCAGTTGATCGAGCTCACCGGCGCGCCGCGAGACTGCAGCGCAACGGCGGCTGGCGGGAGGGCATCGCCCATCGCCATTAGTTCGATCATCGGATCTAGCCCATCGCGCTCTTTCATCCGCAGCCATCGCGTAAAGCGCGGCTTGCCTTCTGCGTCTGGATGGCGGCTTTCGAGATATTCGAAATTGCTGGTGAAATATTCCGGCGGACCGGATCGCAGCTCTTCACCATCTGGCGGCGCGCCAATATCGGGCGCGTCATGATGCGCATAATCAACCTCGGAATCGAGCGCCTGCATGAAGACATAGATGGCACGGACACCAAGGCCCTTCTCGCTAATAATATCAACCTGGATAAAGGCCGCTGTCCGCCCGCGACGCAGCAGCTTTGTCGTAACCGAGACGCTGCCAGCGAGTGGGCCGATAAACGAAATCTGCGCTGATCGAAGCGGCGGCAGATCCTCTTCCGACTGCTGCGCTGCATGCAGGCCAATGGCGGCACTCAGACCGCCATAGGCCGTCCGCCCCTGCATCCAGGAGGGTGGGATGTCGACACTATGCCCATCTTCACTCGGCGCAAAACTCGCCAAAATCTGCTGTAAATTCATGTTGTTTCTCTATTCTAGGGTCGCGGAATGGCGCCCACTATCTCTTCGGCCTTGGTAAACAGGGCCGGATCGATTTCGAGCCCGCTGGCCGCGGCATTGTCATCCAGTTGCTCAGGCCGGCTCGCCCCGACGATAGCCGACGCAACATTGGCTTCGCGCAATACCCAAGCGAGTGCGAATTGCGCCATGCTGCAACCCGCTTCGGCGGCCAGCGGCTTGATCGTATCGACAGCGCGAATGACATCAGGCCGCATCAGCCGTTCCATAAAGCCACCCATATCATCGCTCGCGGCCCGGCTATCGGAGGGCGGCGGGCTATCTGCGTCATATTTGCCGGTGAGCACACCCTGGCCGAGTGGCGACCAGACAATCTGCGACACGCCATTTTCTTTGCAGAGCGGTATCACAGCCTTTTCGGGACGCCTCCAGAGCAGCGAATATTGCGGCTGGCTCGAGACGAATTTTTCCATCTCTGGCGCCATATCCAACGCCCGCCTGGATCTGGTCCGGTTCCCATTCGGAAAAGCCGATATAGCGGACCTTGCCCGCCTTCACGATATCGGTCAGCGCCTCCATCGTCTCGGCGAGCGGCGTATCTTCGTCATAGCGATGGCATTGATAGAGATCGACAAAGTCGGTCTGGAGCCGCGACAAGCGAGGCATCGATCTGCTTCAATATCTGCGCGCGCGATAGGCCCACGATCCTCTTTCGTCATCGGGAAAAAGACCTTGGTTGCAAGGATATAGCTATCCCGCGGCCGATCCTTCAACGCTTCGCCGATCACGGTTTCCGATGCGCCCCGGCCATAGCCATTGGCGGTATCGATGAAGTTGATCCCGAGATCGAAGGAGCGATCGATACAGGCAACCGCCTGATCCTTTTCGATACCCACCCCGGTGGTCAGCCAGGTGCCGAGCGAGATTTCCGAGACTTCGAAGATCGCTCGAACCAAGTTGCCGATACTGCATGGGGTTAAATCTCCTGTCCGGGACGGCGCGACAATCTGCAGATCGAGATGCGATCCGGCGTCGAGCAACAAGTGTTTCACCCGTCACAAGACGGGATGCATCGTCGAGAAACATCAATATGCCATCGGCGATATCCTCGGCCTGTCCGGCAATACCAAGCGGCACCTTGCTGGCCACCGCCTCATTCATCGCCTTGAGCCCGTCTTCTCCCAGCCGATCAGCGAACCAGCCTGTGCCGACATAGCCCGGACAGATCGCATTGACGCGGATCTCCGGTGCCAAGGCCCGCGCGAGGGATTTCGTCATCGTGATCATCGCGCCTTTGGAGGCGGCATAAGCGACCGACGATCCGATCCCATGGGTACCGGCGATCGAAGCAACATTGACCACCGAGCCGCCGCCCGCATCCCGCATGGCCGGCGCACAGGCGCGGATCATTTCATAGGCCGCGACAACGTTGAGCCGGTAAATCTCGAGAAAATCGTCTGCCGAGAGCGCGTCCAGATCTTCATGATTGGCGAACTTCGTAGTCCCGGCATTATTGACCAGCATGTCCAGCTGGCCCCATTTTGCCAGCGCGGCTTCGGTGAGCTTTTCCGCTTCGCCTGCCGCCAGATTGGCCTGGACCGCGATGGCAGTGTCGCCGATCGCGCTGGCCAATCGCTTCCGCCCCGTCCTTGCTCGACGAATAGTTGATCGACCACCCGCGCGCCGCGCGCGGCGAGCTTTTCGACTGTCGAGGCGCCAATACCCCGGCTGCCTCGCCGGTGACGATTGCGACTTTCCCCTGCGAAGAAATCCTGAGCCATTAATGCGCTGCCTGTTTTGGAAGTTGACGAGTTACGGGATGGGAGGAGGACAGACCGCCATCCACGGCAATCGCCTGCCCATTCACATAGCTCGCATCATCGGACGCGAGGAACGTCACCGCACCAGCGAGTTCTTCCGGCTGTCCACCACGTTTGAGCGGGTTGAGCTGGCCAATCTTGCTTTTCGACGCCCTTTTTCGCGAGCATAGTCGAACACCGGCTTGGTCATGCCGGTCTCGATGATCCCCGGGCAGACCGCGTTGATCCGCACATTGCTGCTGGTCATTTGTTGCGCGGCCGTTTGTCACCAGGTTGATGACCCCGGCCTTGGATGCCGAATAGGAACAGGGGCCAGCGCCCGAACGGATACCGGCTACCGATGCGGTACAGATGATCGCACCACCGCCGCGTTTTTCGATTTCCGGCGCGCCATATTTGATCGCGAGGAATGGGCCGATCAGGTTCACCCGCAACACTTCCGCCCAACTTTCGGCATCGGCATCGAACAAGCCCGCCGGGCAGTCCACCGGTGATCCCGGCATTGGCGAAACAGCACATCCAGACCCGCCATGTTCGCTCACGGCTTTCTCGACCAGTGCCTGAACCTCGGCTCTCGCTGCCGGCATCCATCTCGACACCGATGGCTGTGCCGCCATCGCTGGTGATCAGCTCAACCGTTTCATGAACCGTCGGCATCTTGTCCGCCGCGATAACCTTGCCGCCTTCCGCGGCAAAGCGGCGCGCAGTCGCCCGGCCAATGCCGGAGCCAGCGCCGGTCACGATGATCGATTTTCCGTCGAAGCGGTTCATATCTGGATCCTTTGGTTAGACTCGTGCGGCCGCCATCCACGACGAGCACTTGGCCGGTCATGTAGGTGGAGGCCGGGAGAAGCGAGATAGACGGCCGCGCCCGCAATCTCATGCGGTTCGCCAATGCGGTGCATCGGCGTGGTGGCCGTCACGCGTTTCTCGGTGTCGGGATTTTCCCACAGGGCGCGGGCCATATCCGTGCGGATCAGGCCGGGCGCGATGCAATTCACCCGGACATTATCGTCGCCAAATTCATGTGCCAGATTGCGCGCCATCTGCATGTCGGCGGCCTTGGAGATGCAATAGGTTCCGATATCCACCGATCCACGCAGCCCGCCAATCGATGAGACGATAATAATCGACCCCTCTTTGCGCTCCCGCATCTCGGGCCGCGACCATCTGGATCAACCAGTGATTGGAGAGGATATTATTGTCGAGGATCTTGCGAAACTGTTCGTCGGCAATCGATTCCATCGTGCCAAAATGCGGGTTGCTGGCGGCATTGCAGATCAGGATATCGACCCGGCCAAAGGCCTTGCGGGTTTCCGCCACCAGATGTTCTAGATCCTCTTTCGCGGAGATATTCGCCGGGAACCGAAATCGCGGTCCCCTCGCCATGCTCGGCGTTGATCGCCGCGGCGACTGCGTCGCACGGTTTCCTGTTTGCGGCTCGAGATGACGACCTTGCCGCCATTGGCCGCGATTTCCTCGGCCGTCGCCTTGCCGATCCCGCGAGAGGATCCGGTGATGATCGCGACTTTGCCGTCAAGATTGAACAGCGACATGGATTCAGCTCTCCCGCTTGTGCGTTGCGCTAGGCCGGTGCGCCGGCGGCGCGGGCAAATTCCCAGGACGCCTGGGCCAAGCTCTGGCACCCGTTTGGATCGTTCTTCCGCTTCTGCAGAGGAGGCCGTGCCATCGAGCCAGCGCTTCTTGATACCCTGGATGATGCCGGTCAGCCGGAACATATTATAGGAAAAATACCAGTTCATGTCGGGGATCGAGTCCCGATCGGTGAGTTCGCAATAGAGCGCGGTTGCTTCCTCAATTGTCGGGATTCCCGGTGCCGGTCAGATCATGATCGGCCAGCGCTGATCCGCCTTCGCCATGCATGACCCAATTTTGGGCGAGATAGGTGAAATCGGCCAGCGGATCGCCAATCGTCGAAAGTTCCCAGTCCAGATACGGCAGCGACTTCAGGCCGGTCAGGCTGGAAAATCATATTGTCGAGACGATAGTCGCCATGGATTACGCTGGTGCGGGTCTGTTCGGGCACCGTAGTCGGCAGCCATTCGATCAATTTTTCAACCTCGGGAATCGTCTCGGTCTCGGCCATCCGATAGAGTTTGGTCCAGGTATGGACCTGGCGCTCGAAATAATTGCCCGGCTTGCCGTGCCGTTCGAGGCCGATTTCCTTGTAATCGAGATTGTGCAAGCGGGCGAGCGTGCTGATCATCGCGCTTGATAGGTCGATGTCCGCTCTGCCGGCTCCATATCGGGGAGCATGCCGTCCCACAGCACGCGCCCATCGACGAGATCCATGATGTAAAAAGCCGAGCCGACAACAGCTGTCATCTTCGCACAGCGCAAATGGCTTGGCGACCGGATAGCCAACCGGATGGAGCGCCGCGATCGCGCGATATTCGCGCTCGACCTGGTGCGCCGACGGCAACAGGTCACCGAAAGGGCTTGCGGCGCAGGACAAAGGTGTTCCCGGCCTGGTCTTCCACGCGATAAGTTGGGTTGGATTGCCCGTCCGAGAATTTTCTATAGGCCGCAAGCCCTGCAAATCCTTCGACATTCTCGCGCAGCCATGCGTCGAGATTATCTTCGTTCATCCGGTCTTTTTCCGCCACGCCCTCGGCGCTGATCGCTTTGTCGCCCATCACTGCATCCTGTCTTCTTGGTCCGAGACTTTACGTAGGCGTAACGTGCACCCGGGGATGAGTCGAGAGCCGGAATCGCATGGATCGCCGCAAAAACTTGACGCACGCCCCGATCTCCTCATTCATGGCGCGAACCGTTCCAGATCAAGGATGCCACCACATGCCGATCCGCTCCTCCCTCATTGCGCTTAGCGGCGCACTCCTGATTGCGCCGACCCTGTCCGCGCCCGCTATCGCCCAAGCCGAAGCCGAGGCGAGCGCCGATGAACAGCTTACAGGCGCTCTATGAGGCCGATTGGGCATGGCAGATGGAGCAATATGGCTGGACCCGGGATGAAGATGGCGAACTGACCAGCGGCGATCGCCTGCCCGCCGTCGATCCCGAAACCCAGATGCAACGCGCAGCTGGCCCACCGCCAGGAGACCCTGCGCCAGCTGGACGCAATCCCCGTCGAGGCACTCTCCGATCGCGAACGGATCAACGCGTCGGTGTTTCGCACGAACCTGGAGATTGCGATCGCGGACGGACAGTATCGCGAATGGCAAGCGCCGCTGAACAGCGACACGGCCTTCTGGACCGGCCTCAATCCGCGTCCCGGGTCGAGCTGACAACAAGTGGCGATTATCGCCGTTTCCTCGGGCCGCCTGCGCGATATACCGCGCAATTTTTCCGAGAATATCGCCAATATGCGCGCCGGCCTGGAACGCGGTTTTCACCGTGCCGCAGGTGACGCTGGTGGGCCGCGATGCTGCGATCGAGCCCTATGCCAATCCGGATCCCGAGGCCAATCCCTTCTACACCGCCTTCCGCACGATCCCGGCGACCGTACCGGCTGCCGAGCATGACGCGTTTGCGGGCCGAAGCCCAGGCCGTGATCCGCGATGCGGTTGCCCCGGCCTTTGCCGATCTCCTGCAATTCTATCGCGAAGACTATTACCCCAATGCGCGGACCGATACCGGCGGCCAGCACCCTGCCCGATGGCCCGGCTTATTACGCCGCCCAGATCCGCGAATATACGACGCTCGACCTGTCAGCCGAGGAGATCCACCAGATCGGGCTCGATGAAGTGGCCCGCATCAGAGCGGATATGGAAGCAACGATTGCCGAGACCGGATTTGAAGGGCAGCATTCGACGAGTTTCTCGAATTCCTGCGCACCGACCCGCAATTCTATGCGCGAAACGCCCGAAGAGCTGATGATGTTCACGGCCTGGGTCGCGGTCCGTGCCAATGCGACGCTCGGCGATGTGATCGGCCTGTTGCCGCGGCGGCGCTACACAATCTTGCCGGTGCCTGACGAGATCGCGCCCTTTTACACAGCCGGCCGGGGCGGCCTCGAAAGCTGCCTGATGAATACGTACAACCTGCCGAGCCGGCCGCTCTATAATCTCCCGGCCCTCACCCTGCATGAATGCGCGCCCGGCCATTCGATGCAGGCCGCGCTGGCCGAGGAACGCGAATCTGGCCCGGAATTCCGGCGCTACACCTATTTCTCCGGCTATGGCGAAGGCTGGGGCCTCTACACCGAATATCTCGGCATCGAGATGGGCATCTATCGCACGCCCTATGAGAATTTCGGGCGGATGACGTACGAAATGTGGCGCGCCGCGCGGCTCGTCATTGATACCGGCCTGCATCATTATGGCTGGTCCCGCCAACAGGCGATCGACTATCTCTCGAACAACACCGCGCTGTCAGACCATGAGGTCGAGACCGAGATCGATCGCTATATCAGCTGGCCCGGCCAAGCACTGGCCTACAAGCTTGGCGAGCTGACAATCCGCCGGTTGCGCGGCGAAGCCGAAGAGGCGTTGGGCGAGAATTTTGACCGTCGCACTTTCCATGACGCGATTTTGGCGCTCGGCTCGGTGCCTCTGAGCACATTGGAATCCGAAATGCGGCGCTGGATCAGCGAACAGCAAGGATAGCCTAGCTCGTCCGCACACCCCGGATCCCGAGATACAGCCCGGTCGCAATGATCGCGATCAGGTTGGACACCATAAACGCCATGGTGATGGTGCTGTCGCCCAGGGCCGGGATGAAATCGCGGGCGACGATCGTCGAACCGACAAATAGCGAGGCGAAGATTCCCCAGCCGGCGATCAGCTTCGGGATCAGGCCGGACTTGAGGAACAGGTAGAAAAAGCCAGCCTTGGCAAAGGAGGACATCACCAGGCCGAGATGGAATGACGTATAGTCCGATGTCGCCTGCAGGCTCGCCAGCATGAGGCGACTGTCGTCCGCCATCGATTGATAGGCCGTATCGCCAGCAATCTCGGCGGCATTCAATGCGAACACAGCGCCCAGCAGCATGAGCAGCGACGCCATCAGGCCAAAGATCAGGCTCCAGCCTGCCAACAAAGGCCCGGTTTTCCGGAGCAATAGATACAGCCCGACGCCAATCAACACATCCAGCGCGAATGCGAGGCCGCCAAGATAGGCCTTGCCGCGCAGCCGTTCCTCGGCTCCCAACATCGCTTCGGCAGTCGCCGACACATCGGCTGACAAATTGATGTCGATGCCCGAGGCCACGAACATCGCGGTTACTGCGCCGACAATGATCGTCGCGATCATCGACCAGCCGACCCATCGCGCAATCGCTACGGGATTTGGATTTACGCTGCTGTCCATCATTTCGGTTCCTGTTGATTTGATCCGTGCCGCGGCAATTGCGGCGTGTTCTGTCGCACGTGTATTATATCGATAATACACTTAAATCAACACTGACCAACCGCCGTGCAAAATCTGAACTGGCGAACACCGCGCAAAACTGTATGTCTAGGCGCGAACGATGCCCGCATCGCCCCTGCCCCTTTCTAGGAGAATTCCATGTCTTTGCCCGCAACCTATCGCCAGATGCTGTCCACCGTTTCCGAAGATGGCGAGCTTCGCATGGAACTCTCCGAACAAGCGACACCGACCCCTGGCGATGAAGAGGTTGTGGTCCAGATCGAGGCGACACCAATCAACCCGTCGGATCATGGCGTGATGTTTGGTTGGGCCAACATGGACGAATGTGCATCAAGCGGCGAAGGCGACGATATCATCCTTACCGCGCCGGTATCGCCCCAGGGCATGGGCGTGATGAAAGCGCGAATCGGCCAGTCCTTGCCAGTCGGCAACGAAGGTGCGGGCACCGTAGTCGCTGCTGGCAGCGGCGAAATGGCCCAGGCGCTGATGGGGAAGCGCGTCGCGGTGATGGGTGGCGGCATGTATGCGCATTATCGCTGCTTGCCCGCCGCCATGTGCCTCCCGCTCAAGCCGGAGCATACCGCCAAGGATGGTGCATCAAGCTTCGTCAATCCGCTAACCGCTCTCTCGATGCTCGAAACGATGCGGATGGAAGGCCATACGGCGCTCGTCCACACCGCCGCCGCCTCCAATCTCGGCCAGATGCTCAATCGCATCTGCAATGATGATGGCGTTGAGCTTGTGAACATCGTGCGCCGAGAAGAGCAGGTTGAGATGCTCCGCGAGATGGGTGCCAAACATATCTGCAATTCCAGCAGCGACACATTTGCTGCGGACCTTACCGATGCCATTCACGAAACTGGTGCAACGCTGGCCTTTGATGCCACTGGCGGTGGTGATCTCGCCTCCAAGATTTTGAGCGCGATGGAAGCAGCCGCCGCACGGACACCGGGCGCTTACAGCATCTACGGTTCGGTCGCTCATAAGCAGGTCTATCTCTATGGCGGCCTCGATGTATCACCAACGGTTCTCTCGCGCGGCTATGGCATGGCCTGGGGTGTTGGCGGCTGGCTGCTGCCCAACTTCCTCGGCAAGGCGGGCCCGGAAGTCGCCGATCGCCTGCGCAAGCGGGTCGTCGATGAGCTGACGACAACCTTCGCCAGCCATTATACCGACGAAGTATCGCTGTCCGAAGCGCTCGATGCCGATATCGTCAAACGCTATTATGCGAAGACAACCGGCGAGAAATTCCTGATCTGCCCACAAAAATAGGAAAATGGTCGGGGAGAGAGGATTCGAACCTCCGGCCCCTGCCTCCCGAAGACAGTGCTCTACCTGGCTGAGCTACTCCCCGACCGGTGTGTCTGGCCTGCATTGATGCGGGCCCACCGGGAGACAGACGCGGCTCTATACGGGCCGGGTGCCGAGCTTTCAACCGCTGTTTCTACTCCGACCGGTGCAATTCGGGCATCACCATCGCACCGTGGCTAGCGGATGTCAGGGCACTCGGCACGAAACCGGTCGATCCACGCCTGGCTTACCTCATCCCGCATGACTTCCAGCTCGACCTCGGGCTCAAATCCCGCTGCCGTCGCAAATCCCATTAATGCACCGATATCGCCCACGAATTTTGCGGGATCCGCGCAGATATCTTCATAGAAAAACACAGGCGCCGGTTTGCCGAGCCGCTCGGTGATCTCCCGGAACCAGCCTTCGTTCCGCGCGACATGGCCAACATTGAATGCAATTTTGTCGGCGTCATATTCATCGATTGAGACGGTGCGTCCATCGGAATTGATCGAATGCAGGCGCCCACCAATGTCAGCCTTGAGCAGCGACACAGCTTGGGCCACCCGATCGCGCCGCTCAAGCCGCACAAATTGTGTGCGGGCCAGGGTTTCAGGGAGGAATCCGGTGGCGCTGGCGGCGATCAACACCGAAAAACCACCCTTATAGCCAAAGGCCTGCTCGGTACCGCGATTGTCGACCATCCACTGAACCGCAGCCCGGCTATCGGCGAGGCCATGACGTTCGCGAATGGCGCTGAGTTGCTCGGGCTGAAAGCTCTCATTCACATCGGCGAACCAGGCCGTATCGGACAGGAGATGCGCGGCATATGTGCTTCCGGCGCGGGCGGCGAACAGGATGCATAATATGCGCGGCGGGGCGTTCAGCGCGCGCTCACCAATCGGCGCAAGTTGCCTGGCTGTGCGAGCAACGCGATCTTCACCCACATAGCCCGAGAATAGCTGTAACAGCCTATCACGGGTCCAGCGCCGTTTGCCCCGGTCCCAAAATCTAAGCGTATCGAGAAGCCCCATGGCCTTGCCCTAGCGCCGCGCCAGGGAAAGCAAAAGCGCTACTCCGCTGCTTCGGCCATCTCGACCGATTGCGGGCCGCGGATCAGGCCGCCTGGGCGCGCTTCGGTAACCTTGCCGTTGAGGAACGTGACTTCACCCGATTTGATCGTCACCTCATAGCCGCGGGCCTTTTGCAGCAATCGCTTACCGCCGGCGGGCAGATCGAACGCCAGCCACGGTTTTTCGAGCTTGAGATTGTCGAGATCGATCACATTGATATCAGCAAGATATCCGGGAGCAAGTACACCGCGGTCATTGAGACCGTAGAGCCGCGCCGTGTCATAGCATTGCCGCTTCACCGCATTGGCGAGACTGATCGTTCCCCGCTCCCGATCGCGCACCCAATGTTCGAGCATGAAGGTCGGCGAGGCGGCGTCGCAGATCGTACCGCAATGCGCGCCGCCATCGGACAGCGAGTTCACCGTGTCATCGCGATGCTGAAGCGGGTGGAGGAAATCGAGATTGCCGTCCGCATAGTTGAGGATCGGATAATAGATGAAGCCCGTGCCTTCTTCGCGCATCAGCAGCTCATAAGCATATTCGGAGCCCGTCATCCCCGCTTCTTCGGCGCGTGCGGCGACGCTCTCGGCCGCTGTCGGCTCATAGTTGAAGCCGTCCATCATTTCGAACTGAACCGGCCAGCCATTGGCGATCATCATGAACAGCGGCAGCAGATCGGGGTTTTCGGGATATACGGACTCTTCCTCGATCATCCGCTTGCGGAAATCCGCATCCTTGAGCTTGGCGAGCTTCGCATCCCAATCCAGTTCGGCAATTTCTTCCCAGGCCGGCTTAAAGACGAACGGGTGCACCGTGCCCTGCCAGGCCATGATGATCCCGTTACCGCGCAAGGCGATCTGGGCGACGATATTGGCGCCCTTGGCGTTCTCCGCGGCCGTCGCTTCGATCTGCTCTTCGAGCGACATTTCCTTGGCGATCGACTGGAGCGCAGCGAATGTCACCGGCAGGCCGGTTTCACGCGACAGATCGCCCATCCAGCCAAACTCATCCCATTCGCGTTTCATATCGGACGCCATCTCGAACACGCCATAGCCAACCCGGCCCATGGCGCGGCCGATACCGACCAACTCTTCCTTGGTCGCCGTCGTGCCGGGAACCAGCTCGCCCTCGACATCGCGATGGAGGATCGTCCGTGAGGTTGAGAAACCGAGCGCACCGGCGCGCAGGCCTTCCTCGACAATCGCCGACATCTGTTCGACATCGTCTTCGGTCGGAACCGCACCAGGCTTTTCCCGGTCGCCCAGAACATAGGCCCGGATCGCGCCGTGCGGCACATGGCATGCGACATCCACGGTGCGCGGCATTTTTTCGAGCTCGTCCATATATTCGGGGAAGCTTTCCCAGTTCCAACTCATCCCCTCGGCAAGTGCGGTCCCCGGAATATCTTCGACACCTTCCATCAGACCGATCAGCCAGTCATGCTTTTCCGGCTTGGCAGGCGCAAAACCGACGCCGCAATTGCCCATCACCACGGTTGTCACGCCATGCCAGCTGGACGGCGCCATCTCGCTGTCCCAGGTGGCCTGGCCATCATAATGCGTATGAATATCGACCCAACCCGGCGCGACGACCTTGCCCGCCGCGTCAATCTCTTCGCGTCCCGGCTCGCTGACTTCGCCGATCTGCGTCACCAGATCGCCGTCGACAGCGATATCACCGGTATAGGGTTCACCGCCCTGACCATCTACAATTGTGCCGTTTCGGATGACGAGGTCATGCATCAAACTCTCTCCTGATTTCTGGTTTACGTAGACGTTAGCAGAAAAGCGCCGAGGCTGCTACGGTCCGGATATGGATAGTGAATTCAGCTGGACGCCCGAGCCCGAAAGCGGCGTCGTGATGCGGTGGGTCGAAGCGAATGGGCAGCGTTTTGAACTGGCCGAAGCAGGCTCGGGAGACCGGCTTGCATTGTGCCTCCATGGCTTTCCTGAGCTCCACTATAGCTGGCGCTATCAGATCCCTTTGCTGGTCGAATGCGGCTATCGTGTCTGGGCGCCGAATATGCGCGGCTATGGCGGCTCCAGCCGGCCCACAGGAATAGACGCCTATGCGCTCGACCAGATGACCGATGATGTCGCCGCGCTCATCGATGCAAGTGGCGCCAAGGAGGTGACGCTTATCGCCCATGATTGGGGCGCGATTGTCGCCTGGGCATTTGCAATCCGGAAATTGCGGCCACTGGCGCGGCTCGTGATCATGAATGTCCCGCATCCGATGGTCGGCCAGCGCGAGATCAAACACTGGCGCCAATTCAAAAAGAGCTGGTACATTTTCTTCTTCCAGATTCCCTGGCTCCCGGAGAAACTGCTGGGCCGGAACGATGCGCGAGCAATCGGCCAGATGGTCGCGCGTTCCAGCTGCGACCGAAGCAAATTTGGGCCAGAGGTACAGAAGATCTACTCGGCCGCCGCTGCGCAACCTGGCGCGCTAACCGCGATGCTCAACTATTATCGCGCGCTGGTAAGGCGAAATGATTCTGTCGATCTCGGCGATGGGCGGATCGAAACGCCGACGCTGATGATCTGGGGTGAAGAGGATGTCGCGCTCAATATCCGCTGCACCGAGGGAACCGAAGAATGGGTTCCCAATCTGGAGCTGCATCGCTTGCCGGGCGTGTCGCATTGGGTACAGCAAGAAGCGCCCGAGCAAGTAAATGCGATTCTTGGTGATTGGCTCTAAGGGCAAGCCTGAACGCCCAGCCAGTGGGCGCTAACGACCATCCTTGAAACGCTCTATCCACTCGGCACTCAAATCATCACGCAGAATTTCCACGCGGACTTCGGCGTCAAAAGCGGCGGGCATCGGCAGGTCCATATCGGCACATGTGTCCCTGACGAATGCCTCCGGATCGGCGCAGATATCTTCATAATAGACTGTGCGGTAGGCCTTGCCGGTCAGCGCCATAAAGCGATGTATCGCTTCATATGCCCTATCAATCACTGTGTGAAAAACCGCGATCTTCTCACGATCATAATCATCACGCTCCACTTCGCGAGCTGCTTTTTGCGGGGAATGGAAACGACCGGTCAGTTCCGCCCGAAACAGAGAGATAGCCTGTGCAACACGATCCCAGCGCTCAAGCACCAGGCAGGTTGACCGATCGAATACCGCTTCAAGATAACCGAGATGCCAAGCGCCGAACAAGCCAGGTAGTCCGCATTTCGCTGCAAATGCTTGATGTGTACCGTGATTCGCAATCAGCCAGCGCGCCGCTTCGCCATCGTCGGCGAGGATATGTTTCGATCGTACCTGTGCCAGCTGCTCCACATTGAACGCCTCCGAAACCTGTTCGAAGTGCGGTGTATTCGCGAGGAGCTGACCTGCATAGCTGCTCCCGCAGCGAGACGCGAAGAGGATAAGCAACAGATGGTCGGGCGCGTCGGAAAAGTTGGTCGCCTGATGTGGCAGTGCCAGTTCATTCTTGACCTGCATGGACATGCGGCTGTTGAAACAGCTCTCCATATGCCGGTCTATCGCCGATACTGACTGCGCTGGCTTCACCGGGATCGGGCCGCGATCATCTCTTCGATTTCGATGAACTTTTCGCGCGGACTACCTTCACGAGCGCGGTCCGCCTCGGCTTCCTCGATCTTCTTCCAGTCCCGGAACGTCACCACATCGACATTGCGCTCTGCAAGCAACGCATCAAGACCTGCACGGCCGGCCTTGCCCGCGCCCTCACCGATATCTTCGGCAATCAGATCGACCACCGCATAGCCGTCCGGCCGGTTGGTACCGATCGTACCGGTCGGTCCGCGTTTCGCCCAGCCGACGCAGTATAGACCGGGCATGATGCGGCCTTCATCATTGGCAAAACGGCCGCGGCCGTGTTCGAAAGGCACGCCTTCAATCGGCGGCGTTTGATAGCCGATACAGGTCACCACCATCGAAGCCGGGATTGTATATGTCTCGCCGGTTCCTTGGCTGCGCAGGTCGGCGTCCAATTCGGTGCGCTCGACAACGACCTGCTCAACCTTGCCATCGCCTTCAATGCGAACCGGCGCTGCAAAGAAATCGAAATCGATCTCGACGGTTTTGTCGGCACGAAAGGATTCCGGAATTGCGGCAAATTCTCGCAGGAACGTTACCGATTTGCGCATTCCGGGTTCGAGCAAGGCATCGGCGCCTTCTTCCGGCAAATCTTTTGGGTCCACCCGGGGTGCGGCCCGTTCCAGCCGTCCCAATTCGCCCAGCTCTTTGGGGGTCATAGCAATCTGATGCGGTCCACGCCGCCCGAGCAGGGCCACATGCTCGGTGTTGGCTGTTTCGAGCTGCTCATAGGCGTGCAGAACAATGTCTGAACCCGCAAATTCGTCCGGTGTTTTCGACAGAATACGCGCCACATCGAGCGCCACATTGCCATTGCCGATAACCACGACATGTGTGCCATCCAGCGGTGGATCGACTTCGCTATGATCGGGGTGACCATTATACCAGCCAACAAATGCCGCGCTGCCCAACACACCGGACAGCTCAGCGCCGGGGATTGGCAATGTCCGATCTTCCGGCGCACCAGTGGCCAATATGACGGCATCATAGAGATCGGTAAGCTCGTCGATGCTGACATCTTCGCCAATGGTGAGATTGCCAGCAAAGCGAACATTGTCCGACAAGGCGACCTTCTCATATCGTCGCGCGACATTTTTGATCGATTGATGATCCGGCGCAACGCCGAACCGGATCAGCCCATAGGGCACCGGCAACCGGTCTATCATGTCGATGGAAACATCTTCGCCAAACAGTTTCTGAGCGGCCTCTGCAGAATAATAGCCTGCCGGCCCCGTACCGACCACCGCGATGTGGCGCATGGGCGTCCCCTCTTAGATCTTGATCCTGTGTTGATGCTAACGGGCTTTCCCGCCGAGGCAAGCAAAAGGGGCACGCAACCTGTTGGCTGCGCGCCCCTCCCCCCAAGATCTGACAGTGCCGTTATTGAGCAACCGGCGCCTGCGCGGTTACTCCGCCTAGCTGGACCACCAGATCAGAATAGGCATCGAGATAGGCGGCGGCGACAACCTGGCCGATCTCGGTGTTCTCGTACGTGCCGATACCCAGACCGCCACCAAGGTTACCGAAGATCCCGCCACCGCCGAACAGGCCAGCCGAGAAACCGGTATCGGTTTCACGATGATAGCCTTCAGTCAGGCGCAGCGTTTCGGTTGTCCGGGCATTGACGAGCGTGAGCGACACATTGGCTTCGCGGCGCCGCGTGTTGATACCCAGCGAGGTGCCACCCAGGGTGCTGCCAAAGATGCCGCCAAGGGCGCCACCAATGTTCAAGCCGCCGGCATCGCGGTTGGTCGCGATGATATCCGGAATGATGAAAAAGTCTGCCGCACGGACCTGTCCGCCACCGAAGTTCGATCCGGCCTGCAAATCGCCATTATCGGCCAGGGCCCGCTCAAGGTTGCGGCTGCGCAGTCCGCGGCCGCGATCCACGATCGTGAAACAGCCCGAACGCAAGACGAGAAGGTTGATAACCGATTCCGGGCTATCAAGGTCATATCGCTGCCACCAATTATCGTCCGGCTCAACGATCGAGATCGCGCCGATCGGCTGGGTGCAAGTAGGCAGTGACGCCCGTTGGCTGTGTGAACCACGGTCGGCCGAAGCCGGCGTTGCAGTCATAGTCATGGCGGCGGCGATCGCGGCTACCGAAGCAATTGATTTCCACATGATTGGTCTCCCGATTTAAATTCAGTTTCGTTCCGATGATCCTCTTCCGGATCACGTTGACGAGAATGCTTATCGGGCATTGCGAAGATGGCCGTAGTGACGCCGATCACCAACTTTGGTTTTAACGCTTTCGACACCCCGTTTACCTTAAGAATCTTGATGTTTTGCGGGCTACAGGGTAGTTGGCGCGTGATTGAGGAATGCAACCGGGTCGACCGGGAGAGTAATATGTTTATGCACAGCCGTAACAATCGTTTCATCGCCTTTGCGATTATTGTCGGGCTAGCCGCGCAACCAGTATCTGCGTTTCAGTTTCGCGGATTGCTGGGTGGTGGATCGTCCAACTCCGACGACAGCGAGAATCACTGCAACACGGCAGGCCAATCGGCCGGTCGTTCGATAATCGGTGGCCTGCTTGGCGGCGCTGCGCGATCGCTCGGGATCCCAACATTTGTCCCGTCTTCACAATTTAGCGATGTTCTGGCGACGGAAATCGCCTGCCGATTGGATCCGGAAGAACAAGAAAAAGCCGCTGCGGCAACCGATGAAGCGACACGTGGTGGGGCTGTTGGAACAACCGCGGAATGGTCCAGTGATACCCGCCCGGGCGTCCGCGGGCGCTCAACGGTGACTGCGCGAACCCAAACGGCAAGCGGCAGCGACTGCCTTGAGGTAACAGACGTCATCATTGTCGAAGGCGAAGAAACGACAGTACCCAAGACGATGTGCCGCGTACCACCGTCTCGACGGTACACCCGGACCGCATAATCCATGCCACGCGCTCGCGACCTTTTCGCCATTGGAGCGGCACTGTTGTGCGCCAGCGCCTCACCGGGCGCACAATCGAACAATCCAAATCCGACATGCCCGGCTGCGCCCAACTGGGCGGCCAATCAGGTGATGTCGCTAACGACGGAAGATCGCGGCGACTATCGCGTTCTCCTCGCGGAAGGCATGATCACATCGGGCCTGGCTAACCGGCTTCGCGATGCCCTTTCAGCCGATGATACTATAGCCGAGATATGGTTCCGCTCTCCCGGCGGCGATGCCTATGCCGGAAATGAAGCCGGTCGCATGTTGCGCACAGAGTTTCCCGGTATCATCACGCGTATTCCGGCCGGCTGGGCCTGTTTTTCCGCCTGCAATTTTGTGTTCATGGGCGGACAGCTCCGGATCGTTGAACCTAACGGCAATTTCATGGTCCATATGTTTACGCATACGGGTAATCGCGACGTGATCCGCCAGGAAGTGGAAGCCGGAACCGAAAGCACGGTCGAACTGATTGGTGAGATCGAACAGGCAAGCGCGCAGCTGGCCACGGAAGATAACGACTTCCTGATTCGGATGGGTGTGTCGCGGCGGCTGCTGAGCGAAGTCATGTATGCGACCCAGGCGGTGGGTAGCGGCGAGACTCGCCGATGCCTGACCCAGGACGAGGCCTATAGCTATAATGTCGCGAATGTTCGCGAATAGCTGAGGTCCGACCCCTGCCCAGCTGATCCAGTATTCGCAATTCAGCAAGAAATCCGCCGCCTCAGCCTTTCCTTTCCGCATGTCTTGGTTACCAATGGCAAGGCGGTGATCTGAGAGCGCGTGGAGCGTCCGTCGCTGCCGGGAGGATCATGATGGCGCATCTGACGCTCGATGTAAGCGACGATCTGGCGATCGTGCATTTCGCCAACCCACCGCTTCACGTCATGGCGCCGCAGACGATGAACGAGCTCCATGCGATGCTCCCGCGATTGCGCGAGGATGATGTCCGCGCGGTTATCTTCACCGGTACCGATAGCGATATCTTCATCCGGCATTTCTCACTCGAGGAGCTGGACGATATCGCCAGCGGCAAGGAGGGTGAGGCCTGGGACGCCAATATGGACGATATATTGTTGGAGCTCGGTGCGCTGCCCAAACCGGTAATCGCCGCGTTGAATGGATCGGCCGCTGGCGGCGGGTTCGAATTCGCGCTCGCCTGCGACATGCGCGTGGCGAAAGACGGGCCCTATCGATTTGGGCTACCCGAAATATCGGTCGGGATCCTGCCGGGCGCCGGCGGTACGCAAAGATTGACCGAGATTGTCGGGCGTGGCCGCGCGCTTGAGATGATGCTGCGCGCGCGGCTCGTGTCTCCGTCACAAGCCCATGCACTCGGGATCTTCGAAGAGCTTGTTGCCGCAGACAGCGACGAAACTGCGCTCGACCGCGCAATCACAATTGCACGCGAAATCATGGCGCGCTCGCCGCTCGCCATTGCCCATATCAAGACGCTGGTGCGCGAGGCGGGCACACCCGTCGACAAGGAGATTCTCACGCGCGAGAGCGTTCTCTTCATGGAATTGATGCAGACCAAGGAAGCGCAGGCCCTGATGCGGCATGCGGCAGAGACACATCGGGAAGCCCGGGCGGATCCGGACAGGGTCAATCCCGATCAATGGATGGAACACCAGGACAAGGATGAGAGAGCATGAAGGATTTTTCAGGTAAGATTGCGGTTGTTACAGGCGGCGGTTCCGGCATCGGGCGTGCGCTTGTTTTGCAGCTTGTCGCCGAGGGGTGTTCGATCGCGATGTGCGATATTGGCGATGAGGACATGGCCGAGACCCAACGTCTTGCCGAAGCCGAAGCCACGCAGGGCGCAAAGATCATCAGCTTTCACGCCGATGTTGGCAATGAAGAGGATATCCTGGCGTTCCGCGATCATGTGATGGCGGAAACCGGCGAGGATCATATCCACCTCCTGTTCAACAATGCCGGTGTTGCCGGTGGTGGCAGCTTCGTCGCCGATGACCGCGCGAAATGGGAACGCACCTTCAATGTCTGCTGGAATGGCGTGTATCTGAACGCCCGCGCCTTCATGCCGCTGCTCGTGAAAGCCAATGAAGCGCACATCATCAATGTAAGCTCGGTGAACGGCTTTTGGGCGACCATCGGCCCGGATACGCCGCACACCGCCTATTGCGCCGCCAAGTTCGCGGTGAAGGGCTTTACCGAATCGCTGCTGACCGATCTTGCGATCAACGCGCCGCATGTGAAGGCAAGCGTCGTGATGCCCGGCCATATCGGCACCTCGATCGCGCTCAACTCCGCGCGCGAACATGGCATTGCCGATGTATTGGCTCCCGGCGAAACCGAGGAAGAGCGGCAACAGAGCATGGAAGATTTCCGCGACAATGGCCTGCCACCCGCCGAAGCCGCGAAAATCATCCTCGATGGCGTGCGCGCAGAGGAATGGCGCATATTGGTGGGCGAGGACGCGCAGATGCTGGACGCGGCCACGCGCACCGATCCCAAATATGTGCTGACCCGCGAATTTGCCGAGAGTGCGATCCCGACGATAGACACATGACCCGCCCCTATTAGCGGATTGCCGCGCGCGCTGCCCGTGCTAAGGAGCGCGGCAAATGACTGATCTATCGAAAATCCGCAACTTCAGCATCATCGCGCATATCGACCATGGCAAATCCACCCTGGCCGATCGGCTGATCCAGCAAACCGGCGGCCTGTCCGAGCGCGAGATGGAAGAGCAAGTGCTCGATAATATGGATATCGAGCGCGAGCGCGGCATCACCATCAAGGCCCAGACCGTGCGCCTCAATTACACGGCCGAAGATGGCGAGACCTATGAACTCTCGCTCATGGACACGCCGGGCCATGTCGATTTCGCCTATGAGGTATCCCGCAGCCTGGCTGCCTGCGAAGGCGCGCTGCTGGTCGTCGATGCGGCGCAGGGCGTGGAAGCCCAGACGCTCGCCAATGTCTATCAGTCGATCGAGCATGATCATGAGATCGTGCCTGTCATCAACAAGATCGACCTCCCCGCCGCAGACCCAGAAAATGCGCGCACCGAGATTGAGGACATCATCGGCATCCCGGCCGACGAGGCCGTACTCGCCAGCGCCAAGACCGGCGAGGGCATTTCCGAGATCCTCGAACAGATCGTCCAGAAAATCCCGCCGCCCGATGGCGATGCCGATACACCATTGAAGGCGATGCTCGTCGATAGCTGGTATGATCCCTATCTCGGCGTCGTGATCCTCGTCCGCGTGATCGATGGCACGCTCAAAAAAGGTCAGCAGATCAAGTTCATGCAGAACGGCACCCAGCATCTGGTGGACCGGGTCGGCTGCATGCGCCCGAAGATCGAGCAGCTCGAGACGCTCGGCCCGGGCGAGATCGGCTTTATCACCGCCCAGATCAAGGAAGTGGCGGACACCGCGGTCGGCGATACCATCACCACCGTCAAAAACCCCGCTCCACAAGCCCTGCCCGGCTATAAGGAAGTCCAGTCGGTCGTCTTTTGCGGGCTGTTCCCAGTCGATGCGGCAGATTTCGAGAAATTGCGCGAATCCATCTCCAAGCTGCGCCTCAACGATGCGAGCTTCACCTTTGAGATGGAGACGAGCGCCGCGCTGGGCCAGGGTTTCCGCGCAGGTTTCCTCGGCCTCCTCCACCTCGAAATCATCCAGGAGCGGCTGACCCGCGAATATGATCTCGACCTGATCACGACCGCGCCGAGCGTTGTCTACAAGCTCACCATGACCGATGGCAGCGAGATGGAACTGCACAACCCGGCCGATATGCCGGATGTTGTGAAGATCGCCCATATCGAGGAGCCCTGGATCAAGGCGACCATCTATGTGCCCGACGATTATCTCGGCCCGATCCTCAAGCTGTGCCAGGATCGCCGCGGCATCCAGAAGCAGCTCACCTATGTCGGCGGCCGCGCGCAGCTGGTCTATGAACTCCCGCTCAACGAAGTGGTGTTCGACTTTTACGACCGGCTGAAAAGCATCAGCCGCGGCTATGCGTCATTTGACTATGAGCCGATCGGCCATCGCGAAGGCGATCTCGTCAAGATGAACATCCTCGTCAACCAGGAACCGGTCGACGCGCTCAGCATGATCGTCCACCGCGCCGCCGCCGAAGTCCGCGGCCGCCATATGTGCGAGCGATTGAAGGATCTGATCCCGCGGCATTTGTTCAAGATCCCCATCCAGGCCGCCATCGGCGGCAAGGTCATCGCGCGCGAAACGATCGGCGCGATGCGCAAGGACGTGACCGCGAAATGCTATGGCGGCGATATCTCGCGCAAGAAGAAGCTGCTCGAGAAGCAGAAAAAGGGCAAGGCGAAGATGCGGGAATATGGCAATGTCAGCATCCCGCAGGAAGCGTTTATCGCGGCGCTGAAGATGGGGGAGGAATAGGCTGCTCTCCCCGCCTTGGCCGCCCGCACCGCCTGCGCACTGCCACCACCCAAAAAGCAAACCCGACTGCCCCGAATGGAAAGGGGCAGCCGGGCCGCAGGGCTATTTGGGGTAGGGGCGGCAATGTCTATTGCGCGCAGCAGACACGCATCACCGCGCCGGAGACCGTAGAGACCACACGGTCGCTGCGCTTAGCTCATTGCGTCGCTAATCTCGTTGAACGTGTTGGCGGTATTGGTGCCAAGCGTTGTCAGGGCCGCAATACAAGCGACGGCAATCAGGGCCGCGATAAGCCCATATTCGATCGCCGTGGCGCCTTTTTCATCCAGGAAAAACCGTTTCAACATACCATCACCTTTCCAATTTGTACAACTATTTGTAATTGCTGGACTTTCCTAGAATAGGTTCATTATCGAAAAGTTAATGGCGCGAATTTTTTTACATATTTATCAATATGATACGAGATCCAACGCGTGATTGAGCGCACAGAAACCCCAGAAATCCACCACTTTGCGCAGTAAATCGGATGAGTTGCTTCAAGCTGTTGTTTTTATGCTATTTTTGTATCGCCGAGCGATTTGATCATCCGCGACACGGTCATCTCCCGCGAAAAGATGGGCGCAATGCGCAAGAACGTGACCGCAAAATGCTACGGCGGCGATATCTCGCGCAAGAAGAAGCTGCGGGAGTACGGAAACGTCAGCATCCCGCCAGAGGCGTTTATTGCTGCGTTGAAGATGGGTGAGGAGGTCAGACCAAGCCTCGCCGCGTCGCGCCCCCTCCTCCTCCCCCCCTCCACCCCCATTGTCACACAACCGAAACACAAGGATCACGCGCACGTAACAATGCGCTCATAGAGCCGGGGCGAAGTCATCAGTGGAGCCCCATAGCAATGAAACATATCGCCCTTGCGCTGTCGGCATCGACAGCCGCTTTGCTCGCCAGCACACCCGCCTTGGCCGAGGATGTGCCGCCGGAAGTCCAGGCGGAGCTGACCGAATTGCGCGATCGCGTGCAGACACTCGAAGCGTTGGTCGAGCAGCTCGTCGGATCGCAGGCCGGGGTCGCCAGCCAGGCGGCCGCGGCGCAGGCGACCGCAGCAGCAGCCGAAACGGCAGCAAGCGAAGCGCAGGTCGCGGCAACCGAGGCGAGCGAAGCTGTCGCTGCCCAGCCGCGCACGACATTTGGCGCGGCGCCGCGTACGCGGACGGCGGATGGCTGGGATTTCCGGCCCTTTGGCCGCGCGATGATCGATGCGGCGAGCGTCTCGGATCCCGGCAATCTCAACGATCCGGGACTTGGCTTTTCGAGCGAAATCCGCCGGGTTCGTCTTGGTGCGCGCGGCGCGATCCCGGGTGGTTTTGAATATAAGATCGAGGTCGATTTTGCCGATAATGATGTCGATGTGACCGATGCGATCCTGGGCTATGATGCCGGGGATTTCGAGTTCACCGTCGGGCAGCACAACACCTTCCAGAGCCTGGAAGAGCTGACCAGCAGCCGCTTTATCAGCTTTATGGAGCGCGCGGGCTTTACCGATGCGTTCGGCTTTGAGCGGCGGGTTGGCATCTCGGTCAATTATGCCAATGGCGATTTCCGCTGGGATGGCGGCGTATTCACGGCGAATATCAACGATCTCACCGATGATAGCGTCAACGCCTATTCCTTCGATACGCGGGCGACCTATAGTCCGGACCTCAATGGGACGCAGCTCCATCTGGGCGGCTCATTCCATCACCGGGACCTGCGGGACAATCCGGGCGCGCGCTATCGCCAGCGCCCCGCCTATCACGGCACGGACACGCGCTTCATCAATACCGGCGCGCTGAATGTGGCGGAGGAAACCAGCTATGGCATCGAGACCGCGGTGATCCACGGGCCCTTCCATGCGGTGGCCGAGGCGCATTGGATGAATGCGGATATTCCCGGCATGGCCAACCCGACCTTTTTCGGCGGCTATGTCGAGGTCGGCTATTTCCTGACGGGCGGGGATTCGCGCGGCTATTCCAGCGGCAAGTTCCAGCGGACCCGCCCGGCGCGAACGATCGATGAAGGCGGCATTGGCGCGGTGCAGATCAATGCGCGCTATGACCGGCTTGATCTCTCCGATGCAGGCATCATCGGCGGTGAGCAGGACCTGTTCGGCGTGTCGCTGATCTGGACGCCGATCGACCATGCCCGCTTCATGATCAATTACAGCCATATCGCCTATGACGATGCGGCAATCGCGCTCCCCAATGGCGACACGGATTATAGCGTGGATGTGGTCGGCGCGCGGGCCGAGTTTGATTTCTAGGGATCGTTGGGGGGCGCTGCGCTAGTAAGCGAAGCGCTCCCCAACCAGATCTTCGGACACGGCCCATAATGTCTCGGCCGTTTCCGGGTCGATGGCGTAGGATCGCACGCTCCCGGCCATATCCTCGTCATCGACCGCCGCTACATGGCAGTCTTCGAGATAGACCGCGCCCTGGCCATCCAGTTCGGGCGCGGTGGCCGCGTAGCAGCTGGTTGCGGCGCCTTGCGGAATGGATTTGAGGGCCGCGTTGCCACCGCTATTCTTCTGCATCTGGGCCATCAGGAACTTCACATCGTCATCGTTCAGGTGTCGGCCCAGATTGGTGACGATACCGCCCGGGTGCACCGCATAAGCGCGCACGCCCTTATCCTTGAGCCGCGCATCGAGGCCGACTGTGAACAGGATATTAGCGGTTTTGGACTGGCCATAGGATTGCCATTTGTCATAGTCGCGCTCGGCAAAATGCAGATCGTCGAAATGCACGGTATCGCGGTGATGCCCGCGTGAGCTGAGGTTGACGATGCGTGATGGGGCGGCCGCGATCAGCGCTGGTGCAATCAGGTTGGTGAACAGGAAATGGCCGAGATGGTTGGTGCCAAACTGCATCTCGAAACCGTCGGCCGTCTTCAGCGGTGGACAGGCCATTACGCCTGCATTGTTGACCAACAGGTCGAGCCGGTCATGCGCGGCAAGAAAGGCTTTTGCCGCGCTGCGGATGCTGTCGAGCGAGGCAAGATCGAGCGCGATAACTTCTACAGAAGCTCCGTCAACGGCGTCCCGGATGGTCTGGGCGGCCTCCTCGCCCTTCTCGACATTACGTGCGGCTATTACGATACCCGCGCCCCGTGCGGCCAGCGCCCGCGCTGTCTCCGTACCCAGCCCTGAAGCGCCGCCAGTGACCAATGCCAGCTTGCCGGCAAGGTCGATGCCGTCCAGCACGTCATCAGCCATGGTTTCCGCTCCAAATGCGCTGCGATCCTGGGTCATACGTCTCTCCTGTTTGGCCAAGCCTGACAGATGGCCAGCGGCTTGTCATGTCTCGTTCTTTTAGAGAGGCCAGAACCGGTAGCGGCGCGGGAGTCTGCGATAGCAGGGGCACCGGCCTGCACCGGTGTACGTCGATTACGCAGCGAGCTTGGTGCTCTCCACGTCAGGCGCCTTTGCCTGGGTTCCGGTGACCGAATAGTTGACCATTTCAGCGATATTGGTCGCCTGATCCCCAATCCGCTCGAGATGCTTGCTGACAAACAGGAGATGCGCGGCCTGACTGATCTGGTCGGGCTTCTCGATCATGAACTCGATCAGCATCTTGCTGAGCTCGTCATGCAGGTCATCTACAATATCGTCGCGCTTGCAGACATCCGCGGCCAGCGCGACATCGCCTTCGGAATAGGCGCGCACAACATCGACCAGCATTTCCTTCGCCGCATCGTTCATAGCGGCGATCGTCCTGCGCAGTTTCTTTGGGTATTTCGCTTTGATGCTGGGCACACGACGCGCGATGTTGCGCGCATAATCAGCTGTCCGTTCCAGGATCGCACTGATCTTGATAGCCGAAACCAGCGTTCTGAGATCATCAGCCATTGGCGCACGCAGCGCGATAATATTGACTGCTGCCGCCTCAACCTCTGCTGCCAGGACATCAATTTCACGGTCGGCCTTAACGACTGTCTTAGCGAGCTTATTGTCTCGATCTTCCAGCGCCCGAATTGCGTCTTCCATCGCCAAAGACGTGCGCCAGCCAAGTTCCAGCATGTTCGCGCGCAATGCGTCCAACTCTTCGTCGAACGCGGAAACGGTATGTTTCATCTCGCCAGCCATGACGGTTACTCCGGTTAAAACGCAACAAATATGACAGTTATGTTACAGGAATCTTGATTCTGACGCAATCAATCATTTGACGGTGTAAAAAAGGGGGCCGAACGACATGTCGCCCGCCCCCTTTTTCAACCATTTGAAAAGACCTAATTTTGCAGGTCTTCCTCGGTCAATGCCGTCATGGCTTCTGCCACAGCCGCATAGTTGGCGCGGACATCATCGGGATTAGAAATCATGCCTTCGCCGACCAGATAACCCTCTGGGCCCCAGGCCGAGACATATTCGGCTACAAATTCGCGCAAGCCGCGGATCGCCTCGAGATGATTGCCCTTCACATAAACAAACAACGGACGTGCACCCGGATAGTCAAAGCTTGCGATGCTGTCATAAGTCGGGGCCACACCGTCAATCGACACGCCAACGACTTCCCCCTCATTTTCAGCCAGGAAGCTATAGCCGAGGAGACCAAGATAGCCCGGATTCTGGGAAACGCGCTGGATGATCAGATTGTCATTCTCACCGGCTTCGATGAAGGACTGATCTTCGCGGATCGAGGTACAGACCTGATCCTTGCGATCTTCGTCTTCTTCCTCGAGCGCTTCCATCGCCGCATTGGTTTCGCAACCGGCTTCCATGATCAGCTCGATAAAGGCGTCACGGGTGCCGCTCGTCGTCGGCGGGCCATAGACGCGGATCGGCGTGTCAGGCAGCGAGGCATCGATGTCCGACCAGCTTTCAGCGGTCTGCTCTTCACCCCAGGGTTCTGCGGCCAGCGCTTGATAGATCTGGGCGCGGGTCAGGTTCATTTCGGGACCGTCCGGCGATGCCACAACGGCCAGGCCGTCAATGCCGACCTGCAATTCGATAATCTGATCGACGCCATTGGCCTGACAGTTAGCAAATTCGGTGTCCTTGATCCGACGCGATGCGTTAGCGAGATCGGGATGCTCGGTGCCGACGCCGGCGCAGAACAATTCCATACCGCCGCCAGTGCCCGTCGATTCCACAACCGGCGAACCGAAATCAGGATTGTTGCGGGCGAAATTTTCGGCCACCGCACGGGTAAACGGATATACCGTCGAGCTGCCGACAACCGTGATGGCGCGAACGCCACCATCAGAGCTGCCACCGCCGCCACAGGCGGCAAGTGTCGCGGCCATTGCCGCCATCAGTCCAGTAATTGGAGCGCGCACATTTTCCTCCATCGTTGATGTGCAATCGGGCGCATCCAGGTCGGCCGCCCTTGAAGCGCCTAATGCGCTATCTATGTGACAACCGAGTGACATTTACCGCGATGATTTGCCCTCGGTGCACGGGCAGTCGAAACCCGCAATTGCTTCCCGCTCCATCTGAAATCGACTAGAAGGCCCTAATGGCGCTTGAAGACCTGACCAAAAAACCGTTCTTTGTGGACAAAAACCGAGCCTTCTGGGTGCTCCAGTCGGTTGGTTGGTCGGGCTATTTCATTCTGCGTTCGCTGGGCGGGATCGCCAACAATATGGGTCCGCTGTTCATTCTGCCGACTGCAATCGCGACCGCGACCGGCTATTGCCTGACGCTGATCATGGCGGTGATCTTTCGCCAGCTTATCGATCGCACCCCGCGGGTAACCTGGGGCGGCTCGGTAACCGTGGTGTTGATTGCGTCGGCAATCTTCTCCTTTATCGAGGTCTGGGCGTTCACGGCTTTCTATCGCGGCGGTGAAATGCCGTCCGGATTGCAGTTTTTCGGCGCCATCCTGCTTGATTTCACGCTGCTCGTCGCCTGGGCAGGGCTCTATTACGGGATCAATTTCTACATTCTGATCGAAGAACAGAATGATCAGTTGCTGCGGCTCGAAACCCAGAGTTCCAACGCGCATCTCGCGATGCTCCGCTACCAGCTCAATCCGCATTTCCTGTTCAACACCTTGAATTCCATATCGACCCTGGTGCTGCTCAAGCAAACCGAGCGTGCCAATGCGATGCTGTCGCGCCTCTCCTCCTTCCTGCGCTATACCTTGGCGAATGAGCCAACCGCGCGTGTCCCGCTGGCGCAGGAGGTTGAAACCTTGAAGCTCTATCTCGAAATAGAAAGAATGCGGTTCGAAGATCGGTTGCGGCCGAGTTTCGATATCGATCCGCGTGTGACCCGGGCGAGGCTGCCGTCATTGCTGCTTCAGCCGCTGGTCGAAAATGCGATCAAATATGCCGTGACGCCGCAGGAAGAAGGCGCTGAAATCAAGATTTCGGCGCAACAGGTCGGAAATCGCGTGCAGATCACCGTGTCCGACACCGGGCCGGGCTTGCAAGAGGGGGCGGTGACGCGCCACTCTTCAACGGGTGTGGGGCTGGCCAATATCCGGGACCGTCTGGTCCAGGCTTTTGGTGAAGAACAAAGATTTGAAACTAAAGCGAACGAAGAGGGCGGTTTCTGCGTTGAAATCGATATCCCGCTCCAGTTCGAAGAGGCAAAGGAAGCCGCATGACCATCCGCGCTATTATCGTTGACGACGAACCGCTTGCCATTCAGGGCTTGCAGCTGCGTCTCGAACCGCATGACGATATCGAAATCGTCGACACCTGCACCAATGGCCGCGAAGCGATCCGCTCGGTCAAGACGCACAAGCCGGATCTGGTGTTTCTCGACATCCAGATGCCGGGCTTTGACGGTTTTTCGGTGGTCCAGGGCCTGATGGATATCGAACCACCCTTGTTCGTCTTCGTCACGGCCTATTCCGACCATGCAATCCGTGCGTTCCAAGCTCAGGCCGTCGATTATCTTATGAAGCCGGTCGAAGATGATCGCTTATCCGATACTCTGGCCCGGGTTCGCGAACGCCTGGCTGAGAAGAATAACAGCGAAGAGATTACGCGGCTCAAGGAAGTTCTGTCCGAAGTGGCGCCGGACGCCGCTGAAGATCTTGCCGCCGAAGGTGAAGCGCCCGCAGCCAATCGCTATGAGAAGCTGATCAACGTCAAGGATCGCGGGCAGATCTTCCGCGTCGATGTCGAAAGCATCGAACGGATTGACGCGGCCGGCGACTATATGTGCATCTATACCGGCGACAACACGCTGATCTTGCGTGAGACGATGAAGGATCTCGAAAAACGCCTCGATCCCCGCACCTTCCAGCGCGTCCACCGCTCGACGATCGTCAACCTGGACCAAGTGCGCCAGGTGAAACCGCACACCAATGGCGAGTGTTTCCTGGTGCTGGAATCGGGTGCCCAGGTGAAAGTGAGCCGCAGCTATCGCGATGTAGTGGCGCGCTTCGTGCACTAGGGGGTGCTTCAAAATAATTAAATGAACGTGTTCATTTTTAGGTGATCCGTGCTATGCGATAATCAACGCATGCATTTGGAGACCCGTTATGACTGCCCCGACCGTTGATCGCGCTTTCGCCGAAAAATTCCTCCAATCCGTTGATACACCGTTGGAATATGGCGTGTATTTCCTGTTTCACGACTGGTGGGACGAAGCGCCAGAAGGCGCAATCCAGGCTTATCTGGATGAGCTGCACAAAATCCCCGAATCGAAGGACTTCCTCGAAGAGCGCTTCATTGCTGAGCCATTGTCGCTGGATAGGCTCGCCGAATGCGCGCCAGGTACGCTCGGTCATGCCTATCGCGCATTCATCGTCGACAATAATCTCGAGAAAAATCTGGCGCGCAACTATCGCCAGTTCAATGAAGAGCTGCATGCCTCCGGCAAGTTAGAGCGGCTGCCCGATGAGCTCAGCTATATGATGGTTCGCGGATTCCAGATCCATGATTTCCAACATGTGCTGACCGGCTATGAGGCCACTATCTACGGCGAACTGGCCTTGGCGGCCTTTTACCTGGCCCAGCTTCGCTTCCCCTATCACGCCTTCCGCGTTGCCGTGACGACTGCGCATATGGCGTTCCTGCGGCCAGACTTTATTCCCGAAGCAATGGATGCCTTTGTCGATGGTTGGGCCTTTGGCCGGGCGGCGAAGAATATCAACTTCGTCAAATGGGAAGATGAGATCGATACGCCACTGAACGTGCTTCAGGAGCGAATGGGCCTTACCAAATGCGAGCTTGCCGCGTAGGAAATCCCGATGCCCCGCCGTCCCGCAACCGAGAACCAGCGCGAAGAAGTTCGCCAGAAGATCCGGAGCGCCGCGAAGGCGATCTATCGCGACAAGGGGATCTCCGGCATTTCGGCACGGGCGATTGCGGTATCGGCGGGCGTGTCGGTCGGTACGATCTACGCCTATTTCGGTGACCTGCAGACGCTGATGCAATCGCTCTGGCTTGAGCCACTCGATCGTATCAATACTGAGATGCAGAGCATCGCGGAGGCCCATGGCGATCCCGTTGAGCGGCTGCGTGCGCTGATGGCTGCCTATCTCGCTGTCGCGACGGATAATCCTGAGCTCTATCGCAACGCCTTCATGTTTGTACGGCCGAGCCAGCTGCCGAGCCCCGACCAGGCTGAGATGGACAGTGTCGTCTTTGTCGCACTGATCAAGGAAGCGCTTCTGGACGGGCAGAATGGCGGGTATATCCGGGCCGGTTCGGTAGAGCAGATGGCTCAGCTGATCTGGGCTGGCCTGCATGGCAGCATCGCGCTGCCGGTCAATTTCGACCGTATTGCGCTCACCGCCGATACCGGACCTAAGATGATCGACATGCTGATCACCGAGCTGACCGGAACCAGCTAAGCCGCATTGTGCAATCGTCCGTCTCTTCACCGCAACTTTCGGGGGGACGCTTGCCATTCGATCCGCTAAAAGGCGCAGCGGGGAGACAATTTTATGACCGACCAGCAAGACCGGGCCCGCGCCTTTCATGCCCTGCATGTCGCCGGAGACCCGCTGGTATTGTTCAACATTTGGGATGCTGGCAGCGCCCGCGCTGTCGCGGAGGCTGGTGCCAAAGCGCTCGCCACGGGCAGCGCATCCGTGGCCGGCGCCCGCGGCTATTCGGATGCGGAGTCCCTGCCCCTGCAACAGGCGCTGACCAACGCCGAACGGATTGTCGAAGCGATCGACCTGCCGCTGACAGTGGATTTTGAGGGCGCCTATTCGGCCGAGCCTGTGCTCGTCGGCGTCCATGCCCAGGCAATGATCGAAACCGGTGCCATCGGTATCAACTTCGAAGACCAGATTATCGGTGGCAAAGGACTTCACCCGCTCGATCTCCAGGTTGCCCGGATCATGGCCATACGGGACGCTGCCGAGAAAGCCGGGATCGATTTCTTCATCAACGCGCGCACCGATATGTGGCTGACGGCAGGAGTATCGACAGTCGCCGAAGACAGTCGCTTCAATGAGGCGGTGACCCGCGCCAAAGCCTATGCAGATGCCGGTGCCAGCGGCTTTTTTGCACCCGGTCTCACGGATGAAGCGCAGATCGCTGCACTGTGCGAAGCGAGCCCCTTACCGGTGAATGTGATGATGTTCGATGCAATGCCAGACCGGAGCCGCTTAGCCGAACTCGGCGTCGCCCGGATCAGCTATGGCCCGGGCCCGTGGCGCGATGCGATGACTGCGCTCACTACAGCAGCACAGATGCTCTACCAAGACTGAACGGAGCCATCGTGGCGCCAGTTCGCAATTGATGGCATATCTCTCCCGTCCATGATCGGAAGGGGCACCGATGGCATTGTTCAATAATTTTGCGGATACCAGTATCGAACGCCAATATGTCGAGAGCGAACGCACAGCGCGCATCCCGGCAAGCCGCGCGTTACTGCTGATCGGCATTGCGACCTTCATATCCTATCTGACGCTCAACCCCCTCTATTTCCCGAGCGAGGGCGTGGTCGCCTACACCATCGCGGCCGCGCTGTTCATGGCGATCCTCGCGAGCTTCCTGCTGCTGACACGGACACGCTTCTATATCGAGAAACCCTGGATCGACCTCGTTCTGTTTGTCGGACTGACGGTCGCGATGATCATGCTGATCGAAGCGCTGGCGGCTCAAGCCGCGATCACCGGCATATCCCGCTTCGGCATGGCGATCGTGAATATGGGAATATTGGTGGTGTTTGCGAGCATCGGCTTCGTCGCCAATACACGGCTCTTCCTGTTCTGGGCGGCGGGACTGCTGACCCTCTATGTGCTGTTCCTGTTGCAGGCCGATCGATCACTGATCTCCAAAGTGTACACCTTCACCAATTTTTCGACCTTCTTTGTTTTCGCGACCTATGTGAATTGGGACATTGATCGCCGCGCCCGCAAAACCTTCACTGCCAATCGCGAACTGGATGCCGAAAAGCAGCGATCAGAAGAGTTGCTCTACAACGTCCTGCCCGAGCATGTCGCCGCGCGGATCAAGAGTGGCGAGACCGTCGCCGATTCTTTCAACAATGTCTCGGTGATCTTTGTCGATGTGGTCGGCTTTTCAACGCTGGCGAAAACCATGCCGGCCAGTGAATTGGTGAAGCAACTCAATCGCTTCTTCTTGATCGCTGATGAGTGTGCGGATGCGCATGGTATCGAGAAAGTGAAGACAATCGGCGATGCCTATCTTGCTGTATCCGGCGGTACATCTTCAGAAGCCGGCGATGCACTCGCGGCGATCGCTTTTGGTCATGCGCTGATCGAGCGGCTCGAGGAGATTACAGAAGCCGAAGGCGCAGACGTAAAGTTACGCGTCGGGATCCATACCGGACCAGTGGTCGGCGGCGTGGTTGGCAGCAACCGGTTGGCCTATGACTATTGGGGCGACACGATGAACATCGCCAGCCGGATCGAAGGCACTGCCCATCACAACGGGATCGCTGTATCGGCCGCCACCTATCACCAGACTGTCCATGAGGTTGAATATGGTCAGCCAGAAATGATGACCCTCAAGGGTATCGGCGAAACCGAAGTCTATCGCGTCATTCGATAGCAGCGAGAAAACCGAGAACGGCGTCGGCAATGGCGTCGGGCTGTTCAGGGAGCAGCGCATGGCCCGCATCCTCGATCAACGCGACCGTAACGCGATCGGGATAGGCTTCAGCGAGCATGTCTGCGGTATCTTCCTTCGGCGCGATCCGATCTCCGAGCGCCTGGACAACCAGCATCGGCCCCGCGCCGCCAGCCAGCCAGTCATCCGTTACGGTAGCGGGCGAAGCGCGACCCTGCATCGTAGCGGTATGACGGTACCAGCCGCGTAGCCAATAGTCTGGAATCGCATTGTCTCCGGCAAAAAAGGCATAGCGGACATCTTCGCGGCGTTGGTCAAATGTCCGCCGCGGGTCGAAAGCGTTGCGCAGAGCCTGGTTCGCCTGGGGCGGGATTGCATTGCGACCGCCAGCGGCGAGCAACACAACACCATGGATGCGATCTGGATTGCGGGCCGCTGTCGCCCGCACGACACGATTGCCAAAGGCATGCCCGATCACAGAAGCGCGACAATCCGGCTCGTCTCCGCAATCATCGTCGAGCGCGGCCATGAGATCGCCGGCGAGATCGAACAGATTTGCGCCCTCTTCGATCATATCGGTTTCGCCAATGCCCGGCGCCTCGACGGCGAGCGTCCGATAGCCTCTCGCCACAAGAGCCTCTGTCAGTTCATTGAAATCGCTGGCTTCCCGTCCGGCGCTCGCCGCCAGAAGCACCCGCGGACCTTCTCCACGCGCATAATAGGCAATCGAGCGACCATCGCGTTCGACGATGTGCGCCTCGCCAAGGGCTGGACGGGCGGGACTATCCGGCAAGGGAAGGAACAGCAGGTAAATGACGAGCGCGAGCAGCGCGGCCAGCAGGACCGCCCCAATGCCGATAATCCGGATTGCGCGTTTCATACGAGTTCTGCCTCATCGCAGGGATGAACTCCGCTTGCTCGCCGATCGCGTGCTCAATAGGTGCTGAGCTCAACTTCCATCTTCGTGAAACCATGGACGAAACAGGCAGAGACGCGCTCGGGCTCGCCGACCACATTCACCCGCAGCCGACGCTTCGCCATCTCTTCAAGCAACAGGCGCAACTGCAGCTCGGCAAGCCGCGCGCCGACGCAGCGGTGGATGCCATAGCCGAAAGAAAGATGGCGCCCGGGCTTGGGCCGTTCGAGCCAGATATCATTCGGGCGATCGAAGAAATTCTCATCGCGATTGCCCGAAAGATACCAAAGGATGATCGCGTCCCCTTCCTTCACCTTGTGACCGAACATCTCATGATCTTCGGTCGCGGTGCGCCGCATATGAGCAAGCGGGGTCTGCCAACGGACAATTTCCTGCACGGCAGCCGGGATCAATTCCGGATTCTGCTCGAGTTTTTCGCGCTCTTCAGGAAACTGCTCCATGCCATAGGCATAGCCCGACATGGAATTGCGCGTCGTATCATTGCCGCCAACGATCAGCAGCATCAGATTCCCCATATAGGTGAACTGATCCATATTGCGCATATCGCTATTGATCATGCGGGAGATCAGATCAGGAGCTTCGCCCTTTTCGAGCCGTTCGTCCCAGAGCCGCTGGAAATAGGCGCCGGCTTCAAAGATATGCTCAAGCTGTTCGCGCCGACTTTCCTCGGTCAGGCTGTTCTCGATATCGCCCATCCAGTCCGACCATTCCGTCAGCTTGCGACGATCTTCCCAGGGGAAGTCGAACAGGATCGCCAACATCTGCGTGGTCAGTTCGATTGATACCGTATCGACCCAGTCAAAGCGCTCTCCGATCGGAAGTGTATCAAGCAGTTCGGCGGTGCGCTGGCGCACTTCCTCGGTCATCCGTTCCATTTCGCTCGGCGTGAAAGCCGGTGCGATAACGCGGCGCTGTTCGGTATGCTCGGGTCGATCCATCGCGATGAACATCGGCAGCTGGATATTGAGATCCTCGGGCAGTTCTTCCGGATCGGTAACGATCGTGATCCCCTTGGCCGAGGAATAGAGATCCGGCAGCGCTTCAATATGCTGGATTTCCTTATAGGTGGTGACGTTCCAATAATCGCCATAGGCGGAACCGACGACCTTGTTGATCGGCGCTTTCTCGCGCATCTCCTTGAAGATAGGTTGCCAGCGATCCTCGACATAAATATCGGCAACGCTCACATCCCAGGGATGCGGGGTCTCGCTGACATCGGTGACGACCGTTTCAGCCGGTGCTTCGGGTTTTGCCGCTGTGGCCATTTCCTGTTCCTCCTTATGGGCGGCCTCACCGCCCTGATTTGTTGCTCGCTATCCTAATATTCGCTCAATTCGGTTTGCATCGTCCGATAGCCATGGACGAAACAGGCCGACACCCGCTCCGGTTCAGCCAGAAGATTTACCCGCAGCCGGCGCTTGGCCATTTCCTCAAGCAGGATACGGACCTGCAGCTCCGCCAGTCGCGCGCCTACGCAGCGATGGATGCCATAGCCAAAAGCAAGCTGGCGCCGCGCATTTTCGCGATCGACGATGATATCATCAGGTCGTTCGAACACCGTCTCGTCGCGATTGGCGGAGAGGTACCAGAGCAGCACCTTGTCCCCGGCCGCGATATCATGGCCGAACAGGTTGTGGTCCTCGGTCGCCGTGCGCCGCATATGGGCGAGCGGGGTCTGCCAACGGATGATTTCCTGGACCGCGGTCGGGATGAACTCGGGATTGTCCTCAAGCCGTTTGCGCTCGTCCGGGAACTGGGCCAGCCCATAGGCATAGCCTGACATGGTGTTGCGCGTCGTATCGTTGCCGCCAACGATCAGCAGCACCAGATTGCCCATGAATTCGAGTTCGTCCATCTCGCGCATCGCATCGGAATGGATCATGCGTGACAGAAGGTCTGGCGCCTCGGGCTTGTTCAACCGATCAGTCCATAGCTCCTTGAAATAGACGGCCATCTCCTGGAGGTGCATCATCCGCTGTTCACGACTTTCCGGGGTCAGGCTCTTCTCGACATCGCCAGCCCAATCGGACCAGAAGGTCAGTTTGCGGCGATCTTCCCAGGGAAAGTCGAACAGGATCGCCAGCATCTGGGTGGTCAGTTCAATCGCCACCCGATCGACCCAGTCAAATGCTTCGCCGCGCGGCAGCTCGTCGAGAGTCTCGACAGTGCGGCGGCGAATATCGGCTTCCATCCGCTGCATCTCGGTCGGTGTGAAGGCGGGCGCCACGGTGCGCCGTTGCTCGGTATGTTTTGGGCGATCCATGGCGATGAACATGGGCAGCGTGAAATTCTCATCCTCCGCAATCCCCAGCGCTTCTTCATCGACCACCGTGATGCCGCCATTTTTGACGTCCGAAGAATAGATTTCGGGTAGCGCCTCAACATGCTGGATCGGCTTGTGGGTGGTGATATTCCAATAGTCGCCAAAGGCCGACCCGGTGACCTTGTTGATCGGTGCGGTCTCGCGCATTTCCTTGAAGATCGGCTGCCAGCAATCTTCGACATAGATGTCGGGCACGCTCACGTCCCAGGGATGCGGCGCCTCCACCGTGACCGTTTCTTGCGGTTCATTCTCGTCAATCGCTGCGCTCGCCATCTCTCTATCCTCCATATGCAGCGGTTATATCCGCCGTCTGTGTCTCTAATATTCGCTCAGCTCCACCTGCATCGACCGGTAGCCATGCACGAAGCAGGACGACACGCGATCGGGTTCGCTAACGACATTGGCGCGCAATCGGCGGGCCGCCATCTCTTCGAACAATATCTTGAGCTGCAGCTCAGCGAGCCGCGCGCCTACGCAGCGGTGAATGCCATAGCCGAACGCCAGGTGCCGCCGACCATTATCGCGGTCGACGATGATATCGTTGGGCCGCTCAAACACCGTCTCGTCACGATTGGCCGACAAATACCAAAGCACGACCGCATCGCCCTTTTCGATGGTATGACCGAACAGATCATGATCTTCGGTGGCCGTACGCCGCATATGGGCAAGCGGCGTCTGCCAGCGGATAATTTCCTGCACGGCACTTGGAATGAAATCGGGATTCTGTTCGAGCCGCTGCCGCTCGTCCGGGAATTGCTCGAGCCCATAGACATAACCGGACATGGAATTGCGCGTCGTATCGTTGCCGCCGACGATTAACAGCGTGAGATTGCCGATAAAGGTGTAGCGATCCATCTCGGCCATCGCCTCGCTATGGATCATCCGTGAGAGAAGATCCGGCGCCTCGTCCTTGCCAAGCCGTTGATCCCAAAGATCGGAGAAATAGCTGGCCATGGCGCGTAAATGCTCACGGCGCTCATAGGCGCGATCAACATCGTCGAGATAGTCGATATCGCTGATCCAGTCGGACCATTCGGTAAGCTTGCGCCGGTCTTTCCAGGGAAAGTCGAACAGGATGGCCAGCATGCCGGTGGTCAATTCGATCGAGACGGTATCGACCCAGTCAAAGGCTGTGCCGCGCGGTAGTCCATCGAGCAGCTGCCCGGTGCGTTGGCGGATTTCGGTCGATAGCCGCTCCATCTCCGTCGGCGTAAAGGCAGGCGCTACAGTCCGGCGCTGAGCCGTATGTTCGGGCCGGTCCATGGCAATGAAGCTCGGCGTTTCGCGCTGAAGGTTTTCCGGCAGCGTATCGGCATTTCCGTAGAGCGTGATCCCGCCATATTGCGAATCCGAGGAATAGACATCCGGCAGTGCTTCGACATGCTGGATCGGCTTGTGGCTGGTGATGTTCCAATAGTCGCCGAACGCGGAGCCGGTGACTTTGTTGATCGGTGCCTGTTCGCGCATTTCCGCAAAGACCGGCTGCCAGCGATCCTCGGCATAGATTTCGGGGCCGCTCACATCCCAGGGATGCGGTGCGTCCACGACCACCGTTTCGACTGTCTCGCTATCCGGCTTTGCCACCGTCGCCATTTCTATCTCCCTCTCCCCCCGCGGAGTGTCCGCTGTCAGGCCTCAGGAGTCAAACATCGGTGCGGGTCGGATGTCGCTCAATATTCAGACAGCGTCACCGGCATCTTCTTGAAACCATGGACGAAGTTTGAATTCACGCGCTCAATCTCACCCGTGATTTCGGGCCGCAGTCGCCGCTTCGCCATTTCTTCGATCAGCACGCGAATCTGGAGCTCGGCAAGCCGGGCACCGACGCAGCGATGGATGCCATAACCAAAGGCGATCTGGCGGCGCGCATTTTCCCGATCGAACCGGATCTCATTCGCGTCTTCGAAGACTTCTTCATCACGATTGGCCGACAGATACCACATGACGATCTTGTCGCCCTTCTTGATCTGCTTACCGAACAGCTCGGTATCCTCCATCGCCGTGCGTCGCATATGCGACAGCGGCGTCTGCCAACGGATCAGTTCCTGGCCGGCACTGGCCGCGAGTTCTGGATTTTCTTCCAGCTTGCGCGCCTGGTCCGGGAACTGGTTCAGCGCATAGGCATAAGCCGACATCGTGTTGCGGGTCGTATCGTTGCCGCCGACAATCAGCAGCGTGATGTTGCCAAGGAAATTGCGATCGCTCATGTCGCCCAGCGCATCGGAATGCGCCATCATCGAAAGCAGATCAGGGGCCGGCTCGCTTGCCTTGCGCTGTTTCCACAGCTCCTGGAAATAGGCCGCGGCTTCCCACATCTTCTGCATCCGGATCGGGCCCAGTTCAGGGTCCATGGCAGCAACCACATCGCCCATCCAGTCAGACCATTCGGTCAGCTTGCGACGATCTTCCCAGGGGAAGCCGAACAGGATCGCGAGCATGCCGGTGGTCAGCTCGATCGAAACCTTGTCGACCCAGTCAAATTCTTCGCCGCGCGGCAGGGAATCGAGCAGTTCTTCGGTCCGCTTGCGCACATCCACTTCAAGCCGGGTGATCTCGCTCGGTGTAAAAGCCGGAGAGACGGTGCGGCGCTGCGCAGTATGTTCGGGACGGTCCATGCCGATAAACATCGGCAGGGCAATTTCTTCGTCATCCGTCGAATCGAGGATCGTGAAACCGCCATTGCGCCAGTCCGAGCTGAACACATCCGGCAGCGCTTCGACATGGACGATCGGCTTATAGGTGGTCAGTGACCAGAAGCCGCCAAAGACACTATCTTCGCACCAGTGGATCGGATCTTCCTTGCGCAGCTTTTCGAATACCGGCTGCCAGCGATCCAGCGCATAGAGCTCAGGACGGCTGACATCGATTTCGCCGAGCGGCGTATCGGCAGTTGCGAGCGGCTTCTCGAGCGACGAGCGATCAATACCATCGCGCCATTCACGCGCATATTCTGCGCGATATTTCTCTTCGGCCGTCATTTCACGTTCGTCGGGCTGGCTCGCCATATCACTCTCCTTGACGGGCCGGGTCTGCGCAGAGGGATGCGGCGGATGCGGCCCAATAACTGTTTCGTGCCTGTTATACGTCGCGCACGATAAGTAGCAAATTGAGACTGGCACAATTGACACGGATGTCAATAGGACACGTTAAGCATTTGGCATGTCCAGCGATTGACTGACGCTATTACAGGCTAGGCTGGTTTGCCGCGCAGCTTTCTGCTGAGTCGCCGGAAGAAAGACGGCCCCGACTTAAGGACACCCTTGCGGAACCAGCGAGCCCCTACCGCAATCGTGATCGTCACCCAGAGCAGTTGCCATGCGATCGCTGCAAAATGTGGCCAGACAGTTGGATCTGAGGCCCCTTTGGCAACCATCGCAAAGGGCGAACTGAACGGAAACAGTTCGGCGGCAAGCGCCAACTGGCTTCCCGGGTTCGCCGCGGCGGCGGACGCAAGGCCGAACATGGCCATCTGGAAAAAGGTGATCGGCAGCGACAGCATCTGGATTTCGCGCATCGAATTGGCTTGGCCACCGACCGCAAGAAAGACCGCGCCCAGCAACAGATAGCCCATCGCAAAATAGGCAACGCCCAGCGCAATGAAAGGTACGAATCCGATCGCCGGATCGAGCAAGGCGAGCGCCGACTCGCTATCCGGCAGTGCAGCAATGGCAAGCATCGCTAGGCTACCCCAAAAGGCGATGAACAGCAGCGCGACACCAAACAGGCCCACCAGCTTACCGAGGAATACAGCTTCCAGCGGAACGGCGGCAGCCAGGATCTCGATCACCTTGTTGCCCTTTTCCTCGGCGAGCACACTCACCGTCTGACCCGCCAGCAACAAAGTCAGCAGGAACAAGAGGAACAGCGCTGACAGGCCGAGTGATTGCTGACCCCCTATCGTCGCGCTGGTTCGCGCAAAGGGTTCGCGTTCAATTTCTACAATTTCCTCGCCGGGCGATAACCCGCCACGCGCGTCGCGCAGGGCCGCATCCGTCAGCACGGCCAGATAATTGGCACCCCGCTCGCTACCCGGCCCGGTGAGAATATGCGGCGTATCGGGAATGCCGAACAGCACGGCGGATACATCGATCGTGCTTTCCGAAAAAACCGCGCGCGCCTCGTCTTCAAGCGGGCCTTCGCCGGGTTCCCGCATAACGAGCGCTGGCGGTGCCAGCGGACCCGGAAAGGCCGTGCGCATCCGCGTATCGGCATGTTCCAGCCGCGCGCTGTATTCGGCGTCCGCAATAATCACGAGCCGCTGGGCGTCCTCGCCGCTATCGGCGATCATCCGCGCACCAGTGCCGCCGACAACCGCAAAGATCAGCATGAACAGCGGCGCCAGCAAGAACATCAGAAAGGCCGGCGTTGCGACCGTTGCGATGAAATCGCGCCGCGCGATGACGGCTGCCTGGCGGAAATGCGTCATCATAGCGCGGCCTCCGCTTCGGCTTCGGCTTCCATCTGCTCGACCGTTTTCTCACCCACCAGTTTCACGAAAACATCATGCAAACTCGGCCGCTCAAGTGAGAGCCCCTCAATGCCGTATCCGCTCTCCAACAACCGCGCGAGAAGCGCCTCCATACCGCTATCAGGTACGTCGAAAACATAGCCGCCATTATCCCGCACCGCTTCTGGCGGCAGCAGATCGCCAAGCGAGGCATCCTTGTCACGCGGCGTATAATGCGCCTGGATCGGCATGGTCGCGCGCGCTTCGGCAACGCTGCCTTCATAGCGCAAGCGGCCGCCTGCTATGATCGCCAGCCGATCGCAAAGCCGTTCCGCATGGCCCATGATATGGGTTGAAAAGAGGATCGTTGCGCCGCGATCCCGTTCTGCCAGGATCAGCGCTTCGAGACGTTCCTGATTAACCGGGTCCAATCCAGAAAAGGGCTCGTCGAGCACGATCAATTCGGGCTTGTGAACGATCGACCCCAAGAGCTGGACGAACTGCGCCATGCCCTTGGACAGCTTCTTGATCTTGTCATTGGTGGCATGGCCAAGGCCCGCTTCCTTGAGCAAAACCGCTGCCCGCGCGCGGCCTTCGGCCCATGGCAGCCCGCGCAGCGCGCCCATAAAGGCGATCGCTTCGCGTGCCTTCATGCTGGGATAGAGGCCGCGCTCCTCCGGCAGATAGCCGATCCGGTGGCTGGCGCTGCGTGGATGTTGGGTACCCAGCAGCTCGCGCGACCCGCTATCGGGATCGATAATCCCGAGCAGCATCCGCAATGTTGTCGTCTTGCCTGCGCCATTCGGCCCGAGAATGCCGTAGATACTGCCTTTGGGCACTTGGATATCCACGCCATCGACCGCGCGTTTCGATCCGAAATCCTTGACGAGCGCTGTGGCAGTAAGGGCAAGTTCTGAGGCCATGACCCGGGCCTTAGCGCCCAGATGGTTAAGAGAATAGCCTCAATAGGGCTTGGGGACGCTCCAGGCTAACGATCTGGGGATCACAATTGATCGGCATGGCGGTAGAAGGGGAAAGATGACCGCGTCCAGCCTCACCTCCCGCCTCAAGGCACAGGCCCAGGCCGAAGGCTTTGCCGCCTGCGGCATTGCGCCCGCCGATGCGGCGCCAGAAACCGCCGAACGCCTGCGCGAATGGCTGGCTTCGGGCGCGCATGGCGAGATGGAATGGATGATGAGCCGCGCCCATCACCGCGAACGGCCCAAGGCGCTATGGCCCGAAGTGCGGTCTCTCATCATGCTCGGCATGAGCTATGCGCCCAAGGACGATCCGCTGCGGCTTGAAAGCGAAACGGATATCGGCCGGATTTCCGTTTATGCACAGGGCAAGGATTATCATGACGTCGTTAAAAAGGCGCTCAAGCGCCTCGCCCGATGGCTAGTGGCGGAAGCAGAACGCGACGATGCAGCCGCTCATGTAAAAGTGTTCGTCGATACCGCGCCGGTAATGGAAAAGCCGCTATCGGCCGCTGCCGGGATCGGCTGGCAGGGCAAGCATACCAACCTGCTCAATCGCGAACAGGGCAACTGGTTGTTCCTCGGTGCGATTTACACGACGCTTGATCTGGACGCCGATCCGCCGGGCGAAGATCATTGCGGTTCCTGCACCAGCTGTCAGACGGCATGCCCGACCGATGCCTTTCCAGCGCCCTATCGCCTCGATGCGCGGCGCTGCATTTCCTATCTCACGATCGAGCATAAAGGTCCGATCCCCGAAGAGTTTCGCGAAGCGATGGGCAACCGCATCTATGGCTGCGACGATTGCCTCGCCGTGTGCCCCTGGAACAAGTTTGCAGAGCAAGCCCGCGCCAACCGGTTATTCAGCGCCCGGGCCGAGCTCGCCGCGCCCAAGCTTGCCGATCTTCTTGCGCTCGACGACGCCGAATTCCGGACGATCTTCGCCGGATCACCGATCAAGCGGATCGGGCGTAACCGAATGATGCGCAACTGCCTGATCGCGGCGGGAAATAGCGGCGATGGCGCGCTGGTTGCGCCGGTTAAGGCGTTGCTCGACGATCCCGATGAAACTGTCCGCGACGCGGCGCAATGGGCGATAGAGCGGCTTTCTTAGCGCCGCGCCAGCGCCTCGACACAGGCTGCCCTGTCCACATTCTCGCCAGCGCCGTTGCGCGCGTCGACATAGGTGACCACCGGTTCCCGGCCGCTGCGCTCAGGATAGAGATAGGTATCGAGGACACAGGCCTCGCCGCTGAATTGCAATTTGCGTGCACCATTTTCGCGAAAATCCTGCGCAGCGTCGCCGAACAATCGGGTGAGCTGAGACGCATTGCGGCCGAGCACGCGTTCGAGCCCCACCGTATTTGTCATCGGTTGGCTCGGCACAGCAACCGGTTCGGGAATGGTCCCGGCACAGCCCGCGACTGCCAGAGCTCCTGATATCGCAACGAGTTTACGCATCGGCTTTTTCACCCCCCGTCTGCATTCCACCGTGCAGCATATGTGCTGCCATGGCTGCGCTGAGGATCGGCGCGAGCAGATTGACGACAGGAATCACGAAAAGCCCCGCCGCGACAAGCCCGATTTGCATCCGTTTGCCGCGCGTCTCCCTCCGCCAGTCGCCCCATTGCTCCTTGGGGACATGGCGAATGGCAATCAGCTCGCCCAGATCGCGCGCGAGGAGGATCGTGTTGATGGCAATAAACAGCAGGATCGTGCCCACGCCGGTGACCAGCAGGACCAGATAGAGCGGCGCGGCTAGAAGGTTCCAGCCGATCGCCCTGCCAGCGGATGCCAGTCCGACACGGATCTGATCGGCATAGCCTGCTGGCTGCGCGACTTCCGCCTTGTCGGGATAATGTTTGCGCTCAACCGCCTCGACAATTTCGTCGGTGAATATGCTGATCACACCCATCGCAACCGCACGGAACATCAGCCAGAAGCTGAGCCCGGCGATAATCGCGGCGCTGGCTGCAGCAGCCAGCCCGCCACCTTCACCCCAACCAAACCAATCGAACAGCCAGATGAGCAGCCAATAGACGCCAAAGCCCGCAATCACGAACAACAAGATCGTTAGCGCCAGCGATTTCGCGAGGACCTTCAGAAACGCCGGATCACCCAGCTGGCCAAGCGAGAGGAAGAGTGCGCGAAACATAAACAGGGTGATGCGTCGACACCGTCACCGCGTCAATGATCCGGTTGCACCACAAGCGGCGCACGGCTAGGGCCTGCGCAACTTTCTTACCCTCCAAAACCCGGAGCTCCTCCATGTCCGAACCCACTCTCGATATCGTTGCCATTGGCAATGCGATTGTCGATGTCATCGCCCAGGCCGACGAAAGCTTTATCGCGTCCGAAGGCTTGGAAAAAGGAGCGATGCAGCTGCTCTTCACCACCGAGGACGCCGAGGCACTCTACGCCAAGATGGGCCCAGGGGTTGAAGCCAGTGGCGGTTCGGCGGCAAATACCGTGGCCGGCATCGGCGCGCTTGGCGGCTCGACCGGCTTTATCGGCCAGGTGGCAGATGATGAGCTTGGCAAGGTATTCACGCATGACATCACTGCACTCGGCGTAAAATTCGATACGCCGATGCGCGATGGCGAACCGGCCACGGCGCGCTGCCTGATCCTTGTGACGCCGGATGGCGAGCGGACCATGAATACATTTCTCGGCGCCGCGCAGCATCTGCACGTTTCAGACCTCGACAGTGACCTGATCGAAGGCGCCGCGATCCTCTATCTGGAAGGTTATCTCTGGGATCCTGAAGATCCGCGCGCGGCGATGGAGAAGGCTATTGATATCGCCCATAATGCCGGGCGCCGGGTTGCCTTCACCCTGTCCGACGGCTTTTGCGTCGATCGCCATCGCGGCGATTTCCTGCGCCTGATTGAAGAGGGACGGATCGATATCCTGTTCGCCAATGAGGACGAGATCAAATCGCTGCACGAGACGGACGATTTCGACGCCGCGGTCGCGGCGACAGCCGCCAAGACGCCGCTGCTTGTGGTTACGCGCAGCGAAAAAGGCGCCATCGCCGTCCAGAATGGCGAGCGGACCAGCGTCGCCGCCGAGCCGATCGACCAGATTATCGATGCCACCGGCGCAGGTGACCAGTTCGCCGCAGGATTCCTCGTCGGCCAGACAGAGGGCCGATCAATCGAGGATAGTCTCGTCATGGGCGCAGTCTGCGCGGCCGAAGTGATCCAGCATTATGGACCACGGCCCGAGCATGACATGAAAGCCCTGATCAAGGCGCGCCTCGGCTAGCCGATCCCGCTAATCTTTTTGGTCACCGATGCAATAAACTGGCTCTTTGCATCGGTGTAGGCGTCCCGGTCATCGGCATGACGGGCGGCGAGATCGCGTTTCAGGATTGCATAGTCCTGCGCGATATCGGGATGGTCGCGGAGATAGTCGCGAAAATCGAGCCGGGACCACATCGCGCTGGGTCGTTCGCAGACATGGAGATGATGAGTGCGTTTGGCCCCGTATGGCGGCATCCCCTTCACGAAGAATAGACGATCAGTCGCGGGATTGTCCGACCAGAATATGTAGCCCAGATCACTGATTCGCTCCGGAAACGCATCGCGTGCAGCTTTCAGGTCCGGCACGGCCACCAGGACGTCGATGATAGGTTTGGCTGGCAGACCTGGCACCGCCGTGCTGCCGAAATGCTCTATTTCAAGCCATTGCGCGTCGCCGAGAGCGGATTTAATCCGCTCTCGTTCCGCGGCAAACCGGGCCGGCCATCGCCGATCGGGATCGACAATCTCAATCCGGTCAGCCGCCATAGGCGCTACGAACCCAGCAAGCCCGGGAAGAGGCCGAAGACCAGGATCAGCGCTACCGCAATCGGGGCAAGCCAGGCGACAAGGAAACGCCAGACGACGAACATGCCGCCTTCCAGGCCGGTTTCATTTTCGACCAGCTTGCGGTCTGCGCGCCAGCCGACAAAGATCGACGTCAGCAGCGCGGCCACGGGCAACATCACTTTGCCGGTAAAGCCATCGATCGTGTCGAAGATATTGGTTTCTGCAAAGATCGACCAGAAGCCGAGCAGCCGGATATCGCTCAGCACATTGAGCGACAACAGGCAGAAGATACCGATCACAAAGGCCGAGAAGCTGAAGATGAAGGCTGATCTCGGGCGTGACCATCCACGCTCGTTGATCCCCCAGCTGGTCGGCGCTTCAAGCAACGATATCGAACTGGTGAGCGCGGCAAAGAAGATCAGCACGAAGAACAGGAACCCGACGATCGACCCAGCCGGCATTTGCTGGAATGCAGCAGGCAGCGACTGGAATACGAGGGTTGGTCCTGCGGCAGGATCAAGACCCACGGCAAACACAATCGGGAAAATCATCAGACCGGCGATAATCGCAACACCGGTATCGGCAAAGGCGATCATGCCTGCAGTTGGCGCGAGCTTCGTCTCACGCGAAACATAGGCGCCATAGGTCATCAGGGCGGCTGAACCGAGGCTCATCGAAAAGAGCGCCTGGCCAAGCGCGGTGTTCATGACCGGCGCTGTCAGCTTGGAGAAATCCGGGGTGAAGAGAAACGCCACGGCCTCACTGAAATTGCCAAGAAACGCGCCATAGATGGTGATACCGATCAGCAGCACAAAAAAGGCCGGCATCAGATAAGTCGCCGCTTTCTCGATCCCGTCATGCACACCCCGGGCAACAACCGCGAAAGTGATGCCCATAAATACCGTATGCATCGCAATCAGCAGCGGAATATCGGTGAACAGGTCCCCCATCCGCTGGGAAATGGTTTCGGTGGTCTCGCCCTGGAGAGCGCCCGCAAAAGGCGCGCCAGAGGAGATGGCGCCGAGCAAATCGCGGCCCATCACACCGGCATAATAGATCACCCAGCCAGCGACGACACTGTAGAAGCTGAGGATTAGAAACGCACACAACACTTCGATCCAGCCCAATGTGGCCCAAGCGCCGCTGCGGCCTGATTCCGCGGCTACGTTGCGAACGCTGCCAATGGCATCGCTGCGCCCCGATCGACCGATCAGAATCTCGGAAAGTACCAGCGGCAGACCGATCAGGACGACACAGCCGATGTAGAAGAGGACGAAAGCACCGCCGCCATTTTCGCCGGCAAGTGTTGGAAAACGCCAGACATTACCCAGACCAACAGCAGCGCCAACCGCCGCCAGGATAAAGGCCCATCGCGAGGACCAGCCCTCGCTCGTCTGATGCGTTGCTCCCGCCATCGATACTCTCCCCTATTCTTTTGTTGCGCGATACCTAGCGCCTAGCCGCGCGCAAGCATAGGGCCGAGCGGTCTGCCGCCAAACAGGTGCACATGGAGATGGGGGACTTCCTGATGGCCGTTCCCGCCAATATTGGCCAATAACCGATAGCCGGGCTCCACCAGATCGAGATCGCGGGCGATCTTGCCGATTGTCCGCACAAAGTGGCCAACCTCCGCGTCAGACGCATTGGTGCTGAAATCGTCCCAGCTCACATATGCGCCCTTCGGAATGACAAGCACATGGATTGGGGCCTGGGGATTGATATCCTTGAACGCGAGAACGGCATCATCCTCATATACCGTTTCGTTGGGGATTTCCCCGCGCAGGATCTTGGCGAAGATATTCTCCGGGTCATAGGGCTGGGTCGCGTCGATCGGCATGGCTGCTCCTGTCTTGGCTTGCGTAATTCGATTGGCGATCATCCTAGCCTATGATCCGGATCACAGCATAGCCGATTGTGACGGCTAGTTAAGACAGCACAGCTATCCAAGGACACAGACTATGAAGAAAACCAGCTTGGCCATTCTCGGAGCCCTCGCCCTGGCAACAACAACACTGGCAACCTCTGCACAAGCGCAGAGCCAAGGCTTTATGCCGTGCGACGATCATTGGTCAGCCAGTTTCTTTGCCCTATCGGTCGGTGAGAATGGTGAAGGTATTCGGAGTTTCTACGAAGGCAGCGTCTTGCTGCTCCACATCAATACCGATGAACCGGCCTTCTTCCCCGAGGGCGTCATCCTGTTGATGCCCGACGGTGATGGATCAGACGGTCCGATCGGCCGCCATTGCTTCGTCAACTGGGGCTTCTCGTCGATGGACGTGGACGCGAGCCATGCCACCTATGATCCGGCCCGCGGCCTGACCTTGACGATCCCGGCGAGCAATACGAGCCCGGCCGATTATCAGGTGCGTGATGCCTCGGTCCGCGTGTTGGTCAATGTCGGCGCAGGCACTATCACGCCCCTCAACTAACGCTACGGAATCTCAGAAATTCAGCGTACCGATCTGGAACATGTTGATGGTAAACGACATTCTTGCGCATTTACCATATCGTTCAACAGAAATTTAACGTTTACACTTTATTAACGGACTCGCTCATTAGGGAGTCTGTTCAATGACAAAGCACCTACTGGCAGCAATAATCGCAATTTGGGGGATCGCGACCAGCCAGACGGCATATGCCGAAATACTTACGTACGACATCTTCAATCATAGCAATCGAGGGACCCACGGACTGTGGACCAACCGCAGCTTTGCGGACAAGACATGGTCCTTCCAGCCCGGTGCGACTTTTGTGGTCGATACCGATACCGGAACCGGCACACTTTCGGCGACCATGGTCAACAATCTTGGCCGGCCTACCCAGCTTGAGCTCACATTCTCGGGATTGATCGATTCGCTAGAGGATTTCGACCCACCGGCCACCTACAAAGACGGCGGCGGAGCTTATAACCCCGCAGTGCAGGATTTCTTCACCCAGGCAAGCGGCACGTTTGATTATGATGGGTTCAGCACGCCATTTCAGGTCGATGAAGACGATCCGTTTGCTGGCTACACCGTTGTGCAGTTCGGCCCCGGCGCCAACGATATGAATAGCGAATTCGGCCTGTCCGCCTGGATCAACTTTCTGACCCCGAGCGGTCGATACACACCGCACTGGGATATCAATGCGCGCCTCGTCTTGCGGCCCGCTAGTGATGTGCCCGAACCGACGCCGCTCGCATTACTCGCCATCGGCCTTGCGGGTCTCATAGTCGGTCGGCGACGGGGCAAGAAAAGGGCCACAACAGCCTAGCTACGGTCGATTGTCAGCGCATAACATCGGATTAACACTCTGCTGTTAATCCATGTCTTGCGTTCCCTTGGGGGAAAGCAGGAGGCACATCGTGCCACGACATCTCCCCATTGCGCTTGCCGCAATTTCCGTCTTGCTGGCCGGGTGCGGCGACTCTGGCCCACCACTTGAACAAGCAGAAGCAGCGTTCGCCCAAGGCCATTATGCCGAAACCCGTGTGCATCTCGCCAATGCGATTGATGCTGCGCCCAATGATCCCGATGTCCGTATCCTGCTCGGCCGCGCAGCGCTCGCCCAAGGCGATGGCCTGCTTGCCGAAATCGCGATCGAGCGGGCGATTGACCTGGCCCCCGAGCGCGCTGACATGCTCGCCGCATATCTCGCCCATGCGCATGTGTTGCAGGGCGATCCCGAACGGGCGCTAGCCGTCCTGGGCGAAAGATCCGGTGACAGTTATGGTCGGCGTATTCGTGCCCAGGCATTGCTCCAGTCCGATGAGGCCGATCAAGCCTGGACGGTCATCGAAGCCGGTCTTGCCCGTGATCGCGATGATTCCGATCTGCTCGCCTTGGCAGGACAATATAAGCTCGCAACCGGCAATATTGCCGACGCCGTCACCTATGGTGTGCGATCGCTCGAAGGCGATGCGGCCAGCGTCGAAGCCTTTCTGCTCAACGGACGCATCGCGTCCATTCGGGGCGACCTGGATACCGCACTATCGCATTATGAAGCCGGACTCGAACGCTATCCCGAGCATCTCCAGCTGCATATCGCCGCCGCGGCGATCTATTCGGATCGCGGTGACACGGATGCGCTGAACCGCTCCATTACCCATATCGAGGCCAGTCAGCCGGGCCATCCGGCGGCCGTCTTCATCCTGGCACGCAACGCAATGGATAGTGGCGATCTGGAACGCGTGAGAGAATTGGCACCCGCACTTGAAAGCCGCGCACGTAATGCACCGCCCATTCAGTTGCTTCTTGGCGAGATGGAAATTCAACTCGGTAACAACGAACTCGGCATTCGCTGGCTGACCGATTTCCGGCGCTTCAATCCTTATCATTCAAAGGCTGGATTCCTGCTCGCCCATGCCTTGCTCGACAGCGGCGAGCCGCGCCGGGCCTATGCCGTAATCGCGCAAGCTGCAGGGAGGGCCAATGCATCGCCCCAGGCCGTAGCACTGGCCGCGCGGCTTGCCCGACAAATCAGATCCCCCGACGCGGAACGCCTCGCCCGACGAGCCTCTGCGCCCGGCCTAACTACGGTGTCGCGGCAGCTCGAGGCCGCCCAGCAAGCAATGGTCGACAATGATTGGGAGGCGGCGGCTGATCTCTACGCCAGATTGCTAAGCAACGGCTATGAAGACCATCCGACTATCCTCAACAACGCGGCAATGACGAGTCTCCGCGCGGAACGGCCTGAACAGGCGCTGCGCTTCGCCGAACAGGCGCACGCGCTCTTACCCGATGATCCATCGGTACTGGATACGCTCGGCTGGGTGCGGCTTGAAACGGGCGGCGATCGCGGTGCTGCATTGACGGTGTTGCAGCGTGCATCGCAGCTTGATCCCGGCAATGCGCAAATTCGCTGGCATCTGGCCCAGGCCCTCGCGGTAAATGGACGCCGCGCCGATGCGCGGGCCGTTGCTGCGTCGCTGTTACCGATCGTATCGGATGAGCAGCGTGTGCAGATTGAAGCGTTCCGTGAGGGATTGGCCTAGGCGAATCTGCTTTCTGGCTTATCTTTGAGCGCCGGCGCCGCGATCAAGTACATGATCGCTGCCGCAATCACGATCACACTCGCGCTGGACATCGCATAGCGCAGGCCATCGACGCCGTAGCTTGCCGAAAACCCATCGCTCAGCAAGCCGACCACAACTGGCCCAACGCCTATGCCAAGACCCGAAGAGAAGAGAATATAGAGCGATGCGGCGACCGCACGCTCCGATGGATGCGTGCGCAACTGAATCAGAGCCGCCGACGGACCGAGGCACAGCTGGGCAAAGAATGTGCCGGCCGCGAATACCAATGTGGCAATCATCACGGTCGAACTGAACGGCGCAATGAACAGCAGCGGAAAGGCGATAAACAGCCCGATCGCAGGCATCCAACACTGCCAGCGCGGATCACGTTTGACGAGCATGTCGCTCAGAACGCCGCCGGCAATAGTGCCCGGCAATCCGCCAATAATGATACCGAGCGCCGCATAGAGCCCGACCTCCGCCGCACCGAGTTCGAATACCCGCCGATAGAGCGGCGGTGCCCAGTTCGCCGCGATATAGGCCATCATCACGGCCAACGCATGGCCAAGCGCCACAAACAGGAACACGCGATCTGTAAACAGCCTTCGTACCGTATCGAGGAAGGGCGGACGATCGGACCGCATCGGCGCTTCGGACAGACGTCCGCGCTCTGGCTCCCGCACCGTGAAATATACCAGCGCGGCGATCAGCAGACCCGGCAAGCCGACAATGAAAAAGGCATAGCGCCAGCCATAATATTGGGTGACATAGCCGCCGATCAGCACACCGATGATCGCACCGGCTGGCGCGGCAGCGGTCAATATCGCAAGCGCGCGGCTAAGCTCGGTCTTGTGATAGTAATCGGCCAATGTGGATTGGGTCGGCGGCGCACAGCCCGCTTCCCCCACGCCAACAAAGATGCGCGCAACCAACAGGTGCCAGAAATTACCCGCCAGCCCGCATGCAGCGGTTGCCACGCTCCAGATCGCACAGGCCGCAGCGACAATCTTCATCCGGTTCGCGCGGTCAGCCAATCGCGCAATCGGAATGCCAAGTGTCGAATAGAACAGCGCAAAGGCAAGGCCCGACAAAAGCCCAAGCTCGGTATCGCTCAACGCGAATTCGAGTTTGATATCCTCGAGCAGCACCGACAGCACCTGCCGGTCGGCGAAGTTGAAGAAATAGGTGATGGTGAGAACAGCAAGGACATAGTGTCGATACTGTCGATCCGGCATATCCGCAGCAGCGGCTGAGATTACCATCCGCTAGGCCGTATCCGCCGGTTTCTTGCGTTGCAGTCCGGATCGCTTGCAGCTCGCGACGAGATCGCCATGCTGGTTAAACGCCCGATGTTCGAAGGTCACAATGCCCTGGTCGGGGCGCGACTTGCTATCCCGCAGGTCCACCACTTCGGTTTCGATGCGCACCGTATCGCCATGGAACAAGGGCTTGGGAAAGCGGACATCGTCCCAGCCGAGATTGGCGACCGCCGTGCCCAAAGTCGTATCGCCGACCGAAATACCGACCATCAGCGACAGCGTGTAACAACTGTTGACGATCCGCGTGCCGAATTCGGTCTCCGTCCGGCAATATTCCTCGTCGAGATGCAGCTGCGCCGGATTATGGGTCATGGTCGTAAAGAGCACATTATCCGTCTCGGTAATGGTGCGCCGGATCGGGTGATCGAATGTCTGTCCCACTTCAAGCTCGTCGAACCATTTGCCTGCCATAATCGCTGCTCCATCGAAAAGGTCGTACGCCTTCCCTAGCAAGAAGAGCGGCGGACACAAATCAGATGCAAGCGGGCGCATGCCGGTTGGCCTGCGGCAAGAGCGCCGCTATGGCCTCGACATGGCCAACGATACCCATGATTTCAGAACCGGTTCAGACAGTCGCACCTTGCGCGACGCGCTGGGTTGCTTTGGCACCGGGGTGACCGTGGTGACGACGCTGGACCGCGACGATCAACCTGTCGGCCTGACGGCGAACAGTTTTACCGCCGTGTCGCTCGATCCTGAATTGCTGCTTGTATGCCTGAGCCGCCAATCGCAAACCTTGCCCTGGTTCCAGCGCGCCGAGGCCTTTGCCGTCAACGTACTGCATATCGGCCAGCAGGATGTCGCTCAGCTATTTGCGACTCCCGGTGCCGATCGATTTGAAAAAACCGAGTGGCAATCCTGGTCAACGGGCGTACCGATCCTCGGCGATTCCCTTGCCAATTTCGAATGTGCAAAATTCGCTGAATATGATGGCGGCGATCATATCATCCTGCTCGGCCGCGTGATCCGGGTTCGCTATGACGCGGAACAGGATCCGCTGCTCTATTTTCGCGGCAGCTATCGCGAGTTACACTTCGATTGATTGGGCGCGCGTTTCAGTCTGCGGGACGTCATTGCGAGCGCAGCGAAGCAATCCAGAGCGGATAGACACCGCGCATGCGGCTCTGGATTGCCACTTCGCCTAACGGCTCCTCGCAATGACGATCTAGGAAAAGCTGAAGATGTTGCGTCCTTCATCCGACCGCACGGTTACCGTCCGCCCAAAGGGCTCGCCCGCCTCCAGAACCGCCATTGTATCGCTATCGTCCGCCGCCGGATTGGCGACGATCCGCGCGCCATCTTCCGTGCGGGCCACAATGGCAGCAACCGTCCCGTTGCGCCCCGGCACGATCGTATAACTGTCGATCACGGCCGTCCCGCTATGGCTGTCACGGACCTCAAGCGCATCGGCCTGGCTCGGCAGCGTCTTGAATCGTCCATTGCTCCAATCGGCCGGTTGACGCGAATAGATGCCGGTCGAATATTTGCTCATAAAGCCGCCATTGGCACCGACCAGCGCATAGCCTGTCGCATCATCACGCAGCTTCTGGATGGCCTCGACAATCGCATGGCCGGAATAATTATTACCTGCACCGCCGAAGAAAGGCAGTCCGCCGGTCAGCGTCAATCCGCGCGGATCATCAGGCGCGATGCCAAAGGCTTCGCTGATGTTCGTCACGGCAATCGCAAAACAGCTATAGAGATCGAGATAGTTCATTGCCGCCATATCAACCCCGGCCATATCCAGCGCATCGCCCACCGAAGCGATCGAGGCAGCGCTCTTCGCCATATCCGGTCGTTCGAGCACCGACAGCTCCTTGGCATCGGTAACCGCATGGATATGCACCCAGCGATCTTCGGGGATACCCAACTCGCGCGCCTTGCCAACCGAAGCGATCAGGATCGCGGCCGCCTGGTTCACCTGATCCCGAGCAACTGTCATCCGCGTATAGGGCTCGGCAACAATGCGATTGCGTTCGGTAACGGTCGCCAACTCCTCAGCAGTCCGTGCCACCGGCGCGGCCGCATAGGGATTGTTCGCGGCAACCTGGCTAAAGGGCGCAAATAATTCACCAATTTCAAGTCGATAGTCGGCGAGAGTCATACCGCACTCGGCCCGCCGGGCATTGTCGAACAGCGCATAGAGCGAGATCGGTGTCGCCAGGCCATGGGCGATCAGCGTCGGATCGAGCAAGCCGCGCATCCCAAAGCCGCGATCCTCCAGCTCGCCATCAATCTCTTCGGACCAGTCCGGCTTTTCACCTTTCTTGCTGAGCGCCAGCACCGTCGAAATGGCTTCCGACCCGACTATCGCACCGACCTCCGAGCGCCCCTCGGCAATGTCCGTCGCCAGCTCGCCGACCAGCTTCTGCGGCCCCTGTCCGCCGACAATCTCGAGGATCGCGCGCGCAGGATCAGCGCCAACCCGCTTGCCGTAGGAGCGCGGGACATTGTTGGACTTGCCGAACGGTGCAACGGCGTTGGGCACCGAAATCTCAAACTGACGGATGGCCGCGATTGTATCGATCGCGCCAGCGACATCGCCGGTCGCTGCCGTATCCGCTATCGCCGCCGCGAGCGCTTCACCCCCCAGATCCATCGCCGAGAGCGCCTTGTAATCGCTATCGTCCGGCCGTTCGGCATATTGGCCGACGCCAATGATCACTGGGGTCGTGTCTGCAAGATCGCTCATCGCCTGTCCTTCTCGTTCAACCGCTCCTGAAAACACGAACCCATGTCCGAGCGCAACCGCCAAATCCCCGATAGCGCGCCAGTTTGCAGAGCGCCGGTAGGGGCGCTATCCGGGTCGGCACCATCGGTTGCCCTCTTCCCAGACCTTCACGCCAAGGATCCTCCCCATGCTTAAAAAAACTGCTGCTCGCTTCGCTTGTCATTGCCTCGCCCGCTGCTGCGGAAATGCGCGAATACCGGGCGCTCTCGGGTGGCAACGATGTCGGCCATCTGCGTGTCGATATCGAGGGCAGCCAGGTGACGATCGACTATGATTACAAGAATAATGGCCGCGGACCGACGATCGCCGAAGAGCTGACCCTCGACGCCAATGGCTATCCGGTCAGCTGGCAGATTACCGGTGCATCGACCTTCGGCAATCCGATCGATGAGATGTTCCGGATCGAGAACGGTACGGCAAGTTGGCGCGATGCGACCGGCACTGGCGAGGCCGCACTTGGCGAAGCGCGCTTCTATGTCGATCAGAATGGCAGCCCGTGGAGCCTGGCATTGCTCGCCCGGGCGCTCCTCGCCGACGACGACAATAGCATGCCAATCCTTCCGGGCGGATCGGCGCGCATTGTCGCGCATGGCGATGCGGTGTTCGAAGGTGATGACGGCCCGGTATCGGCAACGACCTACGAAATTGCCGGGCTCGATCTTAATCCGGTCTACATAACGCTCGACGCGGATAATCGCCTGTTCGCATTTGCCTCACCACGCTTTGCGGTGATCCGCGCGGGCTATGAAGCGGCTGATCGGGCGCTGCGCGAATATGCGCAACAGCTCTCAACCGAACGCTTTGTGCGCATCCAGGCCGAGGCCGCGCGCAACTTTGATGGTCCGGTTCGCGTACGCAACGTCCATATCTTTGATCCCGAGACGATGACACGCAGCGGCCCGCATGCCGTGGTCTGGAACAATGAGCGGATCAGCTCGATCCAACCCAATGATGCCCCCGCAACCGAGGGTGAAACCATCATCGATGGCGCCGGCGGCACGCTGGTGCCGGGCATGTATGAAATGCACGGCCATATCTCTCAGAACGTCGCGCTGCTCAATATCGCCGCTGGCGTCACCTCCGTGCGCGATATGGGCAATGAGAATGACGTTCTGGACGGGCTCATCGCGCGAATAGAGGATGGCACGATTGCCGGACCGCGCATCACGCGCAGCGGTTTCATTGAGGGACTGAGTGAATTCAGCTCGCAGACCGGCGAATTGGTCGAAACCGAAGAGGAAGCGCTGGACCAGGTCCGCTGGTACGCGGCCCGCGGCTTTCATCAGGTCAAACTCTATAACTCGATGACACCGGCATGGGCGCCGCGACTGGTCGAGGAAGCCCATAAATCTGGGGCTGCGTGTCGCCGGCCATGTTCCGGCCTTCTCCAATGCCAATGCGATGATCGAAGCCGGGTTCGACGAACTCACCCATATCAACCAGGTGATGCTTGGTTGGGTGCTCGAACCGGAAGAAGATACCCGCACATTGCTGCGACTGACCGCACTCGATCGCCTGCCCGCGCTGGATCTCGATAGCGCGCCGGTTCAGCATACGATCAACCTGATGGCCGAGAATAACATCGCAATCGATCCGACGATCGCGATCCATGAAAGCCTGTTGCTCGGTCGTAACGGCGAAATATCGCCCAGCTTCGTCGATATATTCGACAATATGCCGATCGGCCGGCAACGCAGTCTGCAGGAAGCGTGGGCCGATGTATCAGCCGAGGGGGCGGATGAGCGATATCGCGGTGCATTCGACCAAGTCATGCGAACGGTATCGATGATGCGCGAGCGCGGGATCCTGATTGTCCCGGGCACCGATATGGGCGGGTCATTCGCCTATCATCGCGAGCTCGAACTGTTCGAACGTGCTGGCTACACCGCACCCGAAGTGTTGCGGCTTGCGACCCTCGGAATGGCCGAATATCTCGGGCAGGATGAAGATCTGGGATCGATCGAAGGCGGCAAATATGCGGACTTCTTCCTGATCCCGGGCGATCCGACACAGGATCTCGGTGCGATCAAATCGATCGCCATGGTTGTCGCCAATGGCACGGTCTATTTCCCGTCGGACATCTATCCGCATTTCGGCATCACGCCCTTTGCCGAAGCGCCGGAAATCGTTGAAACCGAAGACTAGCAACTACCGCTTCGTCATTGCGAGGAGCCGTTAGGCGACGTCGCAATCCAGAGCCGCTGGCGCCTGTGCCAAGCCGCTCTAGATTGCTTCGCTGCGCTCGCAATGACGGAGCGAAAGAGGCACCCTAGGATTGGTCAAATGCCTTCAGTATCTCTGCCGCGATAGTCGGCGCGGCTTCGTCGAGCACGGCGCGGCTGACATCGGTGCGTTCAACGAGTCTTGCACCGGGTATCGCTGCGGCTCCGGCGCGGCTCGCTTCAAGCAACGGCGATTGCGTCGCGATGACGGTGACCGGAGCGCTGGTGTCCGCTGCCGCCTGTTCGACATCATAATCACGCGCTGCGGCAAAGGCGGTATTCATCGCCTCACCATGGCGCAGCTGTTCGACAAACATCTCAAAAGCGCGCGCCATCGGCTGGCTTTCGATCCGCTTGGTGATGCCGAACTCCCATGCACGCGAAAGGCTCTCCAACTCCGCTGTGAAGCCGGGTGGCTGGGCGGCAGGGTCAAGGAACTTCTGGCGTGTGTCGGCATCGAAGAAAGGCATGTCGATCAGCACCAATCGACCGATCTTGGTCGGCACCGAGGCCGCCAGCGCGAGCGCCACAAGACAGCCGGTGTGAAAGCCAACCAAGTCAACCGGTCCGTCATCACTGACATCGTCGATCACCGCCGCCAGTGCCCCGGCAAAACCCTCGATGGTCGGCGCGGCGGTCAACGCATCCGATCCGCCATGGCCCGGATAATCGGGCGCAATGACGCGACGATCCCCGGCAAGGTGCGGCATGATCGTCGTGAAGGCGAGGCCGCTAAACGGTGCCGGGTGCAGGCAATAGAGATCGGACGCGAGCCCAGTTGACCCCTCCATCCGCCAATGGATTTGGCCGTGCGCGCTGTCGGAATAGCCCTTCCTCATTTGCTGGCACCCCCCAGCAATTCCATCTGGCGCCGATAGAGACGCCGCGTAATCGGCATCATCAGCAGCGGTATGATCGCAAAGATGATCGGCACCGTCGCCACCGCATAGCGCAGATTTTCCTCGCCGAAGACGCCGCTCGATAGCTCACCCACAGCAATCGGCCCGAGCGATCCGAACCAGCTGATCGCGAGATAATAGAGCGCGACAACCTGGCCGCGGATCTGGGCCGGTGTAATCACGAGCAGCGAAGTGACACCGATCGCCGAAACAATCCCGATGCCGATCGTGTTGACGCACAGGATCGCAAAGGCGAGCTCAGCCGTCGGCATGAAGAGTGGCAGTGACGCTGTCGGCACCATGATGAAGAAACCGACATAGAGGATCCGCAGCGACGCATCCTTCACGCCTTTCTTGGTCCACCAATCCGAAATCGTCCCCATGATCAGCATGTTGGCCGGGCCGATGATCAACAGCGCAACGCCGTTCACAGTGGCATAGAATTGCGGCGACCAGCCCCATGTCCGCTCGAATGTCGGCGCAAGAAAGCCCTGGCTATAGGCGATCGCCGTCATGCAGCAGATGATCAGGACGAACCCCATATAGAGCAGCTTGTTGCGCCAGATATATGTGAGCGCATCGAGAAAGCCGCTGCCACCAATCACCTCTTCGGATGCAGGTGCGGGCCGGCGCACCGGCTCTTTCAGAAACAGGAACAGGATCGCCAGAACAAGCCCGGGCAAGCCGACAATGATCAACGTAAAGCGCCAGGGCGACAGCTCACCGAAAAAGGGCAAGGACTGGCTACCGCTCGCGGCGGTCCATGCGATGATTGCGCCGCTCAGCAGCGATGCCAGCCCTGCACCGATCGGCAGGGCGGAGGAATAAAAGGCGATCGGTTTGCCGCGCTCCTCTTCGGGAAAACTATCGCCGATCATCGAGAAGGTGGCCGGGCTGAGCGTTGCCTCGCCAACCCCCACCCCCATCCGGGCCGCAAATAGCTGGACGAAATTCTTTGCCGTGCCGGTAGCGACTGTTGCGGCAGACCAGAGCGCGACGCCGATTGAGACGATCCAGATGCGTTTGCCGCGATCGATCAGCCAGCCCATGAAGATGCCGACAAAGCCATAGACCAGCGTGAACGCACTGAGCAGCCAACCAATCGACCGATCCGAAAGCCCGAACTCCGCCTTGATCGGCTCGATCAGCAGGCCAAGGATATACCGGTCTACAAAGCTGAAAATATAGGCAATTGTCAGCACCACGACCAGGAACCAGCCCGCCGCGGCGCTGGGATATGGCGTGTCGGTACTGCCCGCCTCACCTGGGTCGCTGGCTACCGCATCACTCATGCAGCGGCCTCGTCAATCCGGTAGATGACCACAAGATTATCGTCATGATCGACGATCCCTATTTCGCGACCGATCCGTCCGTCATGCGTCTCCAATCGCTCCTCCTCATAGACTTTGAGGCCGAGTTTGCGCGCCCCCTCCATCACCGCATCGGGATCGGCCACATCGAGCACAATCGCGCTGCGTCGCGGATAAGGAACCGGATCGAGATCGACATGCTTGATCTCGGTCAGCGCCATGACGCGCGGTTGATCGGGCGCGGAAAGGATCACAAAACCGAGCTTGGCCTCAGCCCGGTATCTCGAACACCGGGAAGCTGTAGCTGTCCGGGTTGTGGCCCTTTTCAAAGGTCACCTCAAAACCCAGCACATCGACATAGAAGTTCAGCGCGCGGGAGATATCCCGCACCACGAAATTGGCGCGCTGGAACCGGACTTGCGCTGTCTCACTCATATCTTGCTCCCTAATTCCATTGCTCGGGTTCACCGCGCACCGAACAGCATTGCACGCCAACATTGCGGCCATGATAGAGCTGCGCGAGCGCCTTTGGCATCGCGGCAAAGCCCTCTGCCATATCCTGTACCGGCGTCAGCTTGCCCGCATGTATCCACCCGGCAAGATCGTCCATTACTGCATCCCAGCGATCGAGATGGTTATAGACGAAAAAGCCCTGCATCCGGCTGTCCGTGCGGCGCAGGCGCGTATAGTTGGAGAGTTTGAAGGGCTCCGGCCGGGTATATTCGCTGATCGATCCGCACAGCACGACCCGGCTATGCATGCGCAGCCGCTCCATGCAGGCCTCCAGCGTTTCACCGCCGACATTGTCAAAATAGAGATCGATCCCATCCGGGCAGAGCCGGTCGAGTGCCTCTTCGATATCATCGGCCTTATAGTCGATTGCTGCGCGGCACCCATGATCGCGGATAAAGGTGCATTTCTCTGCACCCCCCCGCCATGCCGACCACATCACAACCCACCACATTGGCCGCCATCTGGCTGACCATCGAGCCGACCCCGCCAGCCGCCCCGGAGAGCACCATGCGATCCCCCGCTTGCGGGCTTCCACAGGCAAACAGCCCGGCATGCGCAGACAGCCCGGTCATACCGAGAACACCGGAACCGAGCGCAGCCGGCAGGTCATTATGCGGCATGGCGAAGAATTTCTCCTGCTCCGTCATCGCCGAAACCTTGAAGGTCTGCCAGCCGATCTGGCCCTGTACCATCTGACCTTCCTGCCAATCGGGATGCCGCGATTTCACGATCTGCGCGACACCACGGCCATGGATGACATCGCCAATCTTTAGCTCGCTTTCCCCGGACGGGCTGCCACCGACCATATAGGCGCGCATCACCGGAGCGAGGCCAAGATAATGGGTTTTGAGCAGCGTTTCTCCCGGGCCTGGCTGCGTCGGGAATATCCGTCACATGCCAGTCGAAATCCTCGGGTACGACATTGCCGGTTGGCCGGCGGGCGACGCGCCATTGAAAATTGGCATCATCGCCAATCGCCTTGCCCGCTGCCAGCGCGTCAAAATCTGCGATCGCACCGGCATCAGCCACTAGTCGTGCACCTGCACGACCTGGTTCACTTCGAAGAAATAGCCGTCGAGATCCCAGAAGGAACAGCCGATCATATCCTTCTGCTTCCCATCGGCACCGGTGACGGTCCATTCATGCGGCTCGCAGTGGATTCGCGACCCCAGCGCCCGAGCGCGTTCGACATTGCCCGGCGCATCTTCGGAAGCGACCACAAATACCGGCGCGCCAAAGGCGATCTCGGTCGGCAGCTCGTCCGGCGTATCCTGTTTCGGGTCGAGCCATTCAAGCAATCCGATCATGCCGATCAAGTCATGTTCGCATTTCAGGATGATGAGCCGGGTCTGATCGCCTTTCTTGCCCGCCGCCAGCTGGTTGCCCGACAGGGCGAACGGCGTGTCCATCCAGCGCGTCATGCCGAACACCGTTTCATACCATTCGGCCGCGCGATCGCCGTCGCGCACCATCAGGGTCGTGCGTTTGATCTGATCACCCATTGATCATGTCCGCTTCGATCAGCAGCACCTGGCATTCTGCACAGCCTTCGCGCAGCTTCTTCGCCTCCTGATATTCCGGCGAATCCCAGAACGCTTTTGCCGCAGCCTTATCCGGCCATTCGGAGATGACCATCGAAGCGCCATCGCCAAAGCCGCCTTCGAGCAACTCTGCGCCGGGGCCACGCAGCACATATTTCCCGCCAAATTGCTCAACCAGCTTGCCGGCGGCGGCGCCATAGCCTTGGATGAAGCTCTCTCGATCCTCGATCTTCGCGGTCACAATCATATAAGCGGGCATGGATTTTCCTCAGTCTATGGGGCTCGGGGGATAGGTAAACAGGCGGTCCGCAATCGGCGCGTTGACGATGGTTTCGGTCCAATAGACGGTGTTCGAAACGACGCCATTGTAAGACAGCGTTACCGTGCCCGCCTGGACCCAGTTGGGGTCTTCGAGCCGGTAGAAATCGTCATAGACCCGCATATGCCAGCCGCGCGGCGTCGCGAATTCCATGGTCCGGATATAATGGCTTTGCTGGTCGATCCCGAAGATCGTCTCGGCGCCGCCCGGATCGGTGATGCGGATCTTGTAGGTCGGGTGTCCGTTTGAGTTACCATCGGGAATGCGGCTCAGTGTGAAACCGTCACCCAAGGCACGGCGGATGATGCCAAACCCGAAGGCAGATGCCCAATAGGCATCGGCTTCTTCGCGCGGCATGATGCCATCCTGCGTCCAGGTGGTGTCGCCATCATAGCCAACTTCGAACATCACTCCGTCGCCAACGCCGGCACGGATCCGTACCTTGCCTTGCGCATTATGGCTCGCGGTCCGATCGGGATCATATACGCGCCACATCCGGTAATCATCGGACCGCACACGCGGCGCAGCGCTGTCCGGACCGTAGAAAACCGCATGGCCGCTGAGCTGCAAAGTGGCGGGGTTCAGCCAATCTTCGCCGCCCGCTGCCTCGGTCGCGCGTTCGAGTATGGTGCGCGCATTGATCGCGCTCTCATCGTGCGCGGCCAGTGGCGCAGCGAACAGAAACAGGACCAGCCCGAGCCAATAGCGCATCACATCCATCCTCCCTCTATCCCCTTTTGCCGGATTCGCCAGTCCTGTCAAAATTTGTCCGGACATATTTGCATTTCGCGCCTGTCCCTCTAGCCTGTATCACGGGACGAGGAGAGACGAACATGCGGATGATTCTTGCAACGGCCATCATGGGGAGCATGGCTGCACCAGCCCTGGCCCATGATTTCGCGGATCTGTTGGCGGGTACCTATACCAATACCGAGCAAAGCTATTTTCAAGGCGAAGCGGGCGAGGAGCCCGATCCGTGGCTCGGGGTATCAATTGTGCGTAATGATGATGGCGGCTTCGCGCTGCAACGCGTCGATGCTTTAGGCGAGGCCCAGGCCGAGGCCCATAGCGGATCCGTTGCGATGCGCGGTGAACTGACCGCACTCACAATTGATGATTGTACGCGGCTTTTCGAGGCCGATGGCGAAGACTTTGTCCTGCAATCGAGTGAAGGGGAATGTGACGATCGGGGCGTGATATCCCGCCTCGGCCCGGATGGGATGACGCTGAGCGGGCCGGATGACCGCCATCTCCATATGCGCCGCGCCCGGCCTGTCTCCTGCTGGATATCGGTTCGTAAGACCGATCCGGTGCCCGAAGGCGAGAGCGAATGGACCTTCGACAATGGCCTGATCATGCATGACCAAGGCGGGCGCATCCGCGCCGGTGGTGGCGATAGTGGCGCGCCGGTCGCGATAGCCCGGATGCGGAATGTTGTCTGGCCAGCGCCGTCGCGCAATCGGCCAAGCCTGGTCCTGTACATTCATACCGAAGACGATCCCGATCGGGCGGTTTCCTATAGCTGGGCCGATCCGAGCGCTGACCGTATCGGCATCAACCTGCGCTGGATGCAGGCCAGCTGTACGGTGCAGACCGAGGAGGATAGCGGCTCGTGATCCGGCTCTGCGCCTTCCTGGCGGTGCTGATTGCAGCGCCGCTTTCCGCACAGACCGTGCGACCCTGGACAGAGGCCGTAGTGAGCGTTGCCGATTTCGCGCCCTTTGAAGCGCTGCTGCGAGACATGGGGGATTGGGAACTGCAGCACCAAGGCTATCTCGATCGCAGCGAACTCAATTATTGGGGCCTCCATATGGACGCAAGCGCCGAAGAACGACTCTATTGCGCGCCAGGCACCCAAACCGGCTGTATTCGCTTCGTACAATTTGATGCAGTGGAGCAGGAACCCATCCGCCCCGCCGCACGTCCCTGGGACACGGGTGGGATATTCTCGCTCATGGTCCGCTCCGATAATGTCGATGGGCTGTATGAAGCGGCACTCAACCAGGGCTGGTGGGCGGAATCGCCGCCGATCCGCTTCCAATTTGGCAGTTCGGACCTCAAAAATGTCGTGATCACCGGTCCGCATGGTATCCATATCGCTGCCTATGAGCGGATCAGTCCGGAATTTACCGATTTTCCGGTTGGCCTGATCAGCCAAGCCTTTAACTCGATGCGCATGGTCCGCAACCGGCCGGTGGCGCGCGATTTCTACCGCAGCCTTGGTTTCTCGATCCTGTTCGACAGCGACGCAGAAGCGCTTGAGCCCGCTTGGTCCAACCTTTCCATTCCGCGCAACTTCACACCGATCATCCGGCGTTCCGCTGCTGCGCTGCAGCCCCAGCCGGGCGAAACCGGGCGGGTCGAGGTGATGCAGATTGTTGGCTTTGAGGGGCGCGATCATTCGGCCCGCGCGATGCCGCCCAATCTCGGTATTCTCTCGGTCCGCTACCCGGTCGAGGATCTGGCCGCCTATCGCGCCGAGCTGGAGGCCGCAGGCATTCCGATAATTTTTGCCGCCAACGATATTGCACTTGCAGATCGCGGCCCAACCGACATGATCGCGGTCCGCAGTCCGGACGGCGCGCTAACCGAATTTTACGAGGTGAACTGATGCAGGCACGACAGGCAATTATCCGCGGAAAATGGCGGTCCAGAGGTCATCCAATGGGAAGATGTAACGCTGGCCGATCCGGGCGAAGGCGAAGTGCGGATGCGCAACACCGCGATCGGCCTCAACATGATCGACACCTATCACCGCAAGGGCGTCTATCCGGTCGAACTGCCGAGTGGCCTTGGCCTTGAAGCAGCGGGCGTTGTCGAGGCGGTCGGCCCGGGTGTCGGGAACCTCAAGGAAGGCGACCGGGTCGTCACATTCGGACCGATGCTTGGTGCCTATTCCACCGCGCGCAACATGCCCGCAGACCGCTTGTTCCCGCTCCCGGATGGTGTGGCCGACGATGTCGCTGCAGCAGCGTTTCTGAAAGGCTGCACGACCGAATTTCTGGTCGAGCGGTGCGGCAAGGTGGAGAGCGGTTGGCCGGTCCTTGTCCACGCTGCAGCTGGCGGCACAGGCCAATTACTGTGCCAATGGCTCAAACATATCGGGGCCGAAGTGATCGGGACGACGAGCAGCGCGGAGAAGGCCGAAAAGGCCAAGGCCGCGGGTGCCGATCATGTGATCCTCTATACCGAGGAAGAGGTTGCGCCGAGGGTTCGTGAGATCACTGGCGGCAAAGGCGTGCGCGTTGTCTTCGATGGCGTTGGCAAGGATACCTGGGAGGCATCGCTCGATTCCCTCGGGCCGCGCGGCCTGCAGATCAGCTTCGGCAATGCGAGCGCGCCGGTCGGTGACACCAATCTCGCCATCCTTGCGCAAAAAGGCTCGCTGTTCACGACGCGCCCGACCCTGTTCGATTATTATTCAGAAGCCGCCGACGCGCAAGCCGGTGCCGCACGGCTCTTCTCACTGATTGCCGATGGCGTGCTGACGGTTGAGATCGGCCAGCGCTATGCCTTGGAAGAGGCCGCCCAAGCGCATATCGATCTGGAAGGCCGCAAGACATTCGGCTCGACGGTCCTCATACCCTAAGGAAATTGCCATGGCCCATATCGACCCGCTGACGATGGACAGCGTGCCCGAGCAACTGAAACCGATGCTCGCCATGGCCGAAGCGCGGATGGGCTTTGTGCCCAATTCGATGCTGACCATGGCTCATTGGCCCGAGCTGGTGCAGAGCTTCACACCGCTTGTTGCGACCGTTTTGGGCGGTGGCACCCTGCCCCAGGATCTCAAACAGATGATCGCTGCCGTCGTCAGCAGCGCCGCCGGATGCCGCTATTGCGAGGCGCACACTACCCATGGTTCGGCTGAAAAAATGGGCGTGTCGGAAGACAAGGTCGCCAAGGTCTGGGAATTCCAGACGAGCGATCTCTTCTCCGATGCCGAACGCGCCGCGCTGGACCTCGCCTTTGCCGCCGGACAGGTGCCCAATGCCGCGACCGATGCTCATTTCGAAGCGCTGCGCGCCCATTATGACGAGCGCGAAATTGTCGAGATCGTCGCCGTGATCTCGGTCTTCGGCTTCCTCAATCGCTGGAACGACACGATGGCGACGACGCTCGAAGCCGAGCCACGCGGTTTCGCCGAAGCGATCATGCAGCCCGCCGGCTGGGCGATCGGCAAACATGGCGCAGCCGCCTGAGCATGGCGCGTGTCGACCCCCTGCCGCTCAATGCCTTGCCGGATGATCTCCGCGCTCGACTGGGCGAGGCTGAAGAGCGGATGGGATTTGCCTCGAATGACATCATGACCATGGCCCGCTGGCCCGAACTGCTCGGGCCGCTCGAAGGGCTGATCGGCACGATTTACGGGTCCCAGGAGGTTGATCTCGGCCTGAAGCGGATGATGGCAATGGTCGCCAGCAATGCCGCAGGATGCCGCTATTGTGAGGCGCATACGGCCCATGGCGCGGCGCAAATGTCCGGTGTCGATGCTCAGAAAGTGGCGGCGGTGTGGGCGTATCAGACGAGTGATCTCTTTACCGATGCCGAACGCGCCGCCCTCGATCTTGCCTTTGCGGCGGGCCAGGTGCCCAACGCCACAACCGAGGCCCATTTTGAGGCCCTTCGCACGCATTGGACCGAGCGACAGACTGTCGAGATGGTCGCGCTCATCAGCCTATTCGGTTTTCTCAACCGCTGGAATGACACACTGGCCACACCGCTAGAGGATGCCCCGCTCAGCTTCGCGCTTGAAAATTTCAGCGGTGACTGGAAGCCCGGCAAACACGCCTAGCCTACCAGATCTTGCCGCCGATCCATTCGCCAGCGGCCGGAAGGAACGGCCGGATTTCAACGCTCTCCCAAATCTCGGCACCTGCATAGGGATCGCGATCGACCAGCGCGCGGGCTTCGGCTTCGCTCTCAGCATTGAAGATCAACATCGAGCCGATCGTCTTGCCATTGTCATCGCGCACCGGCCCGGCCACGCGGATCTTGTCAAAGATCGTTTCGATATGCGCAAAATGTGCGGGCGCGAGCTCTTCGCGCAAACGCGTGGGTTCATCGCCCGGATAGTCCTTGCACCAGACGATGTAGGCGGCGGGCGGTGTCACTTTGGTCATCTGCTCATCTCTATCAGTTCGAGGATTTCACCCGCCGGCCCGACCAGCGATGCAGCGCGGCGGCCATCATAGAGCGGCCCCGCCTGCACAGCGGGCGGCGTGATCCAGTCGCACTCCAGCGCGTCCAGATTGTCCGCCGCAAGCGTCACCAGTGCATTGCCCGGTGGCAGCATGCCGCTGTGCCGCGCGCGCGGTGTGGCTTCGTCCGGATAATCATCCACCTCGACGATCGGGAGACGGTCATTCTGCACCATGGTGAGGTCCGATTGCGTCCCTTCCGGCGCGCCGAATGCGTCATTTATCATTGTATATTCAAGCGTATAGGTATCGCCCTCATCAAGGCCAAGCGTATCGCGATACCAGGCGACCGTACCGGCACGATCCGGCGTTGCCAGGATCACAATGAAGATATGATCGGTCAGCGATTGGGCATGAGGGAGATCCGATGACGGCGTGTTTTCGCGCACCTCGTTGAGATAGACCATCTCCTGGCCACGCCCCGTCACCTGCATCGGCACGAAGAATGGCAGGCCTTCCAGCTCCTTGGGCGGACCGACAATATCAAAACCGCTGCCGACCAGCCGATCGGGCCAACCGAATACATCCTGCACGGTCAGCTCATAGGCAGCCCAGCCATAGGTGCGTGTTGGTTTGAAGTCAGGATGATCGGGCTGCTGGACGAGCCGGATGAAGCAATGTGCGTCGCTCTTGGGCTGCAGTGTCGCCATGGGTCGGCCCGCGCTCTCCGCAACACCCCAACTCGCGGCCAGCGCGTCTGGCACGACGCCCCGATCAACCAGCTTCATAGCGAGCGTGCCTTCATAATCCGCCAGAGCCATGTCGAGATCGGGTGTGGTGACGACCCCGCCCAATATGCTTCCATGTTTCAAAATTCTGCCTTTCGCTTCTCGAGAAAGGCGCTGACACCTTCCTTGAAATCTTCGCCCTCAAACGCGGCATCGAATTGCGCCGCCGTTTCCGCATCGTCATCGGCCTGGCCATCCAGGATGCGCCGGACAATCGCCTTGCTCATCTTCTGGCTGTGCGAGGATACCGAGGCCATCGTCTCCGCAAGCGCCGCTGCTTCCCCATGCGGATCATCGGCAAGGATTGTTACCAACCCGATCGCCTGGGCTTCCGCGGCAGAGAGCAGCTGGCCGGTGAAGAGGATGCGTTTCGCCTGAGCCGGTCCGACCAGATCGACGAGCAGTTTCGTATCATGAAGCGAATAGACAAGGCCGAGTTTGGCCGGCGTAATGCCGAAGCGCGAATTTGGCCCGGCCACCCGAATATCGCAGGCGATCGCAATACCGCAGCCGCCCCCAATGCAATCCTGGTCAATCACCGCGACAGTCGGCTTGGGCGCGCGCGCCAGATCATGCTGGACCTTGCGGATCGCGGCTTGGTTTTTGGCGCGCCAGTCAGGATCCTTGGCACCGGCAGAGAATTCACCAATATCGGCGCCCGCACTAAAGGCGCTGTCCGCCTGGCTCGCCTTCACCATCAGCACGCGGATCGCGTCATCGGCCATCGCATCAGCAAGCAGGGTCGGGAACAGCTCCCACATCTCCTGCGTGAATGCGTTGCGCTTGTCCGGTCGATCGATCAGCAGCTGAGCGATCTTGCCATCTTTCTCGAGGCGCAGCGTCATCTTTCCTCTCCCTTGATGGGAGAGGGATGCGACGGCTTGCAAGCTTGCTTGCTAGCCATAGCTGGGTGAGGGTGTGCGGAGTGAAGCTCCGCGCGAGGCAGGGCCTCGCTCACCCTCATCCAACTGCGCCTAGGTTCCTTTGTCACCAAGGCTCCATATCCTTCTCCCATCGAGGGAGAAGGTTTGGGGGCTGCAATAGTCATGCCGGCTCCACCTGGGCAAAATGCTGGGCGATTTCATGCCGGGTCGTGACCCAGACATCGTCATGCGCGCGGACATGTTTGAAGAATTCCTCAAGCGCCCAGATCCGTCCAGGCCGGCCGATGATCCGCAGATGCAGGCCAAGGCTCATCATCTTGGGATTGCCCTCCTCACCCTCGCGATAGATCTGGTCGAAATTGGCCTTGGCATAATCGAGCCATTGGTGCGGCGTCAGAGCCGGGTCCGTCCACATCTTCATGTCATTATTGTCGAGCTGATAGGGCAGGATCACCATCGGTGTGTCCGGCACCGTCTCCGTGTCCCAATAAGGAATGTCGCCCGAATAATCGTCCATATGATAGGCAAACCCTTCCTCGATCAGGAGCCTGCGGGTCTCATCGGTGTGGAAGTAGCGAGACAGCCAGCCATAGGGCCGGACGCCGACGGTCTTCTCGATGGAAGCCACCGCCTTGCGAATAAATTCGCGCTCGGCCTCTTCGTCGAGCTTGAACTGATGCACCCAGCGCCAGCCATGGCTGACCGGTTCATGGCCAAGCTCTGCAATCGCCTCGGCGATCTGCGGATGATTCTCCAGTGATAGCGCGGCAACCGTCCAGCTTGCCTTGATGTCAAAGGCGCGCAGCAGTTTGACGATCCGCGGACATCCGGCCTTGATACCGTACATATAGTTGGATTCATTGCCATAATTGCGGATCGGCGCGCGGATATGAATACCCAACTCATCGACCGGCTCCATGCCTTTGTCGCCCCGCGCAACGGTCATCTCGCTGCCTTCTTCGACATTGACGACAACGCTCAGCGCCATCTTCGCACCGTTCGGCCAGTCGATCCGTTCTTCCTGCATTATTCCTCGTCTCCTCGCGTTCGCCCTAAGTTCCGGGCGGGCTCGCGCAAATTCTGCCTAGTGCATTTCCTCGCCGCCTGACACGTTGAGCGCCTCGCCGGTAACGTAGATTGCCTCATCGCTAGCGAGCCAACCACAGGCCGCAGCCGTATCGGTCGGCAGCCCTGGACGTCCCATCGGATTCTTCGCGCTCATATTGGCAAGGTACGCCTCCACACTGTCAAAGCCCAAAAGCTTGGAGAAATACTCATTCTGCTCCGCGCCCAAGGCGGTCGTTACATGATTGGGACAGACCGCATTGACCGTGATGCCGTGCGCGCCGAGCTCAACCGCGCTCGCGCGCGTCAGGCCAACCATGCCATGCTTGGAGCTGACATAGGCTGGCAGGTGCGGAAAGCCGGTCTTCGCGGCCTGGCTCGCAATATTGATGATCCGCCCGCCATTGCCGGCCGCGACCATCGCCTTGGCGGCGGCCTGGGTGCAGTAAAACGCGCCCGATAGATTGACCGCGATCACCGGATCCCATTCCTTGGCCGTATCGACTTCGAGCAACGGCTTCATCAGGAAACCGATCCCTGCATTATTGACCATGATGTCGATCGCACCGAACCGCTCAACCGTCTGCTCGACCAACGCCTGACACTGGGCGGCATTGCTGACATCGCAGGCAATCGTCGCAACCTCTACGCCGCGGCCTCGCAACTCCTCGGCCACGCGTTCGGCCTCTTCGCCAATTTCGAGATCCGAAACGACGCAATTCGCGCCCTCATCGGCGAAATGCTGGAGAATGCCCTGGCCGAGCCCCTTTTCGCGTCCGGAACCGGTCACAATGATGGTCTTGCCCGAAAAACGACCCATTACCTCTCTCCTACAGATCTTCGGTCAGGATGAATTGCGGGTTGTCCGCATAGTCCTGGAACGGTGCGGCAGCCGCCTGGAATTCCTCGGTCGAGATATCGCCGACAAAGGCATCCATGTCGGTGATGTCGATAATCTCGAAATAGTCATAGGCAGGTTTGGCGCTGTCATCACCGAACACGCCGCTGGCCTTGTGGACCGTGAAGCCGCTGACCGATCCCAAGGCGTTAACGCCCGGTATGTCGCGCGTCTTGGCCCATTCTTCATATTCCGCGACGCTGACGCCGTCTTTCAGGTTGAACAATACGATGATGCGCATGTCTCTCTCCTCTTGTCTCTTCCTAGAATAGATCGGGCGGGCGATAGCCGTCCAATTGCGTATCGAGGCCGCGCGCAAATGCGAACAGCCCCGCCTCATTCCCGGCCGCGCCGATCAACTGGATCGCGACCGGCAGGCCGTGCTCATTGGTACCCGCCGGGATGCTGAGCGACGGCAGCCCCGCAATATTCGCCAGACAGGTGAAATCGGCCTGATTGGCGGGCGCCTTATCGCTATGCGGGAACGCCGCTTGCGGCATGGTCGGCAGCAGGATCGCCCCATGCTCTACCACCACCGATTGGATCGTTTCGCGGGTGCGTTCGAGCACCGCCTGATCTTCAGCCAGATCCGCCGCATCGCGCTTGGGGCCGATATCGATGAGGAATTTCAAATTTTCCGACAGCCCGTCCGGATCGGCAGCGCGCAGATCGGCGAGATGGGAATGGAGCGCGCGAGATGCCGCAATAAACCCGGCAAAGCGGATACGCGTCAACGGGTCAGGCAGTGAGAAGCTGGCGCTGGCACCGGTCAGCTCGCATGCATTTTCGTACGCGGTGAGAACCGCCGGTTCGCATTCGACATCGCCAAGCCCCGCGAGCAGCGCCGGTGCACCAATGGGCTGTGCATCACCCATATCGATCAGCACGCGCGAAATGATTTCGAGATCACCGAGCGAGCGTGCCAACGGGCCGATAGCATCGAGCGAGCCTTCGCAAATTTCGAGGCCGTTCTGCGAGATCGCGCCATAGGTCGGCTTCAGGCCATATACGCCGCAATAGGCGGATGGCACGCGGACCGAACCGAGGGTGTCCGTCCCCAGCGCCGCAACGCACAGGCCAGCAGCAACCGCCGCACCGCTCCCGCCCGAAGAGCCCCCCGGTGTGTAGCCGATCCGATGCGGGTTCTGCGCCGCCCCGAGCCACGGATTATCGGTTTTCGCGCCCAGTGCCGCTTCTTCCATGTTGAGCGTGCCGAGAATGACCGCCCCGGAATCGCGCAAATCGGCCACGACCTGCGCGTCACTCTCGGCCACACAATCTTTGCGTGCCTCAATGCCCGCGCTCGTCACCAGGCCTTCGACGTCGATATTGGCCTTGATCGCTACCGGTATGCCTTCGAGCGGACGCGGCGCCGCAGAGAGAATTTGCCGGTCGCTTTCCGCTGCGGCTTGCATCGCACCGTCCTGATCAAGTTCGACAAACGCGTTGAGATCGCCATTTAGCGCCGCGATCCGCTCCAACGTCGCGTCGACAACTTCAGACGGCATCAGCGCGCCCGCCCGATAAAGGGCCAGCAGCGCGGCGACACCATGATGATGAGCGGCTTCGGTCAAATCTTCCTCTCGTCAATCAGGCGGATCGGTTTTTGGCGGACATCAATCTGCGTGTCCTTGGCAGTGTCGCCGATCCCGACCAGCGCAACGCCGACCTCGATGCCAATGCCTTTGCGCAACAACTCGCCAATCTCGGATGCATCGGTGCCACCCCGGCTTTCGAGCGTCACCTGCATATCATCGCGGCCAGCCTCATCGCGCGTGACCCGGCAGACATATTCGCCAGTCAGATCGCCACGGTTTTCGATGATCGCGCCGATCGCATGGGGGAAGATGTTGATGCCGCGCAGCTTGACCATATTGTCGCTGCGGCCCTTGAAGCCCGAAATCCGCTTGAAGACCATGCCCGTATCATTGGTGCCGGACAGTTCCTCAGTCACATCATGGGAGTTGAAACGGATGCACGGCGCGATATCGTCCTTGAACAGGCAGGTGACGACCATGTCGCCGGTCTCGCCTTGCGCAACCGCCGCGCCGCTATCGACATCGAGCAGCTCGAGAAACTGTGCATCTTCCCAGACATAAAGCCCGTTCCGGTCTGGACCCTCGCCCGCAATCGATCCGGTGTCACCCACGCCATACCAGTCATAGGCTTTGGCGCCGTGCCAGGCGTCCTCGGTCGAGGCGCGATCCTCGGTGCCCAGATGGCCAATGATCATGCGCAGCTTGATCCGGTCGAATAGCTTCTCGGCCTCCGCCACTTCAGCGAGCTTGCGGACATAGTCGACAAAGCCAACCATGCAGGTGACGGCGAAATCGGCCATCAGATTGACCTGGTTTACCGAGCGGGTCTCGATCCCCGTCCCCGCGCTCAAGAACAGCGAATTGGTGAAATGGGTGACGGCCTCGCGGATGTAATGGCCGCCATTGATCATGCCATGACCATAGACGGACTGGATCACATCGTCGGACTGCAAGCCCATCCAGCGATACATGCGGCCCACCAGCAGGTTTGTGACCTCGCGGCCCTTGGGACCGAACATCAGTGGCTGTGGCCGTCCGGTCGTCCCGCTGGTCGTGTGGAAAACGACCGGGTCACTGCCGCGCCCGTCAAAATCGCCATAGGGCGGATAGTCATTCACCGAGGCCATCAGGTCGGTCTTGTCGTACACCGGCAGCTTGGTGATATCCGCCAGCCCCTGGATATCGCCGGGTTCAATTCCCTGCTCGCCCCAAAGCCGCTGATAGAAGGGAATTTCCCAGCCGCGCTGCATCAATTTCTTGAACTGCGCGTCCTGGATCGCATGCAGCTCATCGCGCGACATCGCGGTGTAGCGCGCGACGAAATCTTCGCCGACCGGATAATCGGCCAGCATCTGTTGGGCATCAAAGGCTTCGAAATAGGTGGGAAAACTCATCGCGGATCCGTTGCATAGCTAAGGGGTTCATCGAACAGCCGCACGTCCGCATCCGGCGATGCAAGCGTGCGGCACAGATCATATTTGGCGGCGGCCTGGTCAGCGCTCATCGGCGCATCGGGACTGCCAAGATTATCGGTGATGATGCGCTCTATCCGGCTGCCGTTGGTCAGCGTGATCACCAGCTGCTGCGGGGCGAGCGCATTGGGATCGGGATTGTCATCGAGCCGGACGGTGACATTCTCCGCCAACGCTCGGAGCGCAGGATCGGTGAACTGGTCGGGTGTAAAACAGGCCGGATTGACGATCCCGTCGCGCAGCATCAGTGGCAACAGGAATGCAAGACAAAGCCGCGCATAGCTTGGCGCCATATCGGGCGCATAGGGTCGACCGACGAGCCGGTTGATCAGCGGCGGGGCGGCGACATCGACACTGGCGACGGCGCTCGCATCCAGCTCCCCCGCGCGCAGCATATCGTCAATCGTGCCCAGCACACCATGGCTCGCCCGGCCTGACGGGAAAGGCTTGGTGCTGACCTCTTCGATCAGCCAGCGCGTGCTGATGATATCGGTGTAACGGGCCAGATCGCCGGGTTCGAACAGCGTGAAATAACCGAACGGGCCTTCAATTCCGTCATGCGGGCCATCCATACCAGCCTTGGCCAGATCGACGGCGGTGATCGCCGCGCGGGCGGCATTGCCGATCTGCAAGGGCAGCGCGACCGAGGCTTCGACATGGGCCTGCATCGTGCCGCCCGCCTGCGAATAAGCGAGACCCAGCACATCAGCAAAGCGATCGGGCGCCAGCCCTTCCAGCCTTGCGACGGCCAGGGACGCACCGATCACACCAGCCGTGGCCGGGCGGAAAAACTCCATCGCGCCCGTCGCCGCGACACCCATGCCGCTCGCAATGTCGACGCCGACCGCCAGCGCGGTGAGGAATGTGTCCGGATCACTGCCCCCTTGCCGGTCCGATGCGGCCAGCAATGCGGCGGTCACAACCGACAGTGCATGGACCACCGCCGGCTCGTGCACGGCGTCCCATTCGAGGCAGTGGACAGCGAAACCATTGAACCACGCCGCAGACGGCGCAGGGAGGCGGTGTTCAAGCCCTATCAGCCGCGCTTCAGCGCCCTCACCCCAAGCGCGCGCAGCGCTCAGCAAATGCCGGGCTTCATCGGACATCGCCCCCGCCGCGCCGCCCGCCAGCGTATCGGACAGCAGGCGTAGCGATGCAGCGCGTGCACTATCGGGCAGCGCATGATCACCCGATGCGAAATCCAGGAGCTGGTTTGTGGCCGTCATGTTAGCCAATCTTTCAGCATAGCATCAACCGCATAGACGCTGTCACCACGCAGCGCAATACCGACCGCCCGATCGGCCTCGGATGCGTCCAATCCTCCCCAGGCGGCAAGGCTTTGCATTTTGGCGATGATCGCCGCTTCATCCACCGGTCGTTCGGGGTCGCCCAGCGTATCGACCAGTTCCAACCCATTCACCCGCGCCCCGAAATGGGCCGGATACCGAGCCGTAATCGCCGGTTCCTCGGCAACGCTCACCTGGGCGCGGAGATCGGCCAGGGCGGCAATTGCTTCCTCGGTGAAGTCTTCGGGTTTGGCATCGCGTCCATCCGCCACGACCGCGACCGAATGCTGGAGCGAGAATTTGGCATCGAGCTCGGTCACCGGATCGGGCCGATCGCAAAAGGCCAGCGCATCGGCATAGCTTTCGACGTGAAATGGAGCCTCCAGCTTGCCCGCCTTGCGCAACTCCATCGCCGCATCGATCGCCGGATGCGCATGGCGACAGGCCGCAAAGGGCTTGAAGCTGACCGTATGGATGAGCCAGCTATCGCCATTATCGGCAAGCGGGCCGGGTTTCCTTGGTCATCGCCTCGAACAGATCCCTGCGGGCCTTCAAGCAACGCGGCCGGACCGGTCAGACCGTCCATCGCCAACCATCGCCGCATCATGTCCCGTCGCGCACCGCGTGGATCACATGCCATTGCTTGGTCATCACATCGTCATGCCGCATATGCCACAAACCACCAGCTACGGACCCGGCATTTGCCAGATGCCCAAGCGGTTGCTCCGGTTTCGCTCAGCTCGCAATGCGCAGCACCCACGGCGGCCGATCCGAAAACACCGGCGGTCGCCGTCGGATGCCAATGGCCGGTAATGATGGCTGTCTAATGCCCTGCCGACCGCATATCATCGCTTCATAGCCGCAAACGGCATCCATCCAAGCACTGCAATCCATGGTCGTTTGCACGATCCCTGAGCCGAGGCTTGCGGCCCCAGATCACGGGACCTGGATGCAGCAGTGCCGTGCGGTGCACATCATCCATTTCGAGGATGTTGGCGAGCCATCGCAGCGGGCGCGGAAACGCCTGGCTTTGTGACTGCACATGCATTCCGGCCACTTCACTCTTCCGCGCCCCGGCCACACAGGCCAGCCAGTCGAGCAAATGCAGGCGCGCACGCTGCCTATCGCTTTCGCCGACGGGCCGCGCTAATCTTTCCGAAAGTTGCGTCAGAAGCGGTTCGCTCATACAGCCACCGCTCTGGCCTGAAGCCGCAAAGGGAAAATTTCTTGTCCGACGCCGCTGCAAAACCCCGTTACGTCCAGCTTGCCGATTCGCTGCGCGCAGCCATTTTGAGCGGCGATCTGAGCGAAGAGGGGCAGTTCCCGACCGAAACCGAATTGTGCCGCGAACATGGAGTGAGCCGATATACGGTGCGCGAAGCGCTGCGCCGCTTGGTTGCCGAAGGGCTTATCCAGCGCAAACGCGGATCGGGCACGGTGATCCAGCCAGCGGCCGCACGCGGCGGTACGCTGCACCAGCCGCTCTCCAATGTTGGCGAACTGCTGCAATATGCGCGGGACACCCAATATGATTTCAAACCGGTTGGGCTGACGGCGCTGCCGCGGCGGATTGCCGACCATGTCAGCGGCGACACCGAGGGTGACTGGTACCAGTTCCAAGGCGTCCGCACCCGGCTTGGCGATCCCAAGCCGATCGCGATCACCGATGCCTATGTCCATGGCGATTATGCTGAAGCCGCGGCCGAGATCCAATCCTCCCAGGTCACCATCTTCCGCCAGCTGGAAGAACTGGCCGGTGTCCGCGTTGCCTATGTGACCCAGGATATTCAGGCAGTGGGCGCGAGCGCCGACATCGCCAAGGGGCTTGGTATTTCCCGGCGCGCGCCGACCTTGCGGATCCTGCGCGCTTATCGTGATGCGAAGAACCGGATCTTCGAGATTTCGGCCAGCCACCATCCCGGCGATCGCTTCGCCTATTCGATGCATATCGACGCCGAGGGCTAAAGCCGCGCTCATCCGTTTTCGTCCAGATCCGGTGCCGCACCCAGCGGTCGCGATGGCGCGTGTTTGAAGCGGATCGCTGGCGCGATTTGATGGCTGCCATCTACCTCGACCAGCATGCCGCGTTCGGCAACAAGATCGCTCTGCAAAGCCTCGCTGAAATCGAGCACTGGTGAGAAGGCGACATCCTTGTCGGCAAACCATGCAATCCATTCGTCGCGGGTCTTGGTGAGAAATGTTTCGGCCAGGAAGGCGCGCAATTTGGCTTGAGGCTCGCCGGCCTCGGCGTCGCCGAGCGGGATAAGGTCGATCCGATCGAGCGCGGTCAGCAGATTGGTGACGAATTTCATTTCGCGCGCGCCGAGCGCGACATGGCGGCCATCCTTGGTCGTGTAGACATTGTAAAAGGCCGCGCCACCCAGTGAGCGTTGCGATTGGGAGCGCGGCGGCTCGCCACCGGCGATCGATCCGCCAGCAATATGCGCGCACCAGGGCAGCATCGCTTCGAACATCGTCGCGTCGATATAGTCACCCTGCCCGCTCTTCTCGCGACCGATCAGCGCCATCAGGATGGCCGAAAGCGCGGTAAGCCCGGCCGCCATATCGGCGGACGGCACGCCGGGAACCACGGGCGTTCCATCCGCGCCATCATTGACGGAGAGAAAGCCGGTCAATGCCTGGACGGCAAGGTCATGTGCGGGGTGATGGGCCATCGCCCCCTCCTGCCCGAAGGCGGAGATCGAACAATAGATGATGCGCGGGTTGATCGCCGAGACGGTCTCATAATCAAAACCCAGCCGCTGCATCACACCGGGGCGAAAGCCTTCGACGAACACATCCGCCGTGGCGATCAGTTCGCGCAGCTTTGCCGTGCCTTCATCGCTTTTGAGATCGAGGACGATGCTCTTCTTCCCACGATTGAGATTGCGGAACCAGACGGATTGGCCGGCTTCTTCGGGCGCCATCTGCCGCGCAGGATCGCCTGCAGCCGGTTCGATCTTGATAACCTCGGCGCCCTGATCGGCCATCATCATCGTCGCCATCGGGCCCGGCAGGAACAGCGACAGGTCGATCACCGTGATGCCGTCCAGCTGTCCCATGGATTAAACGATGCCGCTTTGTTTGAGCTCAGCTACCGCGTCGGCGTCATAGCCGAGTTCGGCAAGAATATCCCCGCTATCCGCGCCGAGCAGCGGCCCGGCTTCAACCGGTAGCCGCGCGCCATCCACCTTGATCGGGCTGGTCAGCACCTTGATATTGTCGCGATCGGGATGGTCGACATGATCGATCATGCCGGTTTCCTCGAGGAACGGATTGTCCATTGCCTCTTCGAGCGAATTAACAGGGGCAACCGGCATCTTGCCCTTGAGCAGATCGACCCAATGGGCGGTTGGCTGGGCCGTGAACACGCCTTCGAGTTCCGCCGTCAGCGCTTCGCGATTGTCGCGGCGACTGGCCGGTGTGGCGAAGCGATCATCCGAAGCCAGGTCGGGCCGGCCGATTTCCTCGACCAGGATCGACCAGAATTTGGGAAGCTGCGCCATGACGAACATCCAGCCATCGGCGGTGCGGAACATCTGGCTCGGCGTGGCGGTCGGATGCGCGCCATAGGGTGCGCGCGGCGTTACGTCATTCTCATTCATGTACCAGAGGCCAGGATAGCTCATCTGGTGGGCGGCGGCCGACAGCAGGTCCACATCGATATCGCGGCCAAGGCCGGAACGCTCGGCATCGGTCAGAGCGGCGAGCAAGCCAACCGCCATCATCGTGCCGGTCATGAAATCGACCATCGACAATCCGAAGCGCACCGGCGGTCCATCAGGCTCTCCGGTCAGCGACAGGAAACCCGCCTCGGCCTGCATCAGATAATCATAGCCCGGCCATTTGGCGCGCTCATTGTCGCGGCCATAGGCGGAGAGATGCGCGCAGACGAGCGCCGGGTTCACATCCTTTAGCGCGTCATAGGTGAGCCCCAATCGCTCCGGCAGATCCCCGCGCAGATTATTGGCCACGGCATGCGCATCGGCGGCGAGTTTGCGCAGGATTTCGCGCCCTTCCTCGCTTTGGAGGTTCAAGGTCAGCGAGCGCTTGTTATAGTTAAATGTCTGGAAATACAGGCTTTCCGCCTCGCGCAGGAAATGCGGGCCGACCGCGCGCGCCGTATCCCCGCCCTTGGGCGGTTCGATCTTGATGACCTCCGCGCCCAGCTGAGCGAGGAACATCGTGCCATAGGGGCCGGCGCCATATTGTTCGGCGCTGAGGATCCGATAGCCGGCAAGGGGAAGCGGACGACTGCTCACACCGGGTTCCGTTTGACCCATTGTTTGGAGATGATCATGCGCTGCATTTCGTTGGTCCCCTCGCCAATGCACATCAGGATCGAGTCGCGATAATAGCGCTCAATGTCATATTCCTTCGAATAGCCGTAACCGCCATGGATGCGCAGCGATTCCTCGGAATTTTTCACTGCTGCTTCGGACGCGAAATATTTCGCCATGCCGGCTTCCATGTCGCAGCGTTCGCCGCGATCATAGGCGCCCGCCGCCTCGATAGTCAGCAGCCGCGCCGCCTGGGCCCGGGTGACCATCTCGCCCAGCTTGAGCTGGATCGCCTGATGCTCGGCAATCGGCTTGCCCATCGTCTCGCGCACCTGCGCATATTCGGTGGCCAGTCGCAGCGATCCTTCGGCAAGGCCCACCCCGCGCGCCGCGACATTGATCCGGCCGAGCTCTAGCCCGCCGGTCGCCTGGAAAAAGCCATGGCCTTCCACGCCGCCGATCAGATTGTCAGCCGGGATGCGATAATTGTCGAAGATCAGCTCGGCACTGTCGATCGCCTTATAGCCCAGCTTGTCGAACTTGTGCCCGGTGGTGAAGCCTTCGCCCTTGGGCGCGATCATCAGGCTGATGCCTTTGTAGCGCGGGTCAGCCTTGGTGTCGGTCTTCACCAGCAGCGCGAAGCAGGAGCCGTGAATACCATTGGAAATCCACGTCTTGGTGCCGTTGATGACATAATCATCGCCATCGCGAACTGCTGTCGCCTTGATCGCCTGGAGATCGGTACCGGCATTGGGCTCGGTCAGTGCAAGGCCGCCGCGAATCTCACCGGTCGCGAATTTGGGCAGCCATTTCGCTTTTTGCTCAGCCGTGCCGAACCGTTCGACGGCCGCCGCCATGATCAGGTGCGAATTAAAGATACCGGTAAGCGCCATCCAATAGGAGGAGATCAGCGCGACGATTTTTGCGTAGGTGGTCGCCGGCAGGCCAAGGCCGCCATATTCCTCGCCGATCGTTGCGCCGAACAGGCCCATCTCGGCCATCTGGTCGACCAGTTCTTCCGGCCAGATATCTCCATGGTCATGCTTCATCACGACCGGGCGGACTTCACGATCGATCCATTTCTGAATGGAATCGAGCAGCGCCTGTTCTTCGGACGGATCCATTGGCGGGCGGCTGGTATCGGGGGCGGTGGCCATCTCTAACGTCTCCTAATCGTCGGCATTGCCAAAGCCGCGCTTCCAGATGAGCATTGTCCGCTCGAAAGTGCAGGCCACATCGCCATGCTGGTTCTTGCCGATCGTCTTGACCGTCACGATCCCCTGTTCGGGGCGCGAGCTGGACTCGCGCTTATCGAGCACCTCACTCTCAGCGTAGAGCGTATCGCCGGGGAACAATGGATGGGTCAGCTTGATCTTGTCCCAGCCAAGATTGGCAACCGCCTTCTGGCTGGTGTCCGAAACACTCATGCCAACCATCAGCGCGACCGTCAGCGGCGAGCAAACCAGCGGCTTCTTGAATTCCGTCTTTGAAGCGAATTCATAGTCGAAATGCGCAGGATGGGTGTTCATCGTCAGCAGCGTGAAATGAACATTGTCCGTATCCGTGATCGTGCGACCCGGGCGGTGCTCATAGATATGGCCGACTTCGAAATCCTCGAAATAGCGACCGAATGTCTCCCGAAATCGTCCCGGTGAGACTTCGACAACTCCGTCACGCATTATCTTTCCCCTTGATACCTAGCATTGCCTCGAACCGCTTGATCACCGGCGCTTCGAGCATTTTTCCGTTATGGCGAATAACCTTCCCACCCGCTTCCGCAAAGGCCGCCAGCGCCTCGCGCGCTTCGGCAAGCTCCGCTTCGCTGGGCCGCATGATCCGATTGATCGCATCAACCTGCTTGGGATGGATCGCCGCCTTGGCCGCAAAGCCGAGCGCCTTGGCCCGCAGAACTTCCTCAGCCAGACCGGCATCATCGTCGAGCAGGATGAACGGCACGTCGATTGCCGGGACCCGGCCCGATGCTGCCGACATGACAAACGCACTGCGTGCCGCAAGCAAAGGCTCCCAGGCGAGATCGGTTCCAAGCTCGGCCGAAAAATCGCCGCCGCCAAACATCATCGCCGCAACGCCGGGGCTTGCCGCAATCGCGTCGCCGGCGCGCAGGCCTTTGACGGTTTCTATCAGCGGGACAAGACCAGGCGCGCGATCGCCCAGCACGGCGGCGGCAATCTCTACCTCGCTCGCGCTTTCGACCATCGGAATGAAAACAAGCTGTGGCAGGATCGCCGCATCGCGCAGCGCGAGCAGATCCTGCAAGCCATCGGCTGTCTTGAGCCCATTGATGCGAATCGCGACGCCAGCCGGATCCAGTGTTTCGAGCGAGGCAATGGCCGCATCGCGCGCCGCATCCTTGCCGTCGGGCGCAACAGCGTCTTCTAGGTCGATACAGATCAGGTCCGCGGCGCTGTCAGCCGCCTTGGCGAACCGGTCCGGTCGCGATCCGGGTACGAACAATATCGAACTCAATCCGCCCATGACCTGTCGATTCACTCCCTATCACACTTGCTGCCGTACAATTTGTCCGGACAAATTTAAAGTCAAGCGCCGATTAGCGCATTACGAAACTATTTGCTTAGAAAACTGGCTTTACCACGCCCAGATAGGATGTCGCGATCAGCAGCAGATAAACGATCCAGACCCAGATACGGGTACGATCCATGGTTGCGCGCAACGGGAGCTCTGTTTCGTCGCTCGACCCTTCTTCCAGAAGCTTACCGAGTTGGGCTCCGACCGGCTTGAACGCGACGTCGATCATGATCGCGGCCGCGAAGATGGCGCCGAACAATACCGCTTTCCAGGCAATCCAGGACTGATCGAGCGGTGCGCCCGTGACCAGCGACTGGATACCGAGCCACAGATAAAAAGCCGTGAGGCCATATTTGAGCCAATTCTCGATTGCCCGGTCACGCGCTGCACGCGGCGTCTGATCATGATTATGCGCATCCCAGACCAGCCAGAGCCAGAAAGCACCGACGACCCAACTGGCGATCAGCAACCATCCCGGCACTGCCCACCAGTTACCGGCGGCGAGCACGGAGAGCGAGATTGGTACCATCAGCGCCCATGCGCTGCGCGGTGTCATATCGACAATGACGAGCATCTTGAGGAGCGCGAGTCGCTGCTCCAGGGTATAGTCTTCGCGTTTGCGAAAATGCTGGCCAAGCAGAAAAACACCAACATCCGCGCCAAGCCACAAGACAAAGAGCAGCAGATGGATGTAAACCAGCGTTGGATAGGCCAAAGTATCGAGCGACATAGAAACTCCCCTTGCACTCCGCTATGACTCGGGCCATTGACAAAGTCAAAATTTGTCCGGACAAATTATGCCCGGCTTTCAGGACGAGATTTGACAAGGGGAGAGGTTCAATGGGTTTGAAGAAATTGACACTGGCATGCGCAGCAATGGCGTTTGCCGGAATGGGCATGGCTGCCGAGGCGCGGATGCTTGATCCAAACGTCCCGGAAGACGCGGTGGAAATCTCCAAGCGCCTCCAATGCGGTGAAGCCGATGGCGAGCCCGCCGTCTATTACTGGTCGGGACGTGGCTATTCCCGTGTCCGCGGCGAACGTGACCGGCACGTCTTCAACCTTGAAGGCATGAATATCCGCCAATGCGTGAGCGTAACGGATCCTGAGCGCGGCACCGGCTATCGCCAGGTCAGTCGTGAAATCATGCTCTATACCGATCCGGAAACCGGCGAAGTGCTCCGCGAATGGGACAATCCCTGGACCGGCGAAACGGTACCAGTGATGCATGTCGCCAATGACCCGGTGAATATGCGCGCGCCGAACTTCCCGGTCGGACGTGACGGATCGCCCTATTCGATTTTGACCTATCGCCAGATTGGCGATTGGGTGTTGATCCCGTTCGAAGTGCCGCTTTTCTACACCAACCCATTGGCGGGCGCGTATCAGGAATATGTCGGCAACATGTATCAGGCGATGGAGATTTTCGATTTCGCCGCGAGCGCGGACGATATTCTCGATACCAATAATGCGACCGCCTATCCGACGGTGAGCTGGGTGCGCGTTGCCGCCTGGCTTCCCTGGATGCGGATGCGCAGCCGCGAAGGCCAGATGATCTTCAACGCGGTCGGTTCCAAACTGCGCGGTGGCTATGACGAACTGCCTGAAGTGCTGCGCAACGAGATCGCGGCGAACTATCCGGAATACACCGCACCGCCTCCCGGTGACGATGCGCGGCCCAATGCGACCACCTGGACGGTCTTCCGTCAGATGATCGACGAAATGCGCGCAGCCGAAGGCGAAGACGCCCCGGCAGCCGGGCATAGCGAATAATGGCTAGCGCCGCAGGAGCCGAGAGCGACAGCGAACGGAACGAATTCAGCCTCGGCTGGAAGACTTTGCTCGCAGGGGTTCTCGGTGTTGCCTGCGGTGCCTCGCCAATTCCTTATAATATCATCGGCTTCACCGCCGCACCGCTGGCTGCCGAATTCGGTTGGAGCCAGACCCAGGCGGTGTTGCCGATAACGATTTTCGGGGTGATCGCGGCACTCCTGGCACCGGTGTTCGGTGCCATGGCGGATCGATTTGGTGTTCGTCCGGTGGCTCTTTGGTCGCTGTTCGCCTTCGCGGTGGCTTTTGCCGCAATATCGCTCACACCAACCGCAAATGACCCGTCAACGCTCTATATCTATTACGGATTCTGGGTTGTTGTCGGCCTAGTCGGTATCGGATCAACTCCGGTGACCTGGAGCCGCGCAATCAATCTGTGGTTCTTCAAGCATCGTGGGCTAGCGCTCGGAATCTTGCTGATGGGTACTAGCCTGGCCGCTATGGTCGTGCCGCAAGTCGCAGTTTGGGCGATCACCAATTTCGGCTGGCGGGAAATGTTCTTGATCATGGGAGCGTTCCCAATCGCCGCCCTGATCATTAGTTTTTTCCTGTTCCGCGAACCGCGACACGATGAACGGCCCAAGGCCATTGAAAGCGCAACGGGTAAACTGACCGGCGTGACGCTCGGCATGGCGCTCAAAGACTATCGTTTCTGGATCATCTGGCTGTCGATCGCGCTTATCGCGACGTCGTTCGGTGGCGCCTTTATCAATATGCCGCGCATGCTCGGACTGCGCGATATCGATACCCAGACCCAGGCAACGGTGATGGGTATTCTCGGCATTGGCATCTTTGCAGGTCGGCTGATTACCGGCGCGCTGTTGGATCGCTTCTGGCAAGGCTTCGTCGCCTTCCCGCTGCTTTGCCTGCCGGCGATTTCCGCCTGGATCCTGCTCGGTGAAAATATCACATTCCCGCTTGCCGCAGCTGCCGGTTTCCTGCTCGGTTTTGCCGCTGGTGCAGAAAGCGATCTGATCGCCTATCTCACCGGGCGGTATTTCGGCATGGCGCATTACGGCAAAATCTATGGCATGCTCTATATGCCGTTCGGGCTCTTCTCGGCCTCTTCGCCGCTGATCTACGCCCAGGTATTTGATCGCACGGGAAGCTTCGATCCGATTTTGACGGTGGCGATCGGAGGCTTCGTTGTCGGCGGTGGATTGCTGCTCTTGCTGGGGCGTTACCCCGATGAATTTCCCGAATTCGAACCCGAAGATGCGCAGGAGGCGCTCGCCTGATGGCTAGCCTGGCAGACAATGACAGTGGAGTGCTTGCCGATTTGGCGGCAAGCGGCGCGCAGATACTCAGCGATGCCGAGAGCCTCGAATTCCACGCCCATGATCTGTATGCGCGCGGCGCTGATCTGTTGGCCGTTGTGATTCCGGACAATAAGGACCAGCTGGCGGCAGCAGTTTCCGCAGCGACATCGCGCGATATAGCCGTCATCCCACGTGGCGGTGGCATGAGCTATACCGGCGGTTACACGCCGACCCAAAGCGGCGCGGTGCTGTGTGATCTTAAAAAGATGGACCGGATCCTCGAGATCAATGCCGAGGATATGACGGTTACCGTCGAACCCGGCTGCACCTGGGCAGCGCTGCATGAGGCCCTGCAACCGCAAGGCTTGCGCACCGCATTTTGGGGCACGTTATCGGGCCTGAAGGCTACGGTTGGCGGCGGGATGAGCCAGAACGGCATTTTCTGGGGGTCTGGCCGCTATGGCACGGCTGTCCAAAGCTGTGTCGCGTTGGACGTCGTGTTGGCCGATGGCACGATCATGCGTACCGGCAGCGATTTTTCGCGGCCCTATGGCCCTGATCTGACGGGGCTGTTCCTCGCCGACACCGGCGCGCTCGGCATGAAAGCCGCGATCACCTTGCGACTGGTGCGTGACGCAGAAGCCCATGGCTATGCGAGCTTCATCTTCGACACACGCGAAGGCGTGCTCGGCGCGATGGCCGCGATCGAGCGGGCGGGCATTGCAACCGAATGTTTTGGGTTCGACCCCAATCTCAACGCCATCCGTATGCAGCGCGACAGCATGACATCCGATGTTAAAGCGCTTGGCAACATGATGAAGAAGCAGGGCAGCGTGCTGAAAGCTCTGAAGGAAGGCGCCAAGGTTGTCACCGCTGGGCGCAACTTCCTCAAGGATGCAAAATTCTCGCTGCACGTGTTGAGCGAAGGCCGGATCCAGGCTGCTGCCGATGCCGATATCGAGCGGGCCACGGCGCTGGCGGTCGAGCATGGTGGCCGCGAGACCGAAAACACGATTCCCAAGATCATCCGCGCCAACCCCTTTGGTCCGCTTAACTCGGTGCTTGGCCCGGGTGGCGAGCGTTGGGCACCGGTCCATGGCCTCGTCCCGCATTCCAGGGCGCAGGCTTGTTATGCCGCGATCGAAGGCTTGTTCGACACGCATAGCGCGGAGATGGAGCGGCTCGGCATTTTTACCGGGACATTGATTGCAGCGGTTGGCGGAGCCGGGACGCTGATCGAGCCATGCCTCTATTGGCCGGACGCGTCGAACCCGGCGCACGAATATACGATGGACGCCGATCATTTCGCGAAGCTGCCGGTGCTCGATGAGAATCCGGAGGCCTGGGAGCTCGCCAAGGCACTCAAGGCGGCGCTGGTGGATCTCTTTCACGACCATGGCGCCGTGCATTTCCAGATCGGCCGCACCTATCGCTATCGTGACAGTTTGGATCCGGCAGCCGAAGCGCTGCTGCTCGCGGTGAAGAAGCAGGTCGATCCACGCGGTTTGATGAACCCGGGATCGCTCGGACTGGAATGATTGAGCATGTATTTGGACCGGCGGCAGATTATGGCAGCGATGCTCGCGAGCATGCTGCCCTTGCCCAATGCCGGCCTTTTGGCGCAGGAAGACAGCATGGCTGACACACCGCTATATTCCGCCCTCGCCCTGCAGCTTGCTGCCCGCTCGATCGAGGCTGCGCCCGATCGCGAGACGGCACGCGCGCAGATGATGGCGATGATCGGCGAGATCGAAACCAAATTGCGCTCGGCCAGCATCTTTGTCGAGCAATATGGCGGCCATCCGGTGCGGCTCGCCGTGCTCCCGGAATATGTGCTGACCAGCTATCCGGGCCGCATCTCGATCCCCGATTTTGCCGACAAGGCCGCGCTTGAAATTGGTGGGCCGGAATATGAAGCGCTGGGCGGTGTTGCCGAGCGGCTCAACATGTTTATCGCCGGCAATGCCTATGAAGCCGATGATCATTTCCCGGATTTCTACTTTCAAACAAGCTTTGTGATTGCGCCGTCGGGCGAAGTGGTCCTGCGCTATCGCCGGTTGAATTCGATGTTCGCGCCCACCCCGCATGATGTCTGGTCGCGCTATCTCGACATTTACGGCCTGGATGGCGTGTTCCCGGTGGCCCGGACCGAGATCGGCAATCTCGCGGCGGTGGCCTCGGAAGAAATCCTCTATCCGGAGATCGCCCGCGCCCATGCGTTGCGCGGTGCGGAAGTCTTCGTGCATAGCTCCTCGGAAATCGGGTCGCCGCTCGATACGCCCAAGGACATCGCGAAACAGGCGCGCGCGTTCGAGAACATGGCCTATGTCGTGTCCGCCAATACCGCGGGCATCGAAGGCAGCTCGCTGCCGCTCGCCTCGGCCGATGGCAATTCGCAGGTGGTGGACTGGAAGGGCCGGGTCGTCGCCGAATCCAATTCGGGCGAGACCTTCACCGCCTTTGCGACCGTGGATATCGAAGCGCTGCGCGAAGGGCGGCGCACGCCGAGCATGACCAACTTCCTCGCCCGCCAACGGCTGGAGCTGTTTGCGCCCATTTATGGTGGCACGGAAATCCATGGTGCGAACGGCATGATGGACGGCGACACCCCGCAGGTTCCGGACCGTGATTACTTCCGACGGACCCAGGAAGACGTGATTGAAAGGATGATTGCGGCCGGCTTGATCTAGATCATGGTTTGGAAATTTGTCCGGACTAATTATAGTGATCCAAGACTCACGATTCCGGACCGCTTTGGAGAGACAGGATGAGCAAGATCGACGTCGCCCCGCCCTATACCGCCGTTGCCCGGCACGCCATGTTTCCCGAGCCGAAACATGATGAAGCCGCGCGCTTCGATTTTCTGGCCAATCTCAACAAGTTCCTTGCTGGATCACTCGGTCCGGGCAACAAACTTGCCTATGACAAGCGCGTATTGCCCGCCTTTGTGAAAGAGCATGGCCGCGAGCCCAAGGACCGGTTCGAGATTCGCCATGCGATGAACGCCGATCCGTTTCACAGCTTCTGGTCTGCACTGAAACGCAACTCAATGGAGATGCGCCAGCAAAATGGCCGCGCGATGGTGCTGCGTCAGCTCGATGCACTCGACAAGAAGGCTGAAAATCTGAACGCGGGCAAGGACACGCTCGAACTGCATCCGGAAGTTGAAGTGCCGCGCTATCAAGCGGCGGTCGATATTCACTGCATGCCCGGCAGCTATCATGGCGAAGAGCGTCCGGGCGATGTTTCGGCCGGTGCCAATTATGATTGCGGCCTCTTTGCAACGACCGGCGGTGCGCTCGGCGCGCTCAGCGATGGCGGCGGCCAGGCGGTTGCCGAATGGGCGCAGAAAGAACGGCCCGGCTGGCAGCCGAAACGGATCCTCGATATCGGTTCGACCATCGGCCATAATGCCCTGCCGATTGCGCTCGCCTATCCCGATGCCGAAGTGATCGCGATCGATACCGCCGCACCATCCTTGCGCTATGGCCATGCCCGCGCCCAGGCGCTCGGCGTGACCAATATCCGCTTCATCCAGGCCAATGCCGAAGATCTTTCGCGCTGGGAGGATGGCCATTTCGACTGGGTGCAGACGACGATGTTCCTGCACGAGCTGAGCGGCAAGGCGCTGCCCAGGATTATCACCGAAGGCTATCGCGTCCTCGCCGATGACGGGCTGATGATGCATGTCGAACAGCCGCAATATTCCGATGATATGCCGCTTTATGAGCAGTTTATCCGCGATTGGGACGCGTTCAACAATAATGAGCCCTTCTGGTCCGCGATGCATGCGCTCGATCTCAAGGCCGTGATGGAGACGGCTGGTTTTGACCGGGACGAGCTGTTCACGATTGGCGTCCGCGCCGTCGTGGATAGCGATATCTTCCCCGAAGCGCCGACCGGCGAGGTCGAAGATCATGGCCGCGCTGCGGTGTGGAATGCCTATGGCGCCTGGAAGAATGCCGAAGCCATGCAGGAGGCTGCAGAATGACCGAAGACCTGGACTGGATGACCCGGGCCAATCTCAAGGCCAAGGGCAAACGCCCCGATTTCCTCGGCGATGCTGAAGAAGAGAAGATGCTCTCCATGCTGATGGCGGTGATCGGCGAAGTATCCGTGCTGCGCGAGCGGCTCGATACGGTCGAGCGGCTATTGGATGCGAACGGCACGATCAGCCGCGCCGATATCGAAGCCTATGAGCCCGATCGCGAGGCTGGGCAGGAGCGCGGCGAACTGATCCGCGAATATATCGCGCGCGTCATGCGTGGCCCGCACCAGGCGCTCCAGGCGCTTGAGGACTTTGAACCACCTGTACAGGATGTCGTGGACGAGCTACGCGACAGTTAATGGACCTCAACGACAAAAGCATATTGATCACCGGCTCTACCGACGGAATCGGACGGGAACTGGCGAACCAGCTGAAAGCAACCGGCGCGAATGTGATCATTTGCGGGCGGAGTGCAGAAAAATGCGCTGCGGCCGAACAGGCTGGCTTTCTCACGATCCAATGTGATCTTGGCACAGCTGAGGGATGTGACGCGCTAGTCGCGAGCTATGGTGACGCGACACTCGATATCCTGATCAACAATGCCGGAACTCAAGTCGACGCGCAGATAGGGGTTGATGCGCCGCTCGATGCCCTCGAACAGGAAATGTTCCTCAACTATCATGTTCCGGTTCGCCTGATCGCCGGCTTCATGCCAAAGCTGGAAGCGGCTCCCGAAGCAATGATCGTCAATGTGACATCGGGCCTCGCCCTCGCACCAAAGGCATCGTCTCCGGGTTATTGCGCGTCCAAGGCCGGCTTGCGGAGCTTCACGAAATCGCTCCGCTATCAGCTCGATGGCAAAGATATTCATGTTGTCGAAGCGCTACCGCCGATGGTCGACACCGCGATGACAGCGGGCCGCGGGACCGCCCGGATGAAGATATCACCACAAGACTGCGCTGCCGAAATCGTCTCAGGCATGCGCAGCAATCGGGACAATATCTTTATCGGCAAGACCAAGCTTCTAAAGCGCGTTCAGCGCTTATCGCCGGGTCTCGCCGATCGCATCATGAGCAAGATGTAAGCAGCGCCCTAGAACGGCTTGACGGCCCCCAGGAAGCACACGCTCGCAATCGTGATCCAGTAAATATAGGCCGAGATCCGCGCCTGGCCGATCTCTCGGGCCAATGCCGCTTCTTCGGCAGCATCCGGACCTTCAGCGAGTTTGCGGAAGCGACTCGTCCAGCGGCGCATCACAAGCCGCAGGAACAAGCCGATGCACAGCGCGAAAGCGTAGAGCGCCATCTTGGCCGGATACCAGTGATTACCGGCGCTGGTCTCGATCGGACCCGAACCGTCAAAGGCCATGAAGGACACCACAAACAATGCGACTATCAGCGGATAGCGCAGCAGTTCTTCAGCCTTGGTCACCTTGATGCCGATATCGGTTTCGCGTTTGAGGAAGGCGGTCCAGGTCATCGCCAACCAAATCGCGAAGAACAGCCACATCCACCAGACACCCGCACCATCAAGCATCGGCACAAAGCCATAGATCTTGCCCATATGCAGGCCGAGCGGCAGCAGCAGCACAATGCCGGTGCGCGCGAGGATATCGATCCGATAGGCGGTTTCCATGTGCCGCCGCCGTTCCTCAAGGGACAGCGCCGGATTGGTGACATGATAGCTGGTCTGGAAGACCCCCCATTCACCGCCCAGCCAATAGACCATGGCCAGGATATGCACCCAGCGCAGGATGCTCAGCTCATTGGCTATTAGAAATTCCATTGCGCCCCTCCTATGATTGCCCCTAATTTGTCCGGACAAATTTCACTTGGCAAGTCCAAAATGCACGGGCATGGTCAAAAACGACCAAATAAGGGAGTCGTCATGCAGCATCGAACGGTTAGCGGGAAGATCAGCTACACCTCGACCAAACCGGAATGGGAAGGCCGCGAACGCGGGCGCGAATGGTTTACCTTCACTCATCATGGCGACGGTTCGACCATCATGCGCGCGCGCTGCGAAATCGAAGAACCCGAACCGACCGTGTTGCGTGACATCATCTATCATCTCGACCCCGACAACCGACCAACGGACCTGCATGTCCATCTCACCCTGGGCGACGAATATCTCGGCTCCGGCTGGCTTCATGCCGATTGGGAGAATGAGGTTATTGACTGCGAGAGCTTTGGCCCGTCGATCGGCCGCCTCTCTCAGCGCATGCCGATGGGCGGTGCGATTGATGGCTTTGGTACGCATCCAGTGGTCGGCGATGGATTCCTGACCCAGTGCATGGATCTCGCCAAAGGACCGCACCGGCGCATGATCCGCGTCTTCGTTCCCTCACCCGATCATCGCGGTGCGACGCCGCCTCTGATTTCGGAAGTGAATATCGGCATGGAATATGTCGGCGAAGAAACCGTAACGGTGGCGGCTGGCACCTTCGATTGTCGCCATTATCGCTATTATGACGATGGCCCCGGCATGGGCGGCACCCAACATCCCGATTTCGACATGTGGATCACGGCTGATGAGGACTCGCTGCTCGTGAAGGGCAGCATCGATGGCTATATGATGAATCGGTACGAGCTCGTAGAACTGGACCGTTCCTAGCCGCAGGTGCGCATTTGAAAATTCTCATCATCGGTGCCGGACTGGGCGGACTGACAGCGGCGATCGCCCTGTGTCAGCGCGGTTTCGGGGTCGAAGTGCATGAGGCAGCCTCGAAAATCGAACAAACCGGTGCCGGCCTGACCTTGGGCCTTGGCGCGCAGCATGTGTTTCGCGCGCTCGGCATTCAGGAGAAAGTGGCAGGGCGGGCCTGCCCTGCTGGAACCCTGCCTTTCCTCCATTATCGGACCGCCCGGGTGCTGATGGGCGCGCATGACCATGGCGATGGCAAGCCCGATGATGGCATCGCCAATATCGTCCGCCACATCTATCGCGCCGAGCTCCAGGACATATTGATCGCCGAAGCCGAAGCGCTGGGGGCCGAGATCTGCACCGATCACAGATTTACCCGCTTTGATCAGGATGAAAAATCCGTCACCGCCCATTTTGCGAATGGGGATACGGCCGATGGGGATGTTCTGATCGGCTGTGATGGCGTCCGTTCTGCCGTGCGCGAACAATTATGGCCGGGCGACGAACCCCGTTTCACCGATCATGTCGCCTATCGCTTCCTTGTCCCAATGGCCAAGGCGGCGCCCTTTATGGAGCTGGGCCGCAGCGCGATCTTCATCGGGCCCAAGCGCACCTTCAATCGCTACACCATGTCGGGAGGCGCGGTCGTGAACTGTGCTGGGCTCGCCGAAACTACAGATCGGATTGAAGAAGGTTGGTCGATCGCGGCGACACAGGATGAAGTGCGCGCAAGCTTTGCCGACTGGCATCCCGATGTGATGGGGCTGATCGACCAGGCGACATCGATCATCAAATGGGGCCTGTATGATAGGGCACCCTTATCGCAATGGGCGCAGGGCCGTGTCACGCTGATGGGCGATGCTGCGCACGCCATGTTGCCGTTTCTCGGTATGGGCGCGGCCATGGCCATCGAAGATGGTTATGCACTCGCCAAAGCCTTTGAATTAGAAGACGAAATAGCTGATGCGCTGGCACGCTATGAGACCGTGCGCAAACCGCGCACCGAACTGCTCCACGACATGTCGATCCGCCAAGGCCAGATGACACAGGCGATTGACCCCGACACGTTCAAGCCCGCGGGCGCGCCGGTGAACAATCGCGAGATGATGGATTATGATCCGGTCACCGCCGAAATGTGACGGGCCTATTCCGGCTGGGGCAGATGGCCGGTCTTCACATAGATGAGACAGCCTTCTTCGGAGAAGGGATGATGTTCCGACAGGTGCGGATTGCGCAGCCAGGTCCCGGCTGGATAGTCGCCATGCTCATCCTGGAACACGCCTTCGAGCACAAGGATCTCCTCACCGCCCCAATGGCGATGGCCCGTAAATCGCGTACCGGGCTCCCAACGGACAAGCGCGACTGACTCGGTGCCGAACTCATGAAGCGGCAAGACGGTGAGCCCCTTGGCAGGGCCGGGCAGGAATTGTGCGGTGCGCGTATCGATGGAGAATTGCGCGCTGTCCTCGGCTGCGAACTGGTGCAGCTTCACGAAGATTGTGCAGCCATCATCGCTATGCGGTGTATGGCGCGAACCGATCGGATTGCGAACGTAAGTTCCCGCAGGATAGTCACCCGTCTCATCCGAGAAGACGCCATCGATGACGAAGAATTCTTCACCGCCGCCATGTTCATGCTCTGAGAAATAGGATTGCGGCGCATAGCGGACGAACGATGTCGCGCGCGCCACCTCTTCGCCGATCCGATCGAGCATCTGGCGCTCGACGCCCGGCATGGGAGAGGCCACCCAGTCTGTATCACCGGGCCTGACGACCGCGCGTTCGGTGAAATCGGCATTGATTCGCATGACAGTCCTTCCAGTTCTGCTGATAGCAGATATTATCCTTGCCGCCCTACTAGTTGGCAGGGTTGGTCAACAAATGATGGAGTTTCAGGCGCAATCATCTGATCCGCGCCAATAAAAGGCTTAACGCATCGTCGAACAAGGTGACGTCTTTGGCGGCCCGGGCGACCAACTGGCCGCCCTCCATCTGGGCAAGGCAGGCGGCCGCTTCGCGGACCGGATCATCGATGGATTCAATCGAAAGATCCTCGCGACCAAGTGCGAACAGCGTTTCGAGCCAGGCCAGGCTCTCGCCATGAAACTGACGAATCTCCAGGCCCACCGGGGCCGGGATGCTATCCGGCGCAACGCCAAAGGCAACGCAGAGGCAGGTTTTGTCTCCCTGCGACAAAGCATCGCGGTAGAGCTGCACATAGGCCCGCAAACGATCGCCGGCGCGATCATAGCGCGTGTCGATATGGGCGAGGCGCTCCAAGAAATCGGCCCGATAGCGCTGGATGAGCGCGAGCGCGAGATCGCCCTTGGTCGGGAAGTGATGATGGATGCTGGCCTTGCGTATGCCGACCGCTGTGGCGAGATCTGCATAGCTGAACCCGTCAAACCCGCGGGCCCGGCCCACCTGTTCGGCGGCATCGAGGAGAGCAGTGCGTGTATCCATGCCTCCTACCTAGTGGTAGGTAGCTCAGAGTCAAGGGTCGTCCGAAAATCCGGTCGCTACTTTTATTCGCCAGGCTCACGGATCGGGGCAAAAACACGGTCGATAAAAGCTTTGAGTTTCGCCTCGCGCGCCTCGGGACCAATGTCCGTGCCCTCGAGCGCCATCAGCCGCTCCTCCTGCACCCACATCTCCTGTGCAAGGTTCATGACAACCGCGACAAAGCGATCCATGCCGGGTTCCGGAAAGAAGCGCGGCTTACCGTCCGGTCCGTAAATGCTGTCGGGCGCGTCTTCGGGTTTGATCGGCGGCGTCTTTGGGTCCTCCGGCTGCGCGTCGCTCATCGTTTCCAGGCTCCAAAGCCAAACCACATCACACCCTCGGCCAGTCGGCCGGTCGTTTCCTGGCCCACCGCTTCGCCTTCTTCGGCGGCAATCGTTTCGGCGACTGCCTCTTCGCCATAGATACCGATGCTGGGCACGACGAACTGGATATAGTCATCGGCGGCAAAGCCTGCGCGTTCGCATAACTCCGGCGGACTTTCGTCGCGATAGCCTTTGTAGAACGGTTCGGAGTTATAATAGCTGTCCCAATCGAGATAGAAGCCGTCAAACGCATCCATCTGGTCGTTCGGCGGCAGCTCCATATGCAGCAGCAATCCGCCGGGACGCAGCACGCGATAGGCTTCGGCAAAGGCCTCGGCGCGGGTCTTCTTGGACAGCTCATGCAGGAACATGGACGACCAGACGAGATCGAAGCTCTCGTCCGGGTAATCGAGCGCATCGGCAGACATCTGCGAGAAATGAACGTCCTGACCCTGCATCTTGGCGCGCGCCGAGGCATAGCGCAGGCCACCGGGCGCGGCATCGATCGCGTCGAGCCGGGCATCGGGATAGGCCTGTTTCCAGGGCAGGGTGTTATGGCCAATCGTACAGCCGGTATCGAGGATCCGCTCGGGTTTGAAATCCGGATATTTGCCCTGGACATAGTGCGCCATGGACAGGCCGATATCGTCGAGATTGGCGCCCATCAGTCCCATCGAAAAGACCGCCAGCCCCTGATCATAAACCGCACCGGCTTCGAGCGAATCCGCACCGCGCGTATAGGATCCCGGCATCAGATGGACGTCGATCGCATCGACATTGCGCGGCACATCAAGCTCGGCATTGAGCGTCAGCGAACCCGGCGCATCGGCGACCTTGGCCGCTTCCGCTTCCATCCGGTCGAGATCGCGATCGACGATATCGGCAACGCTGGCCCAGACCATCTTCTGGGCCTGGACCCGCATCGCGCTGTAAATGTTGAACGCCGGATCGCCGCGCAGCGCGAGATGCGCTTCCCGACTGCTCTCGGGTGAGCGGCCATGTTCGCGGCGAAAGGCCGGCTCGGCACGCTTGTCATAACCGGCGCGCATATCCGCGGCGAGATCGTTGAGGATGAGGCTGCGAATACCGGAAACGAACCGGCCGCGCGCGGCTTCCTCGACAGTCAGATCCGGTTTCATCGGATGTTGCAGGGTCGGGGTCATCTATTGTCCTCCTCAGGGGCGTCCGGCGCAGCCGCTGCGCTTGGGCAGGCCGGGTAGAATAATGCGTCCAGGGTCCGCGGGGTCCGGATCAGCCAGGTTGCACCGGTTGTTGTCGTCGAGTCCGGCCCGCTGTGCAAGATGCCAGCGGGTCGATAGAAATAGCCGCCGGGCTGGTAGGCGAAGTCGCGACGACCGCTCGGCAGGCATTCGGCGAGCCGGTAATCGCCATCGAGCAGATAGCCCTCTTCGGCCGTCGTATGGATTTCCCACGGCACCGACACCCCAGCAGCAAGCCGCACCAGATGGGTGCGCGCGCCGGTTTCAGGATCAGTGAACAGGCGCCGGATCATCAACGGCGCTTCGGCGCCCGCCTCAAGCGCCACGGTCCCCGTGGTCCATTCGGTATCGACGGCACGCACGATCAAGGGTTCAGACTGCGGGCTCGCGTCTGCGCCTTCGGGATAGCGGAACATCAACAGCCGCGTCCCCGCGTCGATCTCCAAATCACCCAGGACATGGCCCGCACCGATCCGCGCATAATCGCCGGTCGCGATCCGATCGCCACCGAAGTTCATCCCGCCGCGAATGACATAGAATTCGGTGAGCGCGGGCGCTGCGCCGATCGAGACCGTCCGCGCATCACCGGTGCTGATCCGCCAGGCCTCGCCGGTTGCCGCATCGCGGCGGAGCACAGCCGCGTCGGGCCAGCCGCCGCCAGGATCGCCGCGTTCCGCCGTCTCCACATCGCCGCCCAGAACAACGCCAGGCGGGTCATTATAGGTCACGCGCTCCGGAATATCGCTACCTTCGAACCGCACCAGATAGTCCGCGTCACCCACCTTGCCGACCATATCGGGCCGGACCGGGATTTCGGGATAGACGGTGACGAAATAATCACCGGCGCTCGGATTTTGGCGCAGCGGGAGAATATCATTTTGATAGACATCGCTGTTCCAGAACGCCTCGGCATTGGCGAGGCAGGGAAAGCGGACGATCAGCGTTGCATAGCCCGCCGGCGCTTCGCCCTCAAATGTCGCAACCGCGCGCGGTGCGTTGATATAATAGCCGCCAAGTCGCTCATATATCTGTGATTCTGCGATAGCTTGACCATAGGCCATCATGCGCTCGCGATCATGCGTCGGCCCGGCCACCACCATATAGACCGGCGTATCGCAAACCGGGGAAGCGACCTGGAGCATCCCGGCCAGAAGGGCGGTGGTGAACCCCATCAGTCGACCGTCTCACCCTGTTCAAGGCTGGCCGGCACTTCATCGCCCTCGCGCAGCAACTGGTTGATCTCGATCGCATTGCCGTCCGGATCAAAGATGTTGCAGCCAATCACACGGATGGCCGGTGCACCATTGCGACCGGGATATTCCTGCAGCCGGGCAGGCGCGGTCATCGAAACACCCGGCACTTCGAGTGCCGCCGCGCAGCGCGCAATCGCATCGTCGGTATTCATCACCATCACATGGTCGCCGATACCCAGCCGCGTCGGATAGGGTCCGGGATCAGGCAGTACCGGGTCAAGCCATTGCAGGAAGCCAACCCAACCAATCCAGGGATCATTGGCGCTGGCCAAAACCAGCCGTGCCCGCGCGCCCGCTTCACCGGCCGGTAGAGCAACGCCTGACATGTTCACTTCGGTATCGTAGTTGATCTGGAAACCGAACACGTCGCGATAAAGCGCGAGTGAGGTCTCGATATCGCGAACGATCAGGCTGACCCGCCGAAAATCCGTCGGCCGGGTCTCGTCCGGCGCCTCGACACCGGGCGATGCCTGTTGGGCGATTGCGGGCCCGGCAAAGGCCAGGCCGCAGGCCGCCATGGCCAGGCTCAATTTGGGCAATACACGCATCATATTCCTCCCTCGGAAAAATCGGCAATTGTGGCGGGGTCTGCATTTTGGCGGATCAATGCCTGTTTGCGGAAAAAGCGGAGCAAGCCGCTTTCACCCATGCGGGACGGACCCATGCCGGACAGTTTGAAGCTGGTATTCTCGGCGTCCCAGACCATTGATGTCATTGATCCATCATTGATCGAAATCGCTCCGGCTTCGAGCTGGACACCCACGGCTTCTGCTTCCTCTGCGCTACCGGCAAGCACCGCAGCCGACAGGCCATATTCGCTGTCATTTGCGGCCGCGATTGCCTCTTCGACGGAATCAAATGCCATGACCGGCAGGACCGGACCGAAGGTTTCTTCGCGCACGACCGCCATATCGTCTGTCGCATCGGCAATAATCGTCGGGCGCAGATATTTCCCGCCGCCAAGCGTTTCGATTTCCCCGCCCGTCAGGACGCGCGCGCCCGCATCGCGCGCCGCATCAATATGCTGCGCCACCTTGTCTGCCTGGGGCGGGAAGATGAACGGGCCGATCTGGCCAGACTCGATATCGGGATAGTTGAGCTCAACCGTTTCAGCTTCGCGAACCAGGGCCTCGAGAAACGGCTCGTAGATTTCGCGCGCGACATAGATACGCTCAATCGACTGACAGGCCTGGCCAGTGGCCACCACGCTTGATCGCAGGGCTGTCTTCGCCGCGCGTTCCGGATCAACGCTCGCCAGGATCAGCATCGGATCCTTGCCGCCAAGCTCAAGATTGGCCGGGATGAAGGCTTGGGCTGCGGCTTCCGCTACTTTGCGACCCGTGGCCACCGAGCCAGTGAAGCAGACATAATCGACATTGGCGATCAACGCCTTGCCGGTCTCCGCATCGCCTTCGATAAAGGCCAATACCGCCGCAAGCTCCGGCACTTCAGCAATCGTCTCGCGAAGGGGTGCGATGAAACGCGGTGTCACCTCAGACGGTTTGACGAGCGCCGCACAGCCGGCAGCAAGCGCGGGAATCGCATCGATTGTCGACAGCACGATCGGGAAATTCCAGGGCGCGATGGCACCGAACAATGGGAAGGGAACGAGCCGGGTAGAATTGGTCACCGTCGGATTGGCGCTCGGCACATCGACAAGGCTGTGCTGCGCGATCAGATGCGGCGCGATCTCGGCCCAACGGCGCAAGGAGCGTGGCAAGCCATCCACTTCGACCGCTGCGATCATCGATCGGCCTGTGTCGGCGCGCAGGGCTTCAAAGAGCGGCTGACGATGCGCCTCGACGGCGTCGGCCCAGCGGCACAAAATCGCCCCGCGCTCTTCAGGGGTCAGGGCTGCCCAGGCCGGTTGCGCCGCGCGCAACGCCTGTGCCTGTGCAGCGACGGCATCGGGGCCCAGCGGCGAAATTTCATAGTCATATTCGCCGGTTCGTGGATTACGGACCTTCACGCCTGTTCCTTCCAATGATCAAGAATTGCATCGCCGCGGGCGATCCAGGCGCCGGGCTGTTCGGCAAGCCAGCGGATCAACGCGTCGAATGCGTCCATCCGATAGGGCAGGCCCATAATGTACGGCGTCAGATGCAGCGGCAGCATGCGACCGCCATGATCTGCGGCCTCGCGCGACAACCAGTCATAGGCATCGCGGACCTGCTGAACATAGCTGTCCGCCGATTGCTGCTGCACATTGACGATTTGGCGATCGGAAAGCTCATGATTGAGCGGGATATTGACGATCTCGCCGCCTTTTGTAGCAAAACGATAGGGCAGTTCGTCATTCACCCAGTCGCACATATAATCGAGACCAGCTTCGGAGAGCAGGCGGGCTGTGTTGAAGCTTTGCGACCGGGCAATCGATAGCCAGCCGCGCGGGCGCGTGCCACTGACGCGTTCCAAACTTGCCAGGGATTGCGCGATCAACGCGCGCTCGTCATCCTCCGCCATTCCGCTGGCGATGGTGCCGTTCATATCGGTCGAATGGGCGATCAATTCGTGACCCCCGGCAACAATCGCTTCGATAATCTCCGGGTAGCGTTCGGCGATCGCGCTATTGGCGGCGACCGAGATTTTCGCACCTACCGCTTCAAATGCATCAAGGAGGCGATAGAGACCGACACGGCTGCCATATTCGCGCGACGTATAGTGGCGATAATCGGGATAGGCGGTCTGCATATGGCCAGGCGCGCGAAACGGATCGTCCTCTGGCGTAATCGGAAACCATTCCAGGCTGATCACCGGCCAGATCGCGACCGTCTTTCCATCCGGCCAGACGATCGGATCGCGCGTATCGAAACGGCTATAGGGATAATGATCATGATCCATGCCGCGCCGGCGCATGGGATATTCGAGATAGCTGGAATCGAGGGTCATGATGAGACTCCTCGGCGGAACAGCTGAGAATTTGCAGTCGTCATTGCGAGGAGGCGCGAACTTGTTTCGGGGCGACGCGGCAATCCAGCGTGGCGCGAACGGCTCTGGATTGCTTCGCTACGCTCGCAATGACGCGATCCTGATTGTGACGCGCTAATCATCGCCCTGCTCCCGAAACGCATCGACAATTTCTCCGGCCCGAGCGATCCAGGCACGGCCATCATTGGCGATATGCTTCAACACCTCTTCGAACGGCCCGATCCGATGCGGCTGGCCGATCAGATAGCTGTGCAGCGGAATGCACATCACGGTGCCCGATTCCTCGCCTTCCTTGGCCAGCCTTTCAAACTGCCGGATCAGCGTATCTGCATAGTCTCGTGGACTCATATTATAGATGAAAAAGCCATAATGATCATTGACTTCAAGGCTGTAGGGGATGGCGGTCAACTGGCCTTTGGCAACCGCAACATCGGTCGGTTGGTCGTCATGATAGAGGTCACAGGTATAATCGAGACCATATTCGGCAATCAGATCGAGTGTACGCGGCGTATGGGTGAGCGCTGGGGCGAGCCATCCTCGAATTTGCTGTCCCGTTGCGCGCTTTACCGTCTCAATTGAGTCTTCGATGATCGCACGTTCTTGCGCCTCGTCCATGCCGTAGCTGTAGCGCGTGTTGTAGATCCCATGGCTGAAAAACTCCCAGCCACGCGCATTGGCGTCTTCGACGACTTCGGGGATGTGATCGCAGAGCGCGACCGACAGGCTTACCGAACCTGGAAAACCGTATTTGCTCATCACATCGGCCATCCGCCAATGCGAAACGCGGTTGGCATGATCGCGATGGCTGTAGCCGACGACATCGGGATGCGGCTTGGGCCAGCTTTTACGATGCGGATTGGTTGGCGGATCGAGTTCGTAAAATTCAAGATTGGGCGCAACCCAGACGGCGCAAGTCTTGCCTTCGGGCCAGCGAATCTTCGGTCGCCCGCGCCAGGCCTTGAAATCATACAGGCCGGGATCCGCTTCGCCCTCCCGCACTAGCGCGCCTCCAGCCAGTCGATCACCGCCTGAACCGGTTCGACATCCGCATATTTGAGCTGGAGATCGGTGAGGTTGGCAAAATGATAGCTTTCATGCTTGTCCGCGCAGGTCTCGATCGGGACGATCGTGCGATAGCCATGCGACAGCGAATCGACGGCGGTTGCGCGGACACAACCGGAGGTCGACCCGCCGGTGACAACCACCGTGTCGATTTTGTGCCAGGTCAGATAGCTGGCGAGCGGGGTTTCAAAAAACGCGCTCGGCATACGCTTCGTATAGGTCATATCGTCGGAATCGATTTCGCAGCGCGGGTCGAATTCATGCCGCTCACTATCATATTTGATGTTCTGCAAACTGTCTTCGGTATCGGTTCGCGTTCCCCAGATCCCGGCATCACCGGCATCCGCCTTATAGGCCACGCGCGACCAGATTACCGGCATGCCCTTGGCCCGCGCAAGCGCAGAAATCCGGTTCACATAGGCAATCTGGTCTGGATCCGTCACATAAGACGTCTTGAAGGTTTCAAGGTCGGTATAGGCGCGTTGGATATCGACATTAACGATCGCGAGCTTCTCGCCAAAACCAAATTTCTTGCGGGCGGGATTGGCCATCACCGCTTCGAAAATCTCGCGCGCCGTCTTGCCGTCGCTGACCATTTTGGTGCCCATCTGATCGGCCATCTCGTCTCCTTTTCTCCTCCGGCGTATAGTGCGCAGAAAGAAAAGACTTGTCGAGACAAATTTGTCCGGACAAATTAGGAGATGATGACCATCACTCGCCATTTCATTCGCATCGGCAACCGTACGGTGCATTATCGCAAGGCAGGATCCGGACCGATCCTGCTGATGATCCACCAATCTCCGCGCAGTTCGGCTGAATATGAGGCGCTCATGGAGACATGGGCACCGCACTTCACCTGCATTGCGCCCGACACGCCAGGCTTCGGCCAGTCCGATGCATTGCCCGGCGATCCGGACATCAATGATTTCGCTGCTGCCGCGCATGACCTGCTCGATGCGCTCGGGATTGAACGCTGCGCCGCTTATGGATTCCATTCCGGTGCGATCATCCTGATGACGGCGGTGAAGCAACAGCCCGATCGCTTCAGCCGGGTGGCGATGGGTGGCTACGCCGTCTGGACGCCAGCGGAAATGGAACTGTTCGGCAATGCCTATCTGCCGCCCTTCCATCCGAGTGATTATGGCGAGCATCTGACCTGGCTTTGGAACCGGATCCTCGAACAGAGCTGGTTCTTCCCCTGGTTCGCGACCGATGAAGCACATCGGCTTATCGGTGGCCCATGCGGATCCGGAGCGCGTTAACGCTGTCGTCCGCGAGATGCTGGATGCCGGGAACGCCTATCAGGCGGGTTATGGCGCGGTGCTCCGTGCCCCACGCGATATTCCAGCGGCTGATGCGGCGATGCCGCCGTGCCTGATCACCGCCTATAATGGCGATCCGTTGCAAGAGCATATCGATCGGCTCGGCGAAATGCCGGCGGGCTGGTCGGCGCGCAAGGTCGAGACGCCGGCCGATCACCAGCAGGCCAGCCTCGACCATCTGCTGGACGGCGAGCATGCACCGGCACCAACACTGCCCGAAGCGCCAGATCGCGGCTTTGTCGAGATTGTTCATGGCGGCTTTGACGGCCTTATACATTGGCGCGGCGATCCGGGTGCGGAGGCACTGGTGCTGCATGCACCGGGGCGGGCGAGTGCTGTGGCAGCGGACAGCGGGACGCTGCATATCGATCTTCCGGGCCATGGCCTCTCCGATGACTGGACCGGCGACGCACCAACCGACTGGCAAAGCTGGCAGGCGGTGATCGGTGCAATCGCGGACTCGTTCAGCGCCGCAACTATTGATGGCCCGAGCGCTCCGCCAGGAGATCCTGCCCAGCTCTATCCCGATCTCACACCCGATCGCTTCGGCGCCTATTTGACGACAGCCTGGCAGGTCGTGCGCGCGCGGCATTTCTACGAGCCCTGGTACGCCGCCGATGCCGACCATGCGCGCGCCTTTGACCCTGGCGATCTTGCCCCTGACAAGCTCGCCATCGAGCATCTTGAACTGCTCCAGACCCGCGCCGCGCGCGCATGGCATGAAGCGTTGCTCGATCGCGACAATGGGGGGCCATCCTGAGCGCAGCGACCAGCCTCTTCGACAAGTTATGGGACAGTCACGCCGTGGCCGACCTGCCGGGCGGCGCGCAGCTGATCGCGATCGACCGGGTTTTTCTGCACGAACGAACCGGCCCCGCCGCGCTGAATGCGCTGTCCGAAGCCGGGCGGTCCATCGCCGACCCGGCCCGCGTCTTCGCGGTCGCCGATCATATTGTCGATACCCGCCCAGGGCGCGGCGATCAGACCCTGATGCCCGGCGGACAGATTTTCATCACCGAGCTGCGCGCTGCTGCCGAGGCCGCTGGCATCACGCTGTTTGACGTTACTGACCCCGACCAAGGGATCGTCCATGTCATCTCGCCCGAGCTTGGCATTGTCCTGCCCGGTTGCACGCTGATCGCACCAGACAGCCATACCTGCACCCAAGGGGCGTTCGGCGCGCTTGCCTGGGGTATCGGATCGTCTGAAGCCGAACATGCCATGGCGACCGGCACGCTGCGGCTCGACAAACCCAAATCGATGCGCGTGACATTCGATAGTGCGTTGCCGCCAGGTGTGACGCCCAAGGATATGATCCTCGCGCTGATCGCGGCCCATGGCGCGGCTGGCGGCAAGGGTCATGCGGTGGAGTTTGCCGGCGAGGCGGTACGCGCCCTGTCGATGGAAGGCCGGATGACATTGTGCAACATGGCCACCGAATTTTTCCGCGATGAGCGGCTTCATCGCACCTGACGAGAAGAGCTATGCCTGGCTGGAGGGGCGGGCGATATGCGCCCGCGGGCAAACAATGGAATGCCGCCCTTGCCCATTGGCAGACCCTAGCCAGCGATCCCGGCGCGCATTTCGATGCGGAAATCCGGATCGATGCGGCAATGATCGCGCCGATGGTCAGCTGGGGCACCAGCCCGGAAGCGAGCGTCACGATCGATGGCCAAGTTCCCGACGATGCCGAAACCGCGCCCACTCTCCTATATGGCCCCTGAAATCCGGCCAACCGCTCAAAGGGCTGGCCATCGATGCGGCCTTTATCGGCAGTTGCACGAATAGCCGCCTCTCCGACCTCCGCCGCGCTTCGGCGATGCTCAAAGGCAAGCATATTGCCAAAGGTGTTACCGCAATCTGCGTTCCCGGCTCGAGCCAGGTCAAACGCGCCGCCGAGGCCGAGGGCATCGACCGGGTCTTTACAGATGCCGGCTTCGAGTGGCGCGAGAGCGGCTGTTCAATGTGCTTCTATTCGGGCGGCGAAAGCTTTGGCGAGGGGCGCACGCGTCATCTCGTCAACCAATCGCAATTTCGAAAGCCGCCAGGGACCCAATGTCAAAACGCATATCGCCAGCCCCGAGACAGTGGTGGCCAGCGCATTGGCAGGCGCCATTGCCGACCCAAGGGAGGCACAGTGATGGCTGAACCGCTGACCACACTCACCGCCCTGCCCGCGCCGTTTCTCCGCGACAATGTGGATACAGACCAGATCATTCCATCGCGCGAGATGAAGAGCACAGGCAAGACCGGGCTTGCCGATGGCCTGTTTGCCGGACATCGCTACACCAAGATTGGCGGGCGCGATCCGGATCCTGATTTTGTCCTCAACACGCCCGCCTATTCCGATAGCCAGGTCTTGCTGTCAGGCCGCAATTTCGGCTGCGGATCGAGCCCGCGAACATGCGGTATGGGCGCTCGCTGAATATGGCATTCGGGCGATCATTGCAGAGAGCTTCGCGCCAATCTTTGCCGGCAATGCCGTGCGCAACGGCGTGTTGCCGCTGGCGCTCGACCGTGCTGCCATAAATGAGATAGCCACTGCCAACATTGCGGTGACCATCGACCTGCCCGCCCAGACAGTGATGTTGGGCGATGATCACAGCTGGAATTTCACCATCGCCGAGGAAGCCAAGGCGATGCTGCTCGAAGGGCTGGACGCCATCGACCTGAGTTTCAAAAACACCGATAGCATTGCCGCATGGCAACAGGCGGACCGCCAGGCCCGACCCTGGATATATTTGGGAGACCCCACATGACCGGCCATATCCATATCTCAGAAGTCGGCCCGCGAGACGGATTGCAAAGCATCGACCGGGTCATGCCGCTCGACGCCAAGAAAGCCTGGATCGAAGCAGAAGCCGCTGCGGGCGTGTCCGAGATTGAGGTCGGTAGTTTCGTACCACCAAAATTGCTGCCGCAAATGGCGGATACCGCCGAGCTGGTCGCCTTTGCCAAGACGCTCCCGAACCTCGATGTCGTTGCGCTGATCCCCAATCTCAAAGGCACCGAACGGGCCATTGCCGCGGGCGTCGATAAGATGTCGATCCCCTTCTCCATGTCCGAAACGCATAGCATCAACAATGTGCGCAAGGATCACCCGGCCATGCTGGCTGAAATCCGCGCAATCGCCGAACTGGTCGCGGCGCAGCCGGACGGTGCGCGCCCGCATTTCGAAGTCGGTCTGTCAACGGCATTTGGCTGCACCATCGAGGGGCCGGTGGCCGAAGACCAGGTCGTGCGCCTTGCCGAAGCGTCCATGGAAGCAGGGGTCGCCGAAGTCGGCCTTTCCGACACAACGGGCTATGCCAATCCCGAACAGGTGCGACGCCTTGTTCGCAAGGTGAAAGACGCCGTCGGCGCGGACAAGCTCAACACGCTCCACCTGCACAATACCCGCGGGCTCGGCCCTCGCCAATGTGGTGGCAGGACTTGAGGAAGGCATTACGACATTCGATGCCTCGCTGGGCGGATTGGGCGGTTGCCCGTTCGCACCGGGGCGCGTCTGGCAATATTGTGACCGAAGATCTGGTCTTCATGCTCGAAGCGATGGATCTCGAAACCGGGATCGATCTCCCGAAACTGCTCAGGGTGCGCGAGATCATTGCGACCGCCCTGCCGGGTGAGCCGCTCTACGGATTTACGCCGGATGCGGGATTACCGCTTGGCTTTGAGGAGGCAGCATAATGGGTGATGGACCGCTTTCGGGCCTCAAGGTCGTCGAATTCACGCATATGGTGATGGGTCCCGCAGCCGGGGGCAATGCTCGCCGAGCTCGGTGCTGAGGTTGTTCGCGTCGAACCGATCGGTGGCGATAGGACCCGGCGTCTGCTCGGATCGGGCGGCGGCTATTTCCCCATGTATAATCGCCACAAACAGAGCCTGTGCCTCAACCTCAAGGACCCGCAAGGGCTCGAGGCCGCGAAAAAGCTGGTCGAGAGCGCGGATATCCTGATCGAGAATTACCGTCCCGGCGCGATGGAAAAGCTGGGCCTTGGCTATGATGCGCTGGTCCAAGCCAATCCGCGCCTCATTTACTGTTCGGAAAAGGGCTTTCTACCGGGCCCCTATGAAAATCGCACCGCACTGGACGAGGTTGCCCAGATGATGGGCGGCCTTGCCTATATGACCGGCCCGCCGGGCAAGCCGTTGCGCGCTGGTGCCAGCGTGATCGATGTAACCGGCGGCATGTTTGGCGTAATCGCGATCCTCGCGGCCGCCGAAGAACGCCATCGGACCGGGCGCGGCCAGAAAGTGCAGGCGTCCTTGTTCGAGACGACTGTGTATCTGGTCGGCCAGCATATGGCGCAAAAGGCAGTGACCGGTCAGGCGGCTGCACCCATGCCCGCGCGGGTCTCTGCCTGGGCTATCTACGATGTATTCGAGACGGTCGATGAGCCGGTTTTTGTTGGCGTCGTGACCGACGCGCTATGGGAGAAATTCTGCGCGCTATTTGGATTGGACGATCTGTGGGCGCGCGAGGAACTGCGCGAGAATAATGCCCGCGTCGAAGCGCGGGACGAGATCATGCCCGAAATTCGCGCGCTGATGAAAACATTCACCAGCGGCGAACTGATTGCAAAGCTTGACGGGACCGGGCTTCCCTTTGCGCCGATCGGCAAGCCTGAGGAATTGTTTGACGATCCGCATCTGGCCGCCAGCGGTGGATTGCAGGATGTCACGCTCACCGATGGACGCACCGTGCAGCTGCCGGTTCTACCGATCGATATGAACGGCACGCGTACTGGTGGCCCTGACCAGCTTCCCGAACCGGGTGACCAGAGCGATGCGGTTCTGACTGCCCTGGGCTACTCGGAAAGCGACATCGCGGCGATGAAAGAAGCGGGCGCCGTCGCTTAACGGCCCAGTCCGTCAAATCCTTTTGGGGCTACAACGGCACGGCTGTATCGAATTTAATCCGCTCCATCGCAAAGCTGGCACTCACATCGCTCATGGGCGCGGTCGCGATGAGCTTGCGGTAGACGCGATCATAATCGCCGACATCGCGGACCAGCAATTTGACGAAATAGTCGACATCGCCAGCCATCCGATAGAGCTCGACGACTTCCGGTAATGCGCGCGCGGCCTTGGCGAAGGATTCAAGCCAGTCTTCGCTATGATCGCTGGTCTTGATTGCGACAAAAACCGTGACATTGAGCCCGACCGCCTCCGGATCGACCAGCGCCACACGGCGGGCGATCACGCCATCGCCTTCCAGCCGCTTCACACGTCGCCAGACATTGTTGACCGATAGCGACAAATGCTCGGCAATCGTCTCAAGCGAGCGCGTCGCATCCTCTTGCAACAGGCTCAGTATCTGTCGATCCGTATCATCAATTTTTTTCATCATAACGGCTCTTATCAGAATATTTTCCACAATATAAGGAGACAAAACCGAAATATTGGCGATGATTTCTCAGTTTCAGCTGGTTAGCTTTGGCAGTCCGTAGGAGAGAATTTCGTGCTGACTGACCCCGTCTTGGCGCACCGCCAACCAAATCCACCATCGGTGTTGCAGCCATGCTGTGCGCCGTTGCGAGAGCTGGTCGGCCAGACACCATTGATCGCAATTCATCTGCGGTTTCGCGGCGATCAGGCGACCGTCTATGCCAAGGCGGAGTTTCTCAACCTGACCGGATCGATCAAGGATCGGATGGCCCATGGCATTCTTTCTCGCGCCAAGGAACGTGGCGAATTGCAGCCCGGCCAGCCGATAGTCGAGGCGACCAGCGGCAATGCGGGGATTGCCCTTGCGGCCCTGGGCCGAGCACTTGGCCATCCGGTAACAATCTTCATGCCGGACTGGATGAGCGCCGAGCGACGCGCGCTGCTTGCCGGGCATGGCGCAGAACTGAAACTGGTTTCGAAGGACGAAGGCGGCTTTCTCGGCGCGATCGCCCGGGCCGAAGCCATGGCGGAGCGCGAGGGCGCATTCTTGTCCCGCCAGTTTGAGAATGACGATAATTGGCGCGCGCATGCCGATGGCACGATGCCAGAGCTTTATGCGCAGATGGCGAGTATTGGCGTGAACCCCGCCGCTTTTGTTGCCGGCGTTGGCACGGGCGGAACCGTGATGGGCGCAGCGCGCTATTGCGCGGCCAACGGCCATGACATTGCAGTCCACCCCGTGGAGCCGGCTGAATCGCCGACCCTATCAACCGGCCACAAGGTTGGTCATCATCGCATTCAGGGCGTCTCCGACGAGTTCATCCCCGAGATCGTGAAGCTGGACGAGCTTGCACCGGTGCTTGCCGTTGCGGACGGCGATGCAATCCTGATGGCGCAGCAATTGGCCAATCGGCTCGGCCTTGGCGTCGGGATATCGAGTGGGGCCAATCTGCTCGCTGCACTGCAGGTGATTGCCGAACGCGGCGCGGATTGTCCGGTTGCGACCATATTGTGCGACAATAATGCGCGCTATCTGTCGACAGATCTTGCCCGGAACGAACCGGTCCGTTCCGACTATCTCACACCTGATACCGAACTGCTTGGTATCGACGTAATCCGGTGTCCAGCGGACTTCGCTGACCACAACCAAGCCTAACATTACCACAACAGATGCGTTGCAGTTGCGCCACAGTTTGAGATTTCACTGTATCAAAATTAAAATTTGTCTGGACAAATTTACTGTAGACTTGGACTGATCAGTCCGGGAGTTTTGGGAGGGAATAATGATTTCACGTAACAAAGGTATTTTGTTGGCCACAACGGCCGGCATTGCCGCAATCGCTCTGCCTGGCGCGGCCAGCGCGCAGACAAGCGGCACCGCACTGGCTTCGTCCGCTGGCAATGCGCCGATCATCGTGACCGCACGGCGGCGCAATGAAGCGCTGCAGAACGCGCCGGTATCGGTTGCAGTGGCAACGGCGGAGACGATCGAGCAGCTCAACCTGCAGGATCTGACCGATATCGCTAATACCACGGCCGGTCTGAGCTTCGACAATGAGTTCGGGCGCGATTCCAACCGTCCGGTCATTCGCGGCCAAGCCAATATTCTTGGCGATTCCGGCGTCGCGACTTTTATCGACGGCATCTACATCACCGGGTCGATCTCCGATTATAATGTCGACGATATTGAGCGGCTCGAAGTCGTCAAAGGCCCGCAGTCAGCACTTTATGGGCGCAACACCTATTCGGGGGCGATCAATATCGTCACCCGCTCGCCAAGCGATGAATTTGGTGGCCGCATCAGCTTCGATGCGTCTGAAGACGATCGTTATGAGCTGACCGCGAACATTGAAGGCGGTCTTGCGGACGGCCTTACTGCTGGTGCGCAAGTCCGCTGGTATGATTTCGGCGGCGAGCATCGCAATCCGGTCACCGGCGTCACCTTCGGCCAGGAAGAATCGCTCACCTTCTCCGGCGTCATTGCCTATGAGCCGACCGGCAGCCCGATCCGTGTCAGACTGCGTGGCTATTATTCGGAAGTCGATGACGGCCAGGCCGCCCTCTTCTCGCAAGATGCCACCCAGAATAACTGCATCTTCGACAATGGCACGCTCTATGGCGGCGCGGGCCGCTATTTCTGCGGCACGCTGCAACCCGGCGTGATCACCGCGGATCCGAGCATCCAATTTGCTGCCGGCAATCGGGCAGGCACCTTTATCGATACGCTCAACCTCTCCGCCCGGATCGAAATTGATCTGAGCGAAGATTTAACGCTGACCTCGCTCACCGGCTTTAATGATCGCGACACCTTGTTCCGTTCGGATGCCGATTATGCCGCGGGTGCATTCCAGACAGCAGTCTTCACACCGGGCGGTTTCATCGCAGGCCCGCCCACTTTCGGTCCGATGGGTCCCACCTTCCCGTTCGGCTATGTTGGCGCGACGGTGGACTTCAGCTTTGAAGGCCTGACTGAAACAAACGATATCAGCCAGGAATTGCGCCTGGCCTATGAAGGCGACGGCTTCCGCTTCCTGCTGGGTGGCTATTATTTCGATCAAAGCTCCGATACCCAGGATGTCCGGCAGGTTCCGGCCAATGCTGGTGCCCAGGCTGGTGCCAGCTTTGGTGCGGCCTTTGGGCAGCAACTTGCGCTGTGTGCGGCAAACCCGATTTGCGGCAGCATCGCACCCTTCTTTGGTCCGTCGACCCCGAATTCGCGGGATATGACGGAAACCGATATCCGCAACCTCGCGATTTTCGGATCCGTCGGTATCGACATTACCGACAATCTCGAGCTTACGGTGGAGGGTCGCTACGCGTCTGAGCGTATCAACTTCAGCGCCGTAGAACAGGATGAAGGCGGACCGATTCTCAATCAGTCCATGGCCCGGGCTACCTTTGACAGCTTCGATCCGCGGATCACGCTGAGCTATCAGATGACACCGGATAATCTCTTCTATGCCGTGTTCGCCACGGGTACGAAGCCGGGCGGCTTCAATGGCATTACCGCCATTGCCGCCGGTGTTCCAACCTATGATCAGGAAGACGCAACGTCTTACGAGGTCGGTTCGAAGAACACGTTCGGCGCTCTCACGCTCAACTTTGCCGCCTTCCTCAATGAGATTGACGGCTATCAGCTGACCCAGAATGTGCAGGCGGCCAACAACACAGTTTCGGCCATCACCAATGCCGGCGATGCGCGGATCATGGGCTTTGAAATCGAAGCGCAGGTCCGGCCGAACCCCAATTGGACGTTCACGGCCAACTACACGTTGCTTGATCCGGAATTCACGAGCGGATTTGACCAGAATGAAGGTCTGCTTAACGATATCCGTGACGATGGTATGAACAACTGTTCAACCGGCCTTCAATTCATCACCCAGCCTTGCGGCGTGGCTAATGCGATCTTCGGGTCGATTGCCGGACGGCAGATCCCGCGTACGTCACGCCACACGATGTTTGCCGATGTTGATTATCGGACCGACATTGGCAGCGGCGGCTGGGAGTTCTTCGCTGGTGCGAATATCAGTCATCGCAGCCGGGTCTTCTCGCAGGTCCATAACCTGATCAACAATGGAGATACGACGTTGGTGAATGCCCGTATCGGCGTTCAGAATGATGATTATCGCGTCCACTTCTACGTCAACAACCTGACGAATGAAGACAGCTCACCGCTGGTCCTGCGCTATGCAGATGCCGATAACAGCTTCCGTCGGAGCTTTGTTGGTTCGCTGCGCCGCAGCCGTCACTTCGGTGTCGCGGTAAGCGCCGGCTTCTAAAGCGAAGCGAACATTTTCGTCACGCAGGAACGGCGGCCTCCGAAAGGAGTGCCGCCGTTTCTCGTGGTGCCGTCACCATCGCGTCATGCCCAGTCGCCAGCGCGCGATAGCGCCAGGTCGGATCAGCCTCCGTCTCGATGGCATGCCATGGAAAACTGCTATTTGGCAGTACCGGATCAGTGCAGTGAATATAGCTACGCGCCAACCCATCCGACCCGCCATTTTCGAGTGCGATCGGATCGAGCCAGGTCTTGAGTGGATGGGGGGTTAGGCGCTCGGCGACCCAGTCATAGCGGGGATGATCGGCGGGAATCCCCAGTATCTCAGGCGGGAATGCGTTCATTGCAACGCCGTCAGGCGCAAGGCCACGCAGCGCGGCCTCGGTTTGCTCGATCACGGCGACCGGCCGATCCGGCCCCTGTGTTATCATCGATTGGCCATGCATCGGCCGAGCGGCATCGAGATAGACGATATGCGAAACGCGATCGCGCATGGCATCGGCAACACCTGTGATCACCATGCCGCCATAGCTATGGCCGACCAGCACGATATTCGCCAAATCCTCGAAACGGATCACAGCAAGGATATCTTCGATATGGGTCGCCAGACCGATCTCGGGTGACATGAGGTGCACCCGCTCGCCAAGCCCGGATAATGTGGGTGTTATTACCCGATGACCATTGCTCTCCAGCGCGGCGCGGACATCGCGCCAACACCACCCGCCATGCCAAGCGCCATGAACCAATAGAAACGTCGTGCGCGGCCCTCTCGGGCTGGCCACCGCATCCTGCCCAAGCGCTTGCGCTGGCACACCCAAGGTGGACATAGCGGCCGCCGCCCCGATCAGAGAACGACGGGATATCGAAGAGCGATCAGTTGGCGGCATTCAACCGTCTCCTATCGCGATGGCCAGCGGCTGCGATCGGCCAGGTAACGGCTCGAATCCTGCCGACTGGTCGGCTGATAATCGCTAAACAGATTGGGCCCGTAGGGGGATCGGTAGCGCTCAAAGATCGGAGCGTACAGCTCGCTATGCACGATCGGTTGACGATTGCGGGCGCGGAAATCGGCGATCGGGATGCGGGCCGTGACTTGAGTTTCCCAAGCCGTCGGCGCTTTCGCCATCTCCTCGCCACCGGGCGCATAAACTGCAGTACCGCCGCCACCTGCGTCTTCAAAGTAGAGCCCGTTATCGGGTGAAGCCGCATTGTTGCATACGGCTGTGTAGACACCATTATAGAGTGAGGTCGCCTGCATATCGAGCGGGCTGAAGCCGCCGCTCGCGGTCCGAAGGATCACCTCAGCGCCCTTCATGGCCATGGCCCGAAACAGCTCCGGCTCACGCTGCACAGAGCTGGTTGCAAGATTGCCGAGCGGGGTTCGGGTGATCGGGATGACATGGTCCCAGCCATACATTTCTACATAGCGATCAAGCACGTCATAGATCGTCGTAGTGAACAGCTCGAAGGTGAAGATGCCCTTGATGTTGCGAGCCTTCCAATGCGTGTCGACGATTTCGCCGCGGTCATTCATGATCGTCGTGATCGAGAGCAGACTATCGGGCCAGTCGGGATCGCGGACATAGGAGCCGAAGACGAGCCAGGTGCCATATTCGCGCGCCTTGCGCGCCAGCATTTCTGTCTCTTCACCCGGTATCTCGATCGCGACATGCTGCGCCTCTTGGAGATTCCATTGATAATTATAGCCGGTAATCGGGAATTCGTGGAAGAACAGTAGGTCTTTTGGCCCGGAAAACCCGTTCGCATAATCGATAAGGTCCATCATGTGCTGGACATTGGCGCGGCGATCGGGCGCAGGGTTTGCAGTATCGACCGAGAGTACGCGCGATTGCATGACGCCCATCGTCCAGCTGTTCTTGGAAAGCGGAACGGTGTCATAGGATCCGTCAGATCGCATATTGATATCGCCGCCATGGCTATCGGCGTTTTGAGTCAATCCGATCGTCGGGCGTAACGCGGCCGTGGCTGCTAGCCCCAGTCCGCCGCCAAACAGTGCGCGGCGCGAAAACCCTTCCCAATCCCGGTCCGACATCGTCTCTCCCCTCTTTTTAGTTGCTCCTAGTTGCGCGCAGACACCTCCCGCACCGCCCGCTCCGCAGATTCAAGCGCGCCTTCGATTCCGCGTGCGCGGACCGCAGTATGCTCGCCCGCAAAGGTTAGTCGCCCGTGGGGTTGCGACACGGCATCGGCGAAGGCGCTAATCTGTCCGGGGGCCCAGCAGGCATAGGCACCGCCGGCATAAGGATCATTACCCCAACTGACATAGGCAGCGGGTCGTAACGCCCCGCGCGCGGCCGGCCGTACCCGTTCGATTTCGTCCTGGATCAACGCCATGGCCTCCGATTGCGGCATGCGATCCAGAAGTTCGGCTGCACGACCGGTGATGAAGCTTTGCATCATCGTGATTTCCGTTCCGCCACCGCCCCGCAGCGCGAACACCCGGCCGGCATAGCTGTCGCTCCAGATGGAGGGCGGAAGGCCGTCTTCCTCCCAATAACGCCGCTCCGGCACGAAATAAGCGCGTACAACCCGATTATAGGGCAAGCTGCGAATGCCGCGCTGTTGCAGTCGCGGCGGGGCCGGGTCGATATCAACCGTTCGCAACGCACTCGTTGGTAGTGTGATCACGCAATCCCGCCCACGATAGGTCGATCCGTCCATCGTCCGCACAACGACACCATCCGCGCCGCTTTCGATATGGCGGGCGGCCGCCCCGAAGCGCACACTGTCTCCTAACGCCGTAGCCATCGCATTGGGGACTCTTTGATTGCCGCCATCCACCGTCAGGAGCCGACCGCCCGGCGCGGCAATTGCCTTCATGATCTGAAACCACATCAAAGTGGACTGGCTGTAAGCCGAGGCACCATATCCAGGATTGATTCCGAAACCGAGGCGCAGCTGTTCGCTCGTCCAGCCAAGATGCTCGGATACGGGCTTGTCCCATTCGGCAAAGTCGGAATCGCGCCAACTGGCAACATCCGGCAACGGATTGTCCCGCCCCATCGCTGCAAACTGCAAGGTCCAAGGAGGCAAATTGGCAAGCGGGCCATTAAAAGGATTGAGCGAATGGCCGGCCCATTGATCCGGTAGTATCGACTGGCCGCGCATGGCGACATAGAGCTCGGGTGGTCCATCCCGCTGCATTGGAGAATCTTCCATCAGCGGAATCTCAAACCGTTCAGCCAGCCCCACAAATCTCTGATAATTGGAACTTAACTGCGTGCCGCCTGCTTCGGGAATGCCCGGCAGATCGAACAACGTCTGCACCCGCCCGCCAGCGCGCTCCTTGGCCTCGAGCACGATCACCGAGGCACCCGCATCGGTCAGCTGTAGCGCGGCATGGAGGCCGGCGAGGCCGGCACCGAGGATTATCACATCCGCTGCTTCATTCGCGCGCGCATGCGATGTGTTAAGCAGCAGCGCGGTGGCGCCGCTGGCTTTCAGAAAACCCCGTCGCGATAATCCAACCATGGCTTTGCTCCCACTGCCTGATTGCGTGGCGGAGAGGATAGCCGCAGAAATTTGTCCGGACAACTCTTATACCCAGAAACCCAGATATGGTGGGCCGGCATAGGCAACCGACGAAAAAGAAGGGACAGCCGCGCCAACGGAAAACGGCGCTGCCATCCCTCCAATCTTTTTTACTCCCCGAAGGGAACGGACCTAAAAGTCGTAGCGGGCCCGAACCATCCAAGTGCCCGGCGCATTATAATAGGTCGTATTGGCCAGAGTGGACGAGTTGTAATCTTCGCTGAAACAGTTGGAGCAGGTCAGCGACAGCTGCAGTCCTTCTTCGACTTCAGCCAAAGTGATTCCCGCATTGACGACCACATAGCCGTCATTTTCAGAGCCGATCACATATTGGCCGTTGCCCGTGGTATTAAACATGCCGGCGCCCGACTGGAAGATCGTCACATTGCTGGTGCCGGTTTCATAGGACGACCGAAACGCCGCATTGACCGTCGGCGTCACCGTCCAATTATCGCCAAGCGGCATTTCGTAGCTGATACCGCCAGCGATTGACCAATCCGGCGTACGAACCGGCTCGGCGATGCGCCCATCCGGCGTGACAATGCCAGCACCGCAGGCCGGTGATGCCATGTTGGCGGCAAGCGCGGCAAGACAGGTTGCCTGTTGGGCCGCAACCGAGCTCACACCGAACTGGTCGGTTGCCGGTGCATTGCGATCAATGCTGTACTGATCGTCCTGCCATCCCAGAGTTGCAAAGATGTTGAGCCCGTCCGCCGGTGCCAGTGTCAGTTCCGCCTCGATGCCGTAATTCTCATAATCGGCAAAGTTGCGCGTGATGAAGGCGATTGTGCCATTCCCGCGGACAAAGGCGGACGGCGTCTGAAGTCCGCTCGTATCGGCATAATAAGCCGTCACGTTCAGGCGAGCCATATTGTTCCAGAACTCGCTGCGGACGCCTGCTTCATAGCTCCAGGTCGTTTCCGGACCGAAGGGAAGCAGTTCCGAGCCGGATGTGCCGCGAGCGTTCCAGCCGCCGGACTTGAACCCACGGGTCGCCGAGATGAAGAACAACAGATCGTCGTTCGGTTCATAGCTCAGGGCAAAACGCGGCGTGAAGATGCTCACCGATTGCTCATCGGGAATAGTCGCACCGTTAGTCGCAACCAGGTTGAAGTTGCTGAGGCAGCCGGGACCCGCCTGGTCTCCATTACACAGCGGTCGATTATCGCGGATCTGGAATGTCTTTTCTTCGTCGGTCCAACGCAAACCAGCCGTAAAGGTGAATTCGTCGGTGAAGTTCACATCCGCCTGAGCATATAAAGCAAACGCTTCAGCATCATTGTCGATCACGCGATCAGCAAGCAGAAACGGAAATCCGACCGCGCCGAACAGATCGGCAAAGTCAGTGCTCGTATCCTCGTAGAAATAATAGCCGCCGGCTACATAATCGACGAGTCCATCACCAAACGACCCATTGAAGCGAACTTCCTGGGTGATCTGCGTGTTTTCCTGATCGTTGAAGATGTTGAAGCCACCCAAGGGCGAACCGATCACGCCCGGGAATGGATTGCCCGGGTTCGGCCCGAAACGACCGTCGAAAAAGTCCAGATTGAACTGCTGAACGAGGTTTTGATAGCCAGTGATGAAGGCAACCGAGTGATTATCACTCAATTCAAGCTCAAGATTCGATGTGATCAAATCCATGTCCGAGCGGCTGCCCAGGCCATAATTGGCTTTCCGACCCGAAATACCCGGAACCGGGCCGGCGCTGGTTTCAGACGATCCGGTAGTCGCAAAGCGCGTGCTGCAATTGGCTGGTGTCGCCGGATCAATTGCGCGACACGGGAAGTTCAGGATATTCTCGCCATCATTGTTGATCCGCGCATAGGCGATATTCCATTCTGCAATATCTGCCGCGAGCCGGAATGCGATCCGCGCGCCATAGCCATCGCTATCATTCAGCCGTTCACCGGTTGTGCTGTTCCGCACGTAACCATCATCATCCTGGAAATAGCCGCTGACCTTGAAGCCCGCAGTATCACTGACCGGAATATCCATTGAGCCGCGCACCATGATGCGATCGAAGCGGCCATAGCCGATTTCCGCATAGCCATCGAACTCGTCACCAGGTTCGCGGAGCACGATGCTGATCGCGCCGCCAGTCGTGTTACGACCGAATAATGTGCCCTGCGGACCGCGCAGTACTTCGACACGCTCGACATCGAACAGGCTCAGATTGTTGCCGTTCTGGCGAGCAAGATAAACCTGGTCGACATAGGTGCCGATCGGCGGATCGAAGGTCGCGATTGATTCTGTGTTGCCGATCCCGCGCAGGAAGTAGGCGTTGGATGCGCCAAGACCCGTATTATTCTGCGCGATGAGGTTTGGAATGAATTCGCCAAGCGCAAGCGTATTACCAATGCCGCGCGATGCGAGCTCGTCCGGAGAGAAAGAAGAGATGGCGATCGGAATGTCCTGGACATTTTCCTCACGCCGCTGCGCGGTAACAACGATTGTGCCAAGTCCGCTCTGATCGACGACCGGTGCGTCGCCCTCTGCTTGCGCATGGGCCGGAGCCGATGCGAGGGCCACGGCAAGCGCCGCCCCTGACAATGAAAGTTTAAACCCCGTGCTGGTGGCGACCATTTTGTTTCTCCCTAAACCCAATCGCTATCTGACTATGACAATATCCCAAGCCACTCAAGATTTGTCCGGACAAATTTTTCTTTATGTAAATAGTGTGGCCAAGCAACCACGCATGGGCGCATATTGGCCAACAACTCGTGCGGTCCTTGCTACAACTTATGGTAATTCAGGCAGAAACGGTCGGTTCGCCCGGCCTTAAGCTGTCGGTGACCTCCAACAGATCGTGGATCAGCGCCTGTGCGGCCGGTTGCAGAGCGGAACTCCGCCGGGTGACCAGCATGCCGATGCGCTCAGACGGAAACTCAGTGCGGTGGAGCGTATGAAACTGGCCAGCCATCGTCTCGTTGATCACCAACTCGCTGGACAAGAGCGCGATACAGTCGCTCTGGGCGATCATCGCCTTCGCAATCCCGACCGAATCCATGTCGATCGTATTAATCGGCGGCTCGACCCCGGCCGCCAGAAAGGTCGAGCAGATCTTCCGCCACCTGCCGCCCAAAGTACCCGAGGTTGCCCAGGTCTGCTGCGATAGATCTGCCAGCGTGACGTCGGAACGACCGGCCAGTGGATGATTATGGCGCATGACGATCAAATCAACATCGCGAAACAGCGGCTGGCTTTCAAGGAGCGGATCGATCTCAAAGTTCGGTAACGGGCAGCTGGAGACGAATTCGACCTCTCCGTTCAACAAGCGCTCAAACAGCATGTCTGACGATCCGGTCGACAGGCTGACCTTAATGTTTGGCCTGCGCCGGCGATAGCGGAGCAGCGTCTGCGGTGCGATTCGCGAAACAAAGGACCAGCCGATTCCGGCTCGGACATAGCCTTCTTCCACACCGCGAAGGGCGCTCAGTTCAGCGGCTGCAAGCCGCGCTTCGGAAAGAATCACCTTGGCGCGCCGCGCAAGGGAATGGGCGAAGATCGTCGGTGCCGGCCCATAGGGTCCACGCTCGAACAGTTCGACACCAAGCTGCTCCTCGAGCTTCTTCACACTCTTTGAGATCGCCTGCTGAGTGACGCCATTGTCGGTCGCGGCGCGGCCGAAATGGCGCAAATCATATACGGCTAGGAAATGCTGCAGTTTTCGCGGATCCATCGATGGTTTGATAAATCGGCTGCGAAGGTGACTGTCCTTCATGATTCTCTCCCGGCTGAGCGCCCTATACCATTGGTTGTTGGAAACGATCAATTTGGCTGTGATAAATGCGAGAATATTGGGACAGGGGGAACGAATGGGCAGTCCGGGCGACAGTGAAGCGATCTTGGCAGACATCATGCCGGCGATGGTCAAGCATGTCGGTGTCTGGGAAGGCATCTATCGCCATGTCGATACCCATGGCGCAGAGATTGATTGTCATGACGCACGGATTGTCTGCGAATTCCCGACGTCCGGGGACATTGCCTATGTCCAGCACAATCTGTTCCGCTGGTCCGATGGCCGGGAACAGCGCGCGACGCTACCCGGCGTCTATCGCGACGGAAAGCTCTGGTGGGATATGCCGACCTTCCATGGCTATGCCTGGGAAACCGAAGATGAGATCTTGATGCTCAATCTCACCCGGCGTGACGAGCCCGGCGCCCATTTCATCGAGATTATCGTAATGGGTGATACTGGTGATCGCCGCTCGCGCACCTGGCACTGGTTCAAGGACGGCGCGCTCTACAAGCGAACGCTATGCGAAGAGACGCGGGTATCGACTGAAGTGCGCCCAGATGATCCTGCCTTCACACCGGAATCCAGTTTGCACGCCTAAACAAACCGCTCGAACCAAAACTGGCGGATACCGGCCAAATCCCACGGATATATTTTCAAAATTTGCCCGAGATCAATGCATCTCCCGACTCGCCCGATAATCTGTCTCCATTGGAGATAGAAACTCACGAGATGGAGGTAATTATGCTCAATTTTCTTCCCAGCGATGATACGGTGATTGCCGTGCAAATCAGTGGTCATGTCTCTCACAAAGAGATGAATACGCTGATGGAAAAACTAGAATCTGCGGTGGAAGCCAACGACGAAACGCACTTCTTCTGCGAGATCGCCGATTATGAAGGCTTTGAGACGGACGGCTTTACGCTGATCATGTCACGCGGCTGGCAATTGGTCGGCAAACGCGAGAAGCTCGGCCGGATTGCTGTGGTCACCGATACCAGCTGGCTCCGCTGGGCCGCGCGGATCGAAAGCGCTCTGCTCCCGGGAATTTCCTATGAAACCTTCACGATGGACGAGCGCGACCAGGCGCTGGCTTGGGCCAAGGGCGACACGGAGCTGCCGCATCGCGCTGCCTTCAGCATCATCGAGACCAACAATCCCGACGTGCTGGGGTTTGAGCTGAGCGGCAAGATATCCTCCGCAGAAATGGACGCGCTGTCCGATCACTTCAACACGATGCTCGAACATGGCCAACCCAAACGATTATTGGGGCGGTTCAAAAACTATCAGGGTTTCTCGCCCGCAGGCATAGTCGGCGAGGATTTCTGGGCGATGAAACGGGACATGATCCGCACACTCAATCGCTACGCCGTAGTCGGCGCTCCGCCTTGGATGGCGACGATGATCGACGTGCTCGATCCACTGTTCCAGGTTAAGATCCGGGCCTTTGAAGCGGATGAAGAAGCCGATGCCTGGGCATGGCTCGAGGCCGAGCCGGGTGCGGAGCATGGTCTGGCGGCATAATGCGATATTGGTGATCGGCCTCCTGTCGTCTAAGACCTGCCTATGGCAGAGACAGACGACAGCGCGGCCGCATTGATTAGGCTTGCCCGCAAAGCGGCGGCCATGGCTCATGCGCCCTATTCCGGCTTTTCCGTTGGCTGTGCGATTGAAGCCGAAGATGGCAGCATCGCCACCGGCAGCAATATGGAAAATGCCTGCTACCGGCTTGGAACCTGTGCGGAGATTTCCGCGCTGACATCCGCGCAGCAGGCGTTCGGGCTTGGCAAAATCCGCCGCATCGCCGTGGCCGGTGGCCATTTGGGTGATGATGGGATGCTCGTCGGCGCACAAGCGGTGACGCCGTGTGGCGGGTGTCGCCAGGCGATTGCCGAGGCCAGTGATCTTGCGGATCATGACATTGAGGTGATCTGCGCATCCGGCGATGGCGAGACGGTTTCGACCGCGACGATCACCGCACTTCTACCCGCCAGCTTCGGGCCAAAAAATCTTGAAGATGCAGACGGCTAGGGCCGACTAGACTAAATTGATCTCGCGCAAGCGTTGCAACAGATAGTCATGCGAGCTGAGTGGTTCGGAATAGCGGTTGGGATTATCCTCGCTGACGCAGCTCGGCAGCGTTTCGATCATGTAATCAGGCCTGAAATGCAGGAAAAACGGCATGGAGTAGCGGGAAAAGCCGCGCCTTTCGGGTGCCGGATTGACCACCCGGTGGGTGGTTGAGGGCAGCACATGATTGGTCAGTCGCTGAAGCATATCGCCAATATTGACGGCCAGTTCGCCTTCACGCGGTTTAACGGGCAGCCAATTGCCATTGGCATCAAGTAGCTCGAGCCCAGCTTCTTCGGCACCCAGCAATAATGTGATCGTATTGATGTCCTCATGGGCTGCAGCCCGCACACCCGGCGCGTCCACAGAGACCGGTGGATAATGAATGAGGCGCATGACCGAATTGCCGTCTTCGACCGTATTGTCGAAGAAATCCGGCGCGAGGCCCAGATAGGTAGCAATGGCGGTCAGGATCCGCATGCCCGCACCTTCCAACGCATCGTAGAGTTTTGCGAAGGTTTCGTGAAAGCCTTCTACTTCGTCGGGCCAGATATTGGGTGGCATCAGATCCGCGAACCGATGGCCTTCGGGTAATGAACGCCCGACATGCCAGAATTCCTTGAGATCATGCTCGGTCGCATCCTTGGCGACTTCGATGCCGAAGGGCGTATAGCCGCGCGCACCACCACCGCCTTCAATGAAATATCTCCGCTTCACTTCTTCCGGAAGCGCAAAAAATTCACGCAGTTTCGCATCAGCCTCGGCTACCAGATCGCTGGAAATGCCATGATCGGACACGATCGCAAATCCATAGGTTTTGAAGGAATTGCCGATCTCGTCCGCAAAGGCGGCCGCATCCCGGTCCGAATCCTGGAGAGAAACCGATGCAATCGTATCAGACACAATGAATTCCTATGAACGCCAATGACTCAATCATTGCGCCGACTTTACACGCTCAGCATCAATCCCGCGAGGGCTGCACTCATCAAATTTGCGAGCGATCCGGCGGCCAGTGCTTTCAGACCAAGACGCGCGATAACCGGGCGCTGGTTGGGTGCGAGCCCGCCGGTAACCGCCATCTGGATCGCAATAGAAAGGATGTTCGCGAACCCGCATAGCGCGAAGGTGACGATTGCCACGCTGCGCTCTGACAATCCGCCCTCACCCGCGCCCAGCGCAATAAAGGCAACAAATTCGTTGAGCACGATCTTGGTGCCGAACAGGCCACCGGCGGCCAGCGATTCATCCCAGGGAATGCCGATCAGGTACATGATCGGCGCAAAGATATAGCCAACAAGCTGCTGGAAGCTGAGCTCAGGATAACCGAACCAGCTACCCGCACCCGCAAGCAAGCCGTTAGCAAGCGCGACGAGGGCGACAAAGGACAGCACCATCGCTCCAACCATCACCGCGATCTTCACGCCGGTCTGCGCGCCCATCGAGGCCGCCATGATAACATTGGCCGGTTTTTCTTCCTCATATTGGACATCAACCGGAGTGGCGGGTTCGGCTTCCAGATCTTCGGGCCGGTCCGGCATGATGATCTTGGCCATCAATATCCCCCCCGGCGCCGACATAAAGGCAGCCGCGAGCAGATAATCGATCTGGATCCCCATTGCCGCATAGGCGGCCAGAATGGTGCCAGCGACACCGGCCATGCCCACGCTCATCACCGTGAATAGCTGTGCGGGCGTAAGGGTGGCCAGATAGGGTCGGATCACCAACGGCGATTCCGACTGGCCGACAAAGATGTTGGCCGCTGCGCAAAGGGACTCAACCTTGGTAATACCAGTCACCTTCTGGATCGCGCCGCCGACCCATTTGATGATGAACTGCATGATGCCAAGATAATAAAGGATCGAAACCAGCGAGGCGAAGAAGATGATGACCGGCAGCGCCGCAATCGCAAAGCTGTTGCCGCCAATATCCGGACTGGCGAGCGGGCCAAAGATAAAGTTCGTCCCTTCCTGCGCATAACCGAGCAGGTTCGATACTCCGCGCGCCATGCCGGCAATCCCGGCCCGGCCCCAATCGGAGTAGAGCACGAGTACGGCGATGCCTGCTTGGAGGCCAAACGCAGCGCTAACGACGCGCAGCCGGATGGCCTTGCGGTTGGATGAGAGCAACAAAGCAAGGCCAAGGATCAGGGCCATTCCGGCAAGGCTCATCAAGATACTGGTGATATCCATGTTACCAGGTCATCCCCTGTTTGGCGCCGTTCGCAGCGTGCGCGAGTTGGTCGATGGCATCGTCGATCCGAGCGGCAATGAGCAGCTGTTCGCGCCTGGCTTCCGATATGAACCCATTGGCCACGACATGATCGACAAAGCTGATCATGGAATCCCAAAAACCACCCGTATTGAGCAGCAGAAAGGGTTTGGCGTGATAGCCGAGCGCATTCCAGGACCAAGCTTCGAATAGTTCATCGAGCGTCCCGATGCCGCCCGGCATCGCAATGAAGCCGTCGCACAGATCGGTCATCTTGGCTTTGCGCTCATGCATCGAGGTGACGATGTGAAGTTCCGTCAGCCCCTGATGCGCGACTTCGAGATCGACCAGCGCTTCGGGAATGACACCATGAACTTCGCCACTACCGGCGAGCACGGAATCGGCGATGATACCCATCAGACCAAGCTTGCCACCGCCATAGACCAAGCCGATGTCGCGCTTGGCCATTTCCGCACCAAGCTGCTCAGCCGTTTCGGCAAACAGCGGATCGACGCCGCTATTGGAACCGCAATACACCGCCAGTCTCTTCATTCATTCGCCCCCGGGGATGAATTTGGTGTGGAAAGTTCCGCTTGGCATGCAGTCCGATCCCGCGCTTGTAAACGGTCAATCATCGACGAGATGGGAGAGTTTGCCGAGCGGGCGGGCGCCGTAATCGGTGATCACCTCGGCCGCTGTGCGTGCGCCAAGCGTAAGGCTGGATTCGAGCGGGCGCCCGCGTGCATGGCTGGCCAGGAAGCCAGCCGCAAACAGATCGCCCGCACCTGTCGTATCGACAATTGCCCGCGGGCGCACCGCCGAAACCCTGATTGTCTCGCCGCCCTGCGCCGCCAATGCGCCATGCTCCCCGCGCGTAATAACGCACAGATCAACATGCTCGCCAAGCTCCGCCACGGCTTCGTCCAGATCAGTGCGCCCCGCCAGAGCGCGCGCTTCCTCTTCATTGCCGAACAGGATATCGACCCGTCCGCTTTCGAGCAGCGCGCGAAAATCCGGGCGATGGCGATCGATGCACGCGATGTCGGATAATGTGAAGGCAACGGGTCGGCCCGCTTCATGGGCGAGATCCGCCGCATGCTTCATCGCAACTCGCGGCAGAGAATGATCCCAAAGATAGGCTTCGAGATACACGATCTTCGCACGGGCAATCTGGTTGGCATCGACAACGTCCACCGAAAGATGTTCGGACGCGCCGCGATAGGTGTTCATCGTGCGTTGGGCATCAGGCGTGACAAGAATCAAACAGCGGCCCGTTGTAACATCCTCGGTCAGCGCAGGGGTATCAAAGGCCACCCCCTGCGCGCGGATATCATGCGCGAAGATAACGCCCAGCTGGTCGGACCCGATCTGGCCGACAAAGGCTGCGCGTCCGCCAAGCGCGGCAATACCCGCCATGCTGTTGGCCGCAGATCCGCCGCTCGTTTCCTGAGCCGGGCCCATTCGCGCATAAAGTTGTTGCGCTTCGTCCCAGTCGATCGTCCGCATCGATCCCTTGGGCACGCCCACTTCCAGCAGCAACGCTTCGTCCGCCGGGGCGATCACATCGACCACGGCATCGCCAATCGCCAGCACGTCAAAATCGGTATCGGTCAATCGGCCCTCACTGTGTTGCGCGTTCTTGAGCGGCCCTTGTTGACCGCCCCTCTTTTGTCGCAGCCAAGAACAGGATAGGGAATTGCGATGTCAACTGCACCCGCACCGCTATCGCGCTCGCTCTTTGTTTTTTCAATCCTCTATGGCGGGATGACCTGCATAGCGGGGGTTCTTGCCTTTAAACAGGTGGCGCTGGGGCCGCTCGCGGTGGAAGCCGGGATCTTCGCATTTTTGATGCTGGTAGTCATCTCCAGCGCGATCGCGCAGATCCATGGCCAGGGCACAGCCAACCGCCTCGTGCTGTTCGGATTTATCCCGCTGGCCCTATCGGTACTGCTGATCGTGCTCGTCCTCTCGCTCCCGGCCTCGTCAGAAATGCCGGCCGAAAATCTCACCTCTTTCGAAACGGTTATGGCGCAAACTCCGCGCATCATGCTCGCTGGACCAATCGCCTATGGCGTCTCGCTCTTGCTCAATGTGAAGATATTCTCCGCCTTGCGCGGAGCCGCAGGTGACAGCGGTTTCGGCGTGATGGTGCGCGGCGCGATCGCCTCAGCGCTCAGCCAGTCTGTCGACACGCTTATCTTCATTACCGTGGCCTTTTACGGCGAATTCCCGATCGGTTCGCTGATCATGGGCCAGATGCTGGCCAAGGTCGTCCTTTCGGCCGTGCTCGTGCCGCCACTGATCATCCTGATCGTCAAACTGGCGAAGCGCCTGGATGAATCGCCGATGGGCTAGGCAGCGGCGACTGCGGCACATGGAATTTCATACAGGGACTGACACGCAATGACCGACTATCTGCTGCTGATCTTCATGTTCCTGATCGCCGGAGTCATTGCGGTGCCGCTCGCGACCCGGTTCGGGCTGGGGTCGGTACTCGGATATCTGATCGCCGGCATGGTGCTGAGCCCGTCGCTCACCCTGTTTGGCGTCGACATCGTCTCCGTCCAGCATTTCGCCGAGTTCGGCGTCGTGATGATGCTGTTCCTTGTCGGCCTCGAACTTGAACCCCGCTTGCTATGGGAAATGCGATCCAAGCTGCTCGGGCTCGGCGGACTGCAAGTTACCGGAACCGCTGCCGCCGTTACCGGTGTCGCGCTGGTGCTGGGCCAGCCCTGGACTATCGCGCTCGCAATCGGGCTGGTCCTTGCCCTCTCCTCGACCGCGATCGTGCTCCAGACGCTCAACGAGAAGGGCCTGATGCGCAGCGATGGCGGCCAATCGAGCTTCGCCGTCCTGCTGTTCCAGGACATTGCCGTTATCCCGATGCTGGCCCTGATCCCGCTACTCGCCCTGCCGGAGCTTGTCGAAATCGTCTCGCATGGTTCCGGAGACGATCATGACAGCGGATTAAGCCTCGTCGAAGGTCTCCCTGCCTGGCAGGCGGGCCTCGTGACACTGGGCGCGGTGGCCGCGGTTGTTGCAGGCGGCGCTTTGCTTACCCGTCCGATTTTCCGATTCGTCTCAATGGCAGGTTTGCGCGAGCTGTTTACGGCGACTGCGCTGATGATGGTCGTCGGCATCGCGCTGCTCATGTCGCTGGTCGGTCTCTCCCCGGCGCTCGGCACCTTCCTTGCCGGTGTGGTCCTTGCCAACAGCGAATATCGGCACGAGTTGGAATCGAATATTGATCCATTCCGCGGCTTGCTGCTCGGCCTGTTCTTCATGACCGTGGGTGCGGGCATCAATTTCGACCTGCTCTCCGCCAATGCCGCAATGATAGTCGGCCTTACCCTCGGGCTGATCGCGCTAAAGATGCTGATTTTGCTCGTTCTGGGTCAAATCTTCCACCTACGCGGAGCCGATCGCTGGCTGTTTGCGCTCGGCCTGGCGCAGGCCGGGGAATTCGGCTTTGTGCTCCTCTCGCTGACCGTTGCCAGCGGTGTCATCCCCTCGGCCATCGCCGATCAGCTACTCTTGATTGTCGCCTTGTCGATGATTCTGACCCCTTTGCTCTTCATTCTCTACGACAAGGTGATTGCGCCTCGCTTTGCCGATAATGACGGCGGCGAGGCCGATACGATCCATGACCAGGAATCGATAATCATCGCCGGCCATGGCCGCTTTGGCGGGATCGTCAATCGGCTGGTTCGCGGTGCCGGCTATGAAACTACCGTTGTAGATTATAGCTCGGCCCAGCTCGAGATGATCCGCACCTTCGGTATGAAAGCCTATTTCGGCGATGCCACCCGGCCCGATCTCTTGCATGCGGCCGGAATCAATGAAGCCAAGGTTCTGGTTATCGCCATCGATGGGAAGGAGCAGATCACGAACCTCACCCGCTATGTGATCCAGAACTATCCGCACATCCATGTCGTCGCGCGCGCCGTCGATCGGACCCATGTCTATGATCTCTATTCGATCGGCTGCCGGGATATCATCCGCGAATCCTATGATAGCTCGATCCGCGCGGGACGGTCTGTCCTTGAAGCGCTCGGGATCGATCGGCTCGCACGCGGAACAGATGGCCGCGGCCTTCGAATCTCTCGACCGCAAGTCGATGGTGGAGGTCGCCACAGTGTATGACATCGATGTCCCGATCCACGAAAACGAGGCTTATGTGGCCAAGATCCATGCCATGCGCGATGATTGGGAGGCCCAGCTATCCGGGAAAATGGCGGCACTGCGGAGACGATAAGGCAGACGATAGCGACTAGGCGTTCTCGCCTTTATTCTTCAGCGAGTTCACTTTCGACGAGATCGGCCAGCTGGGCGACGACCCGATCAATGCCTTCTGCTGTCGGATGGATGCCGTCAGCCAACATCAACGAGGGATCCTGGATCACCCCGTCGAGGAAGAAGGGATAAAGCGGCGCATCATATTGCGCAGCTAGCTCGCCATAAATCGGGTTGAACGTATCGGCATAATCCGCGCCGAGATTGGGCGCAGCGACCATACCGGTCAGCATGGCATCGACATCGCGTGCTTCAAGCTCGTCCAAAATTGCGGTGAGATTTTCCCGCGTCTGTTCCGGGCTCAGGCCGCGCAGCATGTCATTGCCGCCAAGGCCAACGATCACAAGATCGGGCGCGCGATCGAGTCCGTCCAGTGTGAAGGCCAGCCGCTGGCGCCCGGCCGCAGTCGTATCGCCGGACACGCCGGCATTGAGGACACGCACCGATCGGCCTCGCTCGGTAAGGGCGCGCTGTAGTTCGGGCGCAAAGCCTTCATCCTGCGAAAGCCCGTATCCAGCATAGAGGCTGTCGCCAAAGGCAACGACCAGCTCGTCATATTCTTCGGGGCCTGCCGTTGCGGTTTCAGCTTCGCTTCCTACATTTCGATCAACTGCAGGCTCGCTACTGCCACCGTCATTTGCACAGCCAGCAAGCGGTTGGACAGCCAAGAGCAATGCGCCATAGATGCAGAGTTTCACGTTCAAGGATTTCCCTTTCCGATGTCAGATCCCGCCAGCGATGCCGCTATCGCAATCCGTGCCAGCAATGTCACCCTGTCCTTGGGCAGTGCTGGCGCGCAAGTCGATATCCTTCGCGGCATCGATCTCGATATAGGAGCTGGCGAGAGCCTTGCCATTCTTGGGCCATCCCGGATCGGGCAAATCATCGTTGATGGCGATCCTCTCCGGGCTCGAGCAGGCCAGTGGCGGATCGGTCAGTGTCGCAGGCGTCGATTTCACTTCGCTCGACGAAGATGGTCTCGCCCGGGCTCGACGCGGCCGGATCGGCATCGTGCTGCAATCCTTCCATTTGCTGCCGACAATGACGGCCCTGGAAAATGTGGCTGTGCCGTTAGAGCTTGCCGGCACCGAAAACCCATTCAAGACGGCCACCGCAGAGCTCGAGGCCGTCGGCATCGGCCATCGACTGAGCCACTATCCAACACAGCTTTCAGGCGGCGAACAGCAGCGCGTTGCAATTGCACGCGCCTTGGCACCGGGGCCCAAGATCGTCTTTGCCGACGAACCGACCGGGAATCTGGATGCGGCCACCGGCGGTTCAATCATCGACGTATTGTTCGACCGCAAGGCGGCTGCCAATTCGACGCTCGTCATCATTACCCATGATGTAAGCCTCGCCGAACGCTGCGACCGAATCGTTGAAATGAAGGACGGCAAGATCGTATCGGATCGCCGCCCATGAGCGCATCCTCTGCGAAGACCTTGGACTGGCGCGCCAGTGCCAAGATCGCCTGGCGCGATCTGTCGGGCGGTTTTCGCGGGCTGAGGCTATTGTTCATCTGCCTGTTCCTGGGTGTCGCGACTCTCGCCGCCATTGGCAGCATGACCGCCTCGATCACGGGTGAGCTCTCCGCGCGCGGTCAGACCATGTTGGGCGGCGATGTTGAAATCGCGATGACCCAGAGAGAGGCCAATGCCGAAGAACTGGCCGCGATGCGCGACGCTGGTGAGCTCAGCGAAACGATCCGCATGCGCGCCATGGCACAGCGTGCCGATACCGCAGAAGACGGCCCACAGGCGGTGCTCAGCGAATTGAAGGGCGTCGACACGGTGTATCCGCTGTATGGCGATCTTGAGCTGCAGTCCGGACTGCTGACCGATGAATTGGCCGCTGACGAGATTGTCATCGGCCAGTCGCTCGCCGATCGCCTGTTGCTCTCGCCCGGCGATCCGCTGCGTTATGGCGAGGCCGAGTTCACGATCCGCGACATCATTGTCGACGAGCCGGACCGGGTTGGCGAAGGCTTCACCCTTGGCCCTGTCTCGATCACCTCGATAGACGGTCTGCGCCGCACCGGTCTGATCCAGCCGGGCAGCCTTTATGAAAGCAAATATCGCCTGCGCCTCGCGCCCGGCGTCGATCCCGCCGCCGCGGCCGATGCGCTGGAAGAGCAGTTCCCTTCAGCCGGGTTCGAGTTCAAGGATCGCGATCGCGCATCTCCTGGTGCCTTCCGCTTTTTTGAACGGATGGGTCAGTTTCTCTCTCTCATCGGCCTGACGGCGCTGATCATCGCGGGCATCGGCGTCGGCAATGGCGTCGCCTCCTATCTCGGGCGTAAACGCCCGGGCATCGCAACCCTCAAGATTTTGGGCGCGACTTCGTCCGATATCGCCCGCATCTATGCCGTACAGATCGGTATTGTCGCGGCTTTTGCGATCGTCATCGGGCTTGCTATTGGAGCGATCGCAACGCCGCTGATTGTGACAGCGATGGGCGATCTATTGCCCGTTGCGCCGGGGATCTCTTTCCATCCAATACCCTTATTGATCGCCGCGATTTACGGCGTGCTTATCGCGACCATGTTTGTGTTGCCGCCCCTCGCCCGCGCCCGGACCGAACCGGCCGCTGCGCTGTTTCGAGGCCTGGTAGAACGCCATAGCCGGATTGGTGCACGGACCATGTTCCGCGTCGCTCTGGCGGGCGGCGCAATCATCGCGATTGCTCTGTTGAGTGCACGGGAGGTGATGTTCTCGGCCACGGTGATTGGCGCCACCGGCGCAGTGCTGCTCTTGCTCTATGCGCTGGGCTATGGCGTGCGAACCGTCGCCAAACATATTCCACGTCCCCGCAATCCTATGCTGCGGCTCGCCATCACGAACCTTCATCGCCCGGGCTCACAATCGCCCGCCATCGTTATCGCGCTGGGCCTGGCACTGACGCTGTTTGTGACACTCGCCGGCATCCAGACGAGCCTGACCTCGGAAATTCGCAACACGGTTCCCGAAACGGCGCCCGACTTCTTCATCCTCGACATCCCGGTCGCCGAAGAAGCGCGATTCCGCGCGATTGTCGAAGAGGAAGCCGCCGGAACAGAGCTCAATCTCGTCCCGACCCTGCGCGGAACGATCGTCGAATTTGGCGGACAGCGCGTGTCCGAGCTTGAGGAACTGCCCGAAGGCGCATGGTTCCTGCGCGGCGAACGTGGCGTCACCTATAGCGATGTCCTGCCCGAAGGCAGTGACCTGACCGACGGCGAATGGTGGCCGGCCGATTATGACGGTCCGCCGCTCGTATCGCTCGACCGCGAAGCGGCAAGCACCATGGGCGTTGAAATCGGCGATACACTCGTTGTCAGCGTTCTCGGGCGTGAAATCGAAACCGAGATTGCCTCCCTGCGCGAAGTGAACTGGGACACGATGGGTTTCAACTATATTATGGTCATGTCGCCCAACACCTTGCAGGACGCCCCGCATACGCTCGCCTCGACAATCGCGCTTGCAAGCGGCGACGAGGCTGAATTGTCGCGGGCTGTGCTGGCCGCCTTCCCGTCCGTTTCGATCATCGAAGTACGCGAGATTATCGGCCAGGTGACAACCCTGCTCAGCCAGATGGCCGCCGCGATCATTGCTGCGGCCACCGTTTCGATAATTGCTGGTATCGCCGTGCTGATCGGTGCAATCGCCGCCTCCAACCAGGTGCGCAGCTATGACAGCGTCATCATGCGGACCCTTGGCGCAACGCGTCGGCAGATCCTGCTGACCCAGGCAATCGAATATGCGCTCTTGGCGGCGGTACTGGCGATCGTGGCGCTGGGGCTCGGGCTGCTTGCCGGGTGGAGCGTGATCGTCCAGATTTTCGAGTTCACATGGACTCCGGACTGGACCGTGGTGCTCGGCACCCTGGCTGCCGGGACGTTGCTGACGCTGGGAATCGGCCTGCTCAGTGCAATCCCGCTGATGTCCGTTAGACCAGCGCGCGCGCTCCGCCAGCTCTAACTACCCTTACAGACACAAAAAATCGCTCCAAATTGCCCCCTGTACCCGATAACGGGTTGACTGCCCCGCCCTTGCCGCGTCAGTGAATAGGAAAGCCCGCAGCCGATGCGGCTGCGCAGAATAGGAGAGCGGTCCGATGAACCTGGAATTCAGCCCTGAAGAAATCGCCTTTCGTGACGAAGTACGCACCTTCATCGAGAATAATTACCCCGAACAGCTGCGCGAAACTGGATTGCGTGAAGATCTGAGCCGTGACGACATGCTCGCCTGGCACAAGGTCCTTGGCGAAAAGGGTTGGTCGACCCCAGCTTGGCCGACTGAATATGGTGGCACTGGCTGGTCGCCGACGCAGCGCTATATCTGGTCAGAAGAAAATGCCCGGGTCAACGCAGTCATGCCGCTGCCCTTCGGCGTCTCGATGGTTGGGCCGGTTATCTACTCCTTCGGCAATGAAGAACAGAAAGCGCAGCATCTGCCGGGTATCAAAAGCGGCGATGTCTGGTGGTGTCAGGGTTATTCCGAACCGGGTGCCGGTTCCGACCTAGCCTCGCTCAAGACCACGGCAGTCAGAGACGGCGATCATTATGTGATCAATGGACAGAAAACCTGGACGACGCTGGCCCAGCATGCCGATTGGGGTTTCTTTCTGTGCCGAACCGATCCTGACGCTGCGAAGCCCCAGCAAGGCATCAGCTTCATCCTGGTCGACATGAACACGCCGGGCATTGAAGTGCGCCCGATCAAGCTGATCGACGGCGGATATGAAGTAAACGAAACCTGGCTCACCGATGTCCGGGTACCCGTCGAAAACCTGGTTGGCGAAGAGAATAAGGGCTGGACCTATGCCAAGTTCCTGCTCGCCCATGAACGCTCCGGCATTGCAGGGGTGGCGCGTTCAAAGCGCGGCGTTGAAAATCTGCGCGACATCGCAAAATCCGAAACGCTCGACGGGCAGCCGCTGATGACCGACCTGGATTTCGCCCGCAAGGTAAGCCAGCTCGAGATCGATCTCGCCGCTCTTGAAATCACCGAGTTGCGGACTCTCGCCGGTGAACAGGCTGGTCGCGGTCCGGGTCCCGAAAGCTCGATCCTGAAAGTGAAGGGCACCGAGATCCAGCAGCGTCTGACCGAGCTTACGCTTGAAGCGGTCGGCCATTATGGCACGCCCTATTACAGCAATATCGCCGATGCCGGATCGAATGAATATCCGGTTGGGCCCGATTATGCCCAGCATGCGGCGTCGCTGTATTTCAACATGCGGAAAACCTCTATCTACGGTGGATCCAACGAGATTCAGCGCAACATCATCACAAAAATGATTCTCGGCCTTTAGGTCGAACACGGGAGAATATCGTGGATTTCAACTTCACTGAGGAACAGGGCATGGTGCGCGACAGCCTCGCGCGGATGGTGCGCGAGCAATATGATTTCGACACGCGCCGTTCGGTCGTCGAGAGCGACGCAGGCTGGCGCCCCGAAGTCTGGGCGCAGCTCGCCGAACTCGGGCTGTTCGGCATGCCTTTTGCCGAAGCCGATGGCGGTTTTGGCGGCGGCCCAATCGACTCGCTGGTCGTCATGGAAGAATTTGGCAAAGGCCTGGTCGTGGAACCCTATGTGCCAACCGTGGTCTGTGCCGGTGGTTTCCTCAAACATGCAGGCACCGACGCGCAAAAAGCGGATCACCTTGCCTCGATCATTGATGGCAGCCGGGTGTTCGCCTTTGCCTATGCCGAACCCAAAGGTCGCTATGACCTGGCGGACCTCGAGACGACCGCGAAACGCGATGGCGACAGTTATGTCCTAAACGGACACAAAGCAGTGGTGATCGGTGCGCCCTGGGCCTCCCATCTGATCGTTACGGCGCGCACCAGCGGAGACCGGCGTGATGCGAGTGGCGTATCCGTATTTGTCGTGGCCAAGGATGCCGATGGCGTCGTTGCGCGCGACTATCCAACCTATGACGGCCGGCGCGCTTCCGAAGTCTATTTCGAGAATGTCTCGATCCCGGCTGATGCGCTGATCGGCGAAGAAGGCAATGGCTTGCCGCTCGTTGAACGCGTTGTTGCAGAAGCGGTCGCGGCACAATGTGCCGAAGCGTGCGGCGCGATGAAGGTCGCCCATGAAATGACGGTCGAATATTCGCGCCAGCGCAAACAGTTTGGCGTTGCAATCGGCAGCTTCCAGGTGCTGCAGCACCGGATGGTCGATATGTTCATGGAATATGAACAATCCGTGTCGATGACCTATCTCGCGACCTTGCGGCTCGACGATGATGACCGTGAACGCCAGCTGGCCAGCTCCAGCGCCAAGGTTCGGGTCGGACAGGCCGCGCATCATATCGGCCAGGAAGCGATCCAGATTCATGGCGGCATGGGCATGACCGACGAGCTCGCAATCGGCCATTATTTCCGCCGACTAACGCTGTTCGACAGCGAATTTGGCAATGTCGATCATCATATGAAACGGCACGTCGCACTTTCGGCAGGATAGCTGGGTTCGTTTTTTTCGAAGTATCGTACCGGCCACTTGCCGGCCGATACGTTGTGATAGTGACAATCGCGCCGAAAAGTTCCAAATCAGCTGCGGGCATCCATGAATAGGGCAGTTACTCCGGTTCGATGAGCGACACGCAAGAGACCCCCATCCTCAGCGAGCATGAGGGAGCGCTGTTGGATGTCGTGCGCCGCCACGAGCCGGTTACCGGATACCAGATCGCCCAGATCTATGGGAAAAGCCCGGTTGCGTCTTTCAACAAGAGCAAAGGCCAGATCTACCCGATGATTCGCCGCTTCAACAAAGCAGGGCTGATCGAGGGTAGTTTCGTCGAAGGCGACGGTCGGGGGACTGAAATCTGGCGCTGCACTGAGACTGGACTGGACGCCTTGCGGCAATGGTCACGCCAAATACTGGATGCCCATCTGCTGCTCGATGATCCGCTGCGAACCCGCGTCATGGCTTTCGATCTTCTGACGAAAGAAGAGCGGTTCGAATGGATTGTCGATGCCAAGTCCAAGATCGCTCAAAAAATCGAACAGGTCGAAGAATTTCACAGCGACCTTGACGTGCCTTTCGAGCGATTCATCCGCGACAATTCAATCAGCGCGCTGCGCATGCGTATGGATTGGCTTGATCGAATGCTATTTGCCTATTCAGGCGCGCTGGGACGCGACGACCAGGATTGAGGCCGCCAAGCGCGCGCCGAAGGCGGGTACGTCTTTACGAGATCAAATTTGAGTCCGCGCAAGAAGTCCAGGCGGGCTTCGAGTTCAGCAATAACAAGCGCATCGGCATAGGCGTCAAATCCTGAGTCGGATTGGGATTGCGCAGTCTTGATGTCCGCAATCTGATCAATCGTCTGGGCTTCGAGCGCTGCCAGGCGCGCAGGGCGTTCATCGTAGGGCACTTGGCTCAACCGTGCGATCTTGTCGCGCACGGATCGCAGTGATTTTGCCATCATCTTCTGCCTGTTCGGAAAGTCAAATTTCAATCTCAAAAAAAAATGGCGGGGGTAGGACTTCCAAAAACCACCCCCGCCATCACACTAGAACGTGACCAAACGTTCTAACTAGAACCGGAGACGTCCTGTCACCGAGTAACGACGGCCCAGCGCGTCGTAAGTGGACGGATAAGTCTCACCGGAGTTGAACGCGCTTGAACCGATAAACGAGCTGGTGCGCGGCGGGTCGCGGTCCAGAAGGTTCTGAATGCTGACCGTTACGTCGAAATTCTCGCTGACATTAGAACGCACCGTCAGGTCGAAATATGACGCATCGTCAAAGGCTTCTGATTCCGGCAGGAACCCCTGGCCTTGGCCGACGAATTCATATTCCACGCCATCAATCCAGCGCCACAGCAGCGAAACATCGAAGAGATCGTCCACGCTAACGGTCGTACGCAAGTTGAACGCCCATTCCGGCGTGATGGGATCACAGTTGGTTGAGAAGAACGCAACGCATTCCCGATTTATGGATGTCGGCGTCGCCTGGAGCTTCACCTCATCCGTCCAGGTGCCGTTGAGATCCCAATTGATCGAACCAAAACTAAGCGGAAGCGTATAGTTGACCCGGAAGTCGATTCCCGTGGTTTCCAGCGTCGCAAGATTTGAAAGTGGCAGGATGATGCCTGGCGTTTCCGCCCCACCGCTTAACCCGCCGTTGATCGGATTGCGCCCAAAACTCGCGCAAAGCGACGGATCGGAACCATTCCCGTCACTATTGGGACCGAAACACGGTACGATAACGTCTCCGGGTGTCGGTGTGCTTACCGCATCGGTGACCTTGATATTGAAATAGTCAACCGAGAATACGAGACCAGGAACTTGCGGCGGTGTCGCGACAAGACCGATGGTGATTGAATCGGCCGTTTCGACATCGAGATTGGCATTCCCACCGGTACTGGCATTGATCTGCGCTGCTGCGGGTGGCGGAATTATGCCAATCGTTGAAGGCGGTGCACCCTGTGCAATACAAATGGCTGTCAAAGTCGCATTGCCGACCGGGCTTGCGCCCTGACATGGGTCAACTGGCAGCGCGGTGAGACCAATCGTCGTTGGTAGAAACAGCTCGCCGATGTTTGGCGAACGCACAGATACCGAGTAGATGCCGCGAAAACGGTAGCCTTCGAACGGTTCCCAGCTGCCACCGGCTTTCCAGGTAACCGACGTTCCGGTATTGGAATAGTCCGACACACGGATGCCGCCTTCAGCCTGCAGACTGTAAAAACCGGGAACGTCTTCGAGAATCGGAACGATTAGCTCGGCAAATCCTTCAATGACGTCATATCCACCGCTAAACGTTGGTGACGGTGCACCAGAGCCCAACACCTCACCTTGTGTGGCTGATGGAACGTCTGCAACCTGCCCTGCAACATAGTCGCGATACTCGACCCCTACGGCAAAACCGATCGGCGTTTCCGTAAAGAAGCCAGTTTCACCAAATGTCCCGTTCAAAGAGGCGTTCACTACTGTCAATGCGGTGTTGACCGTTGATGCAGCAGGCTGGCTAAAGAAGGTCACGGCTCGCGGATCGATGTTCGTGCCGTTCCCAGCACCGAAAAGGTTGATTGGAAAACAGCCATTTGCCGGATTATCGCACGCAGTCGGGCTTGATGCGAGCAATGCCTGTTGGACGCGAGAGTTAAGACCGTAGCTGATGTTGGTGGATGTACGGCGTGACTCGCCATAGCTTGCTGACACATCATAACTGATCGTCGGGCTCAAATCGCCACGAATACCGGCCCACAACTGGAACTGGTTTGTAATGATCTCCGTTTGGCGTGGACCCTGTTCGACAAGACGCCGATTGATAATAACCGTCGGCGCTTGATAATTCGGATCGTTAGGCCCGGTGGCCATTCCAGCGGCCGAACAAGTCGCAGGATCTATTGCCACGGTAGGGTTTGCGCAGATCTGCTGGCGTATCGTTTCATTGATAAATGGATTGTTTAGCGGAAGCTGAAAGCCACTGCCGAACAAACCTGACGGAGCCACCTGCAGATCAACCTGGCTGCGCGTAAACATGGCCCGGGTGTATACCTCGATCCCAGGCGTCACTTCGTAGCGCGCGGAGCCGAAAATATTGTACCGGTCCAGCGGCGTCTGGAAATAGTTGAACGGTGCAAAATTGAATGTCGAATAGGCCGGTACAAGTGACTGGCCATCCGGAGCAAGCTGCAATCCGTTTATCAACGTCGGCACGCCGGTAGGCGAACCAAGCGGCGTGCCGCCAAAGGTCGCATTCTGAGAAACGAGGCGGTTGGACTGTAGTACATCATCAACTTCCTGATAGCCGATGCTGAGCACAGCATTGCCGCGGCCATCGTCGAAATTGGCTCCCAACGTTAGATCGCCACGTATGCGTTCGCCGTCACCACGTTCTGTGATCCCAAAAGTCATGGCCGCTTCGATGCCCTCGAAATCTCGACGCGTGACGAAGTTCGCGACCCCGGATATTGCGTCGGCACCGTAGACTGACGAAGCGCCACCGGTGATCACCTCAACCCGCTCAACAAGTGCGACCGGGATAATGTTCAAATCCGTCTGAGACAAAATTGTTGATGGCACCAAACGACTGCCATCAAGAAGCACGAGGCTGCGCGTCGAACCGAGATTGCGAAGATTGAGCGTCGAGGTGCCATTTGAACCATTGTTGACGCTGGCGTTAGTACCTGGCGCAATACCTGGTAGTTCACCGAGCAACTCTTCAGCGTTCGTTGCCTGGCGAAAGTCGATCTCATCCTGGCCGACAACCTGGATCGGGCTGGATTGCTCGAGATTCGGGTTGGTGATGCGCGTGCCGGTAACGATGATCGCCGGCTGGTTGTTCGAAGCAGATGCCAGCTCCTCACTGTCCTGCGCGATGGCTGGCGTGCTCGCAAAGCCGATAGCCGCGGTCCCCAAAAACAGCCGCCGGAGCGACTGCGTACGCGTCAAAGATGTCATGGTGGATTCCTTATTGGTCATTGAAACTAAACCTTCCCCTTGTCGAAACAATGAACCGGGACGCGCGAGCCGTCGGTTATGGCTCTCGAATTTCGCGCTCCGACTCCTCAACTTCGGCCATGCGCCTGCAGTTTCTGCTGGCACCTCAGGAGCGCGTATATGCAGATGCCTTTTGTCAGTCTCAACAGAAATATAGTTCGACACGCACTTTATTATGCTTCTGTGGCATCATGAACACAGAAGATAATGACGCTACTAGCATGTTATAGCGGTATGTTTTGGTAGTTTACGGTGATTTGTCAGTTTTTTGTACTGGATTTTATAGTTCGTGCCATACTATATAGTACGTGTCGTACTTTATTGGGAGAATCGCTATGCCGACCGCGCGAGGCGCGTCACCGCGATCGATTATCAATTGGCAAGAGAGGCGCCGGGACATTGCCGATAGCGCGCTTCCGCTCTTTCTCAGCCGTCCCTGGCCCAATGTATCGATTGAGGAAATCGGAGCCAAAAGCGATATGAGCTTTTGGCAGGTCTACTATTCGTTCGATGGTCAAGAGGATGTCTACCGCGCCACCATCATGCGGCTTTATGAAAAACTGGCCGAAGAATTCGCTGCCCAGCCCGCGCCTGCGCCTACGATCCAGCAAACGATCAGCGATTTCGTCGATCATGTGGCATTGATCGTTCAGAGCCCACGTTACCGGCAATTGCTATATCTTCGAGTACGAGACGAACGCATGGAACCCTGGCTCGGAATCCAGCACGAAAAACGGATCGTCCGCCCGCTCATCACGGCACTTGAACAAGCAATCGAGTCCAGCGGCCAGCGCAGGGGCATGGCAATTGCCGTGGACGAACAATGCTGCCGCAGTACATTCGCGTCGCTCGAAGCGAGCCTGTCACTGCCTCGGTTACTACAGAATGGCGGCCTGGGTGAGGATTTCTGCCAGCAGACAATCCGAACGTCTTCAAAGAAGATCTGGGCCGGCACATTCCATATGGACAAAAGCCTTCCGATCGCTGTGTGAGTACATTAAGCAGACATAGTCTGACCTATCCTTTGCTGGCTATTTTCGATGTCACGCCATAAGCATAGACGCTAGTACGCCAAGACTTCCGACAGGTGGACTTAGACATGACCAACCTAGTTTCCGATTTTCTAGACGAAATTCGCCACCGCTTCGACGAAGACGCGATCCCGTCCCTGAGTGAATTTATCCGAATCCAGAATGTTTCCCCGGCATTTGACCCGAAAGGCGAGTCAACGCCCAATACACGGGCAGCGCTGAAGCATGTTGGAGATTGGGCGATCGCCCATGCTCCGGATGGCACCAGCGTCGACACATTCGATACAATTGAGCACTCGCCGATTTTGGTGATCGACATTCCCGGCACGACCGATGCCACCGTCATGTGCTATGGTCATCTCGACAAACACCCTTCGAAATCAGAATGGACCGAAGGAACATCCGGTTACGAACCCGTGCTGCGCAATGGAAAGCTGTTCGGCCGAGGCGGTGTGGACGGCGGATTTGCGCCCTATTGTTATGTCACGGCCATAGCCTGCCTTGCACAACATAATCTACCACGGCCGCGCTGCATATTGGTCCTCGAAACGACCGAAAAGAGCGCCAGTATGTACCTGCCGCGATACCTGCCGGAACTCCGAAAACGATTCGATGAGCCGCGCTTGATTGTCCTGCTGGAATCGATCTGCGCCGACTATGACCGGGTCTGGTACATGCAGGGTTATCGCGGAATTGTAGAAGGAACTTTGTCCGTTAACGCTCTAGCACAAACAGCCCATTCCGGGGCCTCGGGCTTGGCGCCAACGGCAATAGGCATAGCATTTGAACTCCTTGGCCGGGTCTGTGATCTGCCGACCGGCATGGTGACACTTGATTCTCTTCAGGCGAAGAGCTCAGCCCAGATAACAACAGGTGGCGCCGAAACCGATACAATTGCAGCACGTTATTTCCTCGATGCCGCCCAAGTCGATCGGGACATCCCTGGCATCACAGACGATCTGGCTGGCGCCGCACCGTTGGCGGTTCACAATGCCGGTCTGTCGATAGCAGAAATACATGGCCTGCATTCTGGCGGGCTACTCGGCGGCACATTACCGGCCGAAATTCGCATTAAGATTGCGGTGCGGTTGCCCGCCGACTTTGACGGCATCGAAGCTGCCAACATTCTGGAGGACGCCTTTGTCAGCAATCCTCCACTTAGCGCGCGGGTTGAGTTCATCCCGTCCAATATCACGCCTGGATGGCAATCGGACCCCATGCCCGACTGGCTGAAGCAGAGCGTGGATTCGGCATCGCTAGATTGCTTCGGCAATAAGGCTGTCGGATGGAGCATCGGCGGCGCCTATCTTGAGATAGAAATTCTAGCGCAAGAATTCGAAGATACGCCAATCCTGATGACTGGCATAAAGGGGCCAATGGCAAATTTTCAGATTGCCGATGAATCGCTCGACATTCAGGCAGCGCACAAGATGACCGGGGCAATTGCAAGGATTTTATCGGATTCTGCCGAGCGATTCTCTACCTGACACTTAACTGCGGCGATTCCCCCTCCCAACCTCCACGCGCTCATGAAATCCCCACTGTCATTTCGCGTCATTTCGACTATCGATAGAGCCACATAATGTGATCTTGGCAGCGATAGACCGAGGCGCAGAGAGGGAGAGGCCGAGTATGTCCGATGAGGAAAGCCAGACTGGCGACACCCAAGATGGGGACACTAGCGCAACCGAAAGCGCCTATTGGCGCGCCAATATCCGGTTGCTGACTATCTTGATGAGCATCTGGTTCATCGTCTCTTTTGGCGCCGGCATCCTGTTCCGGCCGTTTCTCGATCAGTTCTCGATAGGCGGCTATCCGCTCGGCTTCTGGTTTGCCCAGCAGGGCTCCATCTACGTCTTTATCGCTCTGATCGTCATCTATGTCCGCCAGATGCGGAAGATCGAACATAGTTTCGGGCTTGATGACGACTGATGGACACACAAACCCTGATCTATCTCTTCGTCGGCGCATCCTTTGCGCTTTATATCGGTATCGCCATCGCCTCACGCGCCGGATCGACCAGCGAATTCTATGTCGCGGACGGCCATGTTAACCCGGTCGTCAACGGGATGGCCACCGCCGCCGACTGGATGAGCGCGGCGAGCTTCATCTCGATGGCCGGGCTCATCGCCTTTCTCGGCTATGATGGCAGTGTCTATCTGATGGGTTGGACCGGCGGTTATGTGATGCTCGCCCTGCTGCTCGCACCCTATTTGCGCCAGTTCGGCCAATATACGGTTCCCGATTTCATCGGTGCGCGATACTATTCCAAGGCCGCACGCGTGGTGGCGGTCGTCTGCCTGATCTTCATTTCCTTCACCTATATCGCCGGGCAGATGCGCGGTGTCGGCATCGTCTTTTCGCGCTTTCTTGAGGTACCGGTCGATCTTGGCGTGATCATCGGCATGGGAATTGTCTTCGTCTATGCCGTGCTCGGCGGGATGAAGGGCATTACTTATACCCAGGTCGCACAATATTGCGTGCTGATCTTTGCCTATATGGTCCCCGCCTTCTTCATCAGCTTCCTCGTCACCGGCAATCCCGTACCGCAGCTCGGCCTGGGTAGCACCGTCGCTGACGGGTCGGGCATGTATGTGCTCGAAAAGCTTGATGCGACGCTGACCGATCTGGGTTTCACCGCCTATACCGACGGTTCCAAAGCGATGATCGACATATTCTGCATCACCGCCGCGCTCATGGTCGGCACCGCCGGTTTACCGCACGTCATCGTCCGCTTCTTCACCGTGCCGAGCGCCCGGGACGCCCGCAAATCGGCAGGCTGGGCGCTGGTCTTCATCGCGTTGCTCTATACGACTGCGCCGGCCGTCGGAGCCTTTGCGCGGATCAATTTCGTCGATACGGTCAATGAGCAATCTTACGCCGACGCGCCCGAATGGTTCACCAATTGGGAAGCGAATGATCTGATCGCGTTTAACGACCGGAACGGCGATGGTGTGATGCAGTATCGCAGCGGCGACGCCTTTGCAGGCGCACCCGTCTTCACCGAGGAGCGCGGTGCATCGGGCGAGCGGGCTCGTTTCGAATGATGCGGCCGAAGGCGAGAATGAAGTCTATGTCGATCGCGACATCATGGTGCTCGCCAATCCGGAGATCGCCAATTTGCCGGGTTGGGTGATTGCGCTGGTTGCGGCTGGTGGGCTGGCGGCAGCCCTGTCGACGGCTGCGGGACTATTGCTCGTGATCTCCACATCGATCAGCCATGACCTGCTGAAACAGACATTCCGGCCGCAGATAACCGAGAAGGGCGAGCTGATGGCAGCCCGGATAGCGGCGACGGCGGCGATCCTCGTGGCTGGCTATCTCGGAATCTATCCGCCCGGCTTTGTGGCGCAGGTGGTCGCCTTTGCCTTTGGCCTTGCCGCGGCATCCCTGTTCCCGGCAATCTTCATGGGCATCTTCTCCAAACGGATGAACAAGGAGGGCGCGATTGCCGGCATGGTGACGGGTCTTACCTTCACCTTCCTCTACATCGCCTATTTCAAGCTGTGGGCGCCAGAGGCGAATGTTGCGGCCAATTGGCTGTTCGGCATCTCGCCTGAAGGCATCGGGATTATCGGCATGGTGATCAACTTCGCCGTGGCGATCACAGTCTCGCGGATGACAGACAGTCCGCCGGTCGAGATCCGCAAACTGGTCGATTCCATTCGCGTACCCCGCGGCGCGAGCGAACCTTCGGATCACTAATCGTCAAGAAAGGGAGCCTGGGGCATGATGAAGAAACTGCTGATTTTGATCGCGATCCTGCTCCTGGCGGCGGCGATCCTGTCCTTTGTCGTCACCCGCGATGGGGCGGTTGAGACGCCGACCGGCGAAGGAACCGTCGAGCTTGATGCAGGCAGCTTCGAAGCCTTTCCGCTTCCCGATTACGCCGCGGCTTTCGTATCGGACGATTATCTGAGCTATTTCATCGAAGTCGAACCTGGCATCAAAATCCATGTGCTCGAAGTCGGATCGGGCTATCCCGTCTATCTCCAGCACGGCAATCCGACATCCGGATTCCTCTATCGCCGTGTTGCCGAAGAGCTGCCGCGGGACCAGTTCCGGCTGATCATGCCGACAATGGTCGGGCTCGGCTTCTCCACTAAGGTCCCGGCAAGCCAGCATACACTTGAGAACCATATGCGCTGGATGACGGCGGCGATTGCGCAATTGCAAATCGAAGAAGCCATCTATGTCGGCCAGGATTGGGGCGGACCCGTGGGCATGGGCGTCATGGCGCGCTCTCCAGACCTGCTGCGCGGTGCGGTGGTCATGAACACCGGTTTCACAGCACCGACCGAGCCTCGCGATCTTTCGAGCGCCCACGCAACCGTCAAAACACCGGTTCTTGGCGAGCTGATCCTCGAAACCTTCGGCTCGATCTTCGATCGCTTGCCCGATGCGCAGGGCGATCCGGCGTCAATGCCAGCCGATGTGCTCGACCTTTATGGCCGGCCTGTTCTTGAAAGCGGGAATGCCAAGGCGCCAGTGGCGCTGATGCGCATGGTACCCGACGGCCCTGATCACCCGAGCGCGGAACAGATGCGCGAGATCGAAGCCTATGTCGGTGGCCTCGATATCCCGGCCGAGATTGTCTGGGGCATGAACGATCCCATCCTCGGCCCGGGCCTGCCCGTCATGCGGGGCCAATTCCCCGATGCGCGCGTCACCGAAACCGATGCCGGCCATTTCCTGCAAGAAGAGGTGCCGGCGGAGATCGCCGCGGCAATCCAGCGTGTGTATGGCCAGATCGAGGCCGCCAGCGCCCCAGAAGACGGACAAGAAGACGACACCGCCTCAAGTGAAGGAAATGCAGAGTGAATAAGACAATCCTCGCCGCCACAGCCGTCAGCGCCCTGATGGCGAGCGGCACCGCATTGGCTCAGTCCAGCGATCCCGAACGCGCCGCCGCGCGCGCCAATTTCCAACAGTCTGACGCCAATGATGATGGCGAACTGAACGCATCAGAATTTCGCGCCTTTATCGATGCCAATGCCGAAGACGATATCGGCCGGGCCGGCATGGTGCGTCGCTTTGGCGCCTATGACCGCGCTTTCAGCCAGGTCGATGGCGACAGCAATGGCAGCATCACGCCGGCAGAATTGGCCGAAGCGCGCGGAGATTAACTCGGCAAGCGAGATCTCCCCGCCGCTTGCGCATCCGGCCTGCGTGTATTAGAGGAGCAATACACCTAGACCGGGACGATCTCGTTTGCCAACCACTTCTCCATCACCACAAGACACTGCCGCGCGCACCGGCAAATGGCACCTAACTGCACTACGCGACCTGGTGATCGTCGTCGCGGTCCTGGTGATCGTGAAGCAATCGCTGCTCCCCTACAGCTATCTCTATGCAGGCCCCGCTTCGGACCTTCAGCGCGATGGCCGTGGCGACCTATCTGCTGTGGCGACGCGGGCTTGCTGGCGCGACCTTGGCCTGCGCTGGCCAAACAGCTGGCTGAAGACCGTCGGCCTGACACTGCTCACGATGGTCGCCTTCATCATCGCCACACAGACGATGCAGCTCGCTGCCGATTATTTCTTCGAGGATGTCGGGGCGAGCGGGCGGTTCGACCATATCGAAGGCAATCTCGCCGCCTATATCGGCATCATGCTCCTTGTCTGGACGCATGGATCTTTCTTTGAGGAACTCTTGTTTCGGGCCTTTGTCATCGACCGCTCAAGCCAGTTCATGGGCGTTGGGCTGCGCGCTGACCTCGTCGCCGCCTTCATCTCTTCGGTCTTCTTTGGTTACCGCCATTTCTATTATCAAGGCATGCATGGCGCCCTGATTTCTGGTGCCGGCGGTTTCGCCTTTGCCTTGCTCTATATCTGGTTCGGCCGCCGCAACATTTTACCGCTGATATTCGCCCACGGCATCTTCAACTCCCTCGGGCAGACCTTCCGATATCTCGGCATTCGCGACTAAGGTCGCGCCAAACCGGGCGCGCTGGCGCTGCCACTTCCACCATCGGCATCTGCTGGTTCAGCCTCCTCCCCCGGCGAATTTTCCTCCCAGTAAAGTTCCGGCAGAAAATCGGCGGCGTGCTCCGCTACGGGCAATCGTCAGTTGGGTCGTCATGCGTGATTGCGCATATCATGCGTTCGGCGCGTTGCGCGCCATAGGTTGCAATCAATCGCTCACGAAACGTCGCCCATTTGTCAGCGCTGTCTTCGACAGCGGCCAGGACAGCGCGTTCAAAGTTGGTGCCAATAGCACCGCGCTCTGTTGTCCCTGCGGCGATCACTGGATCAATCTGACCGGTATCCTTATTCAAATTGAGATGGCGGACGCGGTGCGCCCTATTCTCATCGTAGAGACAGCCCCGTTGCTCGCCCAAAAATGATGCATTGTCGAAACATCCGGAGATGAGACCTTCCGGAAATGCCGGGTTATCGGCTCGAAGATCCAACCAATCCGCCCTGCCACTATTGCCAAGGCCGAGTGGATTGTCCGCGCCAATCGGGCGCGCGGGATCAGCAGTATCAACCCAATTACTGTGGGAGTAAAAATCCTGCGCCGCATGCAGTATCCTGCCGGAGATGGGCGAGAATGTTGCACTTGGCCCGTCCATGTTCACTCCCGGCATAGGTGCATGGAATAAAGCCTGGAATCTGGCTGGATCGAATATTGCCATCGGCATCCAGAAGGTCCGCAGCATTCCCGGCGACGGCAATTGTCGGTTGTGAAGCGGATTTGACATTGACCGCGTGCGGCGGAATACGTACTCAGATGCTGCCGTTTGCCGGAGAAATCCGCCCACGGTCGTTAGAATTGAGCCAAGTGAGAATGGACGCTCATCATGAAGGTTTTTCGCCCGATAGCCGGCTGGGCGGCGGCGATCGTCGTGCTGTTCCTGCGTTGGACCTGTCGCATCCATCGACACGGTGATCCCCGCGCGGAACTCCGTGCGCGGTCACGGGGTTACGTCTATTCCGTGTTGCACGCGCATCAGTTGGCGACGGTGATCGGTGCGGAACGGGGCACGGGGGCGATGGTCTCCCGATCCATGGATGGCGCTATCCTGGTACCCAGCCTGCGATTCTGTGGAGTGGTTCCGGTCCGCGGGTCATCCAGCAAGAATGGTCGTGACAAAGGTGGCCGTGCTGCTTTTCAGGCTTTGATTGAACACGTTGTTGACGGATCGCCCGCATATCTCGCAGTCGATGGGCCACGCGGGCCGCGGAATCGGATTCACAAAGGCATCGCATTGCTGTCGCTGAAAACCGGAGCGGCAGTTGTGAATGTCTGCGCCGTCCCGAATCGTCGCTGGATTCTGTCGCGCGCCTGGGATCGTCTGCAGATTCCCAAGCCATTTACCACGATCAACGTCTATTTCAGCGAGCCGATCGCACTCCAGGACGGTGAGAATGCCGAGCAGTACCGGCAAAGGATTGAGGCGTCCCTGAATGAGTTGGAGCGGGAGCACGATCCGGTGGAGGCGAAACTGGCGCAGTCCATTGCAGCCGGCAGATCAATGGCTGAAGCAGCGTAACTTCGGGGTCGGCCTGGCATTTCCGCGGACTGCAGGTAACGACGTCGGGTGAAGCAGACCTGCGGTTTCCCGAATTCGCTTTGCACTCATCGACAGTGGTTTATACATTGTAGGTGAGCCGCTTCTGAATCCGGCATCCCTCGATGAGGTGCGTTTGTGTCTGAGTCTCAGTTGATTTCCTCGCATTCCGCCGGGCACTCGCAGTCCGGATTGAGCGCATTTCCTCCGGCAATGGGTGGTGACCTGTTGCGTGTTCGATCGCGACGCTGGTTTCTGCAAACCGGTCTGGCAGGGTTGGGCGGGCTGACGCTGCCACAACTGCTGCAGGCGCGGGCCAGCGCATCGGAAGGATCGCCCGCCAGCGCACGCAAATCTGTGATTCTGTTCTGGCTTTCGGGCGGCCCGAGCCAACTGGACATGTGGGACCCCAAGCCCAACGCACCGCGGGAAGTTCGCGGGCCGTTCGCCCCGATCGAAACCGCTCTGCCGGGCGTGCAGTTCAGTGAACACATGCCGCTGCAGGCGTCGATTGCCGACAAGTTGTCAATCATCCGTTCGGTCGATTGCAGTGCCAGCAATCACACGCCGATTACGATGCAGGCCGGCAATCCCCTGGCGCGACGGACAAACGACGGCCGTGATGGTGGAGGGTATCCCTCAATGGGCTCGGTGGTGGCAAAGCTGCGCGGAGCAAATGATCCGGCGATGCCTCCGTTTGTGGGGCTGGCCAACTCCTGGGCCTCTGATGTATACGGTGCCGGCCACATGGGATCACAGTATGACCCGGTGAAGGGCCTGGAACTGGCCGGCAAGTTCAATCTGCCTGAATCGATCGATGTTGAACGGCTCGGGGACCGCAATGCGCTGCGAAGTCAGTTTGATCGCCTGCGTCGCGATCTGGATCAACACGACACTCTGGCGCGCGTTGACCAGTTTTCTCAGCAGGCCTGCGACATGGTCCTCTCCGGTCGCGTCCAGAAAGCATTTGATCTTGAGGAAAGAGACGAACGCCACACGAGAGGCATACGGGCGTGAGAGTGTGGGCGACAAAGCGCTGCTGGCTCGGCGGCTGGTCGAGTCGGGCGTCACGTTTGTGCTGGTCAGCGGTGCCTGGGGTTACTTCGATCACCACGGCGACGACGTTCGCTGGGGTGGAATCGAGAACGGCTTGAAGCCGTTGTTGCCGCGAGTGGATCAGGCCTTGTACGCTTTGGTGAATGATCTGGAGGATCGCGGACTGCTCGACGACACGCTGGTGCTGATGCTGGGCGAGTTTGGCCGCACGCCGGTGATCAACGAACAGGCGGGCCGACATCACTGGACGAATGTAATGTCGATGGTGATGGCTGGCGGCGGCATGCCACACGGGCAGGTCATCGGCAGCAGCGACGCCCGTGGCGGCGAGATTCAATCCAACCCCGTCCGGCCCCAGGACCTGGCTGCAACGACCTTTCAGCATCTGGGCATCGATCTCAATGCCCACTGGACCAACGCGCAGGGCCGCCCTGTGCCAATTGTCCAGGAAGGCGGCCGGCCGATTCCTGAATTGGTGTGATGCGCGCAGGCCGGCGGCTCGCGGCTGTGGCCAGAAACCGGGTCTATCTTCAAGAACCGGGTTCAGTCGAATCTACGCGTCCCTCTCGCCAGGCAGGGCCGATTCGTAAAACTGCTGCATTTCATCATGAAACGCGGCGCGTGACTCGTCCCAACTGTAAAACATGTGGCCGCCATCGAAATTCCGGCAGGACAGATTCGCCTGCTGGTCATTGGTGAGTTTCATCAGCTTCGTCAATCGTTGACTGCCGAAGTAAGGAGTGATGAGGTCAAAGCGGCCATGCGTGATTGACACTTTCATGTGTCCGTTGAGACTCATCCCGTACCGCAAGTCATCCATCGCACCGATCTGCCGGTCGAAAAAGTGCTTCTTACTTTTGTCCTTCCACTCCTCGTTGACCTGCATGCTCAGCAGGCGGTAATCGAGCTCGGATTCCACTCGGAGGCTGGTCCGCAGATGGTGGTTAACGGCGCCGGTGAACAGGCGGTCGATGGAAAACAAGGTTGGGTCAGGACCTTCATAGTCATTGCGATCAGGAAAGGGGTCCACCGTTGTGACGGAGGCGTCGTACCGGCCACACAATAGTTGCTGGTCTCGGAGCAGTTCCCGACAGAAAAGCGTCGCGCTGATCCGCCCGCCCGCGCGCTCGAGTACCGGGGCCGGCAGGCCGGTCAGCGCCGACATTCGAGCGACGATCGATGCCCGTTCATCTGCAGGGAGAGCATCGCCCTGTGTCAGCCACCTGACGAGTTCGTTAATGGCGAATGCCTCCGCCTGCCCTTGAACATCGCCGTCTCCAAGATCACGTGTGCGGCCGTGATGATGGGCGGCTGCAACCAGCGAGGGAAACAGTTCCACCCAGTACGTCAGGTTGTAGTCCGAATCGAGCAGGGCATCGAGCTCAATCGCCGGAGAAATCAGCATGGCACCGCACAACCCCACGCCATGTTTTTCCTGCAGTCTCCGCGCCATCCGGGCCACGCGGAATCCGCCATAACTCTCGCCGGCTATGAACAACGGCGATGTCCAGCGATGGTACTTTGAGAGAAACCGGCAGATGAACTCGCCCAGCGAATCAAGATCCTTCTCGATTTCCCAGAATTCGACGTTTTCGGCAGGTCCGGTTGCGTCGGGGCTGTCCTTGCCATCTTGTGTCTTCTTCTCCGGTCCCGCGTCTCGTAGCGCCCGACTGAACCCCGTTCCCACAGGGTCAATGAAGACCAGATCGGTAAACGACAGCCAGGTCTCGTGATTATCGACCACCTGTGTCGGCGGCTGCGGAAGAGATCCCATTTCCCCGAATGCCACGCGCTGCGGGCCCAGCGCCCCCATGTGCAGATAGGCTGACGCGGCCCCCGGCCCGCCGTTGAACACAAACGTCAACGGCCGGGCGCCATCCTGAGTTTCGGCGATGTACGCCGTGTGAAACAGGTGCGCCACCGGCTTGTTGATCTTCCGCAGACTGATCCAGTCGGCGGTCGCCTTGTAGGACAACGGCCCGCCGGGCAGTTGCAGTGTGTGTTCGGTGGTGGAGACCTGTTTGGGAAAGTCGTTGCCGGCGTCCGTCTGGTTGACGCCGTTCTCCTGCTGCTTTTCACTCATGGCGGTTCCTCAAGAGCGTTCGAAATCGATGTCCGGAGTATATCGGGAATCCCGTCCGGAACGACTCCAGATGCGCTCAGGAGGCGCAATCGAAAACAAAAACGCGAGCGCACTCCGCGACGATAGAGTGCCACCGGGACTGACGACGCACCGCTCGCCTGATGCCAAGCGATGATGCCGGCAGGAAAGTACTCCGGCATCCGGACAATGGCTCACGCGGAGTCAGGTTCTGTAGCGTTTGTCTCAATTCCCGATGCGGCCCGCCTGCGAAACTCTTCGCAATCGCTGGCTGGAGTCGTGCAGGAGTCGCAATGGCGCGACCGTGTTCGTCCTGCATGCCGGCGAGCCCGCCACAGCTGCCACGCAGTCGGCGATTGCTGAGGATCACACCGATTGCCAAGCCAATGATGGCCACGCCAAAGACGACCATGGCCAGCAGGAACGTCGTCCACTGATCGGACTGTGGCATGGGCGGAGGATCTTCGGAAGCCACGACATCCAATGAATTGAGATCGGGGAACCCTGCGGTCTGCCTGGCGGTGAAACCGCCCTGCGCATGGACAATGAAGTACGCCCGGATGCCGCGCTCTTCGGCCCAGTCTGCACCAGCCTCCGGCCCGAGGACCATCAGCGTTGTCGCCCATGCGTCGGCGGTCATGCAATCGTCGGCGAGGACCGAGACGGATGCCAGGCTGTGTGTGACGGGGCGACCGGTGGCGGGATCAATTGTGTGTTGATAGCGAACACCATCCCGCTCGAAAAAGTTGCGGTAGTCGCCCGAGGTCGCGAGTGCGGAATCGCTGAGTTCGAGCGCGCTGTCGGGCATTCGACGGCCGGCCACAGGGCGCTCAATTCCGATCCGCCAGGGACTACCGTCCGGTTTCGCGCCGCGAGTGCGAACTTCGCCGCCGATCTCGACCATCCAGGCCGTGATGCCGGTGGAATTCAGCAATGCCGCGACGCGATCAACACCATGTCCCTTGGCGATGGCACTCAGATCGATCCGTACCTGTGGATCAGACTTTCGCAGTGCGGGCGGTTCCAATCGACTTTCAATCAAACGGTAATCAACTTGCCGGAGCGCACTGGCGATGTCTTCGTCACTGGGGATGTCGCCATCCTCAGCATCGGCTCCGAAATTCCACAGGCCGACAAGTGGGCTGATGGTTGGGTCAAAGGCACCATTGGAATCATTCGCCACCTCCAGCGCATTTCGGACCACGTAAGCAAGTTCCTGCGAGACTTCGAACCAGTCGTCTGTTGCATGCCGATTGAACCGTGAAAGCTCCGAATCCAGCCGCCAGGTCGACATCTGGTTGTTGACAACTTCCAGCAGGGAATTGATGTCTGCCTGCAACAGCGTTTGTTCAGTGGCAGCATCCGGGATGACCACCTTGATGTGGTAGGTCGTGCCCATGGTGTCACCAGCCAGAGTGATCATGTCCGTCCTGCCCGGCAGCGCTCGCGTGCAGGATCAGAACCGTGCACATGACGGGCGCAGCAGCGGACTGCGTGCGGAGACGGGAGGCCGCGTTTGTTCCGAGTGATTGAAGATTCGTGCCGGTGCATTTCGTGATTCAGGGACGGACTCGAAGGTGTTCGATTCCGATTATAGAGAACGAACGCTGTCAAGTCGCTGAGTCGCGCCGGGTGGGGGGCCGCCGAGTGAGTCTGCCCGGTACACCGTGGCTGTCCATCCAGGTTATTGTTTTGTCGAGAGAATCGGATCGAGCTGTCTGCGAAGGTTTCCGCCGAGGATCATCGTCCGATCATCATCGGATATGTCGGCACTGAGAACCTTACTGAGTTCCGTGCCGAGAGATCGGGATGGCAGATGGCTGCCGAAGATGATGCGATCCGGACCGAGTTCGCGGACTGCCATGTCGATGAATCCAGCCGTTGCGTCAAACCCGGACGTTTCCGCGAGAATATTGGGGCAGGATCGAATGGCGCGAATTCCCTGTTCCCACTCACCCCCCGCGTGAGCGCACACAAACGTGATTTCGGGGAAACGTCTGGCAAGTTCGGCGAGTTCAGACGGCGTCGACTCGCCGGCACTGTCCTTGCCGCCAGTCTTGAACCACGTGTGCTGCATGATCAGCCCACCCAGTTCGTGAATTCTCTGGACGAGCGGATCGAAGTTGCGGTGATTGCAGGGAAGCGAGTATTGTCGGCCGCTGGCGAAATAGACACCCAGCATCGGCCCGTCTCTCATCCAGCGATCCAACGCATCGAGTGAGCGGCTGACATCGGAAGGATTCAAGTTCATCATGCCAAGCAGCCTGTCGGGCCACTGATGGAGCGGCGCCAGCACGGCGTCAGGGTTGTCGCGCAGTCTTGTCTCTGTCGCTGAATCGGCTGTCCCCAGGCCGACGTGAAGAAAAACACACAATCGCTCAATGGCCGCCTTGCCGATCGTCGGCAGCGACCGGTTCATCTCGCGTGCGAATCGCTGAGGATCGGCCCCCTGGGATGGGAGAAAGTACGAATCCCAGATGCGGTACTTCTGAAGCTCTTCAACAGAGGGAAGTCCGAATGGTGGTGAGTCGGAATTCATACATGAACCCAGAGAGAGAGTTCCGGAATGGAAATGCTACGGTCGTTGGCAGAAGTCAGGCGGATGTTCTGGAGATGACCTGTTCCGCATTCCGATGGAGGATGGCTGTCGTTTCGTCTTCGGTCAGATTCGACTCATACACCTTGATCATTGCCGCTTCGTAAATAAGGAAGGGTGCGTGAGTGCCAAACACAAACCGGCCCGCGGGCGTGCTGCGCATGACGCGAGCGACCCCGTCGGTTGCGTTCACCCGGGACAGGTCGAAGTACACGTTCGGAGCGGTCACCAATCGGGTAAAAGCTGCACCCGTCGCCTTGTGATTGAGAACGACCACGATCGCATCCGGAACCCGCCGAAGAATCTCGAAAAGTGGCGTCAGATCAACGTCAGCAATCTGCAGCAGATGATGTTGCGTCCGGCGATCCTCCATCGCGGCAGCAAGCTGCACAATCAGCCCTCTTTCCGCTGCCAGCTGCAGCAGTCGCTCGAATCGTGGATCATCGAGCGGGTAACCGTGGTAGTTCGGATGGAGCCGGATGCCTGGCATCAAGTGCTCCTCGTGACATCGCTTCAGGTCGTCTTCCCAGTCCGGTTGCAGCGGATTCACGGAGCCAAACGGAACGAGCAGTCCACCCCCCTGCTCTTGGCACGCTTCGGCGAGTCTCAGATTCACTCCGGCGATATCACGGTGCAGCAATCCTTCATAGCTGCCGGCCCATGCGCTGTTAATGGAGTGCGATCGGAGCTTCTGAACCAATTCGCTGGTTTGATCCAGTGGTAAACGACGGAACGGCCACTGAAACAGGCTGACGTTGGTGTCAACAACGCGTCGCCTTTGCGGCTGAGGCGATTGAGATTCCGCCGAGGCCAGGGCGGCAGAATGACCGATCGCCACCGCACCCGCCAGTGCGCCGCTCAACAGTTCACGACGATCCAGTGTCTGCATTGTTCAGGCTCGCTACGATTCGATGATTCCGGGTCAGGTCACATGCTGACGGATGCGATTTACCGAGAGACGAATGTCGGCTTCCGTTGTGCGATGATTCAGGACGACGAGTCTCAATGTGCTTTGTTCGTCGAGAATTGTCGACGAGAGCATCAGATCACCGGAGGCAAGTGTCGCTTCCATGATCGCGGTGTCACGACCAGCGCGACCAGCTTCAGACTCACCGTCCCGGAGGCGATGGCGAAACGCGACAATCGACAACACGGGCTCGATCACCTCCAGGCGTGAGTCCTCCTCTAACAGTCTGGCGGCCAGTCGCGCCAACCGCATGTCTTCACGGATCTGGTTTGCGAGGGCGGTAATTCCGATGGACCGCATCACCATCCAGACCGACAGTACACGAGCAGGACGTGACAGTTCCGGACCACGCTCCAGAAAGTTCACTTCGTCCACTGGCAGATCTTTCAGATAACTTCCGTGGGTGGAGAACGCACGTTCCAGATAGCTGGATTCACGAACAAGCGCGCATCCGACACCCATCGGGCAGTAGAGCCATTTGTGCGGATCCAGTGTGAGCGAATCGGCGCGGGTCATCCCATGCAGGAGCGCGCGACCTTCCTGTGTGATGGCGGCGAAACCGCCATACGCGGCGTCGACGTGGAACCACAGGTCGTTGTCTGCACAAATACCGGCGATCGCATCGAGTGGATCAATTGCACCGGTATTAGTCGTGCCGGCGTTGGCCGACACAAAAAATGGCAGGCACCCGGCCGATCGATCAGCCGTAATGGTTCGCTGCAACTCGTCAGAGTCCATCCGGAACTCGGAATCGACAGCAATCGTGCGGATTGATTCCCGGGAGAAACCGGCGATCGAGGCCGCCTTGTCGATTGAAGCATGGCCCTGGCTGGAAACGTAGATCGTGCCTCGTTGCATCGCGTCGCGGCCGGCCTTTGCGCGAGCGGCGGCAAGTCCGACGAGGTTGGCCATCGATCCGCCGCTCGTGAAAACTCCCGCCGCCTGTGGGTCGTAGCCCAGCATTTCCGAGATCCAGCGGAGCACAGTGAGCTCCAGCGCGCTGACAGTGGCGCCTCCCAGCCAGCTTCCGACGAAAGGATTCGTGCCGGCCGCGAGCATCTCGCCGATTGCACCCACAAAGCTGGAGGGGGACGGAATGTACCCGTGAAAACGAGGGTGATTCACGAGAGTCATGTCGGGGACAACTCGGTTAAAGAAGAAGTCGAGGCAGTCCTCGATGCTCGACGGAGCCGATGGCAGTGGTTCATCCACAAGCCCGGCGAATTCTGCGTGATTCCCGCGCCGCGCGACCGGCTGTCCGGAAAGAGTGGTGAGATGGTCCACAATGCGATCGACGAGTTCATAACCAGCGCGCCGCATGGTCTCGGCGTCAGGATCAAGTGACTCACGACGCGGTCCTTCGGGAACTCCCGTGAGTCCGCTGTCGCTGTTATCTGGCATGATGACGGAATTTGAGTTTGTGACGGTCAGGACACAATGCGGTTCGGACTCAGCGTGCACTTTGGGTCGACACGGTTTCCGCTCAGGCAGACTGCAACGGTTGCACCCGTTACACCCGCCATGCACCCGGCTGGATTTGTCGTGGACAATCTATCAGATCGCGTTCCGGCTTTCCGTGCAGGCGAAATCGTTCGGTTCAGATTCCGCCTGACGAAACGCATCACAGTCCTCACAGCCTGCAGAGTCACTCGCGGAACCGGCGCGACTGGCGCAGCGTGAACAGACCGCGTACTGCCGGCCAATCGGTACGACCGGGTGATGGTTGCCGGAAGAGCTTGCCAAGAGAGGTTTTGGCTCAATTCTCAGCTTGAACCTGTGCGTTCGCGCGGGCATTGTGGTGCGTAGCAGTCGTGTGGCGTAATTGCCACATTCGAATCCGCCACATCGACGGGGCGGCACTCATTTCAAATTTCGTGACGGTCTTGTGCAAGCATGCCTCCGCGTTCGCGTCCGAGGGGGGACGCCGCGAAGATGTCCGTCATGCGAGGGGGATTTCATGGTCCGGTCCACCGCACGCAGCTGCGCTCAGCGCTGGCTGCTGGTTTTCATTCTTGGTGCGATCTGCACTCCTGCTGCCGTCGCCCAGCAGTCGGGCTCGATTGATGAAGTCCTCGCGGCTGGCGCACAAATGGAGCGGCAGCGAAACTGGCGCGACGCGATTGATCACTACGAGGAGTCCCTCGAAGTCTGGCCGGATGACAATCATCTCACGTACGGACTGCGGCGGGCCAAGTTCCAGTACAGCATCGATCGCCGGTATTCAGACGAGTCGTTTCGTCAACAGATCAAGACGAAGTCCCGGGACGAGGCACTTCTGATCCTGGATGACATTCTGCACAAGATTCAGTCACGATTCGTGGAGCCCATCAGCCTGGATTCCGTAATCTCGCATGGTACCGAGAGCCTGTGGCTGGCTCTCGGGAATGATCGATTCGTGGAGGAGAACCTGTTCGGCGCGGATCCGGAACGGGTTCAACAGATGCGGAGGACTTTGCGAGAAGATTACTGGAACCGGCCCATCGCCCGTTCCGGCGGCGCACGCAGAACTGTCATTGAAGTCTGTAATCTGGGCGAGCGTCTCCTGCACCTTGATGGAAGTGCGGTTGTGATGGAGTACGTCTTTGGCGCCACGAATTGTCTCGACGACTACAGCAACGTCCTGACGCCGACACGGTACTCAGACCTGTTCAGTAACATTGACGGCGAGTTTGTCGGCGTCGGCATCGTCCTTGAAGGAAAACTCGGCCAGGGAATGGAGTTGCTCGATGTGCTTCCGGACAGCCCGGCCGAAGACAGTGGTCTCCTGCCCGGCGAGTGGATTATCGGAATCGACGGTGTCGATTGCCGGTTTCTCAGCACTGATGAAGCCGCCAATCTGCTGACGGGCCAATCCGGTTCGCGCGTTGAGCTGGAAATTGCGGATGTCGATGGGGCCAAGCGGACTGTCGATTGTTCAAGGCGGCAGGTGAATGTGAGCAGCATTCCGGTCGCCACCATGCTGGATACCGAGTGTGGCGTTGGATATCTGCGCATGTCACAATTCCAGAAGAACACCGTTGATGAACTCGATACCGCACTGTTCTCACTGCAGCAGCAGGGCATGAAGTCGCTGGTCTGGGACCTGCGTGGAAACCCGGGGGGCTTGTTGCGGGAAGCGGTGTACGTTCTGGATCGATTCATTGACGACGGAGTGCTGGTTTCAACCCAGGGCCGGACTCCTGAGCAGAACGAGACGTTTCGGGCCTTTGGTCCCGGGACCTGGCGAATCCCGCTCGTGCTTCTGATTGACGGCCACAGCGCCAGCGCGAGCGAGATCGTGGCCGGCGCCATCCGCGACCATGATCGCGGGACGATTATCGGCCGGACTTCCTATGGCAAATGGTCCGTACAGAGCATCTATCCCGGAACGGACGGGATGGGACTGCGGTTGACCACGGCCCGATTCTATTCGCCTGATGGCAACACATTCTCTAAGATTGGAATTCAACCCGATGTGGTAGTGTCCCTTTCGGAAGAGGCCCCGCGAAGGAGGCCAAGCCGGGAGATTGACCCTGCCGATGACCCCGATCTTCAGGCAGCCTTGCAGGAGTTGTGTGGCACCGCCTACACACGCCGCTGATTGAAGCGTCGCCAATCTGCCGCCCTGACAATTCAGTGTGGTGTCAGCAGTTCCCGATATGCCCGGTGACCGGCACGTTCCGAATTCCCCTGACTGGATCCGTAGCGGTCGCGGCATCGGACCGGATCTGAAGTGGACCTTCACGGCTGAAGGCCCGCTGACCTGTCTGAAGTTGCTCCCCGAAACCGGCGAAGTCGTCGGTGCGGATGAATCCGGCATGCTGTTTCGCCTCGATGGACGTGGGCGAATTGCCGCGCTGACACGAGTGCGACATCCTGTACGCGTGCTGGACTGGAGCGCGGACGGAAGCTGCGGAGTCGCCGTCGTCGGTGAGAGCACGTTGCATCAGTTCGACCGGGACTTTCAATCGATCTGGAAGATCGATCTACCGGAAATCTGCATGGCGGTGGCGATCGCTCCGTATGGGACTCACATTGTGGCCTGCCTGGCCGATGCGCGCAGCATCATCATTAATCATCATCGACGGCGGGAAGCGGAGTTTGAAACCATTCGCCCGCTCTCATTCGCCAGATTCAGCACCGCGGAACCGATCCTGATCTCCGCTGCCGAGCACGGACTGCTCTGCTCCCATTCGCTGGCAGGAGAGGAACTCTGGTATGAGAAGCTCTGGTCAAACGTGGGAGGCATCGACATGACCGGGGACGCCTCCCTGATCTATCTGGCGGCGTATCACCATGGAATTCAAACGATTGATGGGGACGGGGGCAGTGTCGGGTCGTACATCGTCGACGGCACCGTGAATCACGTTGCCGTGAGCTACGAACCCAACCGGCTCCTGGCGTCCACACTGGAACGACATCTCTACTGGCTGGATGCGGACGGCCAGATGCTGTGGGCCACAACTGCGCCTGATGACGTGGCACTGCTGCAATGCGATGCGCTGGGAGAATGGTGCGTCTGCGGATTTGAACAGGGTCGAGTGTTGCGACTCGACTGGGGAGGGGCGGATGGCGACGGCTAAGTCCGGCAGCGGAGTTTTGCGGGAAGAATCCAGCCAGCGGCGCAAATCCACTGGAGAATGAGGCGGGATAGGGTATACTTCCCCCGGTAAAGATTGTCTGCGACCAGATTCCAATTCTTAATTTCAATTGGTTATACGGCAGCTTTGCGACGTCCATTCCAAAATTCTCTCGACCGTTTTCTTCTTCGTCGAATCCATCACCTCGCCGCATATTTTGAGTCATGCCCCACGGCTGGCTGATCCGTGACTTTCCTTGCGAAAGTGGCTGATCGTTCAGCTCCTGTTTCAGTCGTCTGAGACTCAGAATCATGTTCACCGACGTGTGTGCGGAGTGGTCTTGCGAAACCTGAACGCCGCCTACGGAACGGATCGACCCTTTCCGGGGATGCGGATGTGTCCGTCTGTTGCTTGAGTGACTGCCGTTCGTGGCAATTGGGATGACCATGACCACAGCCCAGGCCGATTTCGTCGAACTCCTTGAAAACAGTGGCATTGTCCCTGAACGGGAATGGCCTCTGATGCGGCGGGCCGCCGCCGCCTCGGAATCGATAGAACCGTCCCGGATCGCGACAGCGCTGGTGTCCAGAGGATTTCTCACGCAATTCCAGGCCAACGAACTGCTCGAGGGCAGGCACCGCCGACTACGGATCGAGCAGTTTGTGCTCAAGGAGGTCCTGGGAGTCGGTGGCATGGGAACGGCCTACGACGCCATCGATACGAAACGGGAGGAACGAGTTGCGGTCAAGATTCTTGCCGAACGGTTCAAGCACGACTCCGGGATGCGAGCCCGTTTTCAGTTGGAGGCTCGTACCGGCATGCGGGCGCGGCATGAGAACCTGATTCGCACGCTGCATCTGGGTCAGACGGACGACGTCTTTGGAGACGTCGATTTCGTCGTCATGGAATTATTCGAGGGAGTGGCGCTGCACGAACTTGTGGGACTGAACGGCACAATCGCCTGTGCGGCCGCCTGCGACTTTGTGATGCAGGCGGCACGCGGCCTCGAGTTTCTGCATGGTCTGGGAATGGTGCACCGTGACGTTAAGCCTGAAAACCTTCTCGTGGGACCGGATGGCGTCACGAAACTGCACGATTACGGGTTGGCGTTTCTTGGTACGGAAGTCTGTGATGATGAGTTTGCACTCTCGATGGTCTTCGGGCATGACTGCCTGGGGACAGCCGAATACATGCCACCCGAACAGGCGGACGATTCCCTGGCCGCGGATGTGCGATCCGACATCTACAGCCTGGGGGGGACATTGTTTCTGGCTCTGACCGGGAGCCGTCCGTTCAAGGCACAGTCACGTGTCGAATTGATTGATGCACATCGCACGCAACCGATTCCCGCGCCGCAGTCACTGAACCCGTCGATTCCCGATGATGTGGCGAACATCGTCATCCGGATGCTGGAGAAGCGCCCGGACGACCGGTTTCAGTCCATGTCAGAAGTCATTCGGGCATTGGAACCATTCTCACGACGCTCTGCTGTCGAATTCGACTTCGGCAAACTGCTGCGGATACGAGCCAGGGCGGCGGCGCGCAAGGCTGGATCGCAATCAACACCCACACAATTGAGGAGCAGTTCGGCTGCACGATCGAGCGGAGCGGTTGCCGCGCAGCGGCCGACACAGACTCCGGTTGAGACGGCGATCGATCATGTGTCTCCCCAACAACAGAAGCGTCGTCCGACGAAAGTCCATGATCAGTCGAATCCGGGCTCATCCGCAACCGCGGCTGGTGAGCTGGTTGAGCAGGCGTCCATCCGGGCCATGCCACCGCAGATCTGCAACGCGCGACTGGTATTTTCAGACGGCACGGTTATTCCACTCATCCGGTCGGGTTACTCTCTGGGACGTGCGGAAGACAATGACCTGAAACTCGAAGCCAATGACCTCTCTGGGCATCACTGCCAGCTTGCTTTCGACGGCGCCTGCTGGTGGATCACCGACCGGAACAGCAAAAACGGAGTTCGTGTTAACGGAGTCGCGGTCCAGGAGAGCGCATTGGCGCCAGGCGATGTCGTCAAGCTGGCTGGCAAGGTACAGTTTCACATTGCCTACGATTCCTCCCCAGGCAAACGACCGAAGCGTCACTGGCGGAGATGGATTGCGGCGATGCTCATTGCCGCCGGATCATTGGGATTGGCGTGGTACTGGTTCAGCCAGTGATTCTCGACCGCGCGGTCACGGCGGAGACGCAGGCACGGAGCTGCCCTTCGTTGTCGTGACGCTGGGCGTCATTGTGTTGTGGGTGTGGCCCATCTGGCTGGGACTGCGATGGGCCAGGCAGAAAGGTTATTCACCGCTTTGGATGTTGTTCGGGCTTCATCCCATTGGCGCCTGGATCGCGGCTGCCGTTCTTCAGTATCTGCCTCCGCGATCCCGATGCACGAAGTGCCACGAGTTTGTTCGCGATGATTTCGCTGTCTGTCCACATTGTGGAACGTCGTTGATTGAGTCCACAGTCGTCGCAGACGACGAGTTCTTTGATTGAATTCGGCACCGAATCGGAGGCCGCTGGCCTCAAGCGTTTCGGCGCACTGTGGGAATGGACGGATTCAGTGCGGGAGTGAGGCGATGCCCGATCACATCTGTCCCTTTGACGCAAATCTGGCGGCGAGCGGTCAACTCTTCGATCTGGTGATCCTCAGGTCTCTCACCGAGTCATTCGAGAGATGCCAGGAACGCGAGCAGATCGGCGACTTCTTCGGCCGTCATCTCCTGCAGCAGTAACTCCGGCATCAATGACCGGGGTTGGGACACCAGTTCGTCGATGTCGTCTTTCAAGACTCGATGCTCATTTCCCTGGGCGTCGCGCAAAGTCACCATCGAGTCCGTGCGTTCCAGCAACAGTCCGGTGAGCACGCGCCCGTCGACAGTGACCAGAACGTGATTGACGTACTGCGCATCGATCTTCGCGGATGGATCCAAGATGCCTTCCAGGATCTGGGCTTTGGAATTGTCTTTGGCGACATGCGTCAAATCGGGACCGACAATTCGGCCCTGCCCCTCGATCTGGTGGCAATTCCGACACTGCACGCCCTCGGCATTGAAGAAGAGGTCGCGTCCGCGCTCCAGATCGCCTTCGAGCGAAAGCAGTTCAGCCCGATCAACCACGGTCCCGAGTGCCTGCGAACGACGTTCTTCCGGCAGAAACCGTTCAAAAGACCTCGGATCACCGGATTGTCATGCGCGGCTCCGTGATCGATTGCCAGATCGGCGACTTCGCCCGGGACTCCGTCAGTGGCGACAATGTCCACCAGACGCATTGCGCTGGAGGTGGAATTGAGCAGGTGGTTCACAGCATCCAGAGCGTCGTCGTCGTCGAGTTCGCTCAGGGATTGCAGCAACTCCGCTTCGCTCATTTGCGAATCGACAATCCTGTCAGGCAGCGGCTCGAGCGCTATGGGGAGTTCGTCAATCCAGCGGGCGACCAACTCCACGCCACGATCATCGACATTCCGCGGTCCGAGTTTGGGCATATGGCCGCGACCGACCGTGGCCATGCGGTAATAGAGCACTGACCGGTAGCGGTCTCCAGGGGCGATCAGACGCGACTGTGGCAGGCCGAAAGTGCCTTGCGTCGGTGGCTCGCCGACAGCCCGCATCTGTTCATCAGAATGTTGGAATGGAAATTCGATGTGAGCCGTTCCACCGCCACCACGCCGGTGACAATGGGCGCAATTGATTGCCAGATACGACCGCGCGCGCGTGCCCAGAGACGCGGTCATGTCGTCGCCGGCCGCCATTGTCTGCGTACGTAATTGCGTGTCTACCGGCCGATCGAAGACTGCGGCCGCGGCGAGCAGATCGAGTTGATTGGCATGGACGCCCCACAATGTGTGGTCCCTGTTGAGGTTCGCCAGTGTGAATCCGATTGCGTCACCGGCACGGGGAACGTGACACGTGCTGCACTCGGCCCGACTGTGAAATCTCCAGGTCTGCTTCCGAGTGCCTTCGGGTGATGCGGGATCGGTCATTGAAAACACCCGTTCAAGACCTTCAGCGGGAGCGAGTTCGGCGTCGGTCTGCGCGTCGTTCCAGATGTATGTGTAAGGCAGCCAGGCTTCACCGTCGTAGTGCAGTATCTGGGTTTCAAGTCTGTGGGGGGACAAGGGGCGGGTGCTGTCGAGATTGAGCGAAATGGTTTTGGCGAACACGGCTCCGATTGGGAACTTCCACTGCTCGCGATTGCGCTGCAATTCAATACTGCTGGTATCGGGCAGTGCCAGGAACTGTTCGGATGACGCACCATCCGCCCATTGGTGGGTCTGCACCGTGTAAGGGATGACTCCAGGCGCCGGTCGATGCTCGGCGGTTGATGCGAACAGACCGGTTTCACTGAGAGTCATCGGGAAGTCTCGAGGGTGGTCGCGGGCGGGATTCGGAATGAGTCGATGAATCGTGCCCGCGTAGTCGACAACGAACAATTCGCCGGCCGCGTCCTCGCCGAATGTGATTATGGCGAGCGTCGTGTCCGCCAATTCTTCGTGCCATGTGAGTTGGTTGCCTTCGGTGCGGAGCCCCCAGATTTTTCCCGTCACGTAGTCGCCATAGATGTAGGCGCCGCGAAGTTCTTCAAGTTCTGTTCCCCGGTAAACAAAGCCGCCGGTGACGGAACGGGATTCTGTGTGCGCGTGCGCTGCAATCGGCGGCTGAATGGGCGTGGGGCCGATGGGCAGATCGGAGCGGACAGACTGCGGTCCCTCCTTGATGCTCCAGCCGTAGTTTCCACCCCGCTCGACGCGAAAGACCAGTTCCCACAGTTCCCAGCCGACATCGCCGGCCCAGAGGTCGCCGGTAAACGGGTCGAAATTCATTTTCCAAGGGTTGCGGAAGCCATAAGCCCAGACCTCGCCGCGAGCATCCGGCAGGTCGATGAACGGATTGTCAGTCGGAATCCCGTAGGGTCGCTGTGAATCGGAAACATCGACGTCGATGCGAAGGATTGTCGATCGGACATCGGAAATGTCCTGGCCGACATTGTCCTTGTCGGGCGGAAAGGGGCCGACGCCGTCGCCCGTGGAAACATAGAAGTAGCCGTCCGGCCCAAACTTCAGGCACGCTCCGTTGTGGCCGCCCGAGGGCCAGGTGAAGATGATTTCTTCGCGGTTGGCATCCAGTCGCGGAGATTCGCCGGGGAGCATGCGGAACCGGGAGACACGAGTGCCGTCCGGCCTTTCGGCCGGCAGCACGTAGGACAGAAACACCTGCCGATTCCGTTCGTAATCCGGGTGGAAGGCGATGCCGTAGGAGCGTTCATGCTCCGCAACCTCAGCAGCGGCATCATGCACGAGATCCAGCTGTGGGTTTTCCAGTTCACCATCAAACGCGAACAGTTTTCCATTCACCTGCAATACGAAGATCCGGCCTGTTCCCGGTTCGACTGCCCAGTCAACCGGGTTCTCAAACTGGATATCCGGCCAGACAGCCTCGATGTGATAGGGGAGTGGCGGGTCCGGTGTGCCGACGATGCGGGACGTTGTCCAGGCCTCACGCGAGTGTTCCAGCGTGAGATCCGGCTCATCGGCGGAGATTTGTGAAAGCCCCCCCAGCATGACCACGGCAGGGATCAGAGCGAACGTTCGCGACAATGGATGTGTCCTCATCAGGAATTCCGCGCATTCAACATACGGCCGGTATCGGGTGTCAAAACCAGGTTCCAAACCCGTGACAACAGTATGACGATCCTCCAGAGAGTTTGACACAGAGGCGATGGACCGCCAGAATCCGGCACGGAGCGACTGCTCCGATTCGGGCGATTAGCTCAGTTGGTTAGAGCGCCATGTTTACACCGTGGATGTCGGGGGTTCGAATCCCTCATCGCCCACTCCTACGCTCGTCAACGAATCACGGCGTACGTCAGACCCCTGAAAGACAGGGGTCTTTTCGTTCTTTGAAGAGTCCTGATGAGGCTTGACGTGCGGTGAGTGTGCCGGATTCTGTGCCAGAATCTCTGCCTGTGTCCGCGGCCCAGTAGGTTTCGTCGTGGCCCGACGGAAATGGTCGGCGGTCACCTGGCGGTAATGCCCGTCAGCAATCTTCTCTGTATGCCCAAGCCAAGCCTGGATTCCGTCCGAGAGGATCCCTCGCCCACGTCCAATTGCCTGGGCAATGGCGGCACTGCCCACAGCAAACCAACTGTGAATCCGGCTTTGTCACCGTTGGATCAGCCGATCGTACTTTTTGGTGGCTCACAGAGCGGAAACTGGCTGATCAATACCGCCATGACGGAGCGCTGAAACGCGGTGGTGGAAACGATGAGGCCGTTCCGGAGCCAGGACTCAACTCTGCGGCTCTCCAGGATTTTGCCGATAAGGACCCCGGTCTAGAATTCGTGGCTTCATTCAACGACAGCCTGGTGCGCGGCATCACTCGGCTCGACGGCAACGCTACGCGAGAAGTCGCGATTATTCGGGTGGAAGGAGATCGCCGTCCGACTCAAAATCAGCGTCAGTTCCGTGGAACGAAAGATGCGGGTTCTCCGTGAAGTCTGGCACTGCCTCCTCCGCTCTGCTTTCATCTATCTGCAATGCTGATCAGACGACGCGACGCGCCCTAACGCGAAACTCCCCACAAGTGTGGCGTCTCTTGATTCTCGGTGGTATTCTCAGAATCACAGATTGGTTCCTCAATAATCAGGAGTCTTGCTCGATTCGGCCTCATGGACGGGATTGTTTTTTTTTGAATTGCGCGCCGGGATTGGTTCGATTTCGTGCCATTTGCTAATGGATGCTTGAATGAGCGAACGCCCAGGTGATTTTCGTGCATTATTGGACCTCGTGCTGGAGGGCGACCCAGCCGCCGCTGATCAGTTCTTTTTGAAGTACCGGCGTGTGGTTCGATTGCTGGCCGCGGGAATGCTGCAGAGGAGAGTTCAGGTACGAATTGACGAGTCCGACATCACACAGGAAACCATGCGCAAAGCGGTCGCAGACTTGCGGGAGTTTCGAGGCTGTACCGAAGGACAATTCGTCGATTGGTTGAAGGCCGTACTGCGCCACACCGCCCAGAACGTGGTCCGCGCTGGCGACGGGATACGCTGAATTACATCTCCAGGCTTCCGATAGCTTTCTGGTGATTGGCCCCTGGGGATGAAAATCGCAACGACTGCGGTCGAACTCATCACGGCTGGGCGCTCCATGTTGGCCATGTTGAACATCTCGCCGAGTTCAACGATCGTTTGCACCTCAAATGTCCTACCTTGATCGCTGGACGCAAGCGCTGCCGACGCAGCGATTAACACCGCAAGGGCGAATGGATAGGGCGAAACTCCGAGAGCCTCTGGTCGTGCTTGCGCTGATGGTTAGTGGGATCTTCAACGGCCGAAGGAAGGCGAATCGACATGGGGCTGGACCAGGAAGGCAAAGACGGCAAGCAATACGCGCACCAGAGCGCAATCTGCCTCGAAACCCAGCACTATCCGGATTCCGTAAACCAACCCGATTTCCCCACCACAATTCTGCAACCCGGTGAAGCGTACCGGCACATCTGCATTTACGGTTTCTCGGCAGAATAAGCCCGAACCTGGACTACCGTAGACATCACGCTCCGCGTGATGAACCGACTTCAAAACAACGTTGCCTCGGAGTATGACCTGCAATGACGTCACGCGGAGCGTGACGTCTACGATGGACGATACATGGAAGAGCCTCAATTCCATGTGCCACTGGGCCATCGGTGACAATCATGACCGTTCCATGCGTCCGGTCAGTATCACCGATGCAGCGAAGACGTCTGCGGATCTCGCATCGGCGTTGTCGCCCGGGAGCAGTTTTGGAAGCGGTGAGTCACTACAGATTCCTGTCGTGCGGTGCCATCAAATCGACTCCATCGCACATCCCTCGGGAGGCCATGCAGGCTTAGCACGACTACTTGCCAGGTACGTTCTTGTCCAGCGGATCCGGGTCCACACCGTCGTCGATGTGGTCGCCGTCGGTGTCGTGATCGCACGGGTCGGTGCCCAGTTCGCATTCCTCGTAGTCGGTCAGACCGTCTTCATCCTCGTCGCCGTTTCCGGAGTAGTCGATCTGGTCGTCCTTCTTATTGTCCTTCAACGCCGCGATGAACAGCTGGTGGTGTGCACGACGCGGCTGGGTGGGCTGTTGAAGCATTATCATCGGCGGGCGGCGTGAACTGTTGGTGAGACCGAGTTCTGAATATGCGGGATTGGTGCGCGCGGCCGGGACTCCGGGCAAGTGATCGGACGGTTGACACCGAGGTTTGAGTCTTTCCAGTACGCGATGGTCGTCGCTGTCACGCTCGATTTCACCCTTTGTCTTCCTGCCGAATGTGTGAATCGTTTTTGTACAGGGCGGTAAGCCGGATCACCGGCTCCAGTTCCTCTGACCAACCGATCCGGCCCTTCGGCGGGTTCGTGGTATTGTTGCACGCAGCGCTGGCACTCACCCGTCCTCGGCAGCGACCTGTTCCGCCTCCCCGCACCACTCCATTTCGTGTTCCCCGCAGCCAGTGTGCTCACACACAGACTCTCCAGCGATCCGGAATCCCCGAGCCTTGTAGAACTCGATAGCACGCTGATTCTGCTTGTACACGCTGAGCGTCAGCGAATTGAGCATCGATTTGACATGTTCAACCAGTTGAGTGCCAATGCCCTGGCCCTGATATCGTGGGCTGACAAACAAGGCCCCCATGACGTTCGAACGCTTCCCGGATCCCAATACCACGAAACCATCGATTTCTCGGTCTGTCTCGTGTACGTAGCCATGTGCCCCAGGAAGAAGTTCGGACGTCATCACCTTGTGATCGGCATGCCAGAACTCCGCCGGCACAAAATCGTGCGCCTGCAGCGACGCCGCCAGCCAGATCTGACCAACAGCTTCCACATCATCATCCGTCATTCGGCGTATCATCAATTCGCTCAAGACAACGTTCCGTGACACCGCATGAGTCTCCGACTACCCCGGCAACATCACCCTCCCCCCACTCGCTACAAGCGTCTGGCCCGTCATAAAGCTCGACTCATCACTCAGCAGAAACCGGATCACCGCCGCCAGTTCGTCCGGCTCACCGATCCGGCCCATCGGCGTGTTGGCAGTAATGTTGGCCTGAACCTCGGGCGAGAGTGTATCGGCCATCTCAGTTCTGGTCAGGCCCGGGGAAACGCAGTTCATGCGGATCCCCTGGTCGGCCCACGCTTCTGCACAGCAGCGCGTCATGGCGATGACGGCCGCCTTCGAGGCCGAGTAATGTACCTGGTTCTCTCTCGCCCGCAAACCGGCGATCGAAGACACCGTGACAATCCGCCCGTACCCGCGCTGAAGCATCTCATCCTTGACGGCATACACCATGTTAAACGTCCCGTCGAGATTGACGTCCATCGTCCGTTTCCAGGTCTCCCAGGTAACGTCACTGGCCGGCTCGACAATGCTCAGGCCGGCGGAATGGACAAGCCAGTCGATGTGCCCCAGAAACACTCGCGCCTCACTCATAATCCTTGCCGCGTCATCCGGCTGTGACACATCACCCTGAATCGCGATCCCTTCGCCACCTGATTCCTCGATCTCGTTGACTGTCTCCTGCGCGTCGTCCGCACGGCCGAAGTAATTCAACGCCACACGCGCACCTTCACCGGCCAGTCGCAATGCGGTAGCCTTGCCAATGCCGCGCGTCCCGCCGGTGATCAGACACGTCTTTCCATCAAATGGTCGTTCGGGCATAGTGATCCTGATCGTTGATCAAACACAATGATTGCACCACCAGTAGTCCCCTCTGGGGGAGAAGGTGGCCGAAGGCCGGATGAGGGGGCCGCCGTGGTCCGATCGACATTGGCCCCCTCAGCCTGACCCTCTCCCCAAGGGGAGAGGGGACTCATGCACACTGACTGGGGTTAGTTTGCCGAGTGCCAATCAGACAAGTATCCCATCCACGACATCCCCGTGCACGTCCGTCAGACGATAGTCGCGGCCGGCGTGACGAAACGTGAGTTGTTCGTGGTCGAGCCCGAGCAGATGCAGGATCGTTGCGTGAAAGTCGTGAACGTGGACACGATTCTCCGCGACCGCAATTCCGTATTCGTCGGACGAGCCGTAGGTGATCCCTGGTCTGACGCCGCCCCCTGCGAGCCACGACGAAAACACCTGGTGGTGGTGTTCGCGTCCGGGATGCTCTGCATTCTCGTGGTACGGCGTCCGGCCGAATTCAGTCGTCCAGACCACCAGCGTATCGTCCAGCAGGCCGCGCTGCTTCAAATCGGTAATCAGCGCCGCAATTGGCTGATCGACATTCGGCGCCAGCCGGCCGTGATCGACCATATTGCCGTGCGAGTCCCAGTTGCCGGACGATCCTGTATCGATCAGTTCGATAAACCGAACGCCCCGTTCAGCGAGCCGCCGACCAACCAGACATTGCCAGCCGAAACCGGTCGTCTGTCCCGGTTCGAGGCCGTACATCTGCAATGTGGCCGTAGTTTCTTGTGAGAGATTGAACACCTCGGGAGCGGCCTGCTGCATGCCGAATGCTGTCTCATATGAGCGGATCCGCGCCTCGAGCGCGTCATCCGCTTTGCGTTCGGCGAGATGCTCACGGTTGGCGTCCGCCAGCAGCGCAAGTTCCAGTTGTTGCAGTTCTGCACTCACACGCCGCCGAGCATTCGGAATCGGGTCGGGACCGGGAGTGATGTGCGTCCCCTGATGGCTCCCGGGAAGAAAATCGCTACCCCAGGTCTGGGCGCCCGCATACGGTGCAGCCGGCGCGAGGACCATGAACGAAGGCAGATTCCGATTGAGCGTCCCCAGCCCGTAACTGACCCATGCCCCGATACTGGGACGGGCAAATGTCCATGACCCGCAGTGCATTCCCAGCGTGCTCTCGTAATGGTTTGTATGATCCGATTCCATCGAACGGATCACACACAGATCATCCACGATGCTCCGCATATGTGGAAACAGGTCGCTCACTTCCGTGCCGCAAGTCCCACCGGGGTGGAACTGCCAGTCGGGCCGTTTCAGATACCGCGTGAATTCGCCTGTCTTCCCCTGCCAGTTGTCAACAGTAATCGTCTTACCCGCGTCAGCGATCAACTGTGGTTTGGGGTCGAACGTGTCGACATGAGACACACCGCCGGTCATGTACAGGAAAATGACACGGCTGACGCGCGCGGGGAAGTGAGGTTGTTTCGGTTTCAGCGGATCGCGGTCCGCTCCCACCGCAGCGCTGAATTCGTCCGCCAGCAGTGCGTGAGCGGCGATCGCGCCAAATCCTCCGGCGGCACGCTGCAGAACCTGGCGTCGGGATGGCAGATGGTTTTGTGCGCGATCCATGGTCAATCGATAAACAGGAATTCGTTGCGAATGAGCAGTGTACGGGCGAACGCTGCCCACGCAGCAGAATCGATCTCGCTACCCATCTCTTCATCCGCCAGAGCAGTGCGGTAATCGCTCAAGAAGGCCAATGCCCGCTCAGTTTCATCAGTAGTCGGCGAACGACTGAACGCCATTTGATGAGCCAGTTCAATTCGCCGTTCGTCATCGTCCAACATTTCCCGAATGCGCTCGGCATAGCGCCCGGCCTGTTCGTGGACGAACGGGTCATTCATCAGGTACAGCGCCTGCGTCGGAACGGTCGTCGGCGCGCGTTCCGCGGTGCTGACATTGGGATCCGCTCCGTCGAAGAGAGCCAGGTACGGATGTCGCTTGAGCCGCTGCGACATTAGATAGACGCTGCGGTGATTCGTGTCGTAGACCGCGTAAAACGGATTGTGCTGTGTAAAGCCCCAGCTGTTGACGTCTGGAAATGGATGCGCACCGGACGGACCAAACTCGAGCTCGCCTGACACGAACAGCATCGCGTCACGAATCTCTTCGGCGGAAAGCCTGCGCCGGTTAAAGTGTGTCAACAGGCGGTTGTCGGGATCAGCTTCGCGCGCATCTGCACTCCCAATTGCCGACATGCGGTAAGCCCGCGAATTCATGATGAGCCGGTGCAGGCCCTTGATCGACCAGCCACTTTCGGTGAACCGGGATGCGAGCCAATCCAGCAGTTCCGGGTGTGTGGGCCGATCGCCACGCATACCAAAGTCATTCGGCGTTCGAACAATCCCTTCACCGAAGTGATGCTGCCAGATCCGGTTCACAATGACGCGTGCCGTCAGCGGATTCTCCGGTGAGGTAATCCATTCGGCGAGTTGCAACCGCCCGCTACCCGCTTCAGGATCGTCGAGCAGGTA
>CBDBUZ010000018.1:0-163372 GCA_965212265.1 Parasphingopyxis sp. | reverse complement strand
ACTCAATGCTGCCCCGCGGCCTGACAATGATGGGTTCGTCATGAAGTAGCGATGCAGGTTAAACGGCCGGTCGCCCGGTTCGATACGTTTATACGTACCATCCGGTTTCAGCTGCCAGCTCTGCTCATTGTCGATCAGATTGGCGACCATCACCTGATCGAGAATTTGGGCATGAACCGTCGGATTCTCGATCGGCATCATATATTCGACCCGGCGATCGAAGTTACGCGGCATCCAGTCTGCGGAACTGATGAGTACATGCGCCGTCTTGTTGGGTAGAGCAGCACCATTACCGAAACAGGCAATGCGGCTATGTTCCAAAAACCGGCCGATTACCGAACGAACGCGGATATTTTCCGACATCCCCGGAACGCCTGGTTTTAGGCAGCAAATCCCTCGAATGACCAAATCTACTTCGACACCTTCATTGCTAGCTTCATAGAGTTTTTCGATAATCGCAGGATCTACCAACGAATTCATCTTGGCCCAGACCGCACCATCCTTGCCAGCACGTACATTGGCAATTTCAACATCGATCAACTTCATCAGGTCGTCTCGCATGTCGCGCGGTGACATCGAGATTAGTTCCAGCCCCTCAGGTTGAACATAGCCCGTGATATAGTTGAATAGCTGTGCGGCATCCCGCCCTGCCCGGGGATCAGCGGTGAAGAAGCTTAGATCGGTGTAAATCTTCGCCGTTACTGGATGGTAGTTACCTGTCCCGAAATGACAGTATGTGCGGTAGCCATCCTCTTCCTTACGGACGACCATGGTGACCTTGGCATGCGTCTTCCATTCGATGAAACCATAAACGACCTGAACACCGGCCCTCTCCAGAGCATTTGCCCAAAGAAGATTCTGCTCCTCATCGAACCGCGCTTTTAGTTCGACTACGGCCGTTACTGATTTGCCGGCCTCTGCTGCGTCGATCAGCGCCCGAATAACTGCAGATTGTTTGCCTGCGCGATAGAGCGTCTGTTTAATTGCGACCACGTCTGGGTCATCTGCAGCCTGCTGCAACAATGCGACAACAACGTCGAATGTCTCATATGGGTGATGGACCACGATATCCTTGGTCGTGATTGCTGCAAAACAATCACCGCCATGTTCGCGAATTCGTTCGGGGAAACGGGGATTGAAAGGAGGGAATTTCAAGTCCGGGCGATCTTCGTCGACCAATTGTTCAAGATCGGCAACTCCGAGGAAGCCGCTTGATTCCGCGACAATGGCATCGTCGCCTCCCATTTCTCGGCGGATCAATTCTTCCATGCTTTCGGGAATATTGGAATCTAGCTTGAGGCGGATCACTCGGCCGCGGCGGCGACGTTTGATTGCACTGCGGAAATAGCGGACGAGATCTTCTGCCTCTTCTTCCACTTCGATGTCGCTGTCGCGGATAATGCGGAAGGCGCCCTGCCCGATCATATCGTATCCGGGGAACAGAATATTGGTGAACCTCCTGATAATGGTTTCGATAGCGACATAGCGGGCGGTTTCGCCGGGAAGGCGCACAAAACGGGGCAGAGTCGTGGGAACCATGAGCAATTCGCGGATCGGTTCGCCATCCGCCTTGCGTTGGAGATCGAAGACCAGGCTGAAGCCCTTGTTGGGAATGAAGGGGAACGGATGCGCGGGATCCAGGGCCTGGGGCGTCAGCACCGGGAAGATATGCTGTTGGAAATGCGCCGACAGCCATTCTGCCGTCTCGCCGCTAATCTCGTCATCATTGAGGACGTGGATATCGGTATCGGCCAACGCAGCCCGCAGCTCGGTCCAGACCTGCTGCTGCTCATCCATCAATGCATTGGCCCGCGCCGAGACGGCACTGAGCTGCTGTGCGGGGGTCATGCCATCGGCAGACCGCATCTCGACACCTTGCAACTGCTGGCCTTTTAGGCCGGCAACTCGCACCATGAAAAACTCATCGAGATTGTTTCCGGATATCGACAGAAACCGCAGCCGTTCAAGCAGCGGATGAGCGGGGTTGCGCGCTTCTTCCAAGACACGCTCATTGAACCCAAGCCAGCTGAGCTCGCGATTAAAGTAGCGATCTTCGGTGCCCGGCTCCGCCTCAGTCTCGCGCGAGAAGTCCTCGGTAATATGGTCAGGATTATAATCGTCCATGCAGGCCTTCTAGCCTGTCCAATGTTACAGGTCGATGAAACCGAGCTCCGTCATCACCTCGCGCGCCAGATTTACCGTAATCCTGCGCCCCTGCTCATAGGCCTTGCGGTCCAAACGCTCGATTATCTGCGCCAGGGCCGCATGGCTCCGATCCATCCGCTTCAACAGATACTCGATCACATTTTGCGGCATAGCGAGACCGCGCCCGGGAAATGATGCTGGAATCGCGCTTCGATCAGTCCGTCACTTGGCTCTTCGATCCGCACCTTGGGTGTCGCAGCGATCCGCGTCTGAAGGTCGGGAAGCGTGATTTCCCAGCGCGGTGGCGGTTCATCGGCAACAATCAGCAAAGGCGTCTGCGTTGCCTGGGCGGCATTCCATGCGTGAAACAGCGCTTCTTCCTCGCTTAGATCTGCATCATCGATCACATGCCCGCCACTTTTCTGCGCAAACAATGTGGCCAGCGTCGAGCGCCCCGACTTTCGCGGTCCAGTCAGCAGACTAATTTGGACCGGCCAAATCTCCCAATTGTCGAGATGACGGACGGCATTTGCATTGCTCTCATCGACAAGAAATCCCGTCGGATCGCCCGCCTCAGGCCAATCCAGCGGCAATGCTATCTGGCTCATTCGCCGTCTGGGGTGCCCGAAGGCTGGGTTCCACCCTGGCTAATACGCAACGTCCCCGCTCCGCGCTGCACCTGGAAACCGCGGGCCGACAAAGCAGAAGCAAGCGTATCGAGATCGCCGATATAATTGATTTCCATCAGAGAGACGCCGCCAATTGCGAGGCTCGAGGTGGACGCACCGCGTACCCCCGGGGTTCCCCGGACTGCCGCTTCACTCGATCGTACTGCATTGGCGTCCGGCGTGACGACTTGGATCGTGTAGCGGCCGGTCGCCGTGTTCTCCACGGTATTGGTTGGCGCCTCGACGGGACGGTTGACTGAAACCGCGACACTGCCTTCTAGCTCATCGAGCGCGTCTTCCAGCGCCTCTTCGTCGAGCCAAATTCGAAGTTCAGTGATGGATCTGGCCTCAGGCGACCATCTTCCAACGCCGCCGCATAGGCGGCATCGATCCGTCGCACGCCTTCGTCGAGCAACTGATCGAGGCTGTTTGGGCTGCGGACACGCAGTGAGAATTGCGCGATCTTTCTCCGATCGGGGCCATGATAGGCAACGAAACGGCCATATACTGGTCCGCCCGGATAGGCATATTGCAAATGAACGACCGGCACGACGACATCAGCTGCGCCATAAGAATCGAGCAGGAAACGCCACCAGCCGCGGCCCGGACGATTGGTTTGTCCTACGGTCAGCAACAACGGCGTGGGACCAGTACCGCTGGCACGGACATAGTCGATCGGACTTTCGCCAGATCGGTAGCGCAGCCAGGCCCGTTCCCACGGAGTGCGATCTTCGAAGCTGAGCGGTGTATTGCCGACCCATTGAACCGGAAGAATCAGCATTGGCGGTGATCGCCGGATGACGCCGGAAACACCGAGATAGCGGCTAACCCGAGCGCGATCGAACATTACACCAAGCCGTGCGACATAGCGACGCGGGCCGATCTGCTCTTCTTCGACGATGATTCCTGTGACGACCGCGCTCAAAGACGAATCACTGAGATTCGGAGCGCCTGAGGCGGATCCGCCATTGACTCGTGCATAGAGCATCCGCCAGCCCTCGCGTTGCGCCTGCTCCCATGCATTGCGGCGGGCATCCTCCGCATTCTCGCCCGACGCATCGACAAGAATCCCGGTAACTTCGTAGCTTGCCCGGGCATCAAAGCCGAAAATCACGAGCATTTTCGCGCGTCTGTTGCTGCGCCAACACCACGCCTGCTGCGCCCATAGCGAGCAGTGCGATGGCCAAAGTGACTATAAGATTACGGGTTATGAACTGCATTGTGGGCCTTTTGACGTCTTGGACGTGGAAATCCAAGAGCGATGTGGCTAGTCGCTATAAACATGAACGCCAAGCGAAATTCACCCGAGCCCTATAGTTACGAAAAAGCCGGCGTCTCGATCGCCGCCGGCAATGCATTGGTCAAGGCCATTGCGCCGCTTGCACGGGCGACAGCCCGTCCGGGCGCGGATGCCGATCTTGGCGGCTTTTGGGGGATTCTTCGATCCCAAGGCGGCGGGCTATGCGGACCCGTTACTGGTCGCGGCGAATGACGGAGTCGGGACAAAGGTGAAACTGGCGATAGATTATGACCGACATGACCGGATTGGGATCGATCTTGTCGCAATGTGCGTCAATGATCTGATAGTTCAGGGCGCAGAACCCCTTTTCTTTCTCGATTATTTTGCAACCGGAAAGCTGGACAATGGCGTTGCCGAGCGGGTCGTTGCCGGGATTGCCGATGGCTGCACAGAATCGGGCTGTGCGCTAATCGGGGGTGAAACCGCCGAGATGCCGGGAATGTATGCCGATGGCGATTATGATTTAGCCGGGTTTTGTGTTGGTGCGGTTGAACGCGGAGAAGCGCTTACTGGCGCGGACGTGGAGGCCGGTGATCTGATCCTGGGTCTTGGTTCTTCCGGCGTGCATTCGAACGGCTTCTCTCTGGTGCGCAGGTTAGCCGCCGACAAGGATTGGAAACTCGATCGCCCTGCTCCGTTCGACCAAGAGCGACTGCTCGTCGATACGCTAATCGAACCGACACGGATTTACGTGAAGTCCTTGTTGCCACTTGTCCGGGCCGGCAAAATTAGGGCGCTCGCCCATATTACGGGCGGCGGATTACTTGAAAATATTCCCCGGGTGCTGGGCGATACGCATCATGCGCATGTTGACGCGTCCGCTTGGTCGCAGCCTGCCCTGATGGGATTCCTGCAAGGCCAGGGCAACATCGAGCCCGAAGAAATGGCGCGGACGTTCAATTGTGGAATCGGCATGGTCCTGATCGTTCACCCTGACCTTGCAGCCACGGTTAGCGAAGAGCTGACAACAGCCGGAGAGACTGTGCACCAGATCGGCCGGATTGATGAAGGCGAGAAAGGCTGCACCGTGTCGGGCACAGCTGCCGATTGGTCGGCACTCGCCGACTGGAGCGCAACCCATAATGGCTAAGCGCGCTCGCGTAGCCATTCTTATCTCCGGTCGCGGAAGCAATATGGCTGCGTTCCTCTATGCCGCGAAACGCGATGATTGCCCCTTTGAGATCGTACTTGTTGCATCAAACGACCCGGAGGCGCGCGGGCTGGCGGTCGCTGCTGCCGAGAATATCCCGACCTTTTCGCACAGCCATAAGGGCATGGATCGCGAGAAATTCGATTCGGTGATGCACGAAGCCTTGCGCGACGCGGATGCCGATTATGTCGTGCTGGCCGGATATATGCGGATATTGTCAGCTGAATTTGTCGAGAAATGGGACGGCCGCTTGCTCAATATCCATCCGTCTTTGCTGCCAAAATATAAGGGGCTTGATACCTATCAGCGCGCCATCGATGCGGGCGATACGGTGTCCGGCTGTTCGGTTCATCTTGTTACGCCGAAGCTCGATGACGGCCCCATTCTCGGCCAAACCCCAGTGGCGATACTGGCGGATGATACACCGGAAAAGCTGGCGACCCGGATCCGGATCGCTGAGCATCAGCTCTATGTGCGGGTGGTGGAAGAGCTTGTTAGTCGCGAACTCGACCCGGATTGGCTGGTTGGCAAAGTGAACGAGCTGGCGCTTGAATTGCCGCAAACCCATGCAAAAACATCGCACGGGTCACCCGGGTGGCGGGTTGGGACCGAAAAAAGCGGGAAATTCTTCGCCTATGTCTCGGTCCATCATCATGGAGAAGATGCCGTGGCGTTGCTGGTAAAGACCAGCGGAACAGACGAACAGGCTGCACTTATCGAAGCTGAGCCCGATATCTATTATCGCCCGGCCTATTATGGCGCGTCAGGCTGGATTGCGGTTCGCCTTGATACAGGCGCCGTCGATTGGGATCATATTGCCAGCTGGCTGAGAAAGAGCTGGAGCTTTGTCGCGCCGAAAAAGCTCCAGCCTCTCGTCGAATTTCTAGGCGATTAGATTAGCCGACAAGCTCATCTTCATTGAAGAAGAAAGCGATTTCGATCGCGGCATTTTCATCGCTGTCAGAACCATGGACCGAATTGGCTTCGATCGATTCTGCATAGGTTTTACGGATCGTTCCATCTTCGGCGTCTGCCGGATTGGTGGCGCCCATGATCTTGCGATTGCGAATGACAGCATCTTCGCCTTCAAGGACTTGGACGACAACCGGACCGGACGTCATGAAAGCAACAAGGTCGCCGAAAAAAGGGCGCTCTTTATGGACGGCATAAAAGCCTTCGGCCTGGTCCTGCGTCATGTGAATGCGCTTCGAAGCAACGACGCGAAGATCCGCGTCTTCGAGCATTTTAGTGACAGCACCGGTGAGGTTGCGGCGGGTAGCGTCAGGTTTGATGATTGAGAATGTGCGTGTCGCGGCCATGATGGGCTGAACTCCGATCGATAGGTTGGGGGAATTTGCGGCCCGCTTAGTGCGTCGACGCGACAGGTGCAAGTATTTGCGCGCTGTTTAGGGACCTTGCCGCCAGCGGCCGCCATCCTGTTTCCAGTAGCGGGGCTCGACATCGTCTTGCTGGCTAAGCGCTTTCCAGGCTTGGCGCGCTTCGCCGATCTGATCATCGTCGAACAAGTAGAAAACCCGGTCGAAGGAGAGCGTTTCGTCACGCCATTTTCCATCAGCGATCAGCGCAAATTTCGCGCCGTTCGCTGCAATTGGTGAAGTCGACAACAGCACAGGCTGGCCTTCTGGTGCCGGATCGGTTGCCTTGCCGTGCGGCAAGTATGCCGTGGCATCATAGGCCCAAAGCGCCTCGTCCAGCTTGGAAAGCAGTGCATCCTCGTCTGCCACAACGAGCATTTTTTCGCTATTTTCGAGCGTCTTGGCTGCCAAAAGGGGCACAGTTTTTTCGATCGGCGTGCCGGCCAGTTGATAGAAGTCGACCTGCACGCTGAACGATTACCCTTCGAAATTGTCGGCGATGAACCGATCGAGCAGCCGAACACCGTATCCGGTCGCGCCCTTCGCCCAGAGCTGCGAATTGGTTTTCATCCAGACCGTTCCAGCAATATCGAGATGGGCCCATTTCACACCGTCCTGGACGAACCGCTGCAAATATTGGGCCGCAGTGATCGATCCGGCTTCGCGCGGACCGACATTCTTGATGTCCGCAATAGGCGAATCGATAAGCTTGTCATATGCTTTGCCGAGCGGCAGTCGCCACAGCTTGTCACCGCTTGCACTGCCCGCGTCGAGGAGCTGGCTTGCAAGCCCGTCATCATTGGAGAAGCAGCCGGCATGATCATGACCGAGCGCAATGATCATCGCGCCGGTGAGTGTGGCGAGATCGACCATGACCTCGGGCGCGTATTTTTCCTGCACCCAGTGCATCGCATCGCACAGGACAAGACGGCCTTCAGCGTCTGTGTTCAGGACTTCGACGGTTTGGCCAGACATTGTCGTGACGATATCGCTTGGGCGCTGAGCGTTGCTTGAGGGCATGTTCTCCACCAGCCCGCACACGCCGACAACATGGGCTTTGGCCTTGCGGCCGGCCAGCGCGCGCATGGCGCCGGCAACGGCCGCTGCGCCACCCATGTCAAATTTCATGTCTTCCATACCGGGACCCGGCTTCAACGAAATTCCGCCGGTATCGAAGGTCACGCCCTTGCCAACAAAGGCCACCGGCTTTTCCTGGGCGCCATCGGTGCCGTCCCAGCGCATGACCAGCAATTTTGGAGGCTGGGCCGAGCCTTGGGACACGCCCAGGAGTGCGCCCATGCCGAGTTCCGCCATTTCGTCTCCATCGAGGACCTCGATCGACACGCCGAGATCGGCCAGAGGTCGGCAGCGTTCGACAAATCCTTGAGGGTGAATAACATTGGGCGGTTCCGTCACCAGCTCACGGGCGAGTGCAATGCCGGCATAGACCGCCTGGAAGCGATCCCAACCCTGCGCTTCTTCATCACCGCCAATGACCGAGAGCCCGGCGACCGTCGGCTTCGCCTTGGCTGGCTGCTTGGTGCGATAGGTGCCCAGGGTCCAGCCACGTTGCAGTGCGCCAAAGGCCATTCGAGATCCGGCGCTGTCCTCATCGCTTGTGCGCGCATCGAAGGTCAGGCTGGTTTCGCCCGATGCCTGGAGCTTGGCCATTACCGCGCCGCCCGCTTTTTCGAGAGATTCGCCGTCATCACCATTGCCGGTACCAACCAGGACAAAGCGACGCGCCGCGTCTCCGCTGTCCGCGAAAACTTCGACTATCCCGCCGAGATCGCCTTCGAAACGGCTTGCTTCGGCGGCCCGGGCCAGTGCTGTGCCGACGCTTCCATCAAGATTTGCCGTGGCAGCGCTGATCGCCTGGCCCTTGCTGATCGGCAGGACCAGCGCGGATGCATCTTCAGGAACGGACGAAACGAATGTGACGGTAATGGAAATCTTTATTCTCCTGCCGCTATGAGGGTGAAATGACTTTCTTCCCCGATAGACGAGCGTTCATGCTCTGGCAAAGGCGATTGCAGCATTGCACACAGAGTGCGATAGGCCGCGCGGAAGGTCCGCATACTGACCGGTGATGAATTTGAAGCGTAACCTCTTACTCAGCCTCGGCGTGCTGCCCGTGTTCCTGTTCGGCGCGGGCACGGCTGCCTATGCCCAGGGCGACGCGCCAAATGCGTTTGAAGCGATGATACCAGCGGTTGAGTTTACCGATCTGGAGCTCCCGCCCCTCGCCTCGCCACAGAATCCTGAAGAAATCGCGTTCAGCGCTCAAACGGTCGAGTATGACGGCGAAGCCGATACCGTCATCGCCATCGGCGATGTGCAGATGGTTCGCGAAGGCGCGCGCTTGCGAGCAGACCGGGTCGTATGGGATCGCCGAACCGGAGCGATTGAGGCGAGCGGAAATGTCGCCATTCGATCGGCGCGCGGTGAAACAGCCTATGCTGACACCGCTTCGCTGACCGACACGCTGCGCGACGCGATGGTCGAAAATCTCCTGATCGTCCTCGAAAATGGAGGGCGACTGGCGGCCCGCGAAGGCAATCGCGTTGATGGCGTCTCGACGCTCAATGCAGCGGCCTACACACCGTATCGCGCGGTCGACTATGACGGCGAACCGCGCGATCCGAGCTGGCGGATCACCGCAGCCCGCATCGTCCATGATCCGGCGACCAATCGCATTCGTTACAGCAATGCGCGCTTCGAACTGTTCGGGGTTACGATAATGGCGCTTCCAGCCTTTTCGCACCCCGATGGCTCCGCTGGCGGCGCAAGCGGATTTCTGGTGCCCGACTTCCGCCTCAGCCGAAGCAACGGACTGGAAATCGGTGTCCCTTATTATCTGCAGATCGCCCGCAATCGCGACCTTACAATCACGCCGCGTTTCTACACCGAGGTATTGCCCTCAATCTCCGCCAATTACCGCAATCTCGCAGCTGAAGGCGCGTTCCAGGTCGGTGGCATGGTAACTTACGGTACGCGCCGCGATCCGCTGCCAGGTGGAGGTTTCACGACCAATGGAAACAAGGATGTTCGCGGCTATATCGAAGGCAATGGCCGTTTCCAGTTCACGCCCCATTGGAGCTTGAGTGGATCCGGCCGGCTCACAACCGATGATACATTTCTGCGCCGCTACGACATTTCTCGCGATGATCGGCTGCGATCTACTGTGGCGGTGGAGCGGGTTGGCGTAGATAGCTATTTCTCGCTCGCTGGTTGGGCAGTGCAGGATCTGCGGGTCACATCAGATGCTGGTCAGCAGCCGATAGTTTTGCCGGTCATAGATTATCGCCTGCGAATGAAAGAAGATGTGGTGGGCGGTACCATTCGCCTCCAGGCAAATACTCTTGGTATTGTGCGAACCGACGGTCAGGATACCCAGCGCGCATTTGCAAGTGCGGAGTGGAGCCTCAGCCGAATCACTACCATGGGCCAGCAGGTTACCTTGACCGCACTCGTCCGCGGTGATGCCTATCATTCTGACGAGAATGCCGACTCGCTCACCAGTATTTATCGCGGCGAATCTGGCTGGCAGTTTCGCGGGATCGGAGCTGTGGCTGCGGATATCGCCTGGCCGTTTGTCGGCGAGATGTTTGGTGGGGTCCAGCGGTTCACTCCACGCGTCCAATTTGTGGCGACGCCACCGCTTTCCAACCTGGAAGTACCGAACGAAGATTCCCGGTCCATCGAGTTGGAAAGCGCGAATGTCTTCTCGCTCAACCGATTCCCCGGATATGACCGTTTTGAGGACGGCGCTCGGATAACCTATGGTGCCGAATATGCGCTCGATCTCCCGGGATTTTCGCTGCGCACAAGCCTGGCACAAAGCTATCGGCTAAATCGCGAACCGACCTTGTTTCCAACCGGCACCGGACTTGCAGCCCGATTCTCCGATTTCGTAGGTCGCACAGAGATCCGATATGGCCGCTTCCTGGCGCTAACCCACAGGTTCCGGATTGATAAGGACAATGGTGAGCTGCGCCGTAACGAGATCGATTTCACTATCGGATCCCGTACGACATATGCCGAGATCGGCTATTTGCGCCTCAATCGAGATATTACATTCAATGTCGAAGATCTTCGCGATCGTGAGGAATTGCGCAGCTCTGCCCGGGTCGCAATCGGCAATTACTGGTCAGTCTTTGGTTCTGCGGTGATTGACCTTACCAGCGCGGAAGAAGACCCGATTTCTCAGTCAGACGGGTTCGAGCCCGTGCGCACACGGTTGGGCTTTGGATATTCAGACGAAGGTCTTGAGTTCGGGTTCACCTGGCGCCGCGACTATGATGACACTGGTGATGCGCGACGCGGCAATACATTTCTCGTACGCTTTGCCTTAACCAATTTGGGTCGCTAAGCTGTGGTTAAGGGACAATCGTTCTTATAGAGGCCTGATTCAACACCGGCATGAGCCTCTGCAGATATGGGATTCTTTACTCAAATGCGTGATAAAATTCGGGGGCGTAAGATGCGCCGAACCTTCAAGATATTCGCAGCTGCGAGCATTTTCGCGCTGTCACCGTCAATCGCCACTGCCCAAACCGCCGATGAGCTGATGGCCAATACGGCCGCTCAGCTCGATTTGCCGGCCGACATCACAGTGTTTGGGGAACGTGATCCTAACATTCGGACGCCAACCGCCATCGTGAATGGCGAAATCGTCACACGGACGGATGTGGACCATCGGGTAAATCTGTTTCTTGCTGCAAACAACGCCGCTCAGATCGGCGATGAAGAGCGCCAGAGACTGCGAATGCAGATTGTCCGCAACCTGATTGATGAAACCCTTCAGATTCAAGAAGCGCGCGCCAACGATATTACGATCCCCTCAGCCGATGTGGATCAGACTTTCGCAACGGTAGCGGGTCGATCTGAGGCATCCCCGCAGGAATTTACGGACTTTTTGCGATCACAGGGCAGTTCAGATCGTTCAATGAAGCGGCAGATTGAAGGCGAACTCGCCTGGCGCCGGCTGCTCAGTCGCTACGTCAATCCGTTTGTCGGTGTCAGCGAAGCAGAAGTTCAGGAAATTGTAGCACGGCTCGAATCGAGCCGCGGCCAAACCGAGTATCGTGTCGCTGAAATCTACCTTCCAGCGCGCCCGGACAATCAGGGCGAAGTCCAAGCCGGGGCCGTGCGCATCCTGCAGCAGATTAGCAGCGGTGGGTCTTTCCAGGCCTATGCCCGCCAGTTTTCTCAAGCTTCAACGGCCGCTGTTGGCGGTGACCTAGGCTGGTTACGGCCTGGACAGTTGCCAGCCGAACTCGCAGCCGTTGTCACGCAGATGCCTGTCGGTGGTGTCAGCCAACCCATTCCGATCCCAGGCGGTTTCTCGATCATCGCCCTGATAGACCAGCGCCAGATCCTTGTCGGAAATCCGCGCGATGCGATATTGAGTTTGCTGCAGATCACGCTGAGTTTTCCGCCGGGGACGGTTCGGGAAACAGCTGAACCGCGTATCGAAGCGCTCGCATCTGCCACACAGGCGGGCGGAGGCTGCGGTGTTGCGCCAACAATTGCCGAAGAACTTGGTGGTGATCTTGTTCAGAATGACGGTGTTCGCCTGGGCGATTTACCGGAGGTTCTGCAGCAGAATATCACGAACCTGCAGGTTGGGCAGTCAACCCCACCCTTTGGTTCGCTGCAAGATGGCGTGCGCGTGCTCGTGCTGTGCGGTCGTGATGATCCGCCGGCAACCGCGGAACCGGACGCTGAGATCATTCTCAACCGACTCGAGCAAGAGCGTGCTGATCGTCGCGCCCGTCGCTATCTGCGCGATCTTAGGCGTGACGCCGTGATCGAGTATCGCTGAGTTTGGACGGCAGATGACCCCGATAGCCGTATCCTTAGGTGACCCCGCAGGTATCGGCCCGGAAATCACTGGAAAGAGCTGGGATGCGCGAGCCTCATATGGCTTGAGCCCTTTCTTTGCAGTGGGCGACCCGGGCGCTTTGCGTGCCGTATGGGAGGGGCCGTTCGAGATCATTGATTCGCCGGACCAGGCGACTGAGATATTCGATCGCGCCTTGCCGCTGTTTCCAGTTGAAAGCAGCGAGACCGCCAAACCCGGCTTTCCAACCGCCGACAGCGCGCGCTGTGCACTTGATTCACTGGAGCTTGCCGTTGGCCTTGCCAGATCAGGAACGGCGCTGGCAGTTGTGACCGGACCAGTTTCCAAGGCTCGTTTATACGATATTGGCTTTTCGCATGCCGGCCAGACAGAGTTTGTGGCGGAGCGCTGCGGTGTTTCCCGTGAGAATGCGGCGATGATGTTGGCGGGACCAACCCTAAAAGTTGTGCCGATTACCACCCATATTCCCTTGCGCGATGTTCCAGAGGTCGTCTCGATCGACCTTATCGTGACCAAGGGCCGTGCAGCAGCGCGTGGCATGACGCGAAATTTTGGTATCAAAAACCCACGCCTCGCCTTTGCTGGCCTCAATCCACATGCTGGCGAGTTTGGCGCTTTGGGTCGTGAAGAAATTGATTTTCTCGAGCCGGCGCTCGAGCAATTGCGAGACGAAGGCATAGACGCGCAAGGGCCATTTGCGGCCGACACGATGTTTCATGAAGCGGCACGTAAAACCTATGATGTCGCGCTTTGCCTCTATCACGATCAAGCTCTTATTCCACTGAAAACGCTGCATTTTGATGAGGGCGTGAACTTAACCCTGGGGCTGCCAATTGTGCGGACGTCCCCGGATCATGGAACGGCGTTTGAGATTGCTGGCAAGGGTCAGGCGCATCCAGGTGCCACGATCGCTGCGATCAGCCTTGCAGCATTTTGTGCGGACCAGCGTTTGCAGCGGGAAGGTAGCGTAGCTGCGTGACGGCGCTGCCACCGTTGCGCGATGTGATTGCGCGCCACGGCTTGAGCGCCAACAAGGCGCTCGGCCAGAATTTCCTTCTCGATAGCCAGCTGCTCGACAAGATCGCACGTGTTCCCGGCCTCACGCCTGGCGACACTGTTTATGAAGTAGGGCCGGGACCCGGCGGCTTGACCCGTGCGCTGCTTGGCGCCGGCGCGCATGTCGTCGCGGTGGAGCGGGACGAGCGGTGTATTGCGGCGCTTGAAGAGCTGGGGACCGCTTTTCCGAACATGCTGAGCCTTATCGAAGGCGACGCGATGAAGATCGACGAGTGCGAGAATGGCGCTGAGGGCAGTCATATCGTCGCCAATCTGCCGTATAACGTTGGAACAGCGTTATTGGTGCGCTGGTTGACGCTCGAACGCTGGCCGCCATGGTGGCGATCGCTGACCCTGATGTTCCAGGAAGAGGTCGCCCAGCGGATTGTCGCCAATCCGTCCACACCGGCTTATGGCCGTTTGTCTGTACTCGCTCAGTGGCGATCATCGGCAGAAATTGCCGTCAAAGTACACCGATCGGCGTTTGTTCCGCCGCCAAAGGTCATGTCTGCGGTTGTGCATATCAAGCCGAACGCCGCGCCAGAGAATACCAGTGCCGCAACTGTCGGTTCGCTCACTCAGGCTGCCTTTGGAAAACGTCGGAAAATGCTGAGGCAAAGTCTCAAGAATCTACCACATGCCCTTGATGCGTTAGTAGAAACGGGAATTGACCCGACGCGCCGTGCGGAAACGCTGTCTGTTGCGGATTTTGTGGCTTTGGCCGCCGCGATTGAGGCTCGAGCCTAGGGCGTAACCGCTTCTTCAGCGTCCGGAGCCGCTTCCTGCGCGGCCATTTGTGCCGCCGGAGGCCCTGCTTCAATAGCTGCGGACAGCTCGGTAGCGGCCGAACATTCGGTTTCGCACAAGGCTTCTATGCGAACGAGGTTGCGCCGCGCGCGTTCCACGGCACCGCGGCGGACGAGGACCTGGCCCTGCCCCAATAACGCATTGAGATCATTGGGATCGATGGTCAGCGCTTCGCGATAATAGCGGATAGCTTTGCCCGGAAGCTCCTGCGCAATAGCGATTTCGGCAAGAGCAATGAAACCGTCCCGATTGCGAGGATCAACCGCCAGGCCGCTTTCGACCAATTGCGTGGCACGCGCGCTTTCGCCATCGGCTAGCGCAGCGCGGCCTTCAGCCACCAGTGAAATCGAGCGTGGATTGATGTCATCGTCGGTGCGTTGGCCATGCACACTGCTCGAAACTGTGGCGAGTGTCAGTGAAATGGCAATGGCAAGCGGCGAAAGGCGCATGATAAGCTCCGTTACAGTTTCCTCGCGGTCCCCTAGCATGACCTTTGCAGCCTTGCGAAGAAAAACCCGTCCGTGTCGTTGCGCGCCGGTGTCAGGACATATCCGTCACCTGCGGCAGTTCCCACGGTTGTAGCAAGGCAAACCTTGCTGAAATCCGAACGAGATTGCAGGAACGCGGCGATCTGTCCCTCCCCTTCTTGCGCCAGTAGCGAACAGACGATGTAGACCAGAAATCCACCCGGCTTTACAAGGGGAGCAGCGATTTCCAGCAGTTTGCCTTGGGTCTCAGCATAGCGATCAAGCGCCTTTTCCGACATCCGCCAGCGCGCTTCCGGATTGCGCCGCCACGTGCCAGTCCCGCTGCACGGCGCATCGACGATGGCGACATCGGCTGTGCCATCAAGATCGGCAAGCATGGCTGCTTCTTTTCCGGGGTTCAGCAAGCGTGTTTCGATATTGGCGGTTCCGGTGCGTTTTGCCCGTGGTTCCAGCCGTGATAGGCGTTTTCGGTCGATGTCGCAGGCGATGAGGCGCCCCTCTCCGCCCATCCGATCATGCAGCGCGAGCGTTTTCCCACCCGCACCTGCACATAGGTCGACAATCGTCATCCCCGGCTCAGCATCGCAACAATCGACGATATGCTGGCTGCCTTCGTCCTGGATATCGACCACCCCCTCTTGCCACAGCGCGTGCTGCTCGATCGGAAAGCCCGGGGGGAGCCGCACCGCTGACGCGCTCAATTGACCGGCAACAGAGCCGTCAATTGCCGGAATGACACTGTCCCGGTCCGTGCGAGACAGGTTGATGCGAATGTCGAGCGGCGCGCGCCCGGACAGGCTTTCAACGTCCAGATCGTTGACTGCTGCAGAGAATTTTTCCCGCAGCCATGCTGGAATATCCGTGGGTGGCGAACCGATCTCGTTAGCCGCCAAGGGTGCTGGACCATGGCGGGAGCCATCGAAATGCTCCCGCAACTCCGGTTCATCCTGGGTGAGCCCGGCCAACGCGGTGCGCCCATTATGTGGTGCGCTGCCATAACGGCGGATCGCGCGATAGACGAGATCGCGGACCGCGCGGCGATCCTTCGAACCCGCATAGCGGCGCTCCCGAAAATAGCGTTTGATGAGCGTATCTGCGGCCGCCCCATTGCTCTGGGAGGCGGCTATGATTGCATCGAGCAATTCGATTTGCCGCCTGAATGCGCGCGGCAGGTGTCATCGGCTAGCGGGTCGGATAGTTGGGGGCTTCACGCGTGATCGACACGTCATGAACATGGCTCTCACGCAGGCCCGCATTGGTGATCCGCAGGAAGGACGCGCGTTTCTGCAACGCATCAATCGTCGGAGAACCGGTATAGCCCATCGCCGCTTTCACCCCGCCGACCAGCTGATGGATCACATCCTTGGCCGGCCCCCTTGAACGGCACCTGCCCCTCAATCCCTTCGGGAACCAGCTTGAGCTGTTCGGTGACATCCTGCTGGAAGTAGCGATCGGCCGAGCCGCGCGCCATTGCCCCGACAGAGCCCATGCCGCGATAGCTTTTATATGAGCGGCCCTGGTAGAGAAATGTCTCGCCTGGTGCCTCCGCCGTACCGGCCAAGAGCGATCCGATCATCACTGTCGACGCGCCTGCAGCCAATGCTTTCGCCACATCGCCAGAGGGTCCGCAAACCACCATCGGCGATCACCGGAACACCAGATTTAGCCGCCTCTTCAGACGATTCCATAACCGCAGTCAGCTGCGGTACACCGACGCCCGCCACAACGCGCGTCGTGCAGATTGAACCGGGTCCAATCCCGATCTTGATGCCGTCAGCGCCGGCATCCACCAACGCCCGGGCACCTTCGGCCGTCGCGACATTGCCAGCCACGACCTGGACAGAATTGGAAAGCTTCTTCACCCGCTCAACGGCCTGTCCGACAGATCGGTTATGGCCATGCGCGGTATCGATAATGATCAGATCGCATTCCGCATCGATCAATGCTTCGGTGCGCTCAAACCCCTTATCGCCGACGGTCGTCGCGCCCGCGACACGGAGCCGCGCAGAATCATCCTTGGTTGCGTGCGGATAGGTGACGGCCTTTTCGATATCTTTCACGGTAATCAGCCCGACACAGCGAAAGTCGTCATCGACGACAATCAGCTTCTCGATCCGCCGCTGGTGCAGCAGGCGCCGTGCTTCGTCCTGGGTAACCCCCTGCCCGACCGTGGCGAGATTCTCCCTGGTCATCAGCTCGGAAACCGGCTGATCGGGGTTTTCCGCAAAGCGCACATCGCGATTCGTCAAATCCCGACAAGCTTTCCATTGCTCTCGGTAATCGGAATGCCGGAAATCTTGTTGTGATCCATCAGGTCTAGCGCTTCGGCCAGGCGTTGATCCGGTGCCATGGTGATCGGATTGACAACCATGCCGCTCTCAAAGCGTTTGACCGCGCGGACCGCAGCAGCCTGCTCTTCCACCGAAAGATTGCGGTGGAGCACGCCGATGCCGCCCAGCTGCGCCATGACAATCGCCATATCGGCCTCGGTCACCGTATCCATGGCAGCAGAGAGGATTGGGATATTCAGCCCGATATCGCGGGTTAGCCGCGTTGTTGTATCTGCTGCGCTGGGCAGAATTTCGGATTCTGCCGGACGCAAAAGGACATCGTCAAATGTGAGTCCTTCACTGATTTCCATGACCGCGTTCACCTTGCTCGAGATTCGCTGTCGCGTTCCTATAGGAGGGAAGCGCGCCGGTTGCTAGCGTTCAGGTGCTGGATATCTTTGGGGATCGGAAAATGCCCGTCCCAACTCGATGTGCAGCAGCGTGTCCTCGTGCGCACCGCCAAGTTCGATGCCGTCAATCTCATCTGTATTGCGATGGTATCGACCGCCCAAGAACCCATTCAGCAGTTCGGGATCGGTGAATGACCCGCCGGTCATTACGGCCGGCACCCCACGTTGGAGAAATGCCCAGGCATCATTGCGCCTGACAAAGCTGTTCATCGCCAAACTCGTATCGACCGTGCGGCCTGTTTCTGCAGCAACCCGATCGATCAGGGAGTCCAGAGGCGTCATGCCGCGGCCGATGATGCCGACCGCCGCTCCGCGCGGCGCAATCGCGATGGTGTCTAGATTGAACACAGCCAGGATAGATTCAAGCGGTATTGGCGGTGCATCGGCAAAAGCCATGGCACCCAGTAAACCGCTCTCTTCTGCGGTTGTCGTCACGAAGTAGATGTCTCGCGACGCCGGTACATCTGCCGCGAGTGTGCGCGCGATTTCGATAACCGCCGCCGTACCACTGGCATTGTCGACAGCGCCGTTACAGGTTTGATTATCCGGATCTTCTGGACGACAGATTCCGAAATGATCGTGATGGGCCGAGAATAGAATGGCCTCGCCGCTGGACCCCGAACCGGGGATATATCCTACAACATTGATGCCGTCATACCGATCCACCCGGGTTGTGATCCGAAGACTGATTTGCAAATCGAGCGCCTGTCTGGTGAACCCTTGCGCCTGTGCCATCCTGGTAAGGTCTGTATGGGACCCAGCGCTCCCCGCTAGATGCTCGTCATAGCCGGCAGCAGATATGATGGCCTCAACTGGGGATCGGGCATCGGCTGCCAGATAGGTCTGCCGAAAGCGCAAACTGTTCAGTGATGCGTCCCACGGCGTGTCCGGCAACGCGATGCCAATGATCGCGGTTGCACCACGCTCCCGATAATAGGCAAGCCGGGTCCGGAACGACGGCGGACTGTCTACAGTATCAGGCGCGCCGCGAAGAAGAAGAACGGCTTGACCATCGTAACGAAGATTGATGTTGCCGCTGCTCTCGGTTTCGCCAGCCTCAAGTCCGTACCCTACAAAAACAACCGGAAGATTGTCGATGGACACGTCTTCTTGGTTACCTAGGGCAATTATTTCGCCGTTCGCGCTGTCGAGTGCGGTATTGTCTGACCCGTGCAATATCGCGCGAAGATCAGATCGATCAACCAGCGCCACAGGCTGGAAGTAATTGCCGTTATATCCTGGCCGAATGCCTGCTGCGGAAAACTCCGCAGCAATATAGCTCGCGGTCAGCGCCTCGCCGGCGGTTCCCGGTTGGCGGCCTTCAAACTCTTCGCTCGCAAGGGTTTCGATATGCCGCAGCAAGTCCTCCTCTGTTGGAAGCGTTTGCGCGGGTGCTGAGATCGCAAGGGAAATAGCCGGGATTAGGCCAAACAATCGAAGAAACATGAAATTTCCTTGGCAGTTCAACATCCGGCAAGCAAGTTGGTGATTGCCGTGCTTCGATAAACCGCAACTGGTCTCGCTGAATGACCGGTATCGTTCCGCGATCACCCGTGGGTAACGGCATAGGTTTATATGCGATTTGCGGCTATATTAGATGAAACGCGGAAGGAGCAGTGTGATGGAAGGCTTTTTTGGGCTGGTGTTATTCATTGCCGTATTGGCAATTATTTTTGTGGTGCTGGGGATCAAGATTGTTCGTCAGGGGTACAATTATACGATTGAGTATTTCGGTCGATTTACGACCGTTGCGCAGCCCGGTTTCAACTTCTTCATGCCATTTTTCTATCGGGTTGGCCGCAAGGTAAACATGATGGAACAGGTGCTCGATATCCCGGGCCAGGAAATCATCACCAAAGATAATGCGATGATCTCCACCGATGGCGTTGTCTTCTTCCAGGTGCTCGATGCCGCCAAGGCCGCCTATGAGGTGTCTGATCTCTACAATGCGATCCTGAACCTGGTAACGACCAACCTTCGGACGGTGATGGGCTCAATGGACCTCGATGAGACCTTGTCGAAACGCGATGAGATCAATGCGCGCTTATTGTCGGTCGTCGACGACGCGACCACACCTTGGGGTATCAAGATTACGCGCGTCGAGGTGAAGGATATTCGTCCGCCGCATGACATTGTCGATGCAATGGCGCGGCAGATGAAAGCGGAGCGTGAAAAGCGCGCTACCATCCTGGAAGCAGAAGGTGAGAAAACGGCAGAGATCCTCAAGGCCGAAGGTGAAAAGCAGGGCAATATTCTTGAGGCTGAAGGGCGCCGCGAGGCTGCCTTCCGCGATGCCGAAGCTCGCGAACGCGAGGCCGAAGCCGAGGCGAAGGCAACGCAGATGGTGTCAGACGCCATTGCTGGCGGAAATGCGCAGGCAATCAACTATTTCATTGCCCAGGACTATGTGAAGACAGTGTCCGAATTCGCCAGGTCACCCAATGCCAAGACGATCCTGTTCCCGGTAGAGGCGACGCAGCTGATCGGTACTTTGGGCGGGATCGGTGAACTGGCCAAGGAAGCGATTGGCGATGCTAAGGATAACACAGCAGTATCAGGCCGGCCGCCGCGGTCCGGACAGTAATTTGGGGATCGGCAGATGAATATTGGCGGCATGGAGATTTCGGGCGACGCGATCTGGCTGATTTTCGGCGTGTTGCTGCTGATCACCGAAATGATAGCCCCGGGAGCCTATCTCATGTTCCTGGGTGGTGCCGCCATTCTAACCGGCTTGCTCAGCTTTGCCTTGCCAATCCCGATTATCTTGCAGTTTCTGATATTCGCAGCGGCATCGGTCGCCTCGGTTTACGTCGCCAAACGCTGGTTTGACGTCTATCCGATTCTCTCCAGCGCCCCTCTCCTCAACGCCCGCGTCGCGCAGATGATTGGGCAGACGGTCGAGGTGGTCGAACCTATCGATGGCGGTTCGGGGCGCGTAAAAGTCGGCGACAGTGTATGGTCAGCCAATGGTCCGGATGCGGAAATTGGCACCCGGATGAAAATCGTCGGCGCAGAAGGCAACCGATTGGCGGTTGAGCCGATTGACGCCCTACCGAAAGGCGATACGACCTAATTCAGACGGATGCGGAACCAAGATTATCCGCGTCCGTTACCTAGATTAACACCATCAAAAAAGGGGAAAGTAGTATGGGTATGTTCGATATGATCAAGGACGGCATCGATAAAACGGTGCGCGAAGTGAATGAAACGGCAAGCGATGCTGGTCTTGCAGATACGGGTGGATTCTGGGGTGGCAATGGAGATCTAGACGCTGTGCTATCGGCGCGCGCAGACTCCAAACCGGGTGATTACAACTGGAAAACTTCAGTCGCTGACCTCTTCCGCCTGCTCGATCTCGATCCGAGCTACGGCAATCGCAAGGAGCTTGCCAAGGAAATCGGCCGGGAGGATTATTCCGGTACCGCGGAAGACAATATCTGGCTGCACAAGGAAGTGATGAAGAAACTCGCCGCCAATGGCGCGCGGGTGCCAGATGAACTGAAAGGCTAGTCGCTTAGAAGCATAAGAAAAAAGGGCGCTACCGGCATATCGGCAGCGCCCTTTTTCGTGTTCGGTGTTCTGCTTTGGGAATCTATCGGTTGAACAAGCCTTTGGCCATGTCCGCAACATCATCGAGCGGGCTTCCATCGCCATCCTGGTCGAGGAATCCCTTGGCCTGTTCAAGCAATCCGCCCAGTCCGCCTTCGTCGGAATCACTGCCATCTCCAAGGCCGAGCTGCTGGGTTAGTTGCGGAAGGAGTTGCTCAAGGCGATCAAGCGGAAGGCCAGTCTGGTTAGCGGCTTCTGCGGCGGCTTCCTGCGGATCGTCAGTGCCATCGCCAGCCAGTTGGCCGAGAATTGAATCAGCGCCGGACCGCAGCTGTTCGGACGAGAGGCCAACTTGCGACGCAAGGTCGTCCAAATTGAGACTGTCACCGGCTTGCGAGAGAATTCCGTCTAGAATGCCCATAATTCTTCCCCCTTTGGGATATGTGAGACCGTATTAAGCCAGCGGTTGGCGCCGCTTCGCGGACACCCTGATCAACATGCTCTTCGAACTGGCTGAAATTCTCGATGAACAGGCCGACAAGCTTGGCCGCCATCTCATCATACGCTTCGACATCCGCCCAGGTTCCACGCGGATTGAGAATCGCGTCATCGACGCCGGGCACTGAAACCGGCACGTCAAAGCCGAAATTGGCGTCATTTCGGAACTCGACATGGTTCAAGCTGCCGTCGAGCGCGGCATTGAGCAGCGCCCGAGTGGCCTTGATCGGCATACGATGGCCTTCGCCATATTTGCCGCCGGTCCAGCCCGTATTGACGAGCCAGCAATTCACACCACCCTTGGCGATACGTTCTTTCAGCAGATTGCCGTAAACACTCGGATGACGCGGCATAAAGGGTGCACCGAAACAGGTTGAGAATGTTGCCTGAGGTTCGGTAACGCCGATTTCGGTACCGGCGACCTTTGCAGTGTATCCGGACAGGAAGTGATACATGGCCTGGTCCGGTGTGAGCCGCGAGATCGGAGGCAGCACGCCAAAGGCATCGGCGGTCAGCATGATCACATTTTTCGGAACCGGACCAAGATTTTCCTCCGAGCTGTTCGGGATGAACTCAATCGGATAGGCGCCGCGGCTATTCTCCGCGAGGCTGGAATCGTCAAAGTCGAGCTCGCGCGTGTCAGGATCCATTACGACATTCTCGAGCACTGTGCCGAACCGCTTGGTCGTCGCATAAATTTCCGGTTCCGCCTCTTCGGACAGCCGGATCATCTTGGCATAGCAACCGCCTTCAAAGTTGAAGACAGCGGTGTCGGACCAGCCATGCTCATCATCACCGATCAGTGTACGGCTTGCATCTGCAGACAGGGTCGTTTTGCCGGTGCCGGACAGGCCGAAAAAGATCGCGGTGTCGCCCTCGGGGCTGATATTGGCCGAGCAATGCATCGGCATGATGCCATCAACCGGCAGCTTGTAATTCAGGATGCCAAATACCGATTTCTTCATTTCGCCGGCATATTTCGTGCCGCCAATCAGGATCAGCTTCTCAGACAAGTTTACCGCGACAACGGTTTCCGACCGGGTTCCATGTCGCTCGGGATCAGCCTGGAAGCTGGGGAGGTCGATGATCGTATATTCGGGTTCAAAGCCCGGCAGTTCGTCAGCTTCCGGACGGCAGAGCAGCGTCCGGATGAAGAGATTGTGCCAAGCGAATTCGTTGATGACCCGCACGCGGACGCGGTGATCTGGCTGCGATCCACCGTAGAGATCCTGAACGAACAGCGTGTCTTTCTTGGCGACTTCGGCCATGAAATCTTCTTTCAGGGCGGCGAAATGTTCAGGCGTCATCGGAACGTTGACCTTGCCCCACCAGACAGTGTCTTCGGTCTCGCCATCGCGGACGATGAATTTGTCATTTGCCGAGCGGCCTGTGTGCTTGCCGGTTTCAACGACCAACGGGCCATGTTTGGCAAGCCGGCCTTCGCCGCGCTGAACCGATGTTTCGATCAACGGCGACGTCATGAGATTCCAGTGTAAATCAGCGGATCCGGTATCGACGCCTTGTTTGGCCAAATCGAAAGCGGGGATGCGAGAGGACAAGTTAGGTCTCCTAAGAAAATCCGGAAGGGATGCGGCTGCCTGGGGAGCGCCGCGATCGCTTGATCAAGGCCTAAGCAGTTGGCAACGAAAAAATCAACGCGCTCTATCCAAATCTCGGGTAAAAGCGCCCATTGCCGCGACGTCCCGAGGTCGCTAGTCAGGCCCAAGAACCCTAGTTTACGGTATTTGAATGACCGCAACAATTGCCCTTGTCGATGACGACAAGAATATTTTGACCTCCGTTTCAATCGCCCTTCAATCCGAAGGTTTTGCGACGCGAATCTATTCGGATGGTGAAACCGCCCTTAAGGCGCTGATCGAAAACCCGCCTGACCTTGCCGTTCTCGATATCAAGATGCCCCAGATGGACGGCATGGAACTGCTTCGCCGTCTGCGCGAGAAAAGCGCGATTCCGGTGATTTTCCTGACATCAAAGGATGATGAGTTGGATGAGGCGTTGGGCCTCGCCATGGGCGCTGACGATTATATCGCGAAACCCTTCTCACAGCGGCTGCTAATTGCGCGCATTCGCGCCATTCTGCGCCGCACCGAACTCGCAGCGCAGAGCAATGGCGGTGGCGAGCCGCCAGAAGAGATGCTTGAACCCATCGTTCGCGGCCGTTTGGAAATGGATCCTGCCCGCCACCGGGTCAGCTGGGCCGGCGCAAATGTTACCCTGACGGTGACCGAGTTCATGATCCTGGAATCGCTTGCGGCTCGGCCCGGTATCGTCAAATCGCGCGATCAATTGATGGATGCAGCCTATACCGATGATGTCTATGTCGATGACCGCACCATCGACAGTCATATCAAGCGTTTACGCCGCAAGTTTCGGCAAGTTGATGGTGAATTTGACGCCATCGAAACACTGTACGGGGTCGGCTATCGTTTCGCCGAAGAATAGGTGAGCAGGAACGAAGATCTTGACCTGAGATGGTCAGCGCGCTGGTCGCTGACGAGCCGGATTCTTGCCGTCAATATTTTCGCAATAGCATTGCTCGCGGGCAGTTTTTCTGGCTCGACAATTATCGAGTGCGCCTGTTGGACGAACGCACGCGGCAAACCGAAACCCAGGCCGAACTCATAGCCAATGTCATCAATCGGGCAGCGCCGGATGAACGGGCGGCAGTTATCGCGTCCCTTGGGACCCGTAGCGGCCATCGGATTCGGATATATGGTGACGATGGGATGCTGTCGCTCGATAGCTGGCAGGAGGCCGAACCGACCTATATCAACCGGGATCCGACCACCGAGCCCTGGCGACGCAGCGTTGCCCGATGGATGGATCGGAGCATCGAAACGGTGGTGAATGCAGAACCCCTGCCCCGTTTTCGTGAACCTGAAGTTGATCAGTTTTCGGTGTGGCAGTTTGCCGCTGATGTTCCAGAATCCGGGATCGGCGCAACGCAACTCGGCCTCGCACCTGATAGAACACCGATGGTCTCCGTGGCCGTCCCGCTCGATGCTGATGTTGGATCGGTGGCTCTGATAACTGCGAACGCAAGGGATATCCGGGGCGATGTGCGGAATGAACGGCTGCGCCTTGGTATAATCATCTTCGTCGCGGCCGTCGTTTCCGTACTGCTATCGTTATTTCTTGCGCGCACAATCGTTCGCCCTCTTCGCCGGCTCTCGCTGGCCGCTCAGCGAGTAAGGCTTGGCCGAGCGCGGGAGGTTGTGCTGCCGAGACTGCCGGATCGGCGTGATGAAATCGGACTTCTAGCGCGTGCCCTTTCGGACATGAGCCAGGCGCTCCGCCAACGCATTGATGCGACCGAAGCCTTTGCAGCGGATGTGGCTCACGAGCTTAAAAATCCGCTCGCGTCGCTAAGTTCGGCTGTCGATACTCTACACAAGATTGAAGATCCGGAGCTCCAGGCGCAGTTGCTGGATGTTGTCAAAGACGATGTTCGTCGGCTCGACCGCCTGATTACTGATATTTCGAGCGCGTCACGGATTGATGCAGAACTCTCTCGGACCAATTTTGAACGTGTCGACATTGGTGATCTCATCGGTGGGATCGTGCAGAGTCGGAGTGAACGCGGCCGAGACAGTGGCGTTCGCATAGCTTTTGGTAGGCCCCGCTCGGGTAGCGCCGTTATCATGGGTGAAGCCTCGCAACTCGCTCGCGTGTTTGAAAATCTGCTCGACAATGCTGTGTCTTTTTCACCGCAAGGCGGGACGGTAAGGATTGCAGCAACGGGAGACGGTGATGACGTTTTCATCAGCGTTGAAGATGAAGGGCCCGGGATTGCTGAGGATCAGCGAGACGAGATATTCAGGCGCTTTCACAGCATTCGGCCCTCGGTTGAGGATTTTGGCAAGCATTCAGGCTTGGGGTTGGCGATCGCAAAGGCTATTGTTGAAGGTCATGATGGAACGATTATGGCAGAAGACCGTGACAATTTGGCGCAAGGCGCCCGTTTTTCGATCTCATTGCCGATGGCCGCCGCATGAGTGACATCGGGCCACCTGATCGCCGTATCCTGTTGGTTACGGGAATGTCCGGTGCCGGCAAATCGACCGCGCTGCGGACGTTTGAGGATATGGGATGGGAAACGGTTGATAATCTTCCGCTCAGCCTTTTCGACAAGCTGTTTGAGATCAGCGTGCCGCTTGATCCATCGAAAACCGAACGGTCTATTGCGATCGGAATCGATAGTCGGACACGCGGCTTCAATGCGGCAGCAATCGTCGAACGCATCAAGGCCATTTCCGAAAGCCACAGTCTGGAAATAGAAACTGTCTTCCTGGATTGCAGCGGGTCCGAGCTCGAACGTCGCTTTTCAGAAACGCGGCGGCGCCATCCTCTGGCACTTGATCGGCCAGCGGAGGAAGGCATCAGGCTCGAGCGGGAGATAATGACACCGCTGCGCCGCTGGGCCAATCACGTCATCGATACAACAGACAGCTCCCCGAGTGATCTACGAAATGACCTTAGAACCCGATTTGGGGCCCATAATATTGACGAACTCGTCATAACAGTCGCATCGTTCGGCTTTGCGCGCGGTATCTTGCGCAATGCTGATCTGGTGTTCGACATGCGGTTTCTGCGTAATCCGCATTGGAATCCAGATTTGCGCCCGCAGACGGGACTCGATGATGCGGTGGGCGCCCATATTGCCGAAGATCCGGCCTATGAAGACGCTATCGGTCGGATTGAAGAGCTCATAACGATCCTGCTGCCGCGATATCAGGCAGAAGGAAAATCCTACATTACATTGGGATTTGGCTGTACAGGCGGCCGTCATCGTTCAGTGCATGTCGCTGAGCGCCTCGGCAAACGGTTGCGTGAAGCCGGATTTTCGCCCACGGTCTCGCACCGTGATTTGGCCTTCCCGTCGACTGATTCCGTCGAAAGGGTCGCACCGGCCAAAAAAGATATTGCAGGTGATTGAATGATCGGACTGGTTCTGGTGACGCACGGCAATCTTGCCCGTGAATTTGTCGTCGCGATGGAACATGTTGTTGGTTCGCAAGAGCTGATCGAGGCCATTTGTATCGGCCCCGATGACGATATGGAGGAACGGCGACAAGAAATTGCTGAAGCCGTCGAAAAGGTTGAAGATGGCGAGGGCGTTATCGTTCTGACCGATTTGTTCGGGGGAACACCGTCAAACCTCTCCATATCGCTGATGCGACCTGAAAAAGTCGAAGTGATAGCCGGCATGAATTTGCCGATGTTGATCCGGCTTGCCAGCGCGCGCCAGTCCATGTCGGTTACTGATGCGGTTGCTGCAGCTCGCGATGCTGGCAAGAAATATATCTCCGTAGCGTCAGAAATCTTGGGGCAAGCGGCTTGAGCAGCACGGAGCGGACGGTCACCATCTGCAATCAGCGCGGCCTGCATGCTAGGGCGAGCAGCAAATTCGTTACCATGGTGAGCGAATTGGAAGCCGATGTTGAGGTATCTCGCGAGGCCCAGACCGTTGCCGGATCTTCTATTCTCGATTTGATGATGCTGGGTGCCGCCATGGGTGATACGATCACGATCAGTGCAAGCGGCGACGGGGCTGAGGAGGCTGTGGCGCAACTGGCTGAACTGGTTGAGTCCAAATTCGGGGAGGACTGACCCCTGCCCCGAGAGATTACCGCATTTTCCAACCCATTGGTTAAATGGGCGCGTTCGCTCCGCGACAAGAAAAATCGCCGCACTGAGGGCAAATTTCTTGCTGAAGGCCTGCGGATACTGTCCGAGGCCGAGGAAAGCGGCCGCATGCCGGAACATGTTTTCTTTGCAGATGAAGGTGCCAAACATCCGCGTGCCCAGGCATTGATCTCGGCAACGGAAAATGCCGGCGGTACGGCGATACACACCACACGGCAGATCCTCAGCAAGCTTTCGGGGAAGGACAATCCTCAAGCGATTGTCGGTATTTATCCCGAATTCGATACCAGACTTGCAACAATTGATCGATCCAAGGCGGACATCTGGCTGGTCGCGCAAGCGCTGCGTGATCCAGGAAATCTTGGCACAATGCTTCGCACCGGAGATGCGGTTGGTGCGGGTGGATTGATCTTGATCGATGACTGCGCCGATCCATTCTCGGTTGAAGCAATTCGTGCGTCGATGGGCGCGGTGTTCACACAAGCGCTTGCAACTGCGAGCTGGGGTGATTTTCTGGTCTGGTTAAGAGCCGGCGCAGGACAGTTGGTCGGAACCAGTCTGGATACCGAGGTGGATTATCAGCAGCCCGACTATGCGCGTCCCTGTTTCATCCTCACCGGCAATGAATCAGCCGGATTGCCGGCGGATTATGCAGAGGCCTGCGATCTTCTCGTAAAAATGCCGATGCATGGGAAAGCTGACAGTCTGAATGCGGCGGTCGCGACGGCTGTTATGGCCTATGAAGTCGTGAACCAGTTTCGGCGATGAGCACCGTACGTCGCCGCCTCGTCCTGTATCTGAGCGGTTTCGACCCGCGAGGAATACGTCACTATCATCAGCTCTATAGATCGGAAGCAGAAAAACAGGCTTCTGTGTCAGGCTATCGGATCGATGTTGGCAAACGGTCTCGCGACACCGATCATGTCTATCGCTGGGACGTCCGGTTTGATGGCGATGGCGAGGTGGTCGAGACCGAATATCTCTATTGCGAATGGGACGATATCGTTCGCCAATTCTGGGTAAAACGGCCGATCAGGCTCGCTTGGGTGACGCTAACGGCGTCCTGGCGGGCATTGCGGTCCGGTGTGTTTGCGAAAACCTTCCATTGGAGCTGGCCAGCCGGTGTCACGGCCACGATGCCGGCGATTGCAATTCTGATCCTGTTGATCTTCGGCATCGGCTTGGGTGTTGCAGGCTATCTCTTGGTCGGTGTTCTGGGCCTGCTGGGCGGTCTAGCGATCGGCGTGGCTCTGCTGTGGCTGGCTTATCAGCTCGAACAGAAGTTCAACCTGACTTGGGTTGGGCGCATCCTCAGTTTTCATGAACGCGAGGAGCAGAGCCGGACGCATGTGCTGGATCGGCGCCGCGATACGTTTGGGGATCTGCTGAAAGCACGGGTCGCAAATGGCGATGTCGATGAAATTTTGGTCGTCGGACATAGCTATGGCGCGGCGCTTGCTATTGCGGTGATGAGCCGGGTGCTGGACGATCTTCCAGGCGATCCGCCGAAGCTCTCCCTGCTCACCGTTGGCCAAACCGTGATGTGGCTCGCTTGGCTGCCCGAGGCCGGTGCAATGCGGGATGAGATCGCAACTGTTGCCGAAAGCGATGCTGTTGATTGGGTGGACATTTCCGCGCCGCCTGATGGTGCCTGTTTTGCACTGGTCGATCCCTATACCGCGATTGGCGATCGCAACGCGGATCGAAGTAATCCGAAGCTGCTCAATGCGAAGTTTCACGAGATCATGCCCGAGGAAGAATTTGCAAAATCCTCGCGCAACTGGATGCGATTGCATTTTCAATACATCATGGCTGGTGCACGACCCGGTGATTATGACTATTTCGCAATCACCGCTGGGCCTCAGACACTGGCCAATCGTTTCGCCCATCGCCCAACCGTGCGGGATTTTACGAGGTTGCGGCGGGGACGGATGAAGGCGGTAAGATGACCGATCTCATCCCGCCCAAACCTGCGGGCAATCCCAAGAAACTGGGCCCGATTGCGCGGCTGATCAAGAGTTTTCATTCCTCGACTGCGCCGCTCTACGCGAACAGCTATTCGATGAAGCTCGGCGAAGTGCGCCTGCCCCGGCGGACCATGTATTTCGTGAACCAGCCCGATCTCGTCCAGAATATCCTGCTGGGCGATGTCGATCGCTACCCAAAATCCGATCTCATGGCGACGATGCTCGAACTGTTGCTCGGCGAGAGCATATTCGTATCAAATGGCGATCTGTGGAAGCAGCAGCGCCGGATGATGGATCCGGCCTTTGAAGGTACGCGGATCAAGGCGATATTCCCACTGATGCTGGCCGCAGCCGATGCGATGGCAGAACGGTTTGCTGCAGGCGCTGTTGGCGCGAATACCCAGGCGGATCTGGAGATGACGCATGTGACCGCCGATGTCATTTTCCGCACCATCTATTCCCGCGCGTTCACGCGGGATGAAGCGAAGATCATCTTCGAGAATTTTGAGCGGTTCCAGCATCTGGCCTGGCAGCATGGCGTATGGACGTTGGCCGGCGTGCCGCAATGGCTGTCCGTCGGTCGTCTGCGTGCTCGGAAGTCGGCGGCGACGATACGGGAATTGCTCCATGCACCGGTTCGTCAGCGCCTTGCGGCCATCGATCGGGGGGATGATGTGCCGGATCGCGATATGCTGGCAAGCTTCATCAATGCCGCTGATCCGGAGACCGGCAAGACGTTTAACGAGCGCGAATTGGTCGACCAGATCGGGATCATGTTTCTGGCCGGGCATGAGACGTCTGCTTCGGCCCTCGCTTGGGCGCTGTACCTGATCGCGCAATGCCCGGATGTGCAGGTGCGCTTGCAGGCCGAGGCGGATGCAGTGTTCGCCGATGGCCCGCTCGAATTTTCCAAAATGCGCATGCTGCCGTTCACCCGCGATGTGTTTCGCGAAACGCTGCGCCTCTATCCGCCGGTAGCCTTCATTCCGCGCGATGCCACCGAAGAACAGGAGATGCGCGGCAAGCAAATCATGCCCGGCGCGATCCTGTTCGTCTCGCCACTACTTGAGCATCGCCACACCGAACATTGGGATGATCCTGATCGCTTTGATCCCGATCGCTTTGGCCGCGCCGAGACCAAGGCGTCTGAGCAAAAAGCCTATTTCCCCTTCTCCAAAGGCCCGCGGGTTTGCCTGGGCGCGGCCTTCGCGCTGCAGGAAGCGGTCATCATTTTGGCAACGGTCATGCGGGACTGGACGGTGTCACCGGTCGAGGGCCATATTCCCGAACCAATTGCCCGGCTGACGCTGCGGTCGGAAAATGGTATCAGGCTGAACCTTGAACGACGGCGGAAGGACGGCTGATGCGAATTTTGGGGATTGCCCTGTTGTTGGCTCTCGCCGCCTGCGCGACAACCTATGCGGGCGGTGAGCCTGTTTATGATGATACGGTGTATTGATGGATATGAAACTAAGCCTGGTGGCAGCCGCGGCAATCGCCCTCCCCCTTTCGGCCTGTGAGGATTTTAGCGATCCCGCAATCACCGATTCCCCGAGCATCGTAACCGATGACGAAGCGGCGAATGCCGAGCCTGAACCCTTTTTCCGCGGTGTCGGCCAGGAACCGGGCTGGTTCCTGCGCATCTATGACGATGTGATTGTCTATGAAGCCGATTATGGCGAACGCCGGGTCACGGCGCGCACGCCGGAGCTCGAAACCTTCGAGGGCGGACGCCGGTTCGAGAATGATTCGATCACCGTAGAAATCCTCGACGAGCCGTGCACCGATGCGATGAGCGGCGCTGGCTATCCCGCCATCGTGACGATCACGGAACGCGGCAGCGCTCCCGTCCAAGGCTGTGGCGGCGACGTTTAGAGGCTATTCCGCCGCGTTCGGGGTGTCTTCGTCATTGTCCGAAGATGGTAGCGCGCCGGCCGTGGATTCGCGGGCCATGGCTTCGATCGGTGCCAGATCGCCAATTTCATTCTTGCCCGGTTCGATATTGAGTTCGGCAAAGCGGCGACCCGTGGAGAGGACATTGCGTTCAAAGCTACCGACAAATTTGTTGTAGTTGTTGACCGCAGTGGTGAGCCCGCTGCCGACAGTGCGCATATGCCCCGCGGCAACCGCTAGGCGATCATACATTTCCTTGCCAAGCTGGCCGATTTGCTGTGCTTCCTGGGCAAGACCTTCCTGACGCCAAACCGCAGCGACAGTGCGCGCAATCGCTATCAGATTGGTCGGTGTCGCGAGCAGCACCTTCTTGTCGAACGCATGATCCCAGAGGGACGGTTCATGCTCGAGTGCCGCGGTAAGGAAATGCTCTCCGGGTACAAACATGATCACATAGTCCGGCGCTTCGTCGAACTGGCTCCAATAGGCCTTGCGAGACAGGCCTTCGATATGCGTTTTCATCGAGGTGCAATGGCGGGCCAGCGCTACTTCTCGCGCCTCTTCCTCATCCGCATTGAAGGCGTCCTGATAATCATTGAGCGACACTTTCGCGTCGATCACCAATGCACGACCGCCCGGAACGCGGATGATCGCATCGGGCCGCATCCGGCCATCCTCGCTATCGACGCTCACCTCGGTCTGAAAATCCGTATGTTCTGAGAGTCCGGCGGTTTCGAGCACATTTTTGAGCTGTTGCTCGCCCCAGCGCCCGCGCGCTTTTGGCGCATTGCGCAGCGAGTTGACCAATTTCTCGGTTTCGCTGCGGACACCCTCCTGCCCGGCCCGCATCTGATCAATCAATCCGGTTAGATTGCCATAGGCTTCGGTTCGCTCTTTCTCGACCTTACCGACCTGTTCTTCATAGGCCTTCAATCGTTCGCCGACCGGGCTGAGAAGCTGCTTGAGACGCTCTTCGCTTTTCTCGCCTGCTTGGTTGAAACGCGCATCGGCCCGTTCGAGAAACTGTTTCTGTGCATCGCCGAGCATCTTCGCGCCCACTTCGCTGAATTGAGCGGTCAATGCGTCCTTGGCTTCCCGCAACTCGGTCAGCCGCACTTCAAACGCCCGATCGCGCTCGTCAGCCGAGGCCTTGAGTCCGGCAAGTTCCTGCAACGCGGCATCACGTTCCTCGCGAACACCATCCAGCGTCGTGCGCAGGTCGGATGTCGTGCGTTCGCCGTCTTCGCGGAGCCGTGCATTCTCATCACGCAATGGCGCATTCGAGCGGTTACTGGCGAGCCAGCCCAATACCGCGCCCGCTATCAGCGCGATTATCACACCAACAATGACAATGATCGGGTCCATGGCCGCCTACTCAAGAAGAACGAATGGTGAACTTAGACTCTGTAGCGACTCTGCACAAGCGAGCTTCGCACACCCTTGTTAGGCCGCCTGCGCCCGCCGCGCTTTTTCGAGCTTTTTGAGCACCATATTGCGCTTCATGCGCGAGAGATGATCAATGAATACGATGCCTTCAAGATGGTCCATCTCGTGCTGGAGGCAGGTCGCGAGCAGGCCTTCGAGGCGTTCTTCATGTTTCTCGCCATTTTCATCGAGCCAGCGAGCGGTCACACTGTCCGGACGGTCAATCTCGGCGAATTGATCGGGAATGGAGAGGCAGCCTTCTTCATAGGTCCGCAAATCTTCGGATGGATCGACCAGTTCGGGATTGATGAAGATACGCGGATCGCGAACGGGTTCGCCCTCCTCATCGTCTTCTTCCTGCAGGTCGATTACGAGAATGCGCTTGGGTACGCCAACCTGGATCGCCGCCAAGCCGATGCCCGGGGCATCATACATCGTCTCAAACATGTCCGCGATCAGCGCACGTGTCTCGTCCGTCACCTCTTCGACAGGCGTGGAAACAGTTTTCAACCGGGGATCCGGAACTTCAACAATCGGTAATATGGCCATGGGCTCTAGGTAGGAATTGGCACGAATCAGGTCAAGCGATGGGACTACGTGCGCGCAGCGCCTGAGCCAGTGTTCCATCGTCGAGATAATCGAGCTCGCCTCCGACCGGCAGGCCATGGGCGAGCTGAGTGATGCGCACCGGGTGAGATTCGAGGCGTTCGGCCAGGTAATGCGCAGTTGTCTGGCCTTCGAGTGTCGCGTTCATTGCCAGTACGACCTCATCCACCTCCCCGCCTGATACGCGGGCAATCAGCGTATCAATATGCAGGTCTTCCGGGCGAACACCGTCTAGTGCCGAAAGCCGGCCGCCCAGGACATGGAACCGCCCCGGGAATAGCCGCGAACGATCCAGCGCCCAGAGATCGGAGACTTCTTCGACGACACAGAGCGATCGCGCATCCCGTTTTGTATCCGTGCAGATACCGCAGGGATCGCTCGTATCGACATTGCCGCAGATGCTGCAGGTCGCAAGTTTCGCTTCCACCGTCTCCAGCGCACGCAACAAAGGCGTCAGCGATGCCTCTCGTTTTTTGAGGAGATGCAGCACCGCACGGCGCGCCGAACGCGGCCCCAAACCGGGTAATCGGGCGAGCGCATTGGTCAGTTGGTCTATCTCTGCAGAGGCCATGGAAACAAGTTAGGGGGTTGCGCTCCCCTTTGCCAAGCGGTTGAAGCAAGGACATGCGGATCATTTTCATGGGAACGCCCGATTTCGCGGTGCCGGCGCTGCGCGCCCTTGTCGATGCAGGGCATGATATTGTTGCGGTTTACAGCCAACCGCCGCGTCCAGCGGGCCGTGGCAAGAAACTGCGGCCGTCTGCGGTGCACAAGGCTGCAGAAGAGCTGGGGATTGAGGTGGGAACCCCAGCCAGCCTGAAATCAGACGGAGAAAAAGCAGCCTTTGCTGCGCTCGAAGCAGATGTAGCAGTGGTTGCGGCCTATGGATTGATTCTCAACCAGGCGATTCTCGATGCGCCGAAGCGCGGTTGCCTTAACATCCATGCATCGCTCCTTCCCCGTTGGCGCGGTGCGGCGCCGGTGCAGCGCGCGATATTGGCGGGCGATCCGGCAACCGGAATCACGATCATGCAGATGGAACGCGGGCTTGATACAGGACCGATGCTGACTCTTGCTGCCACGCTTACCGAGGGAAAGACTGCCGGTGCGCTGACGGAGGAATTGGCAGAAATGGGCGCATCACTGATTTGCGATACGCTGGATGCGCTCGATACGCTTGTCCCGGACATACAGGACGATGCCGACGCCACCTATGCCGACAAGATCACCAAGGCCGAGGCGCGCATCGATTTCTCGAAATCGGCGGAAGAGGTCGAACGGGCGATCCGTGCCTTCAATCCTTTGCCGGGCGCATTTTTCGAATTCGACGGCGAGCGCTTCAAAATCCTTGCCGCCGATATTGTCGAGGCGAGCGGCGAACCGGGGAGCGTTGTCGGCGACACACTGACAATTGCCTGTGGCGAAAATGCGATCCGGCCAACCCTTGTACAGCGGGCAGGCAAGGCGGCGATGGATACCGCCGATCTCTTGCGCGGCTTTTCCATCCCGATCGGTACACAACTCTGATGACCCGGTTCCGGCTCACGATCGAGTTTGACGGCCAACATTATATGGGCTGGCAGCGGCAGCCGCATGGTCCGAGCGTCCAGCAAGCGATCGAAGACGCCTGCACAGCGATTACCGGCGAGGAGACGTTGGTTTATGGCGCAGGCCGCACTGACTCCGGTGTACATGCTCTCGCGATGAGCGCGCATGTCGATATTGAACGCGAGATCACGGCCTTTCGCCTCGGCGAGGCGCTCAACGCAAAGCTGCGCGGTGAAGCGATCGCTATCCTGGATTGCGAGGCGGTCGACGATGATTGGCATGCGCGGTTTAGCTGTACAGGCCGCCACTATCTGTATCGGATCGTCAATCGCCGAGCACCTTTGGCACTGGATGAAGGCCGGGCCTGGCGCATTCCACAGTCATTGGATGAGAGGGTAATGCAAGACGCCGCGCAACTTCTTGTCGGTAAACATGATTTCACGACCTTCCGTTCGGCGCATTGCCAGGCGGAAAGCCCGGTGAAGACGCTTTCGGCCTTGGATGTCGGGCGCAATGGAGATCGCGTCGAGGTAACCGCTTCGGCCCGCTCCTTCCTCCATCACCAGGTACGCTCGATGGTCGGCTGTCTCGCGCTGGTGGGAATTGGACGCTGGTCGGTCGAGGATATGAGAGATGCACTCGAAGCGACCGATCGCAATCGGCTTGGCCTGAATGCCCCGCCGGACGGGTTATATTTTGTCCGGGCGGATTATCCTGAGGGCTGACCCAGACCAAAAACGCGGCGCAATGAGCGATCGAGCATAAGCAATTGCCAGATCATCCGGCCATGTTCCTTGCGCCCGCTCTGATGCTCTTCAACCACCTGTTTGATGGCCGACCGGTTGAACCATTCGGTCTCAGCAAGGGCGGTGCTGCTCACGAGCCCTGTCGCCTCGCTGGCGAGTGGACCACGGAACCAGGTGCTGATGGGCGTCACAAAGCCCATTTTTCGGCGGAACAGGATGTCTTCAGGCAGATAGCGGCGCATGGCCTGTTTCATCAGCCATTTGCCCGTGCCTCCCCTCACCCGTTGTTTGAGCGGGAGAGTGGCAGCGAACTCGACGAGGCGATGATCGAGCAGCGGCTCGCGCGCCTCCAGGCTGACGGCCATGCTCGTCCGGTCGACCTTGGTCAGGATATCACCAGGAAGCCAGATTTTGAGATCGGCATATTGCGCCGCGGCCAGGCCATCAGCGGCAGGTGCATTTTCCATTGTTCGCACATAGCGATCTTCGGCGCGGTGACCTTGGAGAGCGGTTTGCATTGTGTTGCTGTAGAGCGCCGTGCGGGTCGCTTGTGCGGTCACGCCGACCGATTGGGCATAGGCTTCGCCGCCAGACAGGCCGAGGCCCTGCAATGTCGATTTGGCGCGCAGAAACTGCGGTGCCCAGTCGAGCTTCGGATAGATCGCGCCGAGACCACCAAAGATCGGTTTCCGAAGGGCGCTCGGTAGAAAACGCCGCGCGCGCTCTTCACCTGCGTGAAAGACGTGGCGGCGATAGCCAGCGAAAATCTCATCTGCGCCATCGCCCGACAGAGACACCGTCACCTTTTCGCGGGCCAGTTCGCAGACGCGATAGGTGGGCAAGGCGCTGGCATCCGCAAAGGGTTCGTCAAAGGCTTCAACCAGTGTGTCGATCAACGGGAAGTCGTCAGCCGCCACGATCCGTTTGCGATGATTGGTCGCGAAGCGCTCCGCGATCAGGTCGGCATATTCGGTTTCGTCATGGTCCGCCTGATCGAACCCGATCGAACAGGTCTCGACTGCGCCGCGGCTAGCCTCCGCCATCAGTGCGACAACCGCTGAGCTGTCGACCCCGCCCGAGAGGAATGCGCCCAGCGGAACATCAGAGACGAGCCGACTATGCACTGCCTCTGTCATTTGCGCTGTCAGCTCTTCTTCCGCCGCTTGTTGTTTTCTGCGTTTTGGAGAGAATTCCACGTCCCAATATTGTTGCGGCTGCGGTGCGGGCATGCCCCGTTGAAGCAGCAGGAAATGGCCGGCCGGGAGTTTCTGCACACCCGCCACAAAACAAGCGTCATCGGGCACATAGCCAAAGGCGAGATAGTCCTCGATCGCGTGTTCGCTGGGTCGGCGACGCAGAAGCGGATGGGCCAATAACCCCTTCAATTCCGATGCAAAGATCAGGCTGCCGTCTGATACTTCGGCATAATAGAGCGGTTTGACGCCCAGACGATCACGGCCAAGGAACAGGGTCTGCGCGCTCGCATCGAACAGCGCGAATGCGAACATTCCGTGGAAATGTTCGATGCAGCGCGGTCCCCATTGCCGCCAGCCATGGAGAATCGCCTCGGTATCGCTGTTCGTCTGGAAGACATGGCCGTGGGATTCGAGTTCGCGGCGCAAGTCCTGGAAATTGTAAATCTCGCCATTGAAGATCGTCACCAGCTTGCCGTCCGGCGTTGCCATTGGCTGATCGCCACCTTCCAGATCGATCACCGACAGGCGGCGATGGCCAAGGCCGACGCCCTGGGCTGTCCACACACCCGAACCGTCCGGCCCGCGATGCGCGAGCACATCCGTCATCGCGCGCACGCGGTCCGGATCTACGGGTTTTGCCGTTTCGAGATGAAATATTCCGGTAAGGCCGCACATATGCGGATCAGTCGGCCAAGCCGATCACGCGGTCAACCAGGTGATCCACGCCTCCGCTGTCCGCGACAAAGGCCTCAACAGCCGCTCGCGCGTCATCCTCTTCTGAAGAAATGACAATGCCCTGTGCGCTTCTGTCGGTTCCAAACAGGCGAGCGCGCAACGTTGCGAGCTTCGCATCAACACTATTCCCTGTCAGCGCGCCGCCCACCATCACATATTGGAAAACTTCACGCGACACCGGTCCCGGCGCCATGATCCGATACGCCGTACCACCCTGCGGTGCCTGGCTGTCTTCAACCCAGGACCATTCGGTCTCCAGCGGCATGCCGCCCTGCCCTATGCCAACCGGCTCACGCCCTTCCATCGGATCAGCGTAATAGGCGATGGCCAGATCGACAATTTGCCCGTCCGTGTTGCGATATCGTCCGGCAATGATCCGATCCGCACCGACATAGGTTGCTTGCCATTCGTGGCGCATCGGTGTCGCGTCGCTGGACCAGCCTGGAACTGTAGGAAGTGCAAACTGACCTGGAACGGCGGTTTGCGCGGCCGAGCTTAAGGATAACCACAGCATCGGTGCGACGGCAATTGCGATAATCCCGACGACCAATCCCGATAGCCGTGCAGAGCTGTCCGGGCCGCCCTCCCGCGCAGATTGGAGGTCTTCGGGGTCAAAAAAGGGATCGTCGATATCGCGGTCGAAAAACTTCCAGGCCATCGCGAAAACCACAGCAATCACAAAGGCAAAGAAGAACCAGCCATACACGATATGGTCAAAGCTCTCGGCGAACTCGATGCCGGAGCTGTCGGCAATATAGATTGTTCCAAAGGCGCGGATGGCGTTCGCAATAATCGGAACCACAAAACAGGCGACCATGAAAACCGAGCGTCTAATCCAGCCTTTGAAGCAGAGATTGGCGGCCAGTGCTCCGAGCGCGAGCATGGCGATCAGGAATTTCACACCCGAACATGCTTCGGCTACTTCGAAAAAGCCGGAAGGCGTGGTGATAAACACCCCTTCGATATGCGCGGGTAGACCGAACCAACCCAACAATATCATGCACAGATCTGCAGTGATCATTTGTAGGGCGGGAATGAATTCTTCGCCGAACGGAACCAGGAACAGCGCATAGGCGAGTGGAAACAGGATCCCGCGCGTTACCGAGATGCCAAGGATGGTCACCACACTGCCCTGCATCATGACAATGATACCAAGGTGGCGCGCCAGGGTTACGCCGGCGGCTTCGCCGACAAACCAACTCGCAGCTCCGATGGCAACCGGGACCAGACCCCAAAGCGATGCCTGCGGAGTTAACTGTGCCACTTCGGCTCGACGGTTCCAGATCAACCAACCAATGATCGGAGCGATCAGCAGGCAGTGGTTGAATGTCGGGCTGTTGATCCAAACCGTCGCCATGCTGAGAAAATCATTCTGGAACAGGAACAGCAACGCAGCCAATGCCGCACCGAGCAGGATCAGACTGGTGCGCCAGGCAGTCGAAGCTCCCACGGCGCCCGCACGTTCAAGAGCGCTCGACGCTGTCATGCTGAAACCGCTTCCGTGGTCTTGGGTTCGTCATTGGCTTCGTCACAACCAATGAGATCAGCAAGCGGCGCCATTGTCCGGTCCCAGCGATAGCGGTCCATCATGCGTTTTCGCGCCGCGCGTCCCAGTGCATCAGCATCAGAGACATTGTTGAGCAACTGGACCACCAACTCGGCCTCTTGCGCTGGTGTGTCTGCGACAAGGAGATCATGGCTCGGCACCGCATCAATTCCCTCAAATGCAAGACGTGAGGCTACCACTGGCCGTGCCATCGCCATCGCCTCCAACACCTTATTCTGAATACCTCGAGCGATGCGTAGGGGAGCGACGACCACGTCGGCTGCGGCTATCCAACTCCGAATATCATCTACTGCGCCCGTAACCTGCACCCCTTCTAGACGGTCGAGCGCCTGGACCTCAGACGTCGGATTGCGGCCAACAATTGCGAATTGCGCATGTGGATGCTCCGCATGAATGGCGGGCAATGCCTCTCTGGCAAAACTGACAACCGCGTCGATATTTGGTCGATAGTCCATCTGGCCGGTAAATATGACCAGCGGTCCGATGGTCGTGGTGAGCTTTGGAAAATCAGCGGTCGGATCGAAAAAGTCGCAATTGATACCGTTTTCGAGCCGTAGAACATGGTGCTCGTCCAATCCGGTTGCAGACCGAAAAAGCCCCGCTTCGGCATCGGTGACGAACAGGCTGTAATCGGCACGTCGAGCCGTTGTGCCTTCGAATGCTCCCAGAGTCCTGGCTTCCCGAGCATGGACATAGCGCATAACCGGATTGCCGCTCTTCGCGTAGGAAGCAAATTTGGCGGAATCGACATCACCAAAATCCATGATGAAGCGGGTTTCAGGCGGGAGTTCGGGTACGAACTGGGCCATCTGTCCAGAGTATACGAATACCGTATCGATGGACTTTGATTGTAGCATCTGCTCGACAAATGACCGGATGCCTTGGCTATCAAATAGCGTCAGGGAAATCGGCTTGCCGGTGAGAAGCGCCCGAATTGCGCCCACCGGCTTAGAAACGCTGCGTTTTTCGATGTGCAACGAACCAACCATGCTGCGAAGAGCATCTGCATGTCCAAGATCTTCATCATCATCCGCGAAGGTTGCGACATGTACCGTGCCGAGCTCGCAGAGGTGCTTCAGAATATTGAACGAACGGATCTTGTCTCCGCGATTGGGCGGATATGGGATGCGGTGTGCGAGGAACAGGATATCGCCCATTAGCCGAGGCCTTTGGCGATCCAGGGGCCGATCCTGTTAGCGATCGGCAGGGGCAGCTTCTTCCAGAGTGCCACCTGCAGCCGATATTTCGGGCTGTCGGGGTTCATTTCTCGCGGCGTCATGCCATCGGCCAGGCGACTGGCATAGACCATAGGCTCAGGCTTGAAGCCCCAATTTTTCTTCCAATTGTAGGGACCCGTATCCCTTTTGGAGCGGCCGAAATCAAAGACCGTGCAACCGCGCTCTCGAGCATGGTTCATCATAGTGATGTACAGGAAGTCATTAGCTCTCAGCGCTCGCGCCTGGATCGTGCCGCCGCCCCAATAGACCATGGCGCGTCCTTCGAAATAGAGCGTCAGAACCGCACTGACAGGCTGGCCGTCATGACGGACAACCATGATATCCGCATCATCACCAAAATTATTGAGTACGGCATCGAACATCGCGCGCGGAAACACAGGTGTGCCTAGATTGCGGACGCTGGTCGCATAGATTGCATAATGCTGATCGCGCTCCGCACGTCCATTGCCAACCGAATAGCTGAGATCATTTTTGAAGCTCTTGCGGATTTCAGCACGATGTCTGCGTTTCACAGAGAGGAGATCAGCGTCGGCATCCTCGGCAAGCTCGCGCGAGAAATTGGCATAAAGGCCTGAACGCGCTTCCCAACCTCCGGGCACCGGTCCACCGCGCAGTTCGACTTCTGGGCAACTTAAGCGCTCCGCTAAAGCCCAACCATTGTCCGCCAGGTCCGAAATTACAGCCGGATCCTCTGCCAGGATTCCGCCCCCGACGGCAAATCCGCTCGACACTAACGCACGACCCACAAGTGGAGAATGCATCACATTAACTGGGAGCACACCGACTATGGCATCACCGCGCTCCGCAACCAGCATGTGCGCGGTTTGCCCACACCCGGTTTCCATGGCCGTGATCCATTGCGGGAGATGAAACGGCGTTGCTCCGTCGCTCGCACGTACAAATGCCTCGATGCGCGTACATTCGTCTGGATCATGGAGATCAGCGGACCGAACAGTTGCGCTAAGCTGGGGTGCCGGCGCATTCATCGGACCAAGTCCTTTTGCGTCTCGACGACGCTATCAACCCGACCCCAGTTGAAATCACCGAGTAGCCGCTCCAGCTTTCCTTCCATCGCCGATAATCGACTATAGTGACGGACCTTCGAGCGCAGCGGTGCATTCTCGACCCGCGGTTGGCCTGGGTCGATCTCCCATGGATGGAAATAGAAAATTGCAGGACGGTGTTCTTTGCCATTCACCTGGCTGATGGCCCAGCGTGAAAAATTATACGGGAGCAAGCGGAAAAATCCGCCGCCACCTGCAGCAATCGTTCGTCCGCCAAGTCGTGCGGTGGTGACCGGCACTTCTAGGAAGTCGCTGTCTTCGACGGGATTAAAGGCGAAACGTGGTGCTTCGGGCCAGCCATAATGATCATGCACAACCGGAGCGACGCTCGACGAGTATTGATACCCCTCTTCCGCCAGGATTTTGTGCGCCCAAGGTGTTCGTGCATCGATCGAGAAACTCGGGGCCCGATATCCGGTGGGCTTCAGACCCGAGGCATCTTCCAGTGCAGCTTGGGCTTTGCGAAGATCGGCCCGGAACTCTTCCGGCTGCATTGCGAAGACCCGTTGATGATCCCAGCCATGGCTAGCAATTTCATGGCCCGCATCAGCAATCCGGCGGATAAGCGAAGGATAGCGTTCTGCGACCCAGCCCAATGTGAAAAAGGTGCCTTTGACCCCTGCCCGCTCAAAGAGATCGAGCACCGCAATGCTGTTATCTTCTACGCGATGGGCAAGGTCGTCCCAATCATCGCGCGCGATGACGGATTCAAACGCGCCGACCTGGAACCAGTCTTCGATATCGACCGAAAGCGCATTGATCATGGTCGGGCATTTCCTCCTCGCCTCGGTCTAGGCGGCGTCGTCACGGACGACATCAAAACTCGATTGTGGTTCGTCTTCTTCGACCCACTGGACAAGCAAGGTCAAGACACGACGTAACGCCGCATCCTGTTCGTCAAGCCGCGCTTCAAGGGCCGCGACACGCGTGTCATGTGCAGGCTCCGGATCAGCCACGACCACCGGTTCGAATACCGGCTCGAATGCCGGGTCGTCAGCCGGATCTTCTTCCCAGGCATGGTCGTCCGAGAATTCCGATGGCTCGTCACCGTCAGCCGCAAAGTCAGCTGTCTCAGGACTCGGCAGATCGTCCTCGTCTTTGCTGGCGATACCTGTGTCGATATTCGCGAGTGATGCAAACACATCATCGTGCTGCTCAGCCGGTTCTGAATCTGTGTCTGGAGCGGCTTCGAAATCCGAGGCCTCCCGCTCTTCCGGAGCCTGACCTTCAGACTGCTCCAACTCAGCTTCAACGGTAGATTCAGCGGGAGATTCGGTATTTGCGGATTCTGCATGCCCCGGCTCTTCGCCGGCAAGGTCTGCGAGAACCGCGCTCACGGCATCGCCAGTGATCAGATCGAGATCTTCGACAGCGCCAAACAACAATACGCGCGCCATCAGCGTGTTGAGGCGACGCGGCACACCATCGGATGCCGCAAAGAGCGCCTCATAGGCGTCAGCAGCAAAGTGCGGACGGCCATCCCAACCGGCGATCGCCAGGCGATGTACGATATAGGGTTCGATTTCATTGGCCTGCATCGGATCAAGATGATGCGTGGCGATCACGCGCTGGCGCAATTGTTCGAGATTTGGGGCGGTGCGAACACGATCACGAAATTCAGGCTGGCCCAGCAGGAAAATTTGCAGCAAAGCGCGGCCAGCGGCCTGGAAGTTCGACAGCATGCGCAGTTCTTCAAGCGCTGAAACCGGCAAGTTCTGCGCTTCGTCCACAATCAGCAATGTCCGCTTGCCTTCGCGAGCCTGCCCATGAAGAAAGCGCTCGATCCGGTCGAGCAACTCGGCCTTGGAGAAGCCGTGGGATTCCAGGCCAAGCTGTTGCGACACAAGACGCAGCATGTCTTCGCCTTCAACCTGGGTCGATACAATCTGAACAGCGGTAAGACGTGAGGTATCAATGGTCGCCATCAGATGGCCAACCAAAGTGGTTTTACCGGCGCCAATATCGCCAGTGATAACGATGAAGCCCTCGCCCTGTGCAAGTCCGTAGCCGAGATAGGCCATGGCCTTCTTATGGGTTTCGCTCTCGAACCAGAAACGCGGATCGGGCGTCAGCTGGAACGGATTTCCGGTCAGGCCATAATGTTCACTGTACATAATTTTTTCCCAAAACGCTGTTACGCGTCCCCCTAAAAACCATATCTGAGGCCGAGCAGCATTGATGCCAGCCAATCCGTTTCTTCACCGTCGACGTCATTTGCGAATATTCCGGCCGATGCCTGCGCACTCAGACCGCGATAGAGGCCGACGCTATAGGTGGCCGATCCCCCTGTGCTGAATACGTCGGATTCGCCCGGAATGCCGGTTTCGAACCATGTTGCGTACAGGTTTCCGCTGAACTGAGAGTTTGGCGAAAGCGTGTATCCCAGGTTCGCCTGGAGCGCGAACGCTTCGTCAGTCACCCGATCGAGCGAGAATGTCGCATTGTTGGTCGGTGCAAAATAGCGGCGGTTCTGGTAGCCGGCACCAACACCGTAACTCCAAGGGCCGCGCCCGCCGGACCAGACCAGGCTGCCCCCACGGCTGCGGAAGTTGGACGCGTTGAGCGACTGGAAGTTATTGTCGAAGCACCCGCCAGCCTCACCTTCATCGCCAAAGGCACAGCCATTGAACTGGCCAAAGCCATTCACTCCGAGTGTGAAATTCGTCGGCAGTCCAGCGAGTGTGTTGGTCGTTCCGCGACCAAAGCTGCTGATATTGTTATAAACCGACGCTTGCAGCGCGCTTGATGCGCTGGTCTGATAGTTCAGATAACCAGTATAGATGGTTGTATCGTAGCGATGACCGACCCGCGCCGAGAGTTCGAGGCGGCGATTGGGGCGCCACAGGATCCCGGCATCGTAGATCACCTCATCCACATCATATGCCAGAAGGCGCGGCGCGTTCAAATCGCTCTGGAACCGGCCATTATTATCGAGAATAGGTTGGCCGTTTGCGTCTACCAATACGTCACGCTGGCTAATTTCTGCGCTTTCGTAGCCAATACCTGCGAGCAAGGCGAGCGTCGGCGTAACCGGAACCGTGATATCCACGCGGCCGTAATAGGCTTCATATTGCTGATCGAGCTGGCTTGCATCTTCGCGTTCCCAACCCGCAGAAACGACCCAGCCAAAGGGCAACATTGCATCCGGCGCACTGCCGACATTGGCGTAGGCCTGATGATAGGTGCTGTGATCGACATAATCGACCGCCGGCTGTGTCGGGTCTGTGTTTGCCGCAAGATTATCTTCGACATGGTTATAGGCAATGCGATAGCCGGCGGCGATATCCAGCGGCCCGGCTCGGGTGCTGTAGCTCGGCCCGGCATAGAGCGAATAGACCTGGCTGCTATTGTCATTGTCGCCGGTGAGTGACGTCAACGAGTCACCGCCAATTTCCGTTCGTGCCCGGGCAGCCAATGCGCCGGCTTCCAGGCTCAGTCCGCGCGTGATCGTTGCAGCTGCGCGAACGACACCGCTGTGAATATCATCATCGGCAAGATCGTCATTCCACGAGATGCGCCGCTCATACCGATAACTTGCGCCCACTGCGATGCGACTTGAAACAATCGATGCATCTACGCCTGCGGCAACGCTGGTATAGGTGACGACATCATCGCCAAACGCATCATTGTCACTCAGATCGAAGTCGAGAACCTGTTGGACCTCAACATAAGGCGAAATCTGGGTGCGCGCGTGGGCGGCCGAGGGCAATGCGAGCGTCATGCCTGTCGCAATCGCGACAAAACCGGCGAGGTGGGATTTAGGAGACAGGAAGGCCATGTCTATTCCCCATATCCGTAATAATTGCTGAAGCGTTTGCCGTTTGGCGTGTAGGTCGCGCCGTTCAAAAGCAGCTGAATATGTTCGCAACCGTCGAGCAGGCCGAGTGCTTCCTGCAACTCCGCTTCACTCGTTGCATCGGCCTTGACCACCATCACGGTTTGACCGGCATGCATTGCCAGGACAGACGCCGGCGAAGCCGACAATGCTGGTGGGGAATCGAATACGGCAATTCGTGCCGGATTTTGCGCCAACAGCGCTTGGACGACCGTGCGAGTCTGTTGGGATGCCAACAATTCGGTCGCATCGTCAGTGCGCCGCCCCGAACGCAAGATCGACAGGTTCGGAATATCGGTGCGAACAAGGCAGGATTCGATGGAAATCGACGGATCTGCGATCGCATCGATAAAACCCGGACCATCTTCTACGCCCATTAGCCCACAAATTTCGGGATTGTTGAGGTCGGTGTCAGCGAGCACGATATCCAGATCGCGTTCCCGAGCCATCGAAAGCGCCAGATTCACCGAACAGAAGGTCTTCCCTTCGTCAGGTTTGGCCGAGCACACGAGAATCATCCGCCCATTGTCGATGTGCGGACCACCCTCACCTGCGGCGCGCAGGAGAAGCTGGCGCTTCACAATCCGAAATTCCTCGGCAAGTGGGCCAGGCCGCTGGTCGGGCAGAATGAAGCCGGCTTCCGCCAACGCCACGCGATCGACCGGCATGACTTTACCGTCAAAATGTACCGGCGTTTTTTGGACAACCGGCTCTGCAGTGACCGCGGGATGCGCCTCCTCAACAGCAGGAAACTCGTCCGCTGAACCCCGCAATGCGGCCGCGAAATCAAACTTCTCAGAAGCGCGTTCCAGCAATGAGCCGGTTGATTGGATGGAGCTATGCTTATTCATTGTCTCAATCCCCCCTCAGACCGTCATGCCGCGTTGGATAAACTCGGCGACCATCAAGATCCCGCACACACCGAAAAGCCCGCCGAATGCTGCCGCGAAGCGCATTAGATTTTGGCGACGAACTTCGGATTCTGTCGGGTTGAGCACTTCGCTGATCACACCGAGAACCGGCAGCCCGGTTTCACTGCCGAGCCGACGCGCAGTCGAATAGGTATTGGTCAGCTGCCCCTTGGCAAATGCAGCGCCCAGGCCGACGGCAATCGCAGCGATCAGCACAAAAATGAGAAGCAAAGGCCGGTTAGGAGCGGCCGGTGCCGAAGACAGGCTTGGCGGATCCACTACGCGGAACGTGTTGCTATCGGTTTCGGTGACAACATCACCGCGCAGGCGAACGCTTTCGCGATCGGCCACGAGCTGGTTATATTGTGTCTGAAGCGCCAGATAGTCGCGATCCAACTGCTGCTGTTCCGCCAAAGCGCCCGGATTTGTCGTGCGCTGCATTTCAATCTGTTCAAGGCCAGCGCGGAGCTGATCTCGCCGCGCCGTTAGAGCTGCCACCTGGGCCTGACGATCGGCGAGCATCGAGCGAAGCGACGTGTAGAGCGGATTGGCAGCGGTACCACCAAAGCTCCGGCCACTTTCACCGCGGGCTTGTGCCCGGGCCCGGGCGATCTGGCCCTGCATTGCGATCACATCAGGATGTTGATCCGTCCAGCCACGGCCACGGGCATCGGCCAGCTGCGCTTGAAGCGCATTGAGACGGGCAGTGGCCGGTCCGCCACCGCCGCCACCGCCACCGCCAGCAACATTCGTAGTTGGCGCTGTGGCGCCAAGCTGCGCTTGCACGGTATTGAGGGAGCTCTGTGCAGCGGCAAGATCGCCTTCGATATTGCGCATTTCGGCACGCGCTTGATTCATGCGATTCGTCAGCGTGCCGGTACCAGGCAGCAGACCGCTGAACTGGGTCTCGAAATTGGCGCGACGTTCTTCCATTTCCTGGAGTACGCGTTCACGCTCGGCGATCTGGCGATCAAGAAACTCAACGGATTGCGTGGCTTCAGCGCGCGTTCCGGCGAGATTTTCTTCAATGAAAACGTCGATCAGCTTCTGGTTGATTTGCTGCGCAAGGGTGGGGCTGTCCCAACTTGCGGAGATCTCAAACATGTTACCGGGTTGTCCGAAGCTGTTCGGATCCTGTTGGGCAGCAACGGTTACATTTTCGCGAAGCTGGTTAGCCAATGCGCGAACTTCGGCATCAGAACTGGTTTGCTGAACAAGATCGGTCTGGCGAACAACAAGCTCAAAGTTTCCGGTGGAAGCCAATGTCTGACGGATGCGCTCGATATTGGCGCGTTGCTCACGATCGCTCACACCAACCTGGTTGGACAGAACGGTTTCCTGATGAACATAGATGCGCGCCGATGACGTGTAACTGTTCGGGATCATCGCAATTACGAGCCAACCCAGCACTGCCACACCCCAGGCTACCGCTAAGGCTAGCCAGCGTTGTTTCCAGATCGCGTGGAGTGCGATCCTGACTTCTTCATAGATCTCGTTCATGTGGTGCTCGTCGCCTTTCGCGATGGTGTGGCCGGGGCGCGTTCGATCAGAACATGCTTTCAGGGATGATGATCACATCGCCGGGACGAAGGTCCACATTGGCGCTGGTATCGCCGCGACGCAGCAGGCTGGAAATGCGCAAAGCATATTCTTGCTGCTGTCCACTGACTGGATCATGGCGTACGAGCCGAGCGCGGTTTCCGGAGGCGAACTCGGAAAGTCCGCCAACGGCGATCATCGCGTCAAGCAATGTCATATTCGCACGATACGGGATCGAGGCAGGCTCTTCGGTGGCGCCGATAACCCGGACACGCTGAGCGTAAGTGCCAGAAAATTCGTTGACGATCACCGAAACCCGCGGCTCGGTGATATACTCGGCCAGCATGACAGAGATATCGTCAGCAAGCATGGCCGGCGTTTTACCGACAGCGACCATGTCCTGGATCAGCGGGGTGGTGATGCGGCCATCAGGACGTACCTGCACTTCGGCGCCGAGTTCAGGGTTGCGCCATACGAAGATTGTCAGAGAGTCGAGTGGCCCGATCAGATATTGTTCGCCAGGCCCTTGCGATGAACTGACAAATGAGGCGGGCGGCAATTGCTGTCCGGAACCGCCAGCGCAACCGCTGAGTGCAACTGCCGATACACCCAGGCAAAAGGCCATTTTCGAGGATTTGATACGCATCGCTTCGCCCTTTTAATTCTGGGCCGATGACGTCATTCGCTGCAGATACGCAGGAATTCCGGCCCTTTCTACGACGCGTCATGCACCGGAAAGGGTTAAAATCCTGTTGAGTTAGATGGTTACTTTTCCGCCCTTAACTACGATCTCGGCGGCGTGCGGGTGGCTGAGGAAGTTAATGGGACTTGCGCTTAAACCATAAGCGCCTGATGCGAAGACAGCGACATAGTCTCCAATATCGGCCTCCGGGACACCAATATCGGCCGCGAGCCGATCGAGCGGAGTGCATAATGGCCCCACTATTGTCGCAGATTCCCTTTGGTCAGCACCCATTTGCGAAGCGATCGCGACCGGGTAATTTCGCTTCATAACCATTCCGAAATTGCCGGATGCGGCCAGATGATGGTGCATTCCTCCGTCCGTAACGAGGAAAAGCTCACCCTTGCTCAACTTACGGTCAAGGATTTGCGCGACATAGACTCCCGCTTCACCCACCAGCCAGCGACCAAGCTCGATCATGAACTGGGTATCAGCCAGGATGGGTTTTCGTCCGCCAAGTGCTGTTTCAAGCCGTTTTCCGATGGCTTCGACATCGAGAGGCGTATCATTGGCGGTATAGGGAATACCAAAGCCCCCACCCAAATTCACAGTTTTCGGTGTTTCGCCAATTGCTTCGGCAAGCTCAGCCGCCAGCGCGATACTGGCTTCCTGACTATTCGCAATCGCGTCGACATCCAGGGATTGAGACCCGGAATAGATGTGAAATCCCCGCCAATCGGCGCCGTGCGCGATGATATCTTTCACCAGTGCTGGCACGCGCTCCTGATCCACGCCAAAGGGTTTTGCGCCGCCTCCCATACTCATGCCGGATCCCTTGAGCTCAAAATCCGGATTTACGCGCACTGCAAGGCGCGGTGTGATGCCCAGGCGTTGTCCGGCCGCAAGGGCCCGCTTGGCTTCGGTTTCGGACTCCAGATTCAGCGTTGCGCCCAGCGAAATGGCCAGCTCAAGTTCCGGATCGCGCTTGCCAGGCCCGGCAAAGCTGACATGCGCCATATCGGCACCGCATTCTCGTACCCGCTCAAGTTCGCCCCCCGAGGCCATATCCAGCCCGTCAGTAAGCGCCATTAAGTGCTGGATTACAGCGGGATGAGGATTGGCCTTTACGGCATAGTGAAGATGGATGTCGCTCGGTATCGCGCGGCGGAAACGATCGACTTGTGCACTGATCAGGTCGAGATCATACGCAAAATAGGGTGTTTTTCCCGCATGGGACGCGAGCTCGGACACGGACAAACCGCCAATTGTCAGCTCCCCTTTCTGGCCCGCAAAAGCTAACGGTATTGGTCCAATCGGTTTCATGTGCCCCATTTCCGTTCTATTTCAGTACGATCCAGCTTACCGTTCGGATTCCGTGGCAACTCATCCTGCCAGATTATCTCTTTTGGTTGCATGAAATTTGGCAGTTCTGCCTTGAGAAATCGTTTCAGCGCAATGTCGGCGTCACCGCCTGCCCCGCGCACTACCAGCATGATCGCCTGACCGAGACGATCATCAGCCACGCCAAAGGCGCATGCTTCTGCGGTTTCTCCGCTTTCTATTGCGGCATCTTCAAGCTCGCTCGGCGATATCCGGTTCCCGGCACTTTTGATCATCGCATCATCACGGCCGACAAATTGCAGATAGCCATCCGCATCCCTGGTGACGGAATCGCCCGACCAGACTGCCATTCCACCATAGTCGGAGAAGCCAGGAGCCGGTTTGAAGCGTATCGCTGTGCGCTCGGGATCCTGCCAATAGCCCAGGGCCACCAACGGTCCGGCATGCACCAATTCCCCAGTCTCGCCAGGCGCAGCTTCACTACCGTTGGGCGCTACGACCATGATCTCGGCGAAGGGGATCGCCTTTCCGATGCTTTCCGGCATGGTATCGATGAGCGCTGGATCCAGTGTTGTCGATCGAAAAGCCTCAGTAAGGCCGTACATGGAATGCACGGCCGCGGCCGAAAATGTCTTGCGCATCGCCTGAACGAGCGGAACCGGCAGTTTCCCGCCGCTATTTGTCAAAACTCGCAGGTTTTCAGCGCTTTCAGGCGGCCAATCAATCTCCGTCAATTGTACCCATAACGGCGGAACGCCCGCCAGAATTGTGACGTCATGACGCCCAACAGCCTTTGTCACGTCACGCGGCATCAGGTAATCGAACGGAATTACAGCGGCGCCGGCGTACCAGCTCGAGAACAGCTGATTTTGGCCATAGTCGAAGCTCAGGGGCAGGACGCATAATGTCCGATCACTGGGCTCGACACGCAAATAATGCGCCACACTGACCGCTCCCAACCACATATTGGCATGGCTGAGCATCACGCCCTTTGGGCGGCCTGTTGAGCCGGACGTGTAGAGAATAGCGGCAAGATTGTCCGGATTGCCGCTGGATGGTTCCATTGCGGTACCCGTAATGCTCACATCATCTTCATCGATCGCAGTACAGCTATCTGCCAGATCGCCCTCGGCGAGTGATTTGAGCCGCGCTTTGCCTGCAATCAGGAGCTTTGAGCCACTATCTGCGAGGATATGAGCCACTTGAGCACGCTTGAGCAAGGGATTGACCGGGACATGGACAAATCCGGCCCGTGCGGCTGCCAAAGGCATCAAACAGGCCAGGCGGGTCTTGTTGAGCCAGGTTGCCACGCGATCACCCGTTTCAAGCCCCTGTGACGCCAACCAGTGGGCAACCGCCCCTACAGCGGCTTCCAGGCCCGCAAAATCGAGCTCCCCATGCTTGTCGACAAGCGCCAGATCATTCCGTGCCCCGCACAATGGCAAATGATCTATCGGCCTTGGATCAGGATTTAAGGCTTTCGTCATGGCTTCCGATTACATGATGGCGTCACGGGCCGCGTCGCGGCTGCCACCGGGATAGCGCCATGACCGTTAACGTAAAGCTATTCGATAGCCTGGCCGATGTAGCGGCCGATGCCGGTGATGCGCTCGACCGGGTAAACCAACCTTGCCTATTCCAGCGATATGAATGGTTTGCAGCCACTGCTGAACATTGTTCGGAGGGACGTCAGCCGATTGTCGCGCGCGCCCGCGACGGCGATGCAGCAGCCTGGCTGTTTCTCTTCAAGACGGGGGCAGATCGCGCTGAAGCGTTGACCAGCTGGTACAGCCTCGCCTTCGATATTGTCAGGCAGGGAGAATCTGACGCTCTTACCGCGGATTTAGCGATCTCGCTTTCCGATATGGCGTCATTGTCCCTCAGTCCCGTGGCGGATCCCGCACCCATCGAAGTCGCATTTCGTTCTCAGGGTTGGAAAGTCTATCGATCGATCGCCACCCAGAAATGGGAACTGGCTGCACCGGCAACGTTCGACGAGTATTGGGCCGCTCGTCCGGGGAAATTACGGAGCACCGTCAAACGCAAAGGCAAGAAGGCCAATCTGGACATCAAAATCCACCGCTCGTTCAATGAACAGGCCTGGGATGACTATTGCGAGATTTATGCGAATAGCTGGAAGCCGGAAGAAGGCAGCTGGGATTTCATGCGGGCCTTTGCCGAACGCGAGGGAAATGCAGGGACGCTTCGCCTCGGCGTTGCGTATCAGGATGGCCAAGCAGTCGCCGCGCAGCTCTGGCATGTCGAAAATGGCCGGGCGACCATCCACAAGCTTGCCTATCGCGAAGATGCCAAGGCCTATTCACCGGGATCGATCCTTGGGGCGGCGATGTTCCGCGATGTGATTGAGCAGGATAGGCCGAAAATCATCGATTATGGGACCGGCGACCAGCCCTATAAGGCAGACTGGATGGACGGGCGCCGCCCTCTCTACACAACTGACATTATACAATCCGCGCCGACCCGCAGCCTGGTTGCCATTGGCGAAGCAATGGATTTCGGGACTTGTCCGCCGCGCGCCAAGCGATTAGGCGGGCGCATCCGGGTTTGCAGGGGAATTTTCATGGCATCTGATGCTGCCGAGAAAGTTGAAGAAACGGTTCGAGCCGTGCTGGTCGATATATTGGCTCTAGACGAAGCTGATGTTGCCGAGTTTAACGGCGAAACCGAGCTGTTTGGCGCGATACCAGAGCTCGACTCCATGGCTGTTGCCGGCTTGCTGACCGAGATCGAAGATCGCCTCGGTATCTGGATCGAAGATGACGAATTCGAAGCAGAGATGCTCGAAACCTTTGGCAATCTGCTGCGTTTCACACAGGAAAAGGCCCTGCAGTGAGCGCCCCTGCCCCGCGATTCTGGCGCTATGAATCGCGCGGCACGTCCTATCCCATTATGAGCTTTGGGGATTCGAGCAGCACGCATTTGCTCATCGTTCCGCCACTCCTCGAAGAACTGAACCGCACCCGCAAACTGATTTCGGATACGATGCGCGGCCTGGCCGCAGCCGGCATTGCAACGCATCTGCCGGATCTTCCCGCAACCGGTGAAAGCGAAGCACAACTCACTGACATTGCGTGGGCCGACTGGCGCCAGGCCGTGACGGACGCGGCGGCCGCCACCGGTGCCACGGCGGTTCTGGCAATCCGGGGCGGGTGCCTGATTGATGACGGGTTTGTCGGAACTCCCCATTTGCGCTTTTCTCCGGTTGACGGAAAACGGCTCATTCGGGACCTTATCCGTTCGCGCAGCTTGACTGACGCTGCATTTGACAGCGCGGCGCAGGCAGCAGTCTTCACCGACGGCCCGACAATTATCGGCGGATATCGTGTTGCGGCCGATCTGGCCTGCGCAATTCGTGATGCAGAGCCACAGCCGATCGAGGGTGTGCGTACCATTCGCCTCGAGAACGAACATGGCGACAGCGACGCCGTGATTGCTGGGCCGCCACTCTGGCGCAGAGCAGAACCAACCGGGTCACCAGAGCTCACCGACTCCTTGGTCGCGCAAATATTGGAGTGGCTCGGATGACGCGCTCCCAATTCGCCTTTGAATGCGCAGATGAGATGTTGGCCGGATCACTGGATCAAGGGAGCTCGCCACTCGGCGTATTGATTGTGACCGGTGGCGGTCAAACCCGTTTCGGCGCGCATCGCGGGTTTGCGCAACTTGCAAGCGGCCTTGCAGCAGCCGGACATCCGGTAATGCGCTACGATCGCCGCGGTGTTGGCGACAGTTCGGGTGAAGATCCCGGATTCGAAGAGAGCGCACCCGATCTTGCCGCCGCGGTATCGGCATTTCGCGATCAAGCGCCGACGGTGAAAAAGGTCGTCGGTTTTGGCCTGTGCGACGGCGCCACGACATTATGTCTTCATCACGATCAATGCGGTGTTGATGCCATGATCCTCGCGAACCCATGGGTTGTTGAGGCCGCAGCGAACGAACCGCCACCCGCTGCGATCAAGAGCCATTATCGCGATCAGTTGCTGAGCCTTGATGGCTGGAAGCGTTTGCTGACCGGCGGCGTAAATTATCGCAAGGCATTTTCCGGTCTGCTCAAGATCACCAAGCCGCGTGAGAGCGCGGGCAGCCTGGCCGAGCGCGTGGCGCATGCTCTGGCAGCGTCGGACGCGCCTGCGCATATCATTCTGGCCAAGGATGACGCGACGGCGATCGGTTTTGCCGATGAATGGCACAACGGTGCTCTGGCGGACCAGGCCAAGGAACCCCGCTATTCAAGCGAAACGATTGATACCGACGCGCACAGCTTTGCCTGGGACGGTGATTTCGATCAGTTGCTGCGAAGCTGTCTTGAAGCGCTGCGTCGATTTGAGGACCAGGCCTAGGCCGTTTCCAACTCCGACTCGAACTCCGTCTCAGCCAGGAACTTCTCGGCATCGAGCGCGGCCATGCAACCGGTGCCCGCAGCCGTAACAGCCTGACGGTAAATCTTGTCCATCACATCGCCGCAGGCAAACACACCGGGTACGCTGGTGCGCGTGCTGCCGGGCTCAACTTCGATATAGTTATCCTCATCCAGCTCGAGATGCCCCTTAAACAGAGCCGTCGCCGGATCATGGCCGATGGCAATAAAGCCGCCTTCTGCTGGAATCTGAGTGATTTCGTCGGTTTTGGTGTCCTTGAGATCAATGGCGACCAGCCCTTTCGGATCGCCTCCACCCACAAATTTATCCACAGTCTTATCCCAAAGTACCGTGATGTTCGGGTGCGCAAACAACCGGTCTTGCAGGACTTTCTCCGCCCGTAACTCGTCACGACGATGGATCAGGGTTACGTCATCGCTGTGATTGGTGAGATACAGCGCTTCCTCGACAGCAGTGTTGCCACCGCCGACCACAGCAATCTTCTTGCCGCGGAAAAAGAAGCCATCACAGGTCGCGCAGGCAGAGAGACCCTTGCCGCGCAACAGTGTTTCGCTTTCCAGGCCCAACCAACGCGCTTGAGCGCCGGTCGCAATGACGAGCACATCACCGAGATATTCGTCCCCGCCATCGCCGGTCATCCGGAATGGGCGCTTTGTGAGATCGACATCGACAATGCTGTCCCACACCATCTTTGCGCCGCAGTTTTCCGCCTGTTTCTGCATCTGTTCCATGAGCCATGGCCCCTGGATCACATCGGCAAAGCCCGGATAATTCTCCACTTCCGTCGTGGTCGTCAGCTGTCCACCGGGTTCAATGCCCTGGACAACAATCGGATCCATACCAGCGCGTGCGGCATAGATGGCGGCGGACAGGCCCGCAGGCCCGGATCCGAGGATAAGCATTTTCGTGCGATGGGTTTCGGCCATGTCTTTTCCAATTCTATTTGCAAGCACGAGATAGGTGCCCTGCCTCCCTCTGCGCAAGCGCGCAATATGAAGGCATTGCTTGGCCGGGGAAAAGAGAAATTTGGTAGCGGAGGAGGGATTTGAACCCCCGACACATGGATTATGATTCCACTGCTCTAACCAACTGAGCTACTCCGCCCTGATGCACTAAGGCGAGCGCCACAAATGGGCGTTGGGGGCCTATAGGCAGAGGGCCTTTTCCGGTCAACCGATTTGGCGTCGCACGGGAAGCGCGATACAGTTTCTCAGTTGGTACAGCGAAGCCGCTGAATAGTGGAGATCGATAATGGAACTCGAAACCCCGCTCGATATGATCTGTCGGATTATCGTGCGCGCCCGGGAATGGGACGCGCAGGTGCCTTCAAACGAGCCGGACGAGGTCGATGAAGACGGACCCGTCTCTACCGATGACGAATATGACGTGATGATCGACGAGAAGAACGACTCGGTTGAAGCGGAAATCGAGGCGGCGCTCGATGATCTGGCCGAGGACCAACGTGCAGAGATCCTGGCGCTCGCCTGGATCGGCAATGGGACATTCGACATCAGCGATTGGGACGAGGCAATGTCCGAGGCAGCGGATCCCGACAGTGATCCGATCCTGGAGCAGTTGATGGATATGCCGATGCTCGCCGCGTATTTGGACGCTGGCCTCGAAGCCTTTGATCTCAGTTGCGACGGAATCGGTCAGATCGATTGATCGCCGCTAGCGTGCAAATTTGTGCGTCGAGAGCTTTTCCCAAGGGCCGTCACGATAATACCAGCTGGCAAGCCCGGCGATCTCTAGCAGTCGCGGTTGAAAGCCTTCTGACAGCGTCTTGAGCAACGCCTTGGCTTCCAAAGGATCAACCTTGTTCTGGATCGTGACATGGGGGCGCCAGCCTTGCTGATCTTGAGGGGTAAGGAGCCCGCCAAATGCGTCGGCCAATCGCTCGCGGATATCCTCAAGCTCGGGGCAATCGACCCGAAAGGCGACGCCCCTACCAAGCGACATTAACCCACCCAGTTTCGCCTTAGGTTGAGGGATCCCGCGTGTTTCCTCTGCGAGGCGATGCTTAAGTTCTCCAGCAAGGCTTGGCGGCAGATGATGAAACAGGGTGAGATGTGCATCGATGATGTTTCGCTCGGGCGGGAAGTGCAATCGCCGCAAACCGTTGAGATACGCAAAATCGTCGGACCCAAACAGCGCCGACACGATGATGGGCGCGCTACCTTCGTTCATGACGACTGAGCAATGGCGATCCGCAGACGATCAATTGGTCGATCGACGTCCGCTATCGCCATTCGTCCCATTTCCACACGGCCCGTTATGGTCGGGCTTAATGGTGGCTTCTTGTCCACGATCCTTCCAATGACAGCGGGGATATCGCGAATGAGCACGGGATGTCCCGGGATGTTCCGATGCACCGCACGGGCGGCCACCTTTCCTCTCGCTGCGCGGGACAACGGGCCGGTAATTGGTCGCGTCACGCCCGGAGCATCTGCGAGAAAGATCAGGGCTTCATTTTCGTGCCGGGACAGGGACTTCAAACCCGCTAGCAGTGTTTGGTGATGTCCAACGGCATGATCTGGCGCATAGACAGACGTTACCCGCCCCTTCCCATTACTATGCGCCACCTCCGCTATTCGATTTCGGTCATGGCCTGTCATGACGAGGACGCGGCCGACTGGTTCACGCAACGCGGCATCGATAGTCCGACCCAGCAGGGACTTTCCAGCGATAGGAGTAAGCAATTTATTGGCGGTGCCGAAGCGGCGCGACCGACCGGCGGCCAAGATGATCGCCGCACGCACCCTTGCTGGCCTATATCTCGACTTGGCTGCCGAGCTCGATCACCCGGTTGGGCGGCAAGCTGAAAAACTGCATCGCGGTCTCGGCATTCCGCAGCATCCAGGCGAAGAGCTTTTCGCGCCAAGGGGCCATTTGCGGATTTTCCGAGCTTAGAAGCGTCTGGCGGGCCAGGAAGAAACTGGTTTCAATCATCCGGAAGGCTGAACCACAGGTCGTGACCTTTTCGAGCGCCTTGGGCACATGGGTATCTTGCATAAAGCCATAGCGCAGGATGATGCGGTAAAAGCCCTGGCCAAGGTCTTCGGATTTCACCCGTTCGCTCTCGGCCACATAGGGTCGGTCGAGAATTGAGACTGTCAGCAAGACGATGCGTTCATGGAGTACCTTGTTATGTTTCAAATTGTGCAACAGCGCGTGCGGGACACCTTCGGGCGATGTCGTCATGAATACGGCCGTGCCCGGCACCCGGGTGGCTTCCCCAGCGGCCGATTTCACGAAAACCTGAACCGGCATAGCGGTTTCGCGCATCTGCGCGATGATCAGCGAACGGCCTCGCGACCAGCTTGTCAGGAGAAGCAGCGCAACACCGCTAATCGCGAGCGGCACCCAGCCACCCTCGGGTATCTTGGTGAGATTGGCTGCGAAGAACATGCCATCGACGATGAAGAACAAACCCACGAGCAATCCGGCCCAGATCTTGTTCCACTTCCAGAAGCTGAACAACAATACGCTAAGCAAACAGGTGTCGAGAAGCATCGCTCCGGTTACCGACACGCCATAAGCGGCGGTTAGATTTGTGACGCTGCCAAAGGTCAGGACCAGCAGGATCACCATGATCATCAGCGCCCAGTTTACGATGGGGATGTAGATCTGCCCCATTGTAGAGGCATTGGTGTGCTTGATCCGCAACCGCGGCATGAAGCCGAGCTGGATCGCCTGTTGGGTAACCGAGAAGGCGCCCGAGATGACCGCCTGGCACGCAATGATCGCGGCGAACGTCGCGATGACAAGTAATGGGATCTGGAACCAGGCTGGCGCGAGCATGAAGAAGGGATTGTTCATGATCGCTTCGCCTTCGCGCAGCGCCAGTGCCCCCTGCCCCATATAGTTGAGGATCAATGCCGGCAGCACGAATGCGAGCCAGGACACGCCGATCGGCTTGCGCCCGAAATGGCCCATATCCGCGTAGAGCGCTTCAGCACCAGTCACCGCGAGCACTACAGCGCCCAGCGCCAGAAATGCCTTGAGCGGCTCCATCATGAAGAATTGGGCTGCGTAATGCGGGCTGAATGCCCAGAGAATTTCGGGGTTCTGACTGATGCTGATGATGCCCAAAACGGAGATCGTCAGAAAGTAGATCATCATGATGGGACCGAAAAACGCACCCACCTTTGCAGTACCCGACCGCTGAATCAGGAAGAGCAGGACCAGAATGAAGACCGCAATTGGTATGATCCAGCCCGAAAGGCTGGGGTTGACCACCGCAAGCCCTTCGACTGCGCCCAATACCGACACAGCCGGTGTAATCATTGCGTCGCCGTAGAAAAGTGCAGTTGCCATGACGCCGAGCATCACAATGCCCGCGCTCCATTTCTTGCCGGAGTTTCGACCGCCCATCAGGGCCAGCAGAGCGAGGCTGCCGCCCTCACCTCTATTGTCTGCGCGCATGATGATCGTGACATATTTGATCGTCACAACCAGCATCATCGCCCAGAAGATCAAGCTGAGCACCCCGTAGAGATGCAATTGATCCAGCGCGAGCGGATGATGACCGGTAAATGCTTCGCGAAACGCATAAAGAGGGCTGGTGCCAATGTCCCCAAAGACGATGCCAATTGCGCCCGCCGCCAGCTTGACGACAGCCTGATCGCGTGACGGCGATCCGGGAATGGAGTGAGCAGTTTTAGTTTCGCTCATTATGGATGGACACGGCCCCTTGTGAATGCCGGAAATCCGCCGTGGACGGGCTTTTTCTCCCCCCGGCGGCAAAGCGCGCGGGTTATCATGGTAATTCCATGTCCGCAATGGGAGGACAAGCTTAACGCAGATCGCTATAGGCCTGCCATTAGCAATCTCAGGAGGCGTCAATGCGCGTCGGAATCCCCAAGGAAATCAAGAATCACGAATATCGTGTTGGACTCACACCAGATTCGGTCTTTGACGTCATCAAAGCCGGACATGATGTAATTGTCGAAACAAATGCCGGCTGCGGCATTGATTTTGACGATGATGATTATCGGGCTGTCGGTGCGTCAATTGTCGACACAGCAGCCGAGGTATTCGCCTCGTCGGACATGATCGTTAAGGTCAAAGAGCCGCAAGCCCAGGAAGTCGCGATGCTCGAATCGCGGCATATCCTCTTCACCTATCTGCATCTCGCTGCGGACAAGCCGCAGACCGAGGGCCTGATGAAATCGGGTGCAACTTGCATAGCGTATGAGACCGTAACCTCACCGAACCGGTCTCTCCCCCTGCTCAAGCCGATGAGTGAAGTCGCCGGGCGCATGTCAGTTCAGGCCGGCGCTCACTATCTGGAGAAGGAACAGGGCGGTCGCGGTATCTTGCTGGGCGGTGTGCCGGGCGTTGCTCCCGCCAAGGTTATCATCCTGGGTGGCGGTGTCGCAGGCCTCAATGCGGCCCAGATGGCTGTTGGCTTGCGCGCTGACGTCACGATCTATGACATCAGCAATGATCGCCTGGCTGAACTGGACACCCATTTCGGCAATACGATCAAGACAGCCTATGCATCCAAGGCTGCAATCGAGGCGGCAGTGAAGTCAGCACATCTGGTTGTCGGTGCGGTTCTGGTTCCGGGTGGTGCTGCGCCAAAACTGATCACGCGTGACATGCTCAAGACAATGAAGCGCGGTTCGGTCATCGTCGACATTGCGATCGATCAGGGCGGCTGTTTTGAGACATCACGGGCGACTACGCATGAAGATCCAGTCTACACCGAAGAGGGTGTTATCCATTATTGCGTTGCAAACATGCCGGGCGCTGTAGCGCGTACCTCCACCTTCGCGCTGAACAACGCAACACTGCCCTATGTCATCCAGTTGGCGAATAAAGGGCCTGACCAGGCGATGGCAGATAATGTGCACCTGGCTGCCGGTCTCAACGTGTCAGATGGGAAGATTCGCTACGAAGCAGTCGCCGAAGCGCTCGACCTGCCGTTTAACTAGGAATCGGTATCCGCGGAATCAGCAGGCGCGGTCGGTAACGCAACCGGCCGCCCCTGCGCCCGCGCCACGCTTGCTAAACGGCTCTCGAGATCAGCGCGATAGGGCGCATTTTCAGGCGTTCTCTCGAGCAAAGCCAGCCAGGTAGCCTCGGCATCGTCAAGCCGCCCTGCCTGAGCCAATGCCAAACCCAGAAAGAATGGCGGCCCGGGATGATCCGGTGCTAACTGCGCGGCCCGCTCAAAGGCCAGCTGAGCGGCCGGGTTCATCTGTCCTTCTCCATGGAGCAGCAGCGCATTGCCAAGTGCCACCCAGAGATCCGCATTGTCAGGATCGCTGTCGATAGCATTTTGAATCGCATGAGCGGCGTTCATATGGTCACCGCGCCGGTTGGCAGCTTCGGCAAACATGATCCACCGCTCAGACGTTGGATTGCGATTGTTGAGGAAATCCTCGTTGATCTCGGTACTACCCTCGACCGGGCGTTCATGAAGGGGCTCGGTTGGGCGCCCTTCAAGGACAGGACTGCCCTGCCAAGCGTAACCAGCCAAGCCGAGCAATAGAGCGGCTCCAAGCCATTCAAGCTGCCGCCCGCGAAACTCCGCAAGCCGCCAAAGCCAGAATATGACGAGCGCGATCAAGCCAACCGCAACGAACCAGCCCATTAGTCACCCCTCTTAGGGCTACGGAAACGTCCGCGTGCCAACCAGATCCCGCCACCCAATAACAGGATCGGCAGCAACCAGAGCGGCCAGGTCACGCCATCTACAGGCGGGTCATAGGTGATCCACCGCCCATAACGGTCCACCAGCCAGTTGCGGATCTCCTCAGGCTCCTCTCCCTCGGCGATCCGGCGTCGCACCAGCGCCCGCATATCCTGCGCCATTTCAGCGTCGCTGTCGGCGATCGATTGCCCCTGACAGACCAGGCAGCGCAGCGATTCCATCAAAGCCTTTGCTTCTGCTTCTTGTGCTGGATTCGGCAGTTGTTCGTTGGCCCATTGAGCGGGCGGCATGCGGGATTGCGCGTCGGCAGGGCCGTGCAGGAACACAGCCAGAATGAGCACCAGTATCAACCTTGTCATTGGGCATCTTCCAAGGCAGCCAGGATCTGGGGCACATGCTCCGGCCGGATATCACCAATATGTTGGCTGATAATCACTCCATTACCGTCGATGATGAACGTTTCCGGGACCCCGGACGAGCCCAGCGCCAGCTGTGCCTGGCTTTCGATATCCGCGCCGATCCGTTGGTACGGGTCGCCATAGCGTTGCAGGAAGGCAAACACATCTTCAGGACGATCCCGGACCGCGATAGCATCAATCTGCACGCCGGCCTCGCGCAACTGCATCAATTGCGGTGCTTCTGCAATGCACGGAACGCACCAGCTGGCGAACACATTCAGCAGGCGTGGTTCACCGGTTGCAAGATCGGCGCTGCTCACACCGGGTCGTCCCGGCAAGGAAGGCTCAAGCGCAAATTCGGGGACAGCCTCCCCAACCAGTCTCGATTCGATGGTCGTGTCAGCCGGTGTGAACAGTCCCGATGCTGCGATACCAAGAAAGGCGAGAAACACGCCCAGCGGTACCCAGAGGATGAAACGGTTCATGCCCAGGCCTCGCGTTCCATCGCCCGACGCTCGCGCCGAACACGGCCTATCAGCGACAACAGGCCTCCGAGTGCGATAAGAATCGCGCCAAGCCAAATCCACGTCACAAAGGGTTTCCACCAAAGGCGTAGCTGCCAGCGCCCGGTGCCGTCACCGGTACCGAGTACGGTATAAAGCTGTCCATTCCATGATGTCTGTATGGCGGCTTCGCTGGTTTCCGTCTGCGGAGACGCGAACATGCGGGATTGCGGGGCAAGTGTGAATGGCTCACCATCGCCACGTTGTACCGTGAGCCCGCCTTCGACGGCCGTCCAGTTCGGACCGGCAACAGGCACGGTGCCGTCAAATGTGACGGAGTAAGGCCCGACCTGATGCGTTTCTCCCGGACGCGAGGCGACTAGAACCTCTTCGGTAAAGGCGCTCTCAAAAGCCATACCAGCCATACTGACGGCAATGCCGAGATGTGCGAGTACCATGCCATAGGTGAATAGCGGCGTGCGACGCAGATTACGTTTCCACAAAGGAGCCACGCTGGCCGCAGCAACACCGGCGGCAAGGATTAACCCGAGCATCGGCAATATTCCGATGGGTGATGCGGCAAGTACAATCGCCAACAGCGCCAGCGATGCCAGCAGGGCCGGAATGGAAATGCGGCTGACAACATTGCGCCACTTATCGCGGCGCCACCGTAACAAGGGCCCGATTGCCATTGCGACGACAAGGATCAGGGCGAGCGGACCCGCGGTCGAATTGAAATAGGGAGGACCGACGGACAATTGTTCGCCAGTGACCGCCTCAACGCCCAATGGATAGAGCGTACCGACCAGTACGATCCCGAGAATCGCCGACAAGAGCAGATTGTTCGCAACCAGCGCACCCTCGCGGCTCATAAACTCAAACTGCGATCCCTCGCGTACACTGCTGACGCGCAACGCATACAACGCCAAGGCACCGCCGATATATATGACGAGCAAGGCGAGGATGAACGAACCGCGCTGCGGGTCGACCGCAAAGGCGTGCACGCTGGTCAAAACTCCAGAGCGCACCAGGAACGTCCCGATCATCGACATTGAAAAGGCAACGACTGCCAGCATGATCGTCCAGGCGCGCAGTGCATCTCGGGTCGCCAACACGGTCACTGAATGCAGCAACGCGGTTGCCGCGAGCCATGGCATGAGCGAGGCATTCTCAACCGGATCCCAGAACCACCAGCCACCCCAGCCAAGCTCATAATAGGCCCAGTAGCTACCTGCCGCGATGCCGAGTGTCAGGAATATCCAGGACGCCAGCACCCAGGGGCGCATGGCACGTGCGAATGTCGGGCCTACGTCACGCGTCAGGAGCGCGCCCACGGCAAAGGAGAATGCGATCGAGATACCGACATAGCCGACGTACAAAGTTGGTGGGTGGAAGGCCAAGCCGGGATCCTGAAGCAGCGGGTTAAGCCCCCTGCCCTCTGCCGGTGCGGGATTCAGCCGCGCAAACGGGTTCGAAGCAAACAGGAGAAAGGCATAAAAGCCGATGCCAATCGCTGCTTGTGCTGCAAGCGTTGCCATCAAGGTCTTTTCGCGCAGCCGTTTCTCAAACGCCGCTACCAGAGCTCCGGACACGGCAAGGATCGCAACCCACAAAAGCATGGAGCCTTCATGGTTTCCCCAAGTACCGGAAAACTTGTACAGCGCTGGCTTTTCCGAATGGCTGTTCGCTGCGACCAGTTCCACCGAGAGGTCAGTGATCATGAACAGCCAGACCAGCATCCCAAAGGCGAAAACGGTCAGCAGGCCCTGAACAATTGCTATCGGTCGGATCGCTTGAACAATATTGCTGTCTGGAGACCGCAAGATCATGATACCGAATATGAGCTGCAAGCCGCATAACGCAGCGGCAAGCCAGAGTGCGACCAATCCGGCTTCGGCGATCACTGGCGCGGATCCCCAGCCATCTCCATATCCGCCAGTTCGGGCGGCATGTAGTTTTCGTCATGCTTGGCGAGAATATTGTCTGCAACGAATACGCCATCCGCATTCATCGAACCTTCGGCGACGACACCGGAGTTTTCGCGAAACAGGTTGGGTGTGATGCCGGCAAAGAGCACCGGTACCTCCGCTTCGCCGTCCTGAACGACAAAGCGGATCGAAACACCGTCAGGCTGCTCAGCGATCGAGCCATTGGCAACCATCCCGCCAAGCCGGAATGCCTGGCCGACCGGAACTGGTTCCGCTGCAATTTCTGATGGCGTCCGGAACAGCGATGCATTGTCACGCAAACCGAACAACGCAAGAAAACCTGCTGCCACCACAGCGACAAGCGCAATAACCGCCAGGGTCAGCCTCTGATGCTTTGCTTTCACGACTGGTTGTCCTCGCGCAAGGCGGCCGCGCGCGCTTCATTGGAGCGCATGCGCACAAAGCTCCAGATTGTCAGGATCGCAGTCCCGCCAATTGTGCACGCATAGGCTGCGATGATGAATGGCCATGGTTCCATGTCGTTATTCCTGAGCCAATCTGCGCAAGCGGGCATCAATACGAACATCCGCAATAATCGCGCGCATGCGTAGCAACACTATCGCCCCGAAAAGCATCGAAAACCCGATAACTGCAAGCCCCAACGGCCATAGCATGGAGCTATCAATTGCCGAGCCGCTCAGCGTCAGGCTTTGCGGCTGATGAAGCGAGTTCCACCATGTGACCGAATAGTGGATGATCGGAAGGTTGATCGCGCCGATGACGCCGAAGATCGCGGCGACCCTGCTTATGCTTGCCCGTTCCTCGCTGGCTGAGGACAAGGCCATGAAGCCGAAATAGAGGAATAGCAGGACCAGCATTGAGGTGAGCCGGCCATCCCATATCCACCATGTGCCCCATGCAGGGCGGCCCCAGATCGATCCCGTCAGCAAACAGAGCGCCGTAAACATCGCGCCGGGCGCTGCGATTGCGCGTGCCGCGATACCGGCCAGAGGATGGCGCCAGATCAGCTGCATCAAACTCGCAATGAGTATGCCCGTCCATCCGCCCATACCGAGCCAGGCAGTTGGCACATGAACATACATGATCCGCACCAGTTCTCCCTGGAGGAAGTCCGGCGGTGAAAAATACAGGCCCATGATGATCGCAGCGCTGGTCAACGCGAGACCGCCCCATAGCAGCCACGGTGTTAGCGGGCGCGCGATCGATAGAAAGCGGGTAGGATTTGCGAAAACGTGCATTGAACGCGCTTCTTAGCGTAGCAACTGGACGGGGAAAAGCATAAGACGACCTGACATCCGGTGTTTTTCGACGCCCAACCTCCTGCAGGATCAATTTCTTTCCATTGACCGACAATTCTCCGCCTGAACAACGGCCCATCGCCGGTATTGTTGCTCGCATCCTCGCGGCAACCGCGTTCGCGTTCATGGCGGCAATGGTGAAGATTGGCGCTGATCTTGGGCTGCATCCCATCGAGATGATCTTCTGGCGATTTGCGCTCGCGCTAGTCCCGCTGACGATTTGGATCGCACTCCGTCCGGGATTTGGCGTGATCAAGACGGATATTCCGCTTGCGCATCTCTGGCGCGCTGCCATCGGACTTTTCGCCATGGGTTTTGGCTATTGGGCGATCAGCTTGTTGCCGCTTGCCGAAGCAACTGCGATCAGCTTCGCCGCCCCGGTATTCGCCACCTTATTATCCGCAATCTTCATGCTTGAAGTGGTTGGCTGGCATCGCTGGGTTGCTGTTTTGCTGGGTTTTATCGGCGTTCTGGTGGTCATGCAGCCTGGAGGAAGCAGTCTGCCAATGGATGGCCTGATTGTCGCATTGATCTCAGCCTTTGGCGTTGCCTGCGTGATCATTACCATTCGTCAGCTCAGCAAGACAGAGCGCGCGATCACCAGCGTTTTCTGGTTCACTCTGATCGCGGCAATCGGAACCGGCATTGCCGTTCCCTTCTTCGCCTCGAGCCACGGTCCACAGGAATGGCTAGTTTTTGCTGGCATCGCGTTGTTCGGCGGAACCGCGCAGATGCTGCTCACCGCCTCATTGCGCGTTGCGCCTGTCGTCGTGGTCGCGCCGTTTGATTACACCCAGCTCTTATGGGCAGTCGGCTTTGGCTGGTTGATATGGTCAGACGTCCCGACGGTCGCGACCTGGAGCGGCTCGGCGATTATCATCGCAAGCGGATTCTACATGCTTTATCGGGAACGCCGACATAACCGACCTGTCAGGCCGGTTATCTCTTAGCTGCGTGCGATTAGGCGGCGAGCAATGCGATCCGCCACATGTGCTGCCGGATCACCGCATTCCGCACTTTCCTGCCAGACCTGCTCAAGCCGTTCGGGAATCTTTGCGATCCGCGCTTTGACTTCCTGCTCATCGCCCTGGCCGAGATATTCCAGCCCAACATTGATGATGCCGCCAGCGTTGATCACATAGTCAGGCGCAAACAGGATGCCGCGATCGTATATGCGTTGCCCGTCTTCGGGTGTCGCAAGCTGGTTGTTCGCGCCGCCCGCAACAGCCGAACAGCGGAGCTGGGAAATGCTCGTTTCGTCGAGTACGGCGCCAAGCGCATTGGGGCTCACGATATCGGCCTCAACTGCGAGGATGGCATCAGTAGCGACAGCTTCTCCACTATATTCAGCGGCCAGTTTTTTCGCCCGATCAGCATTGACGTCTGCCAATGTGAGACGCGCACCTTCTTCGGCCAGCAAGCGGGCAAGTCCGCCCCCAACACTGCCAACGCCTTGGATAGCAACATGCACATCTTTCAGCGAATCGACCTTCAAGGCACGCTTGGCCGCAGCTTTAACGCCGAGAAATACGCCAAGCGCGGTGTACGGTCCGGGATCACCGCCGGCCGCTCCGCTTTCCACGGGCAGACCCGCCACATGATCTGTTTCATTGCGGATAACCACCATGTCGTCATCAGTCATGCCGACATCTTCGGCCGTCACATATCCGCCGCCCAAGCTGGCAATTGCTCGGCCAAAAGCGCGCAACATTTCCGGCGTCTTGGTTCGGGCTTCATCAGCCAGGATCACGGCCTTGCCGCCGCCCATTGGCAGGCCCGCCATGGCATTCTTGTAGCTCATGCCGCGCGATAACCTCAGCGCGTCAGTGACCGCGCGACCGTTATCGCCATAGTGCCAGAACCGCACACCACCGGCCGCCGGGCCCAAATGGGTCGAGTGGACCGCAATGATCGCGCGAAGCCCGCTGTCGACATCTCGATAGAAATGGACGGCTTCATGATCGTCAAAATCGGGTAAGTCCCATGTCGCGGACATGTTCACATTCCTGCGTAGCCGGCGCTCAGACAAACCGATACCGGTGAAAATGGGGCGATCGACGGGACTTGAACCCGCAACCTCCGGCATCACAAGCCGGCATTCTAACCAATTGAACTACGATCGCCATGTTCGGCGCAAAAGCCAGTCGCGCACATAGGGGTCACAACAGCCAATCGTCAATGCTTTGTAATAAAATTACGAGCGTTTTTCGCCAATATGTTTGGCACATCTCAGATCAAGGCTGGTGGGCGCGGCTGGGATTGAACCAGCGACCCCTGCCGTGTGAAGGCAGTGCTCTCCCACTGAGCTACGCGCCCGCTCCAGTTCCTGCCGCCTGACAGACGGCGGTTGCTGCATAGAAAAATGGCGGACACCATTACAGTGCCCGCCGTTTTCCCGTGGCCAAGTTACGGACAGGCCACAATCCGGTCCGGCTGAAACAGCCGGGTAAACGCGTCTCTAGTTGACGGCGTCTTTAAGGCCCTTGCCAGCTTTGAACTTGGGCTGGGTCGATGCCGGAATTTGCATTGGCTCGCCCGTACGCGGATTGCGTCCGGTCGATGCTTTGCGTTCGGTCGTCGAGAAGGTTCCGAAGCCTACCAGACGAACTTCGCCGCCGCCGCTCAGAGCGCCGGTGATTGTGTCAAACACGGCTTCGCAGGCTTTACCCGCATCAGCCTTGCTCAGGCCCGATGCATCCGCGACCGAAGAAATAAGTTCTTGCTTGTTCATGCTCTCCGCACCCCTTGTATAGGTATGTTTTTGAATAGTGACTCACGGCATTGCCGACTGGCGCATCTAAGTCCAAATCGCATGCGCCTGTAAAGCCCTAGCGCGCACAAAAACGGTAAAAAACTAGGCTTTTTTGCATATCAGCCCAATTTTGTTGCGATTCAGTGACGAATTGCCGGGTCGCCATCGCCAGAACCGCCGGGCCCAATTTGGGGACTCGGATCAGTCGCGATCTCGTCAGCCTCGCTCCATTCAATCGGCGCAACCGGTCCCGTCAGCGCAAGCGCCAGGACCTGATCGACATGCCCAACCGGAATGATTTCGAGAGCCTCACATATGTCTTTAGGAATCTCGACAAGGTCTTTCTCATTCTCTTCGGGAATGGCGACTGTTTTGATTCCGCCGCGCAGCGCAGCGAGCAGTTTTTCTTTCAGGCCGCCGATCGGCAAGACCCGTCCACGCAAGGTAACCTCGCCCGTCATGGCGATCTCGCGATTGACCGGAATTCCAGTCAAAGTTGAGATCATCGCGGTCACCATGCCGACACCAGCAGATGGGCCGTCTTTGGGCACAGCGCCTTCGGGCAGGTGGACGTGAATGTCTTTCTTGCTGAAGATGCTCGGCTTGATGCCGTAACTCGGCGCGCGTGCCTTGACGAAACTCATCGCCGCCTGGATCGATTCCTGCATCACTTCGCCAAGCTTGCCGGTGGTTTTGATCTGGCCTTTGCCGGGAGCTGTGATGGCTTCGATGGTCAGTAGCTCTCCACCCACTTCTGTCCAGGCAAGCCCGGTGACCGCGCCGACCTGGTCTTCTTCTTCGCTAACACCGTAACGAAATTTGGTAACACCCAGATAATCTGAGAGGTTATCGGCGGTGATCGTTGCCGATTCGCTCTTACCCTCAAGGATTTCGCGCAAGCCTTTGCGCGCCACCTTGGCAATCTCGCGTTCGAGCGTCCGAACGCCGGCTTCACGCGTATAGTGGCGGATCATTGAGCGCAGTGCTTCGTCTTCGAGCGTAAACTCACCGTCTTTCAGACCATGCGCCTCAACCTGTTTCGGTAAGAGATGGCGCTTTGCAATCTCAACCTTCTCGTCTTCGGTGTAACCAGCAAGCCGGATGATCTCCATCCGATCCAGCAATGGCTGCGGCAGGTTGAGTGAATTCGCCGTCGTCACAAACATGATGTCAGACAGATCCAGATCAATCTCCAGATAGTGATCCTGGAACTTGTCATTCTGTTCGGGATCCAGAACTTCGAGTAAAGCCGAAGCCGGATCGCCGCGGAAATCCTGGCCAAGCTTGTCGATCTCATCGAGCAGGAACAGCGGGTTCGACGATCCTGCTTTCTTCAAGTTCGTAGCGATCTTGCCGGGCAGAGACCCAATATAGGTGCGTCTGTGACCTCGGATTTCCGCTTCGTCGCGCACGCCGCCCAGTGACTGGCGCACAAATTCGCGGCCAGTGGCGCGGGCGATCGATTTGCCGAGTGAGGTCTTGCCGACACCGGGAGGTCCCACAAGGCACAAGATTGGGCCTTTAAGTTTGTTGGTGCGCGCCTGAACGGCAAGATATTCGACAATCCGGTCTTTGACCTTCTCCAGCGCATAATGATCTTCGTCCAAAATCTGTTGCGCTTCTCCAATATCCTTTTTCAGCTTGGCTTTCTTGCCCCATGGCAAGCCCAACAAAGTATCGAGATAGTTGCGGACAACCGTTGCTTCCGCTGACATCGGCGCCATGGCCTTGAGTTTCTTGAACTCGGACTGGGCTTTGGTTCGAGCTTCCTTGGAAAGCTTGGTTTCCTTGATCTTCTTGGAAAGCTCAGCGAGTTCATCGCCCTCTTCCTCATCATCATTGCCGAGCTCGCGCTGGATCGCCTTCATTTGTTCGTTCAGATAATATTCGCGCTGCGTTTTCTCCATTTGGCGTTTCACGCGGCTGCGGATCTTCTTCTCCACCTGCAGCACGCCGAGCTCGCCTTCCATGAACGCAAAGGCCATTTCGAGTCGTTTGGAAGGATCTCGCTCAACAAGCATTGTCTGCTTGTCGGCGACCTTCGCGCCAATATTGGCTGCTACCGCATCGGAAAGCTGCGACGCCCCTTCGATCTGGCCGAGCTGCACAGCCGTCTCTTCCGGAATCTTCTTGTTGAGTTTGGCATAGTTATCGAACTGCTCAACCGTCGAGCGCATCAATGCGGTGACTTCCGGTCCCTCGGTAGGAAGGTCTTCGATCATCTCAATCTCGGCGACCAGATGTTCGTCGCGATAGTGGATATCATCAAGCGATGCGCGCTGTTGACCTTCCACCAGTACGCGAACCGTGCCGTCCGGCAGCTTGAGGAGCTGCAGAACAGTGGCTGTAACGCCAATATCGTACAACGCTTCGCGATCCGGATCGTCTTCAGCCGGATCCAGCTGGGCAACGAGAAAGATCGTCTTGTCAGCCGCCATGGCGCGCTCAAGAGAAACAACGGATTTGTCGCGTCCAACGAACAGCGGGACGATCATATGTGGAAACACCACAATATCGCGCAGCGGCAGGACGGGTAAGGATAAGCTCATTCTGTACTCCAAACGGATTCAGAGGCTGATTTTGCAGTCAAACATCTGATTTACGGCAATATGGAGACGCAGCTGCCCCGCTTCAACATGAAGAGGTGATTGCGATGTGGATCAGAATTGCGTCAATTTGCGATCAAAGTCGCAATGAGAAGGCCAAAAAACCCTGGAGTTGCGATCTAGGCGGCGTCGTCAGCGGCCTTTTCTTCGGCTTTTGCGAACACTCGAACTGGTTCTTTTCGTCCCTCAGCAACATCTTTGTCGATCACGACTTCACTGACATCTTCAAGCGTCGGCAGATCATACATGGAGTCCAGGAGGATGCCTTCGAGAATGGATCTCAGTCCACGAGCGCCCGTTTTTCGTTCGATCGCTTTCTTCGCAATCGCAACCAGCGCATCGTCTGTGAAATCAAGCTTCACCTCTTCCATGTCGAAAAGCTTGGCATATTGCTTCACCAGCGCATTCTTCGGTTCGCGTAAAATCTGAACGAGCGCGCCTTCATCAAGATCGTCCAAGGTTGCGATAACCGGCAAACGGCCGACAAACTCTGGAATCAGGCCATATTTGAGCAGGTCTTCAGGCTCAACATGACGGAGCACCTCGCCAACCTTGCGTTCGTCAGGTGCTTCGACATGCGCGCCAAAGCCCATCGACTTCCCCTGCATACGATCCGAAATGACTTTTTCGAGGCCAGCAAACGCGCCACCACAGACGAATAGGATATTCGTGGTGTCGACCTGCAGGAATTCCTGCTGCGGATGCTTGCGGCCACCCTGTGGTGGAACGCTTGCAGTCGTGCCTTCCATCAGCTTGAGCAGCGCCTGTTGCACACCTTCGCCCGATACGTCGCGGGTGATTGAAGGATTGTCAGACTTGCGGCTGATTTTGTCGATCTCGTCGATATACACGATGCCGCGCTGTGCCCGCTCAACATTATAGTCAGACGCCTGAAGCAGCTTCAGAATGATATTCTCGACGTCCTCGCCGACATAACCGGCTTCGGTCAGTGTCGTGGCGTCGGCCATCGTAAATGGGACATCAAGAATTCGCGCCAAGGTTTGCGCGAGAAGCGTTTTACCGCAGCCCGTTGGACCAACCAGCATGATATTGGATTTGGCGAGCTCTACTTCACCATTACCCGAACCGTGGTTCAGGCGCTTATAATGATTGTGTACGGCAACCGAGAGAACGCGCTTCGCACCACCCTGCCCGATTACATAATCGTCCAATACTTCGCAGATTTCAGCCGGAGTCGGAACACCGCCTTCGCGCTTGGAAGAGATCGAACCCTTCGTTTCTTCGCGAATGATATCATTACACAGCTCGACGCACTCATCGCAGATGAACACGGTCGGGCCGGCGATCAGCTTGCGGACCTCGTGTTGCGACTTCCCGCAAAACGAACAGTAAAGCGTGCTTTTCGAGTCGCCGCCGCTCAACTTTGTCATATCAAATTCCTTCCGACCGCAATCTCGCGGACGCCGCCATTCTAGCCCGTCGTTATTGGACTAGACAATCACTTATTGCACAAGAAAATGCCTAATGGCTTAACCGGCCTTAACTGTCAGCTTTTGCTTCAACTTCCGGCCGCTTTTCATAGACTTCGTCCACCAGACCAAAGGCTTTGGCCTCGTCAGCATCGAAAAATTTGTCACGATCAACATTCTTTTCGATCTCTTCGATCGGCTGACCGGTATATTTGGCCATCAGCTCATTCATTTTGTGGCGGGTCTTGATCAGCTCTTTCGCGTGGATCTCCACATCAGCTGCTGTGCCCTGCATTCCGCTCGAAGGTTGGTGGATCATTACTTTGGCATTGGCCAGCGCGACGCGCATGCCTGGTTCACCCGACGTCAACAGGAATGCACCCATGGACGCCGCGAAACCAACACAGACCGTGCCAACCCGTGGGCGGATATATTGCATGGTATCATGGATCGCCATGCCGGCCGTAACCGAACCACCGGGCGAATTGATATACATGTAGATGTCTTTTTTCGGGTTTTCCGATTCAAGGAACAGCAATTGGGCTGTGATCAGCGAGGCCATATTGTCTTCAACCGGCCCCGTCAGGAAAATGATCCGGTCACGCAACAGGCGTGAGAAGATGTCAAAGCTGCGCTCACCGCGATTGGATTGCTCGATAACGACGGGAACGAGCGCATTGTCGATGGGATTGATCATTGAAGGCCTTTCCGGAAAAACTGTCAGGCCCACATTGCCATGAATGCGCTCAGCTTCAAGAGGGCTTAGCGTGTGCTTGTGCGTCCCGGAGCAGAAAAGCCCAGATATGCGAGCCTGCGAAGTTCACGTCGGCCGCGAACAACGGTGTCGAGTATCATGCCAGCGAAGAGATTGAGCGATGCTAGTAACATCAGGCCGGTTGCAAGCACGGCGGTTGGCAAGCGTGGTACCAAGCCGGTCTGGGCATAGGTAATTGCCAAAGGCACTGCGAGAATGATCGCTGCCAATGCAAGGAAACCGGCGATCGCCCCAAAGAACAGTACCGGGCGTTCCATTCGGAACAATGTCGCCATAGTCCGCAAGATACGGAAGCCATCGCGATAGGTGGAAAGTTTTGACTCCGAGCCTTCAGGCCGCGCGCTATATTCGGTAACTTCTTCGGCGACCGGCATTTTCAATTCTAGCGCGTGCACGCTGATTTCGGTCTCGATCTCAAAACCCTGAGAGAGAACCGGGAAGCTCTTCACGAACCGGCGCGAGAAAACGCGGTATCCGGACAGAATATCGTTGAAGCTGCGTCCGAACAGGCGTGCGAGGATTCCAGTGAGCAAGGCATTTCCGATTCTATGGCCACTGCGATAGGCGGCTTCGACCTCGGTTTTGCGAGCGCCCACCACCATATCCAGCTGTTCTTCGACCAGTCGGCGCACGAGGCGCGGTGCTGCAGCGGCTTCATATGTCGCATCGCCATCGGCCATGATGTAGATATCCGCTTCGATATCCGCGAACATTCGGCGGACTACATTGCCTTTGCCCTGCATCTTTTCCGAACGGACTATTGCACCAGCCTCAGCGGCGACTTCGATCGTACGGTCGCTGCTGTTATTGTCGTAAACGTAGATATCGGCAGTCGGCAGCGCAGCCTGGAAATCCGCAACTGTCTGAGCAATTGCGGCTTCTTCATTGTAACAAGGGAGGATAACGGCCACTTTCGGGCCGTCCGGGATCGGGACCGTGATTTCGCGATCCGCAACAAATTCCCTGATATGTTCCATTGCCCGTCCTTGGCTGCTGCTGTGTTGCAGCCGCTTCTAGGCGGGCAATGGTTAATACTCTGTTGGCAAATGCCGTCGAACCGCAGAAAATCAGCCTTCTGACGTTGTACTTTTCTTCGCAGCAGGCTTTTTCGCGGCTGGCTTCTTAGCTGGAGCCTTTTTCGCCGCCGGCTTTTTCTTCGCAGGGGCTTTTTTGGCCGCCGGCTTTTTAGCCGCCGCCTTCTTAGCCGGAGCCTTCTTCGCCGTGCTTGATTTGGCAGCGGTCTTCTTTGCGGCTGGCTTCTTCGCAGCGGCCTTTTTCGGCGCTGCCTTCTTCTTGGCGGCAGGTTTTTGTGCTTCTTCTTCTTCCGCTTCGATCGCGGCTTCCAGCTCGTCACGGGTTACCGTGCGGTCAGAAATGGTCGCGTTTTCGAACAGGAAGTCGACAACCTTGTCCTCATAAAGAGGAGCCCGAAGCTGGGCGGCCGCCATCGGATCTTGCTGCACATATTGGATGAAACGCTCGCGATCTTCCGGACCATATTGCTGCGCGGCTTGAGCGATGAGTTGGCTCATCTCGGTTTGGTTGATCTCAACCCCGTTTTTCTGGCCGATTTCAGACAACAGCAATCCGAGTCGGACGCGGCGTTCGGCAATCGAGCGATACTCGTCTTTCTCGTCTTCCATTTCCTGCTTGGCAGTTTCCGGATCGGCTTCATTCGCCGCTTCCTGCTCTAACTGGCTCCAAATCTGATCAAACTCGGATTCGACCATGGTCGGTGGAACCGGGAAATCATGATTGGCGGCGAGGAAATCGAGCAGCTTGCGCTTCATATGCGTGCGCGTCAGCCCATGGAGTTCCTGCTCGACCTGGCCCTGCATCAATTCGCGGAGTTTATCGATGCCTTCGAGACCAAGCGACTGAGCGAACTCGTCATCGACCTTGGCTTCTTTCGGCTTGCGTACTTCCCCAACAACAACATCAAACACAGCTTCTTTGCTGGCGAGATATTCGACATTGTAGTCGGCCGGGAAAGTTACCTTGATTTCCTTGGCATCATTGGCCTTCACACCGACCAGTTGATCTTCAAAGCCAGGGATAAGCTGACCAGAACCAATGGTGACGGACATGCCTTCACCCTTGCCGCCGTCAAACGCTTCGCCGTCAACCTTGCCTTCAAAGTCCATGACAACAAGGTCACCATCTTTGGCCTTATAAGTCTTAGCAGCGGTATCGTAGCTCTTCTGGTTTTCAGCCAAGCTCTCAATCGCGGCATCCACTGCCTTTTCATCGGCCTCAACGGTCAACCGTTCGAGTGAAATATCATCGATATTGGTTTCCGGGATTTCTGGCAGAACTTCGACTTTCATCGAGATTTCGATGTCCTTGCCGCGCTCCCAATCAGGATCGAGTTCAACTTCGGGCTGCATCGCCGGACGGATTTCCTGGTCGGTCATCGCCTGCTGGATACCGGTCTGGATTGCCTTGTTGACGACATCCTGTTCGATCGCCTCACCGTGCATCTTGCGCACAAGATTTGTCGGCACCTTGCCGGGACGGAACCCGGGCATGTTCACCTGAGGAGAAATCTCCTCCAGTTGCTGATCGACCTGTTTTTCGATGTCCGCGAACGGAATGGTCAGGGTGTAGGCGCGTTTCAGGCCTTCATTGAGCGTTTCAACGGTCTGCATGGTTCTAACAATCAAGCCTTCGTCAAAAGGGAAACTGGGAGACGGTCTATCACGGGGTTAGTGGCAAGCCTGGTGCGGGCGAAGGGACTCGAACCCCCACATCTTTCGATACTTGGACCTAAACCAAGCGCGTCTACCAGTTCCGCCACGCCCGCTAGAGGACCGTCGGTCGGCGGCGTCTATAGCAATAAAGCGCGGAAGGGCAAGCAATGATACCAACGAAATTGGGTGTCTATCGATTTGCACAGGCTACTTCTGGTCATTGGCTCATTCGCACCCTAATATAAAGCGGCCTGAGCAATCGGGCCAACAAACAGGATCGCAATGAGTTTTTTGAAAACCCTTTTCTGGATTGTCCTTTCGGCGGTGGTCGTTCTCTTTTCGATCAACAATTGGCTGCCGGTAACGGTCAATCTGTGGGGCGGGCTGCAAGCGGATGTGAAACTGCCTCTGCTGCTATTCGTCTTCTTCCTGATCGGATTTGTGCCGACGATTATCTATTACCGCACCAAAACTTGGCGGATGAGCAAGAGGCTCGATACGGTTTCGCGCCAACTGCATGATGAGCGCGGCATGAAGGCGTTTCGGGCCCCCCAGCGATCGACAGAGGCAGAGGCTGATCCGATCGCGCCGGAAGCAGATGTGGCCGTAGACGACGAGCTTCACCTGACAACACCAGCGCCCGAGGTCGACAAGCCATGATGAGTCCCATTTTCATCGCGCTCGATACGCCCGATATTGAGAAGGCGAAGGCGGTTGCATCTGCGGTCCACAACCATGTTGGCGGGATAAAATTGGGCCTTGAATTTTTCGCAGCGAACGGGCCGGATGGCGTCAAGGAAATGGCATCACTCGATCTACCCATTTTCCTTGACCTCAAGCTGCATGACATTCCCAACACCGTTGCCAAGGCAGTTCAATCACTCCGACCGATTGAGCCTGCAATCCTGACGGTGCATGCCGGCGGTGGCCGCGCGATGATGGAAGATGCAAAAGCCGCGGCACCAATGAACACCAAGGTGGTTGGGGTAACCGTGTTGACGAGCCTTGATGGCGAAGATTTGCATGATATGGGCGTTGACGGCGATCCGCATGATCAAGTGAAGCGCCTGACTGAGCTGGCGAAGCTCTCTGGCCTCGACGGTGTCGTATGCTCCGGGCGGGAAGTGAAGGCCGCCAAGGAAATCTGGCCCGAAGGATTCTTCGTCGTACCGGGGGTTCGTCCGGCCAGCGGATCGACCGCAGACCAGAAACGAACCGTCACACCTGCGGATGCCATGCATGCCGGAGCGTCGATAATCGTCATTGGCCGCCCAATCACCCAGGCCGATGAACCTGATCTGGCAGCAAGGGCCATAGAAGCGACGCTCTGAGCCATGGCCGACATCGATGTGAAGATATGCGGCCTGAATACGGTCGAAGGGATAGAGGCTGCCGCCGGCGCTGGGGCCAGCCATGCCGGATTCGTCTTTTTTGATCCCAGTCCACGCAATGTGCGGCCGCGCGAAGCGCCTGCCCTTGTCAAACATGTCCCCAAAGCCGTGAAGCGCGTTGGCGTGTTCGTAGAACCAGAAGATTCTCTGCTTGAACGCGCTATTGCGGCAGCCCGGCTCGATATTGTCCAGTTGCATGGCGATGAACGGCCCGAACGATTGAAATCGATCAAGGCGCGGCTCAATGTCGAAATCTGGAAAGCCATTCCAGTCAGCACGGCCAGCGATCTCGAACGGGCCCGTCGATATCGCAATCATGCCGACATGATCCTGTTTGATGCGCGCACGCCAAAGGCCTCGCGTCTGCCCGGCGGCATGGGCATCGCCTTTGACTGGAAGCTGCTCAATCGATTGACCCATAAAATGCCCTGGGCTTTGTCGGGCGGATTATCGGCAGAAAATGTTGCAGAAGCCATTGCAATTACAGGCGCGACCATGCTGGATGTGTCGTCTGGCGTCGAAAGCGCGCCGGGCACGAAGGATCCCGCCAAAATCTCTGCATTCATGGAAGCTGTGAAAGCCGCATGACCACTCAATCCCCACCCCCTAACAGCTATCGCGCGCAACCAGATGATCGCGGTCATTTCGGCGAGTTTGGCGGCCGCTATGTCGCTGAAACGCTGATGCCGCTGATCCTTGATCTCGAAAAGGAATATCGGGCCGCGCAAAACGACCCGGAATTCAAAGCCCAGTTCGATGATCTGCTCGAACATTATGTCGGCCGCCCGTCGCCGCTCTACTATGCCGAGCGGCTAACCGAATTGCTGCGCCAGAGTGCGCCTGAAGGCATGGGCGCGGAAATCTGGTTCAAACGCGATGAACTGAACCATACCGGCGCGCACAAGATCAACAATTGCATCGGGCAGATCTTGCTCGCCATCCGTATGGGCAAAACACGGATTATTGCAGAGACAGGCGCCGGGCAGCATGGCGTTGCGACGGCGACGGTGGCGGCGCGCTTCGGCTTGCCTTGCATTGTCTATATGGGCGCCCGCGACATGGAGCGTCAGCAGCCCAACGTGTTTCGAATGAAACTGCTCGGCGCCGAAGTGATTCCGGTCGAAAGCGGGGCTCGCACGCTGAAAGATGCGATGAACGAAGCGCTGCGTGATTGGGTCGCGAATGTAGATGACACATTCTACATTATCGGCACCGCAGCCGGCCCTCATCCCTATCCCGAGATGGTTCGTGATTTCCAAAGCGTGATCGGCAAAGAAGCTCGGCAGCAATTGATGGATCGCACCGGGCAACTACCGGATCTGTTGGTGGCAGCGATTGGCGGGGGTTCCAATGCACTCGGCCTGTTCCATCCTTTCTTGGACGACAAAATCGTCGAGATGATGGGCGTTGAGGCCGCCGGTGAAGGTCTCAACAAGAAACATGCCGCGAGCTTGTCTGGCGGATCGCCGGGTATTCTCCACGGTAACAAGACCTACTTGCTGCAGGATGAGGACGGCCAGATTGCCGAGGCGCATTCGATCAGCGCCGGCCTCGACTATCCGGGTATCGGACCTGAGCATAGCTGGCTCAAGGAAACAGAGCGGGTGATGTATACGAGCGTGACCGATGATGAGGCGCTCGATGCATTTCAGCTCTTGTGCCGCGCAGAAGGTATCATCCCGGCGCTCGAACCCAGCCACGCTTTGGCCGTGACAATTGCCGAAGCGCCCAAGCGGAAAAAGGATGAAATTATCCTCATGAATCTGTGTGGCCGGGGCGACAAGGACATTTTCACCGTTGCCGAAGCTCTGGGAGTGGAGATGTGAGCGGGCGGATCGCGCAGACATTCAAAGCCTGCAAGGATGCGGACCGCGCGGCGTTAGTCACGTTCGTAACAGCTGGCGATCCAACGCCAGGCGATACTGGAATGGTGATGGATGCGCTTGTCGAAGGCGGCGCTGACCTCATTGAACTGGGCATGCCCTTTACCGACCCGATGGCCGACGGCCCGTCGATCCAGGAGGCCAATCTTCGGTCGCTGGGCGCCGGTACACGGACTGAAGATATTTTTGCGATCGCCAAGGCATTTCGCGAACGGCACCCCGATGTACCACTGGTGTTGATGGGATATGCAAACCCGATGGTCATTCGCGGCCCCGTCTGGTTTGCCAAACACTGCGCGGATGCTGGTGTCGATGGCATCATCTGCGTCGATATCCCGACCGAGGAAGATGAGGCGCTTGGCCCGGCGCTGCGCGTGGCCAGCGTTGATACAATTCGACTTGCTACGCCGACGACTGATGCGAAGCGCCTGCCCGCGGTGCTCGATGGGGCATCCGGATTTCTCTACTATGTCTCGGTCGCCGGGATCACCGGGAAACAGCAGGCTGCCCAGGATAGTATATCGGAGGCAGTCGCCAAGCTGAGAGCGGAGACGGATCTGCCAATTTCTGTAGGTTTTGGTGTGCGAACACCCGAACAGGCAGCCGATATTGCTCGGGTTGCAGATGGTGTTGTTGTGGGATCCGCGATTGTCGAACTCGTTGGCGAGCATGGTGCGAAGGCTGCCGGCCCGGTGAAAGACTATGTTGCGTCGCTTTCAACCGCTATACACGCAGCGCGAATATGACAGGGAAGCATCCATGAACTGGTTCAACAATGTCCGAAACCGGATACCGTTCATTTCCAAACGAACGACTGATGACACGCTGTGGCACAAATGCCGGGACTGTCAGCAGATGGTCTACACCAAGGAATATGAGGAAAATCTTTCGGTCTGCCCCGAATGCGGCTTTCATGGCCGAATCGGACCGATGCAACGGTTCCTGCAGCTATTCGATGATCATAGCTGGGAAGTTCTGGCGGCACCCAAGGTCAAGGAAGACCCTCTCAAGTTCCGCGATCAGAAACGCTATGTTGATCGCCTTAAAGCGGCCCGTGCCGCAACGGGCGAGACGGACGCCTTTTTGAACGCGAAGGGGACGATAGCGGGCCAGGCAGCCGTAATTGGTGTTCAGGATTTCGCCTTTATGGGGGGATCCATGGGCCTGGCTGTTGGTGAGGCCTTTGTTCGCGGAGCCCGCGCCGCGATCGACGCTCGGTGCCCCTATATTGTTTTCACCGCATCAGGCGGTGCGCGCATGCAGGAAGGCGCGCTGTCTCTGATGCAGATGCCGAAAATGACGGTCGCGGTTGAAGAGCTGCGCGAAGCCGGCCTTCCCTATATCGTCGTACTGACCGACCCCACATCTGGCGGCGTGATGGCAAGCTTCGCCATGCTGGGGGATGTCCAAATCTCGGAGCCAAAAGCATTGCTGGCCTTCACCGGTCGCCGGGTGATCGAGAACACGATCCGTGAGAAGCTGCCCGACAACTTCCAAAGCGCGGAATATCTGCTTGATCACGGCGCGCTCGACATGATCGTTGCGCGCAAGGAGCTGCGCGACACCCTCGCTCAGTTGATCGGTTTCCTCGCCCCAGGCAAACAGGCAGCCTGACTGCAGCGCCATGGCCGATCACGCCCGCTCGGATGATCCAGCGGTTCAGCGACAGTTAGACCGCCTCGCCCTGCTCTCTCCAGGCCGGGATACGCTGGGCCTTGAGCGAATAACGGCCTTGCTCGACCGGCTCGGCAATCCGGAAGCCAGCCTCCCGCCCGTCTTTCATGTGGCCGGCACCAATGGCAAAGGGTCGACTTGCGCGTTTCTGCGTGCCGCCATCGAGGCGGCAGGCCTCAAGGCACATGTTTACACCAGCCCTCACCTGGTGCGGTTCAACGAGCGCATACGGATTGCCGGCACGCTTGTAGACGATAGCGAACTTGCTGCCTTGCTCGCAGAAGTGCTGGATCAGGCCGAGGGAATTGACCCGAGTTTCTTCGAAGCAACCACAGCGGCCGCCCTACTCGCTTTCTCCCGTACAGTAGCTGATGCGTGTGTCATCGAGGTCGGCCTTGGTGGCCGGCTAGATGCGACCAATGCGATCCGGCGCCCTCTCGTTACAGGCATCGCCCATCTGGGTGTTGATCATGAAGCCTTTCTTGGTGCGGATATCGTTGGGATTGCTGCAGAAAAAGCGGGGATCGCCAAGCGTGGACGCCCACTGGTTACGCAGGAGTATGAAAAACCCCTTGCTGACTCGATCGCTCGCACCGCCGCTGCCAATGGCGCGGAATGGATCTCGCGCGGACGCGACTGGCGCGGTGCGGTCTATCGCGGCGAACTCCATTATCGCGATCACAGCAAACGGATTCGATTACCGCTCCCGAAACTGCCGGGCGATCACCAGGCGGACAATGCGCTGCTTGCAGTGGCCATGCTCTCTCATCAACAAGCGCTCGATATTCCCGAAGGCGCATTACGGGCGGCTATGGGATGGGCAGAATGGCCCGCCCGATTACAAAAGCTCGAACCCGGGCCGCTAATTGAAGCCGTGGCCGGAACCCGTGATGTCTGGCTGGATGGCGGACATAATTTGTTGGCAGCGAATACGATTGCCGCACATTTTGAGGGTGACGATGGCTTGCATCTGATCCTCGGTATGCTCTCCAACAAAGATGCGGAGGGCTTTCTGCGCGCGCTGCCCAATCTCCGGTCAGCGATATTCGTGCCGGTAGCCGGCCATGCGAGCCATGACCCAGATGCGCTGGTTTCGATAGCAACCAGAATTGGTGTGAATGCGCGGACTGCAGCAGATCTTCCTACTGCTATCGCTGCCTTTGCCGAACACAATATTCCGGACAGTCACCCGCTCCTGATCTCGGGATCTCTCTATCTGGCAGGCGAAATTCTGCGGTTGAACGAGAATATTCCTGACTAGCTTGCGCTAGGTGCGTCTGCTTCGGGTTCCTCAGACCCCGCCGTGCCAAGCGAGCGATCGACCAATCCCGACCGGATCATCCACCAGAAAAGTATCACGCCGGGAAACGCCGCTGCCGTGGTGAGCAGATAGAAATTCACATAGCCCATCCCTTCAATCAACGAACCGGCAGTGGTGCCCGTTAGGAAACGTCCGAGGATGCTGGCTGCGGCAGAAAGCAGCGCAAACTGGGTCGCCGTGAACCGCAGGTTACATAGAGCGGAGAGATAGGCGACTACAGCGACACCGCCGATTCCGCTGGCGAAGTTCTCGAAACCAATCGCCAATGCCATTCCGAGATTGCTGTGCCCAACTGCGGCCAGTGCAGCGAAGCTGAAGTTGGAAACCGCCATCAATACTAGACTTATCATCACTGCCGTTTTCATGCCTAACCGCGCATAGAGCATGCCCCCCACAAAGATACCGGCAAGCAATGCCCAGAATCCGACACCGATATCGTAAATTGCGATCTCATCATTGGTGAAGCCAAGGTCTTCGAACAATAAACGGAAGGTCAAATTGGCCAGTGTGTCGCCAATTTTGTGAACCAGAACGAACAGCAATACGACCAGCGCACCAGAGCGTTTGAAGAACTCGGCAAGCGGGCTGACATAGGCGATCACAGCGGCAATAGGCCCACGTAGCGGCTGTGGTTCCTGTCGACGTTTGGGCTCGCCCATGACGATGCCGGTAACAAAGGCAAACAGTGCAAAGAATGAGCAGGCAAAATAGGCCGTGCTCCAATCTGCGCGCGTCGCGACAATGAGCGCCAATGCACCAGCGGCCGCCGCACCGATCCGCCACCCATATTGGCTCATACCGGAGCCGACGCCTAGCTGACGCGGTTCAAGGAGCTCAATTCGATAGCCGTCAATTACGATGTCAAATGTCGCGCCCGCAACGCCGACCATAATCGCGGCCACCGCCACCCGCATGATCGACTCATTGGGATCGAGGCTGCCAAGATACATGATGGCCGCCATGGTCAGGATCGATGTTAGCCAGAGCCAGGAGACGCGCTGCCCAAACCGGCCAATTATCGGCAATTTCACCGCATCAATGATCGGCGCCCAAATCCATTTGAAGTTATAGGCCAGAAAAGTGAGCGCAAATGCCGTTACCGTCGATTTCTCGATCCCTGCCTGGGCCAATCGCGTCGTCAGTGTTGCTGCAATCAGCGCAAAAGGGGCGCCTGACGATATTCCGAGCGCGAGCGCTGCGATCGGTGCTCGCTCGGTGTATGGCCGCAAGCCAACCGGCAAAGAGTCACGCCACGTACCCGTAACATATCCAGCATCGTCGCCATCGGCCATTCGTGTCTCTCCCGCCCTCAATGTGGCGCGAACTTAACGACAAATGTCGCGATGGATAGTCCTGTTATCCACGCTTGGACGCGATTATTCGACTAACTGCCCAAATATCGGGTGGCCAGGATAGGTCCGCCGGTTTCGCTCCGCACAATGATCGCAAACCGATCACTGCCTTCAACGTTCAGCATATCCCGGTCGATATCGATATCCAGTGAACCGCCGGAATACCGCGCGAGATCCTGCTCACCGCGCAGAATATTGGTATAAGTAACTGACCGTCCGCTATTTTCGCCGCGACCGATGCTGACCGTTTCGCTGCTATCCAAGGCCAAAAGCCGGACAATGGCTTCCCGATTGGCTGGACCACTTACCGATACGCGAAAACCGCTGTCTGCATCTCCAGTCACATCGACCGATAGATCCGACGCAGCTTCTCCAACCTCAGTGATCGCAGTTTCGAGTTCGCCACGCCGAGATCCAACCAAGCCGATCCGCCCGCCCACGACGGCCTGCGGGGTATATGATCGGCCACCGCCGCGTGACAATGTGCCGGCATAGTGTCGCTGGAGCTGGGTATTCTCTTGGCGCGCCAGGGTATCCCGCCACCCGAGGCGATCCCAATAGGTGACCGGGCGCGAAATGATAACCAAGTTCGGATCATCGACAAGCTCGCCAACCAATCGGTCCGCTGGGGGACAGGACGAACAGCCCTGGCTGGTGAAGAGCTCAATGGCGATGGGCGCAGCCGGGGTCGAGGCTAAAACGATAGCTTCGGGTTCAACAGAGGTGTTCCGTTCCGGAGCGGTGCTGCAAGCCGCGAGGCCAATTGCCAGTGCCGTTCCAATTCCGATGTGACGCAATAGCCGCATAACGCGCTCCAATATCATTGGTCTCACACCAATATTCGCAATCTTGCGAAAAACGGTTACAGCAGCATCATGGCGGTGGCGGGAAAACAAAGAGACGAACAGCGGATCGCGAAGCTCCTTGCACGCGCAGGCGTCGCGTCGCGCAGGGAAGTTGAGCGAATGATCGCTGCCGGGCGCATAGCGATTGACGGCAAGGTGCTCGACACACCGGCAACACTGGTGAAATCGCTGCATGGCGTCACTGTCGACGGAAACCCGGTCAGCCAGCCCATTCCCGCCAAGCTTTATTGCTTCCACAAACCCGCTGGATTGCTGACGACCGAACGCGATCCCAAGGGTCGTCCGACAATATATGACAAGCTGCCCAAGGGGCTACCGCGACTGATGCCAATCGGCCGGCTTGATTTGAACACCGAAGGGCTTTTGCTGCTCACCAATGATGGCGGCCTTAAGCGCGAGATGGAACTGCCCTCAACCGGGGTGGACCGGATCTACCGTGCACGCGCTTTTGGCGACATCCGTCAAGAACAGCTGGAGCGGCTGATCGACGGAATTACGATCGACGGCGTCCGCTATGGTTCGATTGATGCTAATCTTGAGCGGCGCACAGGACGCAATCAGTGGATCGAGCTGAAACTGGCAGAAGGCAAGAATCGCGAGGTCCGCAAAGTGCTTGAGCATTTCGGATTGAAGGTCAGTCGATTGATCCGCACCGCCTACGGCCCCTTCTATCTTGGTGATATACCCAAAGGTGCCGTTGAGCAGATCCGGCAACATGATCTGGTGAAGTTCCGCAAGTCCCTCAAATGAGGATCATTGGCGGCGAGTGGCGCGGCCGGACGATCGAAGCGCCGCCGGGTGATGGCACACGCCCAACAACAGATCGCGTGCGGGAATCACTGTTCTCCATGCTGGCAAGCCGTTTGGGCAGTTTCGAAGAATTGCGGGTTGCCGATCTGTTTGCAGGAAGCGGCGCGCTCGGACTGGAAGCCTTATCGCGGGGTGCCGCGCATTGTACCTTTGTCGAACGCGATCGCCGTGCCGTCAGTGTGCTTCATGAAAACATCGCCACGCTCGGCACTGGTGCAGATGTCATATCTCGCCCGGTCGAGAGTATCCGCGCAGCCAAAACGCCCTATGATCTGATCTTTCTTGATCCGCCCTACGCTCAAGCTTTGGTAGAACCGACCATCGCGATCCTCTCCGAACGTGGTTGGATCGCCCGATCGGCCTGGCTGAGCATAGAGACTGAACCTGGATATGAAGCAGCCTTGCCAGGCCTCACGCGTGACACCGTAAAGAAGTTTGGAAAGTCCCAGATTCAGCTGTTTCGCGCCACTTAGGCTTTCTCTCCAAACCGTGTCGCCTGTCACAGACCGACGAACCCCGAACTGCGACTATCCCCGTACGGGCAACAAGCCTGAACGACAGGAGCCGCATGATGAAACATGAAAAACAGCTCGGATCGGATAATGAGAGCCTCGCCCGCGCCATGGCGGCGGCTGCGCACGTGGATTGGGCGAGCCTTCCTGACTATCCCGGTTATGGAAAAAACTATTGGCGCGAAAAAGCGCGTTCAATCTTCAAGTTGAAACCTGCCGGATAGCCGCTTGCGGCAGAGCCATTCGTTCCCTAACTGTTCACGGGTGACCGATCCTGCCGAACAGCCGTCTGAACCGCCCTATTTGCGGGTTTTGAACGAACCCCAGCGTGAAGCGGTGCTCACCACCGATGGCCCCCTGCTCGTCCTCGCAGGAGCTGGTACAGGCAAGACCGCCTGCCTCACGGCGCGCCTCGCCCACCTGATCTGGACTCGCCAGGCTTGGCCATCCGAAATTCTCGCGGTCACCTTTACCAACAAAGCAGCGCGCGAAATGAAGGAACGCGTTGCGCGCGCACTCGAACAAGATGTCGAAGGCATGCCCTGGCTCGGTACGTTCCATGCAATCGGCGCCAAGATGCTGCGCCGCCATGCCGAGTTGGTGGGCTTGGAAAGCAACTACACGATCCTCGATACCGATGATCAGCTGCGCCTGCTCAAACAACTCATCCAGGTAGCCGAGATTGACGAAAAACGATGGCCGCCACGGCTTCTGGCCGGCCTAATCGATCGCTGGAAGAACCGGGGTTGGCTTCCGGGAGACGTCACGGCGGACGAAAGCGAAGCCTATGGCAACGGCAAGGGGCAACAGCTCTACCAGGCTTATCAGGATCGCTTGAAAGCCCTGAATGCTTGCGACTTCGGCGACCTCCTCCTCCATATGCTGGTGATCCTGAAAGAGCATCGCGACGTGCTTGAACTCTATCAGGAGCGTTTCAAATATATCCTGGTCGACGAATATCAGGACACGAACAGCGCTCAATATCTTTGGCTCCGGCTATTGGCTCAGGAACGTAAGAATATCTGCGTCGTCGGCGATGATGATCAGTCCATCTATTCCTGGCGCGGTGCGGAAGTCGCCAATATCCTCAAATTTGAGAAAGATTTCCCCGGCGCAAAGGTCGTGCGCCTCGAGCAGAATTACCGCTCCACCCAGCATATCCTCTCGGCTGCCGCCGGGGTTATCGATCATAATGGTGGGCGGCTCGGCAAATCACTGTGGACCGAAGGTGGTGATGGCGAGAAGGTCAAAGTCATCGGCGTATGGGATGGCCCGGAAGAAGCGCGCCGGATTGGCGAGGAAATCGAAGCGCATCAATCCAAGGGCGGCAGCTTGGACGATGTCGCGATCCTTGTCCGTGCCCAGTTTCAGACGCGCGAATTTGAAGATCGCTTTATCCAGATCGGTATGCCCTATCGTATCGTTGGTGGCTTTCGCTTCTATGAGCGTCAGGAGATCCGCGATGCCCTGGCCTATCTGCGTGTTATTGTACAACCGGCCGATGATCTGGCGTTCGAGCGCATTGTTAACACGCCGAAGCGCGGCCTCGGCGTCAAAGCTGTTGGGATGATCCACGGCCATGCTCGGCGTGAAAATATTCCGCTCAGCCTAGCTGCTGCCCGCATACTCGACACCGATGACCTAACCGCCCGGGCACGCAATCCGCTCGGTGAGTTGATGGCGAACTTTGCCCGCTGGCGTGATGCGGCAAACGACTTGCCCCATCCCGAACTGTGCCGTCAGGTGCTCGATGAATCTGGCTATACCACCATGTTGCAGAATGACCGCTCAGCTGAAGCCGCAGGCCGTTTGGAAAACCTCACGGAATTGGCCCGCGCGATGGAGGAGTTTGATACTCTCGGATCATTTCTCGAACATGTCAGCCTGGTGATGGACAATGATGCGGATCGTGACTCGGAAAAGATTACGATCATGACGATCCATGCCGCGAAAGGATTGGAGTTCGACACGGTCTTTCTTGCCGGTTGGGAGGAAGGCGTGTTCCCGTCGCAGAGATCGCTCGATGAAGGAGGCGCCAAGAGCCTCGAGGAAGAACGCCGCTTGGCATATGTCGCAATTACGCGAGCGCGCCGACTCTGCCAGATCGTCCACGCCGCCAATCGCCGGATCTATGGCCAATGGACAAGCTCGATCCCATCCCGATTTATCGGCGAGCTTCCGGAAGATCATATCGATGCCGAAACAAGTATGACGGGCGGAGAATCCCTGTGGCGCGCCAATTGGTCCGAACAATCCGATCCTTTCACCAATGTGACACGCGCAAATAAGCGAGGCCCCGGATGGAAGCGCGCGGCCGCTGCTGGCACCCTGCCCCGCGCGACCAAGGTAATGGAAGCCAAGGCCAGTGCAGCAAGCTTTGCAGCCAAACCGCGCTCAGACATCGCCGTCGGCCAGCGCGTCTTCCACCAGAAATTCGGTTATGGCGCCGTGGAAGAAATCGAGGGCAACAAGCTCGAAATCGCGTTTGAGAAAGCTGGCCGCAAAAGAGTGCTCGACAGTTTTGTGGAACTGGCGTGAGCCGAAAATCCGTCCCAGCATGGTACAGTAACCTTTATCGCTAATGCGCAGCCGCAGAAAACTGCCGAAATCATGGTAAACAAGGCGCAAACCGGCTTGCTTACCAAAGCGTTAAAATGCTCCATCATCCTCACGTTTTCGCGGGAGTGTCATGATGGCATCACAATCTGGTTTGGGTCTTGGTTTCAAATTGCTGGCAGCCGCAGGGCTGGTCGCAGCTGGTTCGCAGCTCCTTTCTGCAGCCACGGATACCGATGCCGCCACTCCTGAACCCGTTGTCGCCGAAGTCGAACTGACGCCTGCAACAACAACCAGCAGCGCTTCACCGGTTGAAGCAATGCTGCAGCCAGCTTCCTACACCGTGTCAGAACCGGAAGACGGCAACGGATTTCGGATCACCAGCCCATTGACGATTGAAGGCGACATGCAGTTCGGGGAATATGCCTGGAGCAATGAAGGTGTGCCGCAGGGCGAGCTTCGTATCATCGTCGATCTGCAAGCCGAGCGCCTTTATGCCTATCAGGGTGGATATGAAATTGGCCGTGCCGTGATCCTCTTTGGTCATGATGACACGCCGACGCCAACCGGAAGCTTCACCATTACCGAGAAGAACCGGGATCACATCTCGAACCTTTATTTCGTGCCGATGCCCTTCATGATGCGTCTGACCAATGATGGCATCGCCATCCATGGCAGCATGGTCGAGGAAGGTTTCGCCTCACGCGGTTGTGTTGGCATTCCGGATGAATTCGCCGAGTTGTTATTCAACCAAGCCGAAATCGGCACGCGAGTATTAATCACCCGCGGTTCGCCGATCGTAGACGGCAATCGCGTCGTCGGTATCTAGTCTCAATTCTAAGGGGACGCCCTAGAGGCAGCCCTCCACATATTGGATTGCTGGTCCGCCAGCATGGATGGTCTGCACCATTCCATCTTCGCCAATCACATAGCGAATGCCGCGGGCATTATCGTCCGATGTGCCATTGTCTCCGACTGCGCCTGTCGTCCAGATCGTGAGATATTCGCCGGGCGCATCGATATAATTATGCGGCATGGCCTGTATAGCATCGCCATAGGCTTCTCGAACCGCAGCAGCGCTATCACCGACAGTTAGACCTTCAGGGGTTCGTACTTCCGTGCCTTCACTTAACGAAATGCGCGCCAACTGCCCCTGTTCGATCATGACATAGAGACCCGCGGGGGTTTCGGCGGGCTCATACTCATCGCAAAATTCAGGTTCCGGCCCGCCCATTGCTTCGGGATCGGCCTTATCTCCGACCGCAGCAGTCACTTCGTCGCGGGTCATGCCAATCAGCAATGGCCCCCAACCTTCGGCGGTCAGAGGCTGCTGTGATGCGTCATCAATCACTGGATCATCAGCGGCAACTGGCTCCTCAGGTGGTGCTTCTTCAGCGGCCGTACACCCTGCCAAAACACCGATAACTGCCAACGAAGCCATGATTCTGCGCATTGCCATTCCCTTTAAGTTGCCTGCTTTTCAATCGACGCGGCTCAGCTATCTACAGGTGTGAACGCGATTGCAATCGCGTTCGAAAGCCGCGCTATCTGCATCCCAAGCTCGGTTCGCTTGCCGTGCCTCAGTGATTACGCCAAGACGCGGTTCATGGCTGATGCTCCGCATCCTTTCCGGATCCACAATTTCCGCGCTTACTGGACATCGCGCCTGGCGATGACGCTTGGCCAATATGCGATGATGCTAATCATCGGCTGGCAAGCCTATAATATCGCACGCGACGGCGGAATGAGTGTTGGCGGTGCGGCCGGTCAGCTCGCCATTATCGGACTTTTGCAGTTCGTCCCACTATTTCTGCTCACGCCATTTGCAGGGCTTGCCGCTGACCGGTTCGATCGAAAAAGCGTCGCCCGGGCTATGGTCGCATTGCAGATTTTATGTGCTGCTGCGCTTGGTTGGGCAACTTGGAGTGCGATGCTCACTCTTCCCATCCTGTTTAGCGTCGCGATCATGCTCGGTATTGCCCGGGCATTTGCAGGTCCTGCACTCAGTGCATTGGCGCCAAACCTGGTGCCAAAAGAGGTATTGCCCAATGCGATCGCACTCAGCTCAATCGCCTGGCAATCGGGCATGATCGTCGGTCCGGCAATTGGCGGCTATCTGTACGTGGTCAACCCCGCAGCACCATATCTAGCGGTAGTAATCCTGCTCAGCATTTCCTTTGCTGCGCTCAGCTTGATCGGCACTGTTCCGCGACCTGCCATCAAGGGCACCCAGCATCCGGTTGGCCAGGTGATCGACGGCCTTCGCTATGTACGGCGGAATAAAATGGTCCTGGGGACAATCACGTTGGATCTGTTTGCGGTTTTTCTTGCTGGAGCCACCGCCCTGTTCCCGGTTTATGCGCGTGACATTTTGGAAGTCGGCGCGACGGGCCTCAGTCAGCTAGCGGCGGCACCTGCCGTGGGCGCGGCCCTTACCGCGCTGTGGTTCTCATTCAAACCGCTCAAGAACAATGTTGGGCCCAAGATGCTATGGGCGGTGGGGATTTTTGGACTGGCGACTATCGTGTTCGGGGTTTCCACATCTATGCCATTGTCATTGGCGGCTTTATTTGTCGTGGGCGCGGCGGATATGTTCTCCGTCTATATAAGACAGTCTCTTATCCAACTGCACACGCCAGATGAAAAACGCGGCCGAGTTTCGTCGGTATCGCTGTTGACGATCTCCGCCTCGAACGAGTTTGGCGATTTCTTCAGCGGCAGCCTCGCATGGATTATCGGTCCCGTCGCTGCCGTTGTTTCTGGCGGTATCGGTGCAATTGCGACAGTGCTACTATGGACTGCATGGTTTCCAACGTTACGTAAGACCAAGACATTCGATGTTCCCGAGGAGTTAGAAACACCCGACGGACAGACATTGCAGGAGAAGACGACATGAAGGCCGGCAATACTCTCGAAACGATCGGCAATACGCCACACATCCGTATGCAGCGCATGTTCGGCGATGCCGAAGTCTGGATCAAGTCGGAACGCGCCAATCCAGGCGGATCGATCAAAGATCGTATTGCGCTGGCCATGATCGAAGACGCGGAACAGTCTGGCGCGCTCAAACCGGGCGGCAAGATCATTGAGCCAACCTCTGGTAATACCGGGATCGGACTGGCCCTGGTTGCAGCTGTAAAAGGCTATGATTTGGTTCTGGTGATGCCGGGAAAGCATGTCGATTGAGCGCCGGCGCTTGATGCTTGCTTATGGTGCGGGTTTTGATCTGACGCCGAAGGAAAAAGGCATGAAAGGCGCGATCGAACGCGCCCAGGAATTGGTTGCCGCTGATGACAATGCCTGGATGCCGCAGCAGTTCGATAATCCGGCTAATGTTGCCGTCCATGTCAAAACTACGGCCGAAGAGATTCTCGCAGACTTTGCAGATTCTCCGGTTGATGTGATGATCACGGGGGTCGGCACAGGTGGCCATATCACCGGCTGTGCTGAAGTGCTTAAACAGCATTGGCCCGAGATGAAGGCATTCGCAGTCGAACCTGTTGGCTCGCCAGTCATTTCGGGCGGGCAACCGGGACCGCACCCGATTCAAGGCATTGGTGCAGGCTTCATTCCGAACAACCTTCATACCCAGTCGATCGATGGAGCGATCCAGGTTGATCCAGACGATGCCAAGGCAATGGCCAAACGTGCCGCACGCGAAGAAGGCATGCTGGTCGGCATCAGTTCCGGCGCAACGCTCCAGGCTATCAAGCAGAAGATCGATGAAATCGGCACCGGTGCCCGCATCCTTGGTTTCAACTATGATACCGGGGAACGTTATCTGTCTGTTCCGGATTTCCTTCCGGAGCAGTAGAGCGATACGGCAATGTGCGTCCTAGCTTGCGCATGGCAGGCCCATCCCGATTGGCAGCTTGTCATGATTGGCAATCGCGACGAGTTGCATGCACGGTCTGCGGCGCCGCTCGCGCGTTGGGAACCGCCGAGCGATGTCATTGCCGGACGCGACCTGGAAGCAGGCGGCACCTGGCTTGGTATATCTGACAAACGCCGATTTGCCGTTGTTACAAATGTCGCCAATCCCGATGGCCCGCAACCAGATATGGCGTCACGCGGCCAACTGGTTGCCGATCTGATCGACGGCTCGGGTCTCTATGCCCAACCCGCAATATACCAGTTGGATGGATTTAATCCGTTCAATGTAATTACCGTCGCCGACGGACATGCAACCCTTTTGACCAATCGACCGCATCCTATCAGTCAGGTCCTTGATCCAGGCTTGTACGGGCTCTCCAACAGCCTTGCAGAAGAAAATTGGCCCAAGACAGACCGGATAAAAACCATGCTTCGTGACTGGCTTGAGGGCGGATCGGGTGCACCAACTGCTTTGCTTGATGGCCTACGCGCCGATGATACACCTCAAGTTGAACCCAAGCGCGCGCGCCACAGCCCGATTTTCATCCGCAACCCCGTCTATGGCACGCGGTGCAGCACAGTGGTGGCCGTGAGCCACGATGGACAAGGCCACATCAGCGAACGTCGATATGATCCCGATGGCAACCCGGCAGGAGACACACAGATCGCCTTTAGTTGGTGATCGGCTCTTCAGGCTCGGTTTGCTCTTCTTCCATTCCCGGCGGCAACAAGCTCTCCGGCTGTGGCAAATCGGAATCTTCGAAACCCGGATCACCCGGTGCGGGTTCATCTAACCCTGGCTCGAATTCATCCTTGTCGTCGCTGATCGTAATATCGAGCGGTTTCTCTTCAAATTCCGGCTCGTCGCGCCGCGTGATGAGATCTGCCTCGGCAAGCCGGTCGATCATGTCGTCGGCACCGCTCATGCGATAGATGCGCCCTCGCCCGTCAGATGCCGGCTGTGCGATATATTGGAGGCTCGCATTGAGGCGCCGGCTATAATTGAACGCCGGTTCGGTGCCGCGCGGCAGTTCAAGCACCAACCGCCCTTCGCACCGCGCCTGTTCCAGGCCTTCATCGAAATCGAGCAGCCGGGGGTTTTCCATGCGCGCGACAGTCCCGGTTTCCAGGCGACTCAATAATGCGCCGTCATCGGAACTCGCGGTCCGTGCGCGCGCGAATATCCGCTGGCGGATAGAGTCGGTGGTTGTCTGATCTGCGCACAATCGTTCGCCCGGCGTCATATCTGCCAGATCGGTTTCGCCATCTTCATCATCGGACGTGACATCAGGTGTTTCGATCTGATTGAGGCCAAGCTCCATCGTCCCAAAATATCCGATCACAGCGGCGCCGATTATGCCTAGAAAGCCAAGTACGAGTTTTAACCGCAGAGACAAATGCCATTCTCCCCAATCGAGCGATTGTCTTTACGGCGAGACGCGCGGTGTCGTCCAGCCCAGCAGGATATCTCCCACCAGGCCGAACGAAACACTGTCTCGCATTGTTGAGAATTCGCTGCCTTAGGCGGCCACAAACTGATCCGGCTCGAGCGCCATCAGACTGTCCGAACCGCCTTCAACCTTGGCCCGCAGGCCCGCAGCATCCGGCATGATCTTTTCAGCGAAAAAGCGTGCGGTGACGAGCTTGGTCTCGTGGAACGCTTTGTCTTCCGCGCCAGCCTCAATTGCGGCGGCACTGACCTTGGCCATACGCAGCCACATCAGGCCAAGCGTAACCACGCCCATCAGTTGCATATAATTATACGCAGCAGCGCCGGCATTGTTGAGATTGGCAAAGGCATTCTGCATCAACCACATGGTGGCGCCACGCAATTCGCCATTTGCCTTTTCTAGCCCCGACGCGACGACATTCACGCTTTCATCTTCGGCCAGCTCCGCCACCTCTTCGCCAACCATTGCGAGGAAGGCCTGGATCGCCCGGCCACCGTCTTTGGCAAGCTTGCGACCGACCAGGTCCATCGCCTGCACACCGTTGGTGCCTTCGTAGATCTGAGCAATGCGAGCATCGCGCACATATTGCTCCATGCCCCATTCGCGGATGTAGCCATGACCGCCATAAACCTGCTGGGACTGGGTCGCGATCTGATAGCCAAGATCGGTGACATAACCCTTGATCACCGGCGTCAGCAGCGAGATCATATCATCTGAGACCTGCCGTTCTTCTTCGGTCTGCGCCTTGTGCGCCAGATCGACCTGCAAACCGCCCCAAATACACAATGCCCGCGCGCCTTCGAGATACGCTTTGGATTCCATCAGCATCCGGCGCACGTCCGGATGGACGAACAGCGTATCGGCTTTCTCTTCGGGCTCTGCGGGACCGGTAAGCGCCCGGCCTTGTCGGCGATCCTGTGCATAAGCAACGGCGTTCTGGAACGCGACTTCGCCGATGGCGAGACCCTGTGTTCCAACGCCAAGCCGCGCTGCATTCATCATGATGAACATGGCGGCGAGGCCCTTATTCTCTTCACCGACCATCCAACCGGTCGCGCCATCATAATTCATGACGCATGTCGAGTTACCGTGGATCCCCATCTTCTCTTCGAGCGAACCACAGGAAACGGCATTGCGATCGCCGAGCGATCCGTCATCATTGACGATGAACTTCGGCACGATGAACAGCGAAATACCCTTCACGCTGTCCGGGGCATCCGGTGTTTTTGCGAGCACCAGGTGAATGATGTTCTCCGTCAGGTCATGTTCGCCGGACGAAATGAAGATCTTCGTCCCAGATACTTTGTAGCTGCCATCCGCTTGGGGTTCTGCCTTGGTGCGGATTAGGCCGAGATCTGTACCGCAATGCGGTTCGGTCAGGTTCATGGTTCCGCCCCATTCACCGGCGACCATCTTGGGAACATATTTTTCCTTCTGCTCCTGAGACCCTTTAGCCATGATAGACGCCGTGGCGCCCATGGTGAGGCCGTTATACATGGCAAAGGCCATGTTGGAGCTGATCATATATTCTTCGATGGCCGTGCCGAGCACATGCGGAAGGCCCTGACCGCCAAATTCTTCCGGGCCGGTCAAAGTCGTCCAACCGCCTTCAACCAGCTGGTTATAGGCTTCCTTGAAACCCTCAGGCGTTGTCACGGACCCGTCATCATGCCGGGTGCAGCCCTGTTCATCGCCAACTTGGTTGAGCGGAAACAGCACTTCACTGCAAAATTTTCCGCCTTCTGTGAGGATAGCATCGGCCATCTCCATCGTGGCGTTTTCGAAACCCGGAAGATTGGAGTAGCGATCCAGTCCAACGATATGATTGAGCACATACTGGCTGTCGCGAACGGGCGCGGTGTAAGTCGGCATATTAAGTCCCCAAAAGGAGTGTTGTGATTTCTAGCTCTCGACTTCGTCGAGGAGCTCAAGGAAACCCTCAAGCTCGGCAATCGAGGAATCGATATCCTGGCGCTGACCTTGCAACGCTTCAATTCGCTCGCGGCATTTCTCGCGTGTAACGGCTCGCTGTTTCGTCCGACCATCGCCCAGATCGTAAAGATCGATCATCTCGCGGACATCGGCGAGGCTGAAACCAACCCGCTTTGCACGCAGGATCCAGGCAAGTCGCGCCCGATCCCGTTTCGCATAAACGCGGGTCAGTCCGTGACGTTCCGGTGAAATCAGACCTTCATCTTCATAGAAGCGAAGCGCCCGAGGCGTGACCCCGAATTCCTCGGACAGATCGGAGATTGAATAGGTTTCGCGGTTTTTCTCATCGGGGGTATCAATACCCGCCTGCGGTAATGCTTTTGCCATATGCCCTCTTAGATAACGTTCACGTTAACGTCAAGCGATGACGCTACGTCAAGGAGGGTCTTATTTCGCTGAGCGCAATATTTCTAGTCAACTGCTAACAGGCCGTCTGCAGTGACGCGTCGATAGAAACAGCTCGTTTCTCCCGTGTGGCATGCTGGGCCCGCGGCGTCCACGATCAACCAAATCGCATCCTGGTCACAATCAATCCGGATATCCGCCACGCGCAGGATGTTTCCAGATGTCTCACCCTTTTTCCAAAGCGCCTGACGACTGCGCGACCAGAAATGCGCAATCTGGGTTTCAGCCGTCAGATCGAGAGCCTCGCGGTTCATATGCGCAACCATCAGCACGTCTCCCGACGTCCGATCCGTCACTACAGCGGTGATCAATCCAGCGGCATCAAATTTGAGATCAAGGGCTGACCCAGTCTCGCGTGAATCGTCCATTTGCGACGTCTTTCATTGTCCCAATTACGAATAATCGACATCGCCATATGACAAAGACAAGACAAACGCGATTCCTATGCCTATATGCTCGCCGGTGACACTCCCCTGCTCCGGAGCCGCCATGTTGACCACCGACCCCTTTGATCACTCCGATGACGGAGACAAGTTGCGCGAGGAATGCGGCGTTTTTGGCATTTGGGGCGCCGAGACAGCCTCTGCCGTCGTCGCATTGGGCCTTCACGCACTCCAACATCGTGGTCAGGAAGCCGCCGGCATCACCAGTTATGATCGGCACTATTTCCATAGCCACCGCGCAGTCGGCCATATTGCCGGTAATTTCGATGAAGATCATATCATCCGGCAATTGCCCGGTGACGCGGCATGCGGCCATGTCCGGTACTCAACCACTGGCGAAAGCGGCCTCAGAAATGTTCAGCCGCTTTATGCCGAACTGTCCTCCGGTGGCTTCGCGGTTGCGCACAACGGAAACATTTCCAATTCCTGGACCCTTCGCAAAGACCTGGTGCGGCATGGATCGATCTTCCAGTCGACATCCGACACTGAAACGATCATCCATTTGGTCGCAACATCCACGTTCAAGACGTTGCTCGATTGTTTTATCGATGCGCTGAAGCAGCTCGAAGGCGCTTATTCACTGGTCTGCATGACGCCCGAAGGCATGATTGGTTGCCGCGATCCGCTCGGCATTCGGCCGTTGGTTATGGGCAAGCTTGGTGACGCCATCATCTTCGCGTCCGAGAGCGTCGCATTCGATGTCGTGGGGGCTGAATTCATTCGTGAAGTGGAGCCGGGCGAGCTGATTGTCGTGAATGACGACGGCATCAAGACGCATCATCCTTTTGCCCAAGCCAAGGCGAGACCATGCATCTTCGAGCATGTCTATTTCTCGCGTCCGGATTCCATCGTCGATGGCCAGTCGGTCTATACGGTACGCAAACAGATTGGCGCGGAGCTCGCCATTGAAAACCCGGTTGAAGCAGATCTCGTGATTCCCGTGCCCGATTCCGGCACCCCGGCGGCGATCGGCTATGCCCAACAGGCCGATATCCCATTCGAGCTTGGTATCATCCGCTCGCATTATGTCGGTCGCACATTCATCCAGCCTGGAGACAAGGTTCGCCACCTGGGTGTGAAGCTCAAGCATAATGCCAATCGCGCGCTGATTAAGGGCCAACGAGTTGTGCTAATCGATGATTCGATCGTGCGCGGCACGACCAGCACCAAGATTGTCGATATGATGCGCGAAGCTGGTGCGTCTGAAGTCCATATGCGGATCGCCAGTCCACCAACGCGCAATAGCTGCTTTTACGGCGTCGACACGCCAGAACGCGAAAAACTCCTGGCCGCGCGCCATGATGTCGATGGGATGCGCGAATATATCCGCGCAGACAGCCTTGCCTTCATCTCAATCGACGGTCTGTATCGAGCGCTCGGCGAAGCCGGCCGCAACAATGAACAGCCGCAGCGGTGTGACGCCTGCTTTACAGGCGAATATCCGACGCCGCTTACCGACCATGACGGCCTCGACAATGTAACCGAGCTCCCCCTTCTCGCCGAACGCGTCACTTGAGCATTCGGCCTCGCAGGACACAATTCTCGACATGACCCAGAGACTGACCGGAAAACTGGCGCTCGTAACCGGAGCGAGCCGCGGTATCGGCGCAGCAACGGCCAAAAAACTAGCGGCAGAAGGTGCGCATGTAATTCTTGTTGCGCGCACCGCCGGTGGCCTTGAAGCGGTTGAGGATGCGATCCACGAAGCCGGCGGAAATGCAACGATCGCGCCGCTCGACCTGGTCGATGGCGATAGTATTCAGCGGCTTGCGACGGCAATCAGCGAGCGCTGGGGCGCACTCGACATCCTCGTTCTCAACGCCGCTATGCTCGGCTCGTTGACGCCGGTGGTCCAGATCGAGGCGAAAGAACTGTCCGCTGTCATGACACTCAACTTCACCGCTCAACAGGCGCTGATTGCGGCGTTCGATCCAATGCTCAAAAAGAGCGATAATGGCCGAGTAATCGCCCTCACCTCCAGTGTTGGTGCACGGCCGCGCGCTTATTGGGGGGCCTATGGTGCCTCCAAAGCGGCGCTCGACACGCTCATCACCGCCTATGGCGAAGAAGTGAAAAACCTCACCAAGATCCGGGTCGCGATCGTCGATCCTGGTGGGACGGCAACTGATATGCGGGCACTGGCCTTTCCGGGAGAAGATCCGGCAACGCTCAAGTCGCCCGATGTCGTCGCTGATGCCATTGCAGACCTGGTGACGACCGAATTCGAGACGGGCCTTAGGATCACGGTCTGATCACATCGTGTAGCGAAGACTGGATTGACGCAGGTCAATGCAAGCATCGGCAATACATCCAATATGCACCTGTCTTTTGATGAGATAGAGGCGCACCGTGCAAGCAGACATCCATCCGAATGTTGCACTTATTCAACAGTTTAATCCTACCGAGTTAGGCAACCTGACTGATATCCTGTCGCCCAATGTCATCTGGCACTATTGCAACCCGCGCCTGCCCGATGTGCATGGTGATTATGTCGGGATTGGCGGAATTCGGGAATTTTTTGAAAAGATTGTTCGACAATCAACTGGCACGTTCAAGGTGGAACCGATCTCGGCGACTCCGGTTGGCGACGAGCTCGTCGTTGTCCAAACGCGCAACACAATGACGCTGCAGGATCAGGCGATTGCCGTCGATGTCGTGGTGGTGTGGCGCATTGTTGATGGCCTCATCACTGAAGTGTGGGATATCCCTTCCCTCCACAGCATGGCCTCGGCTGAATGACTTTGAGTCTCCTAGGAGCGGCGTCGCGCCCTACTCCGCACTCTCTGCATCAATAGCAGCCTGGACGGCGCGCCAAAATGCGATGCGTGGCTCGCTGTAGCGCGCGTTGCTGGCGAGCGGCCAGTTGCCGTTGCTGGCGATCACCAGATTTCGAGCCGGATCGATAAAGATCCCCTGGCCGAAAATACCCTGCGCTGCGAACGCGCCGTCATCAAAGGTCCACCATTGATAGCCATAGCCGCGGCCCGGTATCCCGATATCCGCTTGGCGTGATCCGGCCGCCTCATACCAGCCTTCGGGCACAATGCGCTCGTCGCCGACCATACCGTCTTCCATGACGAACAGCCCAAAGCGCGCATAGTCGCGAACCGTCGCCGAAATGCAGCAGCCGGCAATCTCACCGCCACCCGCATTGATGATCCATTCGCCATCGCGCGCCATGCCGATGCGCGACCAAACCCTCTGCGAGAGATAATCCGCGAGCGGCATGCCGACGGCATTGGCGACAACCACGCCGATCAGGTTGGTCTCGCCTGTGTTGTAGAGCCAACGCGTGCCAGGCTCCGCCTCGCTTTCCAGGGTCCGCATATAGGTAACTACGGGATCGATGCCTGGTTCGGGCGTGACGAGATTGAACAAGGACACATCGGATTGCGGATCGGTATAATCCTCGTTCCAGCGGACGCCGGACGTCATCGTCAGCAGCTGTCGCACCGTGACGCCATCATAGCCGCTGCCCTCAAGCTCGGGGATATAGGTGGTCACAAGTGCATCGAGCGATTCGATATGCCCGTCGACAATTGCCGCACCCACCAATGTAGACGTGAAGGATTTCGCCACGGAAAAGCTGGTCCAGCGCGTATCGACATCCGCACCCATGCGATAGCGTTCCAGTCGCACCTCGCCATTGTGGATGACGACCAAACCAGCAGCGCGTTGATCCTCAAGATACTGATCAAGTGTCCATGTCTCACCGTCCATGGTCACCGACACTTCAAGATCCCGGCCGCTCGGCAGGTCTCGGAAGGTCTCGCCATTGGCAATCGTCCGCACCGGAGCCAAGTCTTCCATGCGCGGAAAGGCGAAATCGCGCTGTGGGTCGGTCCACATCAGGATATTGAGATCAGTCGGGACATTGCCTTCGGCCGCGGCTTCATCCTGCGCGGCAGCGGGCGTCGCAATGGCAGCCCCCATCATTGCCGTGGCTATTCCCAGCGCACAAACGCCTTTCCCGAATTGCATCCTATTCCCCTTTGATTAGAGTAACTTGCGCTACATCAATTCCACCGGCGCGAAAACCCCCTTCGCAATACATGAGATAGTAGCGCCAAAACTGGTGGAAAGGCTCGTCAAAGCCTTCTGGGAGGCTGTTGTCAGCTACCGCTGTGTCATATCGTTCGCGCCACTGGCGCAAGGTTTCGGCATAATGAAGATTGTAACCGGTGCGGTCTGACCATGTCAGCCCGGCCTGTTTTCCAAGCTCGGCAAATCGATTCTCTTCAATCAGCATCCCGCCTGGAAAAACATAGGTTTGAATGAAGTCGGCGGTCGACGCATAGGCTTCAAACCCTTCTTCTTCGATCGAGATGAGCTGGATTGCCGCCTTTCCGGCCGGTTTCAGCCGATCGGAAATCGCCTGCATATAGGTTGCCCAATATTCCTGACCGACGGCTTCCACCATCTCGACACTGGCAATAGCATCAAATTCACCGTCGACATCGCGATAGTCGATCAACTCGACACGAGCGCTGTCCTGCAGTCCTGCATTGCGCATTCGTTGCTCAACAAACGCCTTTTGTTCGGTCGAAAGCGTGATGCCGGTAACATCGGCTCCATATTCCTTGGCTGCAATCTCCATCAGGCCACCCCAGCCTGAGCCAATTTCGAGCAATCTGTCACCGGGCTTGAGATCAAGCCGGTCAAGCAGCATGCGCACCTTGTGCCGTTGGGCCTCTTCCAAAGATTCAGCAGGTGACATTGGATCGCTAAACACCGCACTCGAATAGGTCATCGTTTTGTCGAGCCAGGCTTCGTAGAAATCATTGCCGAGATCATAGTGCGCTTCGATATTTTTTCGGGCGTTTCCGCGATCATTCCGCCGCTTTGTATGCGCTAGCAGATTGCGCATCCGCGCCGCGCCTTTGGCCCGCGCCGCATTACCTAGCGTTTTCCGATTGACGACAAACAGTTCGAATAGTTTCTCCGGTGCCGGACTGGTCCATTCGCCCTCTGCCCAACCGCGATACCAACCGATAGATCCTGACGTCATGAGCCGTATGAGCGGCCGCCAACTCTTCAGCTCGATTTCGGCAGAAACGCCTGGCGCATGATCGCCTAGCATCCGCGTTTTGCCATCGGGCAGCACAGCCACGAGCTTGCCTGAAGCGAGCCCGGCGTGAAGGCGATCAAGAAATTTGTGAAACCCGGGAGCGGACAGGCGCGACAGCCAGCCCAAGCCTGTCGCGAAACCGCGATCGGCTCGCAGCAAATGTTGCCCCCGTGGTGATGGGCTGCTCGCCATAACCCCTCCTGCGCGCGCTTATGGCCCAAATTACCCGGTTAGGGCAACGGGTTCGCTGACACGAGTGCAGCTAATTTTTGACCGTTGCATATGCGTCCAAAGCGCGGTGACGTGCTTCCCGATGGCCGATCAGCTTTGCAGGGTAGCTGTCGGGCTTGCAGCCATGCTCTTCGGGGTCATGAATATAGGGATCGTCCAACCCGGCCAATTCCGGCACCCATTTTCTAATATAATCGCCAGCATCGAACTTTTCGGATTGGCTAAGCGGCGCCATGATTCGGACAAACATGTTGGAGTCGACGCCGGTTCCAGACACCCATTGCCAATTGGTTGCGTTCGAAGCGTAATCGGCATCGACCAGTGTATCCCAGAACCATTGTTCGCCCGCCCGCCAATCGATCAGCAGGTGCTTGATGAGAAAGCTCGCTGCAATCATCCGCACACGATTATGCATCCAGCCTGTCGCCCACAGCTCCCGCATACCTGCATCGACGATCGGATAACCGGTCTTGCCATGGCACCAGCGATCGAACTCCGCCTTCACATCATCTGACGAAAGACCTCGCCATGGGAATGCCTCAAACTGCCCGCGATAGCTTTCGCTGCCATATTTCGGAAACTGGCGAATGACGTTCTGCCCATAATCCCGCCAGACAAGCTCCTTCTGGTAGGTCGTCACATCGCGACCGTTGCCGGACACGCCGTGCCAGACCTGCGCAGGAGAAATCTCGCCGAAATGCAGGTGTGCCGATAGGCGCGAAGACCCTTCAATTGAAGGCAGGTTGCGGTCTGTGTCGTAATCCTCGGCCTTGCCAATGAATCGTTCGATATTGGCATGGGCGCCGGCTTCGCCCGGTTGCCAGTAATCACCAAACGCTTCGGCCCAATTGGGGTTTTTCGGGAGAAGCGGCCAATCATCGAGCTGATCGCTGTCGGGCCAGTCGGGCGGTGAATCGATTGTTTCCGGCGCGGACATTGGCATCGCGGGCGGCATGGATTCGCGCAGGGCTTTCCAAAATGGCGTGTATATCTTGTAGGGGTTTCTGCTTCCGGTCGTAATCGTACCCGGTGGAGCGAGATAGTTGCCGTGATGCAGATGGAGTGACGCGCGATGTTCTAGCTGCGCCTTTACAACGCGTTCGGCATTCCGCCACCAGGGCTCATAGTGATGGAGCGCGTGAATTTCAGTCGCGCCGGCTTGTGCCACCAGATCAGACAGAATCTGGGCGCTGTTGCCGCTCCTCAGGATCAGGCGAGAACCCATCTGCCGCAACCTCTGATCGAGATCAGCGAGCGAATGATGGAGCCACCATCGGGATGCCGCACCCATTTTGCGATGTTTGGGTGTTTCGTCGTCCAGAATGTAGACCGGGAGTACGGGACCGCGTTCTGCCGCAGCTGTCAGCGCGGCTTGATCCGCGAGCCTGAGGTCACGACGAAACCAGACAATTGAAATGCTACTCATTCTTCCGGTGTTACATCAACCCGAAAGCGATCCCCAATACCGTCAAAGGTGAACCTTTGATCCCGGAGCCATATGCGCCCGTCAACTTCTTCAACGAACGGCATGCGCGCCCAGAACAGAAATGCACGCGCATCGGCATCCTCGGCTGCAATAGACTCCCAATCTAGCTCGGCCATGCCATCGGGCCGCGTATTGTCATTCAGCGAGACGCGATCATCGCCGCCAAACAGCGAGAAGTGCCCGCTGCCTATCTCTCCTTGCCCGCGCCAACGCATGTCGCGCTCCCAAAAGGAAATTGGGAGAGTATTGGCGACGACGAGTTCTGGCTGTTCACCGCGAGCCTCAGCCACCAGTTCAGCAGTCATCTTCTCTGCGCGGTTCGAGATCAGGCCATTTGCGGCAATATAGACGAGGACGAGCGCGCACGCGGAAATGGCTGGCGTCCGCCAATTTGCGTTCCCTCGCCTCTCTCGTCGTATCGACAACCAGAGCGCCAGGCCCAGTGTCGCCCAGATCCAGATATCGATGATGAACAGCGTGTCCCCATAGACCCACTGGCTGGAAAATGGCTCCAGCAAGCGGATGCCGTAATTGTTGAGAAAATCGAGCGCCGGATGGCTCAAGGTGCCGATATAGGCCAGCGCCAAAAGCCAGCCTTTGTGCAACGGCAGTCGGCCTTCCGGCCTTTTGCCGCGCCGCGATTGCCAATTGTCGAACGCTATCATGATACCGGTCAGCATTATCGGAAGCAGGAGCATCGCGATCGGTCCGTGGGTGATGCCGCGCCGAAAACCGAGATGTTGATGTCCGCCGACAAGCGTCGCAAATGCGTCGATATCAGGAATGTTCGCTGCGATAATCAGCGTCGCCATTCCCAGGCCGGTTTTTTTCTTGAGGCCAATCTGACCAAGCACAGCACCGGCCAGACTGTGGGTCAGATTGTCCATTTGAGCTTAGAGCTCCGGACCGTCTTCCACCGTCCAGGTCTGGCCATGTTCGATCAGCGCCTGAAGATTTGCTTCCTTGCCTTTCGACACTTCTGCGCTCTGGGCGATCACGACTTCATCAAAGGTCGGTCGCGGATCATCATAGATCACGCCAAGCGCCATAGGAAACTCGCCGAACGGCATTTCGACAAGCAGATAGGCCAGTGTGTGGTTCGTTTGATCATGGACCATCACGCCTGCAGCTTCCCAATCTCCGTCAGCAACTTCAACGACCTTGGGCGTCATTGAGTCAGCGTCCAACGAGATGCCCTTGGTGCCATTTGCAAACAGCAAGGGTTCGCCATGCTCCACCCAGATCTGGGTATCGGCCGCCGTTTTCTTGTTGGTAAAGTCAGCAAAGACATCTTCATTATAGACGATGCAGTTCTGGAAAATCTCAACGAATGCCGTTCCCTTGTGCGCATAAGCGGCTTTGAATGCATCGGTGAGCTTCTTGTTCACGTCGATCCCACGCGCAACAAAGCGTGCGCCCGAGCCCAACGCATAGGAACACGGATTGACCGGACGATCGACCGATCCGAACGGCGTAGACGGGCTGTTCGTACCCGGCCGCGATGTCGGCGAATATTGACCTTTGGTCAGGCCGTAAATTTCATTGTTGAAGAGCAAAACCTGGCAATCGAGGTTTCGGCGCAAAAGGTGCAGCATATGGTTGCCGCCAATCGACAAGCCATCGCCATCACCCGTGACCAGCCATACATCCAGCTCTGGATTGGCAAGCTTCACACCGGTGGCAACAGTCGGCGCACGCCCATGGATCGTGTGAAAGCCGTAGGTTTCCATATAATAAGGAAAGCGTGACGAGCAGCCGATGCCGGAGACAAAAACCGTGTTGGCCGGATCAGCGCCGAGATCGGGCATGGTCCGCTGGATCGCTTTTAGGATCGCATAGTCACCACAGCCCGGGCACCAGCGCACTTCCTGATCGGTTTCCCAATCTTTGAGTGTCGTCTTGACGGGTGTCATATCGTTCATTGCAGCTTCCTTAGCTCCACAGCATGTAAATTATGGCGACAATGACCACGAGCATGCCCACCAGGGGCAGGACGCTCTTCGGCTTGTCATCCATCCAGTTGATCCTGAATAGCGGCTTCAATTTCGGCAATTCGGAACGGCTGACCCGAAACCTTGTTCAGCGGCTTCGCATCGACAAGAAATTGGTCCCGCAGCACCGTTTTGAGCTGACCCTTGTTCATTTCCGGTACGAGAATGTGGTCAAAGCTCTTCAACAGCTCCCCAAGATTACTCGGCATCGGCCAAATATGGCGCAAGTGAATTTGCGCAACAGATTGGCCGTTTGCGCGCGCTTTAGCGACAGCCTGGTGGATCGGACCATAGGTCGACCCCCAGCCAACCACGGCCAGTGTATCGCCGGCTTCTCCCAGTGCGACATCTTGTTCGGGAATGTCGTCCGCCACGTTCATAACCTTCTGGGCCCGCAGATCGGTCATTTCCTGGTGGTTTTCCGGCGAGTAATCGATGTTTCCGCTGCCTGAGGCCTTTTCGATCCCGCCAATCCGGTGCATCAGGCCCGGTGTTCCAGGCTTAACCCATGGTCGCGCAAGCTTTTCGTCGCGGGCATAGGGATTGAAATGCTCACCTTCACCCGGCGCATCTTCATGGAATGTCACAGGAAACGGTTCAAAGTCACTGACATCGGGCATTTTCCATGGCTCAGCCGCATTGGCGATATAGCCATCTGTAAGGAGCATCACCGGCGTCATATAGCGGGTCGCGATACGGCAAGCTTCAATGGCGCATTCGAACGCATCGGAGGGCGATCGTACGGCGATAACTGGCATCGGCGCGTCACCGTTGCGTCCATAGACGGCTTGATACAGGTCGGATTGCTCGGTTTTCGTCGGCAGGCCGGTCGAAGGCCCGCCACGCTGAGAATTGACGATAACCAGCGGTAATTCGGTCATAATCGCCAGGCCCATCGCCTCACCTTTGAGCGCAATTCCGGGCCCTGAAGAGGATGTGACGCCAAGCGAACCGGCATAGCTCGCTCCAATCGCAGCCCCGATTGCGGCAATTTCATCCTCAGCCTGGAAAGTTGTGACGCCAAATTGCTTGAGGCGGGAGAGATGATGCAGGATCGCCGAGGCCGGTGTGATCGGATAACCCCCAAAAAACATTGGGAGATTGGCCAATTTTGAACCAGCCACCAGACCAAGCGAAATTGCTTCGGCGCCGGTAACTGTCCGATACAGGCCCGGTTCGGCAGGCGCTTTCTCTACGTGACGCGGTTGGAATGCATATCCCAGCTCGGCCGTCTCACCATAGGCATGGCCTGCGTTCAGCGCCGCAATATTAGCGTCGGCAATGTCTGGCTTTTTAGCGAATTTGGCGTTGAGCCAGTCGATGATCGGCTGGCGCTTGCGATCGAACATCCAGAGCGTGAGCCCCAGTGTCCACATATTCTTGCAGCGCAGCGCTTCCTTGTTGCCCAGGCCGAACGGCTTTACCGCTTCGACCGTCATTTCCGTCATATCGAGCGAGAGCAGCTGCCACTTGGCCAGCGAGCCATCTTCGAGCGGATTTTCAGCATAGCCAGCCTTGGACAGGTTTCGATCACCAAAAGCGCCGCTATCAGCAATGATCAGGCCACCTTCTCGCAAGTCACCCAGGTTTGTCTTCAGCGCAGCCGGGTTCATGGCAACAAGCACATCCGGCGCATCACCGGCCGTGCGGATCGCGCGGCTACCAAAGTTAATCTGGAAGGCCGAAACCCCGAACAACGTCCCTTGGGGCGCTCGAATCTCGGCCGGGAAATCCGGGAATGTCGCCAGGTCATTACCGGCAAGCGCGGTTGATAGCGTAAACTGCCCACCGGTGAGCTGCATGCCGTCACCGCTGTCGCCGGCAAACCGGACAACGACCGTAGCTGCATCTTCTGGGGGGTTGGAACTGATCGGTTTTGCCGCAGTGGCCATTATTTCAATCTCACTCTTATCCGTGAAACTACCTATGCACAGCTGGCCCGCGGAACAAAATAGAAAAAATCACTCGCGATTCAGCGATGCTTTGCGGCTTCGTTCGCCAAAGTGATAATGCTGCGTGCATGTCGCTGCGCAACCGCACGGTGATCATCGCCATATCCGCCGCCTAACACACTGGCGAGGGGGATGTTTTGGTCGCGCATCTGCCTTACAACATAGCGATCCCGAGCATCCAAACCTGCGTCTGAGAGGCTCAATCGGCCAAGCTTATCGTCCCGATGCGGGTCAACGCCTGCTTGGTACAAGACAATATCCGGCCGGAACTGGCTCAATACATTCGGCAGCATCGCTTTCAGCCGATCCAGGTATCCGTTGTCGCTGGTTCCATCCGGTAAGGCGATATCGAGAGTGGAGCGGGCTTTGCGGACTGGAAAATTCTTATCCGCATGGACGGATACAGTGCAAATTTCCGGTCGTCCCGCCAGCAATACAGCCGTCCCATCGCCTTGATGGACATCGCAATCCAGGACGAGCACGCGATCCACTTTGCGTTCCTGCACGAGCCGGTTGGCCACGACCGCAAGATCGTTCAGCACGCAATAGCCCGCGCCGGTATCGGGGAGCGCATGATGGCTACCTCCCGCACCATTCGCCGAAAAACCGTTCTTCAACGCCAACAGGGCCGCGAGCCATGTGCCGCCCTGTGCGAGGAGGGAGCGCTGGCAAATTTCCGGTGTGACGGGAAAGCCGATGCGGCGTTCCTTGGCCTTAGGGACCTCTGCCGCCATGACTTCAGCCACATAATCCGGATCGTGCACGGCCTCGATCCATCTGCGGGGCATCGGCTCTGGTTCGTGCATCGTCATTGCAATACCCGATGCGTCCAACGCCTCGCGCACCAATCCATATTTGTTGAACCGAAACCCGCTGCCGGGCGGAGCTGGTGCAACATAGAATGGGTGATGGACGAAATGCAGCATGAGGATTGCATATAGGCGCTTGGCGGCCACCGCACTATGACCGTGGGACCAATGTCGAAATCTCTCGCTCCCCATGATCCCCGCGCCATCTGGTCGATAGCCATCCCGGCCATGGCAACCAACGTGGCGACGGCCCTTATCGGAATTGCCGATATCTGGATTATCGGACAGCTTGGCGAGGCCGCCGCGCAGGGCGCAGTGGAAATGGGCGCACGCCTGCTGATGAGCCTGCTCGTCGTTTTCAACTTCCTGAAAACCGCCACGACCGGGCTGACGGCCCAAGCCGCAGGCCAGGGCAACGACACAGAGAAAATGGCCGCTTTGTTGCGCGCGTCGGTAATCGCGCTTGCGATTGGGCTAATCTTGCTTGCGACAAAGTCTCTGACGATCCCGTTGGGCCTCGATCTTCTGGCGGCAGAAGGCACAGTTCGAAACGGCGCGGCAGTCTATATCGATATCCGCTTCTGGGCGGCCCCGGCGTGGCTAATCAATGCCGCGATCGTTGGATGGCTGATCGGGTTGCGCCGCGTACGCATCGTCCTGGTGATCGAAATAGCGATCAATCTCTTGAATGTCGGTCTTGGGATTCTCTTCGTCCTGGTCTGGGATATGGGCGTTGCTGGCATCGCCTATGCGACGCTGATATCCGAGCTCGTCAAGTTCGCGCTGCTCATATTGGCCGTCCTTCCGGCAGCAAGCGTGTCAGCGCTCATCGCAGCGGCGCGCGACGGAGATCTTTGGAATTCCACGCGCATGGGATCATTGTTCCGCGTAAATCGCGACCTTTTTCTGCGCACGCTGCTGCTCACCATCGCGATAATGATGGTGACGCGACAGGGTGCCATTCTTGGAACAAATATTCTTGCTGCAAATGCGATCCTGTTTCAGATGTTCATGCTCACAGCCCTGCTCCTCGATGGTTTTGAGAATGCGGCCCAAGTGCTGTGTGGCGAGGCAATTGGCGCGAAGGAGCGGGACAGTTTCGATAAGACCGTCCGTCGCATCATGCTGCGCGGCATCGGCACCGCCCTCATTCTCACAGCCGTATTCGCGATCACCTCGGGTTGGATCGTCGCAAGCTTTTCAACCGACCCGAACGTCGTCGAGACCGTTCTACGCTACGATATCTGGCTTCTTGCGCTACCGCTCGCTGGCGTCGCGTCTTTTGTGATGGACGGCGTGTTCGTTGGAGCGACCTGGACACGCGCAATGCTGGGTACGATGGCCGCAGCATTTGTCGGTTATGGACTGATGCTCTGGCTGACTACACCCTATGGCAACCATGGCGTGTGGTTGAGCTTCACGGTCTTTCTGGCGATCCGGGCAGTCGGACAGTTCGTCATGATCCCACGACTTGCCGCCCGCACGTTTCCGCCTATAGTTGCAAACAAACAGCCCTAAATTAGATCAATACTGGAGAGATGCCCGTGCCATATGTTCGCCCCGATGTTCAGATGATGCTCGACCTACTGGCCGCTCAGGAAGGCCCGAAAACACACGAAACCGATCCCGCAACGGCTCGCGCGATGATGGATATGGTGTTCACCATGGCAGAGCTTCCCGCAGGCGAACTTGCGATAAAGCGTGACTTCACAATTCCGGGTCCTGCAGGTGATATCCCTGCGCGTCTCTATGATCCCCGCGACAGCCGTGAACCAGGCCCGGTTGTGGTATTCTATCATGGCGGTGGCTTTGTCATCGGTAATATCGAAACCCATGATGGCCTCTGCGCAGAAACCGCACGGACGCTGGATTTGCCTGTGGTGTCGGTTGATTATCGCTTGGCTCCGGAAGACCCCTTCCCCGCCGCACCTGAAGACTGCATCGCGGCTGCGCGGTGGATCGCGACAAGTCCTGATGAGCTTGGTCTCACCGTAACTGGACTGATTCCCGCCGGTGATAGTGCCGGTGGCAATCTCGCAGCCGTCACTTCCCTCGCGCTGCGCGATGAAGCGGCGGACGTTCCAGTCGTCGCTCAGTGGCTGATTTATCCGGCAACCGACATGGGCGCGGACAGCGGATCGATGGTCGATTTTGCCGAAGGTTTCCTGCTCGAGTCCGCGACAATGGATTGGTTCAGCAATCACTATGCAGGCGATGCTGCCGATTGGCGTCTCAACCCGGTCCTCCAGGATACGACAGGCCTACCACCGACAGTTCTGGTTACGGCTGGCCTGGACCCGTTGCGCGATCAGGGTCGTGAATATGCCGGCAAGCTGATCGCTGCCGGTGTTCAAACCGTCTATCGTGAAGCGGCAGGCAACATTCACGGCTTTGCCAATCTGCGCAAAATGATTCCGTCGGCGCATGACGACGTATTGGCCTGTCTTCGCGCGCTGAATGCGATCCTCGACCAGATCAATGCGAATAGCCAACCCGAGCAGGCCGCTGCTGCCGAATGAAGAAGTTTGACGATTTGCCATACCGTCCCTGTGCCGGTGTGATGCTGCTCAATCCGAACCGACAGGTATTTGTCGGACAGCGCTTGGACTCCTCCACCGAAGCCTGGCAGATGCCGCAAGGCGGTATCGACAAAGGGGAAGATGCCGAGACCGCAGCTTTTCGCGAGCTGGAAGAAGAAACTGGCATTGCTCCGAACAAGGCATCTCTGGTCGCGCGCGCGTCACAAGAGTTGCAATATGATCTACCGGAGGAACTTCTCGGCAAGATCTGGAAGGGCAAATATCGCGGACAGCGCCAAAGTTGGTTCCTGATGCATTTCATCGGCAACGATACGGACGTGAATATCGCAACCTCTCACCAGGAATTTCGGGCGTGGAAATGGGCCGACCCCGGAACTTTGCCGGAGCTTATCGTGCCGTTTAAACGCGATCTCTATCGCGCGCTGCTCGACGAATTCTCTGACTATTTGGATGTGAGTAGTAGAACCTAGTGTTTTCTACCGGATCCGCGAGTATCAGTCACGGTTGATCGTCGCTCAGGCCCTCATAATGTGCATCGACAGCCGCGCAGTCTCCCTGATAATCCGCGATGAATTCGGCATCGTCACCATCGAAAATCGAACGCCATCGCTCGCCCTGATATCCATGTAACTGACCCATATTTATGGGATCCGGTCGAGTAGGACCACCACCAACGAAAAACTGGTCTTCGACGGTTTCGATATCTCCATCCGCATCAATAATTATGAATCCAAGGCTGGATTCACCTTTGTGCGCTTCCGGTCGAAGGCGCTGCATAAGTGCAACGAGAGTGCTGTCGTTTGCGCGAATCTCATCGACATTAATAGCGCGACTGGGATCATCGCCGTAAAAGACGGATTCTCCGTTTATATAGATATCGATTGCCCGATTGGCATCGTCGAAGTCCACACTGACATTCCATCGCCAGATATAATAGCTACACAAATTGATATCGTAGATGTATTTCTCGGTGCCCAAAAGGCTTGGGTGCTGAACAAAAGTGGCACGACCGTCGACAACGAATAGCTGGCGCAGCTCCTCCCGGGTCGCTCCGATGTTGAACCGCGTTCGGATCAACTCCTGCATTCCCGCCAAATCTTCAACGTGCTCGAAAGCAAAGGAGTGTTCATTAGCTGCGACCGACGGGCTCGCCGCCAGCGAAAGCCCTGTAATGCTCGCTACCAATAGCCTTGATGCCATCAAGAAAAGATATTGTACGAGCTATGCTATGTCTAGCTATCCTTCACCTTCCGGCGAAATGCATGAAGCAATGGCTCAGTGTAGCCACTTGGTTGGACGACACCTTCGAAAACAAGGGCGCGCGCCGCCTGGAATGCAGCACCGTCTAGATTGCCAGTCATCGCGACATAGGCATCATCATCCGCATTTTGCCCATCCACTTTGGCAGCCATCCGCTCGAGCGCCGCATCGGCTTCTTGTGCGCTGCACACGCCGTGCAACAGCCAATTGGCCATATGCTGTGAACTGATCCGCAAGGTTGCACGATCTTCCATCAGGCCGACATCGTGAATGTCTGGCACTTTGGAACAGCCCACACCTTGATCGATCCAGCGGACCACATAGCCAAGAATACCCTGGGCATTATTGTCCAGCTCTTCGCGGATTTCCTCGGCAGACCAATTCGTGCCGTCTGCGAGCGGAACCGTCAGCAGTTTCTCCAACGCTGGGATAGGTTCGGCGGTAAGCACATCTTGCCGTTCAAACACGTTGACGCGGTGATAGTGCAGCGCGTGCAGCGTTGCGCCTGTCGGGCTCGGCACCCAGGCGGTGTTCGCGCCACTTTGCGGATGACCAATCTTGGCTTCCATCATATCCGCCATCAAATCAGGTGCCGGCCACATGCCCTTTCCGATCTGTGCGCGACCGGAGAAACCGGCTGCAAGGCCGATCTGCACATTGCGCGCTTCATAGGCGTTGATCCAATCCGCTTCTTTCATCGCTGCCTTGCGCATCATCGCACCCGCCTGCATCGACGTATGGATTTCATCGCCGGTGCGATCGAGGAATCCGGTATTGATGAACACAATCCGGTCTTTCACGGCATGAATACAGGCTGCGAGATTGGCGGATGTTCGGCGTTCTTCATCCATCACGCCGACCTTGAGCGTATACCGGTCCAATCCCAGCATATCTTCTATCGCATCGAACAACCGGTTGGTGAAAGCCGCCTCTTCGGGCCCGTGCATTTTGGGTTTCACGATATAGACAGATCCGGCGCGGCTGTTCGAATGACGACAGAGGCTTTTGAGATCGTGCATCGCGATCATGCTGGTCATGATGCCGTCGAGGATGCCCTCGGGCGCCTCGCTGCCATCGGGCAAGAGGATTGCCGGATTGGTCATAAGGTGACCGACATTGCGAACAAATAGCAGGCTGCGGCCCGGCAAGGAGAGCGCCACGCCCTCTAAATCCACATAGCTGCGATCCGCGGCGAGCGAGCGCTGCATCGTCTTGCCGCCCTTGGCGAATGACGCTTCGAGATCGCCGCGCATCAGGCCGAGCCAATGACGATAGGCCAGAACCTTGTCCTCAGCATCCACAGCAGCGACCGAATCTTCGAGATCAACGATTGTGGTCAGTGCCGCCTCGACAATCACATCTGCGATTCCAGCTGCATCTGTCTTGCCGATCGGATGGTCGCGGTCGATCATCACTTCGAAATGCAGGCCATTGTCGCGGAACAGCATGGACTCACCATTCATTCCGACCAGCTGGCCCGGGTCCCGGAGATCGGGCGTACCGCCTGCATAGTCAGTCCAACTTCCTTCACGTAGCGGCAGAAATTCGTCGAGGAGATCACGCGCAGCAGCAATAACCTGCGCGCCCCGCTCGGCATCATAGCCACCTGGTTTCGCTGCACCTGGCAAGACATCCGTTCCGTACAGCGCATCATACAGGCTGCCCCAACGCGCATTGGCAGCATTGAGCAGGAATCGATCATTGAGCACCGGAACAACAAGCTGCGGCCCCGCAATACGAGCGACCTCATCGTCAACATTTTCTGTTGTAATCGTGAAGGCGTCGGGTTCGGGAACCAGATAGCCGATTTCAGTAAGAAACGCCTGATATTCTGCCTGCTCGATCGGCTGGCCTTGTCGCGCCATGTGCCAATCATCGATCTGCGACTGGAGCGTTTCGCGTTTTTCAAGCAACGCGCGATTGCCGGGCGCAAATGCATCATAGATTTCGGCCGTTCCGCGCCAAAAATCTTCAGATGACAGGCCGAGGCCAGCCAGAGCGTCATTTTCGACAAATTCCGCTAGGCGCTCATTTACGCGCAGTCCGGCACGTTCGACATAATCAGACATGGATACTCCCAAATCGCACGGCGCAAAGCGCCTTTCATCAGCATATGGTGGGGAGGAGAAGCCGCCCTATGCCGTGTCGGCTTTTCGGATGCAAGGTGGTGACGCACGCGCCGTCTCCGCCTAAAGCAGTGACGATGACCGAGATGACAAATGACGAACGCGGCACGCTCGAAAAAGCCGCCGAAGAACCGATGTTGGATCAGACCCAGCGCTGGGCGCAGATCAATAGTGGCTCGACCAATCTGGCTGGTTTGAAATCCGTTGCTGGAGAGCTGGCCGACGCATTCGCATCGCTTCCCGGTGAATTGGAGCTTGCCGATCCCGTGGCCGGAGAGATTGTGCGACCAGACGGGACCGTCATCGAACGCGAAACCGGAAAGAATCTTCACCTCACGGTGCGTCCTGATGCGCCTGTGCAGGTCTTGCTGACCGGCCATATGGATACAGTGTTTAGCGAGACGCATCCGTTTCAGGATCTGACTTGGCTCGATGATTCCACACTTAACGGACCGGGCGTTACCGACATGAAAGGCTGTATTGCGCTAATGCTCTCAGCGTTGAAAGCGGTGGAGGCGTCCCCGCTCGCATCGCGCATCGGATATGAGGTCGTGATCAACTCGGACGAGGAAATTGGATCGCCGGGTTCCGCGGCATTGCTGGCTCAAGCCGCCAAAGGAAAACTCGCGGCGCTAACTTACGAGCCGGCCCTTCCCGATGGCACTCTGGCCGGTGCGCGTGGGGGCAGCGGAAACTGGTCGATCATTATCACCGGAAAGAGCGCCCATGCTGGCCGCAATCCTGAAGAAGGACGCAGTGCGTTGCTGGCAGCGGCCGAACTGGCTTTGAAATTGGAAGCAGCAGTCGGGCCTGGCCTTAAGGTCAATCCGGCCAAGATCGAAGGCGGCGCAGCAAACAATGTCGTACCCGATCATGCTGTGCTTCGTCTCAATATGCGCCCGGAAACGCTTGAGGATCAGGAACGGGCACAACGCCTGCTCGATGAAGCTGTAGCCGATATCCAGACGCGCAGAGAAGTCGACATCCATGTCCATGGCGGCTTTGGACGACCGCCCAAGCCAATCGATCCGCAAGCCGAGAAATTGTTCGGGCTGGTCAAGGAATGCGGTGCGGACCTTGGTCTGGATATCGCGTGGAAATCAACGGGTGGCGTATGCGACGGGAACAATATCGCAGCCTGCGGGGTCCCCGTTGTCGACACGATGGGAGTTCGCGGTGGCGCGATCCACTCGCCCGATGAGTTTTTGATAGTTGATAGCCTTCCGGAACGAGCCCAGCTTTCTGCGCTGGTGCTGCTCCGGCTCGCCGAGAGGGGAAAATTATGAGTTTCGTTGTCCGCGCTGCCCGGCGCGACGATCTGGATCAACTCTATGAGATGGCCAAGCTTACCGGCGGTGGATTCACAAATCTGCCGCCTGATCGCGCTGCGCTGTCAGAAAAGCTTGCGCGATCCCAGGAGGCGTTCGAGAAAACCGAAGGTGAGTCCGCTAACGATCTCTTCCTGCTCGCGCTGGAGAATATCCATACCGGGCATGTCCGCGGTACCGCCCAGATATTTGCGGCGGTTGGAAAACGCTGGCCCTTTTACAGCTATCGCATCAGCACCTATTCTCAGCACAGCAAAGAACTCGATCGGACGTTTAACTCCAAAATCTTGTCGCTAACGACAGACTATGAGGGTGCTTCCGAGGTTGGCGGCCTGTTCCTCCACCCCAATGAACGCGCTGGTGGTTTGGGCAAGCTGCTCGCCCGGAGTCGCTATCTGTTTATCGCCGAACATCGGCAGCGCTTTGGCGACAAGCTGATCGCCGAATTGCGCGGCGTCATCGACGAGGCAGGCGGATCGGCATTCTGGGATGCTCTCGCGGGCAAGTTCTTTCGGCATGTCCTTCCAGGAAGCCGATGAGTTTAATGCGCAGCAACGGCAACCAATTCATTGCCGATCTCATGCCCAAACATCCTATCTATCTGAACATGCTGCCCGAGGCCGCTCGATCGGTGATTGGGAAGCCGCACCCCTCTGGCCGCGCGGCAATGCGCATGCTCGAGAAAGAAGGTTTTCGGTACAATGGCTATGTCGATATCTTCGACGGTGGCCCGACGATGGAAGCCAATATCGATGATGTGAAGGCAATCGCAGATTCGCGGACTGGATCGATCACCAACATCGAGGGTGAAAATGGAACAGCTTCGCTGGCTTCAACGGGGTCGCTACAATCCTTTCGCTGTTGCTATGCCAATGTTGGCATGATCGGCGATAATGAAGTGGAGGTCGATGCTCAGGCTGCCGACATATTGGAGGCAAGCACAGGAACATCAATTCGCCATGTCGCGCGATAACGGAACCGGGAATCATGGCGCTCACTGAAATCAATTTTGATGGGATTATCGGACCGTCGCACAATTATGCAGGTCTGAGCCTTGGCAATCTTGCGTCATCGCGAAATGCCGGCAAGGTCGCCCAACCTCGAGCTGCGGCGTTGCAGGGGCTGGAAAAAATGCGCGCCAATATCCGGCTCGGCCTAGTCCAAGGGGTTTTTCTACCGCAGCGCCGGCCCGATACTGCATGGCTCGCATCCCTGGGTACGGATGCCGGTTCGGCGGAGCCTTCGATCTTGGCCAATGCCATGTCTGCATCGTCCATGTGGGCGGCGAATGCGGCTACAGTCTCGCCGGCCCCGGATACCGCTGACGGACGGTGTCATCTGACACCTGCAAATCTGATGACGATGCCGCATCGCAGCCATGAATGGCCGGAGACCCTGACTCAGCTGCGAACCGCCTTCGCAGACGATGTGCATTTCAAAGTGCATGATCCGATACCCGCCCCTTTTGGTGACGAAGGCGCTGCCAATTTCATGCGACTATGTCCGGCGCACGGCGACCCAGGTGTCGAAATATTTGTCTACGGTACAGCCGGTGGTCCCTTCCCTGCTCGCCAACATATCGAAGCTTCGAAGGCCGTCGCCCGTAAACATGGCCTCGATACTAAGCGAACCTTGTTTGTCGAACAGTCGACAGAAGCAATTGCTGCCGGTGCGTTCCACAATGACGTTGTGGCTGTCGCCAATGAGAATGTTCTGTTTTGCCATCAACAGGCCTTTGCTGATCGCGACGGTTTTTTCACCGACCTCCAGTCCGCAATGCCGGACGTTGTCATTATCGAAATTCCGGCGAACCGCGTGTCGCTTGATGATGCCATCAAGACCTATCTCTTCAATGCCCAGCTAGTGACCTTACCCAGTGGCGGCATGGGTTTGATTCTCCCTACCGAATCTCAAGCGAGTGAAACTGTGTGGGGTTGGCTCGAGGAAATGATCGCAGGGAACGGGCCTATCCGTGAGCTAATTCCTGTCGATGTTCGCCAATCCATGGCCAATGGCGGCGGACCCGCATGCCTTCGGCTCCGAGTGGCTGCGGATCCTGCTACTATCGATCCGCGATTCCTGATGAGCGAAGAGAGGCTTGATTCAATCGCCAATGTCATATCTCAGACCTGGCCTGAGGAAATCGATGGCTGTGCGCTCGGAGATGCCAATCTTCAGGCGCAAATAGCCACTGCAAGAACCGCCCTGTTTGAAGCGCTTGATCTGCTGGAATTAGTGTGACGTCACTGTCGGATTAACTTACAATTTACCATATTTGGTAACATGTGCATGGCGGAATTCTGGGATTGGCATGGCCTTTGCTTAATAAATTGGCATGTGGAAACGCGTCGCCCGACTATTTGTCATCAAGAACCGGTTTGAGGCCTATCTGATCATCTACGCACTCGCCGTCGGTGCCGCGGCACGGGCTCAACTTTACTTGATTGAGTATGATGGTTTCGGCGGCATTGCGCTCGCAATCTGTTGCACCGGCGCGGTCTTTCTGGGCGGTGCAAAAATCCTCGACGCCACGCCAAAAAAGCCGAAAAAGGAGCGGATCAACCGACTGGTGGATCGCTGGCAGACAAAGAGCTAGCGCCGAAGCTCCGCCATCAGCGAAAACAGGCCAACAATATTAGGCGCGGAGGTGTCTCCCCGATATTCCCGATAGAGGGTATCGACATTCACGGCGATCCGTTCGGAATCGATCCAGTTTTCATAATCACCCAGAGCAATATCGTGCGCCGCATCGCGCACCGACAGGCCAGCATCATAACGCTGCCGTGCTTCCTGATCGATGAAGGAAAGGTAATCCTGAACCTTCCGGACATCGTCCTTGCTCGCGATTGGGCCATGACCAGGCACAATCGCCTCCACATCCATTGCTATGATCCGATCACATGCAGCGATCCAGTTGCTGACCGGCCCTGCCCACATGATCGGCGTACCATCAATAAACAGAATATCGCCGGTGTAGACGATCCGATCGTCCGGGACATGGACCAACACATCGCCAGCGGTATGCGCCGGACCGACTTCAATCAGTGATACGGATTTATCACCGACCTTGAGCGAGAGATCACCGGAAAATGTTCGTGTCGGCGCGCGTTCGGCCACGTTCCCAAAATCAAAATCCCCGAAGATATCAAGCAAATATTTGCCCGACGGACCCAGGCCCGGTGCCGCATCCATCATGGTCTTCAATGCTGCTGCGTCGACTTCCGCCATTTCTTTCGCACTGGCTTCGGATGCAATGATCTCTGCGTGGCGACACAGGCCATTGCCATGCGTATGGTCACCGTTCGCATGGGTATTGACCAGCGTCCCGATATCATCGCCCGAGAGGCCGGTCGCATCGCGCATGGCATTGAGCATCTCTGCCGTCAGCCTTGCATCAAACAATGTATCGACCAGCAGCGATTGATCGCCATCCACAATCAGCCCGGCGTTCGACCACCCCCAGCCACCATCCGGCTGCAGCCAAGCCCAGTTACCGCTGCCGAGATCATGAAGTCCGTGTTCGAAATTCCATGCTGTTGAACTTGCCATAGCTGTAGATTTCTCCCGAGTTCAGATCCGTGCCAACATGATCACCGCTAAAGTCTCGGATTAACTGACCCGAATTGCAATCCATTGATACCTTGCTGATCGTGGCTCTATGATCACAGCGACTGCGAGAAAGGGCGTTGCCCAGCAATGAGCGCTATTCTCATCACCGGAGGAGCCGGCTTCATCGGCGCGAACAAACAGCCCGCTGGTATCTCGATAATGCGCAATGGTCGCGCACCGTCTAAGCACAGCAAATAATGGATGGAGGAGAATGGCGCGCCCGGAAGGATTCGAACCTCCGACCCCCTGATTCGTAGTCAGGTACTCTATCCAGCTGAGCTACGGGCGCGCGGGAACGGGCGATGTAGTCGGACTGGGTGTCGGGCGCAACCCCGTTGCGGGCAAAAGCCGCACCGCCTAGAGGAAATTGATGAACTATAGTCCAGTGTTCTTTTCGCCGATCCTGCTCCTGGCTGCTTGTGCGGGCCCCGAAGGGGAATCGCCGTCGCTCGCTCCGCGCCCGATCGAGGGAATTATTGACCAGCCTATTCGCGGTATTGCCCCGATTGCATCAGCAGATGACGCAGCACTCGCCAGCCAGATTGCCGATCTCGTCAATCAGGCCGAAGCGGGAAATCAATCGTTTCATGCGCAATATCCGGATGCAATGGCCACAGTGGATCAGGCTATTGGAAGTGCTCTGGAAAGCGAAGCGTGGATTGAAGCGCAACTCGCGGTTAGCGCGCTCGATTCTCTCCGTTCGGATACCGTGCGTGCATTGGGCGGTCTCGACAGCATCTTGGCACAGCAAACTGCCGCGGGAGAACCCGCTGAAACCGAACGGCTACTGGCGGCACGCGAACGGGTGGCGGCACTCTATGCCGATCAAAACCGCCGTTACGACGCCCTAAACTCACGTCTCAGGACTGATTAACCGCGTCCGCATGTTTTGGTGCAAGCTCGGCATAATGCATGGTGCCGAGATTATTGATCGCCTGCTGCTGCTCGGTCAGGTCACGCATCTTTCTCGCAGGACTCCCGCCCCACATCTCGCCCGCCTTGATGATCTTGCCGGGGGTTAGCATCCCGCCCGCGGCGATCATCCCACCGCTTTCGATCTCGCAGCCGTCCATCACGATCGCGCCCAAGCCGACAAAGCTTTTATCATGCAGTTTGGTGCCATGGATCATCGCCATATGACCGATCAGTACGTCATCACCGATGATCGTCGGTATGCCGGGATGATCGGGGCCATGGTCGCCATCGCAATGAATCACCGTGCCGTCCTGTATGTTGGATCGCTCGCCCACCGCGATATAGTTTACATCAGCACGCAGCACGCAATTATACCAAATGCTGGCCCCCGCACCGACACGCACGTCGCCAATGAGCCGACTTCCCGGCGCAATGAATGCGCTTTCATGAATTTGCGGGCTCTTGCGGTTGAACGGGATAAGGCTGACATCTTTCATTCCGGGCGGTCCTTTACGTAAACTACATGATGTTTGAGCGGGCTATCGTCATCCAGCTTGGGATGGTCGAAATCAAGCTCAGGGCGATGCTCTAGGCCGATTTTTTCCATCACGCCTCGGCTCGGGTGATTGGTGTCGGCGGTCATTGAGACGATGCGCGGAACATCACGCGCCTCCCACACCCAATTGAGACAAGCCGAAGCGGCTTCCGATGCCAGGCCCTTGCGCCAGAATGGACGGGCAAGGCGCCACCCTATCTCCAGGTCACCTTCAATCGGGCAGACAAAGCCAACCAGGAGGAAGCCGGTAAAGCCGACAAAGGCTCCACTGCCCTTTTCTTCCAGCGCATACAGGCCCAGCCCATGGTCGCTGAAATGGCGATGAATCCGATCGACAAGAGTATCGCTTTCTTCGCGGCTCAGCGCGCTCGGAAAATAACGCATTACTTCGGGGTCGGCGTTCATTTCTGAGAACGGCGCACGATCTTCGTCGCGCCACTCTCGCAAGATCAGCCGGTCCGTCTCCAATCTCATGTCAGGTCTTTGCGTTTCTGCGCCCAGTCTTCTGCCGCGATCCGGTACACAATCTCCGGACCGACGACCGGCCCCCATTTTGCATCCCAATAGTCGAGATCAGGTCTCCGGGTCATGCCGAGCCGCTTCATCAAGCCCCAAGAGGGTGTGTTCGCATCGATTGTAAAGGCCGAGACGAACTCTGCATCAAGCTGGTCAAAAGCGAAATTCATCGATGCAATCGCGGATTCTTTTGCAAACCCTTGGCCCCAAGCCTCTTGGCGTAATCGCCACCCGATTTCTGGAGACCCCAGATCCGGCGCGCCCTCACCATCGACCAGTTTGAGTCCACAGAATCCAAGGAACATGCGATTGTCCTTGCGTTCAAGCGCCCAGAAACAGTGACCGTTCTTCGCTTGGCTGGCGATACACCGATCAATCCCCGCATCGCTTTCTTCGCGCGTTTGCGGGCCGCCCATATGCTCCATAACGGCAGGCTGCGACGTCAGATGCGTGAACATCTCCGCCCGGTCCGCTTCACGCCAATCGCGCAAGAGCAGCCGTTTGGTCTCGACCACTACGTCGCCTTGCCTGTCAGACATCGGCATCCCCCTCACCAGCACCAGCCTTGGTCAGCGAGTAACGGGCGATCCAGTAGAGAAGCGCGCCCAACACAACAAACAGTCCCAGCACCCGCCACGCTTCAAATGTCGACTGGCTCGCCGCCCAGAGGCACATCGCGGTTGCAACGGCAGGGACACCCCAATGGCGGATGAACGCCCAGATTGAGGCAAAAGTATCGAGTCCGGCGCGTTTCCGGATCACCGTCAGCGCGGCAATACACAACAGATAAGAGAGCAACCGCGCAAGCGACGTGACGATTGCGAGCAGGACGAATGTACCACTCAGCGCCACGATCAGGCCGAGCCCGCCATAAAAGAGGATCGATCGATCGGGCGTCCCGAAACGCGGCGAGATATGGGCAAACCATCGCGGAAGTAGCCCGTCCTCTGCCAAGCCGAATGTCATGCGCGGGGCAGAGACTACACCTGCCATCACATTGCCCGCGATCGAAAATACGGCTGCCAATCCAAGGATTATGGCACCGGTCGGTCCAATATAATGTTCGGCCAATGCCACTAGCGGTGTTTCGGTGTCAGCCAGGTTCCCTGCCGAATTGGTGTAGACCCACTGGATCGCGAAGTAGAACAGGGTCGCCAGGATGATCGTCGCAATCATCGCCTTGGGCAGCGTTTTCTTTGCGTCCCTCATCTCGCCGGCCGGCACATTGGCACCCTCAAATCCGACAAAGGCGTAAAGAGCGACAAGTGCAATGGATTCGACCGCAGTGAATTCTGGTAGCTGAAACTGCGGTGCCGGTGCGGCTTCAAACAGTCCCCAGATGACAAGACCGATCAAAGGCAACAGCTTCAATACCGTAAAGCCTGACAGGGCCTCCATCGCTCGTTTTACACCGATCACGTTGATGGCCGTGAAAGTGACAAGAACGACGACCGATGCGATGGACGAAGCGATCGGATCATTCAGCGCAGGCCAGAGGGCACCCGCATAGGCGACCAGCACCATTGTGTTCGCGCCGAGCGCCGCGACCCGAGAGAGATAGAGCAGCCAGCCAGTCTGGAAACCTACCACGGGCCCAAAAGCTGTCCCGGCATAAAGCTGTGCGCCGCCCGTGCGATCAAAATAGCGCGCAAGATCGGCAAAGCAGATGACAATCGACGTAAACAGAAATCCGAAGATCAGGATCAGCCAGGGCGCAAAACTACCGACCGCTGCATCGAGACGGCCGGGAAGCGCGAAAATCCCGGCACCGATAATCCCGTTGAGTGCCAGAAAGGTAACGCCGACAACGCCGATTTCGCGTCTCAGTTGCGCCGGTTTCGGATCGCCCCCGTCAGAAACTACCCGTCTCCAGCCATCAAACGCGCCGCATGCAGGGCATGATAGGTCAGCACGCCCGAAGCCCCTGCCCGCTTAAATGCCAGCAGCGTTTCGAGCACCAATGCGTCTCGATCGCCGGCTCCAGCAGCCGCCGCAGCCTCAATCATCGCATATTCGCCAGACACTTGATACGCGAAGACTGGAACCTCAAACTGCTCCTTCACACGGCGAACAATATCGAGATAGGCGAGCCCGGGCTTCACCATCACGCTATCTGCGCCTTCATCGATATCGAGACCAACCTCCCGCAGCGCTTCGTCGCCATTGGCCGGATCCATCTGATAGGTTTTCTTATCGCCCTTGAGCAGGCCGCCACTGCCCACCGCATCACGGAACGGACCGTAAAAGGCGCTCGCATATTTTGCCGAGTACGCCATGATCTGGACATTGCTATAGGCCTCATCCTCGAGGGCCGAGCGAATGGCGGCGACGCGTCCGTCCATCATGTCAGACGGCGCAATGATATCGGCCCCTGCCCGCGCCTGGTTCAGTGCCTGTTCGACCAGGATTGATACCGTGTCGTCATTGAGTACATAGCCGCTATCGCCGATCAGACCGTCCTGGCCATGCGATGTATAGGGATCGAGCGCGACATCGGTGAGTATCCCGATATCATCGCCCAGTGCATCCTTGATCGCGCCGATCGCCCGGCACATCAGATTGTCGGGATTGAGTGCCTCTGCGCCATCATCCGATCGCAAGTCCGGCTGTGTGTTCGGGAACAGGGCGATACAGGGGATGCCCGCATCACGGGCCTCGGCAGCGCGGGCAGCCACCTGCTCCACTGGCCAGCGCGATACGCCTGGCATGGTCGCAATCGGCTGTTCCGCATCGCCATCAGTGACAAATAGCGGCCAGATGAGATCGGATGGATGGAGCCGGTTTTCACGCACCATCGCGCGCGACCATGAAGTCGCCCGGGTGCGGCGCATGCGCGTGGCGGGATAGGCTGCCTGTGTCATCGAGCCTCATCTAACCGGCGACAGGCCGCAAAGCTAGCCAAGCCGTTCGAGCGCCGCCCTAAGCCGATCTGCCTCGGCGGTCTTTTCAGCATGGTCAGCCCGCGCCTTTTCAACCGCTTCGGGCTTTGCCTTCTCGACAAATTGCGGGTTGGACAAGCGTTTATTGAGCGATAGCGCTTCTTTCTCAGTCGCTTCCAATGCTTTACCGAGCCGCGCCTTTTCGGCGTCGAGATCGATTACCCCTTCGAGCGGCAGGACATAGGTCGCTTCATCAACCGGTATCTGCGCTGCACTACCTTGTGGGGCGGGATCACGGCTGACATTTTCGATGCGGCCAACCCTACCAAGCGCAGCTGACTGGCGATCGAGCCGCGCCAAGGTAGCATCCGATGCATCACGAACATGGACTGTCAGCTTGGCGCCAGGAGGTATATTCAGCTCAGACCGCGCGGTCCGCGTCTCGCTGATCAGTTTGATCAGCCAGGCGATCTCGTCGGCAGCATCCGCATCCACTGCGGCACGCGGGTCTGGCCATTTCGCGACAATGATATCGTAGGTACGATCACCCATCGCATGCCACAGCTCTTCGGTGATGAACGGCATGAACGGGTGGAGCATCACCAAAATCTGATCGAGCACCCAACCGGCGACTTCCCGGCATTCCTCGGCACCCTCACCATCCATCTGCGGCTTGATCAGCTCGAGGTACCAGTCACAGAAACGATCCCAGACAAAGTGGTAGACCGCATCCGCCGCACCATCGAAGCGCAGATCATCGAATGCTTTGTTGAGGGTTTCGAGCGTCTGCACGGTTTCCGAGATGATCCAGCGATTGACCGGCAGGCTGGCCGGCGGCGCCTTGAGCGTTGTGCTCGCACCGATACCGTTGGCCTGACAGAAGCGCGCCGCATTCCAGAGCTTGGTTGCAAAGTTGCGATATCCTTCAACCCGCTTCTCATCCATCTTGATGTCGCGGCCCTGGCTTTCCATCGCCGCCATGAAGAAGCGCAGCGCATCGGCGCCATATTGATCAATCAACCCAAGCGGATCGACGGTATTGCCCTTGGATTTGGACATTTTCTGCCCGTCCGCCGCACGCACCAGGCCATGCAAATACAGCGTGTGAAAGGGCACTTCGCCCATGAAGTGCATGCCCTGCATCATCATCCGCGCATCCCAGAAGAACAGGATATCGAAGCCGGAAATCAGCACGCTATTGGGATAGTGGCGCTCCAGGTCCGCGCTCTCATCAGGCCAACCCATGGTCGCGAACGGCCACAGCCCAGACGAGAACCAGGTGTCGAGCACGTCACCATCGCGGATCAGCGCAACATCTTCTCCGGCCAAGGCCTGCGCTGCGTCCTCATCGGCGGCGACATAGCATTCGCCGTCGTCGCCATACCAGGCCGGGATCCGATGACCCCACCAGAGCTGGCGTGAGACGCACCAGGGCTGGATATTTTCCATCCAGTTGAAGAAGGTCTTTTCCCAGCTCTTCGGAACGATATCGATCGTGCCGTCGCGCACCGCCCTGATCGGGCCTTCGGTCAGTTTCTCGGCATCGACATACCATTGATCGGTCAGCCAGGGTTCGATGACGACATTGGAGCGATCACCATAGGGCGTCACGATCACGCGGTCCTCAACCTGCTCCAGCAAGCCTTCAGCGTCGATCAACTCGACAACCTTTTTGCGTGCGTCAAAGCGATCCATGCCAACCAGAGCGTCGGGGATCAGTCCATCTGAGGTCTGGCACACCGCCGCATCGGCATCGAGCATGTTGAGCATCTCGGCGGCTTTGAAGCCGGCTCGCTTCCCGACTTCGAAATCATTGAAGTCATGGCCCGGCGTAATCTTCACCGCACCCGAGCCCAGCTCAGGATCGGCATGTTCGTCGGTAATGATCGGAACGAGACGTCCGGTGATCGGCAGCTTCACATTTTTGCCAACCATATCAGCATAGCGCTCGTCACTCGGATGGACGGCCACCGCCATATCCGCGAGCATCGTTTCCGGACGAGTGGTCGCAACGCTGATCGCGCCACTGCCATCTTCCAGCGGATAGCTGAAATGCCAGAAATGCCCGTTGGTATCGGTATTTTCGACCTCAAGGTCCGAAATGGCCGTTTTGAGACCCGGATCCCAGTTTACGAGCCGTTTGTCGCGATAGATCAGGCCATCATTGTAGAGATCGACGAAAACCTTTGTGACGGCCTTTGAAAAGCCCTCATCCATGGTGAAGCGCTCATTCGACCAATCCATCGAACAGCCGAGACGGCGCAGCTGGTCCGTAATCGTGCCGCCGCTTTCTTCTTTCCACTCCCAGACTTTCTCGACGAATTGCTCGCGCGTAAAATCAGTCCGCTTTTGCTGGCGTTCGTTTAACTGCCGTTCGACGACCATCTGCGTTGCAATGCCGGCATGATCGGTACCGACTACCCAGAGCGAGTCCTTGCCCAGTAACCGCTGATGGCGGATCAGGATGTCCTGCAGCGTGTTGTCGAGCGCATGGCCGATATGGAGCGATCCCGTCACATTGGGTGGCGGATTCACAATGGTGAAAGGCTCACAATCGTCTCGCTCGGGACGGAACAATCCTTCCTCTTCCCAATGGGAATACCAGCGGGTTTCGATAGCCGACGGATCAAAATGCTTGGGTAGCTCGGTCATAGCGATCAGCCGTTAGCAAGGCCTGTCGCGCCGCGCCACAGCTTTTGGCGGTCGGCGCGCAGGAAAGGCCTAGCCGGCATCCCGGTCCGCATAGACGGTATCGATGTCTTGCCAGGCCTGTCGCCGCATATTGGCCTTGATCTCAACAAACGCCGGTTGCGCTGCCATTTCCTGAGCCCGTGTAACGGCTCGGTCCATAATCTTGTCCGAAGGCACCAACTCATCAGCCAGCTCAGCCTCAATTGAGTCCTGCGCCCCGAAGAGCATCGAGGTCAGCGCTAGCCGTCGGTGCCAAACCGGGCTCAGCCCATATTCCATGATGATTTGGGGGATTTGCGGGAATGGCAGGCCGGCTTTTGCTTCAGGCAATCCGATCTTTAGCTCCTTATCCGCAATCAGTGTCCAATCTGCCGCAATCGCCACAATCCCGCCTGCCCCGATCGCATGCCCAGTCACCGCAGCGACAACCGGGCATGGCAAACGCATCAAGGCGGCGCAGAAATCGTTGATCCCCCAGAACAACCGGCGGCGCATGTCGAGATCGGCATCAGCGGCCTGTTTGATATCAACACCGGCGGTAAACACGCCATTAGCGCCAGTCAGTACCATTCCGGCTTCAGGTGGCGCATCTGCGGTTGCAGCAAGTAGCGCTGCCCCCTCTTCCAGCGTCTCGGCGCTCAGTGCATTTAGCGGCGGCCTATCCAGCGTGACCACCAAAGTGCCGTCATGGTTTTCTGTATGAAAAACACTCATTCCGCTGTCTCCGTGTCTTCGCGTGTCCAACGCTCCACCCAGGAATACACCGCGCGATGCCATTGCAGGCTGTTGCGCGGGGAATTGATCCAGTGGTTTTCGTCGGGGAAGATAAGCAATTGCGATTCAACCCCCTGCCGCTGGAGTGCGGTGAAAGCCGACAGGCTCTGGCTGTAAGGAATGCGGAAATCCAGTTCGCCGTGAATGACGAGCATCGGCGTCTGCCAATTCTCGACATGATGGACCGGGTTCCACCGCTCATACGCCTCTTCGCGGTCATAATAGGGCCCGCCGAAATCCCATTCCGGGAACCACAGCTCCTCGGTGCCATAATAGAATGGACGAAGATCAAAGATGCCGGCATGATTGACCAGACAATCGAAGCGATCGGACCAATTGCCAGCGATCCAATTCATCATATAGCCGCCATAGGACGCGCCGAGCGCGCAAATCCGCTCACCATCCATCCAGGGGTTATTTTCCAGGACGGCCTCCAGACCGAGTTGCAGGTCTTCCAGCGGTTTTCCGCCCCAATCATTGTTGATGCTGTCCGTGAATTCCTGGCCAGCCCCGGTGCTGCCGTGAAAATCCACTGTGACCACCGCATAGCCTTGGGCTGCCATGGCGGCGGGATTCCACCGATATGACCAGCTGTTGCCGAACGATCCTTGCGGACCGCCATGGACAAAAAAGGCTACCGGAACGCGATCATCATCCGAGATACCCGCAGGCCGGAAAATCTGACCGCGAACCGTATCGCCATCGGCACCGTCAAAGGTGAATTCTTCGCGGGTCGGCATATCCAACTCTGCGAGACGCGCGCCATTGACGTTGGTCAGCTGCTCCATAGTCCCGTCTGCGGCGACACGGTGAATATCGGAGGGCACGAGGGCACTCGCCAGGGTGACCAGCATGGATCCATCTTGCTGGGGTGCAACAGATCCAATGCTACCAGCGCCGGATACTCGTTCGATCCTACCTTCGGCCAACATGTATCGGAAAATGGCGGTATCCAGTCCATCCTGCGCAACCAAGTAAATGGCTTGCAAGTCAGCCGACCAGGCAATCCCGCCGATACTATGATCCCAGTTTTGTGTCAGTGCGCGAGTTTCCCCGGTTATCAGATCACGCAGATGGAGAACCAGTCGATCGCTCTCATAGCCGGGCCGTTCCATGGCTACATAAGCCAGATAGCGACCGTCCGGTGAGGGTGTCGGCAAGGAATCATAGGCCTGATTGGCATCAGTGAGGTTTTCCGCTGGCGTCGAGCCATCTGCAGCAACGCGATAGATATCAAGATCGGTTGAAGTCGCCTCGCTTGTACCCCCTTCGCGAAGGGCAAAGAAAATTGATGCACCGGTCGGATGCCATGCAATCTGCTCACTGCCACCAAAAGGCCGGGTTGGCGTGTGTCCGTTGAGCGATTGAGAGAGGATGGCGCCGTCGCCGCTCGCCACACCATCGGTTAGCGTAAAGGTGACAAGGCGGGACTGGGCATCGCTGTTCCAGCTACCCCAGTGGCGCACCATCAGCGCGTCATAGGATCGCCCAGTTCCGGCGTCATTGGCGTCCTCTGGATCCGGGCAACTAGAATTCTCACAGGCCACGGCCTCGTCAAACCAGATCGCTATACGTTCTGAGCCTGGCCCAATGCTGAATCCAGCAACATCTGCCTCGATATCCGTAACTTGAACCGGGTCGCCATCACCCAGCGGCGCACGCCAAACCTGGCTCGATCCGCTTTCATCGGAAAGATAAAATATCTGCGTGCCGTCAGCGGAAAAAGCTGGGGCACTTTCATTGACGTCACCGGTGGCGCGCCATCGTTCGGCAACAGAACCCGGTTCCCGAAGATCAAGCATCCACAGATCGGTTGGGCGGGCATTCGCCTCAAGATTTGGTTCGGCAAGCGAGAAGATCAGCATTCCGCCATCCGCGGACACACTAGATCCACCGAGCCGGTTGAAATGAACTAGATCCTCGGGAGAGAAATTGCGCGCCATGGCAGGGTGAGCAACGGCAAGAGCGGTTGCAACGATACCGAATTGTAGGATGTTTTTCATGGCAACGCTTGATAGCGCGCCATCTGTGCTGCGCAAGCCGCGCTAGTCTTGACCTGTTACAATCCTTGCGATCTCGCGGGCAACCATTTCCTCGACCATTCCGGGAAGGTTCTGGTCGAGCCATTCCTTCAGCATCGGACGCAGCATCTCGCGCACCAAGCCTTCAAGAGGATGCCCATCATCATCTGCATCACTGGTTTCAGCTGGTTTGGTGATGGCAGCCAGCGCAGCGAGTGCGGCCTGGCTAGCCTTGGCCGCTTCGTTAGACACGATCGATTCTACGGGCACGGCTGTTTCGTCGGCGTCAGATGCTGCTTCTGCCAGTTCCGCAATTTCCGCGGTTTCTTCAACCGGACTTTCGGCCTGAACGGTTTCGGTTAACTCAAGCACATCTTCCGGCGCCGGCGGTTCAGTCGCCTCTACAGCAGGGCGTTCGCGCTGCGAGCGCGCGTCCGGCACAGCCGCCGGTGCCTCACCGTCTTCTGCGATGATCTTTTTGATAGAAGCTAGGATCTCTTCCATCGTCGGTTCATGGTTAACGTCGCCCATGAGCGCGACATGCCTTAATTTTCGGGAGTTGTCACCACGCGTTCGGGATTATCCACAGTGCGTGTCGATTGAGTCACAGGGCGCGGATCGTCATTCCAATCGAAAAATTGGTCATCGACACGCTCATAATTGACGTTCGGATCATAGAGAGCACCGCCATCAAGCCCCAAATCCTGCGCTTCTGCCTGCCCCATCGAGGCTAACAGGTTGAACCCTGCGACATAGGCGTTCCGACGGGCCGTCACGAGATCAACCTGACTGTTGAGCAGTTCCTGCTCAGCATTAAGAATGTCCAATATCGTTCTCAAACCAACCGAATTTTCTGCGCGAACGCCTTCCAATGCCAATTCATTGGCCTCAACAGCCGTTTGTGTGGCGTCAATTACCTGCAAAGTCGCGCGATAGCGGGAAAAAGCCGCACGAACATCGGCAACGACGGCCCGTTCGGTTGCAATAACCGTTTCCATTGCCTGCGTACGCAATGCTTGGGTCTGACGCACGCGAGCCGCAGGCTGACCGCCCTGGTAGATCGGTAAGGTCGCCCGTAGGCCGACAGTTGCTGTCGTTTCTTCCTGGACAAACTGGTTTCCGAGTGGTCCGCCGAGCGTATCGAGATAATTGGTGTAATTGCCGCGCGCGAACGCTTCGAGCCGTGGAAGGCGCGCGCCGCGGGCCGCAGCAATATCACGCCGTGTAGCTTCCGCATTTTGCTGCGCAGAAATCAGGTCTGGATTATTGACGATCGCGACATCTTCAGCGGCATCCGGACTGTCTGGCAAATCAGGCAATGGCGGCGGCGGTTCAAGATCTTGCGGCCAATCTCCCACTAAACGGAGATAATTCTCCTCCGCGGCGGCGAGTTCCGCCTGGGCAGAGTCGAGATTCGCGCGCGCAGTAGAAAGTCGCGCTTCCGCTTGCGCAACGTCAGTCCGGGTCAGGTCGCCAATTTCAAAGCGATCACTTGTCGCCTGCAAGTTGGTGTTCAGCACGCGGACCTGATTTGTATTGAGCTCAACAATGTTCCGGTTGCTGATAACGTCGAGATAGGCGCCGACGACCTGGGTAAAGAGGTTAGCCTCGGTGGACCGCAAGTCTGCTTGCCCGGCTTCAACGCGATCGCGCGCCGCGCGGATGCGATTCCGCACGGTGCCGCCTTGATAGATTGGCAGCGTCGCATCGGCCTGGCCGCCCGTGATCCGAGATGGCGCCGTAAAGCTGTTCGGCGATGTACGAACATTTTCATTGTAGAAGCCGGACACCGAAACCGACGGACGACCATCGGCGAGGGTCAGCGGCACATTCTCATCGTTCGCGCGCTGGCCGGCGCGGGCCGCATTGAGAGTCGGATTTGTCTGATACGCCTCCAGCAGCGCCCCGCGCAGCGTTTCGGCCGAGACCGGAACGGTGGCCAGGGCGGCTGCGGCTGCCCCAATAGTAAGAAATGTCGCTCTGGCTCGCATGCTCATCATCCTAAAATACGAATTCCCGCGGGCGTTCGAACCCGGGTAGCCGTGTCGCCTGGGCATCCAAATATGCTGATGTTCCAAAGGCATCGCCAAGTTTCCGGCCAAATACGAGCCGCGTTACACCATCCTCGATTAGCCCCGATGTGAGACGCCCGCGATCGGCAAGCTGATCCACCAGTGCTTCGGGAATATGTTCGACCGCACCATCAACCAGAATTGCATCATAGGGACCGCCCGGTTCCCAGCCTTCGGTCAATGCACCCTGGACACATTCGACATTGGAATAGTCCGACAATGCTGCCTTGCCATGGGCGGCCAGAACGTCGTCTTCCTCAAGGGCAATAACGGATTTTGCGATCCGGGAGCATAGGGCGCTGGTATAACCGCCGGCGGATCCGACCACGAGAACATGATCATCCGATGAAAGGCCAAGCTCGGTAATCAGCCGCCCGGTTGCGAGCGGCAGATTCATGCGCCGGCCATCGACGAGCGGTAGCAACATCTCCGCATAGGCCAGCGATGCCTTGTCGGACGGCACAAAATTTTCGCGCGGAATTTCGGACATAATCTTCACGACACGTCGATCATCGACCGCACTGGTCCTTAGCTGGCTTTCTACCATCGCCAGGCGCATCGCTTCGAAATCATGGCTCATAATGAGTTGGCCTTGTTATTCGTCGGTATTTCATTAGCTGTCTTATATAAGCAATACAGCTGCGTCAACGCTGCCTTCTATCGGTATTGTGCGTTTAGGCCAAGCATCCTCTGCACCCCTTTCGACAAAAGCACGGTTGCGCTTGACAGATTGCTGTTGCTTGCCCATTTGCGCGCCCTCCAAACGTTTCCGCGGGGCCCGATGGCGGAGTGGTGACGCAGCGGATTGCAAATCCGTGGACGCCGGTTCGATTCCGGCTCGGGCCTCCAAACTGTTTTCCCTTGAATTATTGGAACAAAAAGGCGCAGGGTCGGCGCTCTTGTCGCGCTATGCGCGACATGCCCAAGGGGGGAAGTCATGCGCTACGAACTCGTTTTCCGGTTATTAAGCGGATTCCTGGTTATGGCTGCGATCTTGATCGCGCAAAGCCCAGCCCATTCGCAGACTGGCGACCGTGTCGCGTTGGTGATCGGCAATAGCAACTATTCCCCCGAAAGCCGCTGGACCCCGCTCCCCAACGCTGCGCGCGATGCGGAGCATATCGCGGAACTCCTAGCTCATCCCGCCCGAGGAGAAGCGCAGTTCGAGGTCGAACTGGTTACAGACGGAACCCTGGACGAGATAATTGATGCTCTGACGGCATTCGGCGACCGTGCGGCGAATGCCGATGTCGCAATTGTGTATTTTGCCGGCCACGGCATCGAATATGGGCTGCAAAACTATATTGTGCCGGTTGATGCTCCCGCCTCGCTGAGTCCGGACACGATCAACGCCTACTATATCAACATGGCAGCGATCGTCGCAGCGGCAGAAACACAAGGTTTCAGCATCTTCTTCCTCGATGCATGCCGATCGGCGGTCCAGACGCGTAGATTCGCAGATTTGCCGGAGGGAAGTCGGGCATCTTTCTTCGGCGCTGTCGACGCACCCAATTCCGTTGTTTTCTATGCCACTGCAATGGGCGATGAAGCCTATGATGCCGTGCCTGACGATCATCCGCTAAGCCCGTTTGCGACGGCCGTCGGACGCGGGATCAGCTTTCCTGGGCTCGATTTGCCCTATGTCTTTACCCATGTCCGCGAGCATGTCGCCAATGTGACCGCACATTTCGACAAACCGCAATTTCCGCAATTTGCCGGATCATGGTCGCGGCCATTCTACTTTCTGCCACCCGGATCGTCTCCCCTGCCGGCTATCGACATTGAAAGTCAGGAGGTTGAACAGGCTCCCCCGCCGCAGCGGCTCGATATCCCTCTCGAAACACTCAGCACCGTCGACGAGCCAATCTTGGTCGTGCGCCTGCTGGAGCAATATAGCGTCGAAGATCTGACAGCGATGGCCGAGAGCGGAGATCCGCTCGCGCTCTACTTGGTCGGATATATGTACGCCAATGGCGTGGCTGTGGAGGAAGACCTCACCGAAGCGCGCCGGTGGCTTGAGCTAGCGGCGGAGACCGATCATCCGGCGGGACTATTGGAGCTCGGCTATTTTCTTTCGCGCCATGGAACGCCAGACGAACATCCGCGCGCTTTGTCGTTGATGCGGTCTGCCAGTGATCTGGGCTATGCCAAGGCGAAATCGCATCTTGCTGCAGTGCTTTTGGTCGGAACCTTAGGGGTCACGGACGTTGCCGAGGCTACACGCCTCTATCGCGAAGCGGCTGATCTGGGCCATGCTTGGGCACATTATGCCTTAGTGCTCCGTCGCGATCGTCCAGACGTGCAAATTGCTGCCCTTGAAGCCCTAGCGAGTGCGGACAATGACGAAGGCCATAACTGGTTATGCGAAATATCACAGGCCGGATTCGAGATTGATCGAGCGTTCGAACACTGCCTGCAGGCCGCTCGCGTCGGCTATTCAATTCCACGTGCCTACACCGCGATCATGTACGCGACCGGAGACGGTATCGCTGCATCGCAGTCCCGAGCACGCTATTGGGCGCAGCTCGCAGTGGATTCGGCCGATCTAAACCCGATGCTCAAAAGCCGCATGGAAGCGATCCTCTCCGAAGGGTAACGCTCACAAAGGAACCTAACGCAGCATCTGGTGTCACAGCGCGCATCCGCTATATGCGGCGCGCTCATGATCAATTTCAGCTCGATCAAGGTCCGTCTCGGCGGGACCATCATATTGGACGGCGCCACGGCTGCGTTGCCACCGGGGGCTAAGATCGGCCTGATCGGTCGCAATGGTGCGGGCAAGTCGACATTGATGCGCGCGCTGACCGGCCAGATCGAATGCGATGATGGCACGATCGATATGCCGAAAGACATGCGGATCGGCTATCTCGCGCAGGAAGCACCGGCTGGTCAGCAATCGCCGCTCGAAACGGTTCTCGCGGCGAATTCCGAACGGACCGATCTTCTTGCTGAAGCAGACCGCGCTACCGACCCGCAACGGATCAGCGACATCCATGAACGGCTAAATGCGATGGATGCGCATGCTGAACCGGCTCGCGCTGCACGCATTCTTGGCGGCCTTGGGTTCAATGAAGAGATGCAGGCCCAACCGCTGGAGAGCTTCTCCGGTGGGTGGCGAATGCGGGTCGCGCTGGCTGCGCTCTTGTTCACTGCACCTGACATGCTGATGCTCGACGAACCCTCCAACCATCTCGATCTTGAGGCGACGTTGTGGCTCGAGAATTTCCTGCGCAACTATCGCGGTACGATGCTGGTGATCAGCCATGAGCGCGACCTGCTCAATAATGTCGTCGATCATATCCTGCATCTGAAAACTGGACGAACCAAGCTGTATCCCGGTGGCTATGATGCGTTTGAAAAACAGGCGGCTGAACAGGCAGCCCAAGCTGCATCGGTTCGTGCCAAACAGGTCGCCGAGCGCGAGAAACTACAGAAATTCGTCGATCGTTGGCGGGCCAAGGCGCACGCCGCAAAACAGGCGCAAAGCCGCATGAAAGCCTTGGCGCGCATGGCACCGGTCGAAGCTGCTGTTGAAGATCCGACACTGGTATTCGGCTTCCCCAGCCCTGGTGAGATGAAACCGCCGATGATCGTGCTCGACGATGCGGCGGTTGGCTATGAAGAAAACAGGCCAGTGCTGTCACGCGTGTCGCTGCGGATCGATCCAGAGGATCGCCTCGCCTTTCTTGGCCGCAACGGCAACGGAAAGACGACGCTGGCGCGCCTGATTGCCCGCCAGCTTTCGCCAATGGACGGCGAGATTGCGATCCATGGCAAAACCCGGGTGGGCTATTTCACTCAATATCAAGTTGAAGAGCTGGACGGCGATGATACGCCACTCGATCACATGACCCGTGTCATGCCCGATGCAAAACCCGGCGCGGTGCGGGCGCAACTCGGGCGGTTCGGATTTACTGGCGACAAGGCCACAATCGAGGTCCGCAAACTATCCGGCGGTGAGCGCGCTCGGCTGGCACTGGCCCTGATCACCCGCGATGCGCCGCATTTGCTGATCTTGGACGAACCGACGAACCATCTCGATGTCGATGCGCGAGAAGCGTTGATTCAGGCACTGGCTGACTATTCCGGTGCGGTCGTGATTGTCAGCCATGATCGCCATATGCTGGAGCTTACCGCGGATCGCCTCATCCTCATCGAAGATGGCACAGCCCAGGAATTTGACGGCTCGATTGACGATTATACGGATCTGGTGCTGCGCAAGAACGAGCCTCCACCCGATGCCAAGGCCGGGTCGCGGAAAAATGCCAAGCAAGCGCGGCGCGATGCGGCAGAAGCGCGCAAACAAAGCCAGGCACTGCGCAAGCGGGCCAAGGACGCCGAAGCGCTGATCGCACAGTTCGAGACCGAACGATCGGTCATAGATCAGGCCATGTTTGCTCCAGACGAAGCCAAGGGTGACCTTGCGTCCGCGACGATGACTGAGTTGATGATGAAACGCGCTAAGCTCGACGAGAAAATCGCTGAACAGGAAGAGCTTTGGACCGAAGCGTCCGAAGCGCTCGAAAACACAGCTTCCTGACGGCTAGGCTCGCAGCGCCAACACCGCAAAGCTGGCGAGCCAATGTTCGCCCATATAGTCGCCTTCTACGTGCGATAGAGCGACGTTGAGATGGCGTTCGGCAATCTGTTTCGCCTGCTCCGCAACCAATTCCGGTACGGCGTCTGATATCGCTCGCCAGCACCAGGCGCGTGCGAGGTTAAACCCATCGAGATGCGCAATCTTGCCATCGCTGCGGTCGCTTGGCTGTGCGGGTGTGAACAAGCTCACCGGCTCGCCAATATCGATCCGCGGCAAGAACCCAGCAAACCATTCGGCGAAATCCTCCTTGCCGAGGACAGTCCGCATACACAGCGCCTCGATCATTGCGGATGACAGAAATTCATCTCCACCTGGTTCCCAGGCCTGGCAATCGCGATCCATGCCATAATAGTAACCCGCCCGTTCGCGGATCAGGCCCAGCAGATCAGGGTCATGGGTTTCGGCCCAGCCATAGGCGAGCACCAACGCAAAGGCCGTGTTGTAGTGGGTGCCTGTGCGGATTGGATATCCCTGTTTCGGAAGAAACAGCTTGAAACGCTCTCCAAATTCACGGGCCAGAGGCTCAAGATTTGCGCCCCAATCACGATCGGCATGGAGCGCGGCTTCCTGGTGCAAAGCCAGCAGCCAAGCCCAACCATAGGGTCGTTCAAAGCCGCCCGAATATTCGCGATCCAGATAGGCAAGTTCGGCACTGGCTTTTTCTTCGGTCAGCATGCGATCAGCCAGCGCTTCAATCTCCGCTGCGAACGCAGTGTCGGGATAGAGGCGTCGCAATGTCAGCAGCATCCAATAGCCATGGACGCAGCTGTGCCAATCAAAGCTGCCATAGAAGATGGGATGCAGCGCCTTGGGCTCCTGCGCATCCTCAGGGCCGTTGAGAACATGATCCAGCTTGTGCGGATATTGTTGCGTTACATGGCCCAATGCGATGCCGGCGAACTTGGCGGCAAGCTCTTCGGTGACGCTGGAGGTGTTTTCGATATCCATCAGAATGCCAGAAAATAGATGAGGAGAATGTTGCAGGCTAGCAGCGGAATGGCCGTCGCCACCTGCATCCGGATAACACCATATTGGCTCTTGAGCTCGAGCAAAGCTGCAGGGACGATGTTAAAGTTCGCGGCCATTGGCGTCATCAATGTCCCGCAAAAGCCGGCCAACATGCCGATCGCGCCGATAATTGCCGGATTGCCACCATATTCGATCACCAGGAACGGTATCCCGATCGCGGCGGCCATCACCGGAAACGCGGCAAAGGCGTTACCCATGATCATCGTGAAGAGCGCCATGCCCAGACAGAAGATCAGCACGGCCACAAAGACATTGCCATCCGGTATCACGCCGCCAGCAATTCCGCCGATGACATCCCCAACACCCGCCAGGGCAAACACGGCACCCAGCGCGGCGAGCATTTGCGGAAGCACGGCGGCCCAACCGATGGAGTCCATCAATCGCCGTCCTTCTTCAATCGGCGCCAATAAAGGCGGACGAAGCCAGGCGATGCAGACTATCAGAGCGATCAAAACGCCGAGCCCAAGCAAGATCAATGTGACCCACCGGGTCTCAAAAACCCCGGAATCTCCAATCGGCGTGTAATTATAAAGGATCGTGCCAGCGAAGGCCGTAATCGGGATGATGAGTGCCGGAAGGAATAGTCGGTTGCCGAACTTTTCAGACAGCCCCAGTCGTTCCTCAAGGCTGGTCGTCGGTGGATCGCTACGCCCGAGCCAGCCAATCCCGGCGATGCCTACCAACAGCAACACCAATATCCCGTTGGCGAAATCACTCAACATACCGCCGAAGAAGAAGCTTATCGCCAGCAATCCCCAAAAAGCCGCGTTACCGAACCGCTTGCCATTGGTCTGATCAAGCGCGCTCAGCAGCGAGAATAGCGAGAAAGCAATTCCGGCGAGAATGTAGAGCCAGTCCAGCGTAATCATTGGCCGGCCCTCCCGCTGGATCGGCCAAGCCGTTTATCGAACCAGAGGAGCCGCGAACCATGGATGATGAAGGCGCAAATTGCCGTCGGGATTGCCCATACCGATAGCTGCAGCGGCGTCAGCTCATATCCATAGCTTTGGAAAACACCCTGGATCAGCAGGATCGAGGCGATCGCGACAAAGATATCCTCCCCAAAAAAGAGTCCGATATTGTCGGTCGCGGCAGACATGCCGAGCACCTGCTCGCGTTCATCCTCTTCAAGCTCGCCATGGGTTTTCTCGGCGGCCGCTTCCGCCATTGGCGCAACCAATGGGCGGACGGTTTGTGCATGGCCGGCTACCGAGGTCAGGCCCAGCGCTGCGGTGATCTGGCGAAAGAGCAGATAGAGAAGCAGCAGCCGACCCATCGTTGCACTGCGGATCTGTTCGATAACGCTCCGCGCCCGTTGTTGGAGACCATAGCGTTCCAAGAGACCGATCACCGGCAGGACGATCCAGACAACGCTGATATAGCGGTTGTCGTTAAAGGCAGCGCCAAAGGCCGAGATCACCGCGACGAAATCGAGCCCGCCGAGAAGCCCAGTAGCCAGCGCGGCAAGCGTGACAACCAGCAATGGGTTCAACCGCAAGGCAAAACCGACAATTACGATCAGGACGCCGGACAGGACCAGATACTCACTCATTCGCTTCCCCCATATCCGCCTCCGCCGGGCGTTTCGACTATGTAGACATCGCCCGGTTCCAGTGCGCTCGACGCCGTGGCCGGCAGTTCTTCGCGACTGCCATCTTTGCGTTCGATTATGTTGTGGCCGGGCGCTGCATCCCCGCCGCCGGCTATTCCCTTGGGCGGGATTTTGCGGCGATTGGCGAGCATATTGGCATGCATCGCTTCGAGGAAGCGAACGCGCCGCACGGTGCCGTCTCCGCCCTTGTGACGTCCCTGCCCGCCTGATCCGCGCCGAATGGCATAGCTTTCAAGCAATACAGGCAGCCGCGTTTCCAATATTTCCGGATCGGTCAGCCGGCTGTTTGTCATATGGGTTTGCACCGCGCTGGTGCCGTCATGATCCGGTCCGGCACCCGAGCCGCCAGAGATCGTCTCATAATATTGGTGCCGCTCATTGCCGAAGGTGAAGTTGTTCATTGTTCCCGCTGAGGGCGCGAGGCGGCCAGTGGCTGCAAATAGCGCGTCCGTTACAACTTGGCTGGTCTCGACATTGCCCGCGACAACGGCTGCCGGATATTGCGGGTTGAGCATCGAACCTTCGGGCACCACCAATTCGATCGGCCGCAAACACCCGTCATTCATCGGGATCGCGTCATCGATCAATGTGCGCACCACATAGAGCGTGGCGGCGCGGGTGATCGAATAGGGCGCGTTGAAATTATTGGATTGCTGTTCGCTCGTGCCGGTGAAATCGATCTTCGCCGAGCGATTGTCGCGATCGAGCGAGATTGCGACAGTGACCTCCGCGCCATTATCCAAGCCATAGGTGAAGGCGCCATCGTCGAGCTTTGCGATCAACCGGCGAACAGCTTCTTCGGCATTGGCCAGCACATGATCCATATAAGCGGCGATCACATCGCGACCATAATCTCCCGCAATGCGCACAAGCTCTTCAGCGCCGCGCGTGCAGGCGGCTAACTGCGCTTTCAAATCGGAAATATTGCGGTCTGGGTTACGCGCCGGATGCGCGCCAGCACCCAATATCTCGCGCATTTCGGTTTCAAGGAAATGCCCCCTGTCGACCATCAGCACATTGTCGAGCAAAACGCCTTCATCATCGATTGTGCGGCTGTCCGATGGCATGGATCCGGGCGCTATCCCGCCCACATCGGCATGATGACCGCGGGCAGCAACAAAGGCTGCTGGTGTGTCTTCGCCCGGGTGGAACACCGGGACGATAACGGTAATGTCCGGCAAATGCGTGCCGCCACGATAGGGTGCGTTCAGCACATAGGCGTCGCCGGGATGAATGCCGCGACCGTCCGCTGCGGCGCCACGCGCGTCGATGATTGTGCGAATACTGTCACCCATCGACCCCAGATGCACTGGGATGTGCGGCGCATTGGCGATCAAGGCGCCCGCCGGATCGAACAGTGCGCAGGAAAAATCGAGCCGTTCCTTAATGTTCACCGAGCTCGCCGTGCTTTGTAGCGCGACACCCATTTCTTCAGCGATGGCCATGAAGAGATTGTTGAAAATCTCTAGCATTACCGGGTCGACTGTCGTGCCAATTGCATGATGTTCGGCGCGCGGTGTGGCGCGGGTGAGGATCAAATTGCCGAGCGCATCCGCTTCCGACTGCCACCCCGGCTCGACATAGGTCGTCGCCGTTGCTTCGACGATCATGGCGGGACCAGTGATCACAGTCCCAGGCGCGATTGCGCTGCGTTGCACAGCAGTTCCGCCACCAGGCTCACCGGCACTATCGGTGTTTTCTGGAGCGGTAACAGCATCTGCAAATCCGCCAGCGCCGCGCCCCACTGCTTCAGCAATCAGCGTCTCGACAATCACATCCGCGCTGCTGTCCGCATAACCAAATTGCGATCGGTGCAATGCTTCGAAACTGGTGCGCATGGCCACAGGATCGGCGCACGCGATCTCGATAACGCTGTCGCTGCCATCATATCGCAAAGCGACGCGCTGATCCGTTTCGATCAAGGCAGCCGCTACCCCCTGATCGCGAACCGCCTGCTCCGCTTCTGAGACAAGGCCTGCGATCTCTGATGCAAAAGTTACGCCCAGAGCTTTTCCAAAGGTCACTTCTCGAAGAACAGTGATATCGGCAAGGCCAATGCCATAGGCCGACAATATCCCGGCCAACGGATGCACCTGTATCCGGTCGATGCCCAGCGCATCGGCGACTGCGCAGGCATGTTGCCCCCCTGCGCCACCAAAACAAGCAAGCGTATAGCGCGTCACATCATGACCACGGGCGATCGAGATCTTCTTGATCGCATTGGCCATATTATCGACGGCAATACGCAAGAAACCGGCTGCAATCTCTTCCGGCCTCATCCGGTTGCCGGTTGCGTCTTCGATCTGCTCTGAAAGCGCGCTGAGCCGTTTTGCGACAATGGCCTTATCGATCGGTTCATCGCCATTCTGTCCGAAGACATGCGGAAAATGATCTGGGTCGATCTTGCCAAGTGCCACGTTACAATCGGTTACGGTCAGCGGTCCGCCACGCCGGTAACAGGCCGGTCCAGGAACGGCTCCCGCACTGTCCGGCCCGACCCGAAAGCGGCTGCCGTCGAAATGGCATATCGATCCGCCACCAGCCGCAACCGTATTGATCTGCAGCATCGGTGCGCGAATGCGAACGCCCGCTACAACGGTTTCAAGCGTCCGCTCATACTCACCGGCATAATGCGAAACGTCCGTCGACGTGCCGCCCATGTCGAACCCGATGATATGGTCATAGCCCGCCTGTTCCGCCGTTTTCGCCATGCCGACAATTCCGCCGGCAGGGCCGGAAAGGATCGCATCCTTCCCGCGAAACGCCTTGGCATCCGCCAGTCCGCCGCTCGATTGCATGAATTGCAGGCGAACATCATCCCCGATTCCATCCACAACCTTGTTCACATAACGGCGCAGCACCGGAGAGAGATAAGCATCGACGACAGTCGTATCACCGCGTCCGACCAGCTTGACGAGCGGCGCCACCTCATGGCTCACCGAGACCTGCATAAAACCGATCTTGCGTGCTATTTCGGCAAGTTTCGCTTCATGGTCCTGATATTGCCAACCATGCATCAACAGAATGGCAATTGCCCGATATCCATCTGCATAGGCGGCTTCAAAAGCTACCCGCGCAGCTTCAACGTCGAGCGGCTGCTCGATCGTGCCATCCACGCGGACGCGCTCATCGACTTCGATCACATCGTCGTAGAGCTGGCTGGGCAGCTTGATATGCCGCGCAAAAATCTCGGGGCGTGCCTGATACCCGATCCGCAACGCATCCCCAAAGCCGCGTGTTACTGCAAGTGCTACGCGCTCACCCTTGCGCTCAAGCAGCGCGTTTGTCGCGACGGTCGTCCCCATTTTGACGCTGGCGATCGATCCCTCACCATGACGTACGCGCAGTCGCTGGATCGCTGCAACTGCGGCGTCCTCATATTGTTCGGGATTTTCGGAAAGCAGCTTTTCGACATGCATTTGGCCGTCGGGCGCGATCGCAACCACATCGGTAAATGTCCCGCCGCGATCAATCGCGAAACGCCAATCTCTTTCCATCCCGATGTTCAATCAATGTCGAGAGGGCTTGGCAAGGCTGTCACGCCCCAAAGCTGGGATCAGCTTTCGGAATATGCGCGGCTCAAGCGGTCGTAAAACGCATCTGCCGAGAAGGAAGCGACGGCATTGCGTCGCCCAGCCTCTGCCATTTCCGCACGTCCCGCGGGATCTGTGAACAGTGCATTCGTTTCGTTCACCAACGCGCTGACATCATCGGGATCGACAAGAATTCCCGACACGCCCGGTAAAAATGTTTCGCTCGCCCCACCAACATCGAAGGCAACAACCGGGACATTTGAGAATTGCGCTTCGATCAGGACATTCGGCAATCCCTCGGTTTTGGAAGTGAGCCAAAAAACATCCATCGCGGCGAGATAGTCCGTCACATTGTCGACCCGTCCAGGCATGATCACGGAACCGGCCAATCCTGCGTCCTGGAAAGCCTGAGCGACATCCTCTTGCATCGGACCATCACCGACCATGAGGAAATGGGCATCTGGCCTCTCCTTGGCAAAAGCGATCGCCGCCTTTGCCCAAAGCATGGGCTGTTTCACCGCGGAGAATCGAAACACCGTGCCAACCACAGGCGCATCGGCGCTGATTGCAAGTTGCTCCTTGCTCGACCGCGTGTCGCGCGCGGAGACATCCCAATCGAACCCGTTATAGATCACGCGAAAGCGCTCATTCTGGTCGACATGCCACCATCGCGCATAGCCCCGCGCCGCAGCCTCTGCGCAAAAGATGGTCGTCACTTCGGGTCTGACCCGCAACCGGCGATAGATTTCCGGGTAAGACGATATCTGTTCCGCTCGCCCGGATTGTGGAACGCCGGGCGCATGATGAAAGTGAATGATGATTTTGGAACAGCCAGCGGCCAATCCCGCAAAGGCTGCCAATAACCCGGTAAGGTCATTCCACGCATGAATGACACGCGGTTTGCTCGCCAGGATATGATCATAGAGTTTCTGGGCGCGTACCTTCCAGCTACCGGGCAGCAACGCACAGGGCATCTCGGCGGCACCGTCGCGTCCCAATACAAAGACATCGTCGTCGGTGACGCCAGCTTCGCCAGCATAGAATGCGGAAGCTTGTCCGGGGGCAAAGTCCAGCAAGGCGAGGTCTACAGTGTCAAACTGGCCGCTATCGGAAAAATGGCGATAGGATCGAGCCAGGATGCGTTCCATACCCCCGCAACCAAGGGTGTTCCCGACCATTAGCAGACGGTTTTCGGGCGTGTAGCGAACACGATCGAGAACGCCGTGGTCCAACAGCCAATCGAACGCAGATATCAATGGCTCACTGGTCTTTGCGTCAGTCGGCGCGCTGATCGCGAGCAGGGCATTGCGCGCTGGTGTGTCCCGATCGAAGTCCGCCGCGGAGAGAATATCGCGGTCGTCGAGCCAGCGATCATTTTCCGCTGCCAGTTTTGCCAAACGCCTGCGGATTTTGGCGCGATCTCTCGCCCCCCGTGCCGTCTTCAGCGCATCTCGCAAAATCAGGCGTGCGAGCGCAGGATAGCCAAGTCCACGATACAAGCGCGCATCAGCGAGTTGGCGATCGACCGCACTAAGCGGATAGGATGCAAAAGCACGCCTGAGAGCGTTGAGATTGGCATCTCCGGATGGTGCGCCAAGCCGCACCATTCCAAGGATCGCGCAATGCAATGCACCAGGAGAAGCGGCGCGCTCGATGAGCAGCTGGCAATAGTTAGCCAGCGCCTGGAGATCTCCCTTGTCGACATGGTCAGCGACAATATCCTGCACCGCCTGCGCACGCGGCGCCTTGAAACGCGCCAGGGCGCCAATCCGCCGAGTTTCGATCGTCGGATACTCAGCAATGTGATCGGGGCACAGATGTCCGAGCGGATGGCCTTTGACAAACAAGCTGAAGTTCTCGGGCATGCGAGCGGACCAATCGCCTAACGCCCAGCCCTTATCTTGTGCACTATCGCCGCATTGATCAACGCTGAGTTCGGCCAACAAAGGTTCTTTGTCCGGGCAGTGGGCAATCATATGGTCGAACGTGCAGTCATGACCGAGATGCCAAGATGCTTCCGCCATACAGCCAGCCGCCAGCGAGTCATGCTGGCCGCTTCGAAAAACATCCCGCCATAAACGAATTGCTTCGCTCCAGCCGCCCTCGCGCGTTGCCAGTATCGCGGTCATCAACGCGCCATCAGGCACCACGAGCTCAGCGCCGCTCACTTTCTGCCAAACATCCGTGCGAATCGTGCGCGCCAACGCCCGACCCACCCTACTGCTCGATGCAGGCGTTCAATTTCGGCCCGGCTGCGCTCAGCCTGCTGCGCAAGATCACGATCATGTCTAGCTCGAAGCGCAGCCTCGCGCCCGGCGCGAACGCGTTTCTCACTCTGCAAGCGATCAATTTCCGCCTCGGATACAGCTGCCCGCGCCCGCCACAGGGCCGCTTCGTCTTCCGTATTGCTGAGCTCCGCCTGTTCCTCACTGTTGAGATAGAAGGCACCGGTTACAAGCGGCACCGGGACAATATTCAGTTTGGCAATCTTCGTTTCGATTGCCTCAATCAGCGTCGCAGGAGACAGACCCGACACCTCAGACAGCAAGCTGCGAATATGGGACGTCGCCATCCATGTCGTCCGCGCTGGCACAGGGGTATCGGCAGCCAGAATGTCCGTTTGATAACGCGACACTGCCAGCAACGTGCTTGCAAGAGCCTGTGGTTTCTCTTCGGCCAGTTGTTCGATCATCAGAAAGATGCTCGCTGGAAAGTCTTCAATGGCGTGGCTGGTTATTTGGACATAATCGGCATGTTCTTTGGCTAGGTGCGCGCCGAAAACATCGAAGAATGCGGCTTCGCCACTGGCGTCGATCACCTCAATAGCATCATCGCTTCCACTTATCGGCGCCAAAGCAGCAAAAGTGGCCGCGTCTTGGCAGATTATCGTGACCGGAACGGGACTTGCGCCCCATTGGGGAGGGTTCACAGCCGCATCAATTGCGTCAACAGCGTCGATATCGGCAAACCAATAGCGTCGCAATATGGGCGTCTGGTGGCCGGTCATACGCCCTGCCCCAGCAGAATTTCGTGATAGCGCGCACCGTTTATTGTCGCATCAAAATGCTCTTCGGCATGAGAAATCGCTTCACTGCGTGCCGTTGCAAACAAGGTGCGATCATCATGCCAACGACAAATTGCCTCAACAATATCACCTACATTTCGTTCAACCAGCGCGACACCGTCCTCGGATCCAAAATCATGCTCGAACAGGCCATGTGAGAGGATTGCCGGCAACCCGCAGCTCATCGCCTCCATCACAACCTGTGGAAAGCCTTCCGAGCTGGCTGGAAGCAGCAATGCGTCGTGGCTCCGATAGAGAGACGGAAGATCGGTATATCCGTGAAATCCTAGATAATGCCGATTACCGTGGGTGCGCTCGTCAAAATCACCGGCAATCGTAAAAACAATCTCGGGCCGCGTCTCCATCAGCACCGCGGCTGCGCCCTCGATCAGTTCGATCCCTTTTTCCGCGCTGTTCCGGCCAACAAAGAGGATCCGCTGGCAGTGGGCCGATCCCTCTTCAGGTGGCGCAAAATGCGTGCGATCTACTCCACGTCGACAAATATGGATTTTCTGAGGATCGGATACGAGCGCAGTGGCGCGCTTCCGCTCGGTTCCGCCCATAACTATCACGGATCGTGCTACCTCGGCCGCATAGCGTTCCTGGGCAATCATCATTGCCTCGTACGCGGTGCCAGAAACCGGCCTGCCTTCTGCCTCTCGCACAGCAATCTGGGTGGCAATATCATTACCTGCAATCCGATAAACATAGTCTGCGCCACTGGCCTTGGCGGCTCGGGCCAGAGCGAAGTTATAGCCAATCATTCGGCCATTGAGCGTACTGACAATATCTGGTCCAACATCGGCGATTGCAGTCTCATAGTCGTCAACAAGCGTTTCGACATTGGCGTCGCCAGCATCGTCCAACGTATCGATCGCCGAAAACCGAACGCCATAATCCGCCTCGAGCCGAATACGATGTGCGTCATCTTCCGGCGGTAATGTACGCATCAGCAGCGTAATCTGCGCATTTTTGTGCAGATCACCCAAGAGACTCGGATATTTGTAACTGCCCCTGATTTCCCAATCGCGCGCGTTGTGCGCGGAGTAGGACGGTTCAAAAAAGGCGATCTCGATCACGATGGCCAGACTGTGCGAAAAACCGGCGTCAGAAACAAGCTAAAGCGAAAGTCGTTCGCGATTGTCGACAAACCATCGCCAGCTTTCCTCAAGTCCATCGCGCACCGCAATCTTGGGATCATAGCCCAAAGTTGAGCGGGCATGGCTGATATCGCACCAGGTATGCACGATCTCGCCGTCTCGAAATGGCTCATATTCTACCGCGATCTCCTGGCCAGTGATTTCGCGGAGCATGTCGATAATCGCGTTCAATGGCGTACCGATTCCTGTGCCGAGCTGGATTGGGCCAGACGCATCCGATTGAATCGCTGCGATGATCCCGTCGGCCAAGTCCTGCGCATGCACATAATCGCGGGTCTGCTCTCCATCGCCATATACAGTGAGTGTTTCACCGCGCAGGATCTGTTTGATAAACAGCGCAACCACGCTCCCCTTATGCCAGGATCGCGGCCCGTAAACGTTCGAGAAGCGCAAAGACGCAGCTTTCATGCCGTAGCAAGCTGAATAGGCGGAGCAATATCCCTCTACCGCCAATTTCGACGCGCCATAGGGCGATGCAGGTGCAGGAACCATGCCTTCATGGACCGGTGGATTCGCCTCACCAATGATAGCCCCGCCCGTCGATGCGTTTATGATCCGATCGATGCCCAATCGACGCATAGTCTCAAGAATGACAAGACTGCCGCCAACATTCACATTGAAATTGAACTTCGGCTCGGAAATCGACGGAATTACACGAGTATCTGCAGCAAGATGGACGACTGTATCCGCCCCATCCAAAGCTCTCTCGACCGCATCCGGATCGCAAATATCACCCTTGATAAAGGTCGTGTCCAAATCTGCGATAGCTTCGCGTGAACCAAGGACCTCGCTGTCGAGCACCACAACATCAAATCCGCCAAGAGTTTCCAGTCGGGCAATCAAATTGCTGCCAACGAAACCGGCGCCTCCTGTTACGACTATGCGTTGACCGCCCATCCTTTTGTGCCCCTTCACGGCAAATGACCTTGCACGAGGCGCCCGATACGAGAGCAGCGCCTTAAAAGCCACCGGATTTTGTTGTATTTCAAACTCCGCCCAAAGCGATGTTTTTCTCCTTTGCCATGAAATTCGAATGAAAGTGGCCAATTGCGGTTTTCCAGATTAGGCAACCCCGATGCAGCGCGATGATTTTGAGGTAAGCGATTTTCCGACACTGGCTGGCTTCCAGAGCGAAGCGTCGGGCCATCTGCGCGTTCTGATAGCTACAGAGGAGATTGTCGGGCCTGTCCGAAATGGCGGGATTGCATCAACCTATTATCATCTGGCGCGCGGTTTAGCCGCTGAAGGCCATTCAGTGACGGTTTGTTATCTAAAAGGCCGCCAGGTTGAAAATGAGACGGCCGAGCATTGGATTGCGCATTATGCCGAGTTTGGAATCGAATTTGTTCCACTTCCTGAGGCGAACGAACCGATTGCTGGTGCAAGCGCTCAATGGCAATCTCGCTGGCTGACTTTCTATCGCTGGCTCAAGGCGAGTGAGCCGTTTGATGTGGTCCACAGCTCCGAATGGCGGGGCGGCGCCTTCTACGCATTGCAAGCCAAACGCCTAGGACTAGCGTTCCAGGACACGATCTTCCTCACCAAGACCTCTTCACCGTACATTTGGAACCGGCACTACCAAATGCAACCAATCGACAATGTCGATTTGCTGATCGCCAGCTATGCCGAACAGAAATGCGTTGAATGGGCCGATATGGTGATCGGCGGTAGCGCGCATCTGCTGAGCTTCATGGATCATATCGGATATCGACTGCCAGAGGGACGCACCTTTGTGCAGCCCAATATCGTCGATTTCTCGGAAGTGATCGTCGAAGACGCCCGGTCTGACCGAGAATATGGTGACATTGTAGACACCCGTGAACTTGTATTTTTCGGGCGTCTCGAACCACGCAAAGGGCTCGACCTGTTTGTGCTGGCAGTTGATCAGCTCGTTGCCCAGAATATCCCGATTGATCGGGTCACGTTTCTTGGCAAGCCGGGCGAACCGCTAGCTAATCACGGCGCAGTTCAACCCCTCGACTTCATCCGCGAACACGCTGAAGACTGGCCGTTCTCGGTCGATATCGTCACGAATCTCAATCAGCCCGAAGCGCTCTCGCTAATGTGTTCAAGTGACATGATTGCTGCGATGCCGTCGCTTATCGAGAATTCGACAATGGCGGTCTACGAAGCACTGGTTCACAAAATCCCGTTTGTCGCTACCGATGTCGGCGGCACGGCCGAACTGATCGACCCGGCTGATCGTGCAGCAACCTTGGTAGCTCCGGACATTGAAGACCTAGCCGCACGCCTCAAAAGTGCGCTGCAAGACGGCCAACCGCTAGCCAAGCCCGCCTTCGACAACGCGGCAAATCTTGCGACTTGGTACGGGTTTCACCGCTACCTTGCAGCGGGCGATAAATCTGACCCAATCGAGACCAGGGCAAGCTCAACAGACCGTATTTGTTTGGCAATCCACGCGCCAACGCCCGAAGCGCTGGATCAAGCTCTTTCACAGATACTTGCCACCGAAAAGCTGGATCAGGCCCAGATCTATTGTGGTGCTGCAATTTCCGATCATGCGCGCCGCAGGCTTGCCGAACGGAGCGCCGATCATGTCGAGCTGGTTGAAGCCATCGGCCGGGCTCCCGGTTCATGTTTCAATGATGCGATGAAAAACAGTGATGCAGAAATCCTGGTTTTCCAATCGGCCGATTCCATCCAGTTTTCACCGGGTTTTGCAGATACCATCCGCACGGCATGCGCTGCCCAGCCAAATGCTCTGCTAACCAGTTTGTTTCAATTCTCGGCCGATGCGGAGGGGACGCCGGATACTGTGTTCGCACCGCTGGGCGGCGATCCGGCGAGCCAGTCGCTGACCGGTGCAGCTTATGGCGTGGAGCTCATCGCCGGACGAAAAGAGACGTTTGCGGACCTCGGTCAGTTCGAAGACTATCGCGTCCCCAAAGGAACCATCCACGAATATTTCACCCGCACGACAACGCGACGCCGCGATCTATTTGTAATTCCTGAAACATTATTTAGCTGCGGTAAGGATTATGCCGATATCACCAGCCAGTCCGGCAACGCCGCCTATCTGACGCAAAAACCGTTGCTCGATGCGGCATCATTGCCAGTCAAGAAGCTACTGCTCCACAAACCGGCAGCGGTGCGTGCGCCCGGAAATAGCGGCCGCATCCTGCTGGGCCGTGCGCATCAGGAAGACGGCGGGATTGCGTGGCTGACCAATGTCGAGAAAATGGGCAAATTGTCTGAACCACCGCCAAACCGCCATCATATCTTGCTCGGTTTCGACCGTGATCTCGGACGGTTGGATTTCGCTGTGCTTCACCAGGGTGATTTGATCATTCGCGCCAATGGCGAAACTGCCCGGGATGAACCGGCATTTGGTCAGCGTAATGCCTTTACGCGGGGAGAAATAGATCTTTTGCCGCTTCTGCAAAGCACCGATAGGCTTCGGTTGCGTATTGAATTTCGCCGCGGCGAACAGCTGCGATTTGCGTCTATTCTCGCGCAGCGGATTGAAGAAGATATCTATTTCCTCAGCGCCCGTGGCTCGATTTTCTGGGATGGCGACTTTCAGAAGGTTTTGGGATTGATTGGTGGCGCGCTTGAATCTCCAAGGCTTCCCGCACTCCGTCGGCTCAGCAAAATGAAACCATCGCTGATCCGTCGAATCCGCGATCGCTAACGCCGATTTCCTCCAAAATTCAACAAGCGCTGGATTCCGCAGGTCTGAGCGGTATAGTCACTCCAGGGTCGCATGATTTTGATTTGAGACGCGGAAATGTCAGCGCTCATCAATATGCGGAAGGGGAAAATATGCGTTGGTCAATCGCTCTTGGGAGCCTGTTCGCCCTTATGGCGGCGACGGTACCGGGACAAGCGCATGCGCAGGATCTTCGGCCCAGTCTTGAAGATAGCTTTCGATTGGGATCGGGCACCGGCCTTTTGTGCCGTGTTCAATCGCGTCTTACCGATCCTGCGCTTTCAACGATGTTTGACCGTGCCTATTCGATTGTCTGCCGCGATGCCGCTGAGCCAATCGGCCATATCTATGCTCTTCGCAGCAGTACCGATCCGGTCGCGCGCCTCGCGACGATACGCGCAAATCGCGTGCAATGCTCAACGGGCGAAGAGAGCACTTCGCTTGAAACCATTGGCACGGCACAACGCCAAAATTGCTCCCTGAGCGCAGCACCTGTTGGCTACACAGTCTACCGCCATACCGCCGGCAATACCGTCTATGTTGCCGAAGGTTTGGCAGGTTATGATTCCGCGCTACAGCTTGGTCTGCGGACCATCGTTACAGATCAGATTCTGCCCGGTGAATTGGCAATCGCCACGACTGGCATGGGAGATGCTGCAGCATTTGCGCGAGTCCAGGCCGGCACATTGGACAGCGATCAAGCACTTGCCGAAGGCTATCGTCGAAACAATAGTGGCGACTATGCCGAAGCGGCTGAATTCTTCGAGACCCTGTTTCGTCGCAACGCAGACGCTGGCGGCCCGGATGCGGCGGAACGCGCTGGCGAATACCTGATCAATCAAGCTCTGCAACAGTCCAATCTTGGGCAGTTCGAGGCAGCCGATGCGACCTATGCCCGCGCCCTTGCTATCCCGAGCGCCAGTGCGACACAGCTAAGGCTACGCCGGAACTTCCAGGCCCTGCACCTGCTGAATCAACAAAGGTCTGAAGAAGCCTTGGCCATACTGGATTCCGGCCTCGAGGCGTTGATGACCCCAGCCGACGGATCGGGTGGTGTAGCGATCGATGAAGACACGTCGCAACAGATTAACAGCGGCGCAGAATTCGCACGGCAGCTCGGCGGCGAAGAAAGCGAACGACTCACTGTCGGCGAACGGGCAATCATTCTTGACGCACAAGCGCGACAGCTGCGTGGATCAATTCTCCGGATGCGTGGTGATTTTCGTCCGGCAATTGACGCCCTGAACGCCTCACTGAGCGAAGTGGAATCAGTTCGAGACGGTCGGGTTCGATCGACCGCGCGGCTGCGAGCACAGGCGCTAACCGAATTGTCAGCCATCGACGAAGTGCGGGGAAATTTCGGTTCCGCAGAATCCCGCTTGCGCCAAGCGATCACTATTCTTGAAATCCAGTATCCGAGCGCAATTGCGACCAGCGCGGCGAAAGCACGCCTGGCGGCATTCCTTGCCCGCCAAGGTCAAAATGATGCTGCCCTGACATTGTTTGCCCAAGTCGTTTCTGAGATACAGGGTCGCGCAACGCCCCGCACCAGCCTCGAGAATCAGCTTGCACCCTATTTTGAGCTGTTGCTTGCCGAAATGGGAAACAACCCGGACCTCGTCAGCGACTTCTTTCTTGCTAGCGAAACACTTGTTCGTCCCGGGGTTGCCAATACCCAAGCGGTACTCGCTCGCGAACTGAGCAATGGTAATGACGAGGCTGCCCGTCTGTTCCGTCAATCGGTCACATTATCCCGATCGGTTGAGAGCTCGCGGATAGAATTGGGGCGTCTTCGCGCACTTGAGGACCCGGATAACATCGCCGAGTTCCGGATAGAGACACTTGCAGCTGAGCTCGAAGAATTGACAGCCGCGCAAGCGGCAACCCAGGCGTTGTTATCAGGCTATCCGCGCTATCAGGCGGTATCCACTGAAGCGCTGACGATTAGCGACCTGCAAGGCACGCTTCGGGCCGGCGAAGCCTATCTCAAACTCAGCGAGGTCGCTGGCCAGGTCTATGCGGTCTTCGCGACCAATCAATCTGCCATCGCCTATCGCGCGGAAATCGATTCCGCCACTCTTGATCAGCGGGTTTCGGACTTGCGCGGCACGATATCGACGATCGAAAATGGGGTCCGCCTGACATATCCATTCAATGTGCGATTGGCGCATCAGCTGTTTACCGAATTGATCGGTCCTGCTGCCGACCAAATGGCCGATATCAATCATCTAGTCTTCGAACCGGACGGAGCGATGCTGCGCCTACCAGCAAATCTACTGGTTACCGATGAAGCCGGTGTCACTGCCTATGAGCGTCGAACCAATGCGGGATCCGATCCGTTCAACTTTACCGGGGTTGCGTGGCTCGGGCGAGAGCGAGCCATTAGTACGGCTTTGTCCGCCCGGGGCTTTCGCGACGTTCGAAATCTGCCGCGCTCTGCCGCTTCGCGCCAATATCTCGGCTTCGGTGAAAACGCTCCCGCAACCGGCCGATTTCAGCGAACCAACTATCAATCTGGCCCATCCGATCCCCGCTGCGCTTGGCCAGCCAGTTTCTGGAGCGCACCAATCTCGGCCGATGAACTGTACACTGCGCGCCGGTTGATTGGTGAAGATGTATCCGATGTTGTGACCGGAACTCAGTTCACCGATACAAGCATCATCGAACGCGGAGATCTCTCAGATTTCCGGATCCTGCATTTCGCGACCCACGGTTTAGTAACCCAAGCTCGAGCGGATTGCCCGCCGCTTCCTGCACTCATGACGTCCTTTGCTGCCGATGAAACTTCTGATGGCTTGCTTGAGTTCAGTGAGATTTTTGACCTGAAGCTCGATGCGGATCTTGTGATCCTGTCCGCCTGCGACACGGCAAGCGCAGCCGGCATCGTCGCTTCTGCGGCGGCCGGTGTTACGGGAGGCGGGTCTGCCCTGGACGGCCTTGTGCGGGCGTTTGTTGGCGCAGGCAGCCGGACGGTGATTGCGAGCCATTGGCCAGCACCCGACGATTTTAATGCGACAGAACGGTTGATTACAGGCGTGTTTCAAGCCGGCGCGAGCAGCAACCTTGGATCATCGATGCGCGCCGCTCAGCTGCGACTGATGGACGAAGCCGCGACTTCGCATCCCTATTATTGGGCTGGTTTTGCGATCATCGGCGATGCGACCCAAACGGTTGTTCGGGCCAATTGATTGCGTATCGATACATAACAGTATGACTATAAAGAATGGCTGACAGCGCTATTTCCCAAACAGATATTTCAAGATCCGATGATAATAGCGGAAGCCAATTGCAGCGACTGTGGCGCGAAGTCGGTCCATTGCGCACATCTGCAAGCTTGATGCTTCTCGTTATCGCGGTGCTCGTTGCGCGGTTGAGTTGGGCGCTGCCCTTTACCGATGAAATTGAGCGGGTCTTGTTCGACGTGCGTGCAAGCTACGCCATGGAGCGCGTAGAGCAGGATGAACGCATCACGATCGTTACCTATGACGAAGACACGCTTCTAAACACCGGCATACGCTCTCCGCTTGATCGCGAAATCCTGGCCAATGGACTGCGTTCGCTCGATACGATGCAACCGCGCGCTATTGCCATCGACATTCTGATTGATCAGCCCACCGAGAATGATGATCTCTTGGTCGATGCGCTCAATGACATGCAGACGCCGACGTTTATCGCCTTCGTCACCCCGGAAAGTAATCCCAATCTCAGGCTGCGACCGCGACAAGTGGATTTCATGGCTGATTTTCGTCAGCGGATCACCAACGAGCTGGTCCAATCGATGAGTGTGAAGCTTGGCGCCGACAATGATAATGTCCAACGCAGCTGGCCTGACCAGCCTGCCGATCTCCCGCCATTGATGGCAAACTCTCTCGCCCCGGGACATGACGCATATCGACAGCATCGCGGCAGCATTGCCTATCGGCGACCGTTCTTCGAGAATGAGCCGCCGTTCATGAAACTCGCTATCGATTTCTTTGCCAATGGCGAAGAAGCCGCGTTCATGGCTGACTTTGTGTCCGACCGTTATGTCTTGATCGGTACAGATCTTCCCGACATCGATCGCTTCGAAACACCGCTTACCCGGCTCCAGGGCAATGATCCGATCGCGGGCGTGGAAGTTCACGGACACCTGTTGGCTCAGATGCTTGATGGCACAATGCTTCGCAGGGTGCCTGGCTGGGCGTTATGGACAACCGCAATTCTGGTTGCATTGTGCGGAGCATTGACCACCTTGAGCGACTTGCGGCTCTGGAAGCTCGCGCTGCTGATCGCTGTGCAAGCCGCCTTTATCGTGATTATTCCCTTCACGCTTCACCGCAATGGTGTCGATACGCAGAGTTTGCCGGTATTTGGCTGGTTCGGGGGCTGGATAGTCGCTTTTATGACAATCGGTGCGGCAGCACGCTCAGTTGGTGCTGAAAAACGCGAATATGTCACCGGTGCGCTCAACAAATATCTACCCGCCGATGTTGCGTCCCAGATCATGGATGATCCCGAACGCTTGTCTCTGCGCGGAGAAAAACGCGAGATTTATGCAGTTTTCACGGATTTGGAAGGCTTTACCAAGCTGAGCCACGCCATTGAACCGGAGATGGTGGCGTATCTTTTGAATAATTATCTCGATCAGATGTGCGAGATTGTGCTCGAATATGGTGGCACAATCGACAAATTTGTTGGTGACGCGGTCGTCGCTTTTTGGGGCGCACCCATTGCCCGCCCAGATGATGCTGATCGCGCGGCCCAATGCGCTGTCGCAATGTGGGAATTTGGCGAGCAATTCCGGCATGATACGCCCGAAGGCGTGCCACCAATCGGCCGGACCCGAGTCGGTTTGCATCATGGCGAGGCGATTGTCGGCAATTTCGGCGGTGCGGAGCGAATCCAATATACCGCCCTTGGCGATGCAATGAACACTGCGGCGCGACTGGAAAGCGCTAATAAACAAACAGATACAGTGATGCTCGCGAGTGACGAAGCGGTGAGCGACGTCACACAGGCCAATTTTCGCTGCCTTGGGCGCGTAACGCTGTCTGGCCGGTCGACTCCGGTAAAAATATACGAACCTGTGTCGGAAATCACCGCAGGTTCAGCAGAGACGCTGCATATGCTGTATCAGGAATTTGAACAGGGAAATGAACAGGCACGTGAAGCGATAGCCAGGCTGGCGGACGAAAACCCCGAAGATTTGGCACTCAGAAACTTTGCGCAACGCCTGATCAATACCGAACCAGGAGGTAGTTATGTTTTACAGGGTAAGTAAATCGGCGCTTTTGGCAACGGCCGGAATCGCCCTTGCTTCTATGGGAACCGCGGCCATGGCCGACGTTCTCGTCACCCGCTCGAGCGGAGCGATTGCGCGCGAATACCCGCGTGGCGCGCGGCTCGACAATGGCGATGTGATCCGTCTGCGCGCTGGTGACACATTGACGGTCCTCGGACGCAGCGGCACCCGCCAATATAGTCGACCGGGTCGCTATACGATCGGAGCGACGCTGCGTGTCGCATCCAGCGGTATTACAACCCGAGGCCAAAATGGCGTGGCGCGCACCGGGGCCAGCCGCGGCTTACCAGGAATTGCACCGATAAGTGCTGCAAACAGAACGGTTTGGCAGCTGGACATCAACCAGCCTGGTACATTCTGCAAGCTCGCAAGCGAACCCGTTTCGCTGTGGCGTTCCAATGCCTCGGAAGCGGCTGATGTGGTCGTTACCCGAACGGCAGACGGCGAAAACATGACCGTCCGCTTTGCGGAAGGCGATTTCTCAGTGAGCTGGCCTGAAGATCTCACCGCTATGAGTGGCGGCTATGTCATTCGCGGAGGCGAAGGCACCGCAGGTACGCAAGTTGATATTGTCGGCATCGAGGCAGATTCGACCGATCGACTGGCGCTTGGTGGAGCATTGCTGGACAATGACTGCGAAGTGCAGCTGGAAGCCTATACGGCTAACTACGATACCGCCGAACCAGATCAGGACAGTGGCGGTTAACACGCTTGATGGGGGTTGGCTGGCTTGCTAGCCTCCCCCGATTGGCCAAAACAGGCCGAGATACAGTGTCATAATGGTCGCGAAGACACTGAATGCTCGATTGGGCATCACAATGCAGGGCATTATTGCCCGGCATTAAAGGAATTGGGGGAGCGACCGCAAAAATTCCGAGCACGGAAATGATGCGGCACCTTTGTTTCTAATAGGGGGAAGTGCTGCGTGACGATACGGTTCTTGAGTTTGGCGGCAATTGGCGGTGTCATGGCGGTATCGCCGACCTCATCAAATGCCCAGATCAATCCGGCACCCACTCGCGAAGAGATCCAGCCTGACCAGCTCACGCCGGGCGTAAATCGTCAAAGACTAGGGCTGAGTGTTGAAGGCGGCATCGAACGAGCGCCCTGCCCGCTAGCGCAACCGCAATTTGCCGATATCCAGTTTCAGCTCAATGATGCCGTGTTCGCAAATCTGCGCGGCGCCTCACCGGAAAGCCTGCGACCCGCATTTGCAGAATTTCTCGGTCAGACAGTGCCTATTTCAACCGTGTGCGAAATTCGCGACCGTGCCGCATCCATCCTGCGTGCCGAGGGGTATCTAGCGGCCGTACAAGTTCCGCCGCAACAAATTGGCGATGATGGAATAGTCCGTTTTGATGTGTTGATGGCACAGATGTCGCGCATTCAAGTGCGCGGCGAACCCGGTAATTCTGAAAATTTGATCGCGAGTTATCTTTCTCCGCTCAGCGAAATGGAAGTGTTCAACCAGCGTGACGCTGAGCGCAGCCTACTTCTGGCCCGCAATCTCCCGGGATTTGACACACGGCTCACGCTGCGTCCCGCTGAAGGCTCTCCCGGTGAAGTGATTGGCGATATCCGCGTTGAGCGCACACCCCTTGTCATCGAAGCCAATGTCCAAAATTATGCGTCACGCCAAACCGGTCGTTGGGGCGGCCAGATACGCGCGCAAATCAACGACATTACAGGTCTTGGCGACAGCACATCGCTGAGCGTGTTTTCGAGCGCCGATTTCAATGAACAGATTGTCGTCAATTTGGGTCACTCTTTCGCCATCGGCGGCAATGGGCTGCGGCTTGGCGGCGAATTCACCTATGCATGGAATGATCCGACAATCGGCGGCGTCAGCCCATTTGATACAGAAACGCTCGTCGCAGGGATCAACCTCAACTATCCTTTCATCCTAGACCAAGCCACGGGCCTGTATGGCACGGTCGGTTTCGATTTTATCGACCAGGATGTTCGCTTCGGCGGCGCGCCGCTCAATCGCGACAAATTGCGCGTCTTCTTTGTCCGCGCGAATCTGTTCACCACCGATCGCAAGAGCATTGACGGCATTGGCGGATACAGTGCCGCCGAACCACGGTGGCGTTTTGGGTTAGGCGCAGAAATCCGCCAGGGTATCGACATTTTCGACGCGACCAATCCCGGCCCCCCGCCCGCCATTTTGATACCGCAAACCCGCGCGGCAGGCGAAGCGGACGCCACGGTGATCCGGCTGAATGCGCTGGTGGAACTAAGGCCGATTCCAGTTCTCGCCTTTGTCCTCGAGCCGAGGTTGCAATGGACCAGCGATCCGCTGCTTTCCTACGAAGAGTTTTCCGGCGGCAACTATACGATTGGGCGCGGTTATGATCCGGGTTCAGTGATCGGCGATCGTGGCTTCGGTTTCCGGTACGAAATTCGCTACGGAAGCGCCTTGCCCCGCACGCGCGAAAGCTGGGCATTTCAACCCTATGGCTTTTTCGATGCCGCATGGGTCGACAATGAGGATCCGGCCGCACTTGGCGGCACCGGTAGCGATGAACTCTTTTCGACCGGCATTGGCCTGCGCGCAAATTACGGTGATCGAGCACAGCTCGACGCGACTTTCGCGGTACCGCTGAGACGCACCGATTTTCAGGCGACCACGCCCGATCCGCGATTGTTACTTTCACTATTGGTTCGGTTCGCACGCTAGGCAGATGACGCAGAGATGCGAGAGGATGAGATAAGACAGATGGACAGGAAATCAGAAAAGCAGCGCCTCGCCAGAACGGCCTTTCGGTCCAGCTGTGCGGCCGCTGCGCTCATCGCCGCCAGTGGTGCAGTGGTGCCTGCATATGCGCAGATCACGCCCCCTGCCTTCGTCCCGCCAGCTCCGTTCGCCACGCCCACGACAGCCGCCGCTCAAGGCACACCGACATTTGTTTCCGGCTCAGGCACAATCAACCAAACGGCCACGCTTGATACGATTACCGTCAACACTGCCGAAGCCATCATAGATTGGGCTCTGTTTGACACGGGTATTGGCGGCGGTGACATTACCTTCCTGGCCGACAATACAACATTGTCTTTTAGCGGATTGAGCGGCCACACGGTGCTCAATCGCGTCATACCCACCGATCAAAGTCGCGCCATTCGCTTCGATGGGCGTGTCCTTAGCAATGATAATGTCTGGTTCTACAGTCCCGGCGGCATTGTTGTCGGCGGCACTGGTTCATTCGATGTCGGCAGTCTGGTGCTTACGACAAATGATATTGATACGAGTGGGGGTCTTTTTGGACCCGACGGTGAAATCCGATTCCGCGGCGCTGCGGACAGCACGTCAGCAATCATTATCGAAGATCGGCCCAATGCGACGGATTCTATCGGGGCCATCAATGACGGAAGTTATCTCGCATTGGTCGCACCGCGGATCGAAAATTATGGTCGCGTCGATGTTAATGGCTCAATCGCTTATGTTGCGGCTGAACAAGCGGACATAACGATCAACAATGGCCTGTTTGACATTACGGTAACGGTCGGCACCACCGATCCCAATGGCATAGTACATGGCGCCAACGGGCGGACAGAGGGTGATGGACGCAATCCAACGGATGAGTTTGTCGACGATGATGGCAATATCGTCCCAGCGAATCCGGACGCGCAGGCGATCTATCTTGTCGCAATCCCGAAAAATGACGCAATCACAATGCTCGTCGATGGCCGGATTGGCTACCGTCCAGCTGTAAGCGCCGGTGTTGAGAACGGGCAGATTGTCCTCAGCGCCGGATACAATGTTTCGGTCAATTCCTTTGCTCCGGTACCAACTGCCGTAGTGGATAGTGACCCGGTAAATGCAGTCCCGGCAAGCATCGAATTCATAACACCCGAATTCGATTCCAACGCGATCGCCCAATCAAGCGGCGCGATTGACGCTGTGCATGACGGTGCCGGCGGCGTGAGAACCGATGACGATCTCACTCTAATTTCCGGTACGCGCATAGACATTGGTGGTAGAAACGGCGGCAGCGCCGATATTGGCGGCGACCTTGTTCTAAGGGCGGGCTCGGGATCGCAGGGCGGCACGATCAATATCCTGGTTGATCTCGACACCACGGATTCCGATGCCTTTGGCCGTATCACGGTGGGTGGCAATCTTACTGCAGATGTGAGCGCAGTCGGCACCGTTGATTCAACGGCTGGCGTACAAGGTGAAGATGCAACCGCCGGTAGTATCAACCTCGATGTTACCGAGGGGGGGCAGTTTGATGTCACCGGCGACGTAACACTGTCGGCGGACGCGGTGGCTGGTCAGGGACCGGAATCCACTGGTGATGCGATTGCCGGCTCGATTGCGGTCACACTTGATGGAACCACCAGCACCATGAACCTTGGTACGCTGACGCTGAGTGCTGCAGGCCAATCTGCCGGTGCACGGCGTGGTGCCATACCTACGGTGTTGGGCGGAGATGCGACGGGCGGCTCCGTGGCACTCAATCTACTCGGCGGTTCCCTAGACGTGGGAACTGTGCAGCTCGCGGCAAATGCCATTGGGACAGGCGGAAGCGGACCTGGAGCGTCAAGCAATGATGCGACCGGCGGAAGCGCATCTGTCCAGGTGACAGGCGGTACGCATGAAATTGGTGACCTTCTCATCAGCGTCAGGGCTAATGCTGCGCCATCGCTGAATGCAGCAAATGAAAATATAGACGGGCTCGCAAACGGTGGATCGACCGATATTCTCGTCGATAATGCGACACTGAATATTGGCGGAGACATATTCATTGAGGCGTCGACGAGCGGCCAGACAGGGCCATCGGCAACAAGCAGCGTCGATATCATTGCGCGAAATCTCGGCCAGCTAATTTTGGCCGATGATCTTGATGTCACGACCTTTGCAGATGGTGGCAATACCGGAACCTTGAACCAGAGTGGCGATATCACGGTCCTGGCGGATAATGGGATCATTGATGTCGACAATCTGTTCCTGAATGCGAATTCACTGCTTGGTGCATTTGGCGGCGGTTCGCCGGCCGACGCCGCTGCCGCCGGAACGGTATCAATTACGTCGACCAATAGCGCCAGGATAACAGCTGCTGGATTTACCTCAGTTAGTGCCAGCGCAATCGCCTCTAATGCCAGTGGCGGTGCTACGGCCGATGGCGGCACAATCCTGTTCGATGCAAATAACGGGACGCTCGAGTTTCTCGACTCCATGTTTGTTGATGCAAACGGTGTCGGGAACTCCAACTCTGATCCGAATGATCCGCAACGCGGTCGCGGAACTGGCGGCTCGGTGACTTTCCAGGTTCGCGGCGCCAGTGGCGTGATGACGCTCGAGGACGTCTTCGCTGACGCAAATGGCTCGGTCGAGTTCGATGTCGAAGCAGGTGGTATCGAGCCCGTTGGTGAAGGCGGCGGCGGGATGGGCGGCCAGATCACATTTGATCTTCTCAACGGCACATTCACAGCGGACGATCTGAATCTCCGCGCGAATGGATCTGGCGGACCAGGCGGAAGCACGGCGCTCGTGGTGCCCGACATTGCGGTAGCCCCATTTGCTGGACCGGGTCCTTCCGGTCTCGTCCCCGGTGGCATTGTCACGGCATTTGCCCTGCCAACCGATCCGGGCGCCCGTGGCGGCGATGGCGTCGGCGGTACCGTCGAGTTCAATCTGGATCTGGGTACCGGCTCGGCGACGATGGCCAATCTCACTGTGGAGGCCGACGGATTAGGCGGTGATGGCGCGGTCGGCGATGCCGATCTTGGATTGGGCGCCGGCGATGGTGGCGATGGTTTTGGTGGCACCGCTACATTCAATGCAATTTCCGGGACGCTTGATGTAACAAACACGCTCACAGTGTCCGCTACCGGCAACAGCATCTTTTTTGTTGCCCAGGGTGGAAACGGCTTTGGCGCGGATGGCGGCAATGGCGGCAATGGTTTCGGCGGTGACGCGACCTTTAACCTGGACGGCACGGCAACAATCACGACAACAGATCTAGTCGTCGATACGACCGGCTATGGCGGTTCGGGCGGCGACGGTCGTCAGAGTTTCAGCGGAACTTTCGACGGTGGCCCCGGCGGAGACGGTGGCACGGGCACCGGTGGCAATGCCATTTTCAATAATAATGACGGCACGCTGACATTCACGACCTTGACGGTTACCGCCGAAGGCCAAGGTGGCCAAGGTGGCGACAATTCCGGCATCTCGACCGGCGATGCACGCGATGCTGGTGGTGATGGTGGTGATGCCTTTGGCGGCACCGCGTCTCTCAATCTCAATCAATCCGATGCGACCGCGCCCGATTACGCTGTCTCGGCCAACGCCATCGGGGGTGCTGGCGGCAGCGGAACCCAAGGCGGTGATGGCGGTGATGCAACCGGTGGCACCGCAGAAGTCATCGTCACAGATGTTGATGTTGTGCTCGATCAAACCTCGATCACGGCAAACGGAACCGGTGGGATCGCGGGCGGTCCGGACGCAATTGCAGCCAATGGCGGCAGCGGTGGCAGCGGTACCGGTGGGACTGCGCGGGTTGAAGTATCGGGTGCTGCCGGTTCTATTTCGATCGGCGGCGCGACCTTTGTCCTGAGCAGCGATGGAACCGGAAGCGTTGGCGCCGACGGATATTACCAGTTCGGTGGTGGCATTGATGGCGGCGATGGTGGCGATGGCGGCGATGGAACTGGCGGCACATCAGAGATTATCGCGCGAACAGGCGCCTACGTCTCCATCAGCACGGGATCTGTTTTCGATTTTTCGAGCACTGGCGTAAGCGGCAATGGCGGCAATGGCGCCAATTCTTATGACAGCGATTCCGGCGATGGTGGCGATGGCGGGAGCGGTACCGGCGGCACCGCACGCTTCCTCGCACAAGGCGGGTCCATCTACGCAGACGACGTCAATATCGTTGTCACCGGCCAATCGGGGGCTGCAGGATCTGGCGGAACTTATGGCGCTTTTGGCACCAACGGTGTGGACGGTGTGGACGGCGCTAGCACGGGTGGCACGGCAATCATCGATGTTCAGGAAGGCAGTCCGGGCATCATCGAAATGGGCAATGTGCTCGTCACGGCCAATGCCCTGGATAGCGGCGGCGGGATCGCAGTTGGCGGGCTGGGCGGTACGGTAATCGTATCTGACACTTCGACGGATCCCGCAGGCCTGATCACCCTCGACTCCCTCGATATCAGCGCTCTTTCAGCGCCTGGCGCATCGGGTGCCGGTGTCTTTTTCAGCTCGAACAGCGGACCGATCACGATTGTCGGCGATCTGATCGTCGCTTCCGCGAACAATATCGAATATTCATTTGACGGTAACGGACAGATGACGGTCGGCGGATTTGCGGACCTCACAAGTACCGGCGGTTCGATCCTGTTCGAACACACCAATAATGGCGCATCGACAATTTCACTGGATGTGACTGACACGTTTGACGCGGCTGCCGCTGGCGACTTTGACGCGATGAGCGGGTCCATCATAAGCGCGGGACCAACGATCACTATCCGCGCCGAACAAGATGCCAGCGCCGACGATCTGCGCGCTGTAACCGATATCCTGCTCTCGGCCGGGCGGAATGCGACGCTGAATGACGGCATCGTTACCGGACCACCGCTCACAACCCCGATAACGTTCGGCACGCGGATCAATTCCGGCATCACAATCCGTGCAGGCTTTGATCCAAACCTCACATCAACTGCCTGGGATCCGAACTACAATGCCACCGTGACAGGCACTGTAATCTCGACAGGTAATGTCGATATAGGCGCAGGCGGCAACGCAACATTCCAGACGGGCGCCAATGTCATGTCCGACAATGGCATTCTGGTGCGTACCGGCGACGATATCGTGATCGAGGCAGGCGCCATATTGGAGGCCGCGGTCAATCCGGTAGACGCACCGGATCTTGGAGCTCCATTCTTCACAGAGAACAATCTCGTACTGTCAGCTGGCAGTTTGGCGTTTGACCTCAATTCCACACCCTTGACGCCGATTGCCTCGATCGTGAGCGCTGGTGAGATCAATGCCAATGCGTTCGCGGTTGCGCTGTCCGCAAATGCGATTGACGGCACTGGCGGAATAATAATCGCAAGCTCAATCTCCGCCGACATCAATGCCACACCGCCAAATGGGGTGGTGCAATCCGACGATGCCGGGCTGCTGAGCGCCGCCTGTGTCGAGGGCAATGCATGTCTCGGCACATTGGTGGCAGATAATCAAATACTGGTCGGCCAGGCCAGTGGTCCAGATATTATCAATGTTAGAATCGAAGGCGGGACGGTCGCGGCCGACACAATTCTCATCACGGCCCGACGCGATTTGGTGGTCGGCACGAGCGGCGTCGCATCTGATTTCGACGCTGCAACTGAATTGCTGCTCGAAAGCCTGGAAGGAAATATTGATCTCCAGGACGCGTCGCTCTCCAGCGATCTTGTCCAACTTAGCGCGGTTTCGGGCAGCCTCTTGGGCACCGGCTCAATCTCCAGCGGCAACGATGTCGGTATCACGGTCGGCATCGATATCTTCGCCAGTGCCATCGACGCGGGTGGCGAGCTGACGACAGTCTCAGATATCGGCGGAGCGCTCGAAGGCTTCTATTCAGTTCCGGGCAGCATGGACGTGGGTGACCTTACGGTTGGCGCCGGCGATGTGAATTATGATGCGGGCGGCGATTTGCTGTTCGGGTCAATCACCGTGCCCGGTACCGATATCTTCCTATTCGCTCCAGGATCCGTAGCAATTGATTTCACCGATTCGGCGCAAACTGTCGACATTGATGCGGGCGATATACTGCTCGGATTCGTGGGCGCGGGTAGCGACATCAGCCTCATCTCGGGGAGCTTGATCGACGCCGGTACATTGGATGCGGGCAACGCAATCAGCGCGGATGCGGCCGGCCCGATTTTCTTCTCCAGCGCGTCCAGCGGCGGCGATATCTTTATGACGGCCGGCGGCGGAATTTTCGGCGGCGATCTTGATGGCGGCGGCCTGTTCCTGGACGGCGCAACCATCGAAATCGGGGACGCATTCGGCAGTG
>CBDBUZ010000017.1:0-168170 GCA_965212265.1 Parasphingopyxis sp. | reverse complement strand
TGAGCCCAAACCATCGCAGACCAATTTCGTCTTCGCCGACATCGGGCGCAACGTCAACGAGTTTGCAGCACGCATGCGCGAACGGAATGTGCAGAATCCGGCGCTCGTACGCACCGGTACGACACGTACATGCGGGTCAGCATGGGCAAGCTGGACGAGCTCGAGGTATTTGCCGACGTCTTCGGCGAACTCTACGCAAGCGGCGCCGCCAGGGCGGCCTGAAAAAGACCGCTCAAAAAAAAAGACTCCGCCGAAGCGGAGTCTTTGTCGTTAACGAAGTTGGGTCTCTTAACGAGGCTCAATCATCGCCATCATCGTCGTCTCGCTACTGAAGTAGTGCCCCCACCACCAGCGCCTGGGTGGCGTCGTGGCACCCCAGGCAATGGAACGTCAGCGTGGTTTCGATGCCGGTGTAACCTTCCGCCGGCACAAATTCGTCGCGTCCGAACATCACATCCACGTCATCAGCGGTACCGAAGATTCCGTCTTCACCCAGACCCAGGATGGAGAAGTTCAGGTTGCCGCCCTGGTCCATGATGTTCGGCTGATCGTTAAACTGATCCGTGTGCCAGTTGCCGAGATAGTGCCCCGCTTCGTGCGCGGTAATCTCGCCGACACCCCTGCCGATGACATCGATGATGGTGGAACCGGGATCCCGCGGCGTGTTGTTCAGCGACACGCCATTGAATGGGTCCGGGCTGCTCAGTAGATCCAGCAACACAAACGCCGTTCCTCGGTGTCGAAGTTACCAACGTCGATGGACTGCGCGATGCCGATGGTCTGGATGCCGAACAGCTCATCGATCGTACCGCCAACGATAACCCGGGCTGACGTTGGGCATGCCAAACGGGTCGAGGTGGTCGCGGCTGTTCAGCAGGCGAATGCGGAAGTCGCGGTTGCCGCCCATCGCACGAATGTCCTTGACGAGGCTGCGCTTGGTACCCTTGAGGATAGCGTCGATCACGTCATCTTCGTCGGCTGCCGTCAGGCCCAGTTGGACAGGAATGCGACAACGGTGACAGGTTGGCAATAAACAGTCCGGGAGCGCGCCAGGCGCCAGAGATTCTGCGAGGTCGACCGTTGCGCCATCGAAGTCGATGGAAAATCTGTCTGCACGTCGCCTTCAATTCCGCCGCGCAGGGTGGGCAATGCCGCACGCAGGTTCAGCGTGAAATCACCCGCTCGCCGGAACGAATCTTCAGCTTGTACGGACCCCACTTATCGACGACGTGGCTCAGCGCCGCGAGCCCGCTGGGCAACGGGGCAACTTCGGCGCCGCGCCCGTATTGTCCTGCGAAGAACCCCTGGCGCTCGGTGCCGGTGCGATCACGCAGTGACAGGTTTGCGGCCGTGCCTTCGATAGCCGCACCTATTACGTCGCCACGCCTGGAGAAGAACAGGAAGTCCTGCTCGTCGAAATAGTCTACGCCGATTGTCGCCGTGTATTCGCCTTCGCTGATGGGACCAAAAAATCCGCCCAGCCCGCTTGAGGAATCGAAGGGATCGATGAGGAAGAAGGCACCGAAACCACCCACCGACACGTAGTAGTCGTCATCCGCCGGCGCCTCGAACACGAGAAGCTGTCGAAAGACTCCGCAGGGTTACCGTCGTCGTTGGCGGCCAGGAACACGCCGTTGCTGTCATAAATTTCGACGTAGGGGTCAAGATCGCCGAAAGGATCGGGGGTTTCGATCCTGACCGTAATGGTCTGCCCGGCCTGGACACCGCGGATGGCAAAAAAATCGAAATCGCCCGTACCGCTTCCCGTCGAGTTGAACGCCGGGTTGTCACCGATGATGCCGCTCACAATGGACGCATTGCCGGGATCGGCAACGACCTCGGTAGCCAGCGGGATAGCACCTTCGTCTTCTCCGAGACTGTGTGACTGGCAGCGGCGTCGGGCAGAACGAAGGATCCGTTGATCTCCACGGAGTCGCTCTGGAAAGGCAAGGTGCCAAAGCGCGTAATCAGGGTCAGCGAATCGCCGTACGACGGTGCAGCATGCGCACGCGCGCTTCCGGATTGCTGGCGGCACGATAGCTCGATTCCATCGCCATTTTCGACCGCCAGTAATTCCAGTCAACGGCGTCGTCGTTTTCGCGCAAGCTCAAGTAAGGGTTAGGTGATGCCAGGAACGTTTCGCTGACTTCGTCCGGCGTATATTTCTGCGCCGACAGTTTCAGCGCCCGCCTCGGGCAGCTCGATGGTCTGGGCACTGGCTGTCGCGCTGGCGAACAGCCCAAGCAGCAGACACGTTGCCGCTCGTTGAAAAATCCCCAATTGACTTGTAATGCAGTTTTGCATGGGTAAAGCCTCCTGCTTTTTCATTCGTATTTTTATCCGGCATGTCGGTTGATTGTCGGCCTTGCCCATTCAAGGTGGTGATCGCTCTGGACAGGTCGCCCGAATCGCCGCTCCAACTGCAGCCATTTGCTGGCCACGCACTGAGCATAGCCAAACCGAAAGGTATTTTCAATTGAAACCAATAGGGCACTCGCAAAGCGCAACGATGCATCGGGCTACGAGATATGGCGGCGCGGCAACTGCGGCGGAATGACCCCGAACCGGGCGTGTCGAGGACTACTGACGTGGGGTATAAAGCTCGACTTCTTCGGGGCTTAGCTCTTCTACCTTCAAGTTCCATTCAGAGAGCGTGGCGCTGACCTGAAGCGGAATCGTCCGCTTTGCTGAAACAGCGCACGGCCGTGCCAGGCATCTGGTGCCAAAATCCGGCCACGGTGAAAGCCGGTAAGACTGTCGACCAGGTGGATCTCCACCGCCATGGTCTTGCGATATTCGCTGTTGACACGCCAGTCGAGAATCCAGGGGCCGCACTTCGAATTCGGCGGTGGTCGAACTGCCGGAACCGGAAAAGCTCTTCACGAGCTCGGCGGAACCCGCATTGCCGGCCAGGCACAATGCCATCAGCACTGCCATGCCGAACAGGGAACGATGTTTCATGCACAGACCTCTCATTTCTCTGGCCGCAACGCTAACCGAAAATGCCCGGGAGTGAAACGGGTGCTATGGGAAATTGCCGTTTGACGCCTCGCCCACGCCGGAAGGTGCCAGCCGGACAATAGTTCGCCGTCGCGGTTGGAGCCGCTCCCACGGGGACGAGGTCAGCTTCGCGAATAGAAGGCGATCCCGCGGGAACCAGGGTCAGCCAGGGGTTTGGCCAACAGGCAACCGCTTAAGCTCTTATCGCGAAGAGGTGCACCGAAAACACGGTCGAGATTGCGGCTTCGGAACGCCGTCGGTTCGCGCCCACCTCCCTCCTGGGTCGTGGGAGCGGTTTCCAGCCGCGAATTCCGACACCAATCACATCGTCACCATCCGTCATCACGTACATTGACCGATTCTGACCGAGCTCGTTCCACATGCCGTTACATGTTCGTGGCCCAGCGTTTCATGGCGTCAGGCAACAGGGCATAATCGTGGCCGTGCCTGGCTCCCAGGTAGCTGAATTTCCCTGAAAATCGAGATTTCATTGACACTTGCACCGAAGCTTGCAGCATTTCCTGTCTGGCAACTGGCCGGGTTGCTGTTGGCAGGCACCCTGCTAACCGCCCAGCCGGCCGACGCCCAGGACGACATCGATGCGGTGGAAATCTCCTTTGACGCCCAGGAGCCGCTCAGGCTCAGTCGCTACGACCATGCCGCCGCCGGCATAGAAATTGACGGGCGCCTCGACGAAACGCCCTGGCAGGAAACCGTTGCCCACACCGAGCTGCGCGTCATTCGCCCGGACACGCTCGCCGTGCCTCCACACCGGACGTCCATTCGACTCTTTTATACGGAGCGGGGTGTCTACGTTTCCTTCGATATGGAGCAGCCGAAGGAGACGCTGCTGCGCAGGTTCACTGCCAGGGACAATGCCCAGGCCAGGCGCGATGCGGTCTCGTTTACGCTCGACACGTCGGGTGGCGGTCGTTACGGCTACTGGATGAACCTGGCGCTCGGCGACAACCAGAGTGACGGCACCGTTTTGCCCGAACGCCAGTTCAAACGCGATTGGGACGGCGCCTGGTACGGCGCTACCGCCATTACCGACAAGGGCTGGTCTGCGGAGTATTTTGTGCCCTGGTCGCAGATGGCGATGCCGAGCGAGAGCCGCGTCCGGCGTATGGGTTTCTACGGCTCGCGTAATGTAGGCTATCTCAACGAACGCTGGGCGTGGCCAGCCCTGCCCGACTCGCTGCCAAGATTCATGAGTGCACTGCAGCCCATCGAGCTGGAAGGCATTAATCCGCGCCAGCAATGGAGCCTGTTTCCCTACATCGCCTCCACCACCGACCAGGTCGACGGCGACACCGACGTCAAGGTGGGCGCCGAGGTGTTCTGGCGGCCGTCGAGCAACTTCCAGCTTACAGGCTCCGTGAATCCGGATTTCGGGGCCGCGGAGGCTGACGACGTCGACGTCAACCTGACGGCCAACGAAACCTTTTTCCCGGAGCGCCGCCTGTTTTTTCTCGAAGGTCGCGAAGTGTTTGATGCAACACCGCGAGCGCAGCCCCGACGCGGTGGCGGCGCCGGTGGTGGCGGCAATATTTTTACGCTGATCAACACCCGACGCATCGGCGGCCGCCCGCGCAGCCCGGAGTTGCCCGAAGACATCGAGCTGTCCAGCCGGGAGAGACTGAAGGTTGCCGATCTCCTGGGCGCCGTGAAAGCGACTGGCCAGTTGGGCGCATTTCGTTACGGCGTTCTCGCATCCATCGAGGACGACACCGAGTTCACCGCCGACGATGGAATGCGATACATCTCCGAGGGTCGCGATTTTGGTGCGGTACGACTGATTTACGAGGACAGCAAGGGAGCCGCCTATCGCGGACTCGGCTTCCTGTCGACCGGCGTGCTGCATCCCGAGTCCGATGCCATCGCCCATTCAGCTGACATTCACTACTTGTCCACCAATGGCCGCTGGAGACTCGACGCCCAGGCGGTGTATTCCGACGTCGACGAGGTAGGCCAGGGTACCGGTGGATTTAGCGACATTACTTACACGCCCCGGCAGGGCCTGAAACACACGCTGCAACTGGCCTATTTCGACGACAAGCTGGAAGTGAACGACTTCGGCTTCAACCAGCGCAACGACCTGAAAGACCTGCGCTATCGCATCGATTGGCAGAAGTCCGGCCTGGACAAGGTGAGGAATTTCACGTTCTCGCCATTTATTCGCTACGCGGAGAATACGACCGAAGGCAGGCAGGTTTCCGGCGCCTACGCGGGATCGTTCAACGTCACGCTCAACAGCCTCGATGAGGTGAGTTTTTTCGCGGGCTATTTCCCGGAGCGATTCGACGACCAGAACAGTTTTGGCAACGGCACCTTCCGCATCGACGAGCGGGCACGATTCCGCGTTGGCTACGAAACCAATGAAGCCGACGTATTCAGCTTCGAAGCCGAAGTGGAATACGAAGACGAATGGATTGAAGGACGCCAGCTTCAATACAGCGCCGGCGTAACCTGGCAGCCGCGCAGCAACTTCAAAATGGAAGTCAAAGCAGGCTACCAGGAGCGGAATGGCTGGATACTCCACCAGGAAGACCAGGACTTCACATCGTTTCTCGGTGAGCGATGGGCGCCCGAGCTGAAAGTCGAGTTTTTCCCCAACGCCCGGCAGCAGCTGCAGCTTTCCCTGCAGTGGCTCGGCATTCGTGGCGAGGAAGACACGTTCTACACCCTGCCGGAAGACAGCTTCGACCTGGTGGAAGGACCGAAACCACCCGGCGACGACGACAGTTTCAGCATCTCCCAGCTCAACCTGCAGCTTCGGTATCGCTGGCAGATAGCGCCGTTGTCAGACCTCTTCGTGGTTTACCAGCGCGGCGATCGAACGCGCGACGAGTTCATCGATTTCGACGACCTGTTCCGCAACTCCTGGAACGACCCACTCGGCGAGATTTTCCTCGTCAAGCTGCGTTACCGCCTCGGGTCCTGATCGCAACGGTCACGACGAAAAAGTAAAAAAAGAGCCGCCTCTGGGGGAAGCGGCTCTGCATGCCCGGTCATTCTGGGGGAGTCCCGGGCAAATCCTCAGGTTCTTCTTCGTTCAATTGTTTTTGGTCAACCGCTTTCAGTCATCGTCCCGCGCTGGCCTACGGTGCAGGCATCTCGGCAAAGGTCGGCAGTGCCCCATCGATGCTCGCCCAGGTCGGTGCCCGCGACGTATAAACCACCATCCGCGGCGTGAAGTCATTCGGGTCGTCGAGGCTCGAAGCGCGGACAAAAAACAGGCCCGGCATCCCGGTGTTCGTGGACACCACGGCCGATCCGCAGACGCCACAAAAGCCCCGGCTCACTGTGTTGCCGGCATCCGTCGCCTTGTCGTAGTAGCGCAGTTCACCTTGCAGGGAAAATGCCTCGCCGGGAACCATCATGTGCGAGCAATGACTGCTGCCGCTGCTTTTCCGACAGTCTGTGCAGTAGCAGTGACCGCCACCGCTCTGCTCCGCTACGGAGTAACGGACCGCGCCGCACAGGCACCCGCCTTCAATTTGACTCATAATCGCCCCCTTTTAATTGCATTATGCAAGTGATATCACGGTCAATTGCGTAATGCAAGTGAAGATGCTAGAAATGACCGGATTCCCGGGAAGCAAACCCGGGAGCGGCTATCAGCCGCCAATATGGCCTGCCTGCTTGTCGCGGCAGGCTGCCGCGCCCACGGACAACTAATCGCCTATGCCAAAACCAGCCTGCAAACGCTCGGCCTGCCCGATCAGCTACTCGCTGGACGTGTTCGGCGACCGCTGGACCTTGCTGGTGCTGCGCGACCTGGTGCTGCGGGGCAAACAGCGCTACCGGGAGTTTCTTGCGTCGGACGAAGGCATCGCCTCGAATATCCTGTCTGACCGGCTGCGGCGGCTCGAAGAAGCGGGGATTGCCACGCGCGAAGCGGACCCGCAGGATGGCCGCCAGGTCATTTATGCCGTTACGGAAAAAGGCAGGAGCCTGGTGCCGCTGCTGATGGAGATGGCCGCCTGGGGTGCAATTCATGACAGTGAAACCGGGGCACCCAGTCGCTTTGCCGAATGCTACTACGCGGACCGCGCCGCCTTTCACGCCAATCCTGGCGAACAGATGGCCGCACTGTTCGCCGAAGACGAGGCGTCAGAGTAACAGGCTCATCGTTGTGCCCTCGTCGCTGCTGGAGGCCACAAGCTCTCCCCCGTGCGCCATCATGATTTGCCGGCTGAGACTCAGCCCAATCCCGCTGCCGTCGCGCTTGGTCGTAAAAAACGGAATGAATATCTGATCCATCAGGGCTTCCGGTATGCCGCTGCCGTTGTCGATCACCTGCACAAGCGTTCGCCCGAACTCGAGGCGTCCGCGCAGGACAAGCCGTGGTGCTTCGTGCTGCTGCATCGCCTGCGCGGCATTTCTTACCAGGTTGACCAGCACCTGGTCGAGCAACACGGGATCTGCCTGCAGTTCGAGTGTCGCCGGAACCACGTCGACCCGGACGTCAACGTGTTTGAGATCCTCGCCCATCAGCCTCGCGATTCCCCGCAACACGGCATCGACGCTCAGCGCTTCCGGCACGGGCTGCGGCACCTGCAGCAACTCGCGGTAGCGCTCGACAAAATGCACAAGTCCCTGGCTGCGTCGAGCGATGGTTTCAATGGCCTCTTTCAGGGTCTCGTCGTCTCGTTCATCCGCCATCGAGACGGCCGTTTGCGCGAGTGATGCAACCGGCGTCAGCGTGTTCATGATTTCGTGCGTCAACACGCGAATCAGGTTGCGCCACGCACTGGACTCACGGGCACTCAGTTCGCCGGACAGGTTTTCCACCGAATAGATCCGTTCACCGTCACCGTCAAGGCGAATCTCCGCCACGGATACGCGCAGTTCGACCGGCACATCCCGAAATCGCGTTTGCAGCAGGCGCTGTTGACCCGGGGCGATGTCGCGCATCATGTCCGGCAATGCCGGATCCAGGCCAGCCAGGTCATCCATGTGACGGAGGTTCGCAAGGCCTGTCAGTCGTCGCAGCGGATTGTTGACCAGGCGGAGTTCGCCGTCGTGGCGCGCTGCCATCAGCGGCACGGGCACATGGCGAACCAGCGTTTCGAGATACCCCGCCTGCACGTCCCGCTCCGCTCGCGCAATGCGAAACCGATCGATGATGTGATTGAACGCTTCCTTGAGTTCTGCATCGACATCGTCAGTCACATACCGGCGGGTAAAGTCTTCGTAGTTGATCGCGGCGAAGAAATCCTCGAGGGTGTCGACGTGTGCCTCAACGGACCTGAGCAGAACGTAAACCTGCAGAAGGATCGCCAGTCCAATAACAATCGGCACGGCAACGTAGTCTGTGTTCATTGCTGACCAGGCGAGCAGTGCCATGGTAAACGCCAGGCCGGCAACCTGTGCAACGGTCAGCAACCGGAACCGTGCCCGAAACCGCTGCTTCACAAGCCGAACTTTTCGATACGCCGGTATAGCGCGGCGCGGGTGATACCCAGCGCTGTCGCCGCGTGGGAGATATTGCCGTCAGCGTTCTCGAGAGCCAGCCTCACCAGGCGCCTCTCATTGGCGTCGAGATTCAGGGTCCGCGCATCGGCCGGTGGCGGCCGGCGCTCGAGCGTGAAATCGGCAACGCCAAGATTAGCCCCCTCGCTGAGAATCAGGGCTCGCTCGATGGCGTGGGAGAATTCACGCACATTCCCTGGCCAGTGATATCCCGCCAGGGCGGACAGCGCCTCGGCATCGACGGGCTTCTCATCAATCTGGTACTTGCGCGAGTAGAGCTGCACAAAATGCTGCGCCAGCCCGGGAATGTCTTCGAGCCTTTCTCGCAACGGCGGGAGATCGATTTCGATGGTGTTGATCCGATACAGCAGGTCCTCGCGAAACTCGCCGTTTGCGACCATCGCCTCCAGCGGCCGATTGGTCGCTGCAATCAGCCGGACGTCGACGGCAACGGGCAGGTCCGTGCCCAGCGGCACAACCTCCCGGCTTTCGAGGGCACGCAACAGGCGGGTTTGCAAAGGCGGTGGCAGATTGCCAATCTCATCGAGAAACAGGCTGCCGCGGTGCGCCGCCTGGAAGCGCCCTGCCCGTTCACGACCGGCATCGGTGAAGGCACCCTTGGTATGACCGAAAAGCTCACTTTCGAACAGGCTTTCGGCAATGGCACCAAGGTCGACGGCAACCATCACCTGTCCTGAACGCCGCGACTGGCGATGAATGGATTGTGCAATCAACTCTTTGCCGGTGCCGTTTTCGCCGCGGATCAGCACATTGGCATCCGTCGGCGCCACCCGCTCGACCATTCGCAGGACCTTTTTCATGGCCGCAGAGCCGGCAATCATGGTGGCTGCGGGCGGCAGCGTACCGATCGCCTTGACCGTCACGCGCGACTGACGAAGCTCGGCCGCAACGCCAAGTGTCGCGAGCAGCTTGTCGTTCTGCCAGGGCTTGAGGACAAAATCCGCCGCACCGAGGCGCATCGCATCCACCGCGGTATTCAGGTCACCGAAGGCCGTCATCAGCACCACGACCGCCTCCGGATCGATCTCGCGGATACGCTGCAGCCACTTGAGACCTTCCGCGCCGGTGTTGCGACCGATGGCAAAATTCATGTCGAGGAGAAACACGTCCACCGCCTCCCGCGACAGCGTGCCCTCGATGTCCTCCGGATTTTCGTGGGTAATGACGCGACGAAAGTGCGCTTTCAGCAACAGTCGGGCCGCCGTCAACACGTCCGGATCGTCGTCAACAATTACTACGGTGCCATGCTGCTGCGTCATGTGCGGACTGTAACGCGCGAGGTGTCCGAAATCGATCACTGCTGCTCGATATCGTACGGCCCGCGCCGCGACCGCGCAGGCAAGTCACTGATTTTCCTTACGTCCACGGCTGGCACGGGAATTGCTCTAACAAAGGCATGACTGGCCGACCGACAACCACCAGCGGCATGGACCGCAAAATCGACACCCGCTCACGGAAGCCGCTGTTTGTCGCAGGCGGCGTGCTCGGTGTCTTCCTGCTGGCCTGGCTCGCCTGGTCGTCAATAGATACGAGCACCTCGTTCACGCTGGACGGACAGCGCATCCGTATTGCCACGGTCACGGATGGCCGGTACGAAGATTACCTCCCGTTACGCGCCAGCGTCGAACCGGAACGCACCGTTTACCTCGACGCGATTGAAGGTGGCCGAGTCGAAGCCGTGCTCGTTGAAGAGGGTGCCATCGTGGAGCCGGGCCAGCCGCTGATCGAATTGTCGAACACCAGTCTGCAGCTCGACGTCATCGCCCGTGAAGCCGAAATCAGCGAGCAGCTCAACAACCTGCGTAACACCGAGCTGGCCATCGAACAGAACCGGCTCAAGCTGAAAAGCGACCTTATCGAAATCGACTACCAGATTGTCCGGCTTTCCCGGCTGGTTGACCGTTACGAAGCGCTGGAAGGCCAGCAGTTTGTGTCCCGAAACGAATACGACGACAGCCGCGACGAACTCGAGTACTGGAAAAATCGTCGCGTGGTCACCCGCGAGAGCCAGGTGCAGGACGAGAAAATCCGGCTGGCGCAGATTGAGCAGCTCAGGAATTCCGTATCCCAACTTGAGAAAAACCTGACCTTCGCGCGCGCCAATCTCGACAACCTGACGATTCGCGCGCCGCGCGGCGGCAACCTGACCTCGCTGGACGCGGAAATTGGTGAGTCCAAAGCGCGCGGCGAACGGCTTGGACAGATTGACGACATTGACCGGTTCAAAGCGACGGCGATGGTCAACGAGTTCTACCTGAACCGTGTGCGCATTGGCCAGCGCGCGCTGCTGTCGTTTGGCAATTCCGACTACGAGCTCGAGGTAAGCAAGATTTACCCCGAAGTGCAGGCCGCGCAGTTCGAGGTGGACCTGCGCTTCACGGCGGATGCACCCACTGACATTCGACGCGGCCAGACTCTACAGCTGCGGCTCGTCCTGGGTGACCCCAGCGACTCGGCCGTATTGCTGCCGAACGGTCCGTTTTACAACGACACCGGCGGCGCCTGGGTGTTTGTCCTCGATGCCGACGGCAACACCGCGGTCCGACGCGACGTTCAGCTCGGACGCCGCAATCCAAACATGATCGAGGTGGAAGGCGGCCTGCTGCCCGGCGACAGGGTGGTCATTTCATCCTACGCCGGCTTTATCAGTATCGACCGCCTGTTCATCGACAACTAGAACCGTACCGCTCCGGCAGGGCAGGAGCAGGAACCAGGGAGAGAAGTAATGATCGAGATGCATGACCTTACCAAGGTATATCGCACAGCGAGCGTCGAAACAACGGCGCTCAATCACGTCAATGTGGACATTGCCGACGGGGAATTTATCGCCATCATGGGCCCTTCCGGCTGCGGCAAATCCACGCTTCTGAACATTGTCGGCATGCTCGACTCGCCAACCTCGGGCAGCTACCGATTTGCCGGCGAAAACGTCGCGGGCTACCCGGAAAAACAACTGGCCGATGTGCGCAAACAGAACATCGGTTTCATTTTCCAGAGTTTCAACCTGGTGGACGAACTGACGGTGGCCGAAAACGTGATGCTGCCGTTGCTCTACCAGAAGGTCCCGGCGAAGGACCGCGAACAGCGCGTTCAGGAAGTACTCGAGCGCGTTAACATCGCACACCGCGGCGAGCACCGACCGCAACAGCTGTCCGGCGGACAGCAGCAGCGTGTTGCGGTTGCGCGTGCGGTGGTCACCAACCCCAAACTGATCCTGGCCGACGAACCGACCGGCAACCTTGATTCGGTCAACGGCGAGGAAGTGCTGGAACTGCTCAACGTCCTGAATGACGCGGGCACTACCATTGTCATGGTGACGCACGACCAGAGTCACGCCGATCACGCCAGCCGCGTCATCCACATGCTCGATGGACGAATTTTGTCCGAAAACGTCGTTGGCCTGCAGCAAGGCGAGGCGCGCCATGCTTAAAAACTATCTGAAAATTGCCTGGCGCAACATCGTCGGAAACCCGCTGTTCAGCGCGATTAACGTTATCGGTCTCGCCATCGGCCTGGCCTGCTGCATCATCATTACCCTGTTTGTTCGTTACGAGTTGTCCTACGACAAACACTGGGTCAATGCAGAGCAAACGTTTCGCGTTACGCGGGACTTTTACTCGAACAACCTGAGGCTGGCCGCCGTTGCACCGCCGGTGGCACCCCTGCTGCAGGAAGACTTCGAGGAGATCGAGGATGCCACTCGCTTGCTTGCTCCCGGCGAAATGACGCTGTCGCGCGGCGACGAGCAGTTCCGCGAGGAGCGAATGGCTATTGCCGACAGCAACGTCTTCGACTTTTTTAACCTGACCTTCGTCGATGGCGATCCGGAAACGGCGCTTGCACGACCCACCAATCTTGTCCTGACCGAACGCGCCGCTGAACGCTATTTCGGCAGCGAGAACGCCATCGGCCAAACTCTGAACCTGCTTGGCCAGGTCGACCTGACGGTAACTGCCATCATCGAGGACCTGCCTGACAACACGCACATGGCCTTCGAGATGCTGGGCTCCATCTCCGCCATACCCGTCATGATGGGACCCGATGAACTCGAAAGCTGGGGCAGCAATAACTATTACACCTACATTCGCCTGCCGGCCGGATACAACTATCGTGACCTGGAATCGCGTCTGCCTGCGTTCCTGGACAAACACCGCGGCGAAGGCGACAGCGACAGCAACGCGCTGAATCTGCAGCCGATCGTCGATATTCACCTCACGTCCAATCGCGACGCGGAATGGCGTAACAACGGCAGTGCGGCAGTCGTGTATACATTTTCGGCCGTGGCACTTGTTGTGCTGCTGATCGCCTGTATCAATTTCATGAACCTGACAACGGCGCGTTCAACCCAGCGCGCGCGGGAAGTGGGCATTCGCAAGGTGATTGGTGCCAGCCGAACGCAGCTTATTGTGCAGTTTCTTGGTGAATCGCTTTTGCTGACTGCCCTGGCGATGTTGCTGGCCATGGCCATCGTCGAACTGGTTCTCCCCGCCGTTGCCGGTTTTCTCGAGATACCGCTCGCGCTGTCGCTGGCAAGTCCGACCGTGCTGTTTACACTGATCGGCGGTGTGATCGTCGTTGGCCTGCTTGCCGGAAGCTACCCTGCTTTCTACCTGTCGCACTTCCGGCCGGCCGAAGTCCTGAAGGGAAGCGCATCGGGCAGCGGCTCGGCACTGTTGCGCAAAGGCCTGGTTGTATTCCAGTTCGCCGTCTCCGTCGGGCTGCTCATCGCCACCGGTGTTGTGATCGCACAGATGCAATACGTGCGAAACTTTGACCTTGGCTATGACAAGTCGCGCAACATCGTGACGCGGCTGCCGTTCTTTGCCGACCTGTGGGAAACCTACGAGCCTCTCAAAGCCGAACTCGAATCTCACCCGGGTATTGAATCGGCCGTGTACTCATCGCGCGTGCCGGGCATGCAGAACCTCGATGGCTCCGGCTACGTCGCTGAGGACGTGCAGATTACCGAGGACTCCGTTCTCGGGCTGTCGGACATCAAGGTGGACTACCAGTGGTTCGATCATTACGACGTGCCGTTCCTCTCTGGTCGCGCGTTTCGTGAAAACGAACGCCGCATCGAAATGCCGTCGGACGAAAACCCGGTGGTCCGTGGCGTCGCAATCCTCAACGAATCCGCTGCCAGTCGCTTTGGCTGGAGCCCCGACGAAGCGGTTGGCAAGATCATCCGCCAGCCAATGAGCCGGCAGCTCACCAGTTTCATTGATCGTGAGGTGGTCGGCGTGATTCCCGACATTCACTTTTCGTCGCTGCACGACGCCAAGAAAGCGACGGTGTATGCAGAACCGAACCCCAACTACGGTCGCAGCGTTTCCGTAAAACTGGCTCCGGGAGATTATGGCGACGCCATAGCGCACTTCGAGGAAGTATGGACGCGCATCGTGCCGAATGAACCGCCACGTTGGGAATTCCTCGACGCACAGTTTGACGCGCTGTACCGGGACGAAACCAAACAGGCACAGATGTTTGCCGTGTTCGCCGGCTTCGCCATTTTTGTGGCCACACTCGGATTGTTTGGCCTGGCATCATTCACCACCGAGCGACGCACCAAGGAAATTGGCATTCGCAAAGTGATGGGCGCGAGCGTGACCGACATCGTCATGCTGCTGACCAGCGACTTCACGAAACTTGTGCTGCTGGCAAACGTCATTGCCTGGCCGGTCGCGCTCTATTTCATGCGCCAGTGGCTGAATCGATTCGCCTACTCGGCACCGTTCGCGGACTGGGCCTGGATGTTTGTTGCCAGCGCACTGGTCGCACTGGCCGTCGCATGGTTGACGATTGCACTGCAGGCCGGGCGTGCGGCCCGCTCCCGGCCGGTGATGGCGCTGCGCTACGAGTAGCAGTCAAAAATCAGTGACAGTTAACCGATTTCCGGATCAGTCAAAAATCAGTGACAGTTAACCGATTTCCGGATCAGTTTCGCTCGAAAAATTGGTGACAGTTAACCGATTTCCGGAGCGGTTACGCTTGGCAACTGCAAGCTGACCGGCCAAAAATTAGTTAACTGTCACCGGCGGTGAGAGCCACCGGCGGCGGGAACCGAAAATTAGTTAACTGTCACTGGCGGTCACCGGCGGTGGGAACACTGACAACAACGTTCGGTAGTCGCTAGTTGACAACCCGTTTATGACCCGAGGAACCGGATCAATTCCGCGTTAAAAACATCGGGCGCTTCTTCGTGGGGGTTGTGACCGACATTCGGAATCAGAATCACCTCGCCATTGGGAAAAATGCTTGCAGCATGTCCGGGATTCCTCCGCATAGGTCGGATAGTCCTCTTGGCCACCCAGGATCAGGGTTGGAGTTTTGATGTGCTGCCAGTCGTTGACTACCGTATCCATGCCCCGCATATGCCCGGTGATCCTGCTGATGTAGGCCATGCGTGGCCAGTCTCCACTGAGCCTCTGACCGTAGCGAATGCGCATGTGCTCCAGGTATCGCGGGCTCCATTTCACGTAGTTTCCTTCCGCCCACTTCAACAAAGAGGCATAGACCGCGTCCATATCCGGATTGGCATCAACTTCACCGGTTAACGGCTGGAAGCCACGGCCCCCGCGACGATCTGTCAGGCCGATCTGGTTGACGGTAACCAGGTGAGTTATCCGTTCCGGGTAGAGAAAGGCAAAGCGCGTGACCATCTGACCACCGATCGAATGACCAACCAGGGCAGCCTGTTCGATACCAAGGTGATCCATCAGCCGCGCGGTGTTAGACGCCCACAGGTTGATGCTATAGGGGATATCCGGCTTGGAGGACTTGCCCCATCCCAGGCGGTCCTTGGCGATGACCCGGTAACCTTCTTCACTCAGCGCTCTGATCTGGTCCTTCCAGTACCAGCCATAGTAGTAACCGCCGTGATGAAGAATAACCGTGCGACCGTTTGCCGGGCCGGTTGGCGCAACGTCCATGTAGGCAATGCGCACATCTTCTCCATAGACGTTGAAATTCATGTACTCGACCGGGTAGGGATAATCATACCCCTCCAGGTTGATCGACACAGGGCCCCAGTTAGCGGGTGCAGAGTGCGGCGGTGCTGACTGGGCCAGGGCCGAGCCTGATGCGAATACAGCAATCGCTGTCAGCAGGCCAAGCAGGGAAAACGGGCGACTGGAACGGAAGCACATTGTTCTGGTTCCTTCTGGTTTGATGTACGAAATCAGAAAACAGATCATGTCAATCAATATGGTGCCAGGCTTGTTTTTGCCAGTCCGCGACTCATGACGTTGCCCGCGGCTCACAGCGCTTCGAGCTTCGCGATGGGATAGGTCGTAACGCCGTACTGCATCTTCGGCGCCTCAAGCCATGCCCTTACGGGCTTGCCCGAATCAATATTGATGCGCGCCCGCGGAACGACGTCTCCTTCAATATCAATTGATATGCCGAACTCGTCAGTCTGATCAGTGATCAGGCTTCCCACTGCCCATGTCGGGTAATCGTTTTCGTCATAACCGCCGGCCTCGACGATATCGAGCACACCTGTTACTTCATACGGCCAGCTCGTGTTGGCGTCCAGCAGGACGGCGAGTTCACTGTGGCGCTCCTCGTCTATCGAGCCACCGCAGGCAGCGAGCCCAAACACGAATGCATATATAACCAGTTGACGCATGACATTCTCCATGTGGCCCGGACCTAGAGGACCGCTTCAAATTCTTCGTTGGCGGGGTCACAGTTCCGCAGTGCCAATACATGTGACGATCATTAAACCGCATAGAGGATATGTCTTCCAGCCAACACACCCCACAAAAAAACGGTGACAGTTAACCGATTATTCGGACCCGGAAGTGACAGTCAACCGAATACGCGATTCGTTTGCATTGTTGATTGCCGAGCGAAACGCATCAAAAATCAGTTAACTGTCACCGTTAATGGCGGGTCGAGAAATCGGTTAACTGTCACCAATTTTTGGTCACCAATTTTTGTTAGTAGTCTATCGGCGCGCCATCCCATGCGAAAAAACCTCCCGTGTTCTCCGGCTCGAGACCGTCGATGACATCGAGCAGGTGGCGTGCCGATTTTTGCGGTGTGAATAGCTGCTTCGGATTAACCCTAGCGGTGAACGGTGCCGACAGATGACTATCGACGGTGCCAGGGTGCAACGCGGCGATGACGGATCTCGGGAAGCGGCGGGCGTGTTCGATGGAAATAGTTTTGAGCAGCATGTTGAGGGCGGCTTTAGAGGCGCGATACGAGGCCCATCCGCCAAGGCGATTGTCCTGGATACTGCCGACGCGCGCCGACAATGCGGTAAACACCGTCTTCTGGCCGCGGCGCATCGAGGGCAGAAAATGTTTGGCCACCAGTGCCGGGCCGATCGCGTTAATGGCCAGCACCTCCGTCAGTTTGCCGGCATCCAGCTCAGACAGACTTTTCTCCGGGCGGATGTCGTTGCCTCGATGCAGGATGCCGGTGGTGACAAGCACCAGGTCCAGCGGTCCGTCGTGAGTCGCCAGTCGGGCAGCCGACTCGATCGAGGCTTCATCGGCAAAATCTATTCTGCCGGTAACGGTATTTGATGGCGTGATCTTTCCGGGATCACGAGCGAAGGCGAAGGTCTCCGCTACGCGTTCATCGTTGTGCAGCAGCTCAAGAAATGCGCCGCCGATACCCCCGGAAGCGCCGATAATCGCGACGCGGGCGGCGGGTTCAAAAGTTGTCAGGAGGGTCATTAGCTGGCGAGGGCGACACGTCCCTGTGTCGCTAACGCTCTCGCCTAGTTGGGCAGGATTACGGTGTCAATGACGTGAATAACGCCATTGCTGGCCACGATGTCGGTGGCAACGACGTTGGCGTTATCAACCTTTACGCCATTGTCCGATACCTTGATTTTGACGTCGGCGCCGTTGACGGTTGTTGCCTTGTCCAGCTTGACGACATCGGCAGCAGCAACCTTGCCTGCCACGACGTGATAGGTCAGGACGGCAACGAGCTGATCGCGATTCTCAGGCTTCAGCAGCGACTCGACGGTGCCTGCCGGCAGTTTTGCAAACGCTTCGTCCGTCGGCGCGAATACGGTGAACGGTCCGTCGCCTTTCAGCGTGCCGACCAGGTCAGCCGCGTCCAGCGCAGCTGCCAGCGTGTTGAACTGCCCGGCAGCAACGGCCGTATCGACGATATCAGCCGATTTGGCTCCCTTGTGATTGTCAGCAGACGCGGTGGCAGATACCGCGAGCGCGAGCAGTGCAAATGCCTGTGCAACGAAGAACACTTTGGTAAAACCTTTCATGGTTGAGCTCCAGGTGAAATATGTCGGGGGGACATGAATAGTGAGACTGCAATCTACCAGCCCCGCCGCCACCATCGGTTTCAGCTCTGTATGCGAATGTTTCAGGTCGTTTCAGGCCGCGGGCAACACCGTGTACCTGTCGAGAAAGCGTTCAGCCGCGGCAAAAATGCGCTCGACGCATTCCGGCGCCAGCTTGTCCAGGGCCCGCGGCATCAGCGCCAGGCGCGGTTGCCCGGCGAAGAACTTGCGATGTTTGTCAATGAACCGCCAGTACAGACCGTCAACGACGTCGCACCACTCGCCCTTCTTGTAGTCGCTCATCTTGAGCAGGTAGTTCGAGCCGCAGATGTACGGTTTCGTCGCAAAAAATTCCGCCGTCGCTGAAGAGGCCCATGCCGTAGACGTTCGGCCCCATGACCCACTCTGAGGAATCGACAAACATCTCCATGAACCAGCGATGCGCACTGACCGGCCGGATTTCGCACAGCGTCATCAGGTTGGCAAGCACCATCAGGCGCGGGATGTGATGAGTCCAGCCAAGCCGGGTTGCCATGTCAATAGCGTCGTCCAGCGGTGGGATCCCGGTACTGGCTGTATACCAGTCATCGCTCAGCTCCCTTTCGTGCGACCAGTGATTGGTTAGTTCCTGCTCTTCGCTGTAGTGCCGATAGATGCCGCGAATAAACTCGCGCCAGCCGATAATCTGCCGAACAGGCCTTCAATACTTTTGCATTGGAACGTCGTGACTGCGGGTGTAGTCGAGCGCCCGCTCAATCACTTCGTCGGGGGTTAGCAGCCCGAGGTTCAGCAGCGGACTGAGCAGGCTGTGGTAGAGCGTGTCCGAGCGTTGGCTCATGGCGTCTTCGTAGGGCCCGAAATTCTCCAGTCGTTCGGCCAGGAACCGGTCAAGCCAGGTCAGCGCCTCCGCACGACGGGTTGGCCACCAGAAGTCGGCGGCGCTGCCCGGATGCTGCGGAAACTCGTGCTCCACCAGTTGGACAACCGGCGCCACGTGTCTGCTCTGTTCTGCCGCGTCGAGCACCGGTGGCTGCAAATTGCGTGGCAGCTTTTTCCGGTTGTCGGCGTCGAAACTCCAGCGCTCGCCCGCGGGCTTGCCGTCCTTGTCCAACAGGATTCCGAGTCGGCGCCTTTCCGCCTTGTAGAATCAGCCATGAATGGCCGTTTTTGCCGCAGCAATAAATCTTGCAAACGCCGTCCGGTCACACAGAAAGCCCGGCGAACGCAGGGGCCGGTGTTTGAGATCCTGCCGCCTGGCGAGTGCCGCCATGCGGGATTCGGCGGGTTTGTCTTCGATTTCGAAATGCAGCAACGTGTCTGCACCGCACTCGAGGACGGTCCGCTCAAGACTGTCCTCGTAGCTGAGCGTGTCGTCGCCCAGGCGTTCGTAGCGAACCTCAAACCCCGCGGACTCAAAGCTCATCTCGATACGCGCGCATTGCCGCCAGGAACAGGACTATTTTCTGCTGGTGGTGGCGCTCGTAGGTGCAAAGCCCGCGGTCTTCGCGCATGAATACCAGGGCATCCCTGAATTCCTCGAGATGTTGCAGCGGGAACAGTTGGTTGCCAAGCACGACCAGGAGTCGTTTGCCGGTAGTTGATGGCATAGCAGTCTAGCGCGCGAGATACGCAAGCGATTCAGCATTAAACGGGCGCGGATCGCGGCGGATAATCCGGCGCAATTCGGCATCATCGCCGATGTTGCTCTCCGCCAGCATGGCAAGCTGATCCCTGGTCACCGGGAAAAACGGCAGCCAGTCAAGAAACCATGCGGCCAGTTTCATTACTTCGATCGGCATTGGCAGCATCCACTTCCGTCGGCCAGCCGCCGCGGCGACGAGACGCACCATCTCCGGCCAGCTAAGGCACTGCGGACCCGCCAGGGTAATTGTCTGCCCATAAGTCGACGAATCTTCGAGTGCCGCACAGAAAGCATCGGCAACGTCAACAACATGAACCGGCGACATTTGCACCGCGCCGCGGTACTTGCCAAAAGCGTTAAAAAATCCGACAGCGGGAATGGGTGGCGCAACCATGTCGCGCCGCAGTTGGCTGGCAAATTCCATTGTGCCCTGTGGATCACCAAATATAACCGAGGGCCGGACAATCGTTACGTCGAGATCGCTAGCCAACGCGTGTTGCTCGGCGCGGTACTTCGTAGCCTGGTAAGACGTGCCGTCCGGCTTAACACCGTTAGCACTCATCAGAAGCAGTCGCGCGACGCTGCCGGCGCTGGCGGCATCGATGAAACGTGCCGCGCCCTGGTACTGCAACGCTTCGAAGGTGATGCCGCGTCGCGGCTCTTCGCGCAGGATTCCGACGTTATAGATAGCTGATTCGCAGTTTTTCAACAGGTCAACGATATCGTTGACGTGATTGATGTCTCCGCTCCTGACTTCACAGGCGTCGAGACGCCGCAGCTTGTGCTCACTTCCCGGACGCACGAGCACAACCGGTCGATGCCCCTGCTCCAGCAGAGCATCGACAAGGTAGTTGCCTACGAACCCTGTGCCACCGGCGATTCCGACGCGCATTTCACTTATCCGCTTGTTTACCTCTTAAGCGTAGCACCTGGAATCAAGAATAAAGCCCGCCGTAACAGCCTGTTACAAATTGAAACTGCCAGAAGGATTTCTTCATTGACCTCACTGCGGTTAGTATGGATGTCCCTCTGCATCACCCCGTTCAATCATGGCCAATGCAAAGCCCGTTATTGTCTGGTTCCGCCAGGACCTGCGCTTGAGCGACAACCCGGCGTTCGAAGCGGCCGTCGCTATGCAAGCGCCCATTCTGCCGGTCTACATACTGGACGACGTAAATGCCGGAGACTTCCGCCAGGGCGCTGCCAGCCGGTGGTGGCTGCACAACAGCCTGACCGCGTTGAACGCAGACCTGGACGGCAGTCTTGTCTGTCTGCAAGGCGATGCGCAGGAATTGATGCTGAAGCTGGCAGGCGATGCCGGTGCGCTGGGCGTGTTCTGGAACCGCTGTTACGAACCCTGGCGTATTACGCGTGACAAACGCATTAAATCCCGGCTGCTGAACGAGGGTCACCTCGTACGCAGCTTTAACGGCTCGCTGCTGTTCGAGCCGCCGCACATTACCAAGAAAGACGGCACACCCTACAAGGTCTTCACACCGTACTACCGACGCGGCTGCCTCGAATCGGGACCACCACCGAGAAAACCGAGCGGCAGAGCCACAGGATTTTCCGTGCATCGTCACACCGACGGCCTCGCCGTCGACGAACTGGGGTTGCTGCCCGACATACGCTGGTACGAAGAAATGGGCAGTATCTGGACACCGGGCGAAAGGGGCGCGCAAGACCGCCTCGATACCTTTCTCGATTCAGGCATCCAGCAATACAAGGAAGGACGCGACCGTCCCGACAAGAGTTTTGTGTCCCGCCTGTCACCGCACCTGCACTTCGGCGAAATTTCCCCGCATGCCGTCTGGCATGCGTCCAGCAAGCTCGCCGGCGATGAGGCGCTTGTTGAAAATGTTGACCATTTTCAAAGCGAACTCGGCTGGCGGGAGTTTTCGCATTACCTGCTGTATTACTGGCCCACGCTTCCGCAGGACAACCTGCAAAAGAAATTTGATCGCTTCCAGTGGCGCAACGACGACGACGCGCTTTCCCGATGGCAGCGCGGGCAAACGGGCTACCCGATTGTCGACGCCGGCATGCGCGAACTCTGGCGCACCGGCTACATGCACAATCGTGTGCGCATGATCGTGGGCTCTTTCCTGGTAAAAAACCTGTTGCTCGACTGGCGTCATGGCGAGGCGTGGTTCTGGGACACGCTGATAGACGCCGACCTCGCCAACAACAGCGCCGGCTGGCAGTGGATTGCCGGCAGCGGTGCGGACGCTGCACCCTACTTTCGCGTTTTTAACCCGGTCACGCAGGGCAAAAAATTCGACCCTGCGGGCGACTACGTGCGGCATTACGTACCCGAGTTGGCAGCCATGCCAGGCTCACATTTGCACAATCCCTGGGAAGCCTCGGAGGCCACGCTTGCGGAAGCCGGCGTTGAACTGGGCAAGACCTATCCCGAGCCGGTCGTCGACCTGAAGTCTTCGCGCGAACGCGCGTTGGCGGCGTTCAAGGCACTGACACCCGCCTGATGTAGCAAGCTCCCGGGCTGCGTCTTTGCGCAATACCGCGAATCTTCGCGAGACAGCCGGCACACCGCCGGCGGCTTTTTGTGCAGAACTGACCACAAGATGTCGTTTTTCGAAGTTTGTCAGCCGACATCTGCCTGTGCGGTTTCAGCCGGCAAGCGCGCTGCTAGAGTCGCTCCATGACCCTGGCACTGACAGCCCGACGCTTTGTTCCTGTGCTCGCCATCTGTGCCGCACTGGCGGCTTGCGGCGATCCGTTACACACACCCTCCAGCAATGGATCACTGTTGATCGCCGACGTACAGATTGTCGATGGCAGCGGTTCGCCACCCGTTGTCGGTTCGGTGCGCGTCAGGGACGGTCTTATCGTCGAGATTGGCGAACTGAGCCAGAACGATGGCGAAGACCTGTTCCATGGTCGCGGCCTTGCACTGGCCCCGGGGTTTATCGATACGCATAGCCATGCCGATGCGGATATTTTCTCGCAGCCCGAAGCGCTGGCAGCCATTAGCCAGGGAATTACCACTGTCGTTGTCGGGCAGGACGGACGCTCCCCCTATCCGCTGGCCGACTTCGTCAGCCGGCTCGGCGAAAACGGCTCAACGGTCAACTTCGCCGCTTATGTCGGCCACAACACGCTGCGCGGTGAGGTCATGGGAACCGACTTCGCCCGAACGGCGAAAGCACCTGAAATCGAGACAATGACTGCCCTGCTCAGGGCAGAAATGGCCGCCGGCGCGATGGGTCTCGCTACCGGCCTGGAATACGAGCCGGGTATGCATTCAGGCACTGACGAGGTGCTGGCTCTCGCACAGGCTGCCGCTGATCTTGGCGGACGTTATATCAGCCATATTCGCAGTGAAGACCGGGCCGTCAATGCCGCTATCGACGAGGCAATCAATATCGGACGCGTAACCGGCATGCCTGTGCAGATATCCCACATCAAGCTGGCCATGAAGAGCCTGTGGGGGAGCGCACCAGAGGTCCTGCAAAAGCTCGATGCGGCTCGCGATGCGGGCGTGACGATCACAGCGGATGTTTATCCTTACGAGTACTGGCAGTCCACCATGATGGTCCTGTTGCCGGAACGCGATGCGACCGATCGCGACGCGGTCGACTTCGCGCTGGCCGAACTTGCGCCACCGGACGGCATCTGGATGACACGCTTCGATCCCGAACCCGACTACGTCGGCATGAAACTGTCGGAGATTGCATCACTTCGTGAAACCGATGCCAGCAGCGCCTTCATGCAGCTGGCGCAGGAAGCGCAGGCCATGGCGCAAACCACGGGCGAACGAACGGAGGCCATCATTGGTACGAGCATGTCGTCGGACGACCTCAGGTCACTGCTGGCATGGGAACACAGCAACATCTGTACCGACGGCGGGCTGATTGACCTGCATCCGCGCGCCACCGGTTCGTTCACCCGCGTGCTCGGTCGCTACGTCCGCGAGGAAAATCTGCTGAGCCTGGCCGAAGCGGTGCGCAAGATGAGCGGCCTTTCCGCTGACCATATGGGTTTCGGTGATCGAGGTTACATACGCATTGGCCAGGCCGCCGACCTCGTATTGTTCGATCCGGATACGGTTATTGACCGCGCCACGCCCGAAGAGCCGACGCTGCTCTCCGAGGGTATAGCAGCGGTATGGGTGGGCGGCGAACTGGTGTTTGCTAACCAACAGGCAACCGCGGCACGGCCGGGGCAATTCCTCGCACCCTGAGGCGAATGCCCTGAAGAAATGTATCCGGTTGCCTGGGAAGGGCCGCCTGGGATGGCGCTAATCGCGGCTGGAAGCCGCTCCTGCGGCGATCCTGCCCTGCGTCGTCAGCCTTGCGGCACCCCGGTGTCTCAACAGGCCCCGGCACAGTCGCGATCCCAGGGCGTCGTGCCGGAAAAGTGCTCAACCAGGAAATCGATGAACGCACGCACCCGGTAAGACAGGTGCCGCGTCGGCGGATAGACAACGTAGCCCGGCGTCACTGGCCACTCCACGTCCTTCAGGATCGAAACAACACTGCCCTCGCGAAGGGCTTCATGCGCAATAAACGTCGGCTGTATGGCAATGCCGCGGTTGGCCGCCGCCGCCATGGAGATAAAATCACCGCTGCTGGCATTCATGCCCTTACCGACAGTGACACTCTTCCTTTGCCCGTCACTGTCCGTGTAATTCCAGCGGTCCGGCTCGGCAAGATTGCTGTAGGTCAGTCCCGCATGTTCGACCAGCTCTGCAGGCGTTTGCGGCTCGCCATGTTCCTCGAGATAGCCCGGCCCGGCGATGACCACCGTCCGCGCATCGAACAGCTTGCGCGCGATCAGGCTCGAGTCCCTGAGGTGGCCAATCCGGACCGCGAGGTCCATCCCCTCCTCCACGAGATCAACGCGTCGATCGTTAAAGTCGAGGTCGAAGTCCACGTGCGGATGCAAGCGGCTGAATTCGCAGACCGGTTCATGCATGTGACGAATGCCGAATGACAGCGGCAATGCTACGCGAAGTCGACCGCGCAGCTCACCGTGCTCCTGCGCAACGGCCGATTCCACCTCGTCAAGATCGGCCATCAACCGCAGGCTCAGCTCGTAGAAGCGAGCGCCACTCTCGGTCAGGCTCAGGCGACGCGTCGAGCGGCGCATCAGTTGCACACCCAGCCTGGCCTCCAGGCCCGAGACACGGCGGCTGACCGCCGATTTTGCAATGCCCAGGCGGTCCGCCGCTGCCGTAAAGCTCCCGGCCTCGGCCACCGCGATGAAGGTATTCATATCGTCGAATCGATCCATATTGTTGCCAAAAATAGAACAATATTGTTCCTGAAGCCATATTTTTTGATTCAGGGGGAACAGGCAGACTGTCACACATCGGCCGGGGCAGCACGGTGCCAGGGCCTGACAGACGACAACTTCAAGGACATCGACTATGAACACGACCAACAGCAACAACCACAGCGACCTCAAGGTGCTGCAGATCCACGCGAGTGGCCGACGCAGCGGGTCGGCCAGTCGCGAACTGAGCGACAACCTGGTCGATGCGCTCAGGCAACGTCACGGGCAGCTCGAGCTGACCGTTCGGGACCTGGCAGAGGGTATTCCACTGGTTGACGAGGCATGGATCGGCGCCAACTTCACGCCGGACGAGGATCGCAACCCGGGGCATCGGGAGACGCTGGCGCTATCCGATGCACTGGTGGCGGAACTGGCGGCCGCCGACGACATCGTCATCGGCGTGCCGATTTACAACTTCGGCGTGCCTGCGGCTCTGAAAGCCTGGGTAGACATGATTGCCCGTGCCCGGTTGACGTTTCGCTACACGGACAAGGGCCCCGAAGGCATGCTGAAAGGCAAAAAAGCCTGGCTGATCGTGGCCTCCGGCGGCGTGGGCGTTGACAGCGCCGTGGACTTCGCCACGCCCTACATGCGCCAGGCCCTGCGCTTCGTCGGCATCACCGACATCGAAATTATCAGCGCGGATCGCATTAACGCACGCGGCGCGGCAGCGCTGGACGACGCTCGCGTACAAATCGCCGACAGCGTGCATACGGCGCCGCTGCGCCCCGCAAAGACCGCTTGAAGCAGCGATACAACAAAGGAGGCAGCAAATGATCCAGGTTAGAAAGTCCGTCGAACGTGGCGCCGTCAACATGGGATGGCTGAACGCCAAACACTCGTTTTCCTTCGGTCACTACTACGACCCCGAACACATGGGCTTCGGCAGCCTGCGCGTCATCAACGAGGACCGGGTCGAGCCGGGCAAAGGGTTTGCGCCGCATTCGCATGAAAACATGGAAATCATTACCTACATCATCGATGGCGCGCTGGAACACAAGGACAACATGGGCAATGGTTCGGTGATTCGCCCCGGTGACATACAGCGCATGACAGCGGGTACCGGCGTGCAGCACAGCGAGTTCAACCATTCAACGGAGGATCTCGTTCACCTGCTGCAAATCTGGATACTGCCGGAAGCCGACGGGCTGACACCGGGTTACGAGGAAAAGCGGTTTCCGTCGGACGACAAGACCAATCGACTGCGACTCGTGGGCTCGCGAGACGCGCGGGATGGTTCGGTGACGATTAACCAGGACGTCGATCTCTACGCCAGTGTCCTGACCGCGGGCAGCGAGCTTGAACACAGCTTTGCAGCAAACCGCAATGGCTGGCTCCAGGTGGTGCGTGGCCGGCTGGACGTCGGTGACAGGACTCTCGGCAGCGGCGATGGCGCAGCCATCAGCGGGATTGACACGCTGTCGCTGAAAGCGGCGGAGGAAACGGAGTTCCTGTTATTCGACATGGGATGACCGTCGTCGAACCGGTAACGCACATCCGACGCTCAGGAGCCGAGGGTTACCGGTTCGCCGAACCACCGGTCACCGATGATCCCGTCCCCGCACGGCCTGCTTGCGATCAGCGACGACCAAACAGGTTGGCAACATAGGCAAGGACAAACACCGTGAAGGCTACCAGGCTGATGGGCGGCAGCCCGCCGTGCCAGCCAGCGGGGTTCATCCAGCCTTCGTAGCCCATAAATAACAGGTGGGCACCGCCGAACACAAAAGCGACCAGCAAAAACCGGCGAGAGGTTATGAAAGCGATGAACGCCTGGTCTTCACGCAGGAACGTCTGGAAACTCAGGTTGTAGGCCCAGAGAACCACAAACGCTAGCACACCGGCCAGCATGCTGAGGCCACCGGGCAGAGTAAGCGTGCCGTCGGCAGCAAAAAAGCTGCTGTACACCGCAGGTGTGAACAGCAGGAAACTCATCAGTGCATGAATAAGCACCAGCAGGAAGCCGGTCATACCAAGCGCTTTGCGGGCCGCCAGCCAGCTGCCCGGCACAGGAACACCAATAGTGTTCAGCGGCCCGAGGCCAAAGTTGCAGGCCAGCAACAAAAACGCCGCCAGGGAAAACCCCTTGTTCAATATGTAGAAAGGAAAGTCTTTCCAGGGTACCGGGCCGGCCAGGTGATAACGCAGCACCGCGTACAGGATGGCGACCGTGAGGATCGTAAAGATAAGGGCGCCGGCGGCGTTCTTTTGTTGTTCTGCCTGCATGGTCTGCCTCGGGTTGCGTGGTATCTGCCGGTTGTGCGGCCGGGATGACGCGAACCGGTTGCGCACAGTATAACGACACGTCGCCGCGTGGTGCAGACCAATCCCGCCGTCGCCCATGGTGTGGCATGCTGTGACGATGTTCGCCAACCCGTCTTCGCTGATACTAATCCTTGTCAATCTCCTGCCGGTTGGCGGCGTGCTCTGGTTTGACTGGTCGGTTCTGGAAATCCTGCTCTTGTACTGGACCGAAAGCGTTATCATCGGCGCGATCAACGTCCTGCGCATGCTCGCGAGCCAGCCCGATCACATGCTCGCCGGGTTTCGCGGGCGACGCGGGAGGATCCCGCCCGTTTTGGCCGGCAACAGGGACGGTGAGCAATCGCCATCGCCGCGACGCGGCCTGAAAGCATTCCTGGTGCCATTTTTCATTTTTCACTACGGCATGTTCTGCTATGCACACCTGACCGCCGTGGCCTCGATTTTTTCGGAGCGCGGCGTCAACAGCAACTTGCTCGACGTTGTGCCGCCTTTCACAGACCTCATGTTCTGGCTGGTCGCAGCCAGCATATTCCTGAGCCATCTCTTTTCCTTTCTGACGAACTATCTCGGCAAAGGCGAATACCGCCGGACCGGACTGGCAGCACTGATGCAGCGACCTTACGGCCGCATTATCGTTATGCACGTCACCGTTATTATCGGGGCCGCCGTCGTGTCCTGGCTTGGTGATCACCTCGCCATGCTGATCGTCCTGGTGGCCGTCAAGACACTGATGGATCTGAAGCTGCACCATCGTGAACGCCAGTTACTGGCCACCGACACACCAACACCGACTGCCACGGTTGCCCGCGGCCCGGTAACATCGCAGCAGGGAACCGGAGCAGACACATGATCAACCGACGCCAATTCCTGGCCGCCACCAGCGCCTTAAGCCTCTGCCAGAACGCTATGACACGGTCCCGACTGATCAAGCCGGAACGCCTGCGCCGGGGCGACACGGTCGGACTGGTCAGCCCGGCTACCGCTGCGTTTGAAACCCAGCCCATCGAAATCATGCAGGAGGGGCTCGAAGCACTGGGTCTCCAGGTGAGGCTCGGCGAAAATTTTTATGCGCGGCATGGCTACTTCGCCGGCGAAGACGAAGCACGAGCCAGCGATATCAACAACTTTTTTCGTGACCCGGACGTGCGGATGATTTTCGCCCGTGGCGGCTGGGGCGCAGCCCGCGTGTTGCCGTTACTCGATTTTGACCTGATCGCGGCAAACCCGAAGATTTTACTCGGCTACAGCGATGCGACCGCACTAATCAACGGCGTGTTTGCGCAAACCGGGCTGGTGACGTTCCACGGCCCCAGTCCGCTCGATCGGTTTTCCGCCGAACAGTTCGAGAGCGTAATCATGAACGGGGATGCGGCGACCCTGCAGAACCCCGTCGACATCGATGACGACAAGCTCGTGCAAACCGACCACCGCGTGCAGACCCTGCGCGGTGGCACGGCCCGCGGACGCATTCTCGGCGGCAACCTCACCGTTTTGACGGCTATCCTGGGGTCTGATTACGTTCCGGACTTCAGCGACGCTATTCTGTTTCTTGAAGACGTCAACGAAGCGGTTTATCGCGTGGACCGCATGCTTACCCAGCTTTCCCTGAATGGCGTTCTCAAACAAATCCAGGGATTTGTCTTTGGCCGCTGCACCGAGTGTGACTCGGGAACCAGCTTCGGCTCGCTGACGCTCGAACAGGTGCTGGAGGAACACATTGGCCCGCTGGGGATACCTGCGTTCAGCGGCAGCATGATCGGGCATATTGACCAGCAGTTTACGATTCCGCTGGGCATCGACGTGGAAATCGACGCAGACCGCGGCAGCATTTCCCTGCTTGAATCCGGGGTAAGCTGATGCGGGCCAAAATTGACACACCGGTGTCACGAACGTACAAACATCCAAACAGCTGCACACCAGCGGGAAGGGGGATCTCCATGCGTGCTTATCGAATACTTGTTTTTGTCGTCAGCCTGATGCCGCTCGCGGCCGCCGCTCAATCCGCAGGGGACATTGCCGAACCGTTCAAAATTGGCACCTTCGAAATGGACGGAAGCCCGGCCGTAGGCATCGTGCTGCGCGACAGCATCATCGTCGAACTGAATGCGGCCAATGATGCCCTCGAAAAAGACGCGGACTACCCGGGCGTGCCAATGCCCGCCGACATGCTGGAGCTGATCGAGCGTTACGACTACGGACTGAAACGCCGGCTGTACGAAATAGTTAACGCGGTTGTTGCGCGCGACCAGCTTGGACGCGATCGTCCTGCCTGGGTGCACGACGTCGACGATGTCCGGACACTGGCGCCCATCCTGTACCCCGGCAAAATCCTGAACGCCGCCGTGAACTTTTACAGTCATGTCGAAGAAGCCGGCTCCGAGGCGGAGCGACAGGAAGCACGTCGCCAGCGACGCGAAGAGCGCGGCGTGCCTTACCTGTTCCTGAAACCAAGCCGCGGCGCCGTTGTCGGCAACGGCGCACCGGTGATTATCCCCCACGGGCGCGATCGCACGGACTGGGAAGTCGAGCTCGGCGCCGTCATTGGCCGTACGGCCAAGTACGTATCCGCCAACGATGCGGAAGCGCATGTGTTTGGTTACATGGTAACGCTGGATATCTCCGACCGCGGCGGACGCCCGCCCGGCGGCGCCCGCTTCACCTCCGATTGGTTCGTCGGCAAGGGCCATGACACGTTTGCCCCGCAGGGGCCGTGGATCGTGCCGAAAGAGTTTTACGGCAACCCGATGGAAATTTTGCGCCAGACGCTGAGCGTTGGCGACGAACAGATGCAGGAAGCCACAGCAGGCGACATGATTCACTCGCTGTGGGAACTGGTGGAATACGCCTCGTCCATCATTACGCTGTACCCCGGCGACGTCATCAACAACGGCACTTCCGGCGGCGTTGGCATGGGCACGGCCGTACGCGGCGAACAGCGCTTCCTTCAGCCCGGCGAAGAAATTACGGCGACCATCGACGGCATCGGCACGCTGCGTATGCCGGTCGTTGCCGAGGAGGAACCGGAGGGATTGACGGGTGCGCAACTGCCGCCGGTGAAAACCTATCGGAAGTAGCCGGCAGAGCCACAACCTGCCGGCACCGACCAACCAGGAGACATTCTGACCGTGTTGGAACTGAGACCCAATTGCGAAGCCTGCGACCGCGATTTGCCGCCGGACTCCGACGTCGCGATGATTTGCACATTCGAATGTACATTCTGCGCGGACTGCGTTGAACGTCGATTCGATTCCACGTGTCCAAACTGCGGTGGCAATTTCGTGCCACGCCCCATTCGGCCCGCAACGCTGCTGGAGAAGTACCCGGCGTCCACTGAACGGATTCGCAAAACACATGGCTAGCGCAGAGCGATACGCCGATAAGCCGATGCTCAGGTTGCTGGAGTGTTACGCGCTTGATGTCATAGGTCATTTGACGCCGGAGGATCAGGTCAGGTTGAGCTCCATGGAGCCAAAGTTGTCGCAGACTTTTGGCACACACGGCACATGGCAGGAAATAATCGGCAAAGCGATGCAGTTTCCGCCTGAGATGACAAACGCCATAGACGACCTGTGGACAAGCAACCAGGCCATTGCGGCGAAGGCAGGACAAACATTGACGCCGCAGCAGTTTGCCGAGATGTTCGTCGACGAGAATTTTTCTGACCTGGCGGACTGATACCCCGGCACACCCTGATCCGGACTGCGGGCTCGTCAGAGTTATCAGTCGAACTGCAAACGAAAGCGTCTCACCTGAACTCAACAGAGGCAATTACGCAAATGGCCGACTCCTTTATGAAAGCCGCCATCGAACAAGCCCGAATGGGCCTTGAGTCCGGCGGCATACCCATTGGCTCGGTGCTGGTGCTTGACAACACGATCGTGGGCGCCGGTCACAACCGGCGCGTGCAAAATGGCAGCGCCGTTCTGCATGCAGAAATGGATTGCCTCGAAAACGCAGGCCGGCTCACCGCGGCTGACTACCAGCGGTCGGTACTGTATTCAACGCTGTCGCCCTGCGACATGTGCAGCGGCGCGGTGCTGCTGTACAAGATCCCGAAGGTCATCGTCGGCGAAAACCGGACGTTCCAGGGCCCGGAGGACTACGTTCGGTCCCGCGGCGTCGATCTGCAGATCGTGAACGATCCCGAATGCATCGAACTCATGGAAAATTTTATCCGCAGTAATCCGCAACTGTGGAACGAAGACATCGGCGAATAGCCAGGGCTTTAGCTTGGCCGCTTTGCTTGCTCACGCCGACTGGAGCGTCGCTCCGGCGAAACGCTGGTGCTGCGTTGCCCGGCTCGATTCGTCCAGATCGCAGTACACCGTTTCCGCGCCGCAACCCGCGGGCAATGTCGCCGACTATTTTCAGCGGCTGAGCGAACAGTCGCCCGATGGGTCGGTGCTCGCCGGCTTCGATTTTCCGCTTGGCCTCCCCATTGCCTACGCCCGCCAGGCTGACGTCCGCAACTTCGTCCCATTCCTTGCCGGGCTCGGTCGGGGTCGCTGGTCCGACTTCTACGAGCTTTGCGCCAATGCCAGTGATATCAACCTGCAACGGCCGTTTTACCCTGCGCGGCCCGGTGGCACCCGCCATGCCCAGCTTTGTGCGGCGCTCAATGTCGACAACATCGACAAGTTGCGGCGACGCTGCGAACGCAAGACCCCGCTACGCGGTGCCGCGAGCCCACTGTTCTGGACGCTCGGCGGCCAGCAGGTGGGTCGGGCGGCAATAGCCGGCTGGCGCGACCTGCTGCAGCCGGCGCTGGCCGAGCCAACGCTCGACGTGAAGCTGTGGCCGTTTGAAGGCGACCTCGCCTCGCTGCGCGCGGCACAGCGCATCGTTGTGGCTGAAACCTACCCCGCCGAGTCCGGGCTGCACCTCGGCCTGCCGGCAACCGGGCGCGGCTGGAGCAAGCGCAAACAGGCGGACCGGGCAGCACATGCCAACACGCTGCTGGGCTGGGCCAAATCGCGAGGAGTCGCAATTTGTGATGATCTTGCCCGGCAGCTTCGCGACGGCTTCGGCGCCGCCGCCGAAGGAGAAGACGCATTCGATGCCACGGTCGGCGTACTGGGCATGCTGGAGGTCGTGCTGGGCCGCCGAAACGACATGCCGGCGCTGGACGACAATACCCGACTGGTCGAGGGCTGGATTTTCGGACAATCCTGAGCCTGGGTCACCAAAACCGGCCCGCACCCCTGTACCATGCGCGGTCATGAAAACAGAACAATTCAAGCGACTTGAGAAGCGCCTGCGCCGCAAGGTCGGGCTGGCCATAACGGACTACAGCATGCTCGATGACGGCGATCGCGTGATGGTCTGCCTGTCCGGCGGCAAGGATTCCTACACGCTGCTCGACCTGCTGGTCAGCCTGCAAAAACGCGCGCCGATCCGTTTCGACCTGGTCGCCGTCAATCTTGACCAGAAGCAACCCGGTTTCCCGCAGCACGTCCTGCCGGATTACCTGGAATCCCTGGACGTCGATTACCGGATCATCGAGGAAGACACCTACAGCATCGTCAAGGAAAAGCTCAAACCGGGCAAGACGATGTGCTCATTGTGCTCCAGGCTGCGGCGCGGCATTCTCTACCGCACGGCGGCTGAACTCGGGGCGACCAAAATTGCGCTGGGCCATCACATGGATGACCTCGTCGAAACGCTGTTCCTGAACATGTTTCACGGCTCACGGATGAAAACGATGCCGCCAAAACTGGTCAGCGACGATCGCAGGAACATCGTCATCCGTCCGCTCGTCTACTGCCGCGAGAAGGAGATTGCGCGGTTCTCCAGGGTGCGGGCGCACCCGATCATCCCGTGCAACCTCTGCGGCTCGCAAACCAACCTTGAACGCGTGCGGATCAAGCAGATGCTTGCCGAGTGGGAGAAGACGGCGCCGAACCGCGTCGTCAGCATTTTCAAATCCATGCAGAACCTGAGCCGCAGCCACCTGCTTGACACCGACGTCTACGACTTTGCCTCGATGACCCTGGCATCGGCCGACGCACTGCCGGAACTGGACATTGCCTTCGATCCGCCAACGAACCTGAAACCGGATTCAGCCTACGGCTGAGTCTGCGAACGCGGCGTCAGCGCCCGAATGAGTGGCGCAACAAGAAGTGGCACCAAACTCATACCCACCACCAGCGCCCATCCATCAAGCCCCGGATCGCTCAATTGCAACACGCGGGCGCTGAAGGGCAAGTAAACCGCGAGCAACAGCAGGCCAACACAAAGCAGGACAGCCGCCCAGACCCAGGGATTCTTCGTTATCTCGTTCAGCAATACCTGGCTCATGCTGCGACGCATATTGAACACGTGCCACACCTGCGCAAGCGCGAGCGTGCAAAAGGACACCGTTACGGCCTTATCGGCGCTGAACTCAAGATAACGTAGCGCGATGGCCATCGCGGCAAGCACGGTCAGGGCAATGACAAGGCCATGCAGAACGATGCGCAACCAGTGAGTTCGGGTCAGCACGGGTTCGTCAAACGGCCTTGGTTTCTCACGCATCAGGCCGGGCGATCCCTCGCCGACGCCAAGTGCCAGCGCAGGAAAAACATCGGTCACCAGGTTCAGGAACAGGATCTGCAGGGGCAACAGCGGCAAGGGTGCGCCAGCCAGCGTAGCAATACCGACGATCAGGACTTCGCTGATGTTGCAGGAAAGCAGGTAGACGACGAACTTGCGAATGTTCTCGTAAATGGCCCTGCCCTGTTCGACGGCATCGACAATGGTGCCAAACTCGTCGTCCTGCAGAACCATCGCCGCCGCTTCCCTGGCAACGGCCGTCCCGCGAACACCCATCGCAACACCGATGTCGGCTTTCTTAAGGGCCGGCGCATCGTTAACGCCATCGCCGGTCATGGCGACCACCTGGTCGCGCCCCTGGTAGAAATCAATGAGGTTCAGCTTTTGTTCCGGCGTGACCCGGGAAAACACGCGGGCATGGCTCGCCGCCGCCTCGTCCTGCAGAAACGCATCAATTTGCCCGCTATCGAGGAAGCGCCTGTCCCGTGTCGACGTATTGTCCACCGGTTCCTCGCCTGCCGGCTCGTCGACAATGCCCACTTCGGCTGCGATCTTCGCGGCCGTTGCTGCGTGATCGCCCGTCACCATCAGTACCGAGATACCTGCCGCACGGCAGCGGCGGATCGCGTCGCCCACACCGGCCCGCGGCGGGTCTTCAATTCCGACAACGCCCAGCAAAACCAGGTCATGATACGGGCCGGTGCCGGCTTCGCCCGCGTCGCTGCCCGCCTGTCTCTCTGCGATTGCCAGGGTACGCAGCCCGCGCTGGCCGAGCGCATCGGTTCGCGCCCGCCAGGACTCTCGATCCTGCGCAGTAAGTGGTCGCTCGCCGGCCGCACCGCAAACTGACGTGCAGACCGGCAGCACAGCCTCGGGCGCGCCCTTGACAGCAATCAGCTTGTGCCCGTCGCAGCGGTGCACCGTTGCCATCATTTTGCTCTCGGTATCGAAGGCATGTTCACGTTCTTCAGGAAACGCCTGGAGCTCCGCGGCACGGCTGATGCCTCTCTGCTCGGCCGCTAACAGCAAAGCAACCTCGGTAGGATCGCCAATTGCGACGAGCCTGCCGTCGTCGGCTCTTTCGATCGACGCGTTGCTGCACAAGGACGCACAACGCAGCAGCTCGCGCAGGTATTGCGGAACATCGGCTGGAGGCGAGTCGCCACCATCGTCGCCAGGCACCTCGCCGTCATCCAGGCAAATAGCGGTGACGGTCATCCGGTTTTCCGTCAGCGTCCCGGTTTTGTCGCTCAGGATGACACTCGTTGCGCCCAGTGTTTCCACGGCGGACAATCGGGCAATCAGCGCCTTTTTTCTCGCCATGCGCCACATGCCGCGCGCCAGTGCGATGGTCGCGACGATCGGCAGGCCCTCGGGTATTGCGGCAACGGCGAGCGCAATGGCGACCTCGATGGCAAGCAGTGTCTCGCGACCGGCAATCACTCCCGCTGCGGCAATCAGCACCGCCAGCAGCAACACGGCCCAGACCAGCCGCTGGCCCAGCGCGTCCAGTCGTTTTTCCAGGGGTGTCTGTTGTGGCTCGGCAACCGTGACCAGTTCCGATATTCGACCGAGTTCGGTCTGCAGCCCGGTCTGGACAACCACGCCTTTGGCCGATCCGCGCGTGACAGCGGTGCCCTTGAACAACATGTTGCAACGTTCGACCAGCGGTGTTTTTGCGGGCAGTATGTCCGGGTTCTTCGACACCGGCATCGATTCCCCGGTCAGCGTGGATTCGTCAGCCTGCAACTTCGGGGCATCGATGAGCCGGATATCCGCGGTCACAACATCCCCACCTTCGCGGAATACAATGTCGCCGGGCACCAGTTCCTCCGCCGGTATGCTCTGCATGCGGCTGTCCCGCAGGACCACGGTGGACACCTGGCCGAGACGCCTGAGCGCTTCCATGGAACGCACGGCACGCCACTCCGTCAGGAATCCGATGCCGGCGTTGACGGCAATCACGAAAAAGACCGCAAACCCCTCGAGGGTATCGCCGATGGCCAGCGCGAGGATGCCGGCAGCGAGCAGCAGGAGAATGACCACGCTCTGGAACTGTTCCAGCAAAATTACGATCGCGCGCCGTCGACCTGCGGCACGCAGCTGGTTCGGGCCCAGCGTCGCACGCCGGCGTATAGCTTCTGCGCTGGAAAGACCGGTCTCGGAGTTGCTGCCAAGCCGGTTCAGCACTTTGTCGGCGGAGAGCTCCCAGGCGCCGTCGCACCCCCCGGTTGGAGCCGTTGCCTGCTCAGCCAATGTCGACGATCTGGGCGTATTGAGCGATGGAGACAGGGGCCTGCTGTCGCGCTTCCAACTCGTGTTTGAGCGCGGCCTGCGATCGCTCTTCGCCATGCACGAGGTAAACGGGAGGGCGGTTTTCGAAAGCGGAGTACCAGTCAAGCAGGTCCTGCTGGTCAGCATGTGCAGAAAGACCGCCGATCGTATGCACCGCCGCACGCACCGGGTACTTCTCGCCCCAGAGCTTGATCTCGTCAACGCCGTCAACAATGCGCCGGCCAAGCGTCCCGTAGGCCTGGAAGCCGACGATCACGAGGTGGCATTCGGGTCGCCAGATATTGTTCTTCAGGTGATGGTGTATGCGGCCGCCGCTGCACATGCCGCTGCCCGCAATAATAATCGCACCGGACTTGATATCGTTGATCGTCATCGACTCTTCGGTCGAACGTGTCGCATGAAAATTGGGCAACGCCGGCGACTGCGAATCCGGGTCAAACAGATCGGCGCGAAACAGGTGCCGGTAGCGCGAATAGGCGTGAGTTGCCTCGATGGCCATCGGGCTGTCGAGGTAGATTTCCCAGTCTGCCAGGCCCCATTCTTCGTAGTGTTCTGCCATCAGGAACAATAGATCCTGGGTTCGGCCCACCGTAAACGCCGGGATCAGCACGTTGCCCCGCGATGCTCGCGCTGCCTCAAATACTGACGCCATCTCTCTGATGGTTTCGGCAAACGGCCGGTGCAATCGATCGCCGTACGTGCTTTCCATCATAACCGCGTCGGCCTGCACAAGCCGCGCCGGAGCGTCCATAACCGGCGCATCGCGGTAGCCCAGGTCACCGCTAAAGACCAGCCGTCTTTCCCTGCCTCCGTCGGTGCAAACCAGTTCCACAATAGACGACCCCAGGATGTGCCCCGCATCGTGAAACACAACGTAAAGCCCCGGCCCGATATCGACGCGCTCACCGTAACGCGCGCCACGAAACTGTGCGATACAGGCCTCGGCGTCCGCCCGCGTGTAGAGCGGCTCAACGGGCGGCTCTCCTCGCTTGCGGCGTCGCTTGTTTTCCCACTCGGCGTCTTTTTCGTTCAGGTAGCCGGAGTCCGGAAGCATGACGGCGCACAGCGCCTTGCTGGCATTCTGCGTATAGACGGTCCCCTTGAAGCCCTGTCGGCTTAGCAACGGAATGCGCCCGGAGTGATCAATATGCGCGTGACTGAGCACCACAGCATCAATGTCATCGACCGGCAGGGGAAACGGCGCAAAATTCTGCTCCTCGTCACGACGCCCGCCCTGCACCAGACCACACTCGAGAAAGACCGCACAGTGATCCGTGCGCACGAGATAGAGCGAACCGGTAACGCGGCCGGTAGCGCCGAAGAACTGCAGCTGGAACGGCATGTCGTGAATCACCTCTTGTTCCTGGAGTTTACAACGTCGATTCTGGCGGCTACCGAATCAATACGTACATGTCCCCGTTGCCCCGCGCCGCAACCGTGCACATATTGGAACCTGGCGCGGTAGCGGCGAGGTACGTCATGTCTTCAGACAACAAGGACAAGGCCTGGTGGGTGGTAGTGGCCGACGAGGCCAGCGCCGTCATCTATCGCCGCGAGACCCGGCGCAGCCCGCTGCAGGTGCACCTGGCACTCAGCAACGAGGCAGCTCGCAAAAAGCTCGGTGACCTCATGTCGGATCGGGGCGGTCGCAGCTTCGACAGTCGCGGCGAAGGCCGGCACACGATGAGCAACGAGAAAACTGATCCCAAAACCCAGTCGGCACAGGTTTTTGCGCGGGACATTGCCGGACGCATCGCCAGCGCAATACATGCCGGCCGGTGTCGCGGGTATGCCCTGGTCGCTGCGCCGCGATTTCTCGGCCTGCTCCGCGACGCCGTATCACGTTCCTGCAGCAGCGAACCCTATGCAACCGTGGACAAGGAAATGATCGGGCAGGAGCCGGCGGCCATCGAGAGACTGCTTGCCTGAGCGGCGGCACCGGGCAGCGAGCGTGCCCGGTCCGCACGACAATTGCCGCTCAAAAATCTGGTAAAGTCAGGCACATACGGCGTGGCGACAGGCGCTGACGCAACTCGAAAAAAGGAAATAACATCATGCGAGTGATCCTGGTCCCAGTAGCCGACCGGCCCGAATGTGCCCGCGCCCTGCGCACCGCGTTTTATCTTGGCAAACAACTCGAAGCCAGTATTCATGGCTGCCATATTCGCGCACACAACCGATCGAAAACGTCGCTGTCGTCCGAATTCAGCGCACAGTATTTTGGCGGCGCCAGCAAGGCAACCGATTCTGCCTGGCGCGGCAAAACAACACAGAAAGCGTCGGTTGCCGCACGCAAACTGTTTGAGTCAATCGTCGATTCGAACGGGTATGAACTCAGCAAACGTGCACGGGCAACGCCGTTTGCCGCCTGGCAGGAGCGTGTCGGCTCGCCGGACAAGGTCATGAGTATTGTTGGCCCGGTTTCCGACCTCGTCGTTGTGTCCCGCCCGCCGGCGAAAGGCGGCGACATCGCACGTATCTTCATGCTGACGGCGCTTATGGAATCGGGACGGCCGGTGCTGATTCTACCGCAGACCGGCGCTGCCCGGGTTGGCCGACGGGTCTGCATAGCCTGGAACCAGAGCATCGAAGCGGCGCGCGCCGTGGCCGCTGCCATGCCCATCCTGCAAACGGCCGAACACGTCACGATCGTTAGCGCTGGTCCGGAAGATCGTCTGGGGCCGAAGTCGCAACAGCTGGCCAACTATCTCAAGTGCTGGGGTGTCAAGGCCGAACGAATCGCCACGCGCGGTCGCGATGTGGACGAGGAAATTTTAAGCAGCTACCGCAAGACAAAGTCAGACCTGCTGATGATGGGCGCCTACAGCAAAAGCCGCTGGCGACAGATCGCTTTCGGCGGCACGTCGCATCACATCCTGGAGAAGGGCAAGATCCCGGTCCTGATGCTGCATAGCTAGGCTCCGGCGGCGCGGCCAGCGCAAAAACGGCGTAGTCGCGGGACGCGAGCCAGCCCGTTCCGGGGTTGCGTTATGCAATACAGGAATCGGTCGTTTCAAATGCAAGTGCCGCTGTTCCGCTCTATGCTCTCTCGATGACTGAATCCGGGAACAATCCTGCGAACAAGCGCGCGAAAAGGCCGCCGACCGAGCTGAAAAAAACCGACGGCCTGACACGACGCGAGTTCCTTGGCACCTCGGTCGGTGCCGGTGCGGCCTCTTTGCTTGGCGGCTCGGCTGCAGCGCAGCAAACTGATGGCATCGCGGCCGCAGCAGAAGCGCAGCCACCCTCTGACGCCCAGCTCGCCCGTGACACGGGCAGTGTCGCTCCGCCGCCTACTCCGCCGCGCGCCGTGCAGCGCCCGGGTTCTGACCTGATGGTGCAGGTACTGCGCGATCTCGATATCGAATACGTGGCCGCCAACCCGGCATCGAGCTTCGAAGGTCTCCAGGAATCGGTTATCAACTACGGCGACGAGCCCAATCGAAAGCCGGAATTTATCACCGCGCTGCACGAGGAATCCGCCGTGGATATGGCGCACGGTTACGCGAAGGCCGAGGGCCGGCCGATGGCGGTGATGATTCACGGCACAATTGGCCTGATGCATGCATCGATGGCCATCTACCAGGCCTACCAGACACAAACGCCGGTGGTGATTATTGCCGGGCGCGATGACACGAATTTCCTGCGCGCGCAGTCGGCCGACGATATTGCCGGCATCGTTCGCTCGTTCACCAAATGGGACGCCCATCCGCAAACGCTGGCCGAATCGCTGGATGCCATCCAGGAGTGTTATCGACAGGCGATTTCCCCGCCCTGCGGGCCCGCGGTTGTGGTGCTGGATGCAGAGCTGCAAAAAACGGAAGCGGGATCGATGCCGGTTCCCGACTACCGGCCGCCACGCATTGTCGGCATCAGTGAGGCGCAGGCTCGGGACGTTGCCCGCCGACTGGTGGACGCCGAAAATCCGCAGCTTGCCGCAGGCCGATTTCGCACCCCCCTGGGTATTGAGCGCGCTGTCCAGCTGGCGGAACTGGTCGGTGCCACGGTAACCACCCGGGCGTGGATCGAACCCATGAGTTTCCCGCAAGATCATCCGCTCTGTGCGCCACATGCCAACAGCGACTCTGACTATACGCTGGGTCTTGAAGTCGCCGGCGCCCAGGCGTCGATCATTGGCCCGCATCGGCGCAGCCTGGAAGGACGCGACGTCACCGGCATCGGCTACGGTTTTGTGCGTCCTCCGCGCACCCCGCTTCGCGGCCCGTACGCGCCGCCGGCAGCGGGAGAAAACGACATGACCGCGGATGCCGAAGCCAGCATTCCGCTGATAATTGCCGAAGCCTGGGACTACATTAGCCCGTCAGCCCGGCGACGCATCGAGGCACGAACCGCCGCGCACGTTGCCACCAACGCAGCAGCGAAAAAAACCGCGCTGCAAAAAGCCCTCGATGACCGTCGCCGCGGGTGGAACGGCAGCCCGATCAGCCTGGCCAGGTTATTCGCCGAGCTCTATTCGCTCGTCAAGGACGAAGACTGGTGCCTCGCGTCGCCCACCCAGTTCTCCAGCGGTCACAACCGCGCGTTCTGGGAACACAACAAACCCTACAGTCATCTCGGCATGCACGGCGCAGGCGGATTGGGTTACTGCATAGGCGCGTCCACAGGCGCCGCGCTCGCGGCCAAGCATCGCAACCGTATTGTGCTGAATATCCAGACCGACGGTGACCTGAATTACGTGCCAGGCTCACTGTGGACCGCGGCCCACCACGAGCTGCCAATGCTGGTAGTCATGCACAACAATCGCGCCTATCACCAGGAGCTGATGTACGCACAATACGTTGCGGGGGTCCGCGGGCGTGGTGGCAACCGGGCGCACATCGGCACGACATTCCGCGATCCGTTCATCAGTTATGCCAGTCTCGGGGAAGCCTATGGCGTCGAGAGCGAAGGACCGATTGACGATCCGGAACTCTTGTACGCGGCGCTCGAGCGCGGCGTCAATACGGTCAAACAGGGCCGGCCCTACCTCATCGACGTGCTGACACAGCCGCGCTAGGACCGGATATGACCCATCGACACTCCCTTTTCTCTCTCTGCAATTTGCCCCTATTCCTGCTTGTCTGCATAACTGTGCAGGCACAGGACGATACCGTCAGCGCGGAAACGGGCAAGGCGCTTTACCTCGACTATGCGTGTTACAGCTGCCACGGCTACAACGGCACCGGGCGTACGCCGCTGGACGCAGCCACGAGTGGCATCCTCTCAAGCGAAACCCTGTTTCTGCGGTACCTCCGCCTGCGCGCTGACCAGAATCCCGTTAACCCGAAGAACACGATGCCGAACTACTCGGCAAACACGCTGAGTGATGACCAGGCCAGGGACATTTATGCCTACCTCGTATCGCTGCGCGACGAACCGCCGGCCCTGGAAGACATCGCGGTCATGCAGCAGATTATTGAATCGGCCGAAAGGAGTAGCGACGTTGATGACGTTGAATGACACGAGATTGCGACGGGCAACTGCCGCCGGCCTTATTGTGCTGATGCTGGTGGCAGCGCCGCCGTTTGCCGCGGCACACCACTCCGCGGTGGCCTTCGACCCGGACAAGTCGGTCACGGTATCGGGCAGGGTCACGCGCTTTGTGTGGCGCAACCCGCACATGGCCATCAACATGGAAGTTCGTGGCAACGACGGCCGTACCGAACTCTGGAAGATTGAAGGGCCCGGCACCACCGTGCTCAGCCGGCAGGGATTCAACCGACAATCCATCAACACTGGAGACACCATTTCAGTCGTCGTCAATCCCTTGCGCAGCGGCAAGCCAGGCGGACTGTTGCAGGCAATTACGCTGGCCAGCGGTGAGCTGCATGCCCTCGACGAAGACTACCAGCCGTCAGCATCGACCGCCGGCCCGGGTGCAACACCTTCACCGTCGGGGCGAACCATTCCGTCGCTGGTCGAATGGGTGCCGCCTCCCGCCGGCGAAACCTGGCAGCAGCGCGAAAAGAAAACGCGCCCGGCCACGCTGCCGATGATCGGCCGCGACCCTCGCCAGACCGGCCCCGGTGCGCTGGACCCGGATAACCTGGCGAAATCGCGACCGGTGGCACCCTTTGACCTGACCGGCACCTGGGCGTTTCGCGGCGAGGAAGACTATCGACCCAACTACGGGTCCTACGAGTTCAAGCCGAGCCCTGAATTCACGGAAAAAGGACAAAAGCTCTACGAGGAATACCTGGCTCACGCACGTGAAGGTCGCCGCTTTGGCGAACCCACTGCGCAGTGTTACCCGGCCGGCATGCCGCGCCTGATGACACGCTACGGGTCGCTGATGATGATGCAATATCCGACCGCCATTTTTATGGTGTCGCGGCTGAACAACGAGTACCGGGCAATCTGGCTGGACGGCCGCGGCCGCGAACCCGAGGCGAGCCGCGACCCGAACTGGAACGGCGAATCCATCGGACACTGGGAAGGCAACACGCTGGTGGTAGAAACCTATGGTTTCACCGATGACAACCACCTGATCCAGCAGGGTGTGTTCACCGGCGACCAGCTCACAATCATCGAACGAATCTCAGTCATCAACGATGGCAATACCATGGTCACCGAGTATGTGATGACCGACCCTGAACACTGGAAAGGCGAATGGCGACACGTCAAGTTCCGTGACCGGATCCTGCGTGCCGACGTTCGCGAAGCCACATGCCTGCCAGCAGACAACGAACTGCTGCCGGGCATGTAGCGCCTGCAAGCGGAGTATCTACAGCGATGAACAAAAGATGGCAAAAACTCCTGCGCGCCGCCCTGCTGGGCGCCGCTCTCCTGGGTACCGGCGTTGCCAGTGCCCATCACTCTCATGCCAGCCTCAACAAGGAAGACGTGCGCACCTACAGCGGCGTGGTCAGCCGCTATAGCTGGACAATGCCGCATGTATTTCTCAAGGTTGACGGTCTCGACCAGGACGGCAACGTTGTCGAATACAGCATCGAGATGAATCACCCACCTTCCATGAAGAAGAAGGGATGGAGCAAGAAGTCATTTAAGCCCGGCGACCAGATAACCTGGGAAGGACCACACGACCACGATGCTGACCGGCACTATACCGGCATGATCTGGGCGGAACGCGGCGACGGCACGCGCTTTGACATGACCGATGCACCCGTTGGTGAGGTTACGCCATCGACTGATTACACCGGGCTCTGGAAACGCTCGGATATCGGCGGCTGGAAGCCGCACTACCGGCCACCCGAGGGCTGGCCGTTAACGGCAAAAGGCCAGGCGATGGTCGATGCCTTTGACGAGGACGGTAATCCGATGACCCGCTGCGGCAACCCCGGTCCGCCCAAGGCGATGATCCTGCCCTACCCGGTCAGCATCACGCGGCCGGACGACGATCACGTGGTATTCGAACGCGAGCTTATGAAGGAAGTTCGCACGGTCCACCTGGACCATGAGCACGAAGACCTGAACAAGGAGCCCTCGCGACTGGGCTATTCGGTGGGCACCATCGACGGCGAAGAACTGGTCGTGGAAACGACAAACTTTATCGCGGACCGCTGGGGCACTCACACCGGCATCGACTCCAGCGAGCAAAAACAGCTGCTTGAACGATTTACGCTGGCGGACGGCGGCGTGCACCTGCTAGCCCGAATCACCGTCACCGACCCGGTATATCTCTCGGAACCGGTAACGTTTATTCACCGCTGGAAAAAACTGGCCGACCGTCCGGTTATCCAGGTGCCCTGTACCCTGGAAGCGGCGCGGCTTTACCTTGAAGCGGGCTACGACGAGCGCGATCAGTAAAACCGTCAGGGCAAACGAATATTCTCCGGCGTAATTCCTTCGCGGGCGAGAGCCGCCTGCGTTGCCGGGCGCAAGTCCATACGCCTGCGGTGCGCCATCCAGTTGGGCATGCCGGCGACGTGTGGCCGGACGTCATCTCGCTGGCTCCAGATGTGGAACACGAACAGGTAGGCGTCAACCACGCTGAACCGGTCGCCGAGGGCCCAGGTCCGCCCGGCGAGACGCCGCTCAACCTCAAGCAGGGTCGCGCGCAGGCCCGGTATGCCAACTTCCTGCAGTTTCGGATACAGCGCTTCGTCGGCCAACAGCAGGTTGGGCCGAAACAGGGGGCGAAACGCGATATGCACCGAACTCGACAGGAAGTTCATCCATTCGTGAGCGCGCGCCCTGCCCAGCGCGTCACCGCGCGGGATAAGTTCGACCTGGCCTGCCGCCGCGTCGGCCACGTAGGAGAGGATGGCCTGCGTTTCGGTCAGGACCTGGTCGTCGATTTGTAGCGCCGGAATTTTTCCCCAGGGGTTCACGGCGAGGTAGCTGGTTTCGCGGTGCTCGCCCCGGCGAATGCGGACAGGCTCAAACCTGAACGGCAACCCGGACTCCTCCAGCGCGATGTGGCAGGCCAGCGAGCAGGCGCGTGGGCTTGAATAGAGAGTGAGTTCAGGCACCGATAAAGGATCCGTCAACAAACCGGGCCGTAACAGTTCCGGCTGCGGTACCTGGTCGGCCCTGGTGTCCCAAAATTACTCCGGCACACAATCGCCCTCCGTGAAACTGTAGATCATGGTCTCTTGTCCGATTCTTGTGGTGACGGCCCTGGTCGAGACCTCAACCAGCTCAAGCTCGTCGTTACCTCGAATCAACGAAACGAGCTCAGAACAATTTGCAAACTCGCTCTTTTTTGGAAACGCCTTGCGATTCACACTCTCAATAAGGCTTCCTATCGTCTGCCCTCCGAGGTCATCGATGCGGTCATGCGTAATCACGTTGACGGGCTCACCGTCGAATTCCGGAGAATCAACATCCGCCTCCCCGGCCTTTACACCTGTGTCAGGTCCGCTCTTTTCGTAGCGACAGCCCGATCCATCGAGCGAAAACGAAATGACCGGCTCACCAGCCCGATCGACCATCTCGTAATGAAAGGTCCCGCAACTCTCCCCCACCGCTGTCCGTTCCTGGCATCCCGGCAAATCGCAGAATAAGGATAGATAGATTTCGCCGTAATGGTCGCGGACAACATCCAGTCCCGGGTCCATGGCGAGTTCGGCAGCAGTATGTCCCGGAAACGTCAGGTAGTGATGAAATACGTCGACCTTGACGGCTACCCGGTCCAGGCGCAGCTCGTCATTGACCATCATTGGTAGTTGCTGGTTCGTTTCGGCAACGCTGTCTCCAAGCGGATCGGCCAGCGCGTTCCTGCTGGCTGTCACGTCCCGGTGAATAAACTCAGCGCCCACGCCAAAGGCGGCAATTGATCCGATCGCCACCAAACTGGTCAGGCCCAGGCTGCCGCCCTTCCACGGCGTCGCAAAACGATTTTGCAAATATACCGACGCAAGGAGAACTATCCACGGCAAAACCATGTGCCACTGAACAAGGAAAGCCGTATCCAGACCGATCAGTACGCCGGTCAACCCTACGCCAAGCACCGTTACAGCCCATATCCAGACGGACCACTTCCAACCCCGGCTCATCATCAGAATAGAAACCACACCGACAATTTCAGCAACAATAATGAGTGCGTTCACGAACCAGAAAGTCGTGCCGAATTGCACGTTATAGGTTTGCAGGACGGCCACTGACATCGCAGCGCCCCTGATGAGCACGATTGCGATAAGGCCAAACAGGATTCGAAAGGCAATTGTTGCGTTGCGGGAGGTTAACGCTTTTCGCAGCTGGAACATCGCGTCTCGTCTGTTTCCTGTCTGGCGCGTAAGACTGCAAGAGTCATGCGAAGCCGAAAGTCTACCATCCGGGCGCCCTGCGAGAGCAGCTTGAAATGTCGCGCGAGAGAGGCTCACACGAGTGCCAGGTATTACTTTTACGGCAAGGCCCGGCCGGCGAGCGAATTCAGGGCGCGCTACGGCTGAGTTTCCCGCCAGACAGAGCCTGCCAGCGCTTACCTATGCAATTTTGCACCGTCAATGCCTGCCGGGATGCGCCAGACCTTGCCGCCACGTCCGCCGGAATAGGTCGCTGTTGCATAGATTGACTCGCGGTCGAAGTCGCCCTCGCCAAACGCCAGGCTCGCCAGCCCGAACATCCCGCTGGCGATCAACAGCATTTCCTCGTTCGCCGGGTCGTATCGCCAGAGCTCGCCGGCCCGGTTCGCTGCAATGTAGATTCTGCCGAGGCTATCCATCGCAAGACCGTCAACCGCGGCTTCGGGCCCGGCCCGGACGAGTAGTCTTGCATCCCTGGCCGGGCGGCCCTCCTCGAGCCGTATTGCCCAGACCGCGTTGTCCATCACAACCGGGCGGATATTCGTAAAAATCTGCGCTACGTAGAGTGTCGACTCGTCCGCCGACATCGCCAGTCCGTTTGGATGATTAACCGCTGTCGTAAACAACTCGACTTCGCCGTCGGCGCTTACAGCGTAGATATCCGCCGTCGCATCATCAGATACCAGGTAGGAGCCGTCTGCGCGCACCAGCACAAAATTTGGATCGCCGATGCCAAGCGCGTGTTTTTCGCGTTCGCCCTCCGGCGTAATGCGGTAGACGATGCCGTCGCTGTTGCGACCGTGCCTGAAGGCGTTCGTCGGGCCGAAGTCCGCAACGAGCAGGTCACGCTCGCCGATGCCGGCCGCCCCCAGGTTCGACTCGAGATCGGTAACCTTGCGCAGCGAATTGTCCTCACTGACTTCCCACAATGCGCGACGGCAAGTCACAAACAAACGACCTTCGCCGTTGAAGGTGATGCCTTCGCAGCCCCCAAGCTCATCCACCAGCAGTTCGGGCTGCACGGGAAACGGGAAATCGTTGTCAGACTGTGCGAATCCCGGCGATGTGACAAGCAGCAGCACGAGGCAGCTGAACTGAACAGTGAATCTGAACACAAATCGCTCCTGAAGCGCGCTGACTACCTGGGTTTTGAACGCCGGACCGGTAAATCGTTCTGTGTTCGATAGTCCGGTTTGTTACATCAGACGCACGGCCCGGCGCGACTCTGCTTTGCCGCCCCGGGAAGCGGCGCTACCATCGATGCAGGATACTTGCAGGATCCGGCAATGCACCTCGCAAACAAAGCCTTCCGATTTTTGGTTTTAAGCTCACTGCCGGTTGTGGCTTTTGTGTCGGCGGCCGGTGCCAGCGAAACCGGTTTACCTGACTGGAGCGGCGTCTGGGAACGAGTGGAAGGCAATGGCGGCATGTTCGACATTGCAACGACCCGGCCTGCCGATGGTCGTGCCGGCAGCCCCGGCGTGCGCCAGTATCCGCCTCTGACAGAGGCGTGGGAGCAAAAGTACCGCGAGACGCTGGAGATTGTGGCCGAGGGTCGGCTTCCAGACCCGATTTCATATTGCGGCACGCCGGCCGGCTATCCGCGTTTGCTGGCGCTCCCGGATGTTTACGAATTTATCGTCCGTGCCGAGCAGACCTGGATCGTCACGGAGAACGGTCCCAACATTATGCGCGTATATACCGACGGTCGCGAACATCCGCCGCCGGCTGAGCTCTGGCCGACGTTTACCGGCGACTCGGTGGGTCACTGGGAAGATGACACGCTGGTCTTTTCAACGGTCAGCATGATCGGTGAAAAGCATACGATCCTGGACCGAAGCGGTCTGACGCTCAGCGACCAGGCGAGCATTCGCACACGAATGTTCCTGACTGACGAGGGTCTGCTGCGGGCGGAGCTGGTCATCGAAGACCCCCTGGCGCTCGAAGCACCGTGGCGCGTAACACGCCACTTCCGCCGCACACCGGCGGGGACCCGGGTCTATGACTACGCCTGCGCGGAAAACAACAGGAATCCGATTACTCCGACCGGACAAACGCTCACGCTCGGTCCGGACGGACAGGTGATCGATCGGGTGATTGAAAATGAATGAAGATCATAAAACATGGCTGCGCCGGCGTGTGTCGGCTGGACTGTTGCTCCTGGCCACTTGCCTGCCTCTGCAGGCACATCACTCCAGCGCCATGTTCGACAAGGACACCGTGCGCGAAGTGGATGCCACGGTCCGCGAATTCCAATGGACCAACCCGCACGTCTGGATACAGGTATTGATCGAAAACGACGCAGGCGACGTCGAAGAATGGAGCATCGAGGCCGGCGGGCCTAACACGCTGTTCCGGCGCGGCTGGCGGCCGGATTCGTTTCAGCCGGGCGACCGGGTCAGGCTCAAATTCAACCCGATGCGCGATGGTTCCGAAGCGGGCGGGTTTGTCGCCGCAAAACTGGCGAACGGCGAGACACTCGGCAACTGGTAGTCTTGACGCGCGTCGTTCGCGATTGCCAGGCTCTCCCGGCATTATCACCTGCAGGCCTCAGGTGGCGTTTACGTGTTCTTCACGCAAGGACCGAATGCCATTCCGCAGGGTCACACAAAAGCGATCGACATCGTTGATGTCCATGATCGTGGAGCAGGCGCCCAGCAATCCGGGCGACATCCAGTACCCGTTCTGCACCAGGTATTGATGCAGGCCACTGCTCTGGTAGACGTGGCCCCGCGGCGCCGAATCGCTCAATGCCGGTTCGTTCAGCGACAGCGCAAATATCGAATACTGGCCCTGCACCTCGCCGTCGACGTCGCCGTCCTGCAGCACCTCCCGGCACCCCTGTCGAAACGCCTCACCAACGGCGTTCAGGCGATCAAAAGCGTCGGGCGTCAGCATTTCCAGAGTGGTGAACCCTGCGGCCATGCTGACCGGGTTGGCGTTGTAGGTACCGCCATGAGGCAAGCGGGCCCGTCCCGCGTCAGTTTCGAAAACCGACATGACGTCGGTGCAACCTGCTACCGCTCCCACCGGAAAACCGCCGCCGATGATCTTGCCGAGCGTCGTCAGGTGCGGCCGCAAGCCGCGATCACCCTGCACACCGGCCGGACCGGCGCGATAGGCGACCACCTCGTCGGCAATCAGCACGATGTCGTTGTGATCGCAGACATCCTGGATCGTCACCAGGAATTCATCGCTGGGACGTTGCCGGGACATGCCGACACCCAGCGGGTCAATCAGCACTGCCGCAAGCTCGCCGGCATGCGATTCCAGGATCCGGCGCGCAATGACCGGCTCGTTCAACGGTATGACAACCACATTGTCGAGGACGTTCGGGGGCGTGCCCCGCGCATACGCCGTGGATACAGGATCCCGGGCGGACAGTTCCGTGGGCTCGACACCGAGGCTGACTTCGGCAAAGTCGTAAGAGCCGTGGTAGGCATTTTCAATTTTCGCAATCTTGCTGCGACCGGTAAATGCACGCGCCGCCTTGATGGCCTTCATGACCGCTTCGGTGCCCGAGTTCATGAAGCGAATCTTGTCGAAATTGGCACAGCGTCCGCAGATCAGTTCAGCCAGGCTGAACTCTGCTTCGCTGCCGAAGGAAAATGCCGTACCGCGGTGCATCTGCCGGGTTGCAGCCTCGACAACCGCCGGATGCGTGTGGCCGTGAATTAACGACGTATAGTTGTTATTGAAATCGAACAGGCGATTGCCGTCGACGTCGATGATGTACTTACCGTGTGCAGAATGCGCGTAGATTGAATAGGGTGCGATGCGGATCGTGCTTCTGGAACCACCGTCGGTCAGCACGTAGCGGGCGCGCTCGAAAATTTCGGCCGACGTGGATTGCGGATCAGGATACTTCACGAAGCTCCCCCAAACCCCGGCGGAATGGCCACCGGTTTTCGGCGGACTATAGCGCCAGCCGGTCACGGAAACCAGCTTTTTGTTGCCGCTGCATTTGCCCGCCCACGGCCGCGCAGAGTACGATTTGTGACGCCCTTATCAGAGCAGTCCAAATGACGCCGCAATCCGGTTTTCGCCCCTACTCACCCAGCGACAGGCAAGCCTGCCTGGCAATATTCGAGGCCAACTGCCCCGACTTTTTTGCGCCCAACGAACGCGCGGACTACCAGCGTTTTCTGGACGCGACACCCGAACACTATGAAGTCTTTGAGGAACGGGATGGTATCTCAGGAGCTTTCGGCCTGCCGGGCAATACCGGAGGCCCAGTGAGGCTCACGTGGATTTTGCTGCACCCGCAGGCCCAGGGTCGCGGCACGGGCTCCGCAATCATGCGCCGAGTCCTCGACATCGCGGCGGAGCGTCGCTCCACTCTGATTCATATAGCGGCCAGCCACCGCTCGGCGGCGTTTTTCTCCCGCTTTGGCGCGCTGGAGAAAGGCCGCCACGAAGATGGCTGGGGTCCGGGTATGCACCGGGTGGATATGATTTTGCCGCTGGCCGCAGGGACCTGACTACGGTTCTGGTGCAGGATGTCCATGGCCGGTGAAGTGTGGCTATCGTCACACATCGCCGTTACTGATCGACCTAGTATCTGAACATACTTTGTAAACAACACGGTTTGGGGCAGCAGACATGCCAGGCAAAAAACAGGACGATGGGCCGCAACTGAAGCCAGCGCCGGGCACGCGGGCATTCAGGTTCGGCGAGGGGCGCATATCGGGCTATCTGTCGGCGTTGTTCGGCATCTCCGCACTGCTGGGCGTTCTGTGTTTTGCCTTTCCCGAATGGCTGACAACCCGGGAACTCAGGGAGTCGCTTTACACGTTCACGTTCGCCAGGAATCTTTTGTGGTTCGGTATCGTGTTTGCTTTCTCGATGGGAATCGTCAGTTACATCCTTAGCCCGCAAAAACGCCTGGCTGCAACCGGGATTGGCACCGCACTCGTTGCCGTTCTGCTTGGCGCATTCAACGTGCAGGAGCGGGCCGTGCAGGATGTTCCAATCTCGTTTGGCGTTGACTGGTTCGTGCTCTCCCTGATCTTTTCGATGGCCATATTCATACCGCTGGAAAAGGCGTTTGCACGACGGCCACTTGCCGTATTGCGACCGGAATGGCGAACCGACCTTGCCTATTTCCTGGTCAGCCACCTGCTCATTACTTTTTTCCTGCTCTTCACCAACGCCGTGCAGGCTCACCTGTTCGGCTGGGCGCATTCCGCGGCATTGACCGACCTCACGCAGGGCCTTCCGGTTTGGCTGCAGTTTCTTGCCTGTGTATTTATTGCCGATCTTTTCCAGGCACTGACGCACCGCTGGTATCACCAGGTCCCGTGGCTGTGGAAATTTCACTCCATTCATCACTCAAGCAAGAACATGGACTGGCTTGCCGGCTCGAGAACGCACTTCGTGGAAGCGCTTGCAACCCGCTCGGCCGTAATCGTGCCGCTATATGCGATCAACTTTTCAGAGCCCGCCCTGAATGCCTACGTCGTTCTTGTCGGGGTGCAGGCGGTTTTCATACACGCCAACGTGCGCTGGGATTTTGGTTTCCTGAAATACCTGGTCGTCACGCCGCAATACCATCACTGGCATCACTCGGACGATCCGGACTACGCGAACACCAACTTTGCCGTCCATTTGCCGCTCGTCGACATGCTGATGGGCACGTTCAAACTGCCGGACAGGATGTGGCCGGAAGCGTATGGCGTATTCAGCCGGCAACCACCCAAAGGCTTTCTGCGGCAGCTGGCCTATCCATTCGCGCCGTCATTCGTTGGTCGTTCGGACCAGGAATCCGGGCAGGGCTGACATCTTCTTGGCACGCCCGCTGCCCGACTCGCTTGCGGTCCGTTAGCGCCTTGGCTCGCCGCCGAGGCTGTGCAGCAGGTAGGCTCGCAGCCGGTTAATCTTTTCCGGTGTCAGTTCGCCAAAGAAACCCCGGGCGTCCGCTGGAATGTGCGCCATCGTTTCATCGTCCGCGTTAAAGATGTAGTGATCGAACATGCGCTGCCAGTGGGCGCGCTCAACCCGCGGCATGTCACGCAGCGACAGCAGGGCGTGCAACATCGTAAACAGCGGCGTAAACATGTGCGGCCCGGCGTCCCGCCACCAGAAGTTAACCAGCATGCCTATTGGGTCGAGAGACTCGACCTGGTGGAACCACATGCTGGGAATAAAAATCGCATCACCCGGTCCGAGTTCAGCAACCTGCGCCGCGTCCATCGCCTGACGAAACTTCGGAAACCGTTCGAAATCCGGCCTGGCGACATCGACCAGGCTGACCGGCTGTCCGGCAAGCGTGATGTCCAGCGGCCCCATGTACAGGTTCGCAAGCTGCTCCGGCGGAAACAGGAGAAATCGTCGGCGACCGGCAACGACGCAGGCGACGTTTTGCGGCAGATCCCAGTGCGGCGCCGTGCGGGTCCGGTTACCCATCCACAGCGACACCAGCAGTTCATCCGCCAGTTCGAAGTGATCGAGGTGATTCTGCTTGAGCAGGCTTGCCAGCGTATCGCGCAAGGGAATTGCGCCGGCATAAATGTAGTCTGGCGATTGTTTGTCGCGCAGCGACCGCAATGCGTCAATCAACGCACCGAGCGAAAGCTCGCGACGTTCGAAATTGAAGCCGCGTAAATCATCGCTGTAAAAAAACCGGCCCTCGATACTGGCATCGCCAAAAAACGCCTTGACGCCGGTCTCGCGCCCGAAGCGCCCAATGTATTCCAGAACCGCCTCGTCAGAATGCCTGGCCTTCTCCACCAGGGGCCATTCGGCAACCAGCCCTCTCAGAACCGCCGGCCCTTGCAGTGGCAGTATCTCCGTGCGAAAGCGCTCGGGCGTCACGCCCTCAAAAACAGGAATTGCAGCCGGCTTCCAGTCTTGTTCGTCCAACAACGTGTCATCCCCCGGTAACGAATCGCTGAAACAATACAACAGCGGCGACCGGAGGTCTGCCGGAGCCTGGTTCATTTGGGGGCATTCCGGCAGCCCGATTGCGCCAGGATGGTGCGATGCGGGGGCGCAGGCCGGGCAGAAAGCCCGCTGACCGCCAATGTTCGCCTTGGCATGTTTTATGCAATCCGTTCAGGGCCAACGACGAAAAACGGCGGCCCGGGCGAGCTATGCCTTCAGATGACGAAAATCGAGTTATGAGCAGCAACCTATCCAGACTGCCCCTGCGGGGATTACGCATGTTTTGCGTAGCCGCCCAGCACGAGAGTTTTCGTGCGGCGGCTGACGAGATGTTCGTGACCGCCTCGGCCATCAGCCACCAGATCAAGAGCCTCGAGGAGGGGCTTGGCGTTTCGCTGTTCGACAGGAACAGTCGTGCGCTTAGCCTCACCGACGTCGGCCGGTCCCTGTTCGAAGAGACCGAACCGCTGCTTCGCCAACTCGACAACACTCTGCAGAAGCACCGGGCCGGTGCGACGCGGAGATCGCTGCGTGTCTCTGTACAACCGTTTTTCGCCAGCGAACTGTTCGTACCGCGACTCAGCGAATTCAGCGAACGGCACCCTGACCTGGACCTGCACGTGGAGACCAGTGACGAGTCATCCGAACGGATCCCGGCCAATGCCGACGTGTCGATACGCCTGTTTCGTTCGCCACCGCCGGGCACCAGCGCCGACCTGTTGTTCCCCCTTCAGCTTGTCCCGGCGGGTTCGCCGGAATTTGCGGCGAAGCTCAAGGTCCACAAAAAACGGATCGTCAGCCCGTTCCCGATTATTGTGCACGATACCCGTCCCCGCGCCTGGCAGCAGTGGACACTGAAAACGGGTATCGAACTGCCGGCAGACACAAAAACCATACGCCTGGATTCGATGATCGCTGTCGCTCGTGCTGCACAACAGGGTATGGGGGCCGCGCTGATTCCCACACACCTGAGCAAGGAGTGGTTTGCCTCGGGTAGCCTCGTTTCGCTGTTCGATAAGGCGCTGGTTGTTGACGGCGGTTATTACCTCATCAGCAAGGAAGAGCATTCCCGCAAGGAAACGGTCCGCGTATTCCGTGAGTGGGTGCTCGACACCTTCGACGGCCGAACCGACCTGCACGCGGCATAGGGACGTGACAGATTTGCGACGCCTCACCATGATTTATATTCAACACAGCGCAGAAATTTTTTCGTTTGTCGCAGCCGCGCCGGCGGACTACTGTTTTGGCGTCGGGACAGAGGACCTGTCCCGGCAACTACCAATACAGCCATCCGCCTGGAGAACGAAACATGTTGCAAGAAGCAGAATTTCTTCGTCGCCCCGCTGTCGCCAGCGTAATTACGCTGCTGGCCATCGTCGCCGCCGCACCGGCCCTGGCCCACGATATGCAGGACTCTTTTGAAATGACCGTCGTTCGCGATGCTGCCTGGGGCAGCAAGGTCACCAATGGTGATTATGCAGAGGCCATTGCAAAAATCAGTGCGGCCGGCGATCGCGCATCGCAGCGATTCTTCCGTAACAACAACCTGTGCGTTGCCTATGCCAAGTCGAAGAAGATAGACGCCGCGCTGGATGCCTGCAACGCCGCACTGTCAATTACGAAAGCCGATCCGTCGGCCACGACGGGCGGACGCAGGGACCGGCAGTCATTCCGCTCGCGAAACGAGCGCCGGCACCAGGCGATGGCACTGTCAAACCGCGGCGTACTGCGCGTCGTTTCCGGTGACATCGCCAGCGCCCGTGACGATTTCGAGGCGGCCCTGGCCCTCGATACCGGCATCTCGGCGCCGGCACGCAACCTGGCACTGCTGGAGAGTGAATTCAGTGAAACGATTGCCGGCGTGAGCCGGTAGAGAGTAACCGCGTAAGAACCCGATCGATTGGCACCAACGGATGGTGCATGACCTGGATCGATCGGCCGGCCGGCCCGCACCCCCCCGCGGGCCGGCTTTTTTTTGCCCGGCGCCCGGCACCGGACGCCGCGGACTTCAGTCCATCACGGCACTGAACGCCGGCGCGTCAAGATTGGCGCCCGGCATTGATCGCAGCTTCTCGTACATGTCTCGCGCGGTATCGGTATCACCTGCCTTTTCGGCGGCCATTGCCAGGCCACGCATCGACGGCGTGCGCTGCGGAATCCACTGGAGCGACTCGCGGAACGCCGCCATCGCCTCGCTTGCCCTGCCGCTTTCCAACAGTATCTCGGCGTACAGCTCGGCAGCCGGCTTCATCGGCTTGGGCGGACCCGACGGCATGCGCAGGGTCGTCATCTCCAGCATCGATGCCTCGCCGGCGGCAGCGATCGCTGCGTCCGCATCGCCACTCTTGAGCAGGCGAAGCGCCTTCACCTGGCGACCCAGGACCGCCATCGCCTTGACGTCGTAGGCTTTGCCGGCAGCCTCCGCAGCCGCCGACAGTGCGCGCAATCGGGCTTCGGCCGCTTTGGCGGTATCGAGGTCACCGCGATGGGCGGCGCTCATGCCAACCACGGTAACCCAGTTGGCATGCTTGCCCGCCACCGTATCCATGGCGTCAACCTCGAGCTCGGGCCACTCGCCGGTTTCCAGTATGTGCCGGCCGAGCATATCGAGGTAACCGCTGTGCACCATCATGCTGTCCGGATTACGTTCCAGCGCCGCCTTGGCACGCGACACGTTTTCCTCGGCACGTTCGTAGTGGCCAAGCATCAGGTTGGCGTAGGCCAGCCAGGACAGCGTGTGAAAGTCTTCCCGCCCTTCGGCAAGACCGAACTTTTTGTTACCGGCGACAGCCGCCGCGTAAGCATCGATATTGGAACTCACCACGCCGTCCCACATGCCCAGCTGCAGGAAGATGTGTGAGGGCATGTGCAGGGCGTGTGCCGCAGCCGGTGCAATGCCGGCATACACTTTCGCTGCCGGCAGCGCGAGGATCGCGTGATCCGGATCGTCAAACGCGTGAATCACAAAATGCGCCGCACCCGGATGGTTCGGGTTTTCGGCAAACACCTCGAGGCCAATGGCCGCCGCCTGTGCCTGCCGGCGGTAACCGCGATCACCCGGCCTTACCGTGCCAAGCAGTGACAGTGCATGAAACACGGCGATCTCGTGGTCGTCCGGCCAGCGCTCCTGCATGGCGGCCATGTGCGCCGCATAGGCCGTATCGCGCGTCAGCTTGTCGCCTTCCGAAAAATACAGCGTCTCGATGGCCGTCATGTACGCCTTCTCTTTTTCGGTTGGCGACTTCGCAAGGCGCCCTTCGAAGCTGGGCGCCAGGCGGGTCAGCGCGGCAAGCGCAGCCTCGCCATCCTGCTGGGCCCACAGCGGATGATTGTCGCTCATCGCCTGGCCCCAGTACGCCAGGGCAAATGACGGGTCAATTTCCTGTGCGTCTTCGAAGGCAAACCGCGCTTCGTCGAACTGGAAACTATGCAGCGCCTTGACGCCGGTCAGGAAGGCTTCCTGCGCCTCCGGCGCGCCGGAGTTCGGGAAGGAGATGTTGCCGAGTTCGTCGGCTTGCAGCGCCGCAAACGGCAGCACAAGACAAAGGCAGGCCAGGCTAAAAAATCGTCGAATAGTCACGGGTGAATCCCCTGTTGATTAAGGCGCTTGCAGAGAATCCTAGTGCCCACCGGCCCGGCTGTCCATCGAGACACGGCCAGCGGCGGCACGATTCAATCGGCATATGAGACCGATTTCCCGCCGGTCTGTAATAGACTGCCCCGTTCGAGGCTTCGGCCGCTACGTAACGCTCGACCTTAAGGAGACCCGCCGCATGAAATTGCCCGCCGTATTGCTGCTCACTGGCCTGCTTTCCGCGCTGCCTGGCGCTGTAGTTGCACAGGAAACCGATATCTCGCGTTTTGTCGACCTGCGCTACGCACAGACCGAACGTCTTGCCACGGCGCTGTGGGAATATGCCGAGGTCGGTTACCAGGAGACAAAGAGCAGCGCCCTGCTGCAAAGCACGCTGGAAGCGGAAGGATTCACCGTCAATGCCGGGGTCGCCGGTATCCCGACAGCATTTGTGGCCAGCTACGGCGACACAGGCCCGGTCATCGCCATCCTCGCCGAGTTTGATGCCCTGCCCGGCATCAACCAGGACGCGACGCCGATGCGCAGCCCGATCGACGGCAAAGCCGCTGGTCATGCCTGTGGCCATAACCTGTTCGGGGCGGGCTCGGTCGGCGCCGCCATCGCGGTAAAACACTGGCTCGACGAATCCGGAGAACCGGGCATCGTGCGCCTGTACGGCACGCCGGCGGAGGAAGGCGGCAGCGGCAAGGTATACATGGTCCGTGAAGGCCTGTTTGACGATGTCGATATTGCGCTGCACTGGCACGCCGCTGACCGGAATTCGGCCGCCGCGCAAACAACGCTCGCCAATCGCTCGGCCAAGTTCCGCTTTCATGGCGTTTCCGCGCACGCCGCGGGCGCGCCGGAAAAAGCCCGCTCCGCCCTGGACGGCGTCGAGGCGTTTAATCACATGGTTAACCTGATGCGCGAACACGTGCCGCAGGAAACGCGCATTCACTACGTCATCACGGCGGGCGGACTGGCACCGAACGTGGTTCCGGATTTCGCCGAGGTCTTTTACTACGTGCGCAATCCCGAAGCGACGGCCGTGGCCGAAATCTGGGAGCGCCTCGAACAGGCGGCGCGCGGCGCCGCGATGGGCACCGGCACCGAAGTTGACTGGGAGATCATCCACGGCAACCACCCGCTGCTGGTCAACGAGACGTTGGCGAGAATGGTGGATGAAAAATTGCGTAGCGTCGGCGGCGTGAGTTATTCAGCGGAAGAACAGGCGTTTGCCGAAGAGATTTATGCGACGCTGAATGCTCCGGCCAAAGAGCTGGGTTCCGAAACGACGGTAGAACCGTTTGACGTGTCGCTCGGCTACGGCTCGACGGACGTCGGCGACGTTTCCATTGCGGTGCCCACCGCGGGCATCAGCACGGCCACCTGGGTACCCGGTACGTCGGCCCACAGCTGGCAGGCGGTTGCGGCCAGCGGCACCAGCATCGGTTTCAAAGGTGCCAACAACGCGGCGAAAACACTGGCCCTGGCCGCGGTTGAGCTGATCCAGAACGAGGAACTAAGAGAGGCCGCGAAGGCGGAACACGCAGAAAGCATTGGCGAGAATTTTCACTACGAGGCTCTGCTGGGCGATCGTGCACCGCCGCTCAACTATCGTAAATAAAAGACGGATAAATAAAAGACGGATCGAAAACGCGCCAACAAAAAACGAACAAAAATATCGGCAAGACGAAATCTGCAGAGACCGGATTCGTCTGCGCGAGACTACTGACAAAGGCCGACTCTAACGCCGGCATGCAAAGGCCGCGCCGCCATGGCGCGGCCTTTTTTGTTGCGCTACTGCCGATCCGGTGGTGTGCCGTAGGGGTAGTAGTCGGTCAGTTTCACGTTTTCATACTGCAGCGCCTCGAGGCGCGTTGTACCGACGAACGGGCCGGGGGCATCCACAATGAAAATTGACGGCGAGTAGCCCGTTTCATCGAAGCCGCGGCGGAAATGTACGCGCGACTTGATCACGAATACGTCGAAGTCGTCCGGATTCAGCGGGCCGAAGGTAATCTGGTCGAGCCAGATCACCTGGCGCAATGTCGGGGTCAGCACCAGCGAATTGCCGTCGCCAAACTCGATGATCGCCAGCGTGTCGAAGCCGAGGCCCTCGCCGAGGTAGCGCACCGTGCCCTGGATGCGCACCGGGTCCCCGCTCGACGGTCCGGCAAAGCCGCCGACTTCGCGATCGAACAGGTCGCCCTCGGAGGCGCCGGCATCGATCAGTGCCTGCACGGCGTTTTCGTCGCGCAAAGTTGCGTACAGCACGTTGGATAACTGTTTGTCGACTATCTCCTGCAGCACAAAGGTTGCGTCGCCGCTGCGGTCCGAATAGTCCGCCAGCACCACCGGCGTTTCGGCCGCGTCGAATGCGGCCTGTGTACGACTCACCGCCGTGTCCGGCTGCAGCAGCTCCTCGCTGAACAGATCTTCGCGAATCCGCCAGATATACTCGGACATATCGTCAGCAATGGTGTCAGCCAGGGCCTGGTCATCGTTGGTCATGACCTGCACCGTGGCGCCAACGTCGGGCACATCGGACCACGGGAATCCGTAGGCAACACTGACAAAGGCATCGTGGTGGCGAGCTTCCCAGCGCCGTGCCCGTTCCATCACGTCCATGGAGGGCGGCTGGCCGGTCCACTGCAGCACGGTCGGCGTGATCACTCCGGGTTTGCGCGTTGCGGTCGTGGCTTTGTAGGTGCCCCGCGCCAACCGGATCAGCGCGCGCGCGGCGCGGCCGCCCTGGATGGTCGTATCGTAATGCGGGTAACGTTTGGTGACGAATGACATGTTGGCCCAGCGCAGGAACTCCTCATCTTCATTCCCGTGCAGGTCGAAACTCCCGACAATGGGAACATCCGGTCCGACAATCTCGCGAAAGCGACGCGCTATTTCTGCTTCCGGGCGCGGCACGTTTCGCACCGCCATCGCGCCATGCAGCGCAAGATAAACGCCGTCCACCGGCATTGCCTCGCGCAGGTCCTCGAGCATGATCTCGAGGAAGTGATTAAACGTGTCCTCGGTACTCCAGGCGCGCGACGAACCGCCGTAAACCCCTGCCGGCGACTCCAGCCCGATCAGTTCGACACCCTGGTATTCGCGCGCCGCCAGCGTAAAACCGCCAATGTAGGAACCGGCCGTCAGCACCGCCGCGCCCTTGTCGGGCGGCCGGATTTTAGTCCAGTCTTCGATGGTCACGTCGCCGCCGGGGCAAAACGTGCAGGTTTCGTGCTGGAATCGCGCCGCCACCAGTCGCAGCGGTTTGGCGGCTGGCGCCGTGACCGATGCCTGCGAGGGCGACGACTGCTGCGGGGGCGCGGGATTACAGGCCACGAGCCCGGCCGCGACAACCATCGTCACGGGAACCAGGTTTCGCAGGCGTTTGGCGATTTTCATTTCAAGACTCCCGGTTGTGCAACGGCGACGGCTGGCCGCGCCTGGTTACGGCCTCTGCGGCCGGTTTTCGACGACATTGACGTTCGTCGCAATAGATATTCTCGTGCCTTCACCGACAAACGGGTGAACCATGTGTTTGACCCAGCTCGGAAACAGCACCATCCGCCCGGGTATGTTCTCGATAAAGGTGCGTGCGTCGAGAACCGTGTTCTGGATCTGGATGTAGTTGGCAGATTCACGCGGGTCCAGCAATTCGAGCGTGCCGCTGTAGGGTACGGTTTTGTCCGGCCTGCCGGCGTTCACGTAATACACCAGCGACCACATGGCATTCGGGTGTGTATGCACCACGTTGTAGTTGCCCGGCCGGCACACGTTCGCCCAGCCGTCGCACAGCAGCGTGAAGCTGCGTTCGCGACCGTCCTTCAGCACAATCTCGCCGATCACGTTAAAGACAAGCTGCTCGACGCGCTGTTTGAGCGCCTGCACACTATCGTTCTCCCAGGTCATCATGTTGCCGCGCGACTGCCAGCCGCCCGCGTTGGAGCGAATGCCGCGCCCCTGCGAGTCTTCGGACTCAGCTTTGAGTATCAGCTCTTCAAGCTCGCGATTGAGCTGATCGCTTTCCGGCCACTGGTAGGACACGAAGGGGGTGCCGAAAATCATCGACAGGCCCTGGCTGGGCGAATTTGAGTGGTCTGGTTCGCCTGGCATACGGGCGTTCTCCGGCGGCAGTGAAGGTGTGCGCTATTTTACCCGCACAATGCGGATCATGCGGCCACGTTCGTGCACACGCAGCTGGTAGTCACCCATAACGCCCTGGCGAATCGTTACTTCGAATTCGCCTTCGCGCGGGTAGGAGAAGTAGCCGGATTCCATTTGCCGCCATACCTGGCCATTGTCGAACTGGAAATACAGCAGGCGATTGCCGCTTTTCCAGACGTCCCTGACGGTTGCCGACACGGCATCGGGCTCCGAGGCCACTTCTGGCCGCTCGAGGTGTTCTGCACCCAGTGATTCGGGTGCGGGCGGCGCTGCCGGCCTCATAGTTTCCTCGACCGGTTCCTGTATCTCTTCCATGGGTTCGGTGGTCGCGGCGGGTACCTTTGCCGTTGGTGCAACAACTGCAGGCGCGGTATCGGGCGAGGCGACCACGGTTGGTGTCGGTGTTTCCCCGTTCGCGCTATCGGCCTCAGTTGCAGAGGGCTCCGTAGCACCATCACCTGCCGCGGCCATCGCGGCAAGGGCGCTTCCCGGAACATGGCGACCTGCTGGATCGCTGGATCGCGCCACTGTTCGACCATGAATCGGAGACTGACCAGCGAATTCGCCTCGCGGCTTGCCTTCTCGCGGATACCGGCTGGCGCGCCCATCCCGAATTTCGCGCCGAACGGGGCTTGGAAATGGCACTCCACGGCAACTGGGTTGGCATTGAGAGCAACGGACGCGGAAAACTGGCTCAGGCGCTATTCACGAATTTCGGCGGCGGTGTCGGAGTTGTTGAGGAGCTGGTCAATCTGTGCAGCAAGAAAGAACTGGCGCAAGCTGCGCGCTGGGGCCTTGCCATGCGCTTTGGCCAACGATTGAGTGGCGGCGTCGCCGGGCCACTCGAAAAGAGCCGGGTAAGCCTGGAAGATGATCAGCTGGTGCTGTCCCTCCATCAATCAGACGCGGCCCTGTACAGCCAGCCCGTCGCCAAGCGGCATCGGCAACTTGCTGATGCGTTTGAAAAGAAACCGAAAATGCAATTGCTCGATTGAAACCTAACCGCAGTTGATCTCGGTAACAATCGAATTCTCATCAAAGGAAATATTCAAGCGCTCTGGACGAAAATCCATAGTCACGGCGCTATTGGGGGGAATCCAGCGCAGAGTTTGCGCGCCGCTTCGTACCATGGCTGACGCAGCCAATTCTTGATTGGCCGTCTGTCCCAGAAGATCTTGAACTGGATCTGCATTGCATGTCGCGGTCCCAAGCGGCGGAACCACAGGCTCGCTGTCGCCTGCGGTCGCGCAGGCAGAGAGCGTCATCAGCCCGCCAATGCCGGCAAGTGCAAAACTATTGCGCATCTTCTTCCTCCGTGTGCGTAACCTTCAGCTTCCCGTCGCGCACAGCAAATGCCACGCGCCCTTCGACGAGATCCAGGGCATCACGGCCAAACTCTTCAAATCGCCATCCATCCAGCAATCGAATATCTTCACGAACGCCCGCGGCCAATTGCTCAAGCTCATCAGCCTTGGCAATCAATCGCGATGCGACGCCAATTTCTCGCGATCTGATCTTCAACAGCAGCTTCAGCAAATCCGCCACCAACGCGCCTTCCTTGCCCAATCCCGGCTTGCGATTCCGGCGCGCGGGAAGTTCGTCATCAGACAGTGGTTCGGCATGTTGGACAACCTGCATCAGGCGCGCGCCGATATCATTTGAACCCCAGCTGGAGGGAAGGCCGCGAATCTTGGCGAGGGCCTTCTGGTTTTTGGGAGGGTGGGAGGCAATGTCCGCCAGAGTTTCATCGCGCAGCAAACGACCTCTTGGCAAATTCTTGTCCTGCGCTTCACATTCCCGCCATGCAGCAATCGCTTTCAAGCGCCCCAACACATCGGCCTTTCGGCTTTGTATCCGAACCCGCTTCCAGCTTTCACTGGGCTCATTTGCGTAATTGGACGGATCGGCCAGGCGCTCCATCTCCGCATTGATCCATGCGCCCCGGCCGGTTTCCCGCAAGCGATCGAGCATCTTGGGAAACAGCTCCGCCAGATGCGTGACATCGCCAATCGCATAATCCAGCTGGCGTTTGTCGAGCGGTCTGCGCGCCCAGTCTGTAAACCGCGCGCCCTTATCCAGACTATGGCCCAGCAACGCTTCTACCAGGTTTGAATAGCCGATCTGTTCGCCAAGGCCGAGTGCCATAGCGGCAATCTGTGTGTCGAAGATCGGATGAGGGGTCTTCCCGGTTAGATTATAGACAATCTCCACATCCTGTCCGCCAGCATGGAAAACCTTCAGCACGTCTTCATTGTCGACCAGGAGATCGAGCAGTGGCGTGAGATCGATATCGCTCGCTTTGGGATCGACGGCCGCTGCTTCTTCGGCATTGCCAATCTGGATCAGGCAGAGGTCCGGCCAATAGGTGCTCTCCCGCATGAATTCCGTATCGACCGCCACAAAATCGTGCGCGGCCAGACGGTCACATAATTCCGCCAGCGCGTCGCTATCGGTAATCATCGGGTGGATATGCATCGGGAGACCATAGGCGCAGAAGCGCGATGAGCCACCGTCACCACGCGGGAACTTGTGGAAAGCCGTGCAGCAGCACTACTCGTTAGCAGCAAACTCCCTGTCGCACTGATCGGATTCTTGGGCGATCTGCCGTGCAAACTCGAAGAAATCTTCCGCATCGCGGCCCCGTTGGCGGATCTGAGAATCCATCCGGCCAACATCGGCCATCACCGCCTCATTATCTTGTCCTTTTCCCGGCTCCGATCCGACACGTTCGGCCAAACGCACAAATTCGCGCGCCTGTTGGATATTCGTCTCGGCGCTCTGCCGCGCGTCAGCAGCACGATCGGGATCGCTGTCCGCGTCGGTTTGCGCGATGATATCGAAAACGTTCGAGACATTCATGGCCGTGGCTGCGCATTCCACAGCGCGATCATATGTCATTGGCCCGGCTGCGGCGAGGGCTTCTGCCGCCTCCCTCTCTTCAGCCTCTGCGGTCGCAGCACGCCCCGCTTCAATCTGTGCGATTTCTTCCTCGGCAGTCAGATTGTCAGAACACCCAACAAGAGCCGCAGACGCCGCTAAGCTAACGCCGATAACGCTCAGTCTCACGGTGCGCATGCGCTGATATTTTCCATGTGCCGTAATTTTCTTCATCGATAATCCCCCATTTGGCTGCGATCGCCACCCGGCCTGATTAGAGACGGGTTCGACAATCAGAGTCAAACCGGCGCTGGGCCAAATGCAATTCGCAGCTTGCCCGATCAGCCGTTTCCGCTATGGAGCCGCGCATGACCATGCACACATACCGCACCCATAATTGTTCCGAACTTCGTAGCCAGGATGTCGGCGAAAATGTCCGCCTGTCAGGCTGGGTCCATCGCAAGCGAGATCATGGCGATCTCGTCTTTGTCGACCTGCGCGATAATTTCGGCATCACCCAGATTGTCACCGAAGTAGATGGTCCGGCCTTCGCAACGCTTGAAAGCCTGCGCTCGGAATCGGTTATCACCGTGACCGGCAAGGTCGTCGCTCGGTCTGATGATCTGATCAATGCAAAACTCAACACCGGCGAGATTGAGGTTCGGGCCGAGTCTGTCGAAGTCCAGTCGGCCGCCGAAGAATTGCCAATGCCAGTTGCGGGTGAAGCGGATTACCCGGAGGATATTCGCCTAAAATATCGCTATCTCGATCTGCGCCGCGAAAGCATGCACAAAAACATCCTGCTGCGCTCCGAAGTTATCTCGTCGATCCGCAAACGGATGATCGATCAGGATTTCACAGAGTTCCAGACACCGATTCTCACCGCGTCCTCGCCAGAAGGCGCGCGCGACTATCTGGTGCCAAGCCGGGTGCATCCTGGAAAATTTTATGCGCTGCCCCAGGCACCCCAGATGTTCAAACAGCTGATCATGGTGGCGGGCTTTGATCGCTATTTCCAGATCGCACCGTGCTTCCGCGACGAAGATGCACGTGCGGATCGGTCGCCGGGTGAATTCTATCAGCTCGATTTTGAAATGAGTTTTGTCACGCAGGAAGATGTGTTCCAGGCGATTGAGCCGGTTCTGCGCGGCGTGTTCGAAGAGTTCGCCGATTGGGACGGGAAGGGGCGCACTGTCGATCCCGAATTTGTCCGCATTCCTTTTGCCGAAGCCATGCTCAAATATGGCTCGGACAAGCCGGACCTGCGCAACCCGCTCGAAATCCGTGACGTCAGCAGCCATTTCGAAGGCTCAGATTTCGGTCTGTTCGCCAATATTGTCGGTTCTGGCGGCGTGGTTCGCGCCATTCCCGCGCCGAGTACCGGCGATCGCGGTCGCCGCTGGTTCGACGGGATGAACGAATGGGCACGCGGCGAAGGTTTTGCCGGTCTCGGTTACATAAATCGCAAGGAAGGCGCGCCCTCAGGCCCGATCGCCAAGAATCATGGCGAGGAAAAAACGGCCAAACTGCTCGAAGAGCTCGGCCTGGGCGAAGCCGACAGCGTATTCTTTGCTGCCGGCAAGGAAAGTGAAGCTGTTCGCCTGGCGGGCGGCGCTCGCACGCGGCTCGGTGAAGAACTTGGCCTGATCGACGATAATGTCTTCAAATTCTGCTGGATCGTCGATTTCCCGATGTATGAATATGACGAGGAATTGAAGAAGATCGATTTCAGCCATAATCCGTTCTCAATGCCCCAAGGCGAGATGGATGCGCTGGAAAACAAAGATCCGCTCGATATCCTTGCTTGGCAGTATGACATTGTCTGCAACGGCGTAGAGCTGTCATCTGGCGCAATTCGAAACCATCGCCCTGACATCATGTACAAGGCGTTCGAGATTGCCGGCTATTCGAACGAAGAAGTCGATGAAAATTTCTCCGGAATGATCAATGCATTCAAGTTCGGCGCGCCCCCGCATGGTGGCTCAGCACCGGGTATCGATCGCATCGTGATGCTGATCGCTGGTGAACCCAATCTGCGCGAAGTCGTGCTGTTCCCGATGAACCAGAAGGCCGAAGACCTGATGATGGATGCGCCCAGCGATGTCAGTCCGCGCCAGCTTCGCGAACTCAGCTTGCGTATCGTGGAGCCTCCGAAAGAGGGATGAACGCGCCAGCCGAGGCCTATTTCGGCGATGGAGACAATCGCCTCTGCTATTTCGAATGGGGCAACCCGGCCGGACCGGTGATCTTGCTGCTCCACGCCACGGGCTTTCACGCGCGATGCTGGGACCAGGTGGTGGCAGAGCTGCCATCCGATCACCGTATCATTGCAGTCGATCATCGTGGGCATGGGCGCAGCGCCAAGCCGGAAACGATTATCGATTGGAGCGAGAATGCGCGCGCGCTAGGTGGCCTGATCGAAGGACTGGACTTGCGCGATATTGTGGGCGCTGGCCACTCGATGGGCGGACATTGCCTGGTCCAGTTGGCGGGACAGATGGGTGAGCGCTTCAAACGCTTGGTGCTGATCGACCCGGTCATCATGGAGCCTTCGCTGTATGAAGGCGTTCCACCACTTGACGAGCTGGATCCATCCGAAAATCCCGTATCGCGGCGGCGAGCGCGCTGGGATTCGCCGGAACAGATGATCAACCGGCTCAAGGATCATCCATCTTATGCGGTCTGGGAGCCGGACGTGCTCGACGATTATTGCCGCTACGGCTTGTTGGCGCGGGATGATGGGGACGGATTTGATCTTGCATGTCCGCCCTTTCTCGAGGCGTCCATCTATACCGGCTCCCTCTCCACCAATCCGTACCCGATGGTGGATCAGATCAGTGTGCCGGTGACGATATTGCGGGCGCCACGCGGCGAACGGCGCGCCGCCATCGATTTTACACGCTCGCCAACCTGGCCGGGACTGGCCGATCGATTTGCCAATGGCACCGATGTCTTCATGCCGGAGCTTACGCATTTCTTGCCGATGCAGGACCCAAGACGCATCGCGGGATATATTGCGGGGCTTTCGCCCGACGCATAACCCTGTGTAAGTTATTTCAGGCTATATGCTGCGATACCATTAGCGGGGATCTTTCATGGCAATCGATCTTGCCGATTTCGAAGCCGGCGCAAAATATGACGGCGATTATGACGATGAGCTGGAAGCGCTGCAGGAGCGGCTCGGCCAGATTCAGGCGGCTTATATCGCCAATCGCAAACGCGCTGTTATTGCGGTGGAAGGCTGGGATGCGGCTGGCAAAGGCGGGATGATCCGCCGCCTGACCGGGCGCTGGGACCCGCGATTCTTCCAGGTCTGGCCGATTGGCGCACCAACCGCCGAAGCCAAGGCGCGACATTTCCTGTGGCGCTTCTGGAACAAGCTGCCGGGCAACAAGGAAATCAATATCTTCGATCGCACCTGGTATGGCCGGGTGCTTGTCGAACGGGTCGAGGGCTATTGCACAGAAGCCGAGTGGCGGCGCGGCTATGACGAAATCAATGAGTTCGAGGCCCAGCAACGCGACAGCGGAACACCGATTATCAAGCTTTTCCTGCATGTTACGCAGGACGAACAGGACGAACGCTTCCGCAAGCGGCTCGACAATCCCTGGAAGCGCTGGAAGCTGACGGCAGATGATTTTCGCAACCGTGAGAAGCGCGAGCCGTATCTGGAGGCGTTAAGGGACATGTTTGCGCGGACCGACACGCGCTGGGCGCCCTGGACGGTGATTGACGCCAACAACAAGAAAGCCGCCCGGATGGCCGCGCTCACCCATATTGCGGACCAGTTGTCCGATCATGTGCCGATGGAGCCACCCGAAGCCGACCCTGAAATCATGGACTTGGCTGCGTCCCATTTGGGGACACCGGCCAAAGACTGACGTCACTATATTTGCGGTGATTTGGGTCCCTGTGCGATGCCGTGCGCGACAGGAGACGAAAATGGCGGGCATGTATCGGGGAATTGGCGCAGCATTGGCGGCAGCATTGCTGGCAACGGGCTGTGCGCATGATGGCTATTCTGACCGAGGATATGGCTATACCGGCACGCACGGCTATGCGCCGCGCTATGCCAATCCATTTCGCGGTTCCGGTGCACGGCGGCTTGATCCATGGTTGGCAGAGACTCGCCAGGGGCATCAGTTTGTGATGGACCATTATCGGCTTGGCCCGGGCTATGAGCTCAGCCGGGACGATGCGGAGAGCGCCAACGCCTTTTTCCGGCGCTGGGCGGATACCGACCAAAATTATCGGCTGACTGATGATGAGATCCGCACGGCGCTGGTTCATGCGGGTCGCAACTACGGGTCACGCTCCCACTAGGCCGCGTCCTCAGGGTAGCTAATCGCAAGAATTTCATAATCCTTCGGCCCTGCCGGCAGCCGTACCGTTCGGCTATCGCCAATTGCCGCCCGTTTCAGCGCATTGGCGAGCGGCGATAGCCAGCTGATCCGGCCAGCCGAGGCATCCGCCTCATCCTCTCCGACCAGCGTCACCATTCGCTCGCAATCATCTTCATCGACTAGCTGTACCGTCGCCCCGAAGAAAACCCGGCTCTTGTCCGGCTGATCTGCGGGATCAACGATCTGCGCCGCCTTCATCCGGCGCGACAGAAAACTGATCCGGCGATCGATCTCACGCAGCTTCTTGCGACCATAGATATAATCGCCATTTTCGCTGCGATCGCCATTGCCAGCCGCCCAGCTGATCACTTCGACCAGTTCGGGCCGCTCTTTACCGAACAGCGTTTCATATTCGGCCTTCAACGCCGCATAGCCTGCTGGTGTGATGTAATTGACCCTGTCGGCCATCAGCCCGGCGTGGATTTGCCCAGATAGCGAGACAGCGGCGCATTGTTGCGTGGCATATAGGCGCGGTCGGGATGCAACAGATCGTACATCACCGCATTTTCCAACACGCGCTGCACGTAATTCTTCGTCTCGTAGATCGGGATTTCCTCGATCCAGCGGACGATATCGACGCTACCAAGCCGCGGATCGCCATTCGCCCGGATCCAGCGGTTCGCATTGCCCGGTCCGGCGTTATAGCTCGCAGCGGCAAGCGCATGATTGCTCCACCGCTCATAGAGGCTCTCATAATAAGCGCGCGCCAGCAGGATCGAATATTGCGGATCATTGGTCAGGCCGGAGCGGCTATAGCTGCGGCCAATCCAGCGCGAAACTTCGCGGGCCGTCCCCGGCATAAACTGCATCAGGCCACGGGCACCGGCATGGCTGACAGCGCGCGGATCGAACTGGCTTTCTTGCCGTGCAATGGCGTGAACCGGCGTAAAGAAGCGTTCTGCGCCACGCGGCATGGGAACCGTTGGATAGCCATAGGCAACCGCGTTGAACCCGTTCACCCGCGCGCTGCGATGTGTCATGACCGCAAGATCCTGACGGCCAATTTGGCTAGCCAAAATCCCAGATAGCTGATGCTCGGATTCGGTCCTGATCTGCCGGGTTAGGCCGCGCAGGAACGTCGACTGCGTATTCCACGCACCGAGTTCGCCAAGCATTCGGATCGCCTGGACAATCTCCCGATCCATGAATTCGCGTTGGACAGACGGATCAATGGATACGCGTTGTGCACTTGGCAGCCGCAGTTCACGCCCCAGCCGTTCCGTGGCCAGCTGGCCGTAGAAATAGTCGTAATATTCCGCAGCTTCTTCATAGAGCGCGGTTGCCCGAGCCCGTTGGCCAGCGGCTTCTGCAGCCCGTCCCGCCCAGTAAAATCCCTTGGAGCGGGTTTGAGGGGTCCGCGCTGCGCGGCCATAGCGTTCAAACATGCCGATCGCTTCGGTGGGCCTGTTCTGATGCCAGAGCGCGGTTGTACCAGCGAGCCAGGTCAGGCTTGTATAATCGTCCCGCACACCCAGCTCTTCGCCGCTAACATCGGTGCCCGGATCAAAGGCATCATCAACCTTGCTGGCGATCGAATAGGCAGTGGACCATTGCCGGTCATTGGCGGCCGCCCGGGCGTTCAGAAGCAATACCTCATACCATTCTTCGGCATCGGTAGGACGATGTTGCAGGGCAGGGCGATTGGCGAGCAACCGCCGCGCTTCAATCGATCGACTGTTATTGCGCAGCCACATGGCCCGCTCGGCCACATAGCCAGGATCGCCCATGGCCGATCCGCCGGCTTCCGCTCCAGCTCCCGTAGAAAGGCGAAGACGAGCAGAATGCGCATCGCGTCGCGACGTTGAGGTCAATGACAAGACACGGGCCGCGGCGGATGTATCGTCCTGCCAAAGCAGGTAATCAAAGCGATGATCATGATCCTCAGCGGACAGAGCACCCGCAAAACGCCGCAGAACAACTGCCTCATCTGATGAAGCCGAGCTGCGATTGAACGAACCGAGTCTCCACGCCTGACGCGCATATCCATTGGCTTCGTCAGTCCGGCCCATTGACGCCAGTGCCTCAGCATAGCGGAGCGATCCGCTGGCAGTGATCGGCTCATAGCGTTGGAAGAAGCTGATCAATGAGGCCGCAGACGCGCCATTTGCCGGTATCTGGTTTTCCGCAACACGCCGCATTCGCGTCTCACCGGGCCAGCCGGGATGCGAGACGAGAAAACTCGCATAGTCATTAAATGGCAGGGCATCACTTTGTTGCAAGCGGTTCCAGCGGAGGATCGCTTCGCCAATCGGATGTGAGCGCGGTACCGAGCCCACAGATCCAGCACCTGAAACGCCGAGCCGGCTGGCATACCAGGCTCGCTGTTCTGACGTCATATTCTGGGCCGAAGCGGCCACAGAGCCGGACAAAGCGGCCACGCCAATTGCCATAAACGCAACGGTCTTCTTCAACATGCTTGCCATAGTGCGCGCACAATCCTTATCTGACGATGAATGAGCCCCAATGATGTCTCGGTGATATGCCGTGCAAAGATGTGGAGGTGAAGGAGAAACTTATGTTCAGCGGGTCGATTCCGGCTCTGGTGACGCCCTTTCGCGACGGATCGTTTGATGAAGCCACCTATCGGAGCTTCATTGACTGGCAAATTGCGGAAGGCAGCAGCGCGCTTGTCCCGTGTGGAACCACAGGTGAAGCAGCCACATTGCCGTTCGACGAGCATTTCGAGGTGGTTCGGGTGTGTGTGGAGCAGGCGGATGGCCGCGTTCCGGTGATCGCGGGCTGCGGCTCGAACGACACGCAGATTGCGATCAAGAATATGCGCAAGGTGCAAGACGTGGGCGCAACCGCTGGTTTGGTCGTCCCACCCTATTATAACAAACCCAATCAGGAGGGGATTTACCGGCACTTTGAAGCGATCATCGCCTCCTGCGATTTGCCGATCCTCCTTTATAATGTTCCGAGCCGAACGGCGTCCGATATCTCGGTCGACACTATGGCCCGTCTACGCAAATTCCCCTCGGTAGTCGGGGTGAAGGACGCGACCGCGGATATGGATCGGGTGAGTGCCCAGCGTGGCGCATGTGGAGAAGATTTCTGTCAGCTCTCCGGTAATGACTATCTTACGCTTGGCTATCTCGCGATGGGTGGCACTGGGTGCATTTCCGTCACCGCGAACGTGGCACCGCGGCTCTGTGCCGAATTTCAGGCCGCATGGGCGCGCGGCGACGCACAGGGCGCATTGAAGATCAACGATATGCTCCATCCGTTGCACGGCGCGATGTTTGCTGATGCGTCTCCAGGCCCAGCGAAATACGCCCTGACCAAGGTTCGACCAGGCTTTCCTGGTGAGCTGCGGCTACCGATGACATGGCCATCAGAAGACGCGCAAGCAGTGGTTGATTCAGCACTGGCTCATGCAGGTCTGTTAGAGGACTAACCATGGCCCGCCCGCAACCCACAACGTTCGACAAGGTTAAGACCGTCGCCGAAAACCGGCGCGCGCGTTATGATTATGCTATCGATGAGAAGTTCGAAGCCGGAATCGCCTTGACCGGCACCGAAGTTAAATCGCTTCGCTTTGGTGAGGGCACGATTGCCGAGAGCTATGCGGACTTGATGGATGGGGAAGTCTGGCTGATCAATGCAAATATTCCCGAGTTCAGCCACGGCAACCGCTTCAACCATGAAGCAAAGCGGCCGCGAAAGCTGCTGCTTCACGCGCGCGAGATCAACAAGGTGCGCGGCGCGGTGGAGCGCAAAGGCATGACGCTGATACCGCTCTCCGTCTATTTCAATTCGCGCGGCAAAGCGAAAGTCGAACTCGCGCTCGCGAAGGGCAAGAAGCAACATGACAAGCGCGCGACCGAGAAAGCGCGTGACTGGAAAAGGGAACAGGGCCGCCTGATGCGTGACCGTGGCTAGATCGGAACGAGAAACCGGCCGGGTCATGCGGTGGATCCGCAAACATTCACCGAGCCGGGATGAGCTTGTCGAGAATCGGTTCATCAAGCCTTTTGCCGGGCGGGTGATGCATAGTTATCTGTGGAAATTTAACCGACGATCGGTTCCGCGGGGTGCCGCATTGGGAATGATTGTTGGCATCATTGTCATGATTCCCGGTTTCCAAATAATTGCATCCGCGCTGCTCGCGCTACCATTTCGCGCCAATATCCCGGTTGCAGCCGCAACGACATTTACCAGCAACCCCCTGACAACACCCTTTATTCTGATCGGCGCCGTGTTTGTCGGCAATGGTGTGTTTGGCCTGGAAGCCGACCCCGGGCATTTTCAGACGCTGGTAGACCGGCAGGCGGGCGTTACCGAATGGCTCGCATGGTTTGCCACAGATGCAGCGCCCGCACTCCTTGGCGGGCTGATGGTAATGGCGGTAGTAAGTGCGGCGATTGCCTATCTGCTGGCTGATTGGTTCTGGCGCTATCGCGTATCGCGCAAGTGGAAGAAGCGTCGGTTGGCAATGGCCGGCCAGGATGACAGCGGAGAATAATGGCGAGCATCGTTCCAGAAAGCCGAGATCGGAACCCGGCCATCTATCACTTTGCCGATCGTGTTTTGATCGCCCTGGTTGTTGGCGTTGGGATTGCTTCAGCAATTCTGTTGATGGTGCTTCTGGAAAGCCCGTTATTTGCGGCCGGGTTTGCAACGCTGTTTGCATGCGGGCTGGGCATTGCTTTTATCGCGTCACGCCGGCGTGTGTTGCCGGATACTGCCAAGGCGGGACCGGATCGTGCGCTTTTGCGCGTTGCGATTGACGGGGCAAGCGAGCCGGTGGCCGTTACCGATCGGGACGGTACCTTAGTGGTTGCCAATGCCACATTCGAGAAAGATTTTCGTCAAATCCCGACGCCGCCAGCCATGCCTTTTTCTGACGAAGGTATCGATCGCTTGACCAATGCTGGGCGCACTGCCTGGCGCGATGGCCGTGGGAATGCGGCTGCATTGGAGACGGCACAGGGCCATTATGATGCATTGGTCGAACGCGGCGGAGAACAGGGTGATTTTCTGATCTGGCGTTTCTTGCCGACCAAGGGCTTGGATATGGTCGGCGAAGCGCGGCGGTTGCTGGAAGGGCAATCGGGGACCGCGCTTGGCATGGCAGGTGTCATGGGCGTGCTTGTCGACGGCAAAGGCCGTATGATTGCCGCCAATCCCGTATTTCGCCATCGCGCACTGGGATCGCAGCAAGAACGGTTGCGCGGTCAACAGCTCACCGATCTCCTCGATGCTGACGAAGATGATGCGCTGCGTCTGGCACGGGAAGGGGACAGTGGCGGACCGCTTCGAATTGTGCAGGTGCCGCTTACCGCAGCCGGCGATACGGGCGGGCCGATCCTGTTCTTCTTCCTCGATGAGATTGCAGGCGCTGGGCGGGCTACGAACAGTTCGGATATCCACGCGTTGCTTGGCCTGTTGCCACTCGGGCTGGCGCTGGCTGAGCGTGACGGGCGGTTCCTCTACATGAATGACGCTTTCCGGCGGGCTGCTGGCCTCGATGAGGGTGCCCAGCCAGTCTATCCGGGCGATCTTGTCGTTGACGAAGACAAGACGGCTGTCGCTAACGCCGTGCGACGTTTTTCAAACAGCGCGTCGATATCGGCAGATATTGCGCTGCGGCTGCGGCATCAGCCGGATGAGACCGTTGCGATGACGGTCGCTGGGGCGCCAGGACTCGGCGAGGCGGCCGTGCTGCTCAGTCTCAAGGACAATAGTGAGGACGAGAAACTCAAACGCCAAGTTGCCCAGGCCACGAAGATGCAGGCGGTAGGCCAGCTTGCTGGTGGTGTTGCGCATGACTTCAACAATATCCTGACCGCGATTATTGGCCATTGTGATCTGATGCTGCTTCGGCACACGCCCGGAGATAGCGATTATGACGATATTCAGCAGGTCAAATCGAATTCAAATCGCGCAGCAGGGCTCACCCGGCAGTTGCTGGCTTTCTCCCGGCAGCAGACATTGCGACCGCAGATCCTTCAGCTTCCCGACGTGGTCTCCGAAGTGTCCAATCTGATGAAGCGCCTGCTCGGCGAGACCGTGTCACTCGAAATCCGCCATGGCCGCAATCTTGGCGCGGTTCGCGCCGATCCGGGCCAGCTCGAACAGGTTATCGTCAATCTTGCGGTGAACGCTAGGGACGCGATTCAGTCCCGCACGGACAATGACGGGCGCGGCACATTGACGTTGGAGACCTTCGCAGTCTCACCGGCGGAGGTTGACGCGCTGGGCCATGATATCATGCCATCGAGCGACTATACCGCATTCCGGCTCACGGACACCGGTATCGGCATTCCTCCTAGTACGCTCGGCAAGATCTTCGAGCCTTTCTACACCACCAAGGAAGTCGGCAAGGGCACTGGATTAGGGCTCTCGACCGTCTACGGAATCGTGAAGCAATCAGGCGGCTATATCTTTGCCGATTCCGAAGTGGGGAAGGGGACCGCGTTCACCATCTACCTGCCGGTTCATCGCGGTGAAGGGGAGGCGCAAACCGGTGCCGCTGCCACCCCGGAACCAGCCAAAGCGGCTCCGTCGTCACCCGCACCGGACACCACACCTCCGCCACAGGAAAGCTGGGGCAGCGGCACGATCCTTGTCGTCGAAGATGAAGACATGGTGCGCGCCGTCGCTGAGCGCGCGCTCAGCCGCCAAGGCTATACCGTCGTCACCGCCGAAGACGGAGAGATCGCACTCGAAATCATCGCCGAACGCCAGGATTTCGATCTGATCCTCTCCGATGTCGTGATGCCCGGCATGGACGGCCCGGCGATGGCGAAGGAAGTGCGCAAGGACCTGCCCAACATCCCGATTCTCTTCATGTCCGGCTATGCCGAAGAGCAGCTGCGCAAATCGATCGACATCGAACAGGTGCATTTCCTGCCCAAACCATTTTCCGTCCAGCAACTCGGCGATGCAGTGTCGGGAATCTTGCAGGAAGAGAATGGAAACAGCTAGGTGCAGAATTCGCAAATGGCGGTGCGCGGGATCGGTTATGTTATGATGGCGTCATGAGCAGGGCCCGCATCCTTATCGCCGAAGATGAATCGCTGATCGCAATGATGCTCGAAGACTTTGTCGATGCCTTGGAATGTGAAGTTGCGGCAACCGTCGACACTGTCGAAGCCGCGCTCAAGGCGATTTCTCCGTCAGCCTTTGATGCCGCGATCCTCGATGTGAACCTGAAAGGAGGCGAGGCCAGCTGGCCGATTGCCGATGCCCTTGATGCCGCGGGGATTCCCTTTGTGTTCACCAGTGGCGGGGATCGCAATCAACCACCGCAAAATCATCGCGACAAAATGTTCCTCACCAAGCCTTTCTCATTGGAAAGGCTGGAGAAAGCACTACAGGCAACGCTTGCAAACTAATTATTGTTCCCTACTTGTTCTTTGAGAACAAAGCATATACAAAGATCCGGCGTTGAACGAGCGGCGCGGAGCTTCTAGGAGGGACACAGGCAATGGCAGCCCATCTCAAAGTTATCGATTCCAACGGAAAAAAAGACGATATGGACAGGCAAAAGGCGCTCGACGCCGCACTCGCGCAGATTGACCGAGCCTTTGGCAAGGGATCGGCGATGAAATTGGGGTCGCGGGAAGCGATCGAAATTGATTCGGTATCAACCGGATCGCTGGGGCTCGACATCGCGCTCGGCATTGGCGGTCTGCCCAAAGGCCGGATCATCGAGATTTACGGGCCGGAAAGCTCAGGCAAGACCACTCTGGCGCTGCACACGATTGCCGAAGCACAAAAGACCGGCGGGACGGCAGCCTTTATCGATGCCGAACACGCGCTTGATCCCGGTTATGCGAAGAAACTGGGCGTCGATATCGACGAGCTGATCATCTCTCAGCCCGATACCGGTGAACAGGCCCTGGAGATCGCCGACACGCTGGTGCGGTCGAACGCGGTCGACATTCTCGTCATCGATTCAGTTGCAGCACTTGTTCCGCGCGCAGAGATTGAAGGCGAAATGGGCGATAGCCATGTTGGTCTGCAGGCGCGGCTGATGAGCCAGGCACTGCGCAAGCTCACCGGCTCGATCAATCGATCGAAATGCATGGTGATCTTCATCAACCAGATTCGCATGAAAATCGGTGTCATGTATGGCAGCCCGGAAACCACATCGGGCGGCAATGCGCTGAAATTCTATGCCAGCGTCCGGCTCGACATTCGCCGAATTGGTCAGATCAAGGATCGTGACGAAATCGTTGGTAATGCGACCCGGGTAAAAGTCGTGAAGAACAAGGTCGCACCGCCATTCAAACAGGTCGAGTTCGACATCATGTATGGCCAGGGCATCTCCAAGATGGGCGAGATACTCGATCTCGGGGTCAAAGCCGGCATTGTCGAGAAGTCTGGATCCTGGTTCTCCTATGATTCGACCCGGATCGGGCAGGGGCGTGAAAATTCGAAAGCCTTCCTGCTTGAGAATCCGGAGATCTGCGAGAAGATCGAAGGCCTGATTCGCGGCAAGGAAGAAGAAGTCGCCGAGGAGATGATGAGCGGCCCGGACGCCGACAGCGGATCGGACGAGTAGACACAGCTCCATAGTGCTCCCGTAAAGGGCTCGTCCGATAAGGCCGGGCCCTTTTGCTTTTCCACCCGCTCATGCATAGCAATTGGGCAACAGCGCGATTGAAGGGGCCATCGCACATGACCATCACCGTCCATCATCTCGAAAATTCCCGTTCACAGCGAATCCTGTGGCTGCTCGAAGAACTGGAGCTGGACTATGTCGTCGAACGCTATGATCGCGACAAGAAGACGATGCTGGCCCCGCCGGAGCTCAAGAAAGTACATCCCCTGGGAAAATCACCCGCCATCAGCGATGACGGACGCACTTTGATCGAAACCGGTGCAATCGTTGAATATCTGGTTGCCAAGGCCGGGGGCATGCTGGGCGCTCCGTCCCATATTGATGAAGCGCTCCGCTATCGCCAGTTCCTGCACTATGCAGAGGGTTCGATGATGCCACCGCTGCTATCGATCCTGGTGATCGATCGATTAGGTATATTGGGCCGTCCCGCGCGCAAACCAATTCTTGCCATGTTCGCCAGCCATCTCCGCTGGCTGAACGATGAACTTTTCGAACGCCCCTGGTTTGCGGGTAACGGTTTTACTGCTGCCGATGTGATGATGAGCTTTCCGCTCGAAGCCGCCAAGCAACGCGCCGGTCTCGACGATCGCTATCCGAACCTGCTCGCCTGGCTTGAGACCATCCATGCACGACCTGCTTATGGTCGCGCTCTCGAGCGCGGCGGCGACTATGCCTATGCCTAGCGCTTGAGCGCCAACAGGCTGCTTGCCCGCACCGCTCTGCTTGCTTACATGCCGCGCATGACATCGACCAACGACATACGCCGTTCTTTTCTCGAATTCTTTGCGGATCAGGGGCATGCGCTCGTCCCATCGTCGCCGCTCGTACCCCATAATGATCCGACATTGATGTTCGTGAATGCCGGAATGGTGCCGTTCAAGAATGTCTTCACTGGTCTGGAGACACGCGACTACGCAACCGCCACAAGCTCGCAGAAATGCGTACGGGCCGGCGGCAAGCACAATGATCTCGATAATGTCGGATATACCGCGCGGCATCACACTTTCTTTGAGATGCTCGGCAATTTTTCATTCGGCGACTATTTCAAGGATCAGGCAATCGAGCTTGCCTGGCAGTTGCTCACCAAAGAATGGGGTATCAATCCTGATCGCCTGACAGCGACCGTCTATCATGATGATGACGAAGCCTTCGATCTGTGGCGCAAGATTTCCGGCCTGCCGGAAGAGCGCATTATCCGTATTGCGACCGCCGACAATTTCTGGTCGATGGGCGATACGGGGCCCTGCGGACCGAGCAGTGAGATTTTCTACGATCATGGCGATCATATTGAAGGCGGCCCTCCAGGATCGCCCGACGAAGATGGAGATCGCTTTGTTGAGATCTGGAACCTGGTCTTCATGCAATATGACCAGCAGGAAGATGGCCGAACCAATCTTCCACAGCCGTCGATCGACACGGGTATGGGGCTCGAACGCGTCGCGGCCGTTTTGCAGGGCACGTATGACAATTATGAGATTGATCTCTTCAAGGCCCTGATCGAAGAGAGTGCCGAGCTCACGCACACCGCTCCAGACGGCGATACGGCCGCTTCACACCGTGTCATTGCCGATCATCTGCGCAGCGCCAGCTTCCTGATTGCCGATGGTGTTCTGCCAGCCAATGAAGGGCGCGGATATGTTCTGCGCCGGATTATGCGTCGCGCGATGCGTCATGCTCATATTCTCGGCGCAAAAGAGCCGTTGATGCACCGGATGGTGCCAAGCCTGGTAGCCGAAATGGGCGGTGCTTTTCCCGAGCTCGTTCGCGCTCAACCGCTGGTCGAAGAAACGCTCAATCACGAAGAGCAGCGTTTCCGCCGCACCCTCGCCAACGGCCTCAAGCTACTCGACGAAGCGTCGATCGATATGAAAGAGGGCGACGTGCTGGAAGGTGCCACAGCGTTCAAACTCTATGACACCTTTGGTTTTCCATATGATCTAACCGAAGATGCCCTGCGTAGCCGCGGCCTAGAGATTGATCGCGCCGGATTTGATGCGGCAATGGCCGAACAAAAAGCTGCCGCCCGCGCTGCCTGGAAGGGGTCCGGCGAAGCGGCATCAGAGACGGTCTGGTTCGACATTGCGGAAGAGCATGGCAGCACCGAATTTACCGGCTACGCGGCTGACGAAGGCGAGGGCCAGGTTATCGCACTCGTGAAGGACGGAGAGACCGTCGATCGCGCGGAGACTGGTGATGATATTGTTGTGATCACCAATCAAACACCGTTCTACGCCGAAAGTGGCGGCCAGATGGGCGACACCGGGACGATCAGTGACGATGCGGGCATGTCCGCTACTGTCGGGGATACGGCAAAGCCGCTGGGTCGGCTGCATGCTCATCACGCGCATGTAAACGCCGGCGCGATTGCTGTCGGTCAGGTAGTGACGCTCGCCATCGATGCTGATCGGCGGGCGCGCTTGCGGGCAAATCATAGCGCTACCCATCTTATGCACGCGGCACTTCGCAATCGCCTGGGAGACCATGTCACCCAGAAAGGCAGTCTGGTCGCAGAAGATCGGCTGCGGTTCGATTTTTCCCATCCCAAAGCGTTGGATGCGGCTGAAATCGCGCAGATCGATGCCGGTGTGAATGCGCAAATTCGCGGCAATGATGATGTCGTGACCCGGTTGATGACGCCTGATGAGGCCGTCGAGGCAGGGGCTTTAGCGCTGTTTGGCGAAAAATATGGCGATGAAGTGCGCGTCCTTTCGATGGGCGATGACGATGGCGCCAATTATTCGGTCGAACTGTGCGGCGGCACGCATGTCGAAGCGCTCGGTGATATCGGACTCTTTGTAATCATTTCCGAAAGCGCTGTTTCGGCCGGCGTGCGCCGCATTGAAGCGCTCACCGGTGAAGCGGCCCGGCTTTGGTATCGTGATCGTGAAGCAAAGCTGATCGAAGCCGCGAGCGCCCTGAAAACCAGTACAGAGGAACTGCCGGATCGGGTTGCTGCGTTGATCGAAGATCGCAAGCGGCTCGAAAGGGAGCTGGCTGAAGCACAGAAAACACTGGCGATGGGCGGTGGAGGCGGCTCGGGTCCGGAAACCGAGACAATTGGCGGCCACCGCTTCCGTGGTCAGGTTGCCGAAGGTCTTGATCCCAAATCTCTGCGGGGGCTGATTGACGAAGCCAAAACAAGCTTGGGCTCAGGCATTGCCGCCGTAATTGCGGTGAATGAAGGTCGCGCGAGCGTTGCCGTTGGCGTCACCGATGATCTTGTTGGCGAGCAGGATTCTGTTGCACTGGTGCGCGCGGCGGTCGAATCACTCGGCGGCAAAGGCGGCGGTGGGCGGCCAGACATGGCGCAGGGCGGCGGCCCGGACGGCGACAAGGCGGATGTGGCGCTGGACGCCATTCGCACAGCCATTTCCGCAGGGTAGCTAGAACTCTAGGTCTTTCGCAGTTTCTCGCGCGGCAATTGGGGCGGTGCGTCCAGCTCACCCAGTTCCATTATGGCTTCGCGCAGTTGCGCCCGTTTTTCATGCACCGACGCGATGACGGGTCCCATGGGAACCCCAATATCGACAAGTACTGCCTCGGACAGCTGAAGCGATGACTCAACGGTCTCTGGAACCGCATCGGTTGCCCCTGCACGATAGAGTTCGGCCGCATGATCCGGATCTCGGGCACGGGCTACAATCGTCAGATCCGGATGCCATTCCCGCACCCGTTTGGTAAGCTGAACCAGGCTGACGGGCTCGTCCATCGTCAGGATCAATGCGCTGGCACGTTCCAGATCCAGATTCTCTAACAATTGCGGGCGCGATACATCACCAAAGATCGTTGGGTATCCATCCCGCCGGCCGCGGGCGACCGTATCAATGTTGGAATCAACCGCCACAAACAACTTGTCATGCTCGCGGAGCATATCCGCAACAAGCCGGCCGACCCTGCCAAAGCCAACAATGATAGCGCGCTCTTCCGACTCTTCCGTCTCACCGGGTATATCGACGTGATGCTCCCGCATTTCGACCCGCCGAGCGGCCATGCGGCCGGCGCGAGCCAGCAACGGGGTGATCGTCAGGCCGATCGCCGCTACGGTTTGCCAGAATGCTGCGGTCGAAGGCTGGATCAGCTCTGCCTGCAGCGCAGCGGCGAGAACGATGAGGGTCGTTTCCGAGGGGGAGGCCATCAGCAAGCCGGCTTCAGCTGATGTGGCGCGGCGCGCGCCCGCAAAACGCAGCAGCAATCCGATCACGATCGTCTTGACGACAACGACGCTGACTACAGCGATGAGAAGTGATCCCCAATTGCCAAAAATCGCGGCCAGATCGAGGCTCATGCCGACGGTGATCAGGAACACGCCAAGCGCTAGGCCTTTGAACGGCTCGGTAATGACTTCGACTTCGCGGTGATATTCCGTTTCGGCGATCACCAGGCCGGCGACCAGTGCGCCGACAATGGGTGAGAGGCCGACGGCAGTCGTCGCCAGGCTGGCGAGAATGATAACCAGCAAGCAGGCAGCAAGGAAGATTTCCGGATTCTTGGTTCGTGCGGCCTGGGCAAAGAGTCGCGGCAGGATCAGCCGTCCGCCGACAAGCATCAGTCCAACCGTTACGAAGCTCAGGAGGAGCGTCCAGCCAAGCGCTGCGAGCCCTGCATCCTGGGCCATTGGTCCCATAGCGCCGAGGAAAAAGATGATGGGAACGATCGCGACATCCTGAAAACAGCAGGATGCCGAGCGCAGCTTTGCCAACGGGCGTCTTGGTGCCCGACATTGGCAACACCAGCGCGGTTGAAGAAAGCGCAAGAGCCAGGCCCAGGCCCAGCGCGCCAATCGGATTTTGTCCCAGTGCGAACAGCGCGCCGCCAATGAGCAGGCCGCAACCGAGCAGTTCGGCAGCACCAACGCCAAACACGGTTCCCCGCATTTGCCATAAGCGCTTGATCGAAAGCTCAAGGCCAATGGAGAAGAGCAGCAAGACGATGCCGAACTCCGCGAACGGTTCAATTGCTTCGCGATCGGAAATCGTCACATGGACGAGCCACGGGATTCGCTCGGTCAGCGAACCAAGGCCGGACGGGCCAACCAGCACACCCACCATGATGAAACCGATGATCGGCGTGATCCGGAACCGTGCGAAGAGCGGAATCACAATACCCGCTGCGCCCAGGATGACGAGCGCGTTGCTGAATGCTTCCGATTCGATTGCGTGGATCATGCGAACGTTAGTGCCGCTCCGCCACCATTTTGTCACCGGATAACCGGCGAAGATTGACCTACCAGTCGTCCATCGCCGCTTCGAGATTGACGCGAACCGCTTCAAAGAACTGTTCACTGGTCATCCAGCTCTGGTCCGGACCGATCAGGATTGCGAGATCCTTGGTCATCTGGCCTTTCTCGACAGTTTCGATGCAAACACGTTCCAGCGTCTCGGCAAAGCGCGAGACATCGGGCGTTTCATCGAACTTGCCGCGATAAATGAGGCCGCGGGTCCAGGCAAAGATGGATGCGATCGGGTTGGTCGACGTCGCCTTGCCCTGTTCATGCATCCGATAGTGGCGGGTCACGGTACCATGGGCGGCTTCCGCTTCGACCGTCTTGCCATCTGGCGTCATCAGCACGGACGTCATCAGACCCAGCGAACCAAAGCCCTGCGCCACTGTGTCTGACTGCACATCACCATCATAATTCTTACAGGCCCAAACGAACTTGCCGTTCCATTTGAGGGCGCTGGCAACCATGTCGTCGATCAGGCGATGCTCATATTCGATGCCGTGTTTTTCAAACTCATCCTTGAATTCGGCTTCAAACACTTCCTCGAACAAATCTTTGAACCGGCCATCATATTTTTTCATGATGGTGTTCTTGGTTGATAGATAGACCGGCCATTCGCGCTGCAGGCCATAGTTCATACTGGCGCGCGCGAAATCGCGGATACTGTCGTCAAGATTGTACATTGCCATGGCGACTCCAGGGGAGGGGAAGTTGAACACTTCCTCATCCATCACCGTGCCGTCATCACCTTCGAAGACAAGGCGCAGTTTGCCCGGACCGGGAACCAGCATATCGGTTGCGCGATACTGATCGCCAAAAGCATGACGCCCGATAACGATCGGATCAGTCCAGCCTGGCACGAGGCGCGGCACATTGTCGATCACGATCGGTTCACGAAACACAACGCCGCCGAGAATGTTGCGGATCGTGCCGTTCGGCGATTTCCACATCCGCTTGAGATCAAATTCTTCAACCCGGGCTTCATCCGGCGTGATGGTTGCGCATTTCACGCCAACGCCATGTTCGCGGATCGCATTGGCGGCATCGACCGTGATCCGATCATCGGTTTCATCGCGTTTCTGGATGGAAAGATCATAGTAATGGAGATCAACGTCCAGATAGGGACGGATCAGGCGCTCGCGGATCCATTCCCAAATAATCCGGGTCATTTCGTCACCGTCAATTTCGATGACTGGATTCTTCACCTTGATCTTGGTTGCCATGCGTTGTTTCGCTTTCCAGATGGGGAGTTTCGAGAATTTGCCGATGGTCTAGGGCCCATCGGCTGCGCAATCAACCGGCTTTGAGAGGGAAAATGCAGTGATTGTCACCCCGGACAGCCAACTGTAGTAAGCGCGCATGACAGAGCTTCAAAAGCCCCCGGAAGATGATCGCAATGTGCGTTGGCAATGGCCACCCATTCATCCCGAGGCCTATGTCTATCTCGCCATCTCCTCTGCCGCAGCAATTTTTTTCCTGTGGTTTGACTGGGATATCATCGCCTGGCCGCTGATTGGCCTGACCATCTGGATTGCCAGTTTCTTCCGCGACCCGGCCCGGGTCACACCGAGCGGCGACGATCTCATCATCGCACCCGCTGACGGGTTGGTCACGTTGATCCGCGATGTTGCGCCGCCGCCGGAAATGGCTGGACCCGACGGGCTCGGCAACGATCTGGTGTGCCGTGTATCGATTTTCATGAGCGTATTCGATGTCCACATTAATCGTGCACCCATGGGCGGTACGATCAAGGACGTGATCTACATTTCCGGAAAATTCGTAAATGCTGATCTCGACAAGGCGAGTGAAGATAATGAACGCCAGCACATTTTGATGGAAACCCGCAACGGGCAGCGGATCGGATTCACCCAGATTGCCGGATTGGTTGCCCGCCGGATCGTTCCTTTTGTTAAGCCCGGCGATATGGTCGTCGCCGGACAGCGTATCGGGCTGATCCGCTTTGGTAGCCGAGTTGATGTTTACCTCCCCGCCGGAACCGCGCCTCAGATCGCGCTTGGCCAAAAGACAATTGCCGGTGAAACGATCATCGCCGAAATTGGTGACGATCGCCGCGCATTCGGGGTGACACAGTGAAACCAAAGCTTGGCGGCGCGATGCGCGAAATTCCCCTGCGTGCGATCATTCCCAACGGAATAACCGTACTTGCGCTGTGCATGGGCTTGAGCAGCGTCCGCTTTGCACTCGACGCCAAATGGGAAACCGCGCTCACTTTCATAGTGATTGCCGGTGTGCTGGACGGCTTTGATGGACGCGTCGCGCGATTGCTGAATGGCCAAACGCGTTTTGGCGCAGAACTTGATTCCCTGTCAGACGTTATCGCCTTTGGCGTCGCACCGGCCTTTGTTGTGTACCTATGGGCACTGCAAGATGTTCCGCGTTATGGCTGGATATTCGCGCTCGCTTACGCTGCCTGTTGCGCGCTGCGCCTCGCGCGTTTCAACGCCAGTATCGATGTCGACGAACAGCCACATAAATCCGCCGGTTTCCTGACCGGCGTGCCCTCGCCGACCGGGGCAGGGCTATTGATGCTGCCAATCTTCCTGACACTCGTCACCGGTCAGCCGATTTTCCGGGAATTCTACATCGTCGCGCCATGGACGGCATTGATCGCATTTCTCATGGTATCTGATGTTGCGACATTCAGCTGGTCATCGATCCGACTGCGCAGAGGCATGCGCTTCGGCGCGATTGTCGGTATCGCTGCGATGATCGTCCTGCTCGTGAATATTCCCTGGGTGACATTCTCGCTGCTCGCGATCGCCTATATCGGCAGTATACCGATCAGCATGGCCAGCTACGCAAAAGTCAGGCGGCGGCGCGCAGCGGCATCCGAACCGGTGGCACTCGACGAATAGTCATAGTTGTACCGACCGAACTCATCTGAGGGCGGCGACGAATTCGATTGTGGTTTCCCGAATAGGTCGAACCAGGGGTTTGCGTGCCTAGAAGCGCCCTAATGATCTTGTCCCATTGGCTATGCAGCGTGAGAATGATGACAGCCAGCGGCGCAATCAGGGCAAAAGCAAAAAAAGTGGTAGCCAGTAGCTGAAACATGTCTTTCTCCTTCGTCGCACCAAGTGGCCCCATGTTCACTTGGTGATGGCGATCTATGTTCGCCTTGTGTTCCGCTTTCTATGTTCCATTAATGTTCCGGTCAAGTCCGGGCTTGCAATTTTCTTACAGACCGCCTATCTGCGCGCCATTCCACATGGAAAGCGCACATACCGGTGTCGGAGCCGAAGGTTCTGATTCTTGCTTTCCAGAGGTATAACCGGAAGGAGAAAGACTATGGCGGACATTTCCGTCAGCATGCAGCAATTGCTCGAGGTCGGGGCGCATTTCGGCCACCAGACCCATCGTTGGAACCCGAAGATGAAGCCGTATATTTTCGGCGATCGCAACGGGATTCATATCATTGACCTGTCACAGAGTGTCCCGCTGTTCCAGCGCGCGCTCGATTTTATTGGTCAGTCCGTCGCAAGCGGCGGCAAAATCCTGTTCGTTGGCACCAAGCGCCAGGCGCAGCAGCCGATCGCAGATGCGGCGCGCTCATGCGGGCAGCATTTCGTCAACCATCGCTGGCTGGGCGGCATGCTCACCAACTGGAAGACGATTTCGAACTCGATCAAGCGCTTCAAGAATTTGGAAGAGCAGCTGGGCGGCGACGCATCGGGCTTCACCAAGAAGGAAGTCCTGCAACTGACCCGTGAACGCGACAAGCTTGAGCTTTCGCTCGGCGGCATCCGCGACATGGGCGGCCTGCCAGACGTGATGTTCATTATCGACGCGAACAAGGAAGAACTCGCCATTAAGGAAGCCAATGTTCTTGGTATTCCGGTTGTTGCGATCCTCGATTCCAATGTGAGCCCGGATGGCATCGCATTCCCGGTCCCGGCCAATGATGATGCAGCACGCGCTATTCGCCTTTATTGCGAAGCCGTAGCTGCAGCAGCCGGCGCGGGTTCGCAGGCAGCAGCCGCTGCTTCTGGCGAAGATCTCGGCGCGGCGGCTGAACCGCCTGCCGAACCGGCTATCGCTGAAGCGTAAGCGACGCCGAAACATGACGTACATCGCGCGCCGGGTCCGCAGCCCGGCGCGTCGATAGACCAACATTGCAAATATGAGGACGGACAAATGGCCGATTTTTCAGCCAAGGACGTAAAAGAACTGCGCGATCGTACTGGCGCAGGCATGATGGATTCGAAGAAAGCGCTGCAGGAAAATGGCGGCGATATCGAAGCGGCTGTTGATTGGCTGCGCACCAAGGGCCTTGCCGCCGCCGCCAAGAAAGCTGGCCGCACGGCCGCTGAAGGCCTGGTAGGCGTTTCTGTAGACGGCACCACGGGCGCGGCAGTCGAAGTCAATTCGGAAACCGATTTCGTTGCGAAAAATGATCAGTTCCAGGATTTCGTTGGTACAGTCACCAAGATCGCTCTTGGTGTTGATGCAGATCTCGATGCGCTGAAAGCCGCCGATTATGCGGGCGACGGAAGCGTTGAAGACAAGCTGACCGCTAACATCTCGACCATTGGCGAAAACCAGAGCCTGCGCCGTGTCGCCAAGACCTCGGTCGATAACGGTGTCGTTGTACCCTATGTCCACAATGCTGCGGCACCGGGCATGGGCAAGATTGGTGTACTCGTGGCACTGGAAAGCAGCGCTGGCGCGGACGTACTCGAGCCGCTTGGCAAGCAGCTGGCGATGCACATCGCGGCAGCTTCACCAATGGCGTTGACGGGCGATGATCTTGATCAGGACATGATTGAACGCGAACGCGCAATCGCCAAGGAAAAGGCTGCAGAGTCCGGCAAGCCCGACAATATCGTCGAGAAGATGGTCGAAGGTTCGATCGCAAAGTATCGCAAGGAAAATGCGTTGATGAGCCAGGTTTTCGTCATGGATAACAAGACGAAGATCGAAGACGTAGTCGCCCAGGCTGGCAAGGAAGCCGGTTCGGAGATCGTCCTCAAAGACTTTATCCGCTTCCAGCTCGGTGAAGGCATCGAGAAGAAGGAAGAGAATTTTGCTGAGGAAGTGGCTGCAGCCGTCGGCGCATAGCTGGTTCGCTAATCCACATCGAAGCAATCAAATGCTTGGCAGCGGCGCGCACCCCCACTAGGGTGCGCGCCGTTCCTTTATGACCTTTTTGAAAGACCGGACTGGCAATGTCCCGCCCGCATTATAACCGCATCCTCCTCAAACTGTCGGGCGAAGCCCTGATGGGCGACGGCCAATTCGGCATCGATCCCGAAACGACAGCCCGCATGGCGCAAGAGGTAGCCGCAGCGAAAGAAGCGGGTCACGAAATGTGCCTCGTCGTCGGTGGAGGTAATATTTTCAGGGGCTTAGCTGCCGCGGCCAAGGGTTTTGATCGAACCAGTGCCGACTATATGGGCATGCTGGCCACGGTCATGAACGCGCTCGCGGTCCAAAATGCGCTCGAGCAGATCGGCCAGGACACCCGCGTTCTTTCCGCCATCCCGATGGATACGGTGTGCGAGCCCTATATTCGTCGCCGCGCGATGCGCCATATGGAGCGCGGCCGGATCGTGATTTTCGCAGCGGGTACTGGCAATCCCTATTTCACGACCGATACGGCTGCTGCCTTGCGGGCCGCAGAAATGGGCTGTGATGCGTTGCTCAAGGGCACCAGCGTCGATGGCGTCTATGATGCCGACCCAAAACAGGTAGCCGATGCGACCCGCTACGAAACGCTCAGCTATAATCGTGTCCTGTCCGACAATTTGAAGGTCATGGATGCGGCCGCGGTCGCGCTGTGCCGCGACAATGATATTCCGATCGTTGTGTTCAATATCCGCGAGACCGGCAATCTGGCCAATGTTCTCAAAGGTGATGGGACGGCAACGACCGTGCAACAAGAAGGAGACGCCTGATGGCGCAATATGACAAGGGCGATCTTGAGCGTCGCATGAATGGCGCGATTGAATCGCTGCGCGGTGATCTTGGTGGCCTGCGGACGGGCCGGGCCAATATTTCGCTGCTCGATCCGGTTCAGGTCGAAGTCTATGGCAGCAACATGCCGCTCAACCAGGTCGCGACAGTCAGCGCACCCGAACCACGGATGCTGACAGTACAGGTCTGGGATGGTTCCAATGTGCAGCCGGTTGAAAAAGCTATCCGCGCGGCGGGCCTCGGCCTTAATCCGCAGCTCGATGGCCAGATGATCCGCCTGCCAATCCCCGACCTTACCGAAGAGCGTCGCAAGGAGCTTGCCAAGCTTGCCGGTCAATATGCCGAAAAAGCCAAGGTCGCTGTCCGCAATGTGCGGCGCGATGGCATGGACGCGCTGAAGGCGGACGAGAACAAGAAGGAAATTGGCGAAGACGAGAAGAAACGCTCCGAAGCCGATGTCCAGAAACTGACCGATGACAAGATTGCCGAGATCGATACGATTTCCGGCGAGAAAGAATCGGAAATTCTCGAACTGTGACGGCTGAACCGGCTCGATCCGTGGATGACGCGGCGGCCGGCCAAGGCAGCGGCGAGGGGTCTCCTCGCCATATTGCCATCATCATGGACGGGAATGGCCGCTGGGCACAACGCCGCGGCCTGCCGCGCATTGCCGGGCATCGCAAAGGTATTGAAGCTGCACGAACGGTTGTAAAAACAGCCGGCGCCTTGGGCATCGAAGTCCTCACGCTCTATGCCTTTTCATCGGAAAATTGGAGCCGGCCGGCGTCGGAGATCTCCGACCTGATGGACTTGCTGCGTCGCTTCATCCGCAAGGAGTTGGAAGCACTGGCGGAGGAGGGGATTCGGATCCGCGTGATCGGTGACTATCAGGCCTTCGAACCCGATGTGGTTGAGTTGATCGATCGGGCGATTGCTCGGACCGAGACTAACAGCAAAGCCACGCTCGTGGTCGCTCTCAACTACGGTTCGCAATCGGAAATCACCCAGTCAGTGCGCAAAATCGCTACCGATGTAGCGGCCGGTACGCTGAATGCTGACGACATTACCAGCACCACCATTGAAAGCCATCTGAGCACCGACGGTTTACCGCCACTCGATCTTCTTATCCGCACGTCAGGCGAGCGCCGGCTCTCCAACTTCCTGCTGTGGCAGTCGGCCTATGCCGAGCTCTATTTCACCGACACGCTCTGGCCGGACTTTGACGAGCAGGCATTGCGCGATGCGGTGTCTGACTTCAGCCAGCGCGATCGGCGCTACGGCGGTCTATGACCGAGCCCGCTGCGCCCAGCGGCTTCCGTAATCTATGGAAGCGCGCGATCACCGGTATCGTTCTCGTTATCGTCGCAACCGGCGCGCTCTGGTTCGGCGAATGGAGTTTCTTTCTGCTCGTGGCCTTCCTCGCTGGGGCGATGATGTACGAATGGGCCGGACTGATGAAGGAGCCGGGCCGGAAAAGGCTGACAGCGACTGTTTTGATGGTCGGCCTGATGATGCTGTTCAGCCCAACCTATGCACCGGTCGATCAATCCGACATCATCGCCACGGCAATCATCGGGGCAACGGTCGGCCTCGGGCTTTGGAGCATCCGCCTTGGCCTCGGATATCTCTATATCGCCTTCGCCTGTGTCGCGATCATATTCCTGCGCGAACAGGGCGGCTTGATCCTCACACTCTGGACACTCGCGATTGTCTGGGGAACCGATATCGGTGCCTATTTCGCCGGCAAGACGATTGGCGGCCCGAAACTCGCCCCTCGGGTCAGCCCCAACAAGACTTGGGCCGGCCTGATTGGCGGGATCGCAATTGCGACGATAGTCAGCCTGGTGTTCGTCCAGACGACCGCGCTCAATCCGATGATCATCGCTCTGGCGCCGGCATTGGCCGTGCTAGCGCAGCTCGGCGACTTGCTTGAGAGCTGGCTGAAACGAAAGGCAGATGTGAAAGACAGTTCAAATCTTTTCCCGGGCCATGGCGGTGCGTTGGATCGTCTCGATGGCATCTTGCCCGTCGCAATGTGCGTTGCCGGCCTGACCGCTACCGGGTGGTTGGCCCCATGAGCGCGAAACGGATCAGCATTTTGGGAGCCACCGGATCGGTCGGCCAATCAACTCTCGATCTGGTTGCACGGGAACCTGAAGCGTTCGATGTTATCGCGCTGACCGCTTATCGCGATGTCGAAGGACTGGCGAAAACAGCCCGAATGCACAACGCCAAGCTTGCGGTGATCGGTGATGCCGCACTCGCTGGTGAACTTGCCGACGCACTTTCCGGAAGCGGCATAGAAACGGCGGCTGGTCCCCAGGCGATATGCGATGCTGCGGCGATGGATGCTGACTTCGTCATGGCATCGATTGTCGGTGCGGCTGGCGTACGCCCGGTAATGGCTGCGATCGATGCGGGAATCACCATTGGCCTTGCCAATAAAGAATCACTTGTTTCGGCCGGATCGCTGATGCTCGACGCAGCGCGAAAAAAAGGCGTGACGATCCTGCCGGTTGATTCTGAGCATAATGCAATCTTCCAATGCTTCGATCATGATCGGCCCGGCGGGATTGAGAGCATCATCCTGACGGCCAGCGGCGGACCGTTTCGGACCTGGACGCGCGATGAGATGCGCGACGTAACGCCAGAACGGGCTGTCCAGCATCCCAACTGGTCGATGGGTGCCAAAATATCCGTCGATTCCGCTACGCTCATGAACAAAGGGCTTGAGCTGATCGAGGCGCGCTACCTGTTTGATCTGCCGCCCGATCAGTGTCGAATAGTTGTTCATCCCCAATCGGTTATCCACTCGCTGGTCGAATATCGAGACGGTTCTGTTCTGGCCCAATTGGGTGCACCGGACATGCGGATACCGATTGCTCATACCCTGGCCTGGCCAGAGCGGATGGACACGCCGTGCGAGCGGTTAAACCTGGCCGAAATTGCCCGTCTCGACTTTGAAGATCCTGATCCCGTCCGCTTTCCGGCAATCCGCTTGGCCCGTTCTGCAATGGAAGCAGGGGGGGCAAGGCCAGCGATCCTGAACGCGGCCAACGAAGAAGCCGTTGCTGCATTTCTCGCCAAACGGATCGGTTTCCTTGAAATTGCAACGATTGTCGCGGAGGTGCTGGACGGCTATGCACCCGACGCGCCGCACAGCATCGATGACGTTTTTGCCATCGACGCGGCCGCCCGAGCGCACGCGCAACAGCAAATGGATCACATTACTGCATGATCGAAACCCCGGGCATTCTTTATTCGATCGGCGCGTTCCTGCTCGTCATTGGTCCGCTCGTATTTGTCCACGAGATGGGCCATTATCTGGTTGCCCGCTGGTTCAATACCAAAGTCGAGAAATTCTCCATTGGTTTCGGACGCGAAATTACCGGATGGACGGACAAGAATGGCACCCGCTGGAAAATCGGCTGGCTCCCGCTTGGCGGCTATGTCCAATTTGCCGGCGATCTCAACGCCGCCAGCCAACCAGACCCGGAGGCAGCAAATATTCCAACTGGCGAACGCGCTGAACTGTTTCAGTTCAAGCCGGTCGGCCAGCGCTTCCTGATCATCCTTGCCGGGCCGATGATAAACTTCCTGTTCGCAATCATACTCTTCATGGGCATATTCGCGACCTATGGGCAGGCCCAGAACGCACCGGTCGTCTCGATGATTTATGAAGATTCGGTTGCCGAAGAGGCAGGGTTTGAGCTCGGCGATGAAATTACGGCAGTCGATGGGCGATCAATTGATCGTTTTGACCAACTCGCTGATTATGTGCGCCTGCGCCCTGGACAGGAGATGGAGTTCACCATCGATCGCGATGGTTCCAATCTTACCCTGACAGCGGAAACAGCTGACATCACAGTCGAGGATCGATTTGGCAACGAAGCGCGAATTGGTCGACTCGGCATTCAGTCTGACGTGCTGGAAATGGAGCAACTCGGCGCCACCCAGCTGCCATCCGCTGCCGTAGCGCAAACATTTTCGAGCCTTGAAATGATCACTGTCGGCCTGGGGCAGATCATCTCGGGAAGGCGCTCTGTTGAGGAGCTAGGCGGGCCGTTGCGGATCGCACAATATTCGGGTCAGACTGCCAGTCTTGGCCTTTATGCCTTTCTTTTCTTCATGGCGGCCATTTCGATTAATCTGGGATTCATCAACCTGTTGCCAATCCCTATGCTCGACGGGGGTCACTTGGTGTTCTATGCGGCGGAAGCCGTCCGCAGGAGGCCAGTAAAGCCAGAGGCACAAGAATGGGCTTTTCGTATGGGTCTTGCCGTCTTGCTGAGTTTCATGTTGATGGTGACTGTCATCGATTTGGGTTCGTTTGGTCTATGGGAAAGACTGAGCGGGTTGATCGGCTGACTGTGATGGGGCAGGGCGAGTTTTTCCTACGGGGATAAGAAAATAAGGGCGGTTTGCGTGCATCTGAGTAACCCAAGAAAATCAAAACAAGCGCGGCTATCCATGCTGATGCTCGGTACGTTTTTGGGCGGCTTTGCCGCTCCTGCGATCGCGCAGCCGGCGGCGCAGTTCAATACCGAAGCCGAAGCCGTCACGACTGATGACGTGCTGCCAGAGGGTCAGGTCATTCGGGCTGTGTTGGTCGAAGGATCGCAACGTATCGAGCCCGATACGGTCCGGTCCTATGTCGATCTTCAGCCTGGCGCGACATATACCCGCGAAGCGCTTGATGAAGCGCTCCGGGATCTCTTTGAAACGGAATTGTTCAGAGACGTTGAAATTCGCGATAGTGCCGGCGAATTGACGATCGTTGTTCAAGAGAACCCGGTCATCAACCGCATCTTGCTAGAGGGCAATCGCCGGCTTGATGACGATGATATCCGCGGTGAGATTCGTCTTGCACCGCGGCAGATTTTCACCCGGTCGCGCGCTCGCGCTGATGTTGCGCGGATAATCGAGCTCTACCGGCGCCGTGGTCGTTTCGCAGCATCCGTTGAGCCGCAGATGGTCGAGCTTGATCAAAACCGCGTCGATATTGTGTTCGAGGTCAACGAAGGTCCGCGGTCACGGGTCCAGCAGATCAACGTCATCGGCAATGACGTGTTCTCGGACAGCGCCTTGCGTTCGGAAATGGCGACGAAACAGTCCCGTTTCTTCCGGTTCTTCTCATCCAGCGACACGTTCGATCCCGATCGTCTGGCATTTGACCAACAACGCCTGCGTCAATTCTATCTGACCGAGGGCTATGCTGATTTCCGCGTCGTCTCGGCCGTTGCCGAACTGACGCCGGATCGGCGTGACTTCATCATCACTTATGTGGTGGAAGAGGGCGAGCGCTATCGGTTCGGCGATCTCGAGCTGGATAGCGATCTGCGCGACTTCAGTTCTGAACAGTTTAGCAGCTTCATCCCGATGGAAACGGGCGATTGGTATAACGCCCAGCAGATCGAGGATACGATTGACAGCCTCAACCAGACGGCAGGCCTGCTGGGCTATGCCTTTGCTGAGGCGCGGCCTGAATTCAATATCAACCGTGAAGATCGCACCATGTCGGTCCGCTTCCGGATCGAACAGGCACCGCGCGTCTATATCGAGCGGATTGAGGTCAACGGGAATACGCTAACCCGCGACAAAGTTATCCGGCGGGAGTTCCGCCTGCAGGAAGGCGATGCCTTTAACAGCTTCCTTGTTCGACGGTCGCAGAGCCGCGTGAACTCACTCGGCTTTTTCCAGGAAAATTTCGAGATCGAGCAAACGCCGGGCTCAGCACCCGATCGGATCGTGCTGACAGCCAATGTCGAAGAAAATGCAACCGGCGAGCTGCAGCTTTCGGCAGGCTTTTCCAGCCTAGAACGGTTCATCCTCAACTTCTCGGTCCGCCAGCGTAACTTCCTTGGTCGTGGCCAGGAATTGCGCGCAGGCATCAATTATTCGAGTTTCTCCAACTCGATCGAGCTCGGCTTCACCGAGCCCTATCTGTTCGACCGCAACATTGCCGTCGGCGTTGACGTTTTCCGCCGTGATTTCGATTCATTCAACTTTATCGGCAATGATCGCAACACAACCTATGAGCAGGTCAGCACCGGCTTCCAAGTCCGTGCGGGTGTGCCGCTCACTGAATATTGGACACTCGCCCTTCGCTACGGCTTGAGCCAGGAAGATGTTTCGCTCGACGAGAACACCTTCTTCATCAACGGCGAATGTAGCCCATTGCTGGCAGGTCGATTCCTTTGCGATACAATCGGCAATCGGATTATTTCGAGTATCGGTTACTCGTTGGTGTATAATAATCTCGACAATAATGTGCGTCCGTCACGCGGTCGTCGAATTATTTTGAGCCAGGATTTCGCCGGTGTGTTTGGTGATGTTCGCTATCTTCGCACGCGGATTGATGCCGATCAGTTCTTCAATATCGGTGCGGGCTTCATTCTCGGCCTGAGCGCCGAAGCTGGATATGTTCTGTCATTTGAAAATCGGGGCGGAGTGGGCGTTGATGATGTCCGCCTGACGGACCGTTTCTTCCTGGGTGAACCGCAGATCCGCGGCTTCGACATTCGCGGTGTGGGTCCGCGCGTACAACGCTTCTCCTATCTGCCGGGCACTAATGACCTCGTCACCGATCCGCAGTTCGTCACCGACGATGCGATCGGCGGCCGGGCCTATTATCTTGCTCGTGCAGAACTGGAAATTCCACTTGGCTCGGGGGCTCGTGAGCTGGGCTTCCGTCCGTCAATCTTCATCGATGCCGGTGCGGTATTCGGTGTGACGGACCCAGAGCTGCAAACTTTCCCATGTCTTGATGCAAATGGTGATGAAGTCGAACGCACGCCGTGCACCGGGGGTAATATCCCGGGTCCGATCATTACCCGTTTGCTAGATCAGAATGGGGCACCTTTGTTCATCGCAACGGACGGGACTTTGACCACGGACGCTGTCGATGGCAATGGCGATCCGCTTGCAGAAGCGAATCGTACAATCGCTCCCTTCCTGGAGCGGTTCGTTGGGGACTCGCCATCGCCGCGCGTTACAATTGGCGCCGGCGTATCATGGAACTCGCCTTTCGGGCCGTTCCGTATCGACCTCGCCTATGCCCTTCTTCAAGAAGAAGGCGACGAGGACAAGATATTCTCATTCAATATAGGAACCCAATTCTAATGTTTTCAAAAACAAAAACCTTCTTCGCAGGGCTGTTGCTTGCGCTTCCTTTGGTTGCTGCAACTCCAGCTCACGCCCAGGCACGTGGCGTTGGCGTCGTGAGCGTTGATGGAGCAATCCAGCAAACGACGGCTTTCCAAGCTGCTGAGGCACAGATCCAGTCGACTTATGCGGCGCAGATCCAGCAATCTCAGACACGCGCGCAGGCGTTACAGAATGAACTTCTGCCACTGCAGCAGGCTGCTCAGGCCGCTCAGGCCGCAGCTCCGAACGCACAGACGCCGCCGGCAGCAGTGACAACGTTTGCACAGCGTCGCCAGGCTGCTGAGCAGGAACTCGCTGCGATCGGTCAACCAATTAACCTGGCCCGGGCTTATGTCCGCGAACAGGTCGGGATTCACTTCAACGAAGCATTGCAAGCTGCAATGACGGCGTCGAACGTCGATCTCGTGTTGGAGCCCAGTGCGATTGCAGCACTGTCGCCGACGTCGACCGCCAACATCACGGCGGCCGTAACAGCGCAGCTCAATTCCCGCGTACCAAGCGTCCAGGCTATCCCGCCGGCTGGCTGGAACCCAGGTGACACACTGCGTGCCGCACAGGCCACTCAGCAACCTGCTGCGCAGCCCGAAGGCCGGTGAGCGACACCGCTTCTGAGGACATGGCCGCCATCGGCCCGTTTGATACCAAACGGGTCATGGCGGCCATTCCGCACCGCTATCCATTTCTTCTCGTTGACCGGGTCGAAAAGATCGTACCGGGTGAATCGATAACGGCCATCAAGGCTGTTTCGATGAACGAAGAGTTTTTTCAGGGCCATTTCCCGGGGCGTCCGATCATGCCCGGCGTCCTGATTATTGAAGCCCTGGCCCAGGCCGCAGCAATCATGGCGGTAGAAGAGCTTAATCTGCTCGAGAGCGGAAAACTGGTCTATTTCATGGCCATTGACGGCGCTAAATTTCGCGCCCCGGTGGAGCCCGGCTGTCTGCTCACGCTCAAGGTCGAATATGCGCGCAAACGCTTTCCGGTCTGCAAATTCAGCGGCAAGGCCTATGTCGGCGATACGCTGGCGGCTGAAGCCGATTTTACGGCAATGATTGCGGACCCGCCCGAAGATTAAGCCGCAAAGCTCGCAAAGCGCAGAAACTCTTGTCAATTGGTGCGCCAATCGCTAGATGCGCGCCTTCGCTTGTATCGGCTGGTCGGTAACCAGCCATTTTGAAAGCTAGAATAATGAAATCCGAAATTCATCCCGATTACCACATGATCACGGTCAAAATGACCGATGGCACCGAATTCCAGACGCGTTCCACCTGGGGCGCCGAAGGCGATACGATGAGCCTTGATGTGGATCCGAAGTCGCACCCGGCATGGACCGGTGGCAGCCGCAATCTCATTGATTCCGGTGGCCGTATCGATCGCTTTAACAAGCGTTTCGGCGGACTTACGCTCAAAAAAGACTAGGCGGCCTAGCCGTTCGAAGAATTCGGCATCGCCTCTTTTCGTACAGGGAAGGGGCCAATTGCTGTTGCACATGACAGGAGAGCAATGTGGAAGACTGGGAAACCGACGACGACGGTAACTTCAAGATGCACCGGTTTCATGGCTATGAATCGGCAACATCGCCCGGAAATGTGCTGCTACGCATGCTCTATTTCACGGAAAATCCAGAACAGGCCAATGTCCCGGACGGGGTCCAGTTCGTGATGACACCTGACATGGCCCGCAAATTCGCCGCCGATGTGGTTGCGGCCGCAGAGCAGGCCGACAAAAGCTGATTCCTCTCCACATTTGGACATCACGGTTAGCGCCGAACGGACGTTGCGATAGACGGGCCGCGTGATAGACCTTAGGCCAGTGCGCTAACAGGATAATCTGTGCGATACCGCCTGGCGAGACGGCAAACGCCGCCGCCTTAGAGGAGAGCGAATTTGAATTTGTCTGATCGAATCATTGTCGTAACCGGTGCCGCGAGCGGCATAGGCGAAGCGCTGGCCCATCGATTCAAGGCAGAGGGCGCCAAGACCATAGTGTGTGCCGATCGCGATGCCGACGGCGCAGAACGGGTTGCAACTGCTGTTGGCGGGATCGCCATCCCCACCGATGTCAGCAAGGAAGGCGATATCCAGCGACTGATTGAAACCGTCGAAGCCGAACATGGCCCGATCGACTTGTTTTGCTCCAACGCCGGCATCGGCATTCCTGGTGGCGCCGAGGTCAGCAATGAAGGCTGGCAAGATATCTGGGACATCAACGTAATGGCGCATGTCTGGGCGGCGCGTCATTTGATCCCGAAGATGGTGGAACGGGGAGGGGGCTATCTCCTCAACACCGCTTCAGCCGCAGGATTGCTGTCGCAAATCGGTTCGGCTCCCTATGCGGTCACCAAACATGCGGCGGTAGGCCTGGCCGAATGGCTGGCGCTGACCCATGGCGACGATGGCATCAAGGTTTCTGTTCTGTGTCCTCAGGCCGTGCGAACGGCGATGACCGCCGGCAATGAAGATGGCGTTGCCAGCATCGATGGTATGATGGAACCGCCCGAAGTGGCCGAAGCCTGCGTCCGCGCGATTGAAGAGGAAACCTTCCTCGTACTGCCGCATCCCGAAGTGATCGATTATATGCGCAGCAAGACCGGTGACTATGATCGCTGGATCGGTGGCATGCGCAAACTCAATCGCAGCTATCGCGGATAAGGGAGCCCATAGCCATGATTTCTGGTTTTCCCCTTGAGGGCGTGAAAGTGCTTGATTTCTCGCGTGTTCTTGCCGGACCCTATGCCACACGCATGCTCTCCGACCTTGGCGCAGATGTGCTCAAGGTCGAGCCACCGGAAGGCGATGTAACGCGCCATTTCGGCAAACAGGACGGCGGGGTCGCTGGATTTTACCTGCAGCAGAATATCGGCAAGCGGAACATTAGCCTCGATCTCAAATCAGAAGGGGCCCGTGCCCTGGTACTGAGACTGGCAGCCGAAGCAGACATTATCGTGGAGAATTATCGGCCGGGCGTCATGCACCGTTTCGGCTTGGGCTGGGAGGATCTGAAGCCAGTGAATCCCAAATTGGTGATGCTGTCCATTTCCGGTTTCGGCCAGGAAGGCCCGGAACGCGGCCGGGCGGCGTATGCCCCGGTCTTGCATGCAGAAACCGGCTTGGTCGCGCGCCAGGCCCAAATGATCGGCGGGCCCGCTGGAGATGTACAAATGTCGCTCGCCGACACGTACAGCTCGCTCCACGGCCTTGTCGGGATCTTTGCCGCCCTGCGCCTTGCCGAGCAAACCGGCCAGGGACAGCATATCGATATTGCGATGATCAACGTCATGCATTCCGTGGATGATTATGCCCATTGGGCATTGGATGGCGTCTGGCCGAAGCCCGACGAGAATATCGTCTGGGACGCGCCGGAGGGAAAACGAATCTTGATCACCGCCGATCTGAAATGGATTTGGCGGATGTTCGCAACGCGCGACGGGCTGGTTGATCCGACACCGCAAGGTGCCGATATCGAAACCAAGATCCGGATGCGCCGCGAAACATTGGTGGAGCGGGTTGGCTCCTTCGACAGCTTCGACGCGCTGATCGCCAAATTGGACGAACTGAACCTTGCCTGGGGCTTGGTTCGCGAGTTCGGCGATGACAGTTTCGCCGAACCCAGCGTTGGGCCGCGTGGCATCTTTGTCGACGTGAAAGATGATATTGGCGAGACGCGGCGAACGGTCCAGTCGCCCTATCGATTCTCGGAATCGCAAAGCGGCATCACGAGCGATGCCAATGTGCCGAAACGCGGGGAACATAATGCCGAAGCCCTGACTGACTGGTTGGAAATGGGCGCTGCGGAAATCGAGGCACTGGTCAGCGAAGGCATTTTGCAAAGCGACTGAGTGGCGGATGGACAGCGATTTCGCCAAACATCAAGACGTTGGCACATAATCCCGTCCGGGCGGGCGCTTTGCTCGATTTCGCGGAAATGTCGACCGAAATGCCACTACCATCAATCAAATCAATATAAGGGTTGCCGTACCCGTCAAGCTACGCCAAATCTAATCCCAGCAGCAAGGTGGGTGAACGCAGGGGCGCGTCACCCTAAAAAATATTAGGGCTGCAAACGTGGGAGGAAATTTTGATGAAAAAATCCGTTTTGCAGGACAAGTGCGCTCTAGGCGCGTTGGCCTTGTCACTCGCCGTGATGCCAAGCGTTGGTCATGCGCAGGCTGATGACGGCGCGAATTCGGATGACAATGTCATTGTTGTTACGGGCTCATACATTCGCGGCACGCCTGAAGATGCAGCAGTCCCGGTTGATGTGTATACCGCGGCTGATCTCACCGCTAACGGGGTTTCCTCACCACTAGAATTCATCAAAGACTTGCCGGAAGTCGGCAGCGTTCTGGGTGATTCCAACCAGTTTTCAACTGCTGCGCAAGGCAATCAGGGCTTTGGCTCGATTAACTTGCGGAACTTGGGCCCAACCCGCACCTTGGTATTGTTCAATGGCCGACGCACATTAACAGCGCCAGGCGCAGTGGGCGGTGGTTTTGGTGATACCAACTCCATTCCGCTTTTCGCCTTGGACCGTATCGAAATTCTCAAAGATGGCGCTGCGGCAACCTATGGCTCTGATGCTATTGCCGGTGTCGCCAACTTCATTACCCGATCAGGTTTTGAAGGCGTCGAACTGGTAGGCGATTACGACTTTATCGACGGCTCGGACGATAACTACACCGCCTCAATCTTGGTTGGTCGCAACTTCGGCGATCTCAATATCATGGCGGGCTTTGGTTGGCAGCATCGTTCAGAACTGCCCTCGACCGAACGCTCCTATGGCTTCCAACCCTATGCAGTAAACCCGTCCGCTTGGTCTGCATTGGCTACGCCGGGCTCATTCTTTGCGCCGGGTTTCACCAACGACGTGGGCTGTGCGGAACTGGGCGGCACCCCAGATGGCATTTGCCGGTTCAGCTTCATTCCCTTTGATAATCTGGTCGAAGAAGAAGATCGCTATCAGGCCTATCTCCAAGCCGATGTCGATTTGTCGGACACCTTCCGGTTCCACGGTGAAGCAACCTATGCCCGGACGGATCTGGACAGGATCGGAACATCGCCTGGCTATCCTCCACTACAGGGACCTGGTGGTGCCCAGCTTGGTGGCGGTTTCACAATCTCTCCCAACAACCCCGGCGCGCAGATCTTTGCGCAGCAAGCGGGCATTCCAGCGCCGGTTGCGCCCATTGGAATATTCTTGTGGCGTCCCTTCGGTAACCTCGGCAATCCAACTGACCCAGGTCGAGGCGCAGGTCGGCAGACAGCTAACAACCGAGCGTGGCGGATATCCGGCACGCTGGAAAAAGACTTCTCCGACAGCTTCCGCGGTCAGTTGTCATTGACCCGGGCGAATTACGAACGTCGGCGCAGCTCGCCAGGCTTTGTCGGTTCGCGACTGCAAAATGCGCTGAACGGTTTAGGTGGTGCGAATTGTGACCCGGTTGGAGGAACGCCTGGCGTCGGGCCGTGTCAGTGGTTCAATCCATTCGTCAACGCCGGTCCTGGCAATCCGGCATTGGGATTACCCAATCCCTTCTATGTTCCTGGCAACGAAAACTCGATTGAGCTGATTGAGTTTCTCCAGGTCACAAATGGCGTAGAAGAAATCGAAGACACGTTCGTCATCGATCTCATTTTCTCCGGCGAACTCGGTATCGATCTGGGCGCTGGCCCGATCGGTTGGGCCGTTGGCGCGCAGTATCGCGACCTTTCCTACACCACCCGGCCGCTGCGTCAGGAATCCAACCTTGATACAAACCCTTGCGTTATCTTGGGTGATCAAAGCTGCCTTGGGGGACCGCTCGACGGTGCAGGCTCGTTCATCTTCCTCGGTGGTTCACGCCGGGAAGCCTTGAGCCAGGATGTTCAGGCCATTTTTGCCGAAGTCGCAATTCCGATCACTGATACCCTTGAAGTGACGGCAGCCGCGCGGTTCGAAGATTATGGTGGTTCGATCGGATCGACCTTTAATCCTAAAGCTGCCATCCGCTGGGAACCGACGGACTGGCTGGTGCTGCGCGGATCGGTCGGAACCACGTTCCGCGGACCATTGGCTGCTCAGGTATCAAACAACGCCGTGACGACGCTCGCTGCTATCAACGCAGCAAATGGCAACTTCAAAGCGGTTGATATTGCCGGCAATCCGAATGATCTCGGCCCTGAGACGGCCTTCAGCTACAATATCGGCGCGGTCGTCAATTATGGCGGATTCGTATTCTCCGTTGATTATTGGAGTTTCGAATTCGAAGACGAGATTACAACGACGGATGGCCAGGCAATTGCCAGCGCTGTTGTTCCGGTAGCAGGTGGCTTGGCCAATTGCGCAAGTCCATTCGCCGCATTGATCACCTTTGATGGCGGGGCATGTGTCCAAGGCACGACCCTTGGCACGAACATCTCGCGGATCCTGACCCAGTGGGTCAACGGTCCCAAGACAACCACGTCAGGGATCGACTTTTCGGCTAGCTACACCACCGATATCGGACCCGGTGTCTTCTCAGTTGGGGTCAATGGCAGCCACATTCTGGATTATGACATTGGCGATTTCAATTTGAACGGAAACTTGCTGCGGCCTGGCTTCAGCGCCGTCGGTTTGGCCAATCTCGATCGGCTCCCGGGCACAATCGCTCAGTGGAGAGGCAATGGCTACGTCAACTATAACGTCTCTGGAGTGAACCTCCGTTATGGCGTGACATATATTGACGGTGTTCGCGACGAGCGATGCGACGGTCTTCAATTTTGTGCAATGACGAATTTCGGCGGCACGAATTTTGGCCGGAATATCTCAAGCTATACGCAGCATGATTTCCATGTGACCTATGATTTGCCATTCACGGCATTTGATACACAGCTGCAGTTCTCGATTGAGAACTTCACGAACGAAGAAGCGTCAGAAGCAAGACTGCCGCTGGGATATAATCCGTTCGTTGGCAATCCCTTGGGCAGAGTCTTCCGGCTCGGTGCTCGGGTAGGTTTCTAACGGATCCAGGCTCCTAAAAGTAAAGGGCTCGCCAAGAAATTGCCGGGCCCTTTGTCTTATTAAGTGAAGGTGGCGGACAGGGTGGGATTCGAACCCACGGTGAGCGTGAACCCACGCTGGTTTTCAAGACCAGTGCCTTAAACCACTCGGCCACCTGTCCGCGTAACAGGGCGCTTATCCTGCAAACGCCCCAACGTGCAAGTCTTGCGACGAAAAGCCTTTCCCTTGATCGTGCCGCTATGGCAGGAGTGAGGGGAAAGGTATCCTGATGCGCAAGATTTTACTCTCCCTCCTAATCGCGATCTCCAGCCTGTTTGCTACGATTCCGGCAGCCGCCCAAACTGATGCTGGTTTTCGCAGCTATATGCAGGAATTGAGGGCGCAGGCGATTGCCGAAGGCGTCCGGCCGGAAACCCTTGACCGGGTTATCCCGACCCTGAGTTACAATCCGCGTGTGATCAGGCTCGATCGCAATCAGCCGGGCGGCAGCTTCGATGCGCCGATCCCACCTTTTGCGCCGTACCAAGCACGCCATGTAAATCCGGCGCGGATCAATGGCGGCGTGGCGACCTATCGCCGGGTTCGCAGCCAGCTGCGCGATATTGAAGCGCGTACCGGCGTTCCCGGAAAGATTGCGATTGCCATCTATGGCCATGAAACGGGCTATGGCCGGATTACAGGCGATTTTGATTTGCCGCGCTCGCTAGCCACGCTGGCCTATGAAGGCCGGCGGCGTGAATTGTTCGCAGGAGAATTCATCGCCGCGATGAAGATGATCGATCGCGGTGTCCCGCGTGACCGACTGATTGGCAGTTGGGCAGGCGCTTTTGGCTATCCGCAATTTCTTCCCAGCGTCTATTTGCGGCTGGCGATCGACGGTGATGGCGACGGCCGCGCGGAAATCTGGCGCAGCGAAGCCGACGCTTTGGCATCGATCGGCAATTATCTCGAGAATGCAGGCTGGCGTCGCGGTCAGCCCTGGGGTGTTGCGGTCAATGTACCCTCATCACTGAATCGTACAGCAGTTGCCAACCAGACGGACGCGACACGCTGCCCGCGGGTTATGGAGCGCCATAGTCGTTGGCTCTCAATGGCCGAATGGCGAGAACTGGGCATTCGGCCCCGCAATGGTATCTGGCCAGATGACCGGATCATGGCCACGCTTCTGGAGCCCGATGGCCCCGGAAATACGGCCTATCTTCTCACCAACAATTATCGCGTGATACTCGACTATAATTGCTCGAATTTCTATGCATTGTCGGTGGGGTTACTGGCTGATGAGATTGTTCGATAGCAGACATAGATGGCTAGCAGGCCTTTCGGCGCTGGCTCTGGCTGGATGCGGAGGAGGCGGACGGGAGCTGCCACCGGCATCGGCCGGCGCGCAAGGGCCGATCAGCAGGGAATTGGTGTCTGACACACCAGTGCGCATTGGCGAGCCGTACACGATCCAAGGTCGCACCTATACGCCGGTCGACCCATCCCATTATGACGAAGTTGGCCTGGCCTCATTTTATGGTGAGGAATTGGGCGGCCGTCCGACAGCCAATGGTGAAATATTCCGTCCGACCGGAATCAGCGCGGCCCACCGCACACTGCCGCTGCCATCTTATGTTGAAGTAACGTCGCTCCAAAACGGGCGCTCGATTCTGGTGCGCGTTAACGACCGTGGTCCGTTCGCCGGCAATCGGATTATCGACCTGTCGATTGGCGCCGCGCGCATGCTTGGATTTGTTGAGCAAGGCACCGCGCCCGTGCGGGTTCGCCGCGTACAACCAAATGAAGGGGATCGGACGCGCCTCAGAGGCGGACAGGCGGCTCGTCCACGATTAGACGCCTCACCACAGCTGCTTGAAGCCCTACGCGCCCAGTATGAGCGCGGGGGTGGAATAATCCCGCAGGCCGTGCCGTCGCCAGATGCGCCGACACCGACACGCACAACCAGCGTACCGCCCTCGGCCCCGGCCAATAACAATCCATCCGGGCAGGGTGTCAGTTGGGAAAACACGACACCACCGCCACCCGCTACAGCAACGACGACACCAATCGGCACGCCGCCGCCCGCAACAACTCCGAGCGGTGAATATTATGTGCAACTCGGCGCCTTTTCAAACGCCGGAAACGCACAGCGCCTTGCCAACCGCGCCGAAAGCCTGGGGCCCGTTCGCATCATGACGGCAGGCAATATTCGCCGTGTTCGCCTTGGGCCCTATGCAACCCAGGCTATCGCGCGACAGGCTTTATCTAGAGCCCGTTCAGCCGGGTTCGGCGACGCCCGGGTACTTCGAGACTCCAGTCGATAAAATGGGAAGTATGATAGAAATGAAAAAGGCACCCGCTCTTCTTGCACTGGCGCTCGCGTCAGCCGCGATTCCGGCTCAGGCGGAGCGTCCGACCTATGACGGCGAGGCGCAGATAGCCTATCTCATCGACATCAGCTCGGGCGCCGTGCTGTTTGAGCGCAATGCCCAGCGCCGTATTCCGCCTGCATCAATGGCGAAAATGATGACCGCCCATGTCGCGTTCGATCTCTTGGCGGAAGAAGAGATTACACTCGATCAGGAATGTACGGTACAGCCCGAAACCTGGCGACAATGGCACGGGCCCAGCGCCGGTTCGACCATGTTCCTCTCGCCCGGGGAACAGGTGAGCATCGAAAATCTGCTCTATGGTATCGTTACCGTCTCGGGAAATGACGCGAGTGTTGTTCTTGCCGAATGCCTGTCTGGCACCGAAGACGCCTTTGCCGCCCTGATGAACCGCAAGGCGGAAGAACTCGGCCTCGAAAACAGCAATTTCGGCAACAGCACCGGCTGGCCCGATGAAGGCCGCAGCTATGTGAGTGCCGAGGATCTCGCCAATCTCGCGATCGCGACCATCGAACGATATCCGGAATATTATAGTCAATTCTACGGTCGCCGTGAGTTCACCTGGGGTGAAACCATGAGCGGCCAGCCCATCACCCAGCCCAATCGTAATCCGATCATGGGCCGTGTTGACGGTGCAGACGGCCTGAAAACGGGCCATACCGAGGAAGCCGGGTTTGGCTTTACTGGCTCCGCAGCCCAGGATGGGCGCCGGTTGGTCATGGTGCTCGCGGGTCTCGACTCCTATGGCCTGCGTGTCAGTGAATCGACCCGTTTCATGCAATGGGGTTTCAACGCGTGGCAGGCTCTCACACTGCTTTCGAGTGGCAATCGCGTGGGCACTGCGCAGGTCCAGGGTGGCAGCGAGAGCGAGGTTGGTCTCGTGGCACCCCGTGATCTCGCGGTAACAATCCCCGCTGGATTGGCGGCGGATCGCGACGTCAAAATCGTCTATCAGGGACCAATTCGGGCACCGATTGCTGAAGGCCAGCATATCGCAGACCTTGTCGTTGAAACGCCAGACATGCCACCACAACGCCTGCCGCTGGTTGCCGAACAAGCTATCGAGGAAAGCGGCTTCTTCGGACGCGTTTGGGCCGGACTAATGTCGCTACTGGGCTTTGGATAGGGCAGGGTGCGGGGCAAGTTCATAACCCTGGAAGGTGGCGAGGGGGCCGGCAAATCTACACAGGCGGGCTTGTTAGCCGCTTGGCTGAGAGAACAGGGCACCGAAGTCGTCGAAACTCGTGAACCGGGCGGCACACCAGGCGCCGACGCCATTCGTGCCCTGTTGCTCGAAGACGATGTTCCGCTGACCGCGACTGCCGAAGCGCATCTTTTTGCTGCGGCGCGCGCCGATCATGTCGAAAATCTGATCCGTCCGGCGCTCGCCGAAGGCAAATGGGTTATTTGCGATCGCTTTGTTGACTCGACGCTCGCCTATCAGGGTGCAGCCGGAAAAATGGGGGTCGATACCGTGCGGGCGATCAACGCGAGCGCGATTGGCGACACCTGGCCGGACTTGACCCTGTTGCTGCGCACTGATGGTGATACCGGTACACGGCGCGCGATCGCACGAGATGGCGCCGAGATCGATCGCTTTACCAATCGCGAATTCGCCTTTCATCGCGCGGTGGCTGAGGCGTTTGACAAATTCGCACTGGATGAACCGGCCCGCTTCGCGGTGATCGATGGCCGCAACGATATCGAGACCGTGGCAGCGGAAATCCGTTCAGTCATCGATGAGCGGCTCACGTGAAGCTATTTGGCCAGGATTCGGCGGTAAGCGCCTTTCGCAATGCGCTGGACAGCGGCAAACTCCATCATGCGTGGCTGCTTGGCGGGCCGAAGGGGATCGGCAAGGCTCTGTTCGCCGATATGGCCGCGCGACGTGTGCTGGCGCAGGCAGCGGCACCCGACGGGCTTGGTGAAGGCCTGTCCGTGCCTGACAGCCATCCCACGGCACAATTGATAGCGGCTGGTAGCCATCCCGACCTGCGCCGCCTCCAGCGCCTGCCGCGGGACCGCAAACCGGACGAATTGGCCCGCAACATATCGGTCAACCAGGTTCGCGGCATTCAGTCGCTTTTTGCGACCACGCCATCCATGTCCGATTGGCGAGCCGTGGTCATCGACGCAATTGACGATCTTGAACGCTCGGCCGCCAATGCATTACTCAAAAATCTCGAAGAACCGCCGGCAAATTGCGTGTTTCTGTTGGTATGCCATAGCCCGGGCCGGATCCTGCCGACGATCAGGTCGCGCTGCAGAATGCTAAAGTTTTCAAGACTTTCCGATGACGCCATGACGTCAGCAATCGCCCAGGCCGAACCTCTTCTCGATCAGGATGAGCGGGATGCGCTGGTACAGATCGGCAATGGCGCCCCTGGCCAGGCACTTCAATATGCCGGCCTCGATATCGCTGGCCTGGACGCGACGATCCGATCGCTGATCGCCAAGGGTGATTCCGGAAATGAAGCGCGCGCGTCGCTTGCCCAGTCTTTGGCGCTCAAAAAGGCGCAACCGCGCTATGAGGCGTTTCTGGAGCGCGCACCTGCCGCGATCGCATCCTATGCCCGCCAACAGGAGGGAAGGGCGCTGGAAAAGGCGGTTTCGGCGTGGGAAGAAGCCAGATCCTTGGCCGGCGGGGCGCAAAGATTGTCGCTCGACCCCCAAACCACCGTTTTCACGCTTGCCGGACTGCTCGCTTCGCTGCATGAACCCCGGCATGACGCCTGATTCCAAGCCATTCTACATCACCACGGCTATCAGCTACCCAAATGGGCGGCCGCATATCGGCCATGCCTATGAAGCCATCACAACCGACGCTATTGCGCGGTTTTTCAGGCTTTCTGGCCGCGATGTTCGGTTTCAGACTGGAGTCGACGAACATGGCCTGAAAATGGTCAAAACGGCACGCGAGCGCGGTATTGAAATCCGTGATTTTGCTAATGAAATGACTAGCTATTTCATTGATATGTGTGATGTTTTTAATATTGGATATGAGCGCTTCATTCGCACAACCGAAACGGCCAACCACCGCGCGGCCCAGACGATCTGGAAAAGAATGGAAGAGAAGGGCGATCTCTACCTCGATCGCTATGAGGGTTGGTATTCGGTTCGTGACGAAGCCTATTATGATGAAAAAGAGCTGATCGACGGGGAAGGGGACGAAAAACTGTCTCCCCAGGGGACGCCGGTCGAGTGGACCGTCGAAGAGAGCTGGTTCTTCAAGCTGTCCAACTATCAGGATAAGCTTCTCGAATTATACAAAAATCAGCCAGAGTTCCTGAAACCCGATAGTCGTCGCAACGAGATTGCAAACTTCGTCAGCGGCGGGCTGCGCGATCTCAGCATTTCGCGCACCAGCTTTGACTGGGGTGTGAAGGTACCAGGCGACGACACGCACGTCATGTATGTCTGGCTCGATGCACTCACCAACTATCTGACAGGGCTGGATTTTCCTGACGAAGAGGGACTCTACGCTCGCTATTGGGGGAAGGACGCGGAAAGCGTCCATATCATCGGCAAGGATATTGTCCGCTTCCATACTGTGTATTGGCCGGCTTTCCTGATGAGTGCGGACCTACCACTGCCGGATCGCGTATTCGGCCATGGATTCCTGCTCAATCGCGGGCAGAAAGAGTCGAAATCGCTCGGCAATGTCACCGATCCCATGGCGCTCGCCGAAACATTTGGCGTTGATTCCGTGCGCTATTTCCTGCTGCGGGAGGTGAGTTTTGGCAATGATGGCAGCTATTCAGCCGAGGCGATCGTCAATCGCTGCAATGCCGACCTCGCCAATGACCTCGGCAACCTTGCACAACGCACGCTATCGATGATCGCCAAGAATTTCGATGGCACGGTGCCGGATCCGGGTGATCCCACCGACGATGACGCAGCGCTGATGGCGCTTTTCGATGCAATTCCAGGCAAAGCCAGTGCGGCAATGGATGAATTTGCGATCCATCAGGCGCTCGAGGTAATCTGGAAGGGTGCCGGGGAAGCCAATCTCTACATTTCCGAGCAACAGCCATGGTCAGTGCGCAAAACCGACCCAGTGCGGGCCGGGGCAATCCTGTATCGCTGCGCCGAAGCTGTGCGCCAACTCGCGATCCTCGCACGCTGGGCGATTCCGGCATCTGCGGACGCCTTGCTCGACCAGTTGGGGCAAGCTGCCGATGCCCGTGATTTCGCGGCGCTCGCGACACCATTGGAAGTCGGCCTGGAGTTACCGGCGCCGCAGGGCGTTTTCCCAAGGCTGGAAATCCCGGAAGAGCAGGGTGACAGCTAGGGTTTGAGCCCTTATCTCAGCGACATGTTCGTCGATAGTCACTGCCATCTCAACTATGAAGGCTTGGTCGAGCGTCAGGATGACGTGATCGCCGCTGCGCAGGCGCGTGGTGTGTCGACGATGCTCAACATCTCGACACGCGAACGCGAATGGGACGCAATCATCGCCACTGCGGCGAAGAGTGAGAATATATGGGCCTCTGTTGGCATCCATCCGCACGAGGCCGATGGGCATCCGGATATCGATACAGCCAAGCTGGTTGCCAAATCCGATCATCCACGCGTTGTCGCAATCGGCGAAACCGGGCTTGATTATTATTATGAGCATTCCGATCGCGAACAGCAAAAACGCAGCTTCCGCGCTCATATTGCGGCGTCCCGCGATACAGACCTGCCGCTGATCGTCCACACGCGCGATGCCGAGGAGGATACGGCGGAAATCCTGGCGGACGAAATGGGGAAGGGGCCTTATCGCGGCGTCATCCATTGTTTCACGGCGAGTCAGGACTTCGCCGATATCGCACTCGATCTGGGTTTCTACATCTCGATTTCGGGGATCGTGACCTTCAAGAACGCCAAGGATCTCCAGGCTACCGCGGCCAAGCTGCCACGAGACAGGCTCCTTATCGAGACGGATTCGCCGTTCCTCGCGCCGGTGCCCAATCGCGGCAAGACGTGCGAGCCGGCCTTTGTCGCCGACACTGCAAATTTCCTCGCTGAGCTGCGCGGTGAAACGGTCGAGGATCTGGCAGCCTATACGACTAGCAATTTCCATTCGTTGTTCGACAAGACGGTCGCGTGAAGCTGCGCATCCTCGGTTGTGGCACATCGGCCGGGGTTCCAAGAATCGGCAATGATTGGGGAGCGTGCAATCCCGACGAGCCGCGTAATCGCCGGATGCGCTCGTCGATCATGGTCTCGGCCGACAATCACAGCATCCTCGTCGATACCGGCCCGGACTTGCGACAGCAGCTGCTGGATGCCGGTACCAAGCGCATAGATCATGTCGTCTGGACTCATGAACATGCCGACCACTGCCATGGCATTGACGAATTGCGACAGCTCTATTTTGGCTTGGGCGGCCCTATACCGTGCCTGGCGCGGCCGCGGACATTGCGGGAACTCCAACAGCGGTTCGACTTCGCCTTTCGCGGTAACGGGCCCTATCCATCCTATGCGCAAGGCATGGCGCTGACCGATCGCGTTATGCTCGGGAGCATCACGGTGAGTGCTGCGGACATGCCGCACGGGACCATTACATCTGCTGCATTGCGGTTCGAACACGGCGGGAAGAGCATTGCCTACACGACCGATTTCACCGGACTGCCAGCCAAGGCTTTCGAATGCGTCGAGGGTGTGGACGTTTGGGTCGTCGATGCGTTGCGGCGCCGAGAGCATCCCACGCATCCCCATCTCGCTCAAACGCTTGGATGGATCGAAAAAGCCCGGCCTGGCCGCGCTATCTTGACGCATATGGACCACAGCATGGATTATCGCACATTGTGTGAAGAGCTGCCAGACGGCGTTGAGCCTGGCTATGACGGATTGGAGATTGAGCTGTAATGACGGACGGGCAGGGCCAAAACCTTATCTGGGCTATCGTCATGCTGGTGATCGTCGGCAGCGCGCTGATCAGCCGCCGCATCCCCATTGGCCAGGCGGCCAAGATGGCCCTGGCCTGGGTGGCGATATTTGCAATCGGGCTCACAATCTACGCGTTTCGCAACGATATCGCGTCCGTAGCCCAACGTGTCTGGTATGAGATCAGTCCGCCGGAAACCGTGGCCCAAGGAGACGCGCTCCAAATCCGGAAATCACCAGATGGCCATTTCTGGGTGGATGTTCAGCTCAATGGCAATGTTGAGCGATTCCTTGTCGATAGCGGCGCCACCGTGACTGCGCTCTCGATCGGTGCAGCGCAGCGATCCGGTATTGAGCCTAGTGGCGGCTATCCGATGATTCTCAACACAGCTAATGGAGCAATCTCGGCGGATCGCGCGGAGGCGGCTACGCTTATCGTTGGTACGATCCGGCGCGAAAACATGCCGGTGGTCATCGCCGAAGAGTTTGGCGGTACCAACGTCTTGGGCATGAACTTCCTCTCATCGCTGTCGAGCTGGAGCGTTGAAGGGGAGTGGTTACTCCTTGAACCGTAAAAGCGCTGCGGCGTGATGGCGGTCACATCGGAGTGGCTGCAATCTTGCGACATAGTCTGCGTCACATTGAACGGAGATTATGATGAAACAGACTTTTGCATTACTCGCTCTTACCGCTGGATTAGGCCTTTCGGCGACCGCCGCTACGGCCCAGGATTCTCATGCCCAATGGGTCAATTTGGAATCGTTTTCACAGCCGGTCTACCAGCAAGGCGGAAGCGCGCATGCGCCGCGACATCCGGGAAATCTCACTGGCCCCGGACAAACCAGTCAGGTCGGGCTGTTGTTACCGGCTGTCCAGGCTGCACGCGAAGCTGCACGCCGTAATCCGCAGCGGGCCGCACCAGGCGGACTTCCGCAGGGATTTGCCCGCCAAACCAATAGCCGCTCGCCGCGGCTGGGCCAGGACGGCAATGACCTGCTGATCGTGAACAATGGCGATGGCAGCGACTTTAATACGCAGCCACCATCTTCGTCCTTCACCGGTGGTGTCCGGGTCGCAACAGGCGATGTGAATGGCGACGGACGAGACTAAACCTGCCAACCGCTTGAATTCAAACGGCTCGGTCATCGCGACCGGGCCGTTCTTCATTTCCAGTGATCGCTATCACGGACAGCCCGCGTCAGATCCGCAATAGTGCTTTTGTCGCGTTTGAAGGAGTAAGATCATGAAGAAAATGATTGCAACTATAGCCCTTGTCGCGGCGGCCGGCCTTGTCGGTAGCGCTGCTTCTGCCCAGGTTGGAGTCTATCCAGGCGGGCTGCCGGGTGATCATATCAGCCGTGGCGGGCCAGACGGATATCCCGGCCATTGGTCCTATGGCGGCCCAAATGCCGCGCCGACCAATCTGCCTACAGCCGTATCGGACGCTCAGCGTGCCGCCATCTGGGGCGCGTTTGGCACCAGATTCTACGGAACACGCGGATTTGGTCGAGATCGCGGATTGCGTGACGATATTATTCGATTGGAAGATTCACGGGATGGCGACGTCATTCTGCGGCGCCTCGAATAACAATCGCAGAGTTATCGGCTGTGAGAAGCGCTCTGGCGGTTGGCCGGGGCGCTTTTTGCTTTTAGAACCGGTGAGAAGGGCTATTTCCCTCGATCCATCTTTAATTTAACATAATGTATATTATCGGGATAATAGATCAATGGACGTGACGCGCCCCTCCCAGCCAAATGACAGTCTTGGCGATCGCATTTCGCGTCTTGCAACGATCATGGAGCGCTTACGCAATCCGGACACAGGCTGTCCATGGGATGTCGAACAGGATTTCGCTTCGATCGCGCCATACACAATCGAGGAAGCCTATGAGGTCGCCGACGCAATCGAGCATGGCGATATGGCTGCCCTGAAGGACGAGCTCGGCGATCTCCAGCTCCAAGTCGTCTTCCACGCCCGCATGGCTGAGGAAAATGGTGATTTCGACCTGTCGGCTGTGCTCGATGGTATCTCGGACAAAATGGTGCGTCGACATCCGCATGTCTTTGGACCGGAAGCGGAAAATGGCGATGCCGGACCAGGCTGGGAAGCCATCAAGGAGGCGGAAAGGGCGGAGAAGGGCCGGGACAGCGCCCTGGACGGAGTGGCAACCGCCCTCCCCGCACTGCTGCGCGCCGAAAAACTGCAAAAGCGCTCTGCGCGCACGGGTTTTGACTGGCCGGACGAAAGCGGCCCGCGCGCCAAGATCGATGAGGAAATCCGCGAAGTTGAGACGGCCGAGACTGATGCACAACGCGCTGAAGAGATTGGAGATTTGCTCTTTGCCGTCGTCAATTGGGCCAGATTTCACAAGATTGACCCGGAAGCCGCCCTCCGGGCTGCCAACTCCAAATTTGAACGGCGTTTTCGGTCGATGGAAACCCAGGCGGGGGCGGCATTTAGCGAGCTAAGTCTCGAGGAAATGGAAGAATTATGGGTGATTGCCAAATCCGAAAAACCATCCGCTGAGGATCAGGACCGGCTGTGGAATTCCACCAAATCGCAGGAATCCTACTAACTGACGATACGGCCCTGAAACCGCGCCCAATCGATAGCAGAAAGACTTACAGATACTTCTAAAGTATCGCCTGCAACTTCCTGTTTGATAACTTTTCCATTGCGATGGAGCCAGGCAAGGTTTTCGCCGTCTGACACCGACAAACTGACATCATGCACGGCACTGCCCCGGTCGAGCTGTTCAACCATCAAGGAGCGAAGCGCCTCAACCCCCTCTCCAGTCAGCGCTGAGACGGCGACGACGTCATCACGGCGATCCGCAGCAGTGCATATCTGGTCATGCGCATCCTGCGGTAAGGCATCAATCTTGTTCCACGCCTCAATCATCGGGACATCCCCTTCCCCGCCGGCCCCGATTTCCGCCAAGACTTGCTCAACGTCCAGGCGCTGCGCATCGCTATCGGGATGCGAAATATCGCGAACATGGACGATCAGATCAGCCGCATTCACTTCTTCAAGGGTCGCCCGGAACGCGGCCACCAGCTGGGTGGGTAGATCTGACACAAATCCAACCGTGTCGGACAGGATAGCCTTGTCGAGCCCCGGCAAGGCTATCTCGCGCATTGTAGGATCGAGCGTGGCGAACAGCAAATCTGCCGCCATGACGTCACCGCCGGTCATCTGATTGAAAAGTGTGGATTTTCCGGCATTTGTATAGCCGACCAGAGCGATAACCGGCCAGGGTGCCTTTTGCCGCCGGGAGCGATGCAGCGTGCGGGTTCTGCGGACTTGCTCAAGCTCTTTGCGCAGTTTGGCCATGCGATCCCGGATCATCCGCCGATCGGCCTCGATCTGCGTTTCACCCGGGCCGCCGAGGAAGCCGAAACCACCACGCTGCCGTTCCAAGTGAGTCCAGCTCCTGACAAGCCGGCCGGCCTGATAGTCAAGATGCGCGAGTTCGACCTGCAACCGACCTTCTGCGGTCGCTGCGCGTTCCCCGAATATCTCAAGAATAAGACCCGTTCGGTCAATGACCTTGACCTTCAGTTCATCTTCAAGGTTCTTTTGCTGAACAGGCGTCAAAGCAGCATCGACGATCGCAATACTGGCTTCCGCCAGACGGACATCAACGGCCAGTCGATCAACCTGCCCTTTTCCAAACAGCGTAGCGGGGCGCATCTGGCGCAGTCGCAATGCTTTTTTCTCAACAACATCGATACCGATGGCTTCAGCAAGACCCGCAGCCTCTTCAAGCCGCGCATCGCTGTCACGGCTTTCATCCCGCCCGAAATCGGGAAAAATGACGAGCGCGCGATCGCCGCGCCTCAGTCCATCCAGTTCATCGCGGTCGAAAACGCTCAAGGCTGGTTATCAGGATCTGCGCTACCGAGATCGACTGGATTGCTCGGCTGGACCGTCGAGATTGCGTGTTTGTAGACGAGCTGAGATTGCCCATCCCGATTCAAAAGCAGGCAGAACAGGTCAAAGGCAGCGACCTCGCCCTGCAGCATCACACCATTGACGAGGAACATCGTCACGGGATCGCGATCGCGCTTCACCGCGTTGAGAAAGATCTCCTGAAGTAACTTTCCACGTTTGTCCTCGGCAAATGTCTCTTCAATCTCCGTCAAATCAACCGGACCACCCGGCATGATTGTTGAGATTGCATGCTTGTACACCAGCTGCGACTGACCATCGCGGCGCAGCAGCACAGAGAAATTGTCAAACCAGGTGATAACACCCTGCAGTTTCACGCCTTTTACCAGGAACATTGTCACCGGGGTTTTCGACTTGCGCAGCGTGTTGAGAAACAAATCCTGAAGTATGTTGACCTTTTCAGCCATTATGGCCTCCGGTTCTTGGCGGGTCGTAGCCCGCTGGGCATCGTTAATCGACGTCTCACGACGAGGCGGCGACCCGCCTCACCCTGAAATGTAGGTCTAACGACGCCTGACTTCAATCAGTTGTTGTTCTTCTTGTTTTCGTTGAGCCCCAATGTCTTGAGCTTGCGGTGCAGCGCCGAGCGTTCCATTCCGATGAACGTTGCCGTCCGGGAAATATTGCCGGAGAAGCGACGAATCTGAACCCGCAAATATTCACGCTCGAAAGTTTCGCGCGCTTCGCGAAGCGGTGTGCCCATAATTGCACGGGCCCCCTTATCCGGGGTGATCTGCAGCTGATCTTCAAGAATCTCCGCCGGCAACATGTCAGCATCAATCCGGGAAATTCTGTCGCCAGGCGCGAGAATGATCGTGCGTTCGACAATGTTGCGAAGCTGGCGAACATTGCCCGGCCATTCATAAGCCTGCATCGCCGCAATTGCTTCGTCAGAAACTTCCGGATTGGGAACGCGGCGTTCCGAGGCGTAGCGCGCAGCAAAATGCTCCACCAGCGCCGGAATATCTTCGCGGCGCTCTGCAAGTGGCGGCAGATGCACCGGCACGACGTTCAATCGGTAGAAAAGATCCTCGCGAAAACGGCCCTCTGCTATTTCGATTTCCAGATCGCGGGCGGTGGAAGAAATTACCCGGACATCGACATTGACGAGCCGTTGCCCGCCAATTCGATTGAAACGCTGATCTGTAAGCACGCGGAGTATCCGGCCTTGGGCAGCAAGCGGCATGTCGCCAATCTCATCGAGAAAAAGCGTCCCGCCATGGGCTTGTTCCAGCAGGCCAGGGCGCGCCTTTTCTTCATCTTCGGTGCCAAACAGTTCTTCCTCAACGCGTTCGGCTGTCATCCGCGCAGCGCTAACGACCACAAATGGTGCATCGGATCGCCCACTCCAGCTATGGAGCAGCCGCGCGGCCACTTCCTTGCCGACGCCAGCAGGTCCGGTGATCAGAACGCGGCTGCCGGTTCCTGCAACGCGTTTGAGTGTCGCGCGCACGCCATTGATGGCACTCGAATTACCAGTGAGCTCGTCTTCTTCTCCAATCCTGGCCTTCAGCGACTCATTTTCGCGCCGCAGGCGATCTGTTTCCGTCGCCCGCGATACCAAATGGAGGAGCCGGGCGGCTTCAAAAGGTTTTTCGATGAAATCAGCTGCACCGCGACGGATCGCGGCAACCGCAGTATCCAAATTTCCATGTCCGGAAATCATCAAGACCGGCAGGCTTGGGTCGCGCTGCTTTAATTCGTCAAGCAGATCCAGTCCGTCGAGCTTGGAACCCTGGAGCCACACATCAAGCAGCACTAGCGAAGGGCGGCGATCCTCAAGGGCAGTGATAGCTTCGTCGCTGCTACGCGCAGTGCGGGCTTCATAACCTTCATCTTCCAAGACCCCGGCAACAAGTTCGCAGATATCTGCTTCATCATCGACGACGAGAATATCGAGTGACACTAGGATGTCTCCTCTTCGTTACGCGTTAACTGAAACAAGCGATCGTCTCCTTCAGAATCGCCTTCGCCCATATCTTGAAGCGGTCTAAGCGCGGCATGATCGAGCGCGATGCGCACTCTGGTTCCGCCCTCTTCCCGATCGGAAAAGGAGACCGTCCCAAAATGCTCTTCGACAATCTTTTTGACGATAGCGAGCCCCAGTCCCGTGCCGCTTTCGCGGGTGGTCATATAGGGTTCGGTCAACCGCTCGCGTTCGGCGGGTAGCCCAACGCCATTATCTTCAACGGTTATGACCGTCCGGCTATCTTCGAGTGTGACGCTCAGGCTCACTGTACCGCCCGGCTCACCCTCGCCATGTCGCTGCTCCACAGCTTCAACCGCATTCTTGACCACATTGGTCAAGGCCTGGCCAAGTTGCCGGCGATCGCAAACCAGCGGTGGCACGTCAGCTGCGACCTGCTGGTCAAAACTGACATCGGGATGGGCAACTTCGTGCAGAAATACCGCCTGCCGGGCGATATCGACGATCGATTCTTCGCGGAACACGGGCTTGGGCATCCGCGCAAATGAGGAAAACTCATCAACCATCCGGCGGAGATCTCCAACTTGGCGAACGATCGTTCCGGTCAGTTTCGAGAACACCCCGCTATCCGGATCGGCAGCATCACCAAAGCGGCGCTGCAATCGTTCGGCGGCGAGCTGGATGGGGGTCAGCGGATTTTTGATCTCATGTGCAATGCGGCGCGCCACGTCCGACCAGGCTGCGCGCCTTTGATCGAGCAGCTGCTGGGTAATGTCGTCAAAGGTCAGCACATGGCCGCCCTGATCCTCGACAATCTTCACGGCCAGTGTTTTCAGTTCGCCGCCGCTCGTCATCTGGATCGTCTTTTCGCTCTCCCCTCCTTCAAGCAGGCGATCGAGTTCCGGGCCGATTTTTTCAAGGCACTCACCCATCACCGCCTGCTGATCGGCTTCCATGAGCTCAGCGGCAAAGCGATTAATCAGGCGGACGCGGCGTTCACCATCCACCGAAACAACACCCGCCGTCACGCTGGACAGCACCGCCTCGGTAAAGGCTCGTCGGCTATCGAGCTGGTCATTGGCCAGGACCAGCGCGCCGGTTTGCTCTTCGAGGCCTTCCCGTCATGCCATTAAAAGCGCTCGCCAATATTCCGATCTCATCCCGCGAATCTGGTTCGGGAACCCGTGTGGTCAAATCGCCATCAGCCACTTTGCGCGCCGCTTCGACGAGGAAACCGACAGGTCGAACCAAGCGATCCGCAACGGTCAGCGCAATCCAAATGGCAGCCGCAACGATTAACAGGGAAATGACAAGCAGCGCTGCATTGAAACGCAACTGCATCACCTGACCGCGATCAATCAGTTCGTCATAATCATTCAGGATGGCGGTTGCGCGTTCGGTCTGCAGTTGCATCTGCGGATCAGAAGCCCGGGAGGCGTAAATGAGGAAGGGCGAGCCTTCACCAAAACGCGCAAGCGCCTCGAACCGATCGCCGGCGTCATTCACGGCAGACTGGCTTTCGGCATCCAAGGTGGCGAGCAGCGAAGCCGTCAGCCGTGATTCCATCGATTCATCGTCAGGATTGACGAGCGCGACGGTGCGGACTTCACCCCCCTCACCCACCGTGAAAATGGCAGCATCAGACAGCTCGCGCGCATAGACCTGGAAGGCGAAATTCTCGACAAATTCCGGCGTCTCAAAGGATCGCCCTTCGATCAATGGCGCAAGGTCAGCGGCCATGGTCCGCGTTTCCGCCTCCACCTCTTCGAGGCTTTGGACGTAGAAATCCTGTGCCAGACTGCCAGCATTCTCAAGTGTGTCGCGCGCGCGTTCCGAAAACCAGAATTCAACACCATATTGGAACAGCAGCGAAGCAAAGATCACAACCAGCAAGGTCGGAACGGCTGCAATCCCTGAGAACAGGGCCACCAACCGGACGTGTAGCCGACCCTTGCCGCCAATCGGCGAACGCGCTGCGCGTCGTTGCGCAATGCGTCGGGCTACCAGCACCATCAGGAACATCGCCGGCACCAAAATCGAGACCAGCAACAATGCTGTCAGAAATGGCGTGAGGAAAAGCTCGTCCGATTCCTGACGCGAGAGAATGACATAAGTCAGCCCGACCATTGCCAGGAAAATGCCGAGCGTGATCAGCTCAATAGACGGCATAAACCAGCTCGCACGACGGAGGCCTTCGAGCCCGCCCTCTTCGCTGGTCACATCACTGGTAGCTGCGTCGCTTGCCATCGTTGCACGGCTAACACAGGCGCGTTGCATAGAAAACACAGTTTTCCATAAGTCCCGCAATATTCCGCCGTTTAGGAGGGGCGCTTTATCGCACTTCGTCGCAATGCGGCATCAGGCCGCAGCACGATCAACCGCAGGGCCAAAGAAATCAGCCAGCATCTGAAGCACCTGCTCTGGATCCATTTCCTGGTTCGCCCGATTGCGAAACTCAGCAGAACCCGGCAGCCCCTTTGTGTACCAACCGATATGCTTGCGCGCGACTTTGACGCCAACATCCGGCCCGTAAAGCTCCAGCATGTCGCGATAATGGCCGGCAATTACGTGATACTGTTCTCCAAGCGATGGGTCGGGTCGACGCTCGCCATGGCTGAACCAGTGCATTACCTGGCTCAGCAACCAGGGTTTGCCATAGGCCCCTCGGCCAATCATCACACCATCCGCACCGGACAATCGCAGCGCTTCCTCGGCATCTTCAATTGAACAGATATCGCCGTTGACGATCACTGGCAGAGACACGGCCTGCTTCACATTTGAAACAAACTCCCAATCCGCATGCCCTTTATACATCTGGCAACGCGTGCGACCGTGTACGGTGATCATCTGCGCGCCAAGATCCTCGGCAATATGGGCGAGCTCGGCGGCGTTCCGGCTGTTATCGTCCCATCCAGTGCGCATCTTCACAGTCACCGGCACATTCACGGCCTTTACCGTTGCCTCGATCAGCGAGGCAGCAAGCGGAAGATCCCGCATCAAGGCAGAGCCGGCATCGCCATTGACGACCTTTTTGACCGGACACCCCATGTTGATGTCGATAATCGCAGCGCCGCGATCTTCGTTCAAGCGCGCCGCTTCCGCCATCACCTTGGGCTCACAACCGGCAAGCTGCATCGATACCGGCTCTTCGGTTGGATCCCAGGACGCTTTTTGAAGAGACTGTCGGGTTTCGCGGATCATCGCATGACTGGCGATCATCTCGGTCACATTCAGTCCCGACCCATATCGGCGGACGAGACGACGGAACGGCCGATCGGTGACGCCGGTCATCGGTGCCAGGATTACCGGCATCTCGATCGTCAACGGACCGATAGAAATAGGATCGAGTTTCGTCATCTTGCGTATCTGTATGCTCTCGTGATGGGGCGCATCTAGTGACAAAGCCGTTGGCGAGCAAGCTGACGCTCGGCTAAGGGGTCGCAATGGCCGACGCAAAACCCCGAACCACTGCTCTGATTGTGGCCGCCGGAAAAGGCGAACGCGCGGGCGGCGAATTCCCGAAACAGTTTCGGCAATTTCGTGGAAAGCCTGTTCTCGCGCATGCGATTGAGGCACTATCTAACCATCCGGCAATCACTGAAATTCATGTGGTGATCGGATCTGGCCAGGAACAGTCGTATCGCCAAGCGATTGGCGCGCGCGAAATCGGTGATCCGATTATTGGTGGCACCACTCGGCAAGAATCCGTCCGCAACGGCCTTGAAGCGTTAGCGGCAAGCAATCCGCCTGATCGCGTGCTGATCCATGATGCCGCCCGCCCTTTCACTCCGATTGCCGTTATCGATAGGCTGGTCGATGCTCTGGACACTGAAAACGGAGCAATCCCCGCGCTTCCCGTCGTAGACAGCCTTGCCCGCACCAATGGCAGCACTGTCGACAGGACAGATTACGTCACCATTCAGACGCCGCAAGCATTTCGCTTTGAACAGATACTCACTGCTCACCGGTCTTGGAATGCTGCAACACCGGCAACTGACGACGCCGCAATTGCGCGCCATGCCGGACATCATGTCGCACTGGTCGAGGGCGATCCCGCGCTCAAAAAGATTACCTTTGCAGAGGATTTTGCAATGCATTCCCCCGCCATTTCGCGCACCGGCCTCGGCTATGACGTTCACGCCTTTGAGGATGGCGATCATGTTTGGTTGTGCGGCATCCAAATCCCGCATTCAAAAAGCCTTGCCGGTCATTCCGACGCCGATGTCGGATTGCACGCGCTGACAGATGCCATCCTCGGCGCCCTTGGCGACGGCGATATCGGTGATCATTTTCCACCCAGTGACCCGCAATGGAAAGGCGTTGCTTCGTATCGCTTCCTTGAGCATGCGCGCGATTTGGTCACAGATAGCGGCATGGCTATTCATCATGTCGACCTGACTCTTATCTGCGAAGCGCCTAAGATCGGTCCACATCGATCCGCCATGCGCGCTCGAATTGCTGAGATCCTCGCCATTCCGGAGAGCGCAGTCAGCGTGAAGGCGACGACGACAGAAAAACTTGGCTTTACCGGCCGAGGCGAAGGAATTGCCGCACAGGCGATAGCGACGATCGGATAATTGGGAGGGGGAATAATGAAACTGAAAAAACTGGCTGCAGGAGCAGCGCTTGTGGGAATGTCAGTTCAGGCAGCAGCACAACCGGCTTGCCTGACAACCGCTGAGGCTGAAACGCTTATCCAGGCAATGCTGCCGACTTTGATCGACGATGCCAGTGAGCAATGCTCATCATTTCTGCCGGCAAACAGCGCGATCGTGGCACGCGGCGAGGCGTTGAGCCAGCGCTATACACCGGCCGCAGATATGGCGCGGGATGAAGCTGCCGGCCTCGCCTTGCGCGTGCTCGATGATGGTGAAGATTCGCCAGGCCTTGACGCTGACTCTGGCGGCGAACTGATTATCGGCTTGTTCGAAATGGGTATCGGCGTGGCGCTGGGCGAAATGCTCAATGCAGAAAGCTGCCCCACGGCAGATCGCGTCTTCACGGCCCTAGAACCCCTTCCCTCTCGAAATTTCGCCGGCCTACTCGCCCTGTTGATCGAAATCGGTAGCGCCGATGACGAGGAAGAGGGCGAAAGCCCAGGGCCATTTGCAATCTGCCAGACCGCCGCCGGCTGACCATGGACGGCCCGGTGAGTCTTCTTCCCGACGCACTTGTCGAAAAGGCCCGCGAGGTCGTCGATCGCAACCGCGCTGCTGGCCGCCGAATTGTAGTCGCAGAGAGCTGCACCGGCGGACTCGTCGGTGCTGCTCTCACCGAAATCGCAGGTTCATCGGACGTGTTTGACGGCGGCTTCGTAACCTATGCCAATGAAGCGAAGATTGGCCTGCTCGGGGTCAATGCGGATGTCCTCGAAACCTTCGGCGCGGTTTCCGAAGCTGTTGCTTGGGCAATGGCGCTTGGCGCGCTCGATCGGACGCGCGCTGATATTGCTGTTTCGATTACCGGCATCGCAGGGCCCGGCGGTGGGACAGACATGAAGCCTGTCGGGACGGTCGTGTTTGGTCGGGCATTGCGCGGGATCGATCCCGACAAGATCGAAGCCTATCAGAAAACATTTGAGGATAATGGCCGAGCCGGTGTGCGCCTTCAGGCAGGGCTATGGGCGTTGGAGCTGCTGCTTCCCGAATAACCGGATGGGCCATAAAGTTCGTCGGCACGGGCTTCGAAACTGTCGGTCATCTTCCGCAAGGCGCGATCAAACACCTGGCCGGCAAGGCTTTCGAACATCTTGTTCCTGAACGCGAAATCGACCAGAAACTCGATCGTACATCCGCCGTTCGGATCGGGTTCAAACCCCCATTCGTTGTGCAGATATTTCAGCGGACCATCGAGATAATCGACAGAAATGCGGCCCGGCCGCTCCTTGTGCACCTTGGAAGTGAAGGTCTCGCGCAGGGATTTGAATCCCACCACAAGATCGGCCACCATTTCCGTGTCACTGTTGGACCGTATCCGTGTCGCAACCACCCAGGGGAGAAACTCTTCATAGCGCCCGACATCAGCCACCAGTTCAAACATCTGTTCAGCGCTATAGGCTACGTGGCGGGATTCGCTGTGGCGGGGCATCGATTGCCGACTTAGCCCTTTGCCAGTTGCGCTTCGCGCGCGGCCCGCAGCTTTTCGAAATCATCGCCGGCATGATAGCTGGACCGGGTTAACGGGCTCGAGGCAACAAGCAGGAAACCTTTTGCACGAGCGATCCCCGCATAGGCGTCAAACGCCTGCGGACTGACAAAATCGGCAACTTTCGCATGTTTTGGCGTCGGCTGGAGATATTGGCCCATGGTCAGGAAATCGACACCGGCAGATCGCATATCGTCCATCACCTGATGCACTTCCATCCGTTCTTCCCCAAGCCCCAGCATGACGCCAGATTTCGTGAATATGGACGGGTCGAGGCGCTTTACCTGCTCCAGCAAGCGTAGCGACGCATAATAGCGCGCGCCGGGCCTGATGGTCGGATAGAGGCGCGGTACGGTTTCGAGATTATGGTTATAGACGTCAGGGCGCGCGGCAACGATCGCTTCCACTGCCGCTTCGGACTTGTTGCGGAAATCGGGTGTGAGAATCTCGATTGTGGTGTTTGGCGTCGTTGCGCGCAGCGCTTCGATCACTTTGACGAACTGGCTGGCACCACCATCGGCCAGATCATCGCGATCCACCGAAGTCACCACGATATGCTCAAGCCCAAGTTTGGCAGCGGCATCCGCGGTATGCTGCGGCTCCAGTGCATCCACCGCTGCAGGCATACCGGTCTTCACATTGCAAAAGGCGCAGGCCCGGGTGCAGACATCGCCCAGGATCATCACCGTTGCGTGCTTTTTCGACCAGCATTCGCCGATATTCGGGCATGCGGCCTCTTCGCAGACAGTATTGAGGTTCAACTCGCGCATCAGCTTGCGCGTTTCGTTGAACGTATCGCCCATCGGCGCCTTTACGCGGATCCAATCCGGCTTGCGCTGGCGCTTGGGTGATTTCTCGGAATTTTCGATGGCAATAGCGTCGGTCATGCAGCCCAAATAGCAATGCACAGGGCTGAATCCAACCATAGTTGGCAAGCCGCGCGGGATCATTTAGCGCACCATCATGGACATCGTGATCGCCACGCTGACCTCGCCGGTCATCCTCTTCTTCATTCTTGGCATGTTGGCGGCCTTTGCCCGGTCCGATCTCGCCATTCCCGAAGCGATCGCGAAAGGCCTTTCGCTCTACCTGATGGCTGCGATCGGCCTGAAAGGCGGGGTCGCGGTTTCAGAATCCGGTTTCACGCCGGATTTGGCCCTTGCAGCGGCAGCCGGTGTCGCCCTCTCCTTCCTGATACCCTATGTGGCGTTTGCCCTGTTGCGGAGCTTCGGGCGGCTCGACCAGGTGAATGCTGGCGCAGTTTCAGCTCATTATGGCTCGGTCAGTGTGGTCACCTTTGTCACGGCAACCGAGATATATACCGGCCAATCGATTGGCCCTGCCGGTTATATGGTCGCGGTGCTCGCACTGATGGAAACGCCTGCCATCATCAGCGGCCTGATGCTCGCCCGGCGCGGCGAAAAACGCGCAGACAGCGCAGGCGGCGGACTGATGCACGAAGTGCTCCTCAATGCCTCGGTAGTGTTGTTGATGGGTAGCTTCCTGATCGGCCTTGTCGCGGGCCCATCCGGGTTCGAACCGATTGCACCGCTATTCCAAATCCCATTCACCGGTGTCTTGTGCTTCTTCCTGCTCGATATGGGCCTCGTCGCTGCACGGCGGTTGGTCGAATCCCGGGCGATGACGGTTCGGCTGACAATCCTCGGCATCCTGTTCCCGATTGCCAATGGCGTGATCGGAACCGTGTTGGGAACCGCCATCGGCCTTGATATAGGCTCTGCGGCCGCCCTGGGCGTACTCGGCGCAAGTGCATCCTATATCGCGGTTCCGGCCGCCATGCGCATGGCGCTCCCTGAAGCCGATCCCGGGCTCTATCTTTCCATGTCGCTCGGCGTCACCTTCCCATTCAACATCATTTTTGGCATTCCGCTGTTCGCAGCCCTTGCGCAGGCGATAGGATAGGCATGGTTGAAACCGTAACCCGCAAACGCATCGAAATCCTGGTGGACAAGCCATTAGCGCAAGTCCCGATCCAGGCCGCCGCCGATGTTGGCATAGCTGGCTACTCGCTGGTTCCTGTCCAATCGGGATCGGGGCGGCACGGGAGCTGGCGCAATGACCGCATTTCGGGAGCGGAAAACAAGGTCCTGTTCCTTACCATTGCGTCCGAAGACAAGGCAAACGCACTGGTCGAGGCGCTCGCACCCAAACTTGATAGCCACAGCCTGTTGCTCACCGTTGCTGACGTGCAAGTTGTCAGAGGAGACCGTTTCTAATGCCTGAATTTGGCGCATTGCTTGATGGATATTACCGCTTCCGGGCCGGCGACTATGCTGCTCAGAAACGGCGCTATGACAATCTCGATCATGAAGGCCAGCATCCGCCGGTGATGGTCATTGGTTGCTGCGATAGCCGTGTTGATCCGGCGACGATCTTCGACACCGTACCGGGACAGATGTTCACGCTGCGCAACGTTGCGAATTTGGTTCCGCCTTATCAGCCGGACGAAGGCCTCCATGGCGCATCGGCGGCGATTGAATTTGCGGTTGTTGATCTGGAAGTCCGTCATTTGGTCGTAATGGGCCATGGCAAATGCGGCGGCATCTCGGCCTCGCTCCTCGGCGAAGATCGCGGAGTTCCCGGCCAAAGCTTTATCGATGACTGGATGACGATCATCGAGGAAGGCCGCGAACGGGTTGTGGAACGCGTCGCGGCTGACCCCTCCCTCGACGGCCAACGCGAGCTGGAGCTGGAAGGTATCCGGACCAGCCTGCGCAACCTGCAAAGTTTCCCCTATGTTGCCGAGCGTGTCGAAGCGGGAACGCTCAAACTCCATGGTGCCTGGTTCGCAATTTCCGAAGGCGAACTGCATGTCATGGATGATGAGACCGGCGAATTTGCTCCCGCCTGAGGGCCTTCCCTCCCCTAGCCAACTTCTTTCCGGCTGCTAAGGCTGCCGCATGGAAACCGGCCAACTCATATCGCTCGCCCTATATTTTGTCCTGATGCTCGGCATCGGGCTGTATGCCTGGCGAACCTCCACCGACGATGTCTCCGGCTATATGCTGGGGGGCCGCAAGCTCAGTCCGGCCGTCGGATCCCTGAGCGCCGGCGCATCGGACATGTCAGGCTGGATGCTGCTTGGCTTGCCGGGCGCCATCTATGTTTCCGGCCTCAGCGCAAGCTGGATCGCGATCGGCTTGTTTGTCGGCGCGCTGGTCAACTGGATCGTCGTCGCACCGCGTCTGCGGGTGCACACCGAAGTTGCGGACGATGCCATCACCATCCCGGACTATTTCGAGAAACGCTTCGCCGATAATTCACACATGCTGCGGGTGATCTCTTCGATCGTCATCATCATATTCTTCACCCTCTACACATCGAGCGGCGTCGTCGCGGGAGGAAAATTGTTCGAAAGCGCCTTTGGTGCGGACTATGCACTTGGCCTCTGGATCACGGCCGGCGTGGTGGTCGTCTACACATTATTCGGTGGCTTCCTCGCGGTAAGTCTCACCGACTTCGTGCAGGGTTGCATCATGTTCGTGGCACTCGTCCTGGTACCGGTGGTCGCGCTCACAGACATTGGCGGCATGGAGGGTCTGCGCACGACGATATCGGGCATCAATCCGGAGATGCTCAACCTGTTTGGCGGCGTGACGCTGATCGGCGTGATATCCGCCATGGCCTGGGGTCTCGGCTATTTCGGCCAGCCCCATATCATTGTCCGCTTCATGGCCATCCGCAGCGTCAAGGATATGCCACGAGCCCGCAATATCGGCATGACCTGGATGGGTGTCACCCTGATCGGCGCGCTCTCAACGGGCCTCATTGGCCTGGCCTGGGCGACGCAGAATGGCTTGGCAGTCGATGATCCCGAAACGATCTTCATCCTGCTCAGTCAGGTCCTGTTCCACCCGCTGATCGCCGGGTTCCTGCTCGCCGCGATCTTGGCTGCGATTATGAGCACCATCTCGTCGCAACTATTGGTATCATCGAGCTCGCTGACCGAAGATTTCTATCGCATCTATCTGCGCCGGGACGCGAGCCAGGGTGAGCTGGTGCTGATCGGGCGCCTTTCCGTGGTCGCCGTCAGCCTGGTGGCGATCATGCTTGCCTATAACCCCAACAACAATGTGCTGGGACTGGTGAGCAATGCCTGGGCGGGCTTTGGCGCCGCATTTGGCCCGATCATCCTGCTCAGCCTCACCTGGAGCCGGATGACCCGCAACGGCGCGCTGGCAGGCATGATTGCCGGCGCGGTGACCGTACTCGTCTGGATCTATGTTCCAATCCTAGCCGACGGTGCTACCCTTTCCACACTGATCTATGAGATCGTCCCGGGCTTTGCAGTATGCGGGATCATAGCGATCGCGGTCAGCCTGTTCGGCAGCGAACCGGACCAGGCCATCGCGGATACCTTTGAACGGGCCCGCGCAGTGCGTACTGGTTGAGTGAGGAGATCGAAATGTCCGACGTCCGTAATACCGATCATGCCAATATCGCGTTGCTGATCGACGCGGATAACGCCTCGCATCACGGCATCGATCCGGTCCTCACCGTGCTCGCCGAACTCGGCAATGTGAATATCCGGCGGGCCTATGGAAACTGGCGCAAACAGGCGCTTAAAAACTGGGTCGACAAGCTGCATCGCTATGGCATCGAGCCGCAGCAGCAGTTCGATCTCACCAAGGGCAAAAATGCCACCGATATGAAGATGACCATCGATGCGATGGATTTGCTGTTCGGCGGGCGGGTCGATGGTTTCGGGATCATGAGCTCGGACAGCGATTTCATGCCGATGGCGATGCGCATTCGCCAGGATGGCCTGCCCGTTTATGGTTTTGGCAGCGGCAAGACGCCCGAAGCGTTCCGCCAGGCCTGTACGCGCTTTATCGATGTCGAAGCACTGATCCGGGCCGAGAAGGAAAAGAATGACGGGGCCAATGGCGAAAGGAGCGCGGTGGACGATGATGTCGTCGCGCTGCTCATCGATGCCTATGACGCCGCCAAACGCGATGAGAACGGCTTTGCCGCCCTGTCAGCCGTCGGCCAACGCGCCGGCAACCGCTCCAGCTTCGACGTCCGCAACTATGGCTATACCCGGCTCAGCGATCTGATCGAAGACATCCCCAACTTCGCCACCGAAAAACGAGAACGCGGGCAGGTGTGGGTGAAACGGGTTCGGTGATCGCCGCTGGCGATTGAGCTGAAGACCTCGGATTCGATCCCCTCCCCGCATCGTCACCCCGGACTTGATCCGGGGTCCAGTGCGGCAGGCATCCTTAGTTGCGGCTCTGGATGCCGGATCAAGTCCGGCATGACGGTTGGTTTCACCACAGCTTCACAAGACTAACGAGTCAGCTTCTTGTAGCTCATCCGGTGCGGGCGATCCGCTTCGTCGCCCAAGCGACGGCGTTTGTCTTCTTCATAGCTTTCGAAATTGCCTTCGAACCATTCGACATGGCTATTACCTTCGAACGCGAGGATATGGGTCGCGAGGCGATCGAGGAAGAAGCGGTCATGCGAGATGACCACGGCGCAGCCGGCAAAGCTTTCCAGCGCCTCTTCAAGCGCACGCAGGGTTTCCACGTCGAGATCGTTGGTCGGCTCATCCAACAGCAGCACATTGCCGCCCTCTTTGAGCATCTTCGCCATATGCACCCGGTTGCGTTCACCGCCCGATAGCTGGCCGACCTTTTTCTGCTGGTCGGTGCCCTTGAAGTTGAAGGCGCCCACATAAGCGCGGGTCTGCACTTCATGCTTGCCGAAGGTGAAGATATCGAGGCCGTCGGATACTTCTTCCCAGACATTGTGATTGGGATCGAGCGCGTCGCGGCTCTGATCGACATAGCCGAGCTTCACCGTTTCACCGATCGAGATATCGCCGGAATCCGGCTCTTCCTGGCCAGTGATCAGCTTGAACAATGTCGTCTTACCCGCGCCGTTCGCGCCGATCACGCCAACGATGCCGCCGGGCGGAAGGCTAAAGGTCAGGTCTTCGAACAACAGCTTGTCATCATAGGCCTTGGTCAGTCCATTGGCCTCGATCACCTTGCCGCCAAGGCGTTCGGGCGTCTGGATGAGGATCTGCGCCTTGCCGGGCGTGCGGTTTTCCTGGGCTTCGACCAGTTCGTCAAAGGCCTTGATACGCGCTTTCGATTTGGTCTGGCGCGCCTTCGGGCTCTGCCGGATCCAGGCCAGCTCGTCCGAGATCGCCTTCTGCTTGCCCTTGTCCTCGCGCTCTTCCTGGACGAGGCGCTTGGCCTTCTTGTCGAGATAGGTCGAATAATTGCCTTCATAGACAAAATAGCGACCGCGATCGAGTTCGAGAATCCAGTTGACGACATTGTCGAGGAAATAGCGATCATGGGTCACCAGGATCACATTGCCCGGATAGTCGACGAGATGCTTTTCGAGCCAGGCAACGCTTTCCGCGTCCAGATGGTTGGTCGGTTCGTCAAGCAGCAGGATGTCGGGCTTGTCGAGCAGCAAGCGGCATAGCGCGACGCGCCGCCGTTCACCGCCGGACAGGCTTTCAACACTGCTATCGCCCGGAGGGCAGCGCAGCGCGTCCATCGCGATTTCGAGCTGGTTGTCGAGCGTCCAGCCATCGACGGCGTCGATCTTCTCCTGAAGCTCGCCCATTTCTTCCATCAGCTTGTCGAAATCGGCGTCCTCGGGCGGATCGGCCATCATGCCGGAAATCTCGTTGAAGCGATCGACCAGATCGGCAACCGGCCGAACCCCGTCCATCACATTCTCTTTGACGGTTTTACTGTCATCAAGATCGGGTTCCTGTGCCAGATAGCCAACCCGAATCCCCTCGCCCGGCCAGGCTTCGCCCTGAAATTCGGTATCGATACCGGCCATGATCTTCATCAGCGTCGATTTACCCGAACCATTGGGGCCGACGATGCCGATCTTGGCATCCGGATAGAATTGCAGATGAACCTGATCGAGGATCGGTTTGCGAGCGCCGGGAAAGCTCTTGGTCATGCCCTTCATGACATATGAATATTGCGCGGCCATGGGTCGATTACGCTCCGAAATGGGAATGTGGGAATTTCGCCGCGATGTAGGGGTCCGAAGCCGAATTGGCAAACGCTGAAACGCGCGGTAAGCGACTTGGATGCAAAAAATCATCCTCCCCCTCGCGCTATGCGCCGCCGCCCTGCCCTCCACCCTGGCTGCTCAGCCGTCTGACGCCGACATCGCCGCCATGCGCGATGCCGCGATGGAGGGCGACACGCTGGCCTTCTCGATCACCGAAGGCCTGACGACCGAGATCGGTCCGCGACTTGCCGGAACCGAGGCTGAAGCGCGAGCACGGGATTGGGCTATCACCCGGCTGACGGAGCTGGGCTTCTCCAATATCCGCAATGAGCCGTTCCAGATGCCAACCTGGGTACGCGGCGTGGAGACGGCAGAGATTGTCTCGCCCTATCCACAAGAGATGCATGTAACCGCACTCGGCCGCAGCGGATCGACTGGCGCTGATGGCATTCGCGCCGAAATTGTCGCCTTTGAAGATGTCGAAGCTTTGCGCGCCGCACCAATGGGCAGCCTTGAGGGCAAGATCGTCTATGTCGGCCATCATATGGAAGCGGCCCAGGATGGTTCGGGCTATGGATTTGCGGGACCAACCCGCTGGATCGCCCCCTCGCTTGCGTCCGAACGCGGTGCAGCGGCGATTGTTATCCGCTCTGTCGGCACAGCCAATCATCGCAGCCCGCATACGGGCACCACGCGATGGACAGACGGTGTCACGCAGATCGCCGCGGGCGCGCTCTCCAATCCGGATGCAGACAATCTGGAGCGCATGATCGCGCTCGGACAACCGATATCGATGCATCTAACGCTCACGCCCCGTTGGATTGGCGATCAGGAATCCGGAAATGTCATTGCTGAAATACCGGGTTCAGATCCGGATGCCGGAATTGTCGTTGCGGCTTGCCATCTCGACAGCTGGGACCTCTCCACCGGAACATTCGATGACGCATCGGGTTGCGGGATCGTCACCGCGGCAGCCCATGCAATTCTAGAAAGCGGAATGCAGCCGCGCCGCACCATCCGTCTTTTCTGGGCGGGTGCAGAAGAAGTCGGCTTGCTTGGGGCAACCGCCTATTTTGAGCGTCACGGCGCCGACAATCATGCACTGGTCTCAGAATCGGATTTCGGGGCAGACCGCGTTTGGCGCGTCGAGTTTGCGCTGCCAGAGGGCGCTAGCGCCGATGCCGACCGCGTTACGCATCTGTTGGCCCCACTTGGCATTCCACGCAGCACTCTGCCGGCCTCAGGCGGGCCAGACGTGCGGATTCTAGCCACAAATGGCGCCCCTGCCATAGATCTTCAGCAGGATGGCACACGCTATTTCGATCTGCATCACACGCGCAATGATACGCTCGATAAAATCGATCCTGCGCAAATGCGGCAGAATGTGGCAGCCTGGATCGTCATGTTGGCCGTAATGGCGAATAGTGAGGCGGCCCTCTCACCCACTGAAATTGCTGAATAATCCGCAGAAATCCGTGCCGGGACGGAGTAATCGAAGCGCCCCAAATCGATACGGGGATTCAATTACAAGTTGACGTTCCGTGAATGCACGCTATTGCACCGCGCTGGGATTGGCGCAGAGCCAGGCCCTGATTTATTGCTATGGGAGCACTTAATAATGAAGAAACTTAGCTTTGCGCTTGCGTCCGCCAGCCTTTTTGCGTTGGCCGCATGCGGCGAAACCGCCACTGAAACCGCCGATGAAGGCGCTGAAGCCGTTGAAGAAGCAACGGAAGAAGTTGCTGAAGAAGCAATGGCTGAAGGCGAAGAAATGGCTGAAGACGCCATGGCTGAAGGCGAAGCAATGGCTGAAGATGCCATGGCTGAAGGCGAAGAAGCTGCTGAAGACGCTATGGCTGAAGGCGAAGAAGCCGCTGAAGACGCTATGTAATTCAGCGGTTGGTCCATTGGACCAGCCAACGAAAAGAAGGGCGCTTCCCATTGGGAGGCGCCCTTTTTTTATGCGTATCGCCCGTGTCGCGCAGTCTCGCCTCCCGGGTCGCGGTTCCTGTCTCCTAATGCTTGATGTCCCGCTCAACATCCGCCAATCTGAGCAGTGAAACCTAGGGGAGAAAAGCCGTGAAACTGCTCATGAAATTGCTGTTGGCGATCTGGTTTGCGGCTCCTGTCGTGGCATCGGCCGACGTTTATGACGATATTCAGGAGCGCGAGCAGCTCATTGTCGGCGTTTCGGTGTTTGCTCCCTGGACCTATACGGACCGAAATGGCGAGCTGGCAGGCCATGAAATCGATATCGCGCGCCGGATCGCAGAAGATCTTGGAGTCGAAGTGCGATTCGAACTGTATAATTTCGAAGAGGTATTCGACGCGCTCGCCAATGACGAAGTTGATATGATCGCAGCCGGTGTGGCGATGACAGCCGAGCGGGCACGGCGGTTCCATTTTTCAATTCCCTATTTCTCCACCGGCGTGACAATTGCCACGGGCCCATCCGCAACCGGGGAACTCACCGGTATCGCCGACTTCAATTCGCCTGAACTCACCATTGCCGTGGTTGAAGATACATTGGCTTCGCGGGTGGTCGCCGAACAGCTTGCAGATGCCAATATCAGCAGCTTCTCGACGGCCAGCGGCGCGGAAGGCGCCGTGATGACAGGCCGGGCAGATGCCTATGTCGCCAGCGTCCCGGAACTCCGGATATTTGCGCTACGAAGCGGCGGCACCGTCGCCCTCCCCCTCGATGAGCCACTGGTTTCCAGCGTGGCAGGCTTTGTACTGCGGAATGACGAAGAACGGCTGCTCCATTTCCTCAACAGCTGGGTCCATATGCGCGATGCGGACGGCTATCTTGAAGACCGGCACCGTTTCTATTTCGACACGCTCGATTGGGCCGTAGATATGGTCCAGCAATAGGCAGCAAGCTCGAATAGGCATCGGGCATGACCCGCGCAGCGCAGGGCGCGTAATCCTCAAATCCGATGATTTTGAAAAAATGGTCGGGGAGACAGGATTCGAACCTGCGACCCTCTGTTCCCAAAACAGATGCGCTACCAGGCTGCGCCACTCCCCGACCGGAAAAGGGCCCTTAGGCTGTGTAGCCGAGAAGGGCAATGAAAGAATTGGTGGGCCCGGAGGGACTCGAACCCCCAACCAAGCCGTTATGAGCGGCCGGCTCTACCATTGAGCTACAGGCCCAACCCTTTCAGCGGCCTCGCCCTGCCAAAGGTCGCCTGTCGTGGCAAGCCGCTAATTCAATGGTGAAGCTTATCCACGGGCTTGATCGGCAGCGGCCACGATATCGGCAGCACGAACCGCGGTGACGCCATATTTGGCAAATAGCTCGAACATCGCGTCCCACCAATCGTAGAAGGTTTTGAGTTCGGCAGCGTTCTGCACATAGGGTGAATAGCCCGGCACGACCGTCGGCGAGTGATAGGACAGTCCGATAATTGGCTGGCCATCCTTGATCAGCCGCTCAGCCGCCTTGAGCGCGACATCAATCGGGTTTTCTTCGGGTGTGATCGACACACGTTGCAATAGCCGCGACCGCGCCAGCACCGACCGCCACAACGGGATTTTTTTGCCCCAGGCAAAAAGCGGAGCGCCCATCCCACGCAATGGTCCAATAAAGGTAGATGTGAGCGGCAATTCGAGCAGCGTGCGTCCCGGGCCCGCCCAGAATGGATCAGTCGTGTAGCGCGAGAAATCCGGTCCACCTTCGTCGGAATAATCAAACAGCGCCCGGCCAGAGGTGTCCATTCGGTATCCAGCTTCCTCTAGCAGTCTCGCTGTATGTTCACCGATACCGTACCGACCTGCCCGATACAGGGTGGGACGCACGCCAACACGATCGGCAATACGTTGGCTCAGATTTTCAAGTTTCGCCCTTTGCAGGTCAACCGAAAGATTGCCCGTAAAGCTGGTAAAACTCGAAACCTCCTCATCATGAGGCGGGTTTACCCAGGGATGAAGCTGCGTACCGATCTCGCATCCGTCCCGGGCATGCATTTCAGCGATAATCGCCGCACTGCGATCATTATCGACGATAGGATAATCGACCATATAGGCTGGCAGAGCGCCCGCTTCGCGAAAGAAACGCTGTGCTTCGGGGAGACCTTCCATTGCCTCTACAGAGACATTGTCTCGGCTCAGCGGCTCATCCCAGTCGAATTCTTCTTCGGTATCGACAAAAATCACATAATGCGGGCCGAAATCTGTCGGGAGCTTTGCGTAGGCACGCTTATCTGCCGGACGATCAATCCGACCGACCCGCCGTTCCGGTTGGCTGTCTGCGCCAAGGGCGCGGCCTGTTTCGTTAATTCCCCCGCTCACCCGGCAAGGCGCTAGCATCTTTTGCCGGCAGGTGCAGGACAAATTTTTGCGCCTCTATCTCGAGCCGACCGCCCACTTCCTCGGCAATATTTCGGACAAGCCGCAACGCAAATCCCAAACCGAGCGCGGGTGCGTCCGGCCAATCGCCATCCGGTGAATAGCCAGGATCCAGCAACGCGGTTTCCTGTTGCCCGGACAGTAGCTTGGGCCGATCAAAGCCGACTGTTACGTGCTTGTCCGTTCGACTATTTTCGCACGTTACAGTGATGGTTTCGCCAGCATTGGCGAGGCCAACCGTCGACGAGAGCATCCGTTCGACCATCCGTTCGACGGCTATTGGATCTGCGGCCAACGGAGATATGTCCTGCGCAATCCGCACGGCCAAGGTAACGCCGCGCATCTGTGCCTGTTTTACATATTCGTCATGGAGCCGCTCCAATAATGCCGGCAGTTCGACGATCTCAGTTTCGAAGCTCAATCGATCAGTTTCGGCGCGTGCTGCAGTATCAATGTCATCGATCGATTGGAGCAGTCGAACGGCCTCAGCGGCTATTCCGGCTGCACGCTCGCGATAGATGGTCGAAACAGGCCCAAGGAGCTGGCCATCAATCATCTCGGAAAAGCCAATAATCGCATTCAAAGGCGTTCGCAGCTCATGGATCAACTGGCGCAGCGAGTCTGGAGCAAGATTTGATCCGAACAATCCATCTGTTGATGGGGCCGGTCCTGCGGCATCTTCATCCCGGCGCGGCCGACGCGCCATGCCCCGATAACCGGAAAAACGCCCGTCATTCTCACCGAAAAACGGCACGGCTGAAATACGCCATGCGCCCGAAGCTGGTCCCTCCCCCGATACCATGAGTCGTGCATCACGGAATGGCGCCCGCTGTCGAAATGCGCCAGCGGCATGGCCATCAACACCGAAATCAAGCGCATCAGCGCTGAAGCCGATTGTCTGTCCGATCAAAGGTCCGCGCGGCGCGCCCTCTACCCAACGAATGACGCCGTCCGGCCCCGCTTCAAATCGAAACTCGCTTGCCGGTTGGTGCTCATCATGCCGCAGATCGTCATCGCGCGATTTGCGAAACGCTTCGATCCGATCAACCAATGTCCGGATCTGTTCGATATTACCAGTCGGTGCTTGGGTCTTTGGCAGGTCTGGTAATGCTGACGCCTGATCAAGTTCAAGAATATCTGCTTCTGGTTGCGCTGTTTCCGTGGCGGGCCGCTCAAGCACCAAATCGGCCGCTCCAAACTGGGACAGTGCCTCAGTAACTTCGGGCGCAAGATCGTCGCGGTGGCGGAGCAAGGCCCGGGAGCTTCCCCGCATCTGCGGCAACAGATCAATCCAGTCATCGGGATCGAGGTCCACTCCCAACAGTACCGGCCGCGCAATTTCCGGGGAATCTTCTGCAAAGTGCGCGCATAGCCATGCAGGAATCCGTCTGCCAGCGAGTGAGTGAGCGGCTTGCATTCGAATATCGGCCGGCACATCGGCTTGCCATTCGTCAAGTAAAGCAAAGGCTTGTATATGTTCTGGGTCGAGCGCGATATCTTCGCGTTGCGCGAACAAATCGACCAACTGACGCCACAGCGATACGCGATCATCCGCCGAACCACACGGCTGCGCCATCACCGTTGCCAGCATGTCGTCAAATCGCATCGAAGGTCCTCATCTCACTATTCCGGCGCCTATGCGGATAGCGTTTTCGGGATAGCCGTCGCGAATGGTTAACGAAAGCTACCATTTCGACCCGTGCGATACTGGGACAATTGCTTTTCCGGGACATATAATTATAACTGCGCGAGCTTTTGTGAAGGATTTGACTATGACGGCCGCGCCCCCATCGCTCGACACAATTGATCGATTGATACTGGCGACTCTTCAGGACGAAGGTCGAATCACCAATGTCGAATTGGCTCGGCGAGCCGGGCTGACTGCACCGCCCTGTCTGCGGCGTGTTCGGGCACTGGAAGACAGCGGCGCGATCGAAAGCTATCACGCGAAACTTGACCCTCGAACGCTCGGCTATGGCATCACCGTTTTTGCGATGGTCAGCCTGAAGAGCCAGGCGGAGGAAGATCTCCGCGCATTCGAACATCATATCGCGTCGCTATCACTGGTTCGCGAGTGCCATATGCTGAATGGCGAGATAGATTTCATCCTCAAGATCGTCGCTCGCGATCTGCAACATTTCCAGGATTTCCTCACGTCGAGCCTGACGACCATTCCGAACGTGGAAAGTGTGAAGACGTCGCTGACTATCCGGACTGCTAAATCGCTACCGGGTGTGCCAGTCGACATTGACGACTAGAACCGGTCCGGCGGTTATTGAACATCTGATGTCGGCGCAATCGCCGCTGGTGCAACGGTTGGTTGAACCTGGCTCGCATATATTCGCCAAAGCCGCGCAATGCTTGCACGCGGCCCAACCACTTGGTCGAGTGCTGCGGTAGCGCCGGCCCCATCGCCCGTGCGAGCTAGCGCCATGCCAAGTCTTAGATTGGCCAGCTCGGTATCAACCGACCCTTTTTCAATTGCCGTTCGGTAAAGCGGCGTAGCAGCCGCAAAATCGCCAAGTGCCATATAGTCGTTGGCTGCGGCCAAGGCGTTTGCGCCGGTCGCCGCCGAGATCGCAGATTGGGCCCGGCCGGGTAGCGCACTGCGCAAGCTTTGTGCTGCGCGTGTCGTGCCGCGATCCAGCGTCGCAATTTCCGAATTGCCGCCATCGAGCATATTGGCTGTCCGGCCCGCCTGGACGATCCGTTCAATCTCCGCTGGCATGGTGCGCCCATGCGCAACCCGCGCATAGTCACGGTAATCAAATTCGCCGGTCAGCGCGCCCGCGGCATCCTGGAGGCGCCACAAGTCGAGCGCCGCCTCTGGATCGGCAGCATATATCTCACGATGCTGGATCAGCACATCACGCCAGTTTCGCTGTGTTGGGTGTTCGGCCAGCATGGCCTGGCCAAAAGCGGCGACCTTGGCGTTGTCTCCAAGTTCTTGGGAGAAATGAATGGCGCGCCGATACCAATCGACCGGAACGGGCACGGCAGCCGTTTGGTGAATCGCCATCGCGCGTTCGACCAGAGCCAGTGCCGCGGCATTCTGAGTTGGGCCGGATGCGAGGCTTGCAAGGGCAATGTAAATGCGCGGATTGGCGGTTCCCCGGTCAATGGCCGCCTGCAAATCCGCGCGTGCAGCGTCTAGATTCTGGCCATGGTAGGAAATCCGGGCGCGATGGTAGTAATATTCCGCGCTCTGCTCCGCAGTGATCAGCGGGCTGGATAGCAAAATGTTGATTGCGGCTACCTGGGCCGCAGTATTGAACGTCCGATTGGCGACATCAAGCTGTGTGCTGGCCAGCAGATACCGATCGCCATCGGTCTGCACCGCTGCAGAGGCCTGATTCAAATAGGCGGAAGCGGTGGGATAATTTCTCTGCGCGATCGCTGTTTGGGCCTGTTGCACCGCCTCGCGCACATCAGGAGACACGCTGTACTGCAACGGTGTGGATTGCGGAGCCAACTGAGCCGAACCGGAACTCGCGGCCAATATGCCTCCCCAAATCGCCACTACGGCAAGCTTCTTCACCATTGCGTTCCCTTACTCTTTTACAGCCTTTTCATGCGCATAGTAAAATGGGGACGGCGATACCATCTCGCCGTCCCCATAATTCATCCGCTTGTCCTGCCTGCCTCTCTATTCGGCGCTTGCAGGCTCTGCAGCGGCTGCCGGAGCGGCCTGTTGGTCGAGCCAGCGCAGCCAGAAGGCCGCATGCGGCGCGCGATCGCCAGTAACGGCTTCGAACGACGATCGAGCCTCCGCCATCTGTCCCATCGAATAGTAGAGCGCACCCTTACGCAGGTTCACAACGCCGGCATCGACACCGCCTTTTTCAAGCGCGAGATTATACAGCTCCATAGCCGTCGAATTCTCGCCATAGGAGGCGTAGGCATCGGCTGTGTTCAACGCCACCCGGCCGGCAGCAGAACTCCGCGCAGCTGCCGCCGATTCCGCAAGGCCTGACTGGTCAGACGCGACATTAGTCGCAAGCTCGCCAGCGACTTCCTGGCTTGCCGGGATTGCACCGCCGGCAACGCTGCCTTCATAAATAAGCTGCGCTTCACGCGGGAGCCCGCGTTGATCCGCCAGGCGGATATATTCGTTGATGGTGCTCGGATCGAGACCACCCGTCGCACGCATCAGGCGCAACAGATCGAGATTGGGCTGGTCTTCCAACCGGCCCGCAGTTTGCAGAACGCGAAGCACTTCGTTCCAATTCTGCGCCGTCGGATGCGACTGCAGGAGCGAGGTTCCGAATTCCGTAACCCGGGCAACATCGTTCGTCTGATAGGCCTGACGGAAAGGGACAGTGTGCCAGCTCTGCGGCACTTCCTGACCAGCTGCGCGCAGCGCCGCAAAGGCGCGGCTAGCCGAATCATAGCCTGCCGCACTGTTGTTCGTGCGGAAATGTGCCAGTGCGGACTGGATCAATGCGTCGCCATTGGTCGGATCATAGCGCAGCACATTCTGATAGGCTTCAATTGCCCCGGCTGAATCTTCGGCTGCATTCGCGGCATTACCCACGGCCAGCCAGAAGGTCGGCCGACGCTCAATTGCGACCCGGTTACTCTCCAGCGAAAGGCGAAGGCCGGGAATTTGGACTGCCTGGATCTGCTCAGCGGTTCCGCCCTGCTCCTGGATCTTGGCTGCCGTCTGCAACATCAGGCTGCCAAGAATGAATCGATCATCCTGATTTTGTGCTGTCGGAATAGCCGCCTGAAGCTGTGCTAGAATAGCTGCTGTATCGACCGGCCCCTCTTCGGCATCAAGCGCGGTCTGAGCGCCGACAACTACGGCCCGGACGGCTTCTGAAATTTCGCCTGGATCAAACTCTTCTGCTTCTTCGGCAGCCTGGATGGCCATTGCCGGTGCAGTTGCGATGACGGCTGAACCGCCAAAAACCATAGCTGCGGCCAGCCCCATGGTGGAAACCCGTTTCATGTACCCTAATCTCCCAATTATTGTTCGCGCGGTCCCAGAACGACCGTTCAATAGCCTGCTACTAACGGATGACGCCAAGAACAAGTTGCGTTGAATAGCGTGAATTCTAGCCGCTGCCCACTGAACAGCGGTTGAACCGATGGTTTGCCATCGAAAAACCCACTTTGACCGTTTGAAAATCAACGGCTAACCGACGCCGATGCTAGCAATTATTTCCCCCGCCAAATCCCTCGATTTCGATAGTGAGCTGGGATCGCTTGACCGCACTGATGTGCGCTTCTCAGAAGAAACAGAGCGGTTGGTTTCCGCCGCATCGAATCTGTCGAAGAAACGCCTCCAGGCTATCATGCCGGTGTCCGACAAGCTGATTGAGCTAAATTACAGCCGCTATAAAGGTTTTTGGGATCAACCAGAGCGCCAAGCCATTTTTGCTTTCTCTGGCGATGTCTACACCGGTTTCGAAGCCAAATCGCTCGATGAAGATGATATCCGGTTCGCCCAGGATCATGTGCGCATTCTATCCGGCCTTTATGGCCTTTTGCGGCCGCTGGACGCGATCCGACCCTATCGCCTTGAAATGGGAACGAAATGGGCCCCGCGATACAAGAAGCTGACCGACTTTTGGGGTGACAAAATTGCGGGGCTTCTCGCCGAAGATCTCGAAACGGATGGTTCAGATACGATCATCAATCTCGCCAGCAACGAATATTGGGCGGCCATTGCCGGTTCGAAAGCGGTTTCTGGGGCACGGGTAATTGCAATCGATTTTCGCGAGGATGGCCCGAATGGGCTCCGCTTCAATAGCTTTGAAGCCAAACGCGCGCGTGGGATGATGGCCCGCTACATCTGCGAACATCGGCTCGACGACCCTGAAGCGCTCAAATCATTCGATAGCGATGGCTATCAGTACGTCGCGGACGGCTCAGACCAGGATCGCTGGCGCTTCGTGCGCCGATGACCGGCAGCGCGGTTGTTATCGGTGCGTCCGGCGGGATCGGGCGCGCGCTTGCCGATGCGCTAGAAGACGAAGGTCAGTATGAAATCGTGCATCGCATGTCTCGCTCCGCCAAGGGTGCGCATCATATCAATCTGCAGGATGAGGCCAGCATCGCAGCCGCGGCGGAACGGTTGGTTGGCTCCGCTGCCCCCAGCTTAATCCTCATTGCAACCGGTCTCTTGCACACCGATGATCGCGGTCCGGAAAAGACTATGCGCGATCTCGATCCGGAATGGCTGGCCCAAAATTTTGCGGTCAATGCAATCGGTCCGTCATTGGTGGCCAAGCACTTCCTCCCGCTTATGCCCCGCGCCGGCCGAACCATATTCGCAGCGCTCTCGGCACGAGTCGGAAGCATAGCCGATAATCGCCTCGGCGGATGGTATGGCTATCGCGCTTCAAAGGCGGCGCTGAACATGACCATTCGAAACCTCGCCATCGAGCATAAGCGCATAAATGACCGGGCGGTCATTGTCGGGCTGCATCCAGGAACAGTAGACACAAAACTCAGCCAGCCCCTTTCAGAAGAACGTCTCGGCCAAACAGCTGTTCGATACCGAACGGGCCGCGTTGCAATTGCTTGATGTGTTGGACGAGTTGAAACCCACCGATAGCGGTCATATTTTCGCTTGGGATGGCGAAGAAATCGCTCCCTGACGCCCTGATCGCAACTGTGGATAAATCGACCTTTCTGCTCGCTAATTTCCGCCAGTTTTGCTAGGGTTTCCATAGATATTTCAAATCGGAAAGTGACGCTTTGAGCGACGACGAAACTACCATCGCGAGTCCATCGGACATCAGCCCGATCAATATCGTCGACGAGATGAAGTCGAGCTATCTCGACTATGCCATGTCGGTGATTGTAGCGCGGGCCCTGCCCGACGTGCGTGATGGCCTTAAACCAGTCCATCGGCGCATTCTGTACGCCTGCCAAGAAGGCGGTTTTGTCGCCGGGCGTCCCTATCGCAAATCGGCAAAGATCGTCGGCGACGTCATGGGCAATTATCACCCACACGGTGACAGCGCGATCTATGACGCCCTCGCCCGGATGACCCAGGATTGGTCTCTGCGTGTCCCGCTTGTCGATGGTCAGGGTAATTTTGGGTCGATGGACCCCGATCCGCCCGCTTCGATGCGATACACCGAAGCGCGGCTCAACAAGGTCGCAATGACCCTGCTGGACGATCTCGACAAGGATACGGTCGACTTCACGCCAAACTACGATGGATCGACGCAGGAACCGCAGGTTCTTCCTGCACGCTTTCCGAATATTCTGGTCAATGGCGCCGGTGGCATCGCCGTCGGCATGGCGACGAACATCCCACCCCATAACCTGGGTGAAGTTCTCGATGCGTGCCGCGCATTTATCGACAATCCGGCAATCACCAATGCCGAACTGATGGAGATTGTCCCCGCACCTGATTTCCCGACGGCCCCGCTCATCTTGGGTCGCTCCGGCGCGCGTTCAGCTTATGAGACAGGCCGCGGCTCCGTCCTGATGCGGTCGCGCCATGTGATCGAGGAAAAGGCTGGCGACAAGCGCGCGATCATCCTGACATCAATCCCGTTTCAGGTTGGCAAGTCAGGTTTGGTCGAGAAAATTGCCGATGCCGCAAAGGACGATCGGGATTGAAGGTGTTTCCGATATCCGGGACGAGTCCAACCGGGACGGTGTCCGCGTCGTTATCGAGTTGAAGAAAAATGCGACACCGGATGTCACGCTGAACCAGCTCTGGCGCCACACGCCGGCGCAATCCAGCTTCCCAGCCAATATGCTCGCGATCCGCGGCGGACGCCCGGAAACGCTGATGCTGATCGATTTCATCCAGGCGTTCATTCAGTTCCGCGAGGAAGTGATCACACGGCGGGCCAAGTTCGAACTGTTCAAGGCGCGCGAGCGCGCGCATCTGTTGCTCGGCCTGGTCGTCGCGGTCACGAATCTGGATGAAGTCGTCCGTATCATTCGCGGTTCGGCAAATCCTGCCGAAGCGCGGGCAGCCTTACTTGCACGCGAATGGCCAATCGCGGAGATTAAATCATACATTCAACTCGTCGAAGCAGTCGAAACGGCAATTGAAGGCGATACGTATCAACTGTCCGAAGCGCAGGTTCGTGCAATTCTTGAACTTCGCCTGCATCGCCTGACTGCGCTTGGCCGCGATGAGATCGGTGCCGAGCTGAAAGAACTGGCTCTGAAAATTGCCGAGCTGCTCGACATTCTTGGCGATCGCGCGAAACTCTATGCCGTTATGCGGGCCGAGTTCGATGAGGTCAGCGAGCAATATGCAACACCGCGGGTATCCGAAATCACTGCCGGCGATTTCGATATCGAGGATGAAGATCTGATCGCGCGCGAAGAGATGGTCGTTACGGTGACCCATTCGGGCTATATCAAGCGCACCCCATTGGCGACATTCCGCGCTCAGCGGCGTGGCGGCAAAGGCCGGGCTGGTATGGCGACCAAGGACGAGGATGTCGTCACGCGCCTCTTCGTCACCTCAACCCACACCCCGGTGCTGTTCTTTTCGAACAAGGGCCAAGTCTATCGGATGAAAGTCTGGAAACTGCCCGAAGGCAGCCCGCAAACCAAGGGTCGGCCGATGCAGAATCTGCTGCCGCTATCCGAAGACGAATATATCCGTACTGTCCTCCCGCTACCCGAAGATGAAGCGGAATGGGAAAAACTGCACGTCATGTTTGCCACTGCAAAAGGCAGCGTCCGGCGCAATTCGATGGATGCGTTCGAAAACATCCCATCCAACGGCAAGATTGCCATGCGCTTTGCCGAGGATAGTGATGACAAGCTGATTGGCGTCGCATTGCTGCAGGAAAGCGATGATGTCCTGCTCGCGACACGAAACGGCAAGGCGATCCGTTTCTCGGCCACCGATGTGCGCGCCTTTGCCAGTCGGACGGCAACCGGCGTTCGCGGTGTGACGCTCAAGGATGATGACGAAGTTATCTCGCTGTCCGTCATGGGCGCGACCGGCACGGATATCGAGGAACGCGACGCCTATCTGAAGGCGGCACCTTGGAAGGATAATGACAACGAGCCTGAGCTCGCGCCTGAAACCATGTCCAAGATGATCGCTGCTGAACAATTTATCCTGACCGTGTGTTCTAACGGTTATGGCAAGCGTTCCAGCGCCTATGAATATCGTCTCACCAAGCGTGGCGGACAGGGCGTTGTGAATATCGACAATATCAAGCGCAATGGCCGGGTGGTTGCGAGCTTCCCCGCCAGCAATGACAGCCAGGCGATGCTGATCACCGACCAGGGCAAGCTGATCCGGATGAATGTCAGCGATGTCCGTGTGATGGGCCGCAGTACTGCCGGTGTGACGCTGCTGGATGTCGCGAAAGGCGAGAAAGTTGTCGGCGTGGCATTGATCGATGAGGAAGAAGGCCCCGAAGACGCAGCCGAAGAAGCTGTAGCGGCGGAAATTGCCGGCGATGAACCGCAGGGCGAAGCGGAGTAGCGAGTTGGCCGCGCTGCCCTGATCAACGGTAACGGTTATTCCACAGGACGATGATCGGTAAATCTCGCCAAGCGCGACACCCTCCCGCTATCCTGGGGGCCAGGGAAACAGGGTAGGTATAGCGCTATGGGCAACATGCTGGTCATCGGTAAGGTAATCGACATAAGGAGCCTGCTGGTCAGCGGCCTGGCCGTGCTCTCGACATGGTATTGCCTCAAATATGGGATCACTGGCAATTTTCCGCTGACCTTGATCGCGACGGCGATTGTTTTCCCCATCGTCTTTGCTATCGGGCACGCGTTCAAGCGTCGCGAAAAAGCGCTCGACGATTATGGAATCATCAAGGCCCATGGCCGCGCGGTATATTTCGCTGCGCGCGATTGGCTGCCGGATCGCGACGAAGATCGACTGCGTCGGATTGAGGTAGTGTTGGGGCATTTGCTCACCGGCTGCCGAGACATGTTCAAAAGCCCGCTCAGTGAAATGTCGATCCACGAGAAGCAGGTTTACTCGGCCTTTTCGGAGCTATCGGTGTTCGTGAAGCGGATGCGCAACGAAGGACTGGCCTCGGGCGAGTGTTCGCGATGCAACCAATATATTAGCAAGATGATCGTCTCGTTCGAGCAGATCAAACATATCTACCAATATCGCACGCCGCGAACGCTCAATGCTTTCAGCAATTTTTTCATCGTCGTGCTGCCGATCCTCTACGGACCATATTTCGCCCATGAAGCCGCCAACTACTCGCTGGCACTGGTCTATGTGATGCCGGTCCTCTTCTCGATTATCCTCGTAGGCCTTGCCAATATCCAGGATCATCTGGAGGATCCGTTCGATCAGATCGGCGAAGATGATGTGGCAATCAATGCGGAAAAATTTGTCGCGCTGCTGGCCTGCGAGGGCGACAATGCAGAAGCGACACCGGCACCCTAAGCTTCGCTGTCCCGTGAAAGTACCCGCACCACGCCAATTGCGATCATCGCCTGGCCGGTGAAATAGAGCGGCCAGATCAGGAGATCGGGAAGCGGTGACGCGGCCAATGGTCCGAGTCGCGAAAAGATCAAGAGGTCCGAAATCACAAAGAGGATCGCGCCAACGCCGGTGAGATAGCGCGAGAAGCGGCTGATCCAGGCCAGTGACGCCATAAAGGCAAGCGGGGTCGCATAGACGGCCAAATCCGTTGCCATCGCGCGATCGGCCGGAAGCGTCCAGGCAATCCAGATCACGGCCGGGATCAGCAGGACCGCAAGCATTTTCTGACTCAACGTCGTCTCCGGTCGGCGATTGCGGAAGAACAACAGGATCGCCACCAAATGCCCCGCGGCAAAGGCCAAGCCACCCTGGGTCATACCGTGCGTCTCGAGCGTCACATCGCCAGTTGCGCCCAACGCCATCACCAGCGCAATCAACCAGCCATCCAGATTGCGCGCCTGCATTGCCGCCCAGACAGCCAGCAAAGCAACCCCTGCCCCCTTCCAGGCGATCAACAGCGTCGAAGGCTCCAGGATCCGGCCAGCCAGATAGTAGCTCAGCCCCGCCAATAGCGAGAGCAGCAACACGATGGTCGCAAGGCCGCCGGATTTCGTCGATGATGTGTCAGTCATGCTGCTACGTTCGCCCCTGTTAGCACTATGGAGTTGCACTCCGCATGCATTGCCCTACATCGCGTTCCCTTCCAATATGTAACCAACGCACCGCAAAATCTATCGCACCCCGGGTGAAGCAAGACCATGAGAGACCATCACGTACAAATAATCGGCGGCGGCCTGGCTGGGTCCGAGGCCGCTTGGCAGCTCGCCGAACAGGGTGTGAAAGTGCGCCTGTCCGAAATGCGCGGCAGCGGCGAGATGACTCCGGCGCACCAGACGGACGGGCTGGCGGAACTCGTATGTTCGAACAGTTTTCGGTCAGACGATGCGGAGCGCAATGCGGTTGGCCTGCTCCATCAGGAAATGCGCGACCTTGGTTCGCTCATCATGCAGTGCGGGGACGCGCATAAAGTACCGGCCGGCTCTGCCTTAGCCGTGGACCGCGATGGGTTCTCCGATGCGGTGACCCAAGCGCTTGAGCAGCATCCCAATATCGAAATCGTTCGCGAGCGCGTTGACAGCCTACCCGATAGTGGCCTGACGATTGTGGCAACGGGTCCTCTTACTGCGATTTCCCTGGCCGAGAGCATTGGCGCCGCCACCGGCGATGATGCGCTCGCCTTTTTCGATGCCATTGCGCCCATAGTGCACAAAGACAGTATCGACATGGATATCTGCTGGATGGCGTCTCGCTGGGACAAGGGCGAAGGCGACGATTACGTCAATTGCCCGATGGACAAGGAGCAATATCTTGCCTTCCATCAGGGCCTGATCGACGGCGAAAAAACCGAGTTTCGCGAGTGGGAGCAGGACACGCCCTATTTCGAAGGCTGCATGCCGATCGAGATCATGGCCGAGCGCGGCGTGGACACGCTGCGCTATGGTCCGATGAAACCGGTGGGACTTGATAATCCGCGCACTGGTCGCTGGCCCTATGCTGTCGTCCAGCTGCGCCAGGACAATGCGCTCGGTACCTTGTGGAATATGGTCGGGTTTCAGACGAAGCTGAAATATGGCGCGCAGGTCGATCTGTTCCGGACGATTCCTGGCTTGGAGAAGGCGGAATTCGCGCGGCTCGGCGGCCTGCATCGTAATACCTTCATCAACTCACCCAAGCTGCTCGACAGCGAGATGCGCTTGAAAACTGCGCCGCATGTTCGCTTTGCCGGGCAGATCACGGGCTGCGAGGGCTATGTCGAAAGTTCGGCTGTCGGCCTGATGGTCGGCCGATACGCCGCAGCGGAACTGCGCGGCGCGACGCTTGCCCCGCCCCCGGCGGAGACGGCGCTAGGTGCATTGCTGGGTCACATCACCGGCGGCGCCGATGCGCGTGATTATCAGCCCATGAATGTCAATTTCGGTCTATTTCCGCCGCTTGCCGAGCGCGTCCATAAGAAGCAACGCAAGGAAGCGATGACGACGCGTGCCCGCACGGCGATGGCCGAATGGGTGAGCGCGATTGCTCCGCGAGCCGCGGCCTAGTTTCCAGCCAGCCCGGCTTCACCGACCAGCAGCATCAAGCCGCGCATCGTGCATGCCGGCACATTCCCGTCATCTTCCCAAGTTTCGCTGAGCGAGTGGGCGCCACTACTCACGCCGCACCGGGTGATCGTGATCGCCGGGATGCCAAGCGAAATCGGGATGTTCGAATCCGTCGATGACCCAACCATGCTCGGTTCAATATCATCAGCCCGCAATAGAGCTTGGGCGCGTTGAACAAGCGCCACGCTAGTATCGCCCTCACCGGCTGGTCGCTGGCCGATCGGAGCCACTTCCATTGTCAGCAATTCACCATCGCCCCGCACCGCATTTTCCGCCTCCAGGCCGTCACTCATCGCCTCCTGAAACACGGCATCGAGAGCAGCCAGCTTTTCTGGATTACCAGAGCGCATGTCGACTTCAAACCAACTCTCAAATGGTATCGAGTTGACTGATGTCCCGCCTCCGATCCGGCCGATATTATAGCTGGATCGCGGGCCATCCTGGGTGATCGGGCGCGCTGCATTTACAAAATTCGTGATCGCCCGCGATGCGGCATGGTGCGGATTGCCATCGCCAAAGTCGCCCCAGCTATGGCCGCCGGGCCCTTGCATGGTGACACGATAGCGATTTGATCCGACTGCACTGGTCACGAGCCGCGCATCGTTACCACCATCAATCGCGATAAAGGCATCGGGATGGTCGACACCCTCGCGAAAGAGATGACGCACACCGCGCAAATCGCCGAGCCCTTCTTCACCGATATTGCCGACCAAGACGATGGTTGCCTCTGTTGCGATATTCGCTGTGGCGATGGCAGATGCGAGCTGCAACAACATGATCGCGCCGCGCGTATTGTCGCCGATGCCCGGCGCTGTGTAGCGGTTGCCCTCAACGCGAACCGTTACATCGGTTTCGATCGGAAACACCGTATCGATATGCGCGGCGACCGTGACCGTCCGCTCACCTACAGTGCCAGCGCGACGGGCGACGACATTGCCAACCTCATCGATCGTCACATCGCCAAACCCGGTCGTCTGCATCATCTCGGCAAACACAGCCGCTCGCGCCTCTTCACCAAAAGGAGGCGCTGGCACCTCATTCAGAGTGATCATATCGGCAAGACGCGCCTCATGCGTCGCAGTGAGGTGCGCGAATGCCGCCACCATCCGCGGATCCTCTCGCATCTGTGCCACTTCGGCATCAAACATATCGGACGCAGGATCCAGTTCAACGGCAAGGGCTGAGCTGAAAGGAAGCGCTGCGAGCGCGGCGACGGATAGGAGCTTCATTTTCATAGGCAAACCAATTGCTGGCCGAACTCGCATCGTCAACTCAACAATTACAGCGTTGGCGCGTAGATGACGATCGAACCTGGCGCGTCGTCGCAAATTCTGCTGGTGTGAGTGCGCCTGACTGATCGGCATCGGCGGTTGAAAAGCGCTCGCTGGTCCGTACTGCCCATTCTTCGAAGGTGAGATAATTGTCGCCATTGGTGTCGAGCGCACGAAACCCATCCGTCCGACTGCTCATCATCTCCGCGCGCGTAATGGCGCCGTCGCGATCACGATCATATCGCCCAAATCGGCGCTGTTCTCGTGTTAGCTCCGTTGCTTCGGGTGGTGGCGGACCAATAGAAACCGGTGGTGGCGCATCCATCGGATCAAGCGGTTCGATCTCGGGTGGCGGCGGCGCAGGTGGCGGCGGTGCGTCTTGCTGGGCCACAGTCTCCCAGACAAACAATCCGGCACCCATCAACAACAATGCCGACATGATACCGGCCAGAAAGCGACCCATCACCAGCCTCCTCCCCTTGCCTTAGCGCGGGAATGACACGATGAGAATAGGCTTAATATCCTGTAATATTGTGATAAATCATACGCAGCACGCGTGCCGGTGATCCTTGTTGGCGTTTGGACCGGCCGAGATCCCGCCTCGCCAGAACCGCCAAGGCGCCGAGCGATCGCAGTGCACGGGGCCATTTGCGACGCCCGCCGGATCCCAACATTTCTGCGGCCAACGCTCGCGCTTGGCCGGCCACAGCTTCATCCCGAATACGGCACGAAAGATCGGCCAGCGCCCATGCACGACCGTAATCTGGAACCCAAGCTGGGACGTCGTCGACTAACAAAGACGCTGACAGAGCGAACAAACGCCCGCCCCGCTCCGCTGCAAATCGTTCGAGATCGCTGGGCTCAAGAGGATCCTGCAGCAAAGCGAACCAGCCTTCTGCCATCTTGCCCCATTCGCTACCATCTGCGCCGCTTTCCCCAAGGGTCTGCGCCACCTGCTCCAATAAAGGTTCGGCCGCCGCGTGATCGGAAGCCGTTGCCAATGCCTCTCGCCACCAGAGCAATCGCATCTCTCCGATCGTCGTCTCGGTTGTCCCCGCGACGATCGAACCAAAGCGCTCATCGACCGACCACAAGGTTCGCAAATGCGCTCGCGCTGCCGTCTTCGCATAGCTCAGGGCGAGTTCACGCTCGGGATCTGCCAATCTTTGAGTCATGTGAAACCCTCTGAAGCGCGCTGCTGAATATGGCAAACATCGCGTTAACCTTGCTGCGAGACATCTGTTTAAGTTTGTCCGTTCATAACGTGCCGAACCTTGGGTGAAACATGCCGCAACGGCAGGGGTATATATGAGCAACTGGTTGAAAAGAAACGTATCGCGGCGAGTCGCGAAAGCGAAGCCTTTTCTGTCCCGTCTCCGGGGCGATAGTCGCGGTAACACGCTGGCAATGGCTGGCGCGGCACTCGTGCCAATTGCCGGTATGATCGGCTCAGGTCTCGACATGAGCCGCGCCTATATGGCGCAGGCCAAGCTGCAGAACGCATGCGATGCTTCGGCGCTGGCTGCCCGTCGTGTCATGGCCGGTGAAACCTGGTCTTCGGACGCCCAGACTGAAGGCGAGCGTTTCTTCGACTTCAACTTCCCTTCCTCGACGATGAATTCTCAAAATGTCATCCGCACGGTTGCACAGAGCACCACGGATCCGTCCGCTGTGACAGTGACGGCAAGCGCTGATGTGCCGACGTCCGTCATGGGCTTGTTTGGCAAGGACAACATTCCGATCAGCGTATCGTGCAATGCCGACCAGGATTACGGAAACAACGACATCATGGTGGTGCTCGACGTTACCGGCTCAATGAACAACAATGCCAGTGGTGGTGGCGGAACGCGGATTTCGCGTCTGAGAACCGGCGCAGTTGGCCTGTATCGCGCGCTCGCCGGCGCAACCAACACGCGCACGCGTTTTGGCATCGTTCCTTATTCTGGCACGGTGAATGTCGGACGCATCCTGCGGAATCGCGATATTCTCAAAACCACCTTCTATCAGAAAGATGTTGGCGGATCGTATCAGCTCGTCGGTGTCCATATTGACGATACCGAATGGGAAGGCGGCAATAACAACAAAGACATTCGCGAATGGCGATTGAGCGGCGAAGGCTGTGTCGAAGAACGGCCAGACATCGGTAACCCCAGTCAGCCGATCGCAGCGGACACGAATATAACCCAGGACGATATCGATCTGACCGCAGTAAACGGTAATGATACCGCCCGCCAATGGGGCCGCTATGATCCTGATGAGCAGGAATCTCAGACGCAATGGGCATGCCCCAACGAAGCGACGCGCCTGCGGACCTATGGCAATGAAACTGCCTATACGAACGCAATTAACGCAGCGACGCAGAATGTTACCGGTGGTACCTATCACGACGTGGGCCTTTTATGGGCCGCGCGCTTCTGCTATCGCAGACGGGTATGAACACGTCCCGCAATCCGGCCACGTTCAACAATGTACCGGTCGCGATGCACATTGTGTTCCTTACGGATGGTACGCTGGATACCGGTGGATCCTTCTACTCATCCTATGGCACACAAAACCAGGATGGCCGCATGATCGGTGAGGGTACGAACGATCAAAACCACAGGGCGCGCTTCCTGTCGGCATGTAGTGCAGCGAAAGCCATGGGCATGACGATCTGGGTAATCGCGCTTGATGTTGGCAGCACGGGCGATATTGAACCGTGCGCGACCAGCAGCGGCCACTTCTTCGTCAGTGATGGCTCCGATCTGGAGAGCGTGTTTACGCGGATCGGCCAGGGAATCGGACGCCTGAGGCTCACGACGTGAGGAAGCTTATCCGCCATATCCGTACTATGCGGGCCGATAGTCGCGGTATTGCCGCCACTGAATTTGGCCTGATCGTGGTGCCGTTGATCGTCGTTCTTCTGGGTGCATTCGACCTCGGCTATCAAAGCTATGTCCGGGCACAGCTGCAAGGCGTGCTGAATGATGTAGCGCGAACAGCTGTCGTGGAAACACCGGACTTCTCCGGATATGCCGGCACGACGACTGAAGAGCGGATTGAAAATGCGATTAAAGACCGTGTGAACGGCATTGCCCGCAATGCGACCTACACGATCACGCAAACGAGCTTTTATGAGTTCTCCGGTGTCGGCAATGCGGAAAAGCTGCTCACCGACAACAATACCAATGGCGTGTATGATGCAGCCGATGGTGATTGTTTCGAGGACATCAACAATAATGGCGCATTCGACCTGGATGCCGGTGATACAGGTCAGGGTGGCGCGGATGACGTTGTCTATTATGAGGTAACGATCACGATGCCGCGTATTGTCCCGGTAATGGGACTAATCGGTGTTCCGGATAACTACTCAATCACGGCCCAGGCGGCGGTTCGTAACCAGCCTTTTGAAGACCAGGCCGTTCCTCCGACGGTGTGTGGCCCATGATCACAAAGAAATTTCTCAATCGCATTGCGCGCGTCCGTCGCATGAAGGACGACAGCGAGGGCATCGCTCTAGTTGAGTTTGCCTTCTCGCTGCCAATCCTGCTGGGGCTCATTTTTGGCGGACTGGAAACAGCCAATTACGCGCTTGCCCATCTGCGCGTCAGCCAGATCGCGATGACCGTCGCCGATAATGCCGGCCGCGTCGACACGACGATCGACGAAGCCAATATCTATGAAGTTTTCGCAGGCGCCGGCTTGGTCGGTGAATCGCTTGATTTCATGGCGAACGGACGGGTGGTTCTATCGTCTTTGCAGCCGAATGGCCTGAGTGGATCGAATGAAGGCCAGATGATCAACTGGCAGCGCTGCGCTGGCCAGATGACATCTGCGACACCGGCCTATGGTCTTGAAGACAAAGGCCGCACCGACGAACGGCTCATTGGAACTCGGAATGGGCGGGGATGGAAATCGGATCGTTGCGGCAGATGGCACAGCCGTGATGTTTGTCGAGGTGACCTACACCTATCAGCCACTTGGTTCGCCAAGCTCGGTTTCCTTGGCACGCGTGAAATTCGCTACGAAAGCGCGTTTAATGTGCGTGAACGGGTGAACCAGGACATTTCCAACACGCAGGGCCTTACCGTCAACTCCTGCTAAGCGGTCTACGCTGCCGACAGTCACTCGCACTAATCAGCCTAAAAACCGTTCGATTTTCATAGCCATCGGGATGATGGGGCAGATGGAATGATCGCGCGCCGGCTAGAAACGATTTCTTAACAGAATTCGATCTAAGCGATTCGCATCCCTTGGGGGACAAACGTCCGAGCCAAGAGGATATAATGCCCCCTCGCCCGCAGATGGGACCATCCCATCAAAGATCATCGATTACCCGTTTCCTGCGGCGTTTCTGCCTGGATTCGCGCGGCAATACGCTTGCGCTCGCTGCGGCTGCAATCTTCCCGATTGCCGCGATTATCGGCTCCGGGCTCGATATGAGCCGCGCCTATACCGCCCAGTCCAAGCTCCAAAACGCATGCGATGCCGCCGCTCTGGCCGCGCGGCGTAACATGGCCGGTAGTATATTCGGCGATGATGACCGGGCCGAAGGCGAACGGTTTTTCGATTTCAACTTCCCGTCGACAACGATGAACGCGCGCAATGTGACCCGCACTGTCGCTCAGGCTCCTGGTGACACATCCACTGTCACGGTGACCGCCAGCGCCGATATTCCGACAGCGATCATGGGACTTTTCGGAAAGGAGATCATTCCGATCAGCGCCTCATGCGCTGCCGAACACGACACAGGCCATAATGATTTAGTGCTGGTTCTTGACGTTACCGAATCAATGAGGCTGCACCCGACGAGCGCTACCAGCGGCCCCACCAAGATCGACATGCTTCGGACTGGCGCAATGGGACTGTTCCGCTCCTTGAACAGCGGGGTATCTAGCCGGACGCGATACGGGATCGTTCCCTATTCAATGGTAACCAATGTCGCGCGATCGTTGCGAGATCGAGATATCTTGCGCGAAACCTACTATTTGCAATGCCCGTCAGGAATCCGCGGCGACTGCGCCGGAAACGAAACGGTTCCAACTCCGGTTCACATCGATGATTCACGATGGGCAAGGCGGGGATACTCGACCAACAGAAACCTTCGAAACTTTCGTTTCAGCGGCCGGGGATGCGTCGAAGAAAGGCCAACAATCGGCAACAGAAATCATCCGATCGAAATCTCGACCACGGTGACCCAGGATGATATCGATCTTGTTGCGCGAAGAAACAATGATCGGGCCCGTCAGTGGGGGCGGTTTGATCGCGGATCAATGCATCTGTTTACCAGAAATGTGTGTCCGGCCGAAGCAACCAGGCTGCGCAGCTATGCCAGTGAAACCGCCTTTCAGGATGCGATCGACAGTGCGACCTCAATCGTTGCTGGCAATACCTATCACGATATAGGACTGATCTGGGGTGTTCGGTTCTTGTCTTCGACGGGCATGTTCAGGTCCAGCAATCCAGATATTTGGAATGGCACCCCGGTGGCCAAACATATCGTATTCCTGACCGACGGCGTGATGTGTCCAGCGGAAAGATCATATTCCGGCTTTGGCGTCTACCAATATGAGAATCGAATTTTCGGCCCTGAAACCACCGTAACCGGATGTGTTGATACGCTCTCCGCGCGTCATTCTGGTCGTTTCCTGTCCAGCTGCGAAACAGCCAAGGCTATGGGAATGACGATCTGGGTGATCGCCCTGGACCTGCACTCAATCGACCATATTCGGCCATGCGCCACCAGTGAGGGACATTTCTTCACAAGCGATGGCACCGATCTCGAAGATGTTTTCGCAAATATTGGCCAAGGCATCAGTCTATTGAGGTTGAGCCAATGAGAAAGATCAGCAGACTCACGCGTGGCCTCGCAGATGATTGTCGCGGCCTGGCAGCCACCGAATTTGGATTGCTGGCGATCCCGCTCCTGATTGTAATATTGGGCGGCCTTGATCTTGGCTATCAAAGCTATGTTCGGGCCCAGCTGCAAGGTGTGCTCAATGATGTCTCGCGAACGGCAACAGTCGAGAATCCTGTCTTCGCGGGCTACGAAGGATTGTCTTCCGAAGCGCAGATTGAAACCGCCATTCGCGATCGGGTCGATCTGATCGCCCGCAATGCGACTTACACGATCGAACAGACCAGCTTCAGCGAGTTTTCGACAGTTGGCGCTCCCGAGAAACTGCTGACGGACATTGATCTTGATGGGACATATGACGCTGCCGATGGCGATTGCTTCGAAGATGCCAATCGCAACGGGACCTTCGATCTGGATTCGGGATCTGTCGGTCAGGGTAATGCCAATGACGTGATTTTCTACGAAGTCACAATCACTCTTCCGCGTATCGTTCCGGTTATGAGCCTGATTGGCGTTCCAGCGGAATACACAATTCAAGCGCAGGCGGCCGTGCGCAATCAGCCCTATGACACGCGGCCTGAACTCCCGGTGGTGTGCGGATGACAGGCAATATCCGAAAAATTGAATCCGGGCGATTGCTGCGTCGAATTTGGTGCCACTCTAGCGGTGTTTCGATTGTTGAGTTTGCGCTCACCCTCCCAATTCTGCTGATCCTAATTTTAGGGGGACTGGAAACAGCGAACTTCGCCCTCGCCCATTTGCGTGTCAGCCAGATCGCCGTGACGGCCGCCGACAATGCGGGTCGTGTAGAAACAACAATCGACGAGTCCAATATTTTTGAAGTTTTCGCCGGTGCGGAACTGGTCGGTCGCGCGATCGACTTTGAAGCCAATGGCAGGGTCGCGCTCTCCTCCTTGCAGCCCAATAACCGCTCTGGTGCTAAAGAAGGACAGATGATTAACTGGCAACGCTGCTTCGGCGATTTGGCTGGTGTTTCGCCGGCCTATGGCGTTGAGGATGATGGACGCACTGATAGCTCGCTTGCTGCGGGCATGGGACCGTCCGGAAATCAGATCACTGCGGCAGATGGCACAGCGGTTATGTTTGTCGAAGCGACCTATGATTATCAGCCAATCGTTTCCGCTATGAACGTCATCGGTGCGCGGCAGATCCGGTACGAGAGCGCTTTTAAAGTTCGAAGTCGGAGCAATTATTCGATCACCAACACAGCGGGTTTAACCGTTTCCAGCTGCTGACGCCTAGTCACCAAAGCCCTCGCGCCTCGCGCGGTTACGCACCAAGCAAGCATCTGAAAATCTAACTTGTCAGTGCGAGATTTCGTGCGACTTCCGCACGTCAATTCGATCCGATCCGGATATTATATCACTGATTATATACGGTAATTTGCAACTCCTCGCGCCTGGGGGGGGGAACGGACTTCATGGCGCGAGACAGATTATGTACATCCCCAAATTCCGCAGTTTCGATTGCGTTTCTCGGACACATATTGCCGGTCGATTGATTCGGCAGAGCAATGGCAACACATTGGCGTTGATGGCCGCTGCCATGGTGCCCATTGCCGGAATGATCGGTTCGGGGTTGGATATGGCGCGCATCTATATGGCCGAGGCACGGATGCAGACGGCCTGTGATGCCGCCGCGCTTACCGCACGCGGAACGATGGCCGGTACGCGTTTTAGTGACGAAGTGCGCACTGAGGGCGAGCGCTTTTTCGACTTCAATTTCCCGGCATCTACAATGGAAGCGGAAAACGTCATCCGGAATATTGACCCCAGCGCCACCGATGCCAGTACGATAATAGTGCAGGCGTCGGCCGACATTCCGACGACGGTGATGTCACTGTTCGGTCGAGAGTCAGTTTCGATCTCGGTCACATGTAATGCCGATATGGATCAGGGCCATGCCGATATCATGCTCGTCCTCGACGTTACCGGGTCAATGGGCAGTTCTCCCTCGGTCGGCGGTGACGCCAAGATCAGGCGATTACGAACGGCAGCGACAAGTCTGTATGAGGCCTTGGATGTCGGCAGTGACAGTCGGGTCCGATATGGAATCATCCCCTATGCAATGACCGTCAATGTCGGCGGATCGCTAAGGGATCACGATATCTTGCGGACGACGCATTATCATAACCGGCTTCGCCGCAACGGTTGGCAGTTTGCAGGGGTCCATATTGATGACACTCAATGGGAGGGCGGGTCGGACACCCAGGATATTGCCGCGTGGCGTACAAGCGGCGAAGCGTGCATTGAAGAACGATCAGATGCCGGTACCAGCGCCCTGCCCGTTTCCGTCGGTACCAGCGTGTCGCAAGATGATATCGACAGCATCGCCGCAAGCGATACCGACACTGATCGGCAATGGGGTCGCTATGATCCGTCCGAACAAATGGGTGAAGGGAGTTCCGCATGTCCAGAACCCGGATCGCGATTGCAGCTCTATTCCACCGTAACTCAGTTTGATGACGCGATTGACGATGCAACCGATAGAATTGGTGGTTACACCTATCACGATATTGGGCTGGTCTGGGGGGCCCGCTTTCTCTCGCGGACTGGCATGTTCTCAGCCGACAACACGCCAACCCATAATGGCGTGCCGGTCTCAATGCACATCGTATTCCTAACCGACGGTATGTTGCACACCGACAACCGTGCCTATTCCGCTTATGGCGTCAATCGCCGCGCATCACGGATCAACGGCGGGGGTTCGCTTGCAGATCGACATCGCGCGCGTTTCCACTCCGCCTGCAACACCGCCAAGACGATGGGCATGACGATCTGGGTCATCGCCCTCGACGTCACCGAAACTGACGATATCCGGCCCTGTGCGACAAGCGACGGGCATTTCTTTGTGTCCAATGGTTCCGACTTGGAAGACGTATTTGCGGAAATTGGGCAGGGTATCGGCCGACTCCGTCTTACGCGATAGAACTGCTTTTGGCTTCTATCGGTAAGTGACGTCCTTCACGGCAGCGATCACCTTGTCGGCATTGACCAGCGCTAACTGTTCGAGGTTCGCAGCATAGGGCATCGGCACATCTTCGTTCGTCACGCGCGTTACTGGCGCATCAAGATCGTCAAACCCCTCCTCCATGCAGATCGATGCGATCTCGGACGATATCGAACACACCGGCCAGCCTTCTTCGACAACAACCATGCGATTGGTTCGTGACAGGCTCTCGAGCACGGCTGCCTTGTCCAGCGGGCGCAAGGTCCGAAGATCGATTACATCCGCTTCAATACCCTCTTCGGCGAGCTTCTCGGCCGCTTCGAGTGCAATACCGACGCCGATCGAATAGCTGACGATCGAAACGTCATTACCTGATCGCACGGTTCGGGCTTTGCCGATTGGCAAGGCATAATCGTCAAGATCGGGCACATCGAAGCTCTGGCCGTAGAGCAGTTCATTTTCGAGAAACACAACCGGATCTTCTGTCCGAATTGCCGATTTGAGCAGTCCCTTGGCATCTGCAGCCGAATAGGGCGCGATCACGATCAATCCTGGAACACCGGCATACCAGGGACCATAATTCTGGCTGTGCTGCGCCGCTACCCGGCTTGCAGCGCCGTTCGGGCCGCGGAACACGATCGGACAGCGCATCTGGCCGCCGGACATATAGTTGGTCTTGCCGGCGGAGTTGATGATGTGATCGATCGCCTGCATCGCAAAGTTGAAGGTCATGAACTCCACAATGGGCCGCAAGCCGCCCATCGCCGCGCCCGTTCCAACGCCTGCAAAGCCATATTCCGTGATCGGCGTATCGATAACGCGCCGCGCACCAAACTCATCGAGAAGGCCTTGGGTGACCTTGTACGCACCCTGATATTCGGCGACTTCCTCGCCCATCACGAAGACACGATCATCGGTGCGCATTTCCTCGGCCATCGCATCGCGCAAGGCTTCGCGCACCGTAAGTGTTACCATTGCCGTTCCGTCCGGCAGATCTGGGTCATCGGCACGGACGCTCTCAGCCGGTCGTTCAACAGCGGGAGCGGTGATTTCTGTAGCGGGTGCCTCGGCAACCGGTTCAGGTGCTGCCGGCGGCGGCGCAGATGGAGCCGCTTCGACGCTGGATGCATCCTCACCCTCTTCGGCCAGGATTGCGATCACGGCGCCGACCTGCACCTCATCTGTGCCTTCTGGAACCAGGATCTGCGCCAATACGCCTTCGTCGACGGCTTCGAACTCCATCGTCGCCTTGTCGGTCTCGATTTCGGCCATAATGTCGCCAGCGCTGACTTCATCGCCTTCCTTGACCAGCCATTTGGCCAGGGTGCCTTCTTCCATTGTCGGCGAGAGGGCCGGCATTTTGAGCTCGATCGCCATCAATACTGCTCCACCAGAACATCGGTGTAGAGTTCAGCAGGATCCGGTTCGGGCGAGCTTTCAGCAAAGTCAGCAGCCTCAGCCACGATCGCCTTTATCTCCTTGTCGGTCGCCTTCATTTCGTCAGCGGTGACACCAGCAGATTCCAATTCCTTCTTGATCGCTTCAATCGGATCGGATTTTTCACGAACCGACTGCACCTCTTCGCGTGAGCGATATTTGGCCGGGTCCGACATGGAATGGCCGCGATAGCGATAGGTTTTGAGCTCGAGCAGGATCGGCCCCTTCCCGCTTCGCACCCAATCCAGCGCCACTTCGGCCGCACCGCGCACTTCGAGTACATCCATGCCGTTGATCTGCAATCCGGGAATGCGGAAGCTCTCACCGCGCCTGTAGAGCTGATCCTCGGCGGAAGAGCGGTTCACGCTGGTGCCCATCGCATATTGGTTATTCTCGATCACAAAGATGATCGGCAGCTTCCAAAGCTCCGCCATGTTGAACGCTTCATAAACCTGGCCCTGGTTGGCCGCGCCATCGCCAAAATAGGCAAGGCATACGCCGCCATCTTCGCGATATTTGTGCGCAAAGGCCAAGCCGGTACCGAGCGGTACCTGCGCGCCGACAATGCCGTGGCCGCCATAGAAGCGATGCTCGACCGAAAACATGTGCATCGAACCGCCCTTGCCCTCGGCAATCCCCGCAGCGCGGCCCGTAAGCTCCGCCATGATCACTTTCGGGTCGAGCCCATAGGCAAGCATATGGCCATGATCGCGATAGCCGGTGATCACGCTGTCCTTGTCATTATCGAGCGCGGATTGCAGGCCGACAGCAACCGCTTCCTGGCCGATATAGAGATGGCAGAAGCCGCCAATCAGCCCGAGGCCATAAAGCTGGCCAGCTTTCTCCTCGAACCGCCGGATCAGCAGCATCTGGCGATAATATTCGAGCAGCTCGGCTTTGGATGCCTTGCGGCGCTTCGGCTCAGCCGGGCGTTCCCGCTTCGGCGCAGCCGTGGCCGTTGCCTTTTTCGGTGCCGCCTTCTTGCTGGGCGATTTGCGAGGAGTGCGCTTTCGAGACGCAGGTGCCTTGGCCAAGATATGGGCCTTCCCTGTTGCTGAATATGGCTTTGGATATGGCTCAGCCAGAGCGATTCCGCAACGTTACGATAAGGGAAAGTCAGTCGGTGATGACGATATGCTCGTCTTCGCTCACCTTGCCCGTATTCCGGCGAACCAACTCATCGGCAAAGTCCGGATCGACGCTATTGGGATTGAGCAACTCGACACGATTTGCGAGGCGATCCCGCTCCTCACTGAGTTGCGTCAGTTCGATCTGCCGCTGGTCATGCAAGCGCGCATAGTCACCCCAGGCGAAAAGGCCGTTGGGGCCGAGCAAGGCATAGCCGGCAAAGTTCGCAATCACGAGGATCGCCAGCGCCGGCGCAGCGGCCGATCGCAATATGTTGGCGAGGTTCTGTGAACGCGTCATTACAGCGTTGAATCACATGCGACTCGTGGATTCAAGGGAGATTCGCCAACCGAGTCCCTTTTGCGACGAATGGAATCGGGCGTGCGACGAGTGGTTAGTCGCGCAGAATCTCGCGCCCTGCATAATGCGCGACGCCGCCAAGCTCTTCTTCGATGCGGATCAGCTGGTTATATTTGGCGAGACGATCTGAGCGGGCGAGGCTGCCGGTTTTGATCTGGCCGCAATTGGTCGCGACCGCGAGATCGGCAATCGTTGCATCTTCGGTTTCGCCCGAGCGATGCGACATCACACTGGTGTAATTTGCCCGGTGCGCCATATCGACGGCTTCGAGTGTTTCGGTGAGCGTGCCGATCTGGTTGACCTTGACGAGCAGCGAGTTGGCGAGGCCTTTTTCAATGCCCATTGAAAGGCGTTCGGGATTGGTCACAAACAGATCGTCACCGACCAGCTGCACCGTATCGCCAACCGCATCGGTGAGCGCTTTCCAGCCTTCGAAATCATCTTCGGCCATGCCGTCTTCGATCGACAGGATCGGATATTTGCCGGCGAGATCGGCGAGATAGGCCGCCATTTCCGTCGGTGACAGGGTCGTCCCCTCCCCGGCCATGACATAACTGCCGTCCTTGAAGAATTCGGTCGCCGCGCAATCCAACGCCAGCATCACATTGTCGCCGGGCGTGTAACCGGCCTTCTCGACCGAGCTCAGGATGAAATCGAGCGCATCCGTTGTCGAACCGATATTGGGCGCGAACCCGCCTTCATCGCCGACCGCAGTATTATGCCCAGCATCATGCAGCTCTTTCTTGAGCGTGTGAAATATCTCCGCGCCCCAGCGCACGGCTTCGGCCAGGCTTTCGGCACCCACCGGCATCACCATGAATTCCTGAAAGTCGATCGGATTATCGGCATGCTCTCCGCCATTGATGATGTTCATCATCGGGACGGGAAGCGTCGTCGCCGATGTCCCGCCAATATAGCGATAGAGGGGCAGTCCACGCGCCTCCGCCGCGGCCTTTGCCACGGCCAGGCTGACACCGAGAATTGCATTGGCACCCAAATTCGCCTTGTTCGGCGTATTATCGAGCGCGATCATCGCCGTATCGATCGCGACCTGTTCTTCGGCATCAGCATCGCGCAGCAGGTCCGCAATCTCGCCATTTACCGCCTCAACAGCCTTGAGAACGCCTTTTCCCATATATCGGTCGGCATCTCCGTCGCGTTTTTCATTCGCTTCATAGGCACCAGTGGAGGCGCCAGACGGCACTGCGGCCCGGCCAAAACTGCCATCTTCAAGCGCTACATCGACCTCAATGGTCGGATTTCCGCGGCTATCCAGGATTTCACGGGCGCGAATATCGGCAATGGCGGTCATGAGGGAAAAACCTTCTCGATTACGGGCTATTTACCCGGTTGCTCTATCCATGCTGCGTCCGCGAAGCAAATCGTCTAAGGTGGGAAAAATTGCGGAACTGGATTGCGTTTTATGCGATTAATACACAGATGCTAATCTCGTAACGGAGAAACTATGATGGCAAGCAAGAAGAAAGACCCGGCTGAGGCCACCGATACGGAGATCGAAGTCCTCACGGACGACGCCGAACAAGGTGCCGTGGCCAAAGCCAAGGAACGCATCAAGGACGAGGCGCAGAACCTGCGCACGCAGGCCACCGACCAGGCGCGCGAATATGCGACTGCTGGCAAGGATAAGGCGACCGGCACGATCAAGGACGTATCCGCCGCGATGGATGACGCCGCAAAATCCGTCGATGAACGTCTTGGCGAAGACTATGGCGAATATGCCCGTAAGGCTGCTGGCGCTGTCGCCACCTTTGCGGACAAGCTCGATGGCAAGGAAGTGGACGATATGCTCCGCGACGCAGAAGATTTTGTCCGGCGCAGTCCGGTGATCGCGATTGGCCTTGCCGCTGTTGCCGGTTTTGCGATTGCGCGCCTTGTGAAATCCGGGCTTGGAGAACGGGACGAACTATGAGTGATCCGGACGTCGACGACGCCACATATCGGCAGATTGTTGCCGGGCTGATGGAGGATGGCGAGCAATTCGCCAAGTCGAAGATCAAGCTGTATCGCGCGGTCGTTCTGTACCGCGTGTCGCAGGCGCGGAAAGCGGTTGGCCTCATTGCCATCGCCTTCTTGATCGCTGCGGCGGCTCTGGTCGCGCTCCTTATGGCGCTCGTCCTGTCCCTATCGCTGAGCGTTGGCCCGCTACTGGCCGGGATCATCGTCTGCGGCGCCGGGCTCCTGCTCGCGGCGCTTCTCACATATTGGGGCGTGAAGACCTTCCCCGATCTCGACGAGAAGCTGTTTGACGATGATGATTTCGATGTCGCACCGTCCCTGTCGGCTCTGGACGAAACCAGAGACAGGATAGAGCCGTGAGCAATTCCAAGGAACGCCTCGCCGAAGCGCGTCAAGCCGAGCGCCAAGCGCGCGCCGATTGGCTCTTTTCGCTTGGCGTAGCGCAAGCCCGGCTGGCACCGAAAGCGATTGCACAGGATGCCGTTGACCGGGTGAAAGATGGTGCCAGTACAGCGGTGGAAACGGCGACGGGCGCTGTACGAAAGCGGCCGGGTACGATCCTTGCGGTTGGCGCGGCGATCGGCCTGTTTGTGTTTCGCAAACCGATTGCGGCCGCCGTGCGCAAGCAAATCACGCGTTACCAAGCGAGCAAGGCAAGGCCCGAGCCACTAGACGCGCCCGAGCCCAGTGGCGGTCCGATCCCCGATCCGACCCCCAAGACAATTTTGACTGAGGAAGTGACACCATGACGATCAAGGAAAGTGCCGGAAAAGCCGGTGAAACAGTCCGCGAATCTTATCGCGCCACCCGCGTGCGCGCAGGAGATGCCTATGAATCGGCGGCAACCCGCACCGGGGAACTTTATGCCAATGCGCGTGAGCAGGCAGCCGTGGCAGGTCGCCGTACCGCTGATACAGTTCAAGACAATCCACTTGCCGCCCTGATCGGCGGCCTCGGCGTTGGCATGCTGATTGGCGCTTTGCTACCCCGCACGCGTCGTGAGACGGAATTGTTGGGCCCCTATGGCAGCCAGATCACAAGCCGAGCCCGCGATGCTGCGGAAGCGGCGAAAGCTGTCGGCCAGGACAAGCTGGATGATCTTGGCTTTGTAAAGGACAATGCTCGTGAGACTGCGCAAAAGGTGATCGAGGAAGCCAAATCGGCCGCTAGCGAAGCCGGATCTGCCGCCGCCCGAAAGGCCCGCGGCGAAGACTAGCTTGCAATCCGCATTACGATCAGTTCAATTCCGGTTCAGGCGGGCTCGTCTACATCAGTAATCAACTGAAATAATAGGGTTTTGAGACAGAATGAAACGTATCTCGACGATATTTGCAGCCGGCGCATTTGCCGTCAGCGCGATTGCCGCCACCACCACTATTGCACCACCGGCTGAAGCCGCTGTCAGCCAAGCGAGCCCGTCCGCTTTTGTGGAGAGCCTTTCAACAGATGGCCTGGCAACATTGCGATCGGGATCTGCTTCAGAACGCCGCAGCCGGTTCCGCTCGTTGTTGGGTGAGCATTTTGCAGTCAACCGGATTGGCGATCGCCTGATCCGCCGCTGGCGGGACGATATCAGCGCCGCGCAGTATCGTGCTTATCAGAACGCACTGCCTGGCTTCATTCTCGGCACCTATGCTGATCGACTGTCAACCTATTCGCGCGCACGAGTCGAAGTGACGAATGCGACACAGCGCGGCAGCACCTATCTGGTTCAGACGCGGATCACGAACCCTGGCCAGCGCCCGGTTACCGCAATCTGGTATCTGACCCGTTCGGGCGGCAGCTATCAGGTGTTCAATATGCGGGTTGCCGGAATTAATCTCACGCTCAATCAGGCGCAGGATTTTGACAGCTATATCCAGCGCAATGGATTTGATCGACTGGTCAACTTCATGCAGCAGCGCGGGCGCATAGCGGCATCGGTTTGTTCGCAGCTCGGCCCGCCCGCAATTCATATCAACAGTAGCAATATTGCTCCTGTTGGATTAAGGGCGCGGCCATGAGCGAAAACAAACTCCACCTCGTATTTGGCGGCCGCGTGTCGGATCCGCGCACACTTGATTTCAACGATCTCGATTCAATGGATCTGGTCGGCATCTTCCCAAGCTATGACGAAGCGGAAGAAGCCTGGCGCGGGCGTGCCCAGGCCACCGTCGACGATGCCGAAATGAAATATGTTGTCGTGCATCTGCATCGACTGTTTGAACCCGAACTGATTGAGCCCGGCAAACAATAGCCGTCAGGCGTCTCGATATCGCCACATCAGCATCGGGCGGGCCAAGCCAAGTCCTGCGCCGAACCCAAAAATATGCGCCATGATCGCAATCGAAGTCGCTGAACCAACCGTGGTCAGGCCGATGAGCAACTGGATAACGATCCAGGCTCCAGCCAGCGATGCGACATGTTTCCAGCCGCCAACGCCATTGCGTGGTTTCGAGTACAGCAATGCGTAGGCGCCGATGATCGCCGACACGGCACCACTGGCTCCAATCATCGGCCCGGCGCTATCCGTGTTGAACAGGTAATGGCCGACCGCAGCGACATAGGCGCCGATCACATAGAGCCCGATCAATCCGCGCCCGCCAAGCGCAGCTTCCACGCCCTTCCCGCAAACGAACATCAGCAGCATGTTGAAGGCGAGATGCATGAAATCTGCGTGCAGCAGCGTCGCCGAGAGTGGCGTCAGGACTGCCGGCAACGCACCCTCAACCGTAAAGCCATCATCGAAGCGCAAGGGAATGAACCCGCCGAATGGAAACGCCCAAGCTTCCTGGCCGAGCGCCATCACCAGCAACCATGCGGCTGCCGTGACAATGATGATCTTGGCCGTGAGCGACGATTGAGCGAGGCGTGTCTGCCAATCCATGAGACTATCCCTCGCTCACGCGCCCTATACGAACTCGATTTTCTTGATCAGGAAATATTTATCGCCGGCCGGGACCGTGAACTCGACCTCATCGCCCTTGTTACGACCGATCAGGGCGCGGGCAAGCGGCGAGCTGTATGAGATTTTGCCGGAATTGGCATCAGCTTCGATTTCACCGACAATCTGATATTTCAGCGGCTTATCATCTTCGTCCAGAAGATGAACGGTCGCACCGAACACAACCTTGTCGCCCGAAAGCTCTTTTGGGTCGATAACCTGGGCCCGGGTCAACCGATCTTCATAATCGGCGATCGTCGCTTCGATCTGGCCCTGGCGTTCCTTCGCCGCATGATATTCAGCGTTCTCCGAGAGATCACCATGGGCGCGCGCTTCCTCGATCGCATCGATCACTTCGGGACGCTCCACCTCTTTCAGGTGCTTCACATCGGCGTTCAGCCGCTCATAACCTTCCAGCAACATCGGCATTTTTTCAATCGTCGCCATTGCCTTACCTTTCGTCAAAAACTTGCCGTGCAGCGGCCCTATCGGGTCCGCCTCTTAATTCCGCACAAATTGTCGGGATTAGCGATCGGCTGTTGAATAATAGTCCTGAAGCGGTCGTACTTCAAGCTCCGACATGCGGAGCGCACCAATTGCCCGAACCGCCGCGACGCTCGCCGCTGCGGTTGTAAAATAGGGAATCCCGCTGGAAACTGCGGATTTTCGGATGGAAGCACTGTCTTTAAGCGACTGCCAGCCCTCGGTTGTATTGAAAATCAAATCGATTTCGCCATCGACAATCGAGTCCACAATATGCGGCCTACCTTGTGCAACCTTGTTGATCCGCACAGCCGGAACATCATTGTCATCCAGGAATTCGGCGGTCCCGTCGGTCGCTACGACGGTAAATCCATGATTTACAATGTCTTTTATCGCCGGCAGGATATGGTTTTTGTCACTATTCTTGACCGAAACAAAAACCCGGCCCTTGGTTGGCAGGGTTGTCCCTGCCGCCAGCTGCGATTTGGCAAAGGCGACAGGAAAATCGCCATCGATACCCATGACTTCGCCGGTGGACTTCATTTCGGGTGACAAGACGGGATCTGTCCCCTGGAATCGCGCAAAGGGGAAAACCGCTTCCTTGACGGCAATATGCGTGATCGCCCGGTCGATCTCCGGCAGATCGGCCAGCTTCTCGCCAGCCATGACGCGGGCCGCAATCTTGGCGACCGGATGCCCGATAGCTTTCGCAACGAACGGCACTGTTCGGCTCGCACGCGGGTTCACTTCGATCAGATAAACCTCGCCATTCTTTACCGCGAACTGGATGTTCATCAGCCCACACACTTCAAGCGCGACGGCCAATGCTTTGGTCTGCCGCTCAATTTCGGCAATGATCTCGTCGGGCAGGCTATAGGGCGGCAAGGTGCAGGCGCTGTCACCCGAATGCACACCCGCTTCTTCAATATGCTGCAGCACGCCGGCAACGACCACATCATCACCATCGGCAATCGCATCGACATCAACCTCGATCGCATCGCGCAGATATTGGTCGATCAGGACCGGACTGTCGCCCGATACCTGCACCGCCGTCTGGATATAGTCTTGGAGCTGCGCATCGCTGTCGACAATCTCCATCGCGCGGCCGCCCAGGACATAGCTGGGTCGCATCAGGACAGGATAACCGATCCGTTGCGCCACGCTCAGCGCTTCTTCGGCGCTGCGGGCAATGCCATTTTCCGGCTGCTTCAACTCCAACCGCGAGATCAGGTCGGCAAAACGCTCACGATCCTCGGCAAGGTCAATTGCATCGGGCGATGTACCAAGGATCGGAATCCCGGCTCCTCTTCCAGCGCCTGGGCGAGGTTGAGCGGCGTCTGGCCGCCAAACTGCACGATGACGCCGGCCAGCTCTCCGGACTGCTGCTCGACATGCAGGATTTCGAGCACATCTTCGGCCGTCAGCGGTTCGAAATAGAGACGATCGGACGTGTCATAGTCGGTCGACACCGTTTCCGGATTGCAGTTGATCATGATCGTTTCATAGCCCTGGTCTTCCAGTGCGAAGCAGGCATGACAGCAGCAATAGTCGAACTCGATCCCCTGCCCGATACGATTCGGACCGCCACCCAGGATAACCACCTTTTTGCGGTCGCTCGGCTGGGATTCGCATTCTGGTTCACCAAAGCTCGGCGCCTCGTAGGACGAGTACATATAGGGGGTTTTGGCCTCGAACTCCGCCGCACAGGTGTCGATCCGCTTGTAAACTGGACGGACGCCGAGCTTGTGGCGAAGCGCCCGCACCTGATCCTCGGTAACAGCGCCGGCCATGGCTTGCAGCGTCTCACCGATCAGGCCTGGGCTATAGGCCGCCTTTTCCATCCCTTCGGCAATATGCGTCGAAGCCAATGCCAACCGTGCCAGCCGCTTGTCGGAAAAGCCCATTGCCTTGAGCGAACGCAGGCTCTGTCCGCGTCATTCGGCAGGCCATTCTCGATGACGCTCTTTTCTGCCTCCACGATTTCGGAGAGCCGTTCCAGGAACCAGGGCTCATATTTGGTGATCGCATGAATCTTCTTCGACGCTCAGCCCTTCGCGCAGCGCCTGGGCCGTCACCAGCAAGCGTTCCGGCGAAACTTCAGATAGCGCCGCTTCAATCCGCGCCTTGGGCGCACCAACCAGGTCATCAACCCAGTTGAGGCCCACCAATCCGGTCTCCAGGCCGCGCAAGCGCCTTTTGCAGGCTCTCGGTAAAGCTGCGGCCAATCGCCATCACCTCGCCGACCGACTTCATCGCGGTGCCGAGCACCGGTTCGGCGCCCTTGAATTTTTCAAAGGCAAAGCGCGGGATCTTGGTGACGACATAGTCGATCGTCGGCTCGAAACTCGCCGGGGTCACACCGGTGATATCATTGTCGATCTCATCAAGCGTGTAGCCAACCGCCAGCTTGGCCGCGACCTTGGCAATCGGGAATCCGGTGGCCTTGGAGGCGAGCGCAGAACTGCGCGACACGCGCGGGTTCATCTCGATCACGACCAGCCGGCCGTCTTTCGGATTGACCGCGAATTGCACATTCGATCCGCCGGTCTCCACGCCGATTTCGCGCAGGCAGGCGATCGATGCATTCCGCATGATCTGATATTCTTTGTCGGTGAGCGTCAGCGCCGGAGCGATGGTGATGCTGTCGCCGGTATGGACCCCCATCGGATCCACATTCTCGATCGAGCAGATGATGATGGCATTGTCATTCTTGTCGCGAACAACCTCCATCTCATATTCTTTCCAGCCGAGAACCGATTCCTCGATCAGCACCTCGGTGGTCGGGCTGGCGGACAAACCGCCGCGGACAATCTCTTCAAACTCTTCGCGATTAAACGCGATGCCACCGCCGGTGCCGCCCATCGTGAAGCTGGGCCGGATAATCGTTGGCAGCCCGACAAAGGCGAGCCCTTCCAGCGCCTCTTCCATCGAATGGGCAATGCGCGAGCGCGGGCTTTCCAGAGCCAACCTTGTCCATCGCATCGCGGAAACGCAGGCGATCTTCCGCCTTGTCGATCGCATCGGCATCCGCACCGATCAGCTCGACGCCGAATTTCTCGAGCGTCCCGTCGTCGTGCAGGGCGAGCGCGGTATTGAGCGCAGTCTGCCCGCCCATGGTCGGCAGGAGGACCAAAGTGTCGTCCGGCCGTTCCTCGCGCTCCTTGGCGATAATCTTTGCCACAATGTCCGGCGTGATCGGTTCGACATAGGTGGCATCGGCCAGCTCCGGATCGGTCATGATCGTCGCCGGGTTCGAATTCACCAGGATGATCCGATAGCCCTCTTCCTTCAGCGCCTTGACCGCCTGGGTCCCCGAATAATCGAACTCGCAGGCCTGGCCGATAATGATCGGGCCCGCGCCAATGATCAGGATCGAAGAAATGTCAGTGCGTTTGGGCATTAAGCGGTTCTTCTTAAAAAAGCCGCGCCGGCGTCCTTGCGGATGACGGCGCGGCTGATTTCTGGGTTACGGTTTAACCAGCCGATGCGTTCGACATCGCATCGCTGATGCATTGCTGCGCGCGATTGGCGATTTCTTCCTGGTTGGTGGCGTCTGCAGCCGTCAGGCCTTCGGTCGCACAGGTGCAATATTCTTCGAGATCGAGGCCGGCAGCAGCCAGCTGACCTTCGACTTGCGCGCCCTGTTCGATGCATTGATCACGCGCGACATTTTCAAGCGCGCTCCGCCACCGCCACATGCCGGCGAGCGTCAATCGCCGCGGCTCCCAAAATCAAAATACGCATATTATTCCCCCATTACTTGTATGACGCGGACCATTCCGTGCCTCCTGGATTGCGACCCCATTTGGCAACCCGAACACTATAGCATCTCTGCAAATTTCGCGAACAGATATGCACTATCCTGCGGGCCGGGGCTCGCTTCGGGATGATATTGCACGCTGAAGGCGGGACGATCTTCCAATTCCAGCCCACATAGGCTGCCATCGAACAGGCTGACATGCGTGGCTTTCACGCCGTCCGGCAGCGTATCGATATCCACTGCGAAGCCATGGTTCATGCTGGTAATCTCGACCCGGCCATCTTCGAGCCGCTGGACCGGATGGTTCGCGCCGCGATGGCCTTGATGCATCTTGATGGTTTTGGCGCCCATGGCGAGGCCAAGAATTTGATGGCCGAGGCAAATACCGAAGAGCGGCTTGCCCGTTTCGAGCAGCTTCTGGATCACCGGCACCGCATATTCCCCCGTCGCGGCCGGATCACCGGGGCCATTGGCCAGGAATATGCCATCGGGCTCGTGACGCATCACATCCTCATAGGATGCTTTGCCCGGCACGACGGTCACCCGTGCACCAGCATTCACCA
>CBDBUZ010000016.1:0-113156 GCA_965212265.1 Parasphingopyxis sp. | reverse complement strand
TATTCGATCCGCTCATCGTTAAGGCTTGGTCAGGCTTCACCGTCCAAGGCGCAACGAGTCGTGGTCATTTTCCGTCAAAGATTGCCCTCTTATCGGCGGAGCAATTGCATGTGGAATTGCTTGAACGATTTGGAGCGGCGCGACTGCGATTTGCGGATCGCATCACGCGATTGGGGGAACAGACAATCGAATTGGCCTCTGGCGAGATGATCACTGCGCGCGAAATTATCGATGTTCGACAGCAGATTGGCCCGCAACATTCGAGGGCACGCGGGCACCGCTACGCCATGGCGGTGCGCGATGTTGCGCATGACGCGCCGCATGGGATCATTGATCCAGTCCTCTACAAGGAGATTGAGCGCAACGGCGATGGCATCGTGTTTGCCCAATATCTGCCACTGACCGAATCGCTATGGCGCGAGATTATCTACAGCCCGGTCTCCTGGTCGGCGAGCGCGCCCGTTGAGCCAGGCATCACGGTATTGCGGATGGAGCGCTTCACTATCGATTTGCATGATCTATTCGACCAGACAATGGGCGCAGACTTCTCAGCCGAGACAATCGATTTCGCGGCAATGCTTGATGGTGGAATTGGCGCGTTGCTCGCCGAGGCGGGTCAGATCGCCGCCCGACAGATACGGATCACCGCCTAGGCTGCCTGCACAACCGACAGATGTGTCGGTCTGCGCGCAAGCGATAGCTGGATCTGTTCGACGACAAAATCGATCACCGCGCGGATATGCGGCTGACGTCGTGCTTCGTCTGTCGTCACCATCCAGCCCGGTGTTGTGAGCTCTTCGATCGGTGGCATCAGTCGCACAAGGCCCTTTATGTCATCGCCCATCAGACAGGGCAGGATCGATGCGCCTAAGCCTGATTGAACACTTGCGATAATACTCGAAAGTGTACTCGCCCGCTGAGCGATCTCAGCACCCGGCACATGATCAGCCACCCATCGGCCCGTTGCACTCTGGTCATCCAATGACGAAACTAGCGGAATAGCGCACCATGTCCGGGATATCTTTTGGCATGCCGATCCGCGCCACCAGCTCCTCGCTGGCATAGAAGCTTTCCAGCATGTCGATCAGATGACGAACGATCAATGTCTCCTGGGTCGGCTTGGGTCCGAACCGGATAGCAACATCGGCTTCGCCGCGCGCCAGATCGACATAGTTATCCGACGTCATGATCTCGACGCGAATTTCCGGGTAGTGATCGCGTAGTAGGCCGACCGCTGGGATCACCCAGGCATTCGCCGCTGACTCGACCGTTGTCAGCCTTACCGTCCCGGCAAGCCGACGGGATTCCGCTTCGATTCCGTCGGAGAAGGAGAGAATTGCCGCTTCCACGCTCTCAGCGGCCGGAAGCACAGCTTCTCCGCGCGGGGTTAGGTCATAGCCTGACGGTTTGCGCACGAAGAGCTTTACGCCGATATCCTCCTCGAACGCGGTTATCCGGCGCGAGACCGTCGATTGGCTGACTTTCATCTGTTTGGACGCTGCAAGGGTGCTGCCTGTCCGGGCCACCGACAGGAAATATCGCAGGTCGTTCCAGTCCAACATCGCTGATTCTCCACGATTCTTCGAGCTATGCATTCGTGCATAGCATAAGCGCAAGACTAGTGTTAGCGGGAAGAGGGGAGAGCGCGTATCTAAGGGTCAAGACGATGGATTGGTCCACCGCCTGCATCGAAAAAGACTTATTGGAGATACGCCATGACCAAGATTTATCCCGCAGCTTTCATCGCTTCTGTTCTCGCTACTGTTTCCAGCTTCTCGCTGGCCCTGGTGAGTTCACCGCTGACGATCCTCGCTGCCTAACCGATAGCGCGCCCCGCCTGAGCCCCTCTCTCCCGGGGCGCGCATCGACACCCAGCCTCTCATCCTCCCCGGATGCCCTGCGCTCTCGCCAGTCCCCCTGGCGGGGGCGCTGTTTTTTGGAGAGCGGCTCACTCACCAATTCTCTTTGAAGGGCCGCCCTTGGTTCGCATCCTGGAACGCGAGAAGAAAGCCGTTGGCGCGGTAACGCCAATGCTCGCCTGAACGGTTTCCGTGTGCCCTAGGCTTGGGTGTTCGCCACCATATCGTCTTGCAGCGTACGCCCGGCGAGAAGATAATGGAGTGCCGCCCAGCCATAGCCGCAGATGAAGATCACGATCGACCATTGTAGTCCGCGAGCGTCGGCGCTTGCGCAGGCCGCAAAGCTGTCGGCTTCGCCACCGGCTAGGGAGGCACGTGCGTCTGCCCCCAGTGCAAGCAAGGGCCGACATGCTTCGAGCGTTAGCCCGAGACCATAGCCATCAAGGAACACGGTCTTCAGGAAGGTCGAGAGGATCCCGATCAGCGGCGGGCCGAGGCCGTAGCCGAGCAAGTTCACGACAAACAGCGTGATGGCCACTGACGTTGCGCGCATCCGGCTGTCCACGACACCGCCTGAAACCGCATACATCGGGCCCAGATAATAATAGTGGATCATTGCCGCGATCATCAGCGCGGGCATCGCCAGCCACAAATCGCCGACAAGAAAACCGAAGGCATAGAGCGGAACAGACGCCGCCATGCCGAGCGCCGGCAGCCATGACAGCGCCTTGGGATAGCGTTTCGACATTCTGTCTGCGAGCCAGCCAGAGCTGAACACACCGATCGCGGCCATCACGCCAAGGATGATCCCGAACAAAAGCGAGGCCATTTGGATCGAGAGGCCATGGGTGCGGATCAGGAATGACGTTGTGAACTGGCCAACCCCATAGCCCACAAAGGATGCCAGCATCGCACCGAACACGACATGGCGATAGGCGGGCTTTCTCCAGAGCACGCGCATGGCTTCGCCAAAGCCGGCTTTTTCCAGGCCCTGTAAGGCAGCCGGATCGGTATAGCCGCGCGGCGGTTCCTTGATTGTTCGCCAGACAATGAGCGACAGCAACAAGCCCGGTACGCCGACCACAATAAAGGCGATGCGCCACCCTTCGACCTGTGACCAATCCAGACTGCCGAACAGGAAGCCAAGGCCGATGCTATTGATCCAGGCGCGCCAAAATCCGATCCGTCGAGACCGGCCAGCTGGCCGCCAAAAATCGATGCGAACATGCCGCCGAGCGGGACGCCAAGCGCATAGATGGAAACCGCTGTGGCCCGGCGGGAGGGCTTGAAATAGTCGGCGATGAGCGATTGAGCCGGCGGTGTGCAGCCCGCTTCGCCAATGCTGACGCCGACACGGAACAGGAACAACATCAGGAAGGACATGGCAAAGCCACAGAGCGCCGTGAAAAGGCTCCAGATAGCCACAGCGGTGGCGATGATGATCACCCGATTGTACCGCTCTGCGCTGCGCGCAATCGGAATGCCAAGAAAAGTATAGAGCACGGCAAATGCAGGTCCGCCCAACATGCCCATCTGCCAATCCTCAAGCCCAAAGCTGAGCTTGATCGGCTCGGTCAGGATATTGACGATCGTGCGGTCAATGAAATTGAATATGTAAACGATCAACAGGGCCATGAGCACATAGTTGCGATAGCCCGCCGTACCGAAACCGTCGGACGCAGCCCCGGTGGTTGGCGGCGTATCCGCCGTCAATTCCGCCATATTCATCCTCCCGACATATGCGCTGGCAATCCGCCGGAGACTGTCTGTCCCTCAAACACATGCACTGTCTTTTTCGGAGGCTACCTTGTGCGCTTATCCGGCGTCCGTAAAGCCCGGGCAGAAAGGCGCCGGGCGGCAGAGTGGCGGGACGGATTAGAAATCGAAACGGAGGGATCCCACCGCTTCGGTCTCCTCCTGGTTGAGCAGTTCCACTCCGTTGAGAGCGACTTGCGCATCGCTGTGATTGATCCCGAGATTGAGCGATAGTCCGCGCGCCACATCATAGCGGACGCCAAATGCCCCGGACTTTTCTTCCTGGCCTTCTGTTTCGCCATAATGGGCACCGAGAGAGAAGGTCAGCGATCCCGTCTTGGTCTGCCAACCGGCTGATACAAACCATCGATCCGCGTTAAATGCCGGGCTCTCCAGCCGCTCGTAGCCCGCTGCGAGATCATAAAGGCTGCTGCCATAGACAATCTCGGCCGTTCCTATGATCGCATTGCTATCGGCGTTCAGGAAATCGCCATGGCGATAATGGGCGCTGAAACGCAAATCCTTGTTTCCGATCGGACGCGACCAGGTAAAACCAAGATCGAAGTCGCCATCTTCATCGACCACTGCGCTAAGTCGCGCGGGCCCGAACTGACCGACATATCCGCCGCCCCAATTGGAGAGCTGGCCCAGGCCTTCATCAAAGGCGAGCACCGCATTGCCGGCTCCGCGTCGACGCCGGGTTTCCTCGCGAACTACCCCGCTGACTTCACCGCCAACCAATGTGCCCCATGAGCCGCCGATAAAGCCTGCGACATTGTCGCTATATGTGTCGGACCCATCGTCATGCTGATACTGGCCGAAATAGGCGACGCCGACATTCCAGCGATTTCCAAGCTGGGTTGCGGCGCTGACCTCGAAATTGCCGATAAAGCCAGGATGGAAATCGTCCATGCCTTCAAAATCATAGGTGAGGCGCGCATCGGTGACGCCGTTCACCTCTACGGTAACTCCACCGATATCGGTCGCCAGCGGCTCTTCGAGGGATGACAGCGTGTCACTGTTCAGCGAGAAGCCTTGGGCATGTGCCGTGTCGGGAGCCGCGAGCTGGGCACCGATGATCATGGACAATAGTGCCATAAGGCGAAGCGGGTTTAGGTCTGAAAAATGTACCATCAGTCAGACCCTCGCCGGAAAGAGCGTGTGAAACGCTTGACGGGCGATCGCGCGACCAGCGGCCATGGCCGCGACATGATCGCGCTCCCAATGGACACCGCCATAGAGGCGACTGAGCCCGTTTTCTTCGGCTGCCTGGCTGAGGCTGGTCCAGCTGCGGCGAACACCGCGAAGCTGCGGCCACAACACCTGATCCGGAGATTCATGCGAGAAGGATACCTGATCGGTGCCCAACAGCAGCGCAGTGAGCTCAGTACCCGCCGCGCCAAATGTCGAATGACCAGATGTGTAGGCCGGGAATTCAGGTGTGGGGATATAGCTGCGCCAGCCCCGTTGCCGTTCGACCCGCGGATCGGCATTGCCAAACCGTTCGGCCCGGTGCCTGATCGCGGTTTCCGGACGGAGGATATCGTGATGATATTTTGCATCCCATGCGTTGATGGCAGCATCGCATTGGGTCATGCCGAGCAGGGCAAAGGCGCGCGCTAGGTCCAGAAAATCAAGGCCCCGATCCTGGAGAACCTGCACGGCTGTCAGGATGAAATGGCCGGGCGGCGTGATGCCCCATGGGCCATCTTCCCAGAATAGTGCGATCTCGGATTGATCCGGGGTGCGAACAGGACTGTCCGATGCACCGAGCATGCGGATCGTATGAAACTCCTCGGCAAATTCTGGGCTTGCGGGATCAAGGAAATCGCCGGGTCGAAACTGGGTCCCGCTGGTCATCGTCCAAGGTGTGATTTGACCAAGGCCGGGAAACAGCCCGCGATCATAAGTCGCGAACGCCGGGCCTGGCGATGCGCTGTAGAATGGCCCGGTCGGTGTCCATTTCAGCGCGTCGCGACGTCGCGGGTAGCGGCCGAGATAATAATTGATCCGGTTGGGTTCTGCACCGTCATTGGTGCGCATGCGGGACAATCTGCATACCGACTCGGCGGCCCCATTCAATGCCAAGCGATTTTGCTTCGCCATCGGGGAACCGACCCTTGAATGCGTTGCGCTCGAACACAAATGGCTGTTGGAAATTTTCGGACGCGGCGGTCGCGAACGCGACACCGTAAGCAACTTCCGGGTCGGCCCCGCGCGGACCCTGCCCGATACCGAAAGGCTCTGCATAGCGGCCGATAATGCCATTGGCGGCAAGGAAGCCGGCGGCCATGGGCGCGGCAAGATTATAGGCTGCCCGCGGCGGTGGCACGCGTTGATCGCGGATTTGTTGGAGCGCGATATCGGTCCAGTGGAACACGGTATTGCGATGGGCGGGCCGGAGAATAGGCGTGAGATAGGACGATCGGCTGCCAAATGGCGCAGTGCATCCGGATGCCAGCATAGCGGACGCAGCGGCAGCTGCGCCAAGGACGCGTCTTCGATTCCACATCTTTTTCCCCCTTCATTTCTCGATGATTCACCGCGCAAGCGCAGTGAGGCCCCCGTCGAGAATGTTGAGGCAAACTAACCAGAGAGCATTAATATTGGCTCAATGCGGTCGACCGCGCAGAACATCACAAGATGCCGGCGGTTCGATTGCTGCTGTTTAGCGCAGGGTCGGCACAAAAAGTCCCATAAAATACTGAGATGTAGAAACAAAATAAGCTATGCATTCGTGCATAGCATAAGCGCAAGACTAGTGTTAGCGGGAAGAGGGGAGAGCGCGTATCTAAGGGTCAAGACGATGGATTGGTCCACCGCCTGCATCGAAAAAGACTTATTGGAGATACGCCATGACCAAGATTTATCCAGCAGCTTTCATCGCTTCTGTTCTCGCCACCGTTTCCAGCTTCTCGCTGGCCCTGGTGAGCTCACCGCTGACGATCCTCGCTGCCTAACCGATAGCGCGCCCCGCCTGAGCCCCTCTCTCCCGGCGCGCGCATCGACACCCAGCCTCTCATCCTCCCCGGATGCCCTGCGCCCTCGCCAGTCCCCCTGGTGGGGGCGTTGTTTTTTTGGGCTGGCCAAATTGCCGGAAAGATTGTGCTTGGCGAAAAGCCAATACAGACTATGCCCTTGTAATAACTATGTTATTTGCGTTACTCTCGATTTCGGGAGATGAGAGCAGATGAACAGATGGTCAACTATCCTCAACACTGAATTGGCAGTCGGTTGAGGACGGGTCGCGAAACAGACCCGATTGGCGGCGAACAGCGTTGCGTCGATGACTGCTTTCGAAGCAAAATTGGAACACCTCTCAGTTGCCGACTTGGACCGACAGGCGAATTTTGGAGCAACCGGTCAGATTCTCGTTTCTTCTACAGCATCGGAGGCGCGGATCGCCCAAGGATCTAATCAGCTAGTTGAAGCACTAAACTTGGCACCAAGTGATGAACTTGGCATGCCTTTGTTCAATCGACTCGCGGATGGCGCCATGGTGTCCGAGGCGATGTGGGCGACAGCGTCAGGCACTCCGGCGAGAATTCTCAGGCCTTCAGGTGCCTTCCTTTAGGGGCAACTCCGTGGACCCGCTGAACGCAACAGGTGGTGTGCTTCATCCGATTCCACAGCACAGGCTAGTGATAGACACAAAAAGTGGTGCAGGACGCAGTCTGGAGCGAACCAGCCTCCACAGCTTTCGCCCGTGAATATTGAAGATAACCACAACGTCCGCTTTGCGCCCATTGCGGACATAGATGCTTCGGCTGGAATGTGATGGCAACCAAGCAGTGGCGACTACCCTTTTTCAGGCAAAAACCGAGATGTCGCACGCCATCGCCGAAGATGAAAAACTCCACCAAAGCCATTTCGACGCCTCGTAATACCACACGATCCAGGTCGATTTCGGCACATACTGTTGCGATTTGTCGAAGGAGATTGCTCACGGTCGAAATCGAGTGTCGGAACCGTCCGCTGACCAGTAATCTTATTACTTGGAATTGGAACCAGTGGAAATCGAATGAACGGACTAACAATCGCGGCTCTTATTCTCTCCTCGGCACAAGGATCGGCGAGCACGCCGCCATTCTCCTTCCCTAGAACAATTGATCCGGGTGGTTGCATCATCGAGCTCGTCGCCTCGAGCGAGGGCGAGAACCACCATCAATTCGATGGCTCGTCGCCGGACGGTCGTCTTTTTGCCGCTGGTTGGTACGTCCCGTCGGACGAAAGCCGAGCCAATGGGAACGAAAGGATGGCCTATCTGCTTGATCTCGAAACTGGCGAGCGTACGGACATTCCCTCTCTCGATAATGTCGCTTCCTTCTCGCCTGACGGTTCGCAGCTTGTCAGCGCCGCGTATCAGGAGGACGGGCGAACCGATATTGTTCTCTATACGTTGGCCACGGGAGTAACAGAGGTGCTAGCGCCACACCCCAATTGGGACTTTCTGCCCTCCTTTTCCGTGGATGGCAGGCAGATCATCTTTCACTCGAGTAGGGCGGGGAACCCTGACCTTTATCTTTACGATCTGGAGTCGCGTGAGCTCACCCAATTGACGACCAGCGACAACTGGGAAACCCATGCGCATTTCTCGCCCGACGGCGCCTTCGTGTCCTATAATGAGAGGATTTCCGAAACCCAATACGATGTCCGCCTGCTCGAGCTGGCGACGGGCGAAACGATTGCGCTTACAGACCAGCCCTCGGAAGATGGTTATCCGAGTTGGCATCCGGGCGGCGAACATCTTGTCTTCGTGTCGAACCGCGACCGCGAAGGCGGAACCGCCGACATCTATGTCATGACCAGGGAGGGCGATGTCGTATCCAGATTGACCGACGCACCGTTTTACCATGGTTATCCCTCCTGGTCTCCTGACGGAAATTTCGTGTATTTTACATCCTATCGCCAACCACAGGGCATTTACCGCATTCCCATGGAGGGGGCGACGCAGTGCCGGCGTCCCGGTGACCAACCCGGCTAGACCGACAGCTCATTACAGGAAATTGGCGGGGCTGAACTAATGTCCGCTTTGCTCTCATTGCGGACGTCCAACGAGGCAACGACCAATATCCGCTTTCGACTCAATTGCGGACTCTAAGGCCAACTTCATTCTCCCGTGGAGGCGAATTTCGCTGCTGCCGCCATGATAGCTGTCGTTATCCCAGCTTCGGTGGCTGAGTGACCTGCGCCATCAATAATTTGCAATTCTGCCTCTGGCCATTGTTTGTGAATTTCCCATGCTGTCTGCATCGGTGTGACGAGATCGTGTCGTCCTTGAATCATGATCGCCGGAATATGACGGATTTTGTCAATGCCACCGATTATGTGATCATCAGATTCCATGAAGCTTCCGTGCTGAAAATAGTGACAAGAAGTCCGGCCCATCGCGAGTGCAAATTCATCGGTCAGATTTTCAGCATATTCTGGATTTGGAATCAAAGTCATGATTGCAAATTCCCATAGGCACCATGCGCGGCACGCGGCCAGCTTCGCCGCTTCATCGTCTCCGGTGACGCGGCGGTAGTAGGCACCAAGCATATTGCCTCTTTCCTCGGCCGGTATCATCGCTTCAAATGCTTCCCAATAATCCGGATAAACCGCCTTAGGACCCTCCTGCATAGCCCATTGCATTTCCTTTTTCCGATCTAGGAAGAGCCCTCTCAGGATTAACTCGGTCACTCTTGCTGGGTGGGATTGCGCATAGGCCAATGCCAATGTGCTGCCCCATGATCCGCCGCAAACCTGCCACGCCTCTATATCCAGATGTTTGCGAATTTTCTCCATATCTTCGACAAGATGCCAGGTCGTATTGGCGTCCAACGAGGCATAAGGCGTACTCTGGCCGCACCCTCTTTGATCGAAATGGACGACCCGGTAAATTTCAGGGTCAAAGAACTGTCGCGTGGCCGGTGAATTCCCGGCCCCAGGACCGCCGTGCAGATAGACTGTTGGTTTGCCACTAGGATTACCGGCTTGTTCAATAAATATTCTGTGGCCGTCACCAACATCGAGAAATTCTCTTGCATAGGGTTCGATGGGTGAGAATAACTCGGTCAAATCAGTCCTTTCTACGCAACTTATCGGCAGATCCGCGTTGCTTGCCTAAACGGTCGCCATCCGCGCGCCAGCCAACAACAGAGCACCTCCGGCAACGCGATTGATCAGGCGGACGATCCATTCTTTGACAGCGCCGCTGGTCAACCGGTCACCGGCATAAGCGTATAGGCTGTATGAGATCAGATCGAGCACGACTGTCGTTACGCCCATGATGAGAATTTGGGTTATGATTGATCGAGAGACATCAAGAAACTGAGGAAGAATTGCCGCAAAATATAGCAGCGCCTTTGGGTTCGCAAACTCGACTAGAAAGCCCTTACCAAAAAGCGACGTAGCGGATTGCAACCTGCCTGTAGGGAATTGAATACCGCCGGTTCTGCTGAAAATGGCTGTGAGCCCGAGATAGACCAGATAGGCAACGCCAACCCATTTTATTGCGTTGAAGATGAACGGCGAAGCGATCAGCAATGATGCAACGCCCATCGCCGACAAAATGAAATAGACCGCGTTTGCCGAAGCCACCCCAAGGACACCGTAGGTCGCGCGTTTGTGGCCATTGCCCGCCCCTTGGGCTGCTATTGCGATTGCAGCAGGACCCGGAACAAAAATCACGACGGCAGTAGTGAAAAAGAAGATGAAGTAGATTCCCAGTTCCACAGCGAACTCCCATTGCCGAATGATGTATAGTCATATAGATATATGACCGTATGATATTCGGCATCAAGGAGTTCTGGACTTATGTACAAAGATACGAACGGTGTTCAGCAGAAGCGGGTATCGGAGCTGGTAATCGACGATACAGACCGAAAATTATTAAGCGCGCTTAGCGAAGATTCATCGCAATCCTATTCCGACTTGGGTGCAATGGTGCATCTTTCAGCACCAGCGGTGCACGAACGAGTGAAGAAAATGAAAGCCGCAGGCGTGATTGCAAAGAACACCATTAGCCTGGACGGCGCAAAAATCGGGCGTCCGTTTCTCGCCTTCATTCATGTGAATTACACCGGTGCCAAGGCCAGGGAAAATTTTGCCAGGCTACATGAGGACGCTGATGTCGAAGAAGTTCATAGTGTGGCCGGAGACTCCTGCCTTTTGATAAAGGCGCGGTGCAGAGACCCACAGGCCCTGGATAATCTCCTGGTGCGAATGCGCGAATTTGGCGAAGTCACCAACACAAGGAGCCATATTGTTTTGACGACATTGCTCGAGCGTGGGCCGCAAGCCATATTGGACTAGACCTGAATGAATGCGGAATTTACTCTTTTCCCGACGGCGATCGGTGATTGTTGCATCGCTTGGCGTGGCGATGTGGTCGTCGCAGCTTCTTTGCCTGAAAAGACACCCGCCGCGACGGCGGCCCGAGTTGTCAAACGAACCGGGGCAAGAAGAGCTAAGCCGCCACCGGCCATTGACCGCGCTATTCAATCAATCATTGCGCTGCTTGAAGGTGAAAAAGCAGATTTGTCATTTGTCGCCTGCGACCTTGGTGAAGTCGATGAATTCGCAGAGAAGGTCTACGCTGTCACGTGCGCAATTCCGGCTGGCGAAACGCTCACCTACGGGGAAGTTGCCTTGCAACTCGGTGACAAGCTCTTTGCTCAAAGGGTTGGCCAGACTCTCGGGCGTAACCCAATCCCGATCATCGTTCCTTGCCACCGTGTTGTTGGTGCAAATGGCAAACTTACCGGCTTTTCAGCGCCAGGCGGAGTAGAAACCAAACTCAAGATGCTCGAAATTGAAGGGGCCCAGCTTGCTGGATCTCCAACTTTGTTTGGTGATCTGCCGCTAGCGGTTAAACCACAGAAGTGACCGCTTCCCATCCAAAAGCGGACACTGGGCGAGGAGGGTCGGATGTCCGCTTTCGGCCAGAAGCGGACATTGGCCTTTCTAGTAATCCGTTGATGAGGCGTCTGATACAGCGACTGGATATGCCAGATAATGCATGCGTAGTTGATGGTGCGGCGCTACAACCGATCGAAAAATCACCCTGTCTCTAGGCTCGAGGACCTCCAAGGATATGCAGATCAAGTCGACACAGGTCAGAACTAGCCGTCAGCTACCCAAAAAGACTGGGCTAATCGTTGGCATTAGTGATCCCGACCCCGAGATTGCCAGCATCTATCAATCAACGCTCGGTTTACAGAAGCCAGCAAATCAAACCTTGTTAGCAATTCCAGCAAATTCAATCCAAGGTACCGATCTGGACAAAGCGATCGGCAAGGCCGCAATAAAGGCGGCCAAGTTCATTTCCAAAACAGCAGCCGACCAACCCGGCGTACCCAGCTACGTCAAACTTGGCGTCGACGTTCTCTGGCTCGGCGTCGGTGTGATGGGATTGTACAAGCATTGGAGCGATCCCAAGCGCAATATTCCGGCTTTAATGATTGATACAACCGGAACCGCGCTAAAAGCGCTCAGTTTGGGATCTGATATGACTGGTATCGGCTCGGATTTCTTCGAGAATCGCGAAATCCAAGACTCTATGGGGATGATGATAACCAGCAGCAAAGCGCTCGCAACAGGACGAGATGTTTCACTGGCATTGATGAATCGGGATTTACTCGCGACAGACATGGGCAAGATCATGGGGATGGCAGCCCCAATCATCGAAGCAAGCATCAATCAGGAACCGGCTTTCGGAAAGCTCAAATTGGGACCGTTACCGGAATACATCCTGCCCCAATAGGCCGCTGGCAGAGTCGCGTACTAGACCGACATCAATGTCCGTATATGGCCGAAAGCGGACGTTGGCGTCGCGAGTGGTTCTCGCATCAGCAAGCTACCAACTACAACCCTTTATGAGAGGCGATCAGCTGTACCGTGGCAACAACGTCGTCCTCAAAGTTTTGATCCGGGTTCGACTGCAAAAGAGCCCCGTCCATAACGGCGGTAATCATTTGGGCTTTGGTTGCCAGTTGCTCGGGTGAATCCGTACTGTCAGCATTCTTCAAAACCTCGCCGATTGCAGCGAAGAATGCGGAATATATTTCTTCGCTGAGCACGCGATATTTCTCGTCATAGAGCGCACGGAAGGGCATGATCATATAGATCTTCGCTCCCTCAAGCCGCCACACAGCAAGCAAATTACGAACGACCATCTCTAAGGATTGTCCAATCGCCTCAAACTTATTGGCAATCGTTCGAATTTCCTGAAGATTTGAGTTGAGTTCCTCACGAACCAATGCCTCCAGCAGATCGTCCTTAGTTCTGAAATAGTATTGGATATGGCCAAGCTTCATATCGAGCTTCGTCGCGACTTCGCGCACCGAAAAGGAATCATGACCACGGTCGATCAACAGTGAACGTCCCGTGCGCAGTATCTGTGCACGCTTTCTCGCACCTTTGGTTTTTTCTTCGTTGCGCTGCATCTGCATCCATCCGCTAAAAATATATTGACTCTGCTACGCTCAATATGTCAACGACCTAAAATAATAGGTCAGTGACATATTTGGACTGGAACAAGACAATGACGCAGCCGCTAGCTCAGCTTCTTTCCCATTTGCAATCCTACCGACATCTCGGGATCGAGGAAGCGCGTGCGCTGCCAATGGGTGTCTATACGTCCGCCGAATTGTTCGAATTGGAAATGGACGCAATATTTCGCAAAGACTGGATCTGCGTCGGCCGACTTGAACAGGTTCCAGAAGTTGGCGACTATTTCACGATTGAAATTGCAGGCGAGCCGGTGGTTGTGGTTCGCGGCCAAGATGATGTCGTTCGAGCGCTATCATCTGTCTGCCGGCATCGATACATGGCCGTGGCCAATGGGACCGGAAATGCCACCCGGTTCATCTGCCCCTATCATCGCTGGGTATACAAGACCGACGGCACGCTTAGTGCTGCCCCACACATGGAAAAACCGACCAATGCTGATGGATCGGAATGCCGGCTTCCCGATTTTAAGCTTGAAAGTTGGCTTGGATTTATTTTCGTCAGCCTAGCTAAGAATCCCAAACGCCTCGCACCACAAATGGCTGGGGCCTCAGAGATTATGGCGCCATACCACATGGAATCATGGCGAATGGCGGTAGCCTATGACGATGTCTGGGCCGGCAACTGGAAACTTGGAATAGAGACCGGTCTTGAAGCGTACCACATCGAAGGATTGCATCCGACAAGCTTTGCCGGACTTATGAGTTCCAAAGGCTCAGAGTTTCAGAAGGCTGGTGGTCTTTGGAATGTGTATCGCAACGATATTAATTTTGACCATCCTCTCGGGGAATCCCTGAGAGCTATTGCAGAAAATCTTGGGGGTGATGAACGCACCTCGGCACCAACCCTCTCAATATACCCGGCCGTTAACATTTCGGGGACTCAGGGCAACACCAACTGGTTATCCTTCTTACCGATAAGCCCCGGCAAGACCCGGGTGATAGGTGGCTTTTTAGTGTCTCCAAACGAATTTGAGCGCTTGCAAGCGGAACCGGAAGAACTTTCAGCGACGCGTAGTGCCATTGAAACAATCAATGAGGAAGACGCCTCGGCAATGGTCGACTTGCAGAACAATGCCCATTCTCGCTTCGCTGAACCAGGGAAACTCAACAGAAGGGAAGAAGCGCTGCTGTGGTTCTACCGCTATCTCGCTGAGCGGTTGGAGGTAGACTCATGAGAGTGCAAAAAATACCGGCAAGAAATGGGGCAAAGTTATGAGAGCACTGACCTATTCTGCTTCGAAGGACACTTCGGATGCACCATTATTGGAGCATGTTGAGTTATCTATTCCGCAGCCCGGACAGGGTGAAGTTCTGGTGCGTGTGCAGTATGCCGCACTCAGCTACATCGACTATCAAACGATGCGTGGTGATCGCAACAAGGCGATTGTCAAAGCACTAGAGAAGAGCCCGGTCGTTTCGGGAATCGAGATGGCTGGCGTTGTCGAAAGTGACGGTATGCGATTCAAGAAAGGCGATCAGGTTGTCGGCTACACTAACATTTTCAAAGGGCCTTGGTTTCACGCGGAATACGTTGCGCATACTGAAAGCAGATTGACACTGCTGCCGGACGGCATCTCACCAGAAGGCGCGACGTCGATCATCGGCGGCGCGCTTACATCCATAACTGCGCTTGAGCGGATCGCCGGGCTGAAGACCGGTCAGCATGTTTTGATCACCGGAGCCACAGGAAGCGTCGGCGTCACGGCGGTGCAGCTGGCAACGCATCGTGGCGCCGAAACCACAGCAGTCTGCCATTCGTCCCAAGCGGAGTTTGCTCAGGAAAAGGGAGCCTTGAGCGTCTTTGCGTACGACCGTGGCGAGCTACCAGCCGCAGCGAACCAGTTCGACGTTGTTTTCGATGCTGCCCCGTCCTTGTCCTTCGCCCTAGCCAGTCCGTTCATGACACCGCGTGGTTGTTACATCACGACGATGCCGCATCTCGACAAAATGGGATTCTTGCGTGCGCTGTGTTCGCGTCGCAAATGGGGCTTTCTCATGGAAGCCGATACGGACGAGAAACGCCTGGGCCGCCTGCGCGAATTGATGGCCGAGGGCGCGTTCGATCCGGCAGTCGACAGCATCTTCCCAGTTGCCGAGGCAGAAAAAGCCTTTTCCCGCCAGCAAGAAACAGGGAAGCGCGGAAAGATCCTGATCGAGTTTCCATGAACGGTCTGGCATCGGTTAAGAACAATGATCGATGTGTCCGCAACGTGCGCAAAGCGGACCTATTCGCCCCTATCCGAGCATGACGACAGCTAAAGGCCCAGTTTGGTCAGTCCCGGATGCTCATCGGGTCGCCGACCAAGCGCCCAATGAAACAGACGCTGGGCTTCGTGAATTGGCATATCGTTGATGCTTGCTCGGCGAATGCTCATCAGTCCATCTTCAGTGAATTCCCAATTTTCATTGCCATAGGCGCGAAACCAGTTGCCACTGTCATCGCGATACTCATACGCAAAACGCACGGCGATACGGTTATCGGTGAAAGCCCAAAGTTCTTTAGCCAATCGATAGTCCAGTTCGCGCGCCCATTTACGCGCTAGAAACGCTTGCACTTCGGCCCGGCCGTTCAGGAACTCCGCACGATTTCGCCACTGCGTGTCTTCGCTATAAGCGGCGACCACATTTTCGGGTGTGCGGGTGTTCCAGGCGTCTTCGGCTAGCCGGACCTTTTCAATTGCACTTGTCTCGGTGAAGGGCGGAAGTGGGGGGCGGCTCATCAGGGGTTCCGTTGAGTTTTGGAAAGAAGGGTGCTGTTCTCGGCTTCAAGCGCGGTGATCCGTGCTTCCAGCCGACCGACAGTTTCGGCCACATCCGCGGCGTCGATTTTATGCGGAATATGTTGCGGGCAATTGATGTCCCATGCCGCAACCTCGAACAGGATCGCCTGTTCCGGTTTCGCGCGATAATTCTCAGGCATCAGCTTTGCGATTAGAGCGGCATCGCCGGTGACGACCCGGGCCTGGCCCCAGAGTTTGATTCGGCGGCGATGCGCATAGTCCATAAGAAACAGAAAGGCCTTGTCGTTCTCAGCCAGGTTACCGGTCGTGATATATTGTTTGTTGCCGGTATAGTCGGCGAACCCGAGCGTCGATGGATCGATCAAACGGATAAAGCCTTTGGGCCCGCCGCGATGCTGGGCATAGGGCTGGCCGGCGGCATTGGTGGTTGCCAGATACGCGGTGTCAATCGTGCCGATAAAATCAGCGAGATCATCGGTAATCTCGGTACGAAAGCCGCCGCGTTCCTCTATCCGGGCATAGCTGGCGCGCGAGCCTCGTGCTGTCTGCAGGGCTTTGACGGTCGGTGTGAAGGCTATGTCGCTTGAAGGTTTCATCGGCTTTCCTGTGTCAGCAAAAAAAGAGAGGCGGGCACCGGTAGGGATAGGGGGCACCCGGTGCCTGCATCCCGTCAGTTCACGCCGCCGCCCTTGATTGGTCGCGTACAGTCGCTCTCGACGTGGCGATGCATTCGACGAGCGGTTTGATTGCGGCGAACGCGACCTCCTTCGATGCTTCGAAACGTTCATCGCCGAATTCCTGATATTCGATGCCGACATGGTGGAAGTCGTCAACACCGAGATAGCGCGAAGCGGTGCGAACATGTGGGGTCAGGCAGTCGCACCCCTCATTATGCTCCCCCGGACCGAAGCCGAATTCGCCCCATGAGGTCAGCAGCACGAGCGTCTTGCCCGAATAGATCGGCTCGAGCGGCGCGTCGCCTCGCGCAAGGTCGAACGTGAAGGTCTTATCGACCCGCACGACCTGATCAAACCACGCCTTGAGCGCGGCGGGCATGCCGTAATTGTACATGGGAGTTGCGATGACGATCACATCGGCATCGGTAATCTCGGCAATCAGCGCGTCCGAGAGCGACAGTAGCCCCTCCTGCTCAGGGGTGCGATCCTGGGCAAAGGCAGCGGCGATCCAGCCCTCGGTAACGATAGGCGGAGGTTCGGTCCCCACGTCGCGGTGGGTGATGCTGCCCAGCTCGGCATGGTGGCGCCAATGTGTAGTGAACTGGTCGGCCAGCGCGCGAGTGAGCGATCGCGACGTGCGCGCGCTGGCGTCAATGCGAAGCAGCTTCGGAACACTGCCGAGCGACTTCTCGACGGAATCGAGAAGCGGCAGCGATCCATCGGGAGCGGTCGCGCGGGCGGGATTGGTAATACGGGTCATGATCTTCTTTCTTGAGAGAGGAAGGAGGTGAACGGCTGGCCATGCAGGCCGGCCGTCCATGCCCGAACTAGAGGTCTTCGACGCTGCTATGCTGGATCCCAGGCCATCTTTCATGGGCCATGCGGAGGATGTTTTCCCTGTCAGCCAAGTAGATTTCGAAAACCGCGGCGTTGACGAAAAGATAGAGTCGGCCGTCGACGATGTCGGCAAAACGGGGGTCGCCATCGAACTTTCGCCCGTTCGCCACTGCATAGGCGCAAAAGCCGCCAAACTGGGGAAGATAGCGATCCGGATCCGCCTGAAAGCGTTCTGCGGAGATCGCAGAGGCGAAATAGTAAGTGACGCCGTCATGGGTTGCCGCATGGGTTGCGTCGCCACGGACCACGGCATTCATCGTGCTGAGCACTACGGTGTCCACGCCATGAACCCCGAGGACAGTGCCTTCCGCCGTGATCCCGGTTGAGGTGTTATACTCATCGGCTGCAACTGCCGGCGCGCTCATACAGATCGTGAGAGGTGCGGCGAGAGCAAGGGCAATAGAAATTGTACGCATGGTTTTTCTCCTAGGTGGTGGGCCATATTGGCCGTTGGCTGAAAGTGCGGTGACCGGGCGCGCAATCTGGGGGCGCGATCAGCGCTGCCCGGTCACCATTTGATCGGCTGGAACAGAAGCGAGGGGTTGCACTCCAGCCGAACAATTCTGTCGGGCTTGATCAATCGTCTGCGTAGACAGCCTGAATTGCGGCGACGGTGTTGGCCGTGTTGTCGACCGCGCTGGCGATCATTCGAAAGTTGACCAGCGATGCGGCGTAGCCGTCATAAAATTCGGTGATTGCACCGGCCGTTGCGTCAGTGACGACCATCACCTCGAAGCCCGCCTCAATCAAAGACCGCATGTGCGATTCAGTGCATAGGTTGGATGACATCCCGGCAAGGATGACCCTGTCGATATTCGCCTTGCGAAGCTGCAGGGCCAGGTCGTTGCTGTCAGGACCGTAAATCCTGTGAGGGCTGGCTACGACTGTGCGACCATTGTTGATGAATGGCTTATATTCTTCGAGCCAGTCCGCGCCCGAACCCTCAAACCCTTCCAGCGTCAGGGCGTGCGGGCGATCGAACATCCCAAGGGAATGCATCAGCGTTTCTAACGTACCTTCAAACTGCCAGCGATGGTCATGTTCGAAATAGTAATGTGGAGAAACAAAGACAGGCATGCCGGTCTCGTCGGCCACCTCGAAAAGGGCGCCGAGATTTTCAACCGTGTGATTTTCGGTGATGCTCTGCCCGACGACTCCCCAGGTAACCCCATCGGGCGAGAGGAAGTCGTTCTGCGGGTCGGTTATGACAATGGCGGTGTTGCTTGGATCAATCTCGAACCCCGGCATCGGCAAACCGTCGTTCACCGGGGGTGCATCGGCCGTGGCAGCGCGCGGCACCACAGTTTCAGCAATGGCGGCTGGCACATGTCCAAGCGCAGCACCTGCCACACCGGCTAGCAGCGCGATTGCGATACGGGGCGCGATGCGTTGCTTCTGACAAGGGTCTTCTGTTGGTGAATTTTGAAAACGGGTCTTCATTGTGTCCTCCTGTTTCTTGACCAAACATTTACTGATCGGTTTACCTTGTTTCGCAGAGGTGCACTGATCTGTCAACGTATGAGCAGAACAAGATTTCGAGACTGAAGGGCTTTCTGTTCTCGATTAGCTATAATAACTTGATAATAAGTGAGTATTATATCCTCCCATTGAATTGCTTGCCCGCCCTAGCTATGTACCGATCTGTAAACCAATTGGTGAAGTGGAAGTAAAAAATGAGCGCATCGAAACGAGACGAGCTGGTTCAGGGAGCGTTGAAAGCTTTTTACGCCGGCGGGTTTCACGCCATCGGTATGGACCGTCTTGCCAAGGAGGCCGGCGTTTCAAAAACAGCGATTTACAAGCACTTCCGAACCAAAGAGGAGTTGATACTGGCGACGCTGCGGTTACGCGACGAGCAGTTTCGCAACTGGCTGTATCGCCGAGTCGAAGCCCTCGCGGACGAGCCTCGCGATCAACTCCTCGCCATATTCGACGCTCTGGGAGAATGGTTCCTCGAGGATGGCTTCAAGAGCTGTATGTTCGTCAAAGCATCGTCTGAATATCTTGATCGCGACGATCCTATTCATGTGATCTCGGCCGAGCATAAGCGGATGCTGCGAAGCTATTTTACTGAGCTCGCGAGAAGGGCGGGTGCGCAAGAACCGGACGAGCTCGCGAAGCAGATCTTGGTGATAAAGGAGGGGGCAATCGTTTTGGCGCATCTGCTCGACCCAGCCGAGATCGCTGCAGATGCGCGCGCAACCGCGCGCATAGTGATCAGCTCCCAGTTTCCGTAAAGGTGATCGCTTCGCATAGTTGCGAATGAGAATAGTCCAGGCCGATCTCCGTGATGAGGACGAAAGGCGCTCTCGCATATATGTCCTCATAGGATGGATCGCGGATAGCTGGACGATAGTAGAAATCGGCCCGTGCTGGAATGTCCGACGACTAAACCCAGAGCCTTAGCGGCATCAAACCGGCGCCAATCAAGACCGCGCACCATTGCAAAATGCACAGCGCCATAATGGCATGCACAATACCGGACCGCCCCTGACGGCCCGGACGTATTGCGCGAATAAAAGTTAACACCGCGCCGACCGGAAGAAGCGCTGTCACTAGCGCGAGCAAACCACTGGCTATCGTCAGATCGCCCAGGGCCATGAAGGATTGCGTGAAAAAGAACGGTATCGGAAGAAGCAACAACGTTATGGCGAAGAATGCGGGCGCTGGAACCGATTTCAGCACGCCGTCAGAGCGTCGAATCAAAGAAATGAGTCCCGTGGTCAGAAACCAGATTAACCCAATCACGGCGAGCAGGACACTTATCCAATGGGTAATCAGATAGAGCGGAGAAACCTTGCGATAGGTTTGGAAACCATCTCCAATCAGATACGCTCCGTCATCACTGCGGTAGAAAATATGGGACTGCGTCGTTCGGTCTCCAGCTGAAAAACTATACCCGCCGAGCGGCCTCAAACTGCGGGGCTCAGCTTGTAACGATGACATTGAAAGCGAAGATCCTGCATCTGAAATTCTGATATAGCCGAATACCGTATCCAGATATTCGAATGTGGCGAAGCGGTTGGGACTCAACACATAATAGCCTGCCCAGTTGGCAATGTCGGAGGCCGGGTCAGCGGTTGGCGGTATCGCCGTCTCTTCGAGCGCAAGTGCTTCGACTAGCCGCTGTTGGAACCGACCATAGTTTGCGGTCTCGCTATCCGTGTTGACGCTGTAGAAATACGCTTTTCCTTCGTCTGGAAAGATACACAGCATGGCCGAAAAGCCCGTGATATTGCCGCCATGGCACTGCCCGATCACACCATGACGATCGCGGCGTCCTAACCCCAGCGAATATCCCGCTTGCAACCCAGCCACAGCCGCATCGGTATTCAGCGGCGATGCCCGTGCGCTCATCAAATCCTCATCGATGAACGCCACTCCGTTCACTCTGCCGTCACCGAGCAGAAACCGCGCAAATATCGTCATATCGGCAAGGGTCGTCGTAAACTGGCCGGCAGGCCGGAGGAAAATAGCAGTCGCCCCATAGCGCGAACCATCATCGACATGACCCCAAGCGAGCGAGGGATCGTGCGCTGCACCCGACTGAGTCGTGAACTGAAATGTGCTGTCGCGCATTTGCAAAGGAGCGAGCAAGATCTCGTCCAGATAGGTTTCATACCGTTCTCCGGACAAGGCTTCGATGATCATGCCCAGAAGTGTATATCCCGTGTTTGAGTAGGCGAATTGTCTGCCTGGCTCAGATCGGATTTCCAACCTCTGCGATGGAAACGCAGCAACCAAAGGCCTGTCAGGCTGCGCGTTTTCGCTGAACATTTGCCATAATCGGGCGTCATCCAATCCCGCTGTATGATCCAGCAGATGGCGCACCGTCACGGGTGATCGATTTGCCCATGGGTTCGTAAACTCCAGCTCCGGTAAATATCGGCTTACAGGAGCATCGAGATCCAGTTGGCCTGTCGTCGCCATTCTCAATATTCCGGTCGCAAGCACCGCTTTTGTTATCGAACCAATATGAAATCGTGTCTCTAGGCCAAATGCCGTCGCGCTTTCATTGTCGCGATAGCCAGCGACGCCCATCCGCACGTCAGTATCGGGTTCGAGGATGAACCAGGCCGCGCCAGCCAGCTGTTCTTCTGACAGGATGGTTTCGATCTCCGGTTGTAGGTTCGACGTAGCGGCCGCCCCCGTCACCGAAACGGTGAGACAGAAAAGGGCTGCAACTAGCGCAAGGAATTGTTTGATTTGCATTGCCTTGTCTGCACCCCCTAGCCCGTTGACCCGATTGACACCGATCGGTCGTCGAACGTCAAGCCGCGTACTGCTCTAAATCCGCTCGCTGATTGCCAGAATCAGGAACAGTAGCGAACCGGTGCACGCAAGGGTGCGGACATGGTTCCACGCCGTCCATTTCGTCATATACTCTGCCCACATCGCCGATCCTTCTGGACCGCCTGCTGCAGCGGCTTCGAGCCGATTGTTCAGCGGCACATTTCCCGCAACCGTCACGACAAACATGCCGACGACATAGAGCACGCCGCCGATCAACATCCAAATCGCGCCTGCCGTTGCAAGGTCAATCACCGCAATGACAGCAAGTGCCGCACAGGCGAGGGTGCTGCCGAAAAAGATCGGCAGGAAGGATGATTTGACGATAATCCGATTGATCGACTGCATCGCCAGCATTCCCGCCGGAGCCTCAATTGCATCGAGCGAGCGCATGATGAAGGCAGAAAAGGTAAAATAGACTCCGGCCATCAACCCGACTGAAATCGCTGAGACCCAGAGCAGGATATTCGTAAGACCTTCCATTACTAACTCCACTTTTAGCTCCCTTCCAAGACCTTGCTGCTAGCGACGACGAGCAATCGCTTAGGCGTCCGTTGAAATCCGGCGCGCCAGCTTTGGCTGCATGGCAGGCGCCCCCAAATACTTACAGCGTATGTACGAGAGCGTGTTCCACTTTATCAGCGTGTTGGGCTCGCTTCCTACGCGAACGCCCCTTCCATCCCAGACTCAGCGCCATGCCGATGATCAGGGCGCAGCCGAACGCGAACCACATTAGCGCATTAGGTAAGCGCGCCGCGAAAGTAAGAGTATCGACATTTCCAGTCTTCCAGAAGACCCACTCGCCGGCCAGCTCCGTCGCCAGCAATGAAGTGCCCGTCGAGAGAATGACGATCCCATCTCCAGTTGCGGGATCAAAACGCGCCGCCGAGTTTATCGCCGGGCCGTTGCTGCCATCGTGTCCGATGATGAAACTACCGGAGTTGTTTGGAGCGTAAAGCATTGTGCCGAGCCCCCAAACATCCGCTCCCATGCTGGATGCGTGTGGAGTCCGGATGAGCTCGAGCGTTGCGGGCTCAAGAACAGTCTGCGAGTTACCCGGAGATTGTGCCTCTATGAAGCGGGCCAAATCGGCCGGCGAAGTGAAGAGAGAAGTCGCCGCAAGAGCGGTGTACCAACGAAATGGCTCGGGTTCTCCATCCGGTCGATAGTTTTGCGCGAGGCCTCTTTGCGCGGCTGTTTCGTGATCGAAAGTGGTATTCTGCATTCCAAGTGGCACGAACACACGCTCATGCATGAATTCAGAAAAACTCTGATCGGAAACCTCCTCGACAATCAGTTGCAACAATGTGTAGCCGCCACCAGAATAGTCCCAGCCGGCGCCGGGCTCAGCGCCAAGCCTGACTTCTCCGATATTCCCTGGCACGGCATCGCCTGCGCGCGTTAGCGATTCTTCCAAGGACTGCCTTTGCTCCGGACTGTCGAAACCATCATAGCCCAATCCATCGCTCAGGCCTGCCGTGTGGCTCAACAGTCGCCTGACGGTCACGCCGGATGAATCATACTCCGAACCAGGAAGCTCCCATCGGGTAAGATAAGTAGAAACTGGTGCGTCCAGATCGATTTCTCCTTCTTCGACCAGCACCATGACACCCCATGCGGTTAACCACTTTCCGAGCGAAGCAACCTGGAAAACACTGTCTGGCCCAATCGGCTCTCCCCGTGACACGTAGAAGCTCCCAATCTCCTCCCCATCCTCAATCAGGATGAAACCGAGATTTCCAACGCTCTGCTCTTCCGCCATTTCGCGAGTAGCTGCCAAAAAGCCTCTGAAGTCGCCAGAATCTGCGATTGCGCGATGCCCCCAACCTCCATCCAGCGCCGCGAAGAGGGTCGTTCCCCAAACCGTACAACCGATGAGGGTTGCAATAACGATAGTAAGAATGCGCTTCATCTTATCACTCCTATTCGACCGGAGAGTGAGCGATAGTTGCGATGGACTGTTCCGACTGATCCCAAACGCCCGAGGCGGCGATGTCGCGAGCATATTGCGAGAAATCTCTCGGTGGACGGCCGAGCGCCTGCTCGACACCGTCTGCCAAGTGAGCATTGCGCCCGTCGAGGACAGTCGAAAAAAGATAGTCGAGCATCCACACGACATCTTTTGGTGCGCCGGACCGTGTGAGCTCCTCGAGAAAGCTATCATGCGGGATGTCCGCATAGGTGATAGCTCGTCCGGTTGCAGCCGACAGATCCTTGGCAACATCGTATAGGGTCATGAGGCGCGGACCGGTGATTTCGTAGATCTCACCTTGGTGACCGTCTTGCGTGAGCGCGGCGACCGCAACATCGGCGATGTCGTCAACATCCGCAAAAGGCTCTGGGGTATCGCCGGCAGGCAACGTGATTGTGCCGCCCAGCACCATTTCCAGAAACGCCCCTTCGGAGAAGTTCTGGTTGAACCAGCTCGCACGGACCACGGTCCATTCGAGCCCGCTATCCTGCACGATCTTTTCGCAGGCCTGAGCTTCCTCCTCACCACGCCCGGACAGGATGACGAGCCGTTGCACGCCGGCTTGCTTTGCTTGCAGGACAAGTGCCTGGATCGCGTCGGTTGCGCCCGGCATGGCAAGGTCCGGCGAATAGGTGATGTAGATGCTGGTCACGCCATCGAGTGCGGCCTGCCAGCCGGCTTCCCGGTCCCAGTCAAAGCCCGGATTCGATGTGCGAGATCCGATCCGGACGGCATGGTCCATTTCGGTGAGACGGTTCGCGACGCGGCGCCCAGTCTTGCCGGTTCCGCCGATTACAAGGGTGAGATCGTCATTTGCATTGTGAGATGGCATTGGCTTACTCCAAAGTTGCTGGTCACCAGCCTTGGGTAGGGACAGGGGCCATTTCGCTCTTGCCCGAAGGCGCCAAGCTTTTTGCCGATCACGTCAATTTTCAGCTCTGGCTGCCGATGCGATAGGATCGCGGTGTCTGGCCCGACCAGCGCTTGAACGCCCGGGTAAAGCCGCTTTGCTCGGCGAAACCGGTGAGAAAGGCGATTTCTGCAAGGCTGTAATCGGTCTCACGCAACAACTGTTGCGCGAGCTCCCGGCGGGCTTGGTCGACAAGATTCTGATAGGATTGGCCGCGCTCGGACAACCGCCTTTGCAAGGTCCGCACGCCCATGCCCAGATTTGCCGCGATCAGGGACAGCGTCGGCACCCCTTCGCTCAACAATTTCGCGACTGCCATCCGGACGCGTTTCTCTATGATGTGTGCATCATCCTGTATTGCCAGCTCCTGTTCGAGATGCTGGTCAAAGAACCGGACAATCGATGGATCACCCAGAGTGTTCGGAACCGCTAGGCTTTCTTCGCTCACAAGTACCGCGTCGCGGCGGGCTTCGAAATGGACCGGACATCCGAAATGCTGCGTGTAGATTGCAGTATCGCCGCGTGGCGCATGTTTGAAGAATATCCCGAGTGGGGTGAATGGAGCGCTGCTCGCCTCCCGACAGATCGTCACGACCGCGGCCATGCTCGCTTCATTGGAAAGCAACATGCCGAGACGATCATCGCCATCCTTGTCCAGCCGGAAGAAAACACCATCGTCAGACGGCTCGATTGCATAGGACTCGGCATTGCCGAGCACCTTGCCGTAGCGTTCCGAGCGAAGGAAGGAGCCCTTGAGATTCGGCGCCGACTTCCACGCTAGGCCGAAAGCACCATATTCATCGCAGCGCATCGCCGCGCCGACGCGGAGCGGCAGCGCGACGCCGTTTAGATCGCGTTCGGCAAGCGAAGCAAAAAAATCATAATAGTCTGCGGACCGCACCATCTGGCTCGAATTGGCCGGTCCGTCCGGCGCCAGCCCCAATCCTTCGACCAAATCCCGCGTCTCGACCCCTTCGCTCGCTTGGCTAACGACTTTGTAGACATATAGCGAAGTAATCTGGCTCATGCGGCCGATGATAAGACACGCCCCTTGTTCTATGGAAGAATTATTTAGGAGGTGAGCAAGCCAATCTGCGGAGCTGTAGACGGGTCTCAAACGGGTTCTGTTGCTAGGCGGGTGTTGCAGCTCAATATGTCCGATATGGGCGCAAAGCAGGTGTTCGCATCGTGTCCATCGTCGGGCATTTCAGAGTTTCCGCCAGTTTGGTTACGGAGCAAATGCGTTTCCGCTACATCCGATACCAGAGCTGAGATCTACACAATGCTTGGCCAACCAAACATCCTGAAATGCGGAGGGTATTATCGTCCAGCATCTCAATGTGAGATGAAAAACTCCGGCCTCTGTCTGGTACAAAAACAGTACCTTCCCATCGACCCTGCTGCGTTTCACTATACCCGCTTAAGAGATTTGTTCCGACTAGATGTGCGGTGCCGCCTTGAGCGGCATCGCGTTCTGCTTGAGGACTAGCGCGGATGACGACACCGCAGATCAGCTCGCCGCAACTTGCAATGCGAACGTCTACTGTCCCGTACTCATTTCGCCAGATGCCAAATATGGGTGAGGTGACCAATGCATCTGCCGAGGGAGTTGATTGGACACTAGCGGAACCCGAGCCGGCTCCCAGCAAAGCTATTAGAACTAGGCTTGTGTTCTTAGTCACAGATCTGTTCCTTGCGGTCATCTTGATAGTATCCAGTCCAGTCAGTCCACCAAGCTTCCATTTCTATTCCAACGCTTCGGTCCGATATGCCTTTAGCACATTGAGGCTTGAACGATCGGCAACGAGTTTGATGCTAGTCAACTGGCACGCGACTGATCAGTGTAGCGACACCGTTGTCGAATGGATCGACAGTCGTTTCGGAAGGATTGGCGCTCGTGACGTTTCGGATTGCATCAATCCTCGGCCTTGGAGTAGCTGGACTTGCCGGCCTCTCCGGCTGGCGTGCACTTGATTGCCGCGCGGACAGTGTCGAGATGGCGAGGCTGAAGTCCATGCAGCCACGCCGGCCGCCATTGTTTTCCCGAGACATGATCACAAACCTGCCTGAGCCAGCACAGCGCTTCTTCATCTTTGCTATTCGTGAAGGTACCCCGCTCTACACAGTCGCCGAACTGAAGATGCACGGCGGTTTCGGCATGGGTGACAATGCTGCGCCCCGCTATCTGGATATGCGAGCGAGCCAGGTTCTGGCCGCGCCGTATGGCTTTGTTTGGAGAATGTCGGCGGGGGGCGGGGCAAGACGAATGTCTGGCTCTGACTCAGCGAGCTGGACGAGATTTTGGGTGGGAGGGTTAATTCCGGTCGCCCGGTTCGGCGAAACGGATCGAGCGGTGAAATCGGTGAATGCGGAGCACAATGGCTCTAATCCGCCACCTAGCGCTAATGATCTTGGTGTACGCGGATCGCAATCTCTGTTTGCGCTGGAATAGTGGTGCCCGGGGACAGAATCGAACTGCCGACACTGCGATTTTCAGTCGCATGCTCTACCAACTGAGCTACCCGGGCATATCCGCATGATCGTGCGGGAACAGCGCCTATAGGCCGGGTCAACTATCGCTGTCCAGCCCGTTTTGTTGCATCGCAATCGCCTCCGGATCGACAGGCGGACCGGGGACCCGATAGCCATCGCCCATCCATTGCAAGAGGTCGCGATCGCGGCAGCCAGCGCTGCAGAAAGGCCGATGATCTGTGCTGGGCGATTTGCCGCATAACGGGCAGTTTTTGGAACGGGAGGCTTTCGTCATGCCGGCAACGATATGGTGGGATGGCCGCGCTTGGCAAGCGAGTTGGTAACAGAGTTGGGGTCACCTTGTTCGCCAAGTAGCGGCGGGCTAAAACGACCCCAAGCTATCAAGGTCCAATATCTGCTGGGCCGGGCGTTCCGCCATTACCGCGAACATTTCATCGCCGCGTTCGGTGCGCTCGACATTCATCGATGCGAAGATCGCCATGACGAAACCGGAAAAGGCGCTACGCCGATAGGCAAGACGGCTGGCGTCGAGGTCTATCTCGGCCCCTTGGTCGGAAAGCTGGTCGAGATAGGCGCCGAACAAACGGCCTTCTTCGGCTGCGCGGATTTTCGGATCGGCGATGCTGGTGCCGATCAGATAGGCGATATCGCCAGGCCCGGAACCCAGGCCGACCGTCTGCCAGTCGACTACGGTCACCGCGCCGCTCTCCGCATTGAACAGCAGATTATCGATCCGGAAATCGCCATGGACCACGGTGGGGGTTGTGAGCGGCTGATCGAGATAGGGGTTGATACGATCGATAAACTCGTCGCCCATCTTGAATATCTCGGGCGCGAGGCGTTCGCGGTAGCGATCTTTGAAACCCTGATACAGGCCTGGAAGCAGGGTGCGCACCAGCTCCTTATTGGCCGATCCGAAATTGAACCAGGGATAGTTGGAGAGCCGCGGGGAATCCCATAGGGGCGCATGGAGTTTGGCGGCCTCCCGGATTGCGGCCTGGATCATGTCGAGCGTGGCGCCCTTGAGTTGATCGCCCTGGCGTGCCGGGCTCATATCGCCGAGCAGTAACGCGAAATCGACCTCATTGTCGGCAATGTCGGCATGGTAGCAGGGCGGGCAGGAGACGGGGATTTCGTCTGCCAGATCCTTGTACCAGCTGATTTCGAGCAGATAGTTGCGCAATGTCTTGGCGATCTGGCGACTGTCTGGATTGGTGCTTGGGCATTTGGCGACAATATGCGCGGGCCCGTCATGGCCGTCCCAATCGAGGGTGATGCGGAAGCTGTCGCACATCTGGCCGGTACCGATCGTCTCATGGGAGAAGCCGGACAGCGAACCGGAGGGTGCTTTCAGTGCGCTTTCGAGCCAGGCGGTATCGAACTGGTCGGGATGGGTTGGGATGGGGCTCATATCAGTCTGCCATGTCCAGCAATTCGGTAAAGCCGCTGGGGGCGTGCGGGCCCACGAGCAGCTGTTCGAGCACCCCATGCCCCTGATGGGCGGTGCCGTTGATGGTCAGCGTGGCGCGGGAGAAGGCCTGGATATGCCAATGCAGCTGCTCGTTGGGGGCGGCGGCGGCAGTGTCGATCGTATCATAGCCAGTCTCCAGGCCGCCATGGTCCAGGCCATGACCCCAAACCGGATGTCCGTAGCCAAGGCCGGACATAAAGAAAGTCAGGGCCAACAGGTTCGATGGCCAAGGTCACACTGCCATCCGCTGTGAGCTTTGCATCAAGGCCGGATACGCGCCGCGTGCCGGATGTGTAGCGGACGCTGTAGTCGATCGCATCATAATCGATCGCATCGCGTCCAATTGTGTCAATCACGCCGCGGCGGTTCCAGCCTTCGCCTTCGCCATCGTCATTGGTGTGAAAGAAGCTTGCTTGGTCAGGGAAGTTAAGCGGTGCCCAGAGCCAGTAGAATTGCGGCAAGGTTCCGCTGGGCGGCGGTTGTGATTCTGGCGCGCCGATGGGTCGAATACCCCAGCTGCGATCGCGCGTACCGAAATGCGTGTCGCTAGAAAGCGCATTATCGGTTCCGTCATGGGTGATCGTGCCGGACCAGCCGCCATTCTGCGTCATCCGCGTATAGTCCATGAACATCCGCGGGCCATTGCGGCGCGTGAAGCGCGGTCCTCGATCGGCGCATGGCGCGCGGTAAACAGGATATCGGCGGTGATCGGGCTGTTATTATCGGCAATGGTGAGGCGCAGCTGCTCAAGCGCTTCGACGATTTGCACGCGGATCGGGCCGACCGTCATGTCGAGCCGTTCAGAGCCCATGCGGCGTGATGCGCGGATATTATGCTGCACCCCGTCGATCAGCAGGCAGAAGCTCGCATCGATAGTGTCGAGTTGCGGATAGATGCCCATGGCGGCGGCAAAGAAGATGCCGCCGTCCGCGCTATAGCCGTTGAAGAAATAGCGGTCGTAGAAATTGCGGTCCGCTCCCGAAACAGCCATCGGTTCCGGCGTCTGGTGCAGCGGATAATCATCGCCCTTGGTCAGCATCAATATTTCTCCCTTGGCGTACGTTGGCACAATCTGCGCGCAAGGCAAATATCAGCCGGGATGGGCGTTGCTGGCATGGGCGGCCCATAGGGCGATCGTGACATCGGATTCAATCTCTACACCAGTGCCGATGCGCCGTTCTAGCGCTGCGATCCAGTCAGGCTCCACTGCGAACCGGGCGGCAATATCGGGATGCACGGTCAGCGTGAGAGAGCCGGCCCCCGTCACGCGTTCTGCACGTCGCAGAAGCGCCCGGGCTGCCATTGAGACGGCGTCATATTGCGCATATTCAAGCAGCGAAGGGCGCGTGCGTTTGCGCACGATCTGCAACAGGCCAAAGCCGTTCACGGATGTTCGCTCAAACGGCAGGGGGAGGGCGGCATCAAAAGCCTTCGCAGCCGTCTGGCGTTCGGTCTTGTCTGACAGGCTCGGCAAGTCGATCACCGTCGCGCCGCCAATATCGAACCGCCGGATCACTTCAGCGCTGGCTCGCGCGCCAGCGATCGCGAGTTCCGCAGGTGGCAGTGCGCCATCGACATCGATCACGGTCATCGCCGGGGTAAGAGCGATACGCAGCGCGCCCCCAGGGAACGGAACAGCGCCGGTTGCTGCTTGTTGGATCAGTTCGGACCAGCCCGCTTCTTCCAGTGGATCTTCACAGGGGTTGGTGAGCGTTTTGATCGGACAGTTAGTCTTCGCAATCCGATCTTGGAGGGATGGTGCTGGCCTTGCGGTCCGCCCCGTTGGTGCCGGGACGCGCGCGGGGTCCTTTTGTCTTTCCGGGTTCAGGAATTGCACTGCGACTGATCTCGACCAACACGGTCGCGCCTTCCGTGGTTCCGGCTGGAATCGGTTCGAGCAGCGCGTTCGTCCCATCTTCGAATATGATGCGGCCGACCCTTTTCCCGGGCAGAATGTCGCTCAACCGCGCTTCGCACACCATCCCCGCACGCACGCCGTCATCGTCCGGCTCAATATGCGCTTCGATGATCTCGCCATTATCGACGAGCGCCGCTCGAGCCTCGCCAATGCCCGCTTCATAAAGCCACTCAGCCAAGGGGATATCCCGCGTTCTCGAGGAGTGTGCGCGTCTCGAACAGCGGTAATCCGATCACGCTTGAATGGCTGCCGGAGAGAAAACGGACCCAGGCTTCTGCATATCCTTGGATCGCATAGCCGCCAGCTTTGCCGTGCCACTCCCCACCGGCGATATAGGCATCAATCTCATTGGGTCTGAGCTGTTTGAAGGTTACGATGGTTGAGGATAATTTGTGCCGCGCGATTCCCTCTCCATCGATCAGCGTGACTGCCGAGTGGACGCGGTGCCGGCGTCCGCTGAGCAGTGAAAGGCAGTCCCGCGCTTCGCCTTCCTCTTCCGTCTTGGGTAAGATCCGACGACCCGCTGCGACGACCGTATCGGCCGCCAGCACTAGCGACCCGGAATGACGCGGCGCTACGGCGGCGGCTTTCTCTGCGGCCATGCGGATCGCATAGTTACGGGGCAGTTCGCCCGTACGCGGGGTCTCATCGATATCGGCCGGGTCGATCGCATCCGCCTCGATTCCGATCCGCGCGAGCAACTCTTTGCGGCGCGGACTGGCAGAGGCAAGGATCAGGCGCATCGGAGCGCGGCCTGCTTATTTAAAGCGATAGGTGATGCGGCCCTTGGTCAGGTCATAGGGCGTGAGCTCAACCAGCACTTCGTCACCGACGAGCACACGGATGCGATTTTTGCGCATCTTGCCGGCGGTGTGGCCGAGTATCTCATGATCATTTTCGAGTTTGACGCGGAACATCGCGTTGGGAAGCAATTCCACAACCTGTCCGCGCATCTCGAGGAGTTCTTCTTTTGCCATAACCGTCCATATAGTGCCGAAATTTGGCGCTGCCATAGCGGGAAGCCACAGCAAAGGGAAGGGATTGGCTATATTCCGGCGATTGGGCGCAATTTGCGGGTTTCGTCTAGCCGGTTCGGCCGAGCGTCCGGCGCGCCTTTTCGATGGTTCGCCAAGCAAGCGATTTGGCATGGTTCTGGTGCGGGAAACGCTTTGGCGATGCAGGGTTCAATCCCATACGTCGCAGGGCCGCATTCATTTCCCGGGCATAGCGTTCGCGATACGTCCATTCGGACCGCCAGGTGATCGACAGGGACAGGGACGGTTCGGGGCCATTTTTCACCCAATGTGGCGCTTTTACAGGGACATAGATTGCTTTTCCAGCAGTGAGCTCGAAAGCCCGGCCCCGTGCGGCAAAATCATCGCGCCACTCCAGATTGCGATGGCCGCCAGCATGAAAGGCTTCATGATCTTCGCCCGATGCCAGTTCTTCGTCATCGGCCGGGAAAACCGTCATCGTCTTGCTGCCCTTGAGCTGGAGCAGGATATTATGCTCCGGATCCATATGGAAAGGCGTCACTGCATCTGGGGGAAGAGAGAAAGATAAATCCTTCCAGCTTCAGCATCTCGCCGGTTGATTCGCGGACGATCGGCTCGATCTCGGCGAGCGTGTCAGTAAGAAATTCCCGATAGGCGGGAATCTGCTCAATAAATTTGAGCACCATCCAGCTGCCATTGCTTTCGATATTGTCGAGCGTTTCCGCGATACCAAGGCCGTTGTCCGGCACATCCGACGGGTCGATGCCAACTGGCAGATCGGCACGATTATATTCGACATCCGACGGGCCGGATTGAGAGAGCCAAATTCTTGAGTGCCTCCGATGTCAGTAGCGGATGATTGCGCAGCTGGTGATCGAGCCGGACCGGGTTTTCGGGATAAGCGGAGCGTAAAGTGTTCAGCGATTGATTGGCAAAGATGGTCGGCTTAGTCATTGTTGCTACCCCCGAACCGGGCGACCCAGCTGCGTGCAATCGAAGACGCGTCTTCAGCCATTCGGCTGGCGCGAAACACCCACCGTTTGCGTTGACTGCCGATCGGTACAGTGATGCGGACAATCTCACGGCGCTCGGCCCAAATACTCTCGATCATCTTATGGTTTTCGGTGGCGCAGCTATCGACCCAATCGATGTCCGGGCGGTCGAGGATGCGCATATTATAGCGCTCAATCAGGATGCCGGGCGAGTAGCGGGCATAGTCCTCGTCGAACGCGATCTTGTAGGAAAAGCCGCCTTTTCCGGTGAGGAAATTGATCAGCATTGCTATCGGCTTGCCGTCTAGGTCCAAACGGTGAAAATCGAGCTTGCCGGCAGCATGCGCGCCCTGGGCTACGGTCTCTAGGAAGTTCGCCTCACACGGATTGCATGCAAGTGCGGTCCCCTCGCGCCCTTTCCAGCCGCGGTGCTCCAAGTCGAGAAAAGGCTTCTATCCATGGCGCGGCAGACTCGCTCTGGCTCAGCGTCCGGAAGCACATCTCACCCTGCTCACCAAGCCGCTTTTCAAGCCGGTTGAGCTCCTTGCGCTTCTTCTTGCGGACGTTCGTTTCCCAATAGACAGAGGAACCGACCCGGCTGCTCAGCATCGCGCGCGTTTTGCGTAACACCGTGTCGCACGGCCTACCGAGTTTGGCGGCTGCATTTTTTGAGGCCAAGCAATGCTCGGCCATCGGCTGGCAAATCAGCAATATGCATCAAACTTGCTGACCACGGCCCGGTATCGAGCGCGATGATCAGCGCTTCCCAAAATTCCGATTCCATCCGTCGACATATCAGCGGGGCCCCAAGGAAACTGTGATGGTGGCGCCAGTTCATCACATTGCTTACCGGGAGACGTCCATAGGTTGGATCGAAAGCCAATGGTATTAGCCCGACCAACAACCCATCCGTTGATGTAACAATCGCCAAGGTTGCTTCTTTGTCTTCAGCGAGCAGTGCTAGCGAGGGCTCCAAAAACCAGCGCTCGACAAAGCAATTGGGATCGGCAGCTTGATCCGCCAGCACCGTCCACTGGGCGCGCAAGATCTGGCGTGATATCGGCTGGTGCAACAAAGGTGCAAGTCAGCGCCTCTACAGTCGGGTCTCGCGGAATGCGAACATAGCCGGACGACAATTCATGCACGGGACTGAGCGGAGGATAGATTGGCGTTGAAAGTCGCTCGCGCTGATACATAGTGAGTTCCCAAAGGGCCGGTGTTGAACAAGCCTTAAGCGCGTGCGGTTAATACTATTTTTACGGATGCGGTTAGCGGAAACAGTTAATATTTCGCCGGACAAAGAGAGGATATGGAAGCCCGGTCGCGCGTCTGCCGGACCGCGCCCGCTGACGTGCAAGAAAAGCGATCCAGTGAGATCTCTGACCATCTTACAGACTTCAAAAGCGCCAGGGATGGCGCGAACACTGATGGCCCAAAGAAAAAGCCCCGCCGGACGAATCCAGCAGGGCCAAGGTTCAGGAACAGATTTGGTGCAACAAATCTGTCGCAAATGCAAGTCGGGCTGCCGCCTGATTGCGCACTCGCAGGCCCTGAACTTTCTGTTATGTTGCGCAAATGGAACAGGATCCGATTTCTATTATCCAGACGATTATCGACGGCACGGTCGAGGGCGGCGGCCCACCCCCCTTATATTGACGGCATGCGACTTCGGGGCATGGTGTTTACAAGCGTCGAGAAGGGGAAGTTCTCGATGGAATGGACGCCCGAGATGCATCATTGCCAATATGACGGATTGGTTCAGGGCGGGGTCGTCAACGTGATCGCCGATACCGGACAGAGCTTTGCCTTTTGGTCTACCGCCGAGGGAGTGGAGAGCTATTCGACCGCGGAGTTCTCCACGCGCTTTTTCCGCCCGATCAAAGCGGGTGAAAAGATGATCGTTGATAGCATATTGCTCAACCGCTCCCGACGCCTTGGCGTGATTGAAACAACCTTCGTCCATGCCGAGACCTGGAAGTTACATGCGAAGGTTACCGGCAGCTGGATGCTTGCCAAGCGGGATTTCGACGAGAAGTAGGGTCGGGCTAAGTCGGCAAAGAAAAAGCCCGCCCGGATCGCTCCGGACGGGCTTGTTCGTTGGTCGTGATGCCGTGCTTAGTGCGCGCCGCCAGCCAGGGCAGCGAGCAGCAACAGAGCCACGATGTTGGTGATCTTGATCATCGGATTCACGGCCGGACCAGCGGTATCCTTGTAAGGATCGCCAACCGTATCGCCGGTTACCGCGGCATGGTGGGCATCGGAGCCCTTGCCGCCATGATTGCCGTCTTCGATATATTTCTTGGCATTGTCCCATGCGCCGCCACCGGCGGTCATGGAAAGTGCCACGAAGATACCCGAGATGATGACGCCGAGCAGCAATGCGCCAAGTGCCGCAAAGCCCTGTGACTGACCGTAGACAGCCGCGTCGACGCCGTCCGGAGCACCCAGCGCCGCAACCCAACTGATCGCGAAATATACGACAATTGGTGCCAGCAAAGGCAGCAGTGACGGAACGATCATTTCCTTGATCGCCCGCCTTGGTGACGAGATCAACAGTACGGGCATAGTCCGGGCGGCTCGTGCCATCCATGATGCCTTTGTCGGCAGCGAACTGCGCGCGGACGTCTTTGACAACGTCACCGGCAGCCCGGCCCACAGCAGTCATCCCCATCGCACCGAACAGGTACGGGAGGAGGGCGCCGAGCAACAGGCCGACAATCACATACGGGTTTTCAAGGCTGAAGCTGACCGTAACATCCGGGAAGAATTCCCTGAGGTCAGCGGTATAGGCCGAGAACAACACGAGCGCGGCGAGACCGGCCGAGCCGATGGCATAACCTTTGGTCACAGCCTTTGTGGTATTACCCACGGCATCGAGCGCATCCGTTTTGTTACGCACGCTTTCGTCCAGTTCGGCCATTTCAGCGATGCCGCCGGCATTGTCCGTTACCGGGCCATAGGCGTCCAGCGCGACCACCATACCGGCGAGTGCCAGCATGGATGTTGCCGCGAAGGCGATGCCCATCAGGCCAGCAAGCTGATATGTCACGATGATACCAATCACGATGACCAGTGTCGGCAGTGCCGTTGCTTCCAGGCTGATAGCCAGACCCTGGATCACGTTCGTGCCATGGCCGGTTTCCCGACGATTTGGCGATCGAACGCACCGGACGATATTCGGTGCCGGTGTAATATTCGGTGATCCAGATGATCAGGCCGGTGACAGCCAGACCAACCATCATTGACCAGAAGAGTGACATGCCCGTGAAGGTCTGCTCGCCGACGGTGAACGATGCATCCATGCCGCCCAGCGCATATTGCGTGGCGAAATAGATGGCCGGGATCGAAAGGACCGCGGTCGTAATGAAGCCCTTGTAGAGCGCGCCCATGATATTGTTCGAGGAACCGAGGCGGACCATGTAGGTGCCGATGATCGAGGTGATGATGCAGACACCGCCAACCAGCAATGGAAGCGCCATCAAGCCGAGTAGCGAAGCACTTTCGAGGCCGGAGAACAGCAGTGCGGTGAGCACCATGGTGGCACCAACGGTCACGACATAGGTCTCGAAAAGGTCAGCAGCCATGCCCGCACAGTCACCGACATTGTCGCCGACATTATCGGCAATCGTGGCCGGGTTGCGGGGATCATCCTCCGGGATACCGGCTTCAACCTTACCAACAAGGTCGGCACCCACATCAGCGGCCTTGGTAAAGATACCGCCGCCGAGGCGCGCAAAGATCGAAATCAACGACGCACCAAAGGCAAGGCCGACAAGCGCGTCGATGATTTCGCGCTTCTGTTCGGGGTTAGAGATGTCCAGACCCATCGGGCCGATCAGCACATAGAAGAATACGGCGATAGCAAGCAGCGCGAGACCGGCAACGAGCATTCCCGTTACCGCACCGGCGCGGAATGCGACCGTAAGGCCCTGTTGCAGGCCGCTATCTGCCGCAGCGGCTGTGCGGACGTTGGAGCGCACCGAGATATTCATCCCGATATAGCCAGCAACACCGGACAGCACAGCACCGATTACGAAACCCACCGCTGAAACCCAGGTGAGGAAGATCGCAACGATGATCGCAACCAGCACGCCGACAATGGCGATGGTGCGATACTGGCGACCCAGATAGGCTTTCGCGCCTTCCTGGATAGCACCCGCAATTTCCTGCATTTTTTCATTGCCTGCCGATGCGTTAAGCACCTGGCGGCTGGTGATAAAGCCATAGAGCACGGCAAGAGCGCCGCACGCGATGGCGATGAGAATTAGTGTCATCGGATCGATAGTCATTTGGGTGAAAGCCCCCTTGGCTTGAATAGTTAGCCGCATAGGAAAAAACGCCCGGAATCGGACGCTCGCGGAGTTGCGGGCGCTATAGAGGCAGTGACCGGGTTAGTGCAAGCCAGATCATGATGCCCGTTGTGCTTTGGTGTGCCGCGGTCAGTGTTCCCAACCAAGGCTATCAGGCAGCGGAAGCGGGCGACCGCCTTCCTGCAGGACAAGGCCTTCGCCAGGCTCGATAATGCCAACGCATTGAATCTGCGCATCAAGGTCTTCGGCCACCGTCTCGATCTGGCGGCGAGAGCGTGGCGGAGATGCGAAGAGCAGTTGGTAATCATCGCCCACGGTTGCGGCCTCGATTGATGCCTGACGCGTATCGCCGCGCACCGCGACGAAATCTTCCGATAGCGGTACATCGATGCTTTCGATCGCAATGGCAGTTTCGCTGGCCTCGGCCATCCGCCGGGCATCGATCAGCAATCCGTCCGAAACATCCATCATCGCTGAAACGAGCGGTGCGAGTTTCTGGCCCAGTTTGAGCTGCGGTGTAGGCCTGCGATAGGCTTGGAGCAGTGCATCGGGGCCCTCAAGCTCGCCCTTGGCGATCAGCAAACCCAATCCCGCATTGCCCAGCGTACCGCTAATCCACAGATCGTCGCCCGGCGACGCACCATCGCGTCCCGGTACAAATTCTGCTTCGCCGATTGCCGTCATGCCGAACTGGCGGGCAGACCCGTCAGGTGCGCGCACCGTATCACCGCCAAAAAGCGGGCAGCCGAATTTAACCAACGCCTCGCCTAGCCCTTCAGCAAAACGCGCATCCCATTCGCCATCGCCGGACAGGTTATAGGCCATCAGCGCGCCAGTTGGCTTAGCGCCTTTCGCGGCAAGGTCTGACAAATTGGCGGCGACCAGCTTCCAACCAATCGTCTCAGGCGGATCGCTAGGAAGGAAGTGAACATTTTCGACAATTACATCATGGGTCAGCACCAAGGTTCGCCCGCCATGAGTGAATGATGCTGCATCATCTGTCAGCCCCCGCGACGCCGGGTGCGTTGCCAGGGCTCTTAGCCGGTCGATAAAGTCCGATTCGCCACTCATGAGCGTAGAGCTAGCAGGAAATCCGACCGAATATCTCTACAAATCCTTGATGGCTGCTAGCCACGAACAGATTTGGCGATCGCATCCAGCAATCCATTTACAAAGCCCTTTTCGCGCTTTTCGTAAAAGGCATCGGCGACATCGACATATTCACCGATAATCGCAGCCACAGGAACATCGGCTCGGGCTAGGATTTCATATGTCCCGGCGCGCAAAATCTGCTTCTGCGGGCGGTCAAGCCGATCGAGTGACCAGCCATCGGCTAGTTTGCTGCCGATCAGCCCGTCAATTTCGGCAAGCCGCTTGTTCACGCCGGACACGATATCATCGAAAAAATCGATCTCCGCCTCGGCGAACTCCATCTCCTCGATCACCGCGCCGAGCCTATGGTCATGAAATTCCTTCAGCAAACGTGCGAGCGGGGTGCCCTCCATCTCTTGCTGGTAGAGCGCCTGTACGGCACCGAGCCGTGCGGCCGACCGGGATTGGGATCGCTGATTCATCCGCCCATCTTCATCTGCAGCTGGCCGAGAAAATTGGACTTGCCAATGCTGACACCTTCGGCGCGCAAGATATCGTAGGCTGTCGTGGCGTGGAAAAAGAAATTGGGCTGGGCAAAGGAGAGGAGGAATTTCTCCGCGGTGAACGGTATCCGCATCTCACCAAAGGAAAACAACGCATCCTGCCCTAAAAAGCCATCGATTTCAGCCCGATCGATTGCGTTAAGCGCTTCGGTCGCGACGGCCAGTTTGGCTCGCAAGCCGGCAAAATCTTCCGGGAACGGCCCAGTATCGGGTGAATAGGTTCCGCTGCGTACACCCTCGATTGCCCCGATTGAATGTTCGGCCACACATTTCACCTGATAGGCAAAGGGCAGCATATCATCGCGCAGGCGCGCATTGATGATATCCGCTTCGCTCCGTCCGGTCTCGGCGCAAAAGGCCTCGGCTTTGTCGACAAGCGCGGCGACCGAGCCAATAATCTGCAGTTGAGTTGGGATTATGGCGTCGTAAAGGGAAATGGACATGATCGTCTCCTGTAAAGGGGCTTAGCGCCGGTCCAGCCTTTTGGCGACCGATTGGGCATGGGCGTGCCAGCTTACGTGGACATCTTCATTTGGAGCTGGCCGAGATAATCGCGCTTGCCGATACCAAGACCCTGGGCCCGCAATATGTCGTAGGCCGTTGTGGCGTGAAACTGGAAGTTCGGCATCGCAAAGCTCATCAGGAATGTGTCTGCGGTAAATGGCATAACCATTTCACCCAGCTTGAACTGCATGGGCTGGCCGACCAGTGCCTCAATGGCCGCCCGATCCCAGTTTCCTATTGTGGCAAGCGCATCTTCTATCCGCGCGTGCATTGCGGCGAAGCTGTCTGGATAATCGCCAGGCGTCGGTGAGAAGTTGCCCGCTGCGACGCCGTCCAACGCGCCTTTTGAGTGCATCGCGATGGCTTTGACCTGGAAACTGAGCGGTTCCATGTCATCGATCAGTCGAGCGTCAACAATGTCCGCCTCGCCGGCTTTCCCATCCGCGCAATAGGCTTCTGCCTTGCCAATCAGGCTGTCCGCGGCGCCGAGTAGCTGCTGGAAGACCGGGATGGTGGCGTCGTACAGGGAAAAGGCCATGATATTCTCCTATTTTCTGTTCGAAGACAGTCGCTTGGCGACAGATTGAGCATGAGCGGGTAATCCTTCGGCCTCGGCCAGCGTCACAGCAGCCGGACCGATTGCGGCAAGCCCTTCGGGCCCGCATTCGAGAAAGCTGGTACGTTTCATGAAATCGAGGACCGACAGGCCCGACGAAAAACGGGCTCGGCGTCCGGTTGGCAGCACATGGTTGGGTCCACCAACATAATCGCCGATCGCTTCGGGTGTCAGGCGGCCAAGAAATACCGAACCGGCATGCCGCACCTTGGCAAATAGTGCGTCGGGATCGGATACTGCGAGCTCCAGATGTTCGGGCGCCAGCCGATCGGACAGGGAAACGGCATCGGCCAGCGCGCCGACATGGATGATTGCACCATTCGCATCCCAGCTCGCACCAGCTGTCTCGGCCGTAGCCAGTTCGCTCAATTGTCGATCAACGGCTTGGGCTACCGCATCGCCAAGGGAAAGGTCGTCGGTGAACAGGATTGATTGGCTAGTCGGATCATGTTCGGCTTGAGACAACAGGTCCGCAGCGATCCAGTCTGGATCATTGTCGCGATCCGCAATGATCACAATTTCTGACGGGCCGGCGACCATATCGATGCCGACCGTGCCGTATAGCTGCCGCTTGGCCTCTGCGACCCAGGCATTGCCCGGTCCTACCACGACATCGGCGCGCGGAATTGTATCGGTGCCAAAGGCGAGCGCCGCCACGCCTTGTGCACCGCCGATGCGGAAAATCCGGTGGATGTCGGCAATCTCTGCAGCCGCGAGGATCAATGGATTGATTTCACCGCCCGGGGTCGGGGTAACCATCACGATGTTATCGACGCCGGCTACCAGCGCCGGAATGGCGTTCATGAGCAAGGAGGAGGGATAAGCGGCCCGTCCACCCGGTACGTAAAGTCCTGCTGTTTCGACTGCGGACCAGCGCGATCCCATGCGAATGCCGTCATCGTCGGTGGTTTCGCTGTCTTCGGGTTTCTGCTTCTCATGAAAGGCGCGAATTCGTGACGCTGCCAGGGCCAGAGAATCGCGCAGCGCGGGGTCCAGGCCGTCCAGCGCCATGCAGCCCTGTTCCTTGGAAATTTCCAGATCGAGCGAAGTCGGATCGAATCCGTCGAATTTGGCCGTATAGTCTGCGACAGCCGCGTCGCCGCGTTCGCGTACATCGGCAATGATCGCAGCCACATCGCGGGAAACATCCGCATCCGTTGCGCGTCCGGCTTCCACAAGGGCAGTGAACCGCGTTTCGAAATCGCTATCGGCGGTGCTGAGCCTAATCACCGGCCCTGCCGCCCATTATCTCCCGGAAACGTTCCACGATCGCCAGAATTTCAGGCCGGGTCTTGAACGCGGCGCGATTGACGATCAGACGCGAAGTCACGTCGCAGAGCCTGTCGACTTCGACGAGATTGTTTGCCTTCAGCGTCCCGCCGGTCGACACCAGATCGACAATGCGTCGGGTAAGGCCGAGTGCCGGGGCGATCTCCATCGCCCCGTTTAGCTTGACGCATTCGGCCTGTACGCCCTTGGCTTCGAAATGGCGCCGGGTGAAATTCGGATATTTGGTGGCAATGCGGACATGGCTCCACTCGCTCGGATCGTCGGCGGCGGCGAGGTCGGCTGGCGCAGCGACCGACAGGCGGCAATGGCCGATCTCAAGATCAACTGGCGCATAGATTTCCGAATAGCGAAATTCTTCGAGCACATCCGATCCAACAATGCCCAGTTGGGCCGCGCCATGGGCCACAAATGTGGCGACATCGAATGCCCGGACCCGGATGATGTCGATATTCGGATTGTTGGTCGAAAAGCGTAGCGCGCGGGAATTTTTGTCATGGAAATCCTCACCGGGTACAATTCCGGCTTCGGCGAGGATCGGTAAGGCCTCGTCGAGTATCCGTCCCTTGGGGATTGCAAAGACAACATCTTCAGTCATGAGAAACGCGCTTTACTTGGGGGCGATGCCACCGGCAAGCTAGGTTTATGGACGAAAAAGAAAGCGAAGTTCGGGCGGCATTTCGCCACCAAGCCAGTTTTTGCCGCGGTCTGGGATCAGAAATTACAGCGACGGTGCTGGAGACAGTGGCCGAAAAGCTCAGCCATGCCACGCAATCTGGACAGCGATTGCTAAGCTGGTCTGGCGATCCGACATCAAGCGCTGACAATGTGACGTTGCGGATGGCGGGTGGCCTTCATGCGCTCGCACGATCTGGCATTGATCCCGCACTTGCGGCTGCCTATCGGGACGAGAACAATATTGATCGGGCGGTTGCGGATGCCTTGGTCGCGCATGACGACTATCTTCTTCCATGGCTGGACAATGCGCCGCAGACGAATGAAGTCGGGCGCGCAGCGATCGTCATGGCCGGGCTGCACGTAGCGGCTGCCCGCTATCCCTTCCCGATCGAGCTGCTCGAGCTGGGATCGAGTGCCGGGCTGGTGCTGAACCTCAATCATTATCGCTATGATCTGGGCGGCTTGGACACCGGCAATCTTGACTCCCCCCTGTTGCTGACACCCGAATGGAAAGGCACGCCGCCGCCGGGTGCAGAGGTGAAAATTATCGAGCGGCATGGTGTGGACCTCAATCCGATCGATCTGTCGTCAACCGGGGCTGCCGAGCGTCTGACGGCCTATGTCTGGCCGGACCAGCTAAAACGATTGGCGATTGCCGAGACGGCGATCCGCCTGGCTCAGGCGGCTCCGCCACCGATAGAGCAGGGCGATGCCGCGAGCTGGACCGAAGCGCGGCTTGCGAAACCGCAGAAGGATGGCGTGATGCGGATCCTGTTCCATACCATTGCCTTTCAATATTTTCCCGAGGAGCAAAAGCAGCGGATTCGGGCTGCCGTCGCCAAGGCCGGCGCAGAAGCGAGCAAAACACGCCCCTTTGGTTGGCTGTCCTTTGAGTTTGTCGAAGAGAGCAAGGCCTGCGAGTTGCGCCTAACCCTGTATCCCGACGGTGAAGAGCGCCATCTCGCGGATGCACATCCGCATGTCGTGAGCGTGGCCTGGTTGGGTTAGGCAGTCACTTCGCTCGGGGCTTTTGCGCGGATCTGCATCGCATGCACGCGTTCGATCATAAGGTCTCCCAGCGCAGCGTTGACGGCGCGTTGGCGGTCAATCCGGTTCATCCCTTCAAACTGCTCTGCGACAATCTCGACGGTGAAATGCGATTCTCCGCTGCCATCGTCTCCGGCATGTCCGCGATGATGCGCACTATCGTTGATCACGCGCAGCTTGGATGGATTTAGCTCGCCAATGAGACGCTGCTCAATTTCGGCCGCGACAGGGCCTTTCGATTCTTCGGTCATCGCTCCTATATAGGGGAACTGAACGAAAGGAGCACCCTTGGCCTCACGCGCACGCCACGACAAATTCCACGGCCGGGTCGATGATAGCGAACGGGGTTGCGATTATCCGGATTGCTCGTCGATTGGAGAGTTTCGTGCACCCAAAACAGGACATCGACGCGGCGGTTTTGACGGCCCCGGCGAATATCACTGGCTGTGCCTTGATCATGTCCGCAGCTTCAACGCGGGCTATGACTATTTTGAGGGCATGAGCGAGGACGAGATTTACAGCCAGCAACGGCCCTGGTCCGGTTGGGATCGCGAGACGCGTGCATTTACCGGCAATGGAGCAAGCCCGACACCGCGTTGGAACGACTTTGTCGACCCGCTGGACGCAATTGGCGCCCGATTCCGGACCAGCGTTCGCGCGCCGCGCAAGGACGGCAAACCGCTCACTGACCGTGATCGCGAAAATTTGCAGATTCTAGGCTTGAAGCCCGATGCCGACCGAAAGACGCTACGGCGCCGCTATGCTGCGCTGGTTCGGCAATATCATCCGGACAAGAATGGCGGCGATCGTAGCCATGAGAAGATGTTGCAGCGGGTCATCGACGCCTATACGCAGCTCAAGGACACGCCGGCCTTTGCCTGATCGGCGCTGAGAATTTCGAAGCACTAGGAAGCATAATGAATAGCATCGCCAATACGCAGCCCGATAGCCGGGCCGAACCGATCATGGCCGAACCCGACAAGATGGTGAAAGTTCGCGAACTTTTCGGAATCGATTCCGATATGGAAGTTCCGGCGTTCAGCGAAGCGGATGAGCGTGTGCCGGATCGTGATGAAAGCTATGTGTTCGATCCGGATACGACATTGGCGATTGCGGCTGGCTTTGCCCATAACCGTCGCGTCATGATCCAAGGGTATCACGGCACGGGCAAATCGACCCATATCGAGCAGGTCGCGTCACGCCTCAATTGGCCCTGCATCCGGATCAATCTCGATAGCCATATCAGCCGTATCGATCTCGTCGGGCGGGACGCGATCGTTCTGCGTGATGGTCAGCAGGTTACCGAGTTCCGCGAAGGGCTTCTTCCTTGGGCGTTGCAGACCCCAACGGCTCTGGTGTTCGATGAATATGATGCCGGGCGGCCGGATGTTATGTTTGTGATCCAGCGCATTCTCGAAGCTGACGGCAAGCTGACATTGCTCGATCAAAATCGGGTTATCCGTCCGAACCCGTATTTTCGCCTGTTTGCCACATCGAACACGGTCGGGCTTGGTGATACGACCGGGCTCTATCATGGCACGCAGCAGATCAACCAAGGCCAGATGGACCGCTGGAACATTGTCGTAACGCTCAACTATCTGCCGGCGGCGACCGAAGCGAAGATCGTACTCGCCAAGAATGAGCAGTTCGACGATCAGGCCGGTCACAAGACGGTCGATGACATGGTCAAAGTCGCCGATCTGACGCGCCAGGGCTTCATGGCCGGTGATATCTCGACAGTCATGAGCCCGCGAACGGTGATCACCTGGGCGCAGAACACGACGATCTTCGGCGATCTCGGCTTTGCCTTCCGCTTGTCATTCCTCAACAAATGCGATGAGGCTGAACGCCCATTGGTTGCGGAATATTATCAACGAGTCTTCGGCACGGATCTTCCCGAGAGCGTCGTCGGGAGCGCGGAATAGATCGTTTTTAATGGCCGATCCCAATCCTCTTGATGACCTGAAGGCGGTTCTAGCCGGCACGGCTCGAGCGATGGCGGAAGATCCGGAGGTCGAGCTGGCCTTTACGGCGGATATCCCAATTTCCAATGGCCGCCATATAAAGGTGCCCATGCCCTCGCGAACGCTGCCAGCCGACCAGGTTGCCGAAGCGCGCGGGTTTGCCGATGCAGCGGCGCTCATGCTGCGCCACCATAATGAAGGTGTTCATGCTGCCCGCCGACCAACCGATGCACTGGCTCGGGCTGCATTCGACGCGGTTGAAAAGGCGCGCGTAGAAGCGCTCGGATCACGGCGCTATGCTGGCGTTCGCGAAAATCTCGCCGAGGCGTTGGACCATCGGTTGAAATCCGATCCCATTTCAAAAGCGCGCAACCGGGACGAGGTGCCCATTGCCTCTGCGATTGCGCTGATGGTGCGCGAGCGCCTGACCGGCGAAGCGCCGCCTGAACGCGCACAGCCTGGCCTTGATCTGCTGCGCGACTGGATTGAGGAAAAAGGCGGTGCCGATCTTGATGCGCTCGAGATGCTGCTCGATGATCAGCAGGGCTTTGCCGAACTGACAACGCGCCTGCTCGAAGATCTGGAATTGATCGATGGCGACCTGCAACCCGATGATGCCGATGAAGGTGGCGATGAGGATGAGGGCGATGATGACGAGGATGGCGATACCGATGAGTCCGATGAGGGCGATGCCGGTGCCGAATCTGAGGCGGATGCCCGGGCTGAGGCCAGCGATGATGAAGGCGATGAGGGCGACGGCGAAGCGCTGGACGATGAGTTTGGCGACATGGACGGCGATCCCATGGACGAAGGCGAGGAGGGCATGTTGCCCGTGCGCCCGAACCGGCCGTTCAGCGACCTGACCCCGCAATTCAACTATTCGGCCTTCACCACCCAATATGATGAGACAGTCGCTGCGACCGAGCTTTGCGATGAAGATGAGCTGGGTCGGTTGCGCTCCTATCTCGACCAGCAGCTGGTGCATCTCCAAGGTGCGGTGACAAAGCTTGCCAATCGGCTTCAGCGGCGATTGATGGCGCAGCAATCCCGGTCATGGAACTTCGATCAAGAAGAGGGGCTGCTCGATGCTGCCCGGCTATCGCGGGTGATCGTCAATCCAGCGCATTCGCTGTCATACAAAGTCGAAACCGATACCGAATTTCGCGATACCGTGGTGACGCTGCTCATCGACAATTCCGGATCCATGCGCGGTCGCCCAATTTCGATCGCTGCAATTTCTGCGGACATCATGGCGCGCACGCTTGAGCGGGTGGGTGTGAAGACCGAGATCCTCGGCTTTACGACACGCGCATGGAAGGGCGGCCAGGCGCGCGAACAATGGTTGTCGGAAGGGCGTCCCGCCAATCCCGGTCGGCTGAATGATCTGCGCCATATCGTCTATAAACAGGCCGATGAACCCTGGCGCCGGGCGCGCAAGAGCCTCGGCCTGATGATGCGCGAAGGATTGCTGAAAGAGAATATCGACGGCGAGGCGCTGCTTTGGGCGCATAATCGGTTGATCGCTCGGGCCGAGGAACGGCGTATATTGATGGTGATCTCGGATGGCGCGCCGGTGGATGATTCCACATTGTCGGTGAACAGCGGCAGCTATCTCGAAAAGCATCTGCGTCAGGTGATTGCCTGGATCGAGAATCGCTCTCCGGTTGAGCTGGTGGCGATTGGCATCGGGCATGACGTGACGCGTTACTATGAACGCGCCGTGACGATCATGGATGCAGAGCAACTTGGCGGAACGATGGTCGAGCAGCTCGCCAGTTTGTTTGACGAACCGCCCAAATAAGGTTGCTCTGAAAGTCCCTACCGGCGGAGTGTTGGAATCCAACAAAAGTTCGGGGACCGGCGCAGATACGCGCACCGGCCCCCTCATCCTCGATACGCCACCCGAGGACTAGTTCGGCAAAAGGAAAACAGGATTAGCAGTCGCGGTCGATCGCACGGCCTGCGAGAGCGCCAGCAACACCGCCGATAATCGCCCCGGCTGTTCCGTCACCACGGCGGCCGCGGCGGCCCCCGTCACGGGCGATCTCCCGGCCGAGCAGCGCACCGGCGATGCCGCCGATTACCGTGCCGCCAGTGCCATTGTCGCGGCAACGGCCACGATAGTAGCGACGGTCACGCCGACGATCATAGCCGCGACCATAATAGTCACCACGCCGATAGCCTCGGCCTTCGTAATAATCGCCGCGCCGATAGTCGCGCCGATAGTCGCGCCGCCGATCTCGACGGTCATAGCGATCATCATAGCGGCTTTCATAATAGCCATCGCGATCATAGCCATCGCCGGCATGTGCAGCGGCGGGCATCAGCATCGCGCTCGTAAGAGCAGCGGATGCGGCAAGGGTGAAAGATTTTAGCGCCATTTCGAATTCTCCCAATGCGCGATCGCGCAATTCGTTCCTGCGTGACTGGAGGCTGCGTCCATGCTGCTCCCGTCGACGCTGTTGTTCTATGGAGGGGCCTATTGGAACCTATCCTGAACGGTCCGGTTGTCCGACGTTCAGCTTGCGATACCTTTCTGCTGTGCGCGGTCATTACCGGATGCTAGATGCACGCCATGTTTCGCCGTGTCGCCGCCGCGCTTGCCCTGTTTTTCGTCGCGGGTTCTGTTGTCCTTATGGGCGCAAGCCAGCGCGAAGCGACAGACACAGCGCTCGCCGTCCAGGCGGCTCCCACACTGTTGGACAGCGCCGATCCGGAGCGGGTGGAGCTTGGCGACCTGCGCTATATTGGCGGGTGGACACTCACCAGTAATGATCCCGACTTTGGCGGTATTTCGGCCATGGCGCGGGTCGATGACGGCTTTGTCGCTATCGGCGATGCGGGTGGGGTCTTTCGCTTTGCCCTGGACGAAGCCGGCCAGATCACCCGTGCGGATATCCGCGAGGTGCCCGCCGGACCAATCCCGGAAAATGGCGGCCCGGTGCTCAAGCGCGATCGCGATGCCGAGGCGATGGCCTATGATCCGGAAACCGGCCGCTTTTGGGTTGCCTTCGAACAGGCCAACGGATTTTGGCGCTATGATATGGGCTTTGCAGGATCGGATTCTGATCACGCACCTGATGCGATGGACGATTGGCCCAACAATGGTGGGGCTGAAGCAATCGTTCGCTTTGACGATGGTCGCTTTCTTGTATTTTCAGAGGCCGGCAATGGGCCCGGATCGTCGCGCGAAGTGCTGCTCTTTTCGGGCGATCCGAGTGAAGTCGATGTGGAGGCACCGGTTCGACTGGGCTACCAGCCGCCGGCCGAGCATCGCATCACGGATGCCGCCCTTCTGCCCGATGGTCGGCTCTTGGTCCTCAACCGGGATTTCAGTGTCGTGCGTGGGGTTTCGGTAATCATCACGCTGGTTGATATCTCGCAACTCGATTCCGATACGATCCTGGTCGGCGACGAGATCGCCCGGCTGGCCCCGCCGCTGACCGTCGACAATATGGAAGCGATTGCGATCGAAGAGGTGAATGGTCGGACGATTGTGTGGATTGCATCCGACGACAACTTCAATCCGCTGCAACGGACCTTGCTGATGCAGTTTGAATGGCTCGGTGGCTGAAACGCAAAACGGCGGCCAAGGGGCCGCCATATATTGGAGAAACTGGTGGGCGGGGTAGGGGTCACACCTACATCAAACCGTAATCCGCGGCACGCTCTAATTGAGCTACCCGCCCGAACTGATAGCTTTCTTCTATGCCGCTCATATAGCAATACTATTATTGTCAGCCTTGCGCGCTGTCTCGAATAGGGACAGGCCAGAAACCGCCATTTTCCCAGAATTTTCTGTAGAATCTCTGTGATTTGGGAAAAAAAAGCGGCGCTGGTCCGAATGGACCGCGCCGCACGATTGCAATTTTTGAAATCGTCTCTTGCCGGTGAGGCGCCTTAGGCGGCCTGTTTTTCGGCCACTTCCTTCTTGATCTTGCGCGCCTTTGGGCTGAGCTTCTCATCAGCTGTTTTCAACAGCCAATTGTCCAGTCCGCCGACATGCTCAACCGAGCGCAGACCGCTGGTCGACACGCGCAGCTTGAAGCTCCGATCGAGTGAATCAGACAACAAGGTGACTTTCTGCAGGTTTGGCAGAAACGTCTTCTTGGTCCGGTTATTGGCATGGGACACATTCATTCCCACCAGCCGACCTTTGCCGGTCAGTTCGCAAATACGCGACATAATCTTAATCCTGAAATCTCGGGTTTCCCGGGAAAGCGGGCCAAATAGCTTTGAACGGCCTGCGCGTCAAGCTTTGCCCCTTTTCCAAGTCCCGTGAAGCCATTACGGCTCTTGCGTCATGGCATTCCCACTTCCTGATCCGATGCGCCGCGCTCTGGAGCTCGCCAAAACTGCCGCTGACGCTGGCGAAGTGCCGGTCGGCGCAGTCGTTATGCAAGGCGATGTCGTAGTGGCCGAAGCGGCTAACGCAATGCGGGCAAGTGGCGATCCGACTGACCATGCCGAATTGCGGGCCATCCGGACCGCCCTCGAATCACGCGGCACCGGCCGGCTTGATGGCTGCGATCTATGGGTGACGCTGGAACCCTGTGCCATGTGTGCCGGCGCGATCGCCCATGCGCGGTTGGACCGGCTCTATTATGGCGCGCCCGACGAGAAGGGCGGGGCGGTTGAACATGGTCCGCGTTTCTTCACTCAGGATACCTGCCATCATCATCCCGAAATCTATCCCGGCATCGGGCAGGACCAGGCCGCAGCGCTACTCAGAGAGTTTTTCCAAGCGCGCCGCGGCTAGGGCGTTCCTAGTCGCCAACCGCATTCACGTCCTGCTGCGTAATCGGCACGATTCGAATCTCGACGCGGCGATTCTGCTGCTTGCCGGCGACTGTGTCATTGGTGGCGATGGGCTGGCTTTCGCCAAAGCCTTCGGTTGCAATGCGGACGCGATTGACGCCGCGCCCGGCGAGATAACCGGCTACCGATTCTGCCCGCCGGTTCGACAGGTCGAGATTATAGGCATCCGACCCATCCGAATCAGTGTGGCCATAGATATCGATATAGGTTTCGGGATAGCTGGCGAGGGTTTGGGAAATCTCATCCAGAGTTGATCGGAACTGCGGGCGAATCGCACTGGAGTTTACATCAAACTCGGCCACCGATCCCGGCATCTGCAGATAGAGATTGTCACCTTCGCGAATAACATTGGTGTCAGTGCCCTGGGTGGCTTCTTCCAGCTCGCGTTGCTGACGGTCCATATAGGTGCCGATTGCAACACCCGCGACCGCACCAAGGCCAGCGCCAACAATGCGTTCTGTTCGGTCGCGTCGTCCGCCTACCAGATCGCCGATCAGATATCCGCCTACAGCACCGGCAACGCCGCCAATAGCGGCGCGTGAGATGCGCTGCTCGCCAGTCTGTGGATTGGTGGTACAGGCGGCGGTACCACCCAAAATTGCGATGGCCGTCGTGCCTGCCAGAAGCCCCTTGGAAAACTGCATTTTTACCTCCTTAATGCGGAAACCAGTTCATGGTTAACTATCGTGATGGTTAGCTTGTTCCCCGGTTATCGTGAACAGAAGCTGATCATTGGCTTGTCCGGGGTGATAAAAGCGGGCAAATGGGTTGGACCGGTATTATCATGCCACCTGACCTAACTCCCTTTCCCTGGTTCGATCTGTGCATCATCCTTGCGCTGGTGTTGCTGAACGGCGTTTTTGCGATGTCCGAGCTGGCCATCGTCTCCTCGCGCCGTGCGCGATTGCAGGCGCTGGCCAAGGATGGAAAGTCCGGTGCCCAGACTGCGCTTGATCTTGCCGCCGAACCGGGCCGTTTTCTTTCGACCGTACAGATCGGCATTACGCTGATCGGTATTCTGGCCGGTGCCTATTCCGGCGCAAGCCTGGGCGGGCCGGTGGGTGAACGTCTGGCTGTGCTGGGCGTGGAGCCAGCGTTGTCGCAAACGCTGGGCTTTGCGCTCGTGATTATCCTGACAACCTATGCTTCGCTGGTGATCGGCGAACTGGTGCCCAAGCAGTTGGCGCTCAGAAACCCTGAACGCGTGGCTGTCGTGGTCGCCCTGCCGATGCGGTGGCTTGCTACGTTCACAGCGCCGCTCGTCTGGTTGATGGATCGCACCAGCGCACTGATCTTCAAACTGCTCCGCTTGAACCGCAACCCACAATCGCAGGTTACGGCTGAAGAACTCCATATGCTCGTTGCCGAGGCTACCAAGTCCGGCGTTATCGAAGAAAGCGAGCGGGCAATTATCTCCGGCGTTGTGCGCCTGGCCGATCGGCCGGTCCGCGAAGTGATGACGCCGCGCACCGAGGTGGACTGGATCGAAGCTTCGTCGAGCCCCAACGAGATTCGCGAAGCATTGCTCGCCACACCGCATACACGCCTGCCGGTGGCCGAAGGATCTGTTGATGAGATTATTGGCGTCGTCCAGGCGCGCGATATTGTCTCCGCCTTGTTCGAAGGCCGTTCGCTGGACCTCCACCAGCTGATGCGCGAGGCGCCGATTATCCCCGATCAGGTGGACGCGATGGACGCACTGGAAGCGCTACGTGAATCCGACGTGCCGATGGCCCTGGTCCATGATGAATATGGGCATTTCGAAGGGATCATGACACCGCTCGACCTGTTGATTGCCATTACCGGCGAATTTGTCTCGGACCAGGAGGTCGGGACGGATCCGGCCTTTGTCGAACGGGCCGATGGAAGTTGGCTGTTCTCCGGGTCATTGTCGGCGGACAATATGGCCGACAAGCTCGGCGTCGATCTTCCCGACAATCGCGAATATGCGACAGTTGCCGGCTTCTCGCTGTCTGTCCTCAAACATCTTCCCACGGTGGGAGAGCTGTTCGAGCAGGATGGCTGGGAGTTTGAGGTGATGGATATGGACGGCCGCAAAATCGACAAGCTGTTGGCCAGTCCGCTCAACAGGGATTCAACCGAATAATCATTGGGTTAGCCGTAGGTTAACCCGCGAATGCCCGCGCATATTGGTGGCCCAATCTTGACTCTCCTCAGTGTATTGCATAAATAATACAGCAAGGAGCTTATTATGGGTGATCTGATCAAAAATCTGCTGCTGCTCGTCGCGGCACTCGCGCTTGTCTATATCGCGGTCAATTTCGTCGTCTCAATCGCTGGCCTGCTTTTCTATGCCGGTGCGATCGGCCTGATTGGTTATGCCGGATATCGACTGATCAAGGGCAAGGGCGACGATACCAAACGCCTGCGTTAGGCAGCGTTATTCTGCAGCTTGCGCTGCCTGCGCCGCTCGACCGACGAACCAATACCCATGGCCTCGCGATATTTCGCGACGGTGCGCCGGGCGATATCGAAATCCTTTTCCTTGAGCAGCGCGACCAGCTTGTCGTCTGACAGGATCTTGTCCTCATTCTCGATCAATGTGCGGATGTGACTTTTCACCGCTTCGCTCGATGCGGCTTCGCCATCCTCGCCGGTGCTGATGCCGCTGGTGAAGAAGAATTTCAGCTCGAATAATCCGCGATCGCAGGAGAGATATTTGTTCGATGTCGCGCGGCTGACGGTAGATTCATGCATATCGATCGCTTCGGCGATCTCGCGCAAGGTCAGTGGCTTGAGATGGGTGACCCCTTTGCGGAAGAACTCCGCCTGGTGCTTCACCAGCTCGCTCGCAACCTTGATGATCGTGCGCGCCCGCTGATCCAGCGCCTTGGTGAGCCAGTTTGCATTGGTCAGGCATTCGTTGAGCCAGGCCTTGCTTTCCTCATCATCGCCGCCGGCTTCGGACATTTCGTGATAATAGCTGCGATTGACGATCAGCCGCGGGAGGGTGGCGTTGTTCAGCTCGACGGCCCAGCCCTTTTTGCGCTCGGCGACAAAGATATCGGGGACCACCGCCTGGATCGGCTCGCCGCCAAATTGGAGGCCGGGTTTCGGATCATAGTCGCGCAGTTCGCTGATCATGTCGGCGATATCTTCATCATCAACTCGGCACATGCGCTTCAACCGCCCCAGTTCGCCGCGCGCCACCAGGTCCAGATTGTTGATGAGCTTTGCCATGCACGGATCATAGCGATCGGCTTCGCGCGCCTGAAGCGCCAAGCATTCGGACAGGTCCCGTGCGCCGACGCCGGTGGGGTCGAAGGTCTGGATCTCCTCAAGCACGCGCTCGAGATCGGCCATCGGCACGCCCAGCTGGTGCGACAGGCGCAACAGGTCTGCGCGCAGATAACCGGTTTCATCGATCCGCTCGATCAGCTGACCGGCGATCAAGAGGTCCTGGTCGGATAGCGTCCCGCCGGCTTGCGACAGAAGATGATCGTGGAGCGAGATATCCGCAGCCGCCAACAGGTCGAGATCAGCCTCGCCATCGCCGCCCACCCGGCTATCGATACCGGACATGCCGAGCGCACCGTCCATGCCCGCATCCGAGCCTGTATCGTCGGAGAGCGCGCTCGGTTCGATGTCGAGCTGCGCTTCATTGTCGTTGCCACCATTTTGGAGCAGGCCATCTGCGGTAACGGGGTCCGGCGCATCCTCGAACCCATCGCCTTCGGTTGGTGCGGCTTCCTGGCTTTCCTCATTACCGGTTTCGAGCAGCGGGTTCTTTTCCAGCTCCTCGGCGATAAAGCCTTCGATTTCGAGATTGGAAAGCGCGAGCAGCTTGATCGCTTGCTGCAGCTGCGGCGTCATAACCAGAGACTGGCTCTGCCGGAGGTCGAGGCGCGGTCCTAGTGCCATATCGGCACCCTAAACTGTGAACCCTTCACCGAGGTAAAGTCGTCGCACCTCGTCATTGGCGACCAGATCGTCCGGCGATCCCGAAAACAGCACCTTGCCGTCGTAGATAATGCAGGCCTGATCGACGATGCCCAGCGTCTCGCGGACATTATGATCGGTGATCAGGACGCCAATATTGCGGTTCTTGAGATCGTGGACCAGCTCGCGAATATCGTTGATGGAAATCGGATCGATCCCGGCAAACGGCTCATCGAGCAGCATGATCGACGGATTGGCGGCCAGTGCCCGGGCAATCTCGCAGCGTCGCCGCTCACCGCCGGACAGCGCCATCGCCGCCGAATCCCGCAAATGACCGATTGAAAACTCGTCGAGCAGCTGTTCGAGCCGTTCGGCCCGCGCATCGGGGTCGGGCTCGCTCATCTCGAGCACCGCCGCAATATTCTTCTCAACGCTCAATCCGCGAAAGATTGACGTTTCCTGCGGCAGATAGCCAAGACCGAGAATGGCCCGGCGATACATTGGCAAGCCGGTGATATCCGCGCCATCCAGCATGATACGCCCGGAATCCGGCCGGACCAAACCCATGATCGAATAAAAACATGTCGTCTTACCCGCGCCGTTCGGCCCGAGGAGTCCGAGCACATGACCGCGTCCGATATGGAGCGATACATCCGACAGGACCTGCTTCTTGTCATAGGATTTGGCGATCGAGATGACGGACAGGCCTTCTGTCTCGGCTTCCAGTCCTGCTGGGTCCTCTATCGGGTCGATTGTCTCGGCTTTGTTCATCGCTTCGCTATTTGGCATCAATCATGCATGTTGGGAAGCCGCAACGCCGTTTCAATGGTGTGCATCCTGGAAGCGGAAATTCGACTCTAATTGTTGCGTTGGGGCACGGTAAAGCGACCCGTGACCCGGCCAGACGGCGTTCCTTGCGTCACAAGCCCGTCGCCGCCCTGGGAACGGCCGTCAATAACAGCCCGCCCGGTATTGAGGTCAATCACCAATCGGCCGCCACGAATGATGTTGCCGCCCTGGTTGAGCTCAACACCACCAACCAATGTGATCAGCCGCCGGTTGAGGTCATACACGCCAAACTGGCCGCGCGCGGTTTCGCTCGGGCTGCGGACAAATACGCCGCCGCTCGCATCAAGCCGCTGCACTTCGACACCATCGGTAACGCTGCCGGAATAGGCGACCGTGATCCGCTCGGCATCAAGCGTCAGATTGCCCTGGCGTACTTGGACATTGCCGGAGAAGATTGCCCGGTCGGCGCGGTCCTGCACTTCGATCCGGTCTGCGGCGACATCCACCGGCGCATTGGTATTGAGGCCTTCAAGCGCGGACTGGCTCGATGCGGGTACCGCGGCAAGAATCGTCAGCGCGAATCCAGTCGCAAAAGGCAGGAGAGAGTGGTTCATGGCCTTTATCTGCCTTCGCCTTGAACGATACGCAACCGTGCATCGCCTTCGAGAAACACTGTGCGAGTGGGAAGGTCGACGCGCATATTGTCCGCGCTAAACGCGCCGAGCGGAATCTGCCCATCGACTTCGCCGGCGCTGCGCATCTCGCGATCTTCCAGTTCGACCAACACGTTACTAGTACGCAGTCGATAGCCGTCGGCGGCGCGAAATTCGAGCGGTCCGTCGATTGTGACGACTTCGTCTTCAAGATCATATAATCCGCGATTGGCGACGATAAAGGCGAGACCATCATCAAGCTCAAGCTGGGCGGACAGGTCTTCCAGTTCAACGATCGGCGTTGATGAGCTGCGTTGCAGAGCATAGGCCGCATTGAGCTCAAACGGTCGTCCAGCACCATCTGAGCCACTGTAACGCGCCGATTCAACGCGCAGCCGCTCACTTGCGATATCGACATTGTCGCGCGAGAGCAGGAAGCTTAGCTCATTGCTCGTCTGGAGCGGTGCCATGGCAAGGAATGCCGCGAGCACACCGACTGATGCCGGCAGGATGATCTGCAGATATTTGACGACCTTGTCGTGCCGACCACCAGGCGCTGCCCAGTGCTGGCGCCGGTCAAGCTGTCTGCGGGCTGCCTCAGACATGGGCGAAAATGTCTATTTCCGGCCAGCCAGCGAGGTCCAGACGGGCGCGATGTGGCAGAAAGTCGAAACAGGCCTGGGCCAGTTCGGTGCGGCCCTCCCGTTCAAGCCGAACATCGAGCTTTTCCTTCAACCGATGCAGAAATCGCACATCGGATGCGGCATAGTCCTTTTGCGCATCACTCAGTTCCGGCGCGCCCCAGTCCGAAGATTGCTGATGCTTGGAAATGTCCGCGCTCAGCACTTCGCGGCACAATTCCTTGAGCCCGTGACGATCGGTGTAGGTCCGCACCAGGCGCGACACGATCTTGGTGCAATATACCGGCGCGGCCGTAACGTGCAGATAATGCTCGATGGCAGCCAGGTCGAAGCGCGCGAAATGATACAGCTTCAAACGCTCAGGATCGCCCAGCACGGCTTTCAGATTGGGAGCGGCATAGTCGCTGCCCGGTGAAAACCGCACCAGATGCTCATCTTCGCCGCCATCGGATAGTTGGACCACGCACAGCCGGTCGCGGGGCGTTTGCAATCCCATGGTTTCGGTATCGACGGCGACGGGACCCGGGCCGAGCGCATCGGCTGGCAGGTCTTCTTCATGAAAATAAACAGTCATGCCTGCGCACATAGGCGCAATAGGCCGGTCGCTCAATGGGCGGAGGAACTGTGAGGGCTGGCATTGCCATTGCGGGTCACAGCGTGCAATTCCCTGCCAATCAGTCATTTACAGGGGCATGGGACGATGAGTGACGATCGCGAACGCGGCAGCAAGCTGGAATTTGATCCACCCAATAGCTCTGCGCCTCGTCCCGAAGACCGGGAGACCGTGCGGCCGCGCGCAGCACAGTCTGAGGAGCGCGGCGAAGGGCTGCCGCCCCGCGAAGAGCCGCGCAGATCAGCGCAGGCCGGAGCGGCGTCGGAATCCAATAAGCCGATGATCCTGTCCATATTGTATCTGACAAGCTTGATTGTCGGCCTGACCGGACTTGTGGCCTTCATTTTGGCGCTGATCTGGAAGTCGGAACCCGGGGCAGACTGGGAAGCGTCGCATTATGAATATCACATCATGACGTTCCTGTTGTGGCTCGGCATGACCGTGTTGAGCGTCATTTTGATCTTTACGATTATCGGCGCCTTGATCGGTATCCCGTTGCTCATTCTCGCCTATGTGTGGGTGCTGGTTCGGGCGATCATGTCTCTCGTTCGGGCCTCGAACCGCGAACCGATGCCGAACCCGAGCACGCTACTCGCGTAAATTGCTCGCGAAAGCGGCGTTTTTCGGTTATACCGAATCACGGTACGGCAGATTCGTGCCATGGAGTTGGCGCGTACCGCCCGGCGCGAACAGCTTCGATTTGAGATTTGGGCGAACAGGAAGACTTTAGGACAAATGAGTTTCGATAGGGACCGGCGTGGACGCCGAAGGGATAAGCGCGACAGTTTCGGCGACGAGAACTACCAAGGCTACAGCGAACCAAATAAATTTGGCGGCGGCAGAGAATCCGGCGGTTTTGACAATCGCGGCGGCGGCGGTGGCGGCTATGAGAACCGCGGCGGCGGCGGCGGCGGTGGTTTCCGCGGCGAACGCATGCCAGCCCAGGTTGTTGGCGAAGGCAAAGGCGTTGTAAAATTCTTCAACGGCCAAAAAGGCTTTGGCTTCATCGTCCGTGACGATGGTGGCGAAGATGTGTTTGTGCATATCAGTGCCGTTGAACAGGCCGGCCTGACCGGCCTTGCTGAAGGACAGCCGCTCAGCTTCAATCTCGTTGACCGGAACGGTAAAGTATCGGCCAGCGATCTCGTGATCGACGGGGAGCCGATGCCGGTTCCCGAGCGCGACGAGCGCGGTCCGCAGCGCGAGCTAACCGGTGAGAAGGCAAGCGGTACGGTCAAATTCTTCAACAGCATGAAAGGCTTCGGCTTCATCCAGCGTGATGACGGCCAGCCCGATGCATTTGTCCATATCAGCGCGGTTGAACGTGCTGGCATGCCGACGCTCAACGAAGGCGATCGGCTGGACTTCGAACTGGAAGTCGATCGGCGCGGCAAGCACGCGGCGGTCAATCTCGTTCCGAAGCAGGACTAAACGGATTTATTCGGTCAGTTTGGCCGGACAATAGGCGTAAAAAAAGGGCCCCCAGCCGATCTGGCTGGGGGCCCTTTTTGTGTAGGCGATTGGCTAGAAGCGGAGGCGGAGCTCTGCGACGGCGCGATCGTCGCGCAGTTCGGAGCGGCCGATATCGGTCTCGAACGCCGTCGTGATCGATAGATTGCCGCGCTCCAGGCTGAGCCCGCCGCGCATCTCGGTCCACTGATTGTCAGCGGCCAGACCCGGCAGCAGGATCGGAACCCCGCCAGCCTGGGCAAAGCGGACTGTCATGTCACGCTCGCTCTGGCCGATCGCCCGGACATAGTCAGCGGACAGTTGCGGTCGCAGCGACCAGCCACCACCGATTGTCGTGTCACCGCTAAAGGCAAAGCCAACCCGGCCTTCAAGCCGTTGCTCACGGATATCGTCGATCGACAGGGCGATCTCCGATCCCACTTCGTCATAGCCTCCAAATTCGGAATGGCTGTAGCGAACAGCGGCGCGCGGCGTGAGCTGGAACCCATCGGCGATGCCGATGTTCATGCCGGCTTCCACGCCGGCCATATAGTTGAGCGCGCGCGTTTCATTACCGAAGCGTGCTGTTTCCACACTGCCCGATGCATAACGGGCCGTCTCAATGTCCGTGACCGATGCCGAACCCAGCCCGGCGACATAGGCGCCGCCACCCAGCTGATAGCTGGCATAGACCATGGCCTGGTTGGTCATGAGTTGGGCCTGGGACCCCTGGAGCGTCGTGCGACCGTTGATAAAGGCCGATGCACCGCCCACGGTCAGATTGTCCGCCACCTCGACCTCCAGGCCCATGGCGATGTGCCAGTTGGCCTGATTATCGGATCGGCTGCCAAAGCGGGTGGCGCTGCTGCTTGCCTCATAGCCGCCCGAGATAAAGCCGCTGACATTCTCCGGCAGCGTGCCGAGCGTGCGGCCATTGGAGACAAGCCGTCCGGCAAAGCTCATCTGGGTGGCTGTCGCCCGCGATACATTGGCGTTGCTGGCGGCAACACCGAGCATCTCCGGCGCACCGACCACGCTAAAGGTGCCGCTTTGCTGGGAACCCGTGCCGAGCATCGACAGACGATCCGATACCACATCGACCATCATGTCATATTGACCAATGCTCACCGCCTGGGCTTCGTTGACGATTGTCGGCGCGAGATTGTTCAGCGTCGCGGTAAGCTGCGCGGCGTCCATCACGTCGATATTGCCATAGAGATTGTAGAGATTGTTGTAGCTGCGGCGGCGCAGGCGATCGAGGCCGCGCGCAAAGGCCCTGGCTGTCGGGTTGGCGCCTCTCACATTGGTGACAAGGCTGCCCGCGGTGAGGTTGAGTGTCACCGCATTGCTGCCATAGACAAGGCTTGGCTCCAGCACGCCCAACCGCCCGGCCACGCGATCGAAGCTGTTATAGGTCGCATCGATCCCGCCTTCGGCCGTGACAATATCGAACGACTGACCATCGCGCGGGGCGTTGCGTCTGCTCGAGGACAGCTGCAACACGCCGCCCAGTGCGATAATGCCGCTATTGTCAGCATCGCCGGTGACCGCGAGCACATCGCTGCTATTGTCCCCTATGTCCATCAGCGTACGCGTACCGGACGACAGGATGACATCGCCCTGGATCGTCAGAGTTCCAAAGGACCGTCCACCGGGACGGATAATGCCGCCTGCTACCGTGAGGAAGGTTGGATCGAAGGTACCCGAACCGCTGAGTTCGCCGCGCATGATCAGGGCTTCGCCGCTGGCCAAGCGGCCATCGACCAGCAACGTGCCGCGAGCCTGTGTGTAATCGGTCAACACGGTGAGATCACCGCCCGACTGGATGGTCAGCCTGGCCGAGCCGTCCATGGTTAGCCGATCAACCGTCACCGCTGAGCTCAGCGTGGTTGTCCCGCGCTGACTGAGTGTGACATCGAAATAGCGACCATCCACACCATTGGCGGCGTCCGGATCGCTATTGTTCGGCACAAAGCCCGTCGCGCCTGGCAAGCCATTGGCAAGCGTGGGCGCGGGGAGGGACAGCGGCGTCAAAGTTGATGATGCACTCCGGCTGGCTGTCGATCGACTGCGCGTCGGTCCTGCCAAGGCCGCACCGGCAGACGATGCAGGCGTGCTATTTGGCGATGCGCGCCGATCGCCCGAAGATACGCTCAGAGAGAGCTCCGGAGAGCCTGGGCGCGATACTGCGGCCGAGGCCGGTACGATTTCGCCGGTTGCAAGATCGGAACAGCTGCCGTCTTCGCCTTCAACAATGACGCAGACTTCGCCAAAATCCGGGCTATCGCCCGTTGGGCCGGCGCCGATCGCGCCAGGCAGTCCGTTCACCACCGCACCCACCGCATCGATAACTCGAAAGGCGGGATCAAGATCGACTTGCCAATGACTAGGATCTTCCCAATCACCATTGCCGGCATTGGCCGAGACATAGCGATAGGGGCTGGTTGCAACGATATAGTCCCAATAGAGATAGAGCGGCTGGTAGAATGCATCGGTGCCATAGGAGCTGAACGGCTGCGAAGAAGAATGCGTTGCATTGCCCGATAAAACGCCAATCACCAGATCTTCGTCTGACAGACCGTTATTTGTGGCATCGAGAATCAGCGGGCCACCCGAATCGCCGCCACCAGTAACGCCTTCATTCGCCAGCGGTTCATCTCGCCAGACATTGATATCGTTAGCGTTGGTTCCAGCAGGGTCATCAAAGTCCAGAAAGTACAGGTTTTGCGGGAGTCCGAAAGACGGCTCTGATGGGGCCAGGAAGGCTTGGCGATCATCGAACGATGCCAGCGCGCCCAGCATGTTTTCGGCCGCGCGACGGCGAAAATCAATGGCCTGCTCATCCCCGATAGAACCGCTGCCGGACCGACCATAGCCGGTGATATTCACATGATAGCCGGTGCCCGTGACCGGATCGATCGCGTTCGGCGTCGGCAAAGGCGAGAAGAGCAATACCCAGGTCGGGATATTCGTCGCCGGAGTATCAAGCGTTGCAAGGGCAATATCCGCTTCGACAAAGCCTTCGGCCTCTGGCCGGGCAAGGGAGCGGGCATCATAGTTGATGCGGTTGATATTATAGACGAACTGATCGGGATTGCTGGTGAATCCTGAGTCAAGCCAACCAACTAGTTCCTCAAAAGTGTCAACCTCAAAGCCAACAGCAGCCTTTACGTTCGGGCCAAAACTGTTTTCTGGAAGGTCATTGACGCAATGGGCCGCGAAAAGCATCGTGCGCGGGTTAATCAATGTGCCCGTACAGTAGCCCTCACCGGTCAGATCCTGGTTGATACGGACGAACATGCCGACACCATTCACCCCACCATCCGTGTCGACAATGTCCTCTGGCGTGAAATTGTCGTTGGGCACAATCGCCTGAGCCGGTGCCGCGCAGAGCAGAGACATGGCGACGGCGGCGGCGCTGGCGGATGACGAATAGATAGGCGATTTACGCATGCTGGTAGATTCCCTCGTTGCGAACGGGGGGACGCAATTCCGATATCCATCCCAGCGCTTTGCGAAGCATCAGCGCCGGCGGGTAGCCCCATTCTCCTTGATCTCGGCACAGGCGGCGTGATTTCCGCCTGTCTGGATCAGGGGCACGGATAGGTGCGCGACGCGGGGCTTGCATAACCGGCATCTGATATTTGCATTACAATTTGTCTGTGAATTGACCCTCGCCAGGCCGAAAAACCGTACAAAAAAGGGCCCCCGGCCGATTTGGCTGGGGGCCCCATTTGTCTGGCGTGATGGCCTAGAAGCGGAAGGAAACCTCCGCAACCGCCCGGTCATCGCGCACGCTGTTGCGTCCGATATCGGTTTCGAACGCCGTGGTCAGCGAGAGATTGCCGTGGTTCAGGCTGACCCCGCCACGCATCTCGGTCCATGACCGGTCCGTTCCAATGCCAGGCAACACGATCGGAACCGCGGCTGCCTCAGCAAAGCGGACCGTCATGTCGCTATCGTTCTGGCTGAGCGCGCGAACATAATCGGCCGAGAGATGAGGTCGAACCGTCCAGTTGCTCTGCCCGATGCGGGTATCGCCCTGGAAGTTGAACCCGATCCGGCCCTCGAGCCGCCGTTCGCTGACATCGTCGATCGCCAACGCGATTTCGGAGCCCGCTTCGTTATAGCCCTGCACTTCGGAACGGGTGTAGCGAACCGCAGCGCGCGGTGTGAGCTCGAAGCCCTGCGCTACGTCGATATTCACGCCCGTTTCGATGCCCGCGGCATAGCTGGATGCCCGGGTGTCATTGCTGAACCGTGCGGTCTCGATCCCGCCGGTTACAAAGCGTTGGGTTTCGATGTCAGTCACCGATGCTGAACCAAGGCCTGCGACATAGGCGCCGCCGCCCAAGCGGTATGACGCATAGGCGATCGCCTGGTTGGTCATCAGCTGCGCTTCGGAACCCTGTATCGTCGAACGACCGTTGATGAAGGCGGATGCACCACCCACGGTCAGGTTGTCCGCGACTTCGACCTCAATGCCCATGGCGATATGCCAATTGGCCTGGGCGTCGGAATCGTTGCCGAAACGGGTTGCGGTCCGGCTATTTTCATAACCGCCCGAAATGAAGCCGCTGACATTCTCCGGCAGTGACCCGAGGGTCCGGCCATCAGAAACGACCCGCCCCGCAAAGCTCATCTGCGTGGCGGCGCTTCTCGAAACCGAAGCATTGCCCGCTGCGATACCCAGCATCTCAGGCGCGCCAACGACGCTGAACGTGCCCGTCTGATGGGAGCCAGTTCCGAGCATGGACAGGCGGTTTGATACCAGGCCAAGCATCATGTCATTCTGACCGATGCCGACTGCCATCGCTTCGCCGACAATCGACGGTGACAGGCCTTGCAGGGTTGCCGTGAGGCTCGCTGAGTCCATCACGTCAATCGCGCCATACAACCCGTAGAGCGAGTTGTAATTGTTGTTGCGCAGGCCATCGAGAGCATTGGCGAAGGCGCTAGCCGCACGGTTATTCCCGCGCAGATTTCTTGCGAGGCTTCCGGCACGCAATCTCACCGTGACATTGTTTGCGCCATAGGTGAGTTCGGGCCTCAGCACACCAATGCGGCCAAGGACATTGTCAAACGTCCCGTCGACGCCGCCTTCGGCTGTCAGGATTTCAAATTCCTGATTAGCCCGAGGCCTTGCCCCCCGTCCGGCCGAGAATAATGCCGTGCCGGCCAACGAAGCGATGCCGGAATTGTCGGCGTCGCCCGTAACCGCGATCTTATCGGCCGAGGTCCGATTGATGTTGAACCAGGATACCGCCGTCGACGTGTGAATAAGATCGCCTTGAATCGTCAAGGTTCCAAATCCTCTGCCGCCCGGATTGATCAGGCCACCGATGACGGTCAGATAGGTCGGATCGAACGTTCCCCGGCCGCTAATCTCACCGCCGACGACAAGCGCTTCGCCCGTCGAAAGCACGCCATCGATATTCGTCGATCCGCCGATCTGCGTATAATCGGCGAGCACCGAAAGATTGCCGGACCGAAGGATGGCGAGCCTGGCTTGGCCAAGGATCGTCAGACGATCAATCTCGACACTGGTCCGCAAGCGGGTTTGGCCGGGTTGATCAAGCGTGACATCGAAATAGCGGGCGTTGATACCGGCTACCGGATCAGGATCGATATTGTTCGGAACAAAGCCCGTCGCACCTGGCAGGCCATTCTCGAGAGTTGGTCGTGGCAATCTCGGATCGCCTCCACTCCTGCTTGAGCCAGTTGCGCTGGCGGTCGAGGTGACGGCCGTGGATTGCGCAGACGCAGAAGCAGAAGATCCTGGCAGCGATGCCGCGCCGAGATTATTCCCGTAGGATGGCGTCAAATTAGTCCCACTGGCTGGCACCAGAGCGCCGCTCTCCAGATCCTGGCAACCATCACCGGGCGTACCCTGGATGAAGCAGACTTCACCGAAGTCCGGTTCCGTCCCGTTGACACCGGCACCCGGTGTTCTGGGCAGTGCATTTACGAGATTGCCGTCCGCATCCAGCGTGCGATACACCGGATCAAGATCGGTGACCCAATGGAAGCCATTTTCCCAATCGCCACTGCCGCGTCGTGCCGAGACATAGCGATAGGGGTTCGTCGCAACGATATAGTCCCAGAACAGATAGAGCGGCTGATAGAAGCTATCACCACCATAGCTGCTTCGCGGCTGATCGAGGAAGAACCGCGTGCCGCCCGACAGGACGCCGACAACAACCTCTTCGTCAAACGCCTGGTCGACGATCAGCGGTCCGCCGGAATCGCCGCCTGCGGTCGTGCCTTCATTCGGCAATGCGTCATCGCGCCACAGGTTGAAATCGAACGGGTTGGCGCGATCCGGATCGTCGAAATCGAACAGATAGAGATTCTGCGGGAGATCGGCGTCATCGGGCCCAGGCGGGCCGAACAGAAACTCGTTGCGCTCGTTCAAGGAAGCGAGAGCGCCGATATAGTTTTCGGCCGCTTTGCGCCGCCAATCGATGCCAAGGTCCGAACCGTTGGTACCGCTGCCGGTCGCTCCATAGCCGGTGATTGTTGCATGATAGCCGGTGCCGGTGACCGGATCGATGGAATCGGGAACCGGTAAGGCCGAGAACAACAAGGCCCAGGTCGGGATGTTGGTTGCCGGCGTGTCGAGCGTCGCCAATGCGATATCGGCTTCGAGAAAACCACGGGATTCGGGTCGTGCGACCGAATCGGGGTTATAGCGTATCTGGTTGATATTGTAGACAAACAAGTCAGGGTTGCTGACAAAGCCGTTGCCGATCCAATACTGGAAACCTGGCAGTGCGTTCACATCGAAAGAGAAGGCCGAACGGAGTCCGTTTTCGTTAAACGCGGAGTCGGGCTGAACATTCCCAAGGGCGTCGCTGTTGACGCAGTGCGCGGCAAACAAAACGGTCCGTGGGTTAATCAGCGAGCCAGAGCATACAAATCCGTCACTGCGGAAAAACATGCCGACGCCGTTTACGCCGCCTTCATTGTCGACAATGTCATCGGGTGTGAAGTTGTCGTTTGGAACGATCGCCTGTGCAGGCGCGGTTAAAACCAGCGACAACGCGATCGCGTTGATCGCCGCACCAGCGGTAAAAGAAAATTTCCGATTTTTGGAAGTCGACATAACAAACAAAGCCCCCCTGTTTTGAAACTGCGATGAAAGAAGGTAAACCTGAATCACCAAGTCACTCAAGATGAATATTTGATGTATGGGGATTGATTCACACCATATTGGCGGCATTGAGTTTTCTCTCATGCGCGACTCGCCGCGTTTCGGGACATTTGGTTACAGAATATGGTAAAATTGGGTTGTCTCATTTTGGGACGCCGATCCCAAAACCCAAAAAAAAGAGAGGCTCGGAACAGGAATACCGTTCCGAGCCTCTCGATTTCTGATTCGTTATTCGACGTTGAGCGTATATGCTCCTGTCGCTCCGCCGCCCAATGTGGTGGCGCGAATTGTCAGCCTGCCGGACTGTTGGAAAGTGACCGTCAAACGTGAGTCCAGGCCGAGGGATTCTTCGTCGCCCGTGGCCATGCCATCATCATTACTGTCCACCACCGCAAAGCCGAGCGGCGACATAGCTCCAATCTCGAGAAACGCATCAAAATCATCAGAGCGCAACGTGATGGTACGGGTATCGCCTTCGCGACCGCGCAGCTCATAGAGCGCATAGTGGCGATCACTGCCGCCATAGCCGTTCGCCTCATAGGTCGCGCTGTCCATGGTCAGTTCGCCACTTGCGGTGCGACCGGGTCGAATGCGGATCGGCGGCGGAGGCGGCGGTGGCGGCCCAAGCTCACTCAGTTCGATCGTGTACGGGCCGGTAGCATCCGTACCGAATGTGCGCGCCCGAACCACATAGTCGCCGGTCTCCGGGAATGTGAAAACAAGGCGCGAGTTCAGGCCATCGCCGCCATCGTCATCAACACTGATCTGCTGGAACTCACCGTCCACCATCTGGCCGATCTCAAGCAGCGTATCGAATTCGTCGGATTGCATGGCGACCGTGATCCGGTCACCGGCCGTACCGCTGACGGCGTAATTGTCGAGATAATAGACATTGCTGGACACGCGCGCGCTTTCGAGCGTGAGTTCGCCTTGAACCGGCTCGCCCGGCGCAAGCGCCGATTGTGCCAATGCGGCTCCCGGCAATGCGGATGCCAGCGCGGCGGCAATAGCGATCGTAGAAAGTTGGGTCTTCATTGGAGTGTCTCCCTGTGTCACGAGCGAATTTCGCCCCTTAGAACTTCATGCGACCCGAAGCTCCTATCGGTGAGCCGTTCTGTATGGACGATGAACGGTTCATAGTAAAATCAACACCGCCCCGACCAATATCGCGGTCATCGCAAGGATACGGCTGATAGTCACCCGTTCGCCGAACACTGTGATGGAGATCACGGTCGCGGTAATCATGCCGGTTTCGCGAAGCGCAGCAAGCTCTGCCGTCGGGCCGAGCGAGAGGGCGTACAGGGCAAGCCCAAAGGTCCCCAGCGATAGAATCCCGGCCAGGCCAGCGCTGCGGCCATAGGCCTTTACCGCGTCGCGGAGCCGGGAGGATGTAAAGCGCGGCAACAGGATCATATTGCCAATGCCCATCAGCAGGAACAGCCAGAGAATGAAGCTCAGCGGGTTCTCGACGGCGCGCACCCCTTCGGCCCCGATCACCGTATAGCAGGCTGTCATCGCTCCGGTGGCAAGCGACAGCAGCACGATCTCGCGGCTCGCATGGCGCCCCTGCAGCATCAGCAATATGCCGCCGCCGATCATCGCGATACCGAACAGCACCAGCGGTGTAGAAGGCTCGCCCAATAGTCCGATCGTGACGAGCGCGGTGATCAATGGCGCGCTGCCCCGATAGATTGGATAGGCGGATGAGAGTTCGCCGCGATCCAATGTCCGGGCGAGCAGCACGAAATAGATCAGATGAAAGACCGTCGCGATGCCGAGCCAACCCCAGGCGCCGTTTGGCAAGGGCACGAAAAACAGGATCGGAACGGTGATTGCAGCGCTCGCCAGCGACATCAGCGCCGTATGGAGATAGCGATCGCCGCCGCTTTTGATCATCGCATTCACCGTCGCGTGCAGGCTGCCCGACAGGATCATCAGCAATGCGGCGAGGGTGAAGGCGGACATCGCCACCCTATTGCCTAGCTGATCAATCCCCGCAACGCTGCAATCGTATCGGCTTCTTTGGCGGGCTTGTCGCGGCGCAGGCGTGAGATGCGTGGGAAGCGCATGGCGAGGCCGGACTTGTGCCGTTTCGATTCATGGACCGAGTCAAAGGCAACCTCGACGACCAGCGTTTTATTGACTTCGCGCACCGGCCCGAATCGGTTGAGCGTGTTGGTGCGGACGAAACGGTCCAGCCATTTGAGTTCCTGGTCAGAGAAACCCGAATAGGCTTTGCCAACCGGATAGAGTTCGCCATCCTCCGTCCAGCATCCAAAGGTGTAATCGGAATAGAAGCTGGAGCGTTTCCCCGATCCGCGCTGCGCGTACATGATCACACAATCCACGACCAAGGGATCGCGCTTCCATTTGTACCAATGGCCGGTCTTGCGACCACCGAGATACTGACTGTCGCGCCGTTTGAGCATGACACCTTCGATCGCCGCATCGCGTGCACCGTCTCTCAGCTTCGCCAGCGCATCGAAAGTATCGACATCGATCAGCTCGGACAGATCGAAGCGATCCGTTGGCAGGCGCGGATGGAAGGCTTCGAGGCGATTGCGCCGCGCGTGCCAGGGCAGGGCACGCAAATCCTCGCTGCCATCGAAGAGAATGTCATAGAGCCGGACAAAGGCCGGATAGTCCGCCTGCATCTTCGCCGATACTTTCTTGCGCCCAAGCCGCTGCTGCAGCGCATTGAAGCTGGCCGCGCCACCATCGGCTCCGCCCTGCGCCGTTCCGCGCACCAGCAGCTCGCCGTCCAATGCGCCCGTCTCGCGAAACGCTGCAGCAACATCGGGAAAGCTGTGCGAGATATCGTCGCCCGTCCGGCTGAACAGCCGGGTTTCGCCGGCCACATGGACAAGCTGGATACGGATGCCATCCCATTTCCATTCGGCGGCATAGTCATCGATCGACACCTGTGTGTCGCCCAAGGGATGGGCGAGCATGAACGGGCGGAACACCGGAATATTCTCGATATTGGGCGCGGCCCCGCCTTCGCCCCATTGGAACAGTTCGAGATAGGGCGGTTTGAGCCCGTGCCACACCTCTTCTACCGCCTCCACGTCGAGATCGAATGCCTGGGCAAAAGCGGTCTTGGCGAGCCGCGCCGATACGCCGACCCGCAAGCCTCCCAATGCCAGTTTCAACAGCGCATAGCGGCCGGTCGGATCGAGCCTGTCGAGCATATCGGCCAGCGCGGCGGGCGCATCGGCACGACCGAGCTGGGTGAGCTGATCAACGACCGCCGAGATGTTCATATCCTTCGCAGCGCTAGTATCCGCCTCGCGACCGGGCCAAATCAGCGACACGGTCTCGGCCGTATCGCCGACATAATCGCGGCTCATCCGGAAAAGGACGGGATCGACACGCTCATCGACAATTGCACTGACAGCAGCGCGTTTCACACCGGGGATATCGATAGCGCCAGTGAGCGCCGCCAACGCCCAGCCGCGATCCGGGTCGGACGTCGTTTTCAGATAATTTGCAATCAGCCGCAGCTTGGCATTGCGGGATCGCGTATAGACAAGGCGATCAAGAAGATGGGCGAAACGCTGCATGGCTCAACCAACATGGCGAAGCGCGGGCGGCTGCGCTAGGGCGAAGCGGTTATGGTGAAACGCGTTTTCTTGTTGCTGGTTGTGCTGGGCTTGTCGCTGACAGGCTATGCCTATTGGAGTGCGGTACGCGATCCGATTCAGCGGGACACGCAGATTGCCGTGGAAGGCTGGCCGGAGGGAGCGGCGGCGCTTCGGATTGTGCTGATCAGCGATATCCATGTGGCTGGTCCGGATATGCCGCCCGAACGGCTTGCACGGATCGTAACCAGGCTTAACGCGTTGGAACCGGATCTTGTGTTGATCGCCGGTGATTTCGTCAGCGACAAAGCACTGTCGACGCATCGCTATACCGCTGCAGAGGCAGTCGCCCCCCTTGCAGGGCTCGCGGCAGAACATGGCGTCTTCGCGGTGCTCGGCAATCATGATCATTGGCGCGATGCCCCGGCGTTTCGGGCGGCGCTACCCGATGCAGGTGTTGTGCTGCTCGACAATGAGGCGGTGGTGGCTGGTCCGGTCGTCCTGGTTGGCATTGGCGATGACTTTACCGGCCATGCGGATGTTGCGGCTGCCATGACGACGGCATCGGAGATCTCCGGTCCGGTCGTGGTGCTCAGCCATAGCCCCGATATCGTTCCCGACCTGCCGAACCTGGTTGCGGTGGTGGCTGCGGGCCACACCCATTGCGGACAGATCAGCCTGCCGATCATCGGGCGGCTGGCGACGGCATCGCGCTATGGCGAGCGGTTCGCTTGCGGGCAGATCGACGATAATGGCCAGGCGGTGGTGGTCACGGCTGGGCTTGGAACCAGCATTCTTCCGATCCGACTGGGCGTACCACCCGATTTCTGGGTGATTGAACTCGGGCCGGAACGCTAGTCGAGACGGGTCAGCTCAAAGGTCTCGATCCGGCTTTCGCCGTTGCTGTTGAGCCGCAAATGAATGTGGAGCTCGGTTTCAGTGACTCGCTGGTAGGTAAGGCCTGAGAAATAAGCGGTCTCACCTTCGATCGCGACCAGCGGAAACTCGATCGCGGATTCGGCGCTATTGTCTTCCCAGCCGGATAGATCGCGATTGAAATGTTTGAGCCGCACGACCAGCGATCCGTCCCGTTCGACGATCTGGAGGATCTCATAGAAGAGTAGCTCGCTGTCGCTGCTCTGGTGGAACACGCCGGCCATCTGGCCATGGAGTGGCGGCAACCAGGCTTCATGGCTCTGGCCACCAAGCCCGGTACCTGCCCATCGCCCGGCGAGCCAGGCGACTTCATCAAGGGTAGCCGGTTGCGATGTTCCCTCGCCGAGTGAGCGCACCTCCTGGGCCGCAAGCTGGCTGGGCATGGCGAGACAGGCCAAGATGATGAACAGGCGCATGACGGTTTCTCCCTAGGTACCAGTCTATCCCAGCAAGCGCCTTCAACGCAAAGGGGCCAGCCCGTTAAGGCCAGCCCCTGTCGTTTCGTTTGAGAATATCTGGCTTAGCCCGTGCGGCCGGCCTCGAGCAGGAACCAGGCGCGTTCCTCGGCCTGATCCGTCCAATCGTCGAGCAGGCCTTCGGTCGCATTGTCATTGGCTTGGGTCGCCAATTCCTTGGCTTCGCGATAGGCCGCGACAAGCTTCAGATTATCATCGCGCAATTCGCTCAGCATATCGGCGGCGCTGACGAAATCTTCGTCATTATCGCTGATTGTCTGGTGCCGGCTGATATCGCCGATCGAGCGCAGCGTAGTGCCGCCGGTCTTGCGAACCCGTTCGGCAATGATGTCGGTCGTGAGAAGGACCGCTGCGGCATGCTCATCGAGCATCAGGTGATAGTCGCGGAAATGCGGGCCTGAAACGTGCCAGTGGAAATTCTTGGTCTTGAGATACAGCGCATAGCTGTCTGCAAGAATGCGGTTTAATGCGTCGGCCACATTCTGCACGGCGTTGCCGTTTGAATCCTGTGACGATGCGGGATTTGATTCTGACATGGGATGCCTCCTGTTAGATCTGTGTGCGTCTTATCGCTTGAGACCAATATAGGAGTAATTGCTCAGGAAATCGCGGCTTTTCGGCCGAAAAGTCTCACAGACTGTAATCGGATAACTAAATCAATCCGAGAGCATTAATCGCTACAATCGATGAAACGATCAGGAACAGGAACCCTGCACTGCGGCGGATCGTCAGGATCGGCAGATTTTCGCGAAATGCGGCGCCCATCATGACGGCGGGCGCGCAGCTGAGCATGACACCCAGCGTCGATGCAAAGGCCACGACCGGCCAGCTCCCCGATACCGCGCCGAAACCGACAGCGATGAACTGCGTCTTGTCGCCAAATTCGATGGCGAGGAAGGAGGCGGCGCTCGTGAAAAAGGCACCCAGTTTCCATTTCTCTCCCGAATAGGGATCCGTGATTGGTATGATTGACGCCACGGCCGCGAACAGAAAGCCGACGGCAAGGAACAGCCGAGCAGCTTCTGGCGTGATCATGCTGGTCAGTAGCGTTCCGGCGAAGGCGGCTATCGTCATATTGATGGAAGCGGCCAGTGCAATTCCCAAGAGGATTGGAAGCGGCTTGGCGAAGCGCATCGCCAATAGCATGGCCAGGATTTGGGTTTTATCGCCCCATTCGGCGAGTGCCGCAGCGGCAAAAGGCATCAGGAACTGGTCCATCGAAGGCTGAGACTAGCCGGCCAGTCGAACCGAAATGGCAGCGAGCATCGTATCCCGGGCTTTGGCATCGTCATTGTCGATGCAGCCAGTCGCCAGTTTCAGCTGATCAAAATAGAGGCTGAAGGCAGTCGCGTTGCGGTGCCGTGCGATCGAGCGTTCAAATGCATGGGCAATGCCTTCGAGCGCAACCAGGCCATGGGCGGTCGCTTTATTGCGAATTTCGTCGATTGCCTCGTGCAGGGCCGGAAGCGTCATTGATCGACAATTCTGCTCAAGCTGCTCGATCTGCACAAACAGATCGGCACAAATCGGCGTGCGGGCATCTTCGTGAAGCTGCATATCCATCGCTCCTCTATATCCTGCACCCATCTGTGCGCCTTTATGGTTAGCAAAAGGTTAAAACTGGTGGATTGGGTGGCGGTCGGTACCATGCGCCCAATTGCCGTTAAGGGCCGCGGTCGCCACGCCCGGGCTTTTCGCGGCTTCAATACTTGACTTTCCGGCCCTCCGGCGGCAAAGCCCCGCGCTTCAAGCAGACAATGGCGCGAGAGCCATCTGTGCCTGCGATACAAACAATTAATCGAAAAGGTTCGGGTCATGGCCAAACCGGCGACCGTGAAAATCAAACTCGTCAGCTCGGAAGGAACGGGCTTCTTCTATGTAACGAAGAAGAATCCGCGCAATCTGACCGAAAAAATGGTGATGCGGAAATATGATCCGGTCGCCCGCAAGCATGTCGATTTTAAAGAAGCGAAAATCAAATAGGCTGGTTTCGCGTGCCGGCATCCCGGCGCGCGGCTAGTTTCTTTTTGCACCCTCAACCATGCGGTTGAGGCCGAATCTGTCCTCGCCACGCAGCAGGACACATCCCCATCGTCCCAGATTATATTTCTGGCCCATATGCCGGGCCCGATGGACCGTCTTGTCTTTATAGACTTTGGTGTCGGGTCGGATCACCCGAAAGTTGAATGCACTCCTGCTATGGTCGGTGGTGTTCGCACCGGAACCATGGATCGTGCGCTCGCTGAAAATCAACGCCTGGCCCGGTTTCATTTCGATGCAATCCGGCTCGGCATTCGAGAAATCGAAATCGCTGGCATAGCTTGCTTCGTAAAAGCTCTCCTCGCCCGCACCGAAAGTGATCGTCCGGATCCCGTCTGCGGTCCCCGGAATTACTCTTAGGCATCCATTTTCCAAGGTCGCGGGATCGACCGCCACCCAGATCGTTAGCTGGAACAATTCGTCCCGGTTGGGCGGGATCAGGGCCGGCGACATATAGTCTTCGACAAGATAGGTGCTGGCCTGATGCCATTGGATGGCTTCGCCATGCGGCGCTTTGTAGAAGAATTGCGATCGCCACATCAAAAGATCGGGCCCGAGCAATTGGGCGCAGCGTTCGACAATCGTCGGCCGTCGGATAAACTCCATCAGGGTTGGCAGGCTCAGATGATGGTCGCGGTCAGTGACGATGTCATAATGCGGGCTCTGTGCCTGGCGGGCGACCTCAATCTCTTCGTAGAATGACTGCATTTCCGCTTCGGTGAAGGCATCGAATGGCCGCACATAGCCGCGTTCATAAAAGTGCCGGATATCCTCTTCGGACATTGTGTGCGCATCATCGACATCAACCTTGGGCGCATAGCTTGGCGGATGGTTCAGCGTGCAGGGTTGGTCCGGATAGGCGCGCTTTAGACGAGACCGGATCAGGATACCGAACATCCGGTCCGTCCAGTTCGTCATGATCAGGCGGATCTGTCGGGAAAAGGGCGAGAGCGGCAGTCTGAGTTTGCGCCAGGCAAACAGGACGCAGAGCCCCAATGTGAGGGCCCAACGTTGCAGTCTTGGTCGTTTGATCGGCTGGCCGATCTGCATCACACATCCCCAAGTTTCCGGGCCCACAGTTGCGGGCCCAAAGTTGCGAGCCAATGTGGCTAGATGAGCGCTTTCACTTCCTCAATGAACTTCACAACGGAAATGGGCTTGGAGACATAGCTCTCGGCGCCTGCTGCGCGGATCCGTTCCTCATCGCCTTTGGCGGCATAGGCTGTCACGGCCATGATCGGGATGGATTTGAGCTCGGCATCTTGTTTCAGCGCGCCAATCAGATCGAGACCGCTGACATGCGGCATCTGGATATCCATGATGATGAGATCGGGCGATTGCGATTGGGCGATCTCGACAGCCTCGCGACCGTCACCCAGGGGCTCGGGCTCATAGTCATGCGCCTTCAGCAGATCGCAGAACAATTTCCGATTAAGATCGTTATCCTCGACAACGAGCACCTTTTTCGTCACTTGCCACCCCAGTTGGTTGTTCGGGAAATATCTAGGCGATGCAGAAGCGCGATACAAATGATGGCGAGCGGATTGGCGCGGAAGCATTGGCGCTACAGGCACTTGTGTGGACGCTGAGCGAGGAAGATCGCGCCCAGCGCCTGCTCGCGCTCACCGGGCTGACGGCGGATCATATGCGCGCGGCAATTGGCGATCCGACAATGCTTGCAGCCGTCATCAAATTCCTCGAAGCCTTTGAGCCCGATCTCGTCGCTTGCGCTGAGGCGATTCAATGCGCACCTGAGGAGCTCGTGATGGCGCGAAGGGAATTGGAACGATGAGCCGGCCGCTGGTAATTTGCGACTGTGATGAAGTGTTGCTGCATATGGTCAGCCATTTTGGCGAATGGCTGGATGAAGTGCATGACCTCGATTTCGTGCTTGAGGGCGGTAATTTCATCGATGCCGTGCGACCGAGGGATGGCAGCCCCGCGTTGAAGGGGGAAGAGATCTGGCCGCTGTTGAACGGCTTTTTCGATACCGAGATGCACCGCCAGACGATCGTACCGGGCGCGAGCGAAGCGCTGATCTCGATTTCCGAATATGCCGAGGTTGTGATCCTGACCAATTTGCAGGACGAGTTTCGCACCGCCCGGGCCAAGCAGCTCGCCAATTTCGGCATCGAATTTCCAGTCCATACCAATCAGGGCGGCAAAGGGACCAAGGTTGAAAACCTGCTCGCCGATCACGCCCCGCCGCTTGCCTTTTTTATCGATGATCTCGGTGTCCATCACGAATCGGTGGCGCAGACCGCGCCGCATGTCTGGCGCTTGCACATGATTGCTGAACCGACGCTCGCACCGCATATCCCGCAGGCCGATCATGCCCATGCCCGGATCGATGATTGGCACGAAGCCCAACACTGGATTATTGATCGGATAACCGAAGGAGAATCGCCATGAGCGGTACAATTGCGGCACGGCTAGAGGAATTGGGCCTGACGCTTCCCAAGGCTGCTGCCCCTGTGGCCGCCTATGTTCCGGCGGTCGAGCAGGGCGGGTTTCTCTATATCTCTGGCCAGCTGCCCTTTGATGCGCACGGTGATCTGATGCTCGGCCGGTTGGGCGAAGATCGTGACATTGCCTTTGGCCAGAAAGCCGCACGCGCCTGTGCGATGATGCTGGTCGCGCAGATGCAGGCCGCGCTGACCGATCTTGATCGCGTCGCGCAGATTGTGAAGCTGGGTGTCTTCGTCAATTCAGATGGTCGCTTTACCGATCAGGCTCAGGTCGCCAATGGCGCGTCCGAGCTGATGCAGGATATTTTCGGCGATACCGGCCGCCATGCCCGCAGTGCGGTCGGGGTTCCGGTGCTACCGCTTGGCGTCGCGGTGGAGATCGATGCGATAGTCGCAGTCACCGATGGCTGATCTCGACTTTCTAACGCGCACGCCCTTTGCCCATCGCGGGCTGCACGGGTCGGGCGTTGTCGAGAATAGCCGTGCGGCATTTGAGGCCGCCATCGCAGCTGGCCATAGTGTCGAAACCGACGTCCAGGTCAGCAAGGATGGCGAAGCCATGGTTTTTCACGACTATGAGCTGGATCGGCTGACAGACAAATCCGGCCCGGTGATCGATCGCAAGGCTGCCAAGCTTGAAAAGCTAACCCTTAAGGGCTCTGACGAAACCATCCCCCGATTGCCGGAAATGCTCGCACTGGTTGATGGACGTGTGCCGATCATGATCGAGCTCAAGGCCAAGAGCCGCAAGGTGAAGAAGCTGTGCCGTTCGGTTGCTGCTGCATTGGCCGACTATCGGGGCGAAGCGGCCATCATGTCGTTCAATCCGGAGGTTGGGCGCTGGTTCATGCGTAATGCGCCAGCGGTGGTGCGTGGCCTGGTGATCACCGAGAAATTTGAGGTGACGCTCGCCCAGCGATTGAAGGGGCCGATGCAGCGCTCGCTCTCTGTATTCCGGGCCGAGCCGCAATTTCTGGCCTATGATATCCGCGACCTTCCCTCGGCATTTGCGGCATCCCTGCGGGAGAAGGGCATGCCGGTCGTAACCTGGACGGTTCGCACCGAAGACGAACATGCGCGGGCCACCAAATGCGCCGACCAGATTGTCTACGAGACTCTATGAGCGAAGGTGATCCCGAACAGATTGTTGCGCGGATCGCCGATGGCGTTCGTTCGCTCGATGCGGACCAATGGGATGCGTGCGCCGGAACGGGCAATCCGTTTCTCAGCCACAGCTTTCTTTCGATCCTCGAAGAATCAGGAAGTGTGTCACCGCAGACCGGCTGGCAGCCCGTGCCCGTGTCGATTGCCGGACCCGATGGGACGCTGGATGCCGTCGCGCCGGCCTATGCGAAAAGCCATAGCCAGGGCGAATATGTTTTTGATCATGCATGGGCGGACGCATGGGAACGGGCAGGGGGAAGCTATTATCCCAAGCTTCAGGTCGCGGTGCCGTTCACCCCGGTTCCCGGACGGCGTTTGCTGGTGCGCGACACGGGACGGATACCGGCGCTGATCGCCGCCCTTGAAGCGATTACGCGTGATAATGGCATGTCATCGGCCCATGCGACGTTCATCTCGGAAGATGAACTTGTCTGGTTTGAAAATGCCGGCTGGCTGGTCCGTGAGGGCACCCAGTTCCATTGGGAAAATGATGGCTATGAGGATTTTGACGGGTTTCTCGCTGCGCTGGCCTCACGCAAGCGCAAAGCGATCCGCAAGGAACGGCGCCGTGCGGTCGAAGGGCTGGAGATCAAGCATCTGACGGGTGCGGAACTCAGCGAAGATCATTGGGATATCTTTTGGGATTTCTACCAGGACACCGGCATGCGCAAATGGGGCCATCCTTATCTGACGCGCGAATTCTTCTCGCTGCTCGGCGAACGCATGGGTGATCAGACGCTGCTGATCCTCGCGCACCAAGACGGCGCGCCGGTGGCCGGTGCTCTCAACCTGATCGGCGCGGATACTCTATACGGGCGCTATTGGGGCTGCCTGACTGACATCCCGTTCCTCCATTTCGAGCTCTGCTATTATCAGGCGATTGATGCGGCGATTGCGCGCGGGCTGCAGCGTGTGGAGGCGGGGGCCCAAGGTTCGCACAAATTGGCGCGGGGCTATCGACCGGTCAAAACCTGGTCGGCCCATTTCTTCCCGGATCCGGGTTTCCATCGTGCGGTCGCAGATTTTCTTGCGTCCGAACGCCAAGCCGTGGATCGCGAAATCGAATTTCTGGGGGAGATGACGCCATTTCGCAAAGGCGGATAGCCGGGGGCACGGTCTTCGATTATGCCATCACCAGCACAAGGGGGATGATGATGCGGTTTCTTGCGATACTATTGGGCCTGGTATTGGCGACATCTGCGGCGGCGCAATCGTCTTCGCGCTTTAGCGGTGCCGATCTGTTTGCGCTCGAATATGCATCCGATCCGCAGATCAGCCCTGATGGTCGCCAGGTTGCCTATGTGCGCATGTCAGGCGACATCATGGTCGATCGGTTTGTCCCCTCGATCTGGATCGTCAACACCGCCACCCGCGAGAACCGGCCACTGATCACGGGAACCGGCGCGCATATGGCGCCGCGCTGGTCTCCCGATGGATCAAAGCTCGCCTATCTGTCGACTGCAGAGGATGGTCGTGCGCAGCTCTTCGTGCGTTGGATGGATAGCGGCGCTACCGTGCGGATCACCAGCCTCCCCAACACGCCGGGCGGCCTCTCCTGGTCTCCGGATGGCGAGCATATTGCCTATACAATGCTTGTACCGGGCCAGACGGACACGCTCGGTGAAGCGCCCGCACGGCCTGAAGGGGCTGAATGGGCCGATCCGCTGTCGCAGGAAACCAGCCTGATTTACCGGACGGATGGCGCTGGCTATCTCCAGCCCGGCTTTTCGCATATTTTCGTGGTGCCTGCCGAGGGTGGCACGCCACGCCAGCTCAGCAGCGGGAATTTTCACCATGGCGGACCACAGGGGGCGGGCAATGCGATCAGCTGGGTCCCGGATGGATCGCAGATCGTCACAGCCGTCAACCGACAGGAAGACTGGCAGATCGATCGCCAGGAGAGCGAAATATACGCGCTGTCCGTCAATGGTGACGGGATTACCCAGCTGACCGATCGCAATGGCCCTGATTTTGCGCCGAGCGTTTCGCCGGATGGCCGCTATATCGCCTATCTCGGGTTCGACGATCAGCTGCTCGGCTATCACAATACTGAACTGTACGTGATGAACCGCGATGGATCGAACCGACGCTCGCTGACCACTTCGCTGGATCGCAATGTCGACAGCGTTGAATGGGCGAACCACGGGCGCAGTCTCTACATCAGCTATGATGATCGCGGGTCGACGGTGATCGCGCGCGTCACGCTCGACGGCACGATCAATGTGATGGCCAATGAGCTTGGCGGCGGATCGATGGATCGCCCCTATTCGGGTGGCAGTTTCAGCCTAGCCGATAATGGCTTGATCGTCGCGACCGATGAACAACCCACCCGGCCGGCCGATCTTGTGGTTGTCCGTCGGGGCGATCTCCAGCGTATCACCGATCTGAATAGCGATCTGATGAACCATCGCCGGATGGGCGAGGTGCGACGCATCGAAGTCCCGTCCTCGCATGACGGTCGGATGATCGAAGCCTGGCTAACGCTGCCGCCGGACTATGTCGAAGGCCAACGCTATCCGGTGATCATGGAGATCCATGGCGGGCCCTATGCGGCCTATGGCCCGCATTTCGCGACCGATAACCAGCTCTATGCGGCGGGTGGCTATGTCGTGATCTCCCCCAATCCGCGCGGCTCGACCAGCTATGGCGCGGAGTTCGCCAATCTGATCGAGAATGCCTATCCTGGCGATGATTATCACGACCTGATGAGCGTCATTGATCGCGTCATTGCTGACGGCATCGGTGATCCCGACGGCTTGTTCGTTACCGGCGGATCGGGCGGCGGCGTGCTGACCAGCTGGATCGTTGGCCAGACGAATCGGTTCCGTGCAGCGGCGACACAGAAGCCGGTGATCAACTGGACCAGCCTCACGCTCAGTTCTGACCTCCCGGCCTTTGTGAACCGTTATTGGTTCTCGGCCGATCCCTGGGACGATCCGATGGCCTATTGGTCGCGCTCGCCATTGTCTCTGATGAACAATGTCGAGACGCCGACCTTGGTATTGGTGGGCGAGAATGATTATCGCACGCCGGTCAGCGAAGCCGCGCAATATTATTCAGCGCTGCTGCTCGAAGGCGTGCCGAGCGCGTTCATCGTTGTTCCGGGTGCCAGCCATGGCGGCTATGCGCGTCGGCCGTCGCAAAGCGCAGCGCGCGTGTCCGCGATTCTCGAATGGTTTGATCGCTATCGGGAAAATCCCTGGGTCCGCCCAACCGAATAGGCGCACGGCGGACACAAAAAAGGCCGCCCGCAGGCAGCCTTTTCGGTTTCGATTGTATCGGAGTATTTAGATTCCGTCGCGTTCCATCCGCTTGCGCTCCAGCTTACGGGCGCGGCGAATGGCAGCGGCACGCTCACGGGCGCGTTTTTCGGACGGCTTTTCATAATGCCGGCGCAGCTTCATTTCGCGATACACACCTTCGCGCTGCAGCTTCTTCTTGAGCGCGCGGAGCGCCTGATCAACATTATTGTCACGAACTGAAACTTGCATAAACCCGTCTGACTCCAATCGAACCATAGTGTCCCGCGGGCTCTTGATGCCGGCGGATATTTGTCTGATATCACAATAAAGATTGCGCCGCGAACTCGCGTTCTGCAGCGCTTCGGGAGGCCAGCTAGCAACCGATTGCCCAAATTTCAAGCGAAAAGCGCGTTTTGACCCTCTCGACATTATCGCCATATTCAGCGAAAATACGAGAAATCCCCGGAATTTATGGAGATAATGATGGCCACGACAATCGCCCCGTCCAATGATGAGATGACCAATGAAGAATGGGAGGCGCGGCAGGAGCTGGCCGCCTGCTACCGAATCTTCGCGATGATGGGCTGGGACGAAGCCATCTTCAACCACATCACCGTGAAGGTACCCAATGAAGACGGGGCCTTTCTGATCAACCCCTATGGGCTGCATTTTTCAGAGGTCAAAGCCTCCAATCTCGTCAAGATCGATATCGAGGGCAACAAGCTCGATGGCAGCGAGTTTCCGGTCAACAAGGCCGGTTTCGTCCAGCACAGCCTGTTCCACAAGCATCTGAAGGATGCGCATTGCATCATCCACACCCATACCACAGCGACCATGGCGGTCTGCTCAATGGAGGGCGGCCTGCAACCGGTGAACTTCTATGCCTGCAACTTTATCGGCCGGATTTCCTATCATGATTTCGAAGGCGTCACGGTGCGTGAGGAAGAGGGCGAACGGCTGCTCGAAAATCTCGGCGATAATCGGATCCTGATGCTCAAAAACCATGGTCCGGTCCTGATCGCGCGCAGCTTGCCATTGGCGCTGATCCAATATTGGGCGCTGCAACGGGCGTGCGAGATCCAGGTCGCCACGATGACTGCCGGCGACCCGGTCGTCGTTTCGCAAGAAGTGGTTGATGTGCACCAGCGCGATCTGTTCCAGACCCAGGCTTCGGCCGAACCGGGTCGGGCTGAGTTTGATGCCTGGGTGCGCCAGATCGACAAGATCGACACCAGCTGGCGGGAGTAGGAAAGCGGTGCGCGCATAATGTCCGTGTTTTTGGCCATTGCGCTGCAATCGGCCGGACCATTGACGCTCGCCGAGCGACCGCTCTGTGAGCCAGCGGAAAATGACAGCGAGATCATAGTGTGCGCGCGCGGCGATGATGCCGAACAGTTTCGGATACCTGTAGCATTGCGAGATGAGCGGGAGGATCATTCACCGCGCCGCGTCCAGATAGATCTGGGGAACGGTGCCACGGCAGAGGTCTATGCCGAACAAGGTGGCGCCGGTGGATTTGTGAGCGAGCGGATCATGACAGGTGTCAAAATCCCGTTTTAAGTTCCTGTTGCCAACAGCTGGCGCAGGAATCCTTTACTCTCTTCTCTTGTCCGACAGGCTGGCGCCACGCTAGAGTTGTTCCATGACCCGCATGACTGTAAACGGCCAGCCCGTGCATTATCGTATGGACCCACGCACGCCTTTGCTGTGGGCGCTGCGCGATGCCTCGAATCTGACCGGAACCAAATATGGGTGCGGAATCGGTGTGTGCGGGGCATGCACTGTCAATCTTGACGGACGCGCTGTGCGCTCCTGTCAGCTCACGATTGCTGATGCGGAAGGTGCATTCATTACAACGATCGAAGCGCTGTCCCGGGCCCGAGACCATCCCGTCCAACAGGCATGGATCGAGAATATGGTACCGCAATGCGGCTATTGTCAGTCGGGCGTGATCATGGCCGTTGCTGCGTTGATCGATAGCAATGCCAATCCCAGTGATGACGAGATTGACGAGGTCATCACCAATATCTGCCGCTGCGGAACCTATCCGCGGATGCGCGAAGCAATCCGGCTTGCCGCGCGTGTATCGCGCGGCGAGGAACGTCTGGCAGCCGCACCGCCGCCGGGTATCGATCCGGAAGACGCTGCGGCCAATGTCGAAGCACTGACCCCGCCCGATGATAGCGATGCCGACGATCCGGGGCGCATTGTTTCCGATTAGGCGCGATGACGCCCGTTCCGAGGTGTCGTTAATGAAATCTTGCTGTTTCCTGACTCACGGGTTCAGGCTCGTCTCATAGCGATGTCCGTACAAGGTCTTCATGAGGTGGCCATTCCCGTGCCGCCAGTAATGGAAGGACATAACAGATGCGTATCAAGCTGGTCGCTTTGTTGTTGGCGGCGAGTGCGGGAACACCGGCTCTCATCGCCCCGGCACAAGCTCAAAATTTTAGGGAAGGCGGCGGCGCCAGTCCGCATGTCGCGGCTGAAGAAGTCGCGATGGTGCAGCGTGGCGAGCGCCGTGCCAATCGGCAGGGCAATCGCGCCAATCGCGCCGAGCGACGTGGCAACCGTGCCAACCGCCAAGGCAATCGTGCGAACCGCGCCGAACGACGTGGCAATCGTGCCAATCGCCAGGGTAATCGCGCCAATCGGCAAGGCAATCGGGCGAACCGCCAGGGTAATCGCGCCAATCGCCAGGGCAACCGAGCCAATCAGCAAGGCAATCGCGCGAACCGCGCCAACCGCCAAGGCAATCGCGCTGAACGTCGCGCCAATCGCAACAATCGCGGTCAGGCTCAAGTGGATCGCCGTCAGGACCGGCGCGCCCAACGCCGCGTAGACCGTCGACAGGATCGGCGCGCAGATCGCCGTGTAGATCGTCGTCAGGATCGCCGCGCCAATCGTCGGGCAGATCGTCGCCAGGACCGGCGCGCAGACCGGCGCTTTGATCGCCGGCAAGATCGCCGGGCGCAACGCCGTTTTGACCGGCGCCAGGACCGACGTGCGGAACGGCGGTATAATCGCCGGGCAGAGCGCCGCTATGATCGGCGCTGGAACCGTCGGGCATGGCGTTCAGACCGTCGCTACAACTGGCGGCACTATCGCAACTATAACCGCAATCTCTATCGGCTTGGCCGCTATTATGCGCCGTATCGCGGTTATCGCTATCGGCGGTTCGACATCGGCCTCTATATCGGCGCTGCCTTCTTCGGATCGCGCTATTGGCTGGATGATCCGTGGCGCTACCGACTGCCAGCCGCCTATGGGACCTATCGCTGGATCCGTTACTATGACGATGTCCTGCTGATCGACACTCGAGACGGTTATGTCGTCGATGTGATCCACGACTTCTTCTACTAGGTCGCTGATCCACTCTAACTGAGAACGGCTCGAAGCAATCCGCTTCGGGCCGTTTCTCTTTGGGCTTGCCATAGACGCACCAAATCCGCAGCATGGATGGAAAGGGGATACGCGATGCTACGATTGTTTTCGATTGCTGCTCTGTTGTGCGCAGCGACCGCTGCGCCAGCGCAGGAAGGTACGACCTTCATCCACGCGGGCAGCGTGATTACCGAGGCGGGTTCCGCGGCGCGCGGACCGTCCACGATTACGGTCCGCGAAGGCCGTGTGGTGAGTATCGAAGACGGTCATACGCCGGCCGCCGAGGGTGCAGAGCTGGTCGACCTTTCCGGACACACCGTCCTTCCCGGCCTGATCGAGATGCATTCGCATTTGGGCGGCAATCCCGGCACCGATTATCGCGATCAGACGGTTGAGACCCAAGAATGGAGCGCCGTGCTTGCGGTGACCAATATGGCGATCACGGCGCGTGCCGGTTTCACCACGGTTCGCGTCCCGGGCATCGGCAGTGATGTCGGCCATGCCCTGCGTCGTGCGACCGCCGAAGGGCGCTTGCCCGGTCCGCGTATCCTCACATCGGGTCGTGGCCTGTCGATCATCGGGGGCCATGGCGATGTCTCGGGGTTCCGTGAAGATGTGCTCGCCGTGCTCGATGGCCATAATACCTGCACGGGCGCCGTTGAATGTGCAGCGCGGGTCCGCGAGGCCGGACGGCGCGGAAGCGATTTCATCAAGATCACCGCTACCGGCGGGGTGCTCAGTCAGCAGGCCCGCGGCCTTGATCAGCATTTCACCGATGAAGAGATGCGTGCGATCGTGACGACGGCCCATGGGCTCGGCATGCATGTCGCGGCGCATGCTCATGGCCCACGTGGGATCGAGGCGGCGGCACGCGCCGGTGTCGATACGATCGAACACGGCACCTTTGCCGATGATGCGGCGCTTGAGGCCATGCGCGTCAACGGAACCGCCTTTGTGCCGACATTGATGGCCTATACCGGTATCCGCGAACGCCTGGGTACCGGGGTCTTCACGCCGCAAGTCGAAGTAAAGGTCCGCGAGACTTGTCGGTCGTTGGCCAGGCTGCGCGGACCGCGCATGCGCGAGGCGTCCAGGTTGTGTTTGGCACCGATGCTGGTGTGTTTGAGCATGGTCGCAATGCCGAAGAGTTCGCCATGTATGTTGACCTGCTCGGTATGACGCCGACCGAAGTCTTACGTTCGGCGACGATCGATGCAGCCGAAGTGCTGGGCATGGAAGGTGAGATCGGACGCCTGGCTCCGGGTTATTCGGCGGACTTGATTGCGGTACGCGGCGATCCGCAAGCCGATATCTCGGCGCTAAGTGATGTCGATTATGTCATGGTGCGGGGTCGGCCGATCCAATAGCTGGGGCGCGCGATGAAACGGGCTAGGAACGACTCGCCCAATTTGATAGCGCAGCAGATATGAGCATTACCGACAAGTCTGTTCTTGCGGAGCGCAACCGCGAAATTATCACGCATATAGAAGGGCATCCGAACGTCCAGCGGGTGCCGACGCGCAATATCGATATCTATACCTGTCGCGATTTCCTGTCCGATGAGGAATGCCAGTTGCTGGTAGAGAAAATTGATCGGGACGCGCGACCGTCAACGCTTCTTTCAACGACCGACGATACCGAGTTTCGCACCAGCTCCAGCACCGATTTCAATCGGCAGGAACCAGCGATCGACCGGATCGAAAAGAAGATTACCCAGTTTATGGGAATTCCCGAAGCCAATGGCGAAACGATCCAGGGCCAGCGATATGAAGTGGGTCAGCAGTTCAAGCCGCATAATGACTGGTTCTATCATGATCAGGATTATTGGAAGACCGAGAAAGACCAAGGCGGCCAGCGGATCTGGACGGCGATGGTTTTTCTGAATGACACCCAGGTGGGCGGTGCCACGCGGTTCAAGCGGCTCGGCAAGATGTTCCATGCCGAAAAGGGCAAGCTCTTATGCTGGAACAACCTCACCTATGAAGGCGATCCCAACGAATGGGCGCTTCACCAGGGGATGAAGGTTCGTCAGGGCGTCAAATATATCATCACCAAATGGTTCCGCGAGATGCCGTGGATCCAGGGCGCCCCCAGCCAGTACTGATATTCGGCACTGCCAACCGCAGAAATCCGCCTGTCGTTCGCCGATTGGCGCCGGTGATTGGTGGATTGATCGTGGCGTCCTTCGTCCGCTTGCGCCATCTCCCCACCAGTAATCGGGGATCTATTACATATGAGACAGGCTGTATTCGTTCTTTCGATCGTTTCTGTTCGTCGCGGTCACCGCGGCTGCCCTTCAGCATCAGCTCCGGTGCAGTGCGATCGCAGCCACGGACAGGTGGTACGACCGCGACAGCTTCAAGTCAGTCAGAGCCCAGCCGTAGCAGCTGTTAGGCGATCGTTACAGCAATACCCTCTAGACATTCCGAACTGTATTGCTTAGGCAACACACATCGACTTCCAGGAGCATGACATAATGAACCGCACACCCTTTCGCTATCTGAGCATAGCCCTTCTTGCCTCGACTGCTTTTGCGGCTGTACCGGCCCAGGCCGATCAATCATGGCGCCACCGAGGCCGCCGATGCTGAAATGACCCAAGATCAGCGCCTGCGCGCGCTGTTTGCGGCGAGCGATGAAGACAATCTCCGCCGCAACCCGATTGCCGCCCTGTTCCGCGGTGACATGCGCTATGCGGATCGTCTCGGCGATTTCCTGACCGACGAATATATCGCTGGTGAACTCGGCGCTGCCCAGAGCGAGCTTGCGGCCCTGCGCCAGATTGATCGCAGCGCGCTCACGCCGACCAACCAGATTGCCTATGATATTTTCGAGCGCGGTCGCGAAGAACAGATTCGCGATTTCTCGCCCGAACTTCTGGCGCTGACCCAGGTCCGCCCGGTCAACCATTTCTCCGGGTTCCACACTTTCTATCCGACCATCGCGACGACCAACGGCCCGGTGCCGTTCGCCACGGTTGAAGATTATGAGAATAATCTCAGCCGCCACCGCGATTTCATCGCGATCAGCGATCGTGCCATTGCGCGCTTCCGCGAAGGCATGGAGTCGGGTGTTTTTGAAAGCCAGATGACCATCGGCCGGGTGATCGAACAGCTTGACGGACAGCTTGCCCAGGGCGTGGATGAATCGTCCTTATTTCACCCCGGCACAAAATTTCCCGGATGATTTCTCCGCGGAAGACCAGACCCGGCTTGAAGCGGCTTATCGCCAGGCGACCCAGGATATTCTCGATAGCTATACGCGGATGCGCGATTTCCTGCGTGACGAATATCTGCCGCTTGCGCGCGAAGGCGTGGGCCTGAGCCACATGCAGGGCGGCGATCATGCTCTATGCCCAGATGGTTCGCGATACGACGACGCTCGATCTGACGCCGGACTATGTCCACAATCTCGGCCTTGCCGAAGTCGCCCGCATTACGCGCGGGTTTGAGGCAGTTCGCGATGAGGTCGGGTTTGAAGGAACGCTCGCCGAATTCTTTGAACACATCCGCACCGATCCGCAGTTCAAGCCGGAATCCCGCGAATGGCTGGGTGAAGAATATTATCGGATCGGCGAACGCGTCGATACGCGCATCAACGAACTGTTCCAGACATTGCCGACCAGCCCGCTGGAAATTCGGGCGGTTGAGCCGTTCCGTGAAGCGACGGCTGCTGGCGGTTCCTATCGCGGCGGTACGCCCGATGGCTCGCGTCCGGGCATCTTCTACTACAATGCCTATAATCTCGAAGAACGGCTGACGCCGGGCATGGAAACGCTCTATCTGCACGAAGGTGCACCGGGCCATCACTTCCAGATCAGCCTCGCCCAGGAAAATGAGGATCTGCCAAACTTCATGCGCTTCGGCGGCAACACCGCCTTTGTCGAAGGTTGGGCGCTCTATTCCGAAACGCTTGGACCGGAACTGGGTCTCTTCACCGATCCCTATCAGCGCTTTGGCCATCTCAATGACGAGATGCTCCGCGCAATGCGGCTCGTTGTTGATACCGGCCTGCATTCCAAGGGTTGGACCCGTGAACAGGCGATCGAATATATGCTCGCCAATTCGGGCATGACCAATGTCGAGGCAACATCGGAAGTCGAACGCTATATTGCGATCCCGAGCCAGGCACTGGCCTATAAGGTTGGCGCACTGACGATTCAGGCACTGCGTGCCCAGGCCGAAGCCGCGCTTGGCGATGCTTTCGATATCCGGGCATTCCATGAGCAGGTGCTCGATACCGGCGCGCTGCCAATGGCCGTGCTTCAGAACAAGATCTATGATTGGATCGAAGCCAATGGCGGTGAACGCCCGAGCGGTGTCGACCTGATGGCCGTCCACGGTTCAGCCGACTAGGCGCATTATCGATACAGTGGAGAGGGCGTTCCGGGCAGCCGGGGCGCCCTTTCTATTTGGGGTCGTCGGGCCCCAGCTCTTTGTCGAGATCACGTGGCCTGACATAGCGGAGCAGGGTGCCGGTGCCCGGCGCCAGATCCGCCCAGCTATCGACGTCAAACTCCATCTCGGCGAGCGCGCAGGTCGGGAATTTCTCCTCAACGGCCGCACGCGCCGCATCACCCTTGCTGTCCGGAACCAATAGCAGGACCAGGTCCTCAAGCCCGGAATTATGGCCCGCCAGAATAATCGCGTCATGCGCATCCGATGCTTCATGGACCACGTCCAGCAGCGTCATATTGGAGGCCAGATAGGCACGGCGATCCCATTCGGGTTCAATTTTTTCGCCATAGCCTTTCGCCACGCTCTCCAGCGTTTCGACAACCCGGACAGCCGGTGAAGCGATAACGGCGTCGAACATCACGCCTTCTTCTTGCATATGCTCGCCCATCAGCTGAGCCGCCCGCTTGCCCTTGGCATTGAGCGGGCGATCGAAATCGCGCTTCACCGGGTCATCCCAGCTCGATTTGGCGTGACGCAGCAGGATCAGGCGCTTCATTTACTCTCCACGGTGTTGGGTTTTGATATGTGTTGCCCGAATTCGGTGACAGAAGAAAGTCGGGCAGCCACACGGGCCACTGCTTCATCGAGCGGTACGCGGGAAACTGGCGTCCCTTCAGGAAAGGCGGTGAGCAGCCGAGACGGCGTGGCGGCGGACAGCAAAACGAACATACCAACATCGTCGGTGCGCCGGATAAGCCGGCCAAAGGCCTGGGCAAGACGGGCGCGGACCACTCGGTCGACATAGGAGTTACCGCCATTGGCGAGCTTTCGCGCGGCATGCAGAACGGTCGGCCGCGGCCAGGGAACGGTTTCAAGGAGTACCAGCCGGAGCGAGTGACCGGGTACATCGACCCCGTCGCGCAGCGCGTCTGTACCCAGCAGCGAGGCGTGCGGATCGTCGCGGAATATGTCGATCAGCGTACCGGTATCGATCGGATCCACATGCTGGCTGAAGAGCGGTAATCCGTTGCGCGCCAGCCGATCCGCGATCCGGGCATGCACGGCTTTCAGGCGCGCGATAGCAGTGAACAGACCCAGCGTCCCGCCATTGGCCGCCTCGATCAGCTTGGCATAGGCACCCGCAAGGGCTGGCAGATCGCCTTTCTTGACGTCCGTGACGATGAGCACCTCACTTTTGGCCGCATAGTCGAACGGGCTCGGCGCATCGAAACGATCGGGTGCGAAATCGAGATGCTGGGCGCCGGCGCGCGTCTCGGCGGCATCCCAGTCTTCACCGCCTTTGAGAGTCGCTGAGGTGACAATCAACCCATGGGCGGGCTTGATCACGGTATCGGCCAGTGGCTTGGTCGGGTCCAGCCAATGGCGATGGAGGCCGATATCATATTCCCGGCCTTCAAAGCGATCGATCGCGAGCCAATCGACAAAGTCGGGATCTGCCGGCCCGCCAAGCCGTGCGAGCAGGGCTATCCAGGAGGCGATCATCTGTCCGCGCAGCGTGAGCCCCATCATCGCGCCTTCGATCCGCGCTCGCGCCTGGCTGTCGAGCCAATCGGGAGCATCCTCGAGAACCGCTTCCAAACGTTGGCGGAGAATTGCCAATGGACGATGCAGGCTTTCCAGCGCTTCGCTGGCCGCACCGACGGCCGCAATCAGCGCGCCGTCCAGTTCCGCCGCTTCGGTCTCAAGCCCATAGCCCGCATCCTGCGCACTTGCCCGTGAATAGACCGTCGCGCGAACGGCAGCGAGCAGCTTTTCGATCGGCCCCAAGGGAATGCCCTCGGCAATCCGGCCCAGCCAACTATCACCCGGCAAGGCGGCAGCCGCGGCATTGGCGGCTTCAATCGCCTCGCCACCGGCTTCATCATAGGAGGCAACGTCCATCAACCGGGCGGACAGGCCGCGTCGCCGGCCGCGATGCTTGCCCTCCGGCCCGATAATCCAGCGCCGCAGCTCGATCGCCTCCTGCCCAGTCAATGCTGCCGAAAAGGTCGAATCCGCAGCGTCGAACAGGTGATGGCCTTCGTCAAAAACGATGCGGGTGAGCGCGGCTGAATCCTCGCGTCGTCGCTCCGCCATGATCATTACCAGCGCATGATTGGCGATGACGAGATCGGCATTTTCGGCGGCGCGCGACGAGCGCTCAATGAAACATTTGCGGTAATGCGGGCAGCCGGCAAAGACGCACTCACCGCGCCTGTCGGTCAATGCAGTCGCCCCGGCCCGGCGGAAAAGAGTTGGTAGCCAGCCCGGCAGGTCGCCGCCGACCATATCGCCATCCTTGCTGTATGCGGCCCAGCGCGCGACGAGCTGGGCGAGGATCGCGGCCCGTCCGGCAAATCCGCCTTGCAGCGCATCTTCAAGATTGAGCAGGCAGAGATAATTTTCGCGGCCCTTGCGGACGACGACCTTTTCACGCCGTTCTGCAGGATCGGGGAATATCCGTTCGGTCTCGCGATCGAGCTGGCGCTGCAGTGCCTTGGTGTATGTGGAGAGCCAGACCGCGCCATCGGCTTGCTCGGCCCATAAAGATGCCGGCGCGAGATAGCCGAGTGTCTTGCCGATCCCGGTGCCAGCTTCGGCGATCAGCATATTGGGCTTGCCGGGCGCCGGGCGCGGGTTGAAAGATTGGGCGGCCGCGCGGGCATAGTCGCGCTGGCCTTCGCGCCGTTCGGCATCCTCGCCGACCAATGTTTCGAGCCGGTCGACGGTTCGATGCTCATCCATGGTCAGTGTCAGCGGCGCCGGTCGAGGCGGTTGGTCTTCCCATTCGGGCAGGCGGGAGAACAGCCAGCGCTCCGCCTTTTTCGGTTTCTCGATCCGTTCCGCTACGGCGGCGGCCCAGGGCCAACGCAGGCGGAACAGGCTCTGGGCGGATGTCCAGGCACCCTCCCGTTCGCCCCAGTCCGCCCAGCTGAGCGTGTCGAGCAGATGCTTGGCAGCGTCGAGCAGCAGCATCGCTGCATCCTCGTCATCCCCAGGCACCGGCAGGCCAAGCGTCCGCACAATGCCGGCTGGTGTGGGCACGGTGAAACGGGCCGGATGGACAAAGGCAAAGAGCTCGAGAAGATCGAGGCCGGATAGTTCGGAATAACCAAGCCGTTGGCCGGTCATTGGAGCATTGAGGACAATCATCGGAGTTTCGGCTGCGGCGGCAATTGCTTCGCCGCGTCCGCTTTCGCGAATCTCGCCATCGGACGAGGCTATCCAAATGCCGCCATGGGTGGCATGGAGCGCGCGATAGGGTAGAGGGACGTCTGATTCAGCCACGGGCCTATCCCAATCGCCCAATGAGAACGAAAGAGCAACATGAACGCGCTGCGCGACGCTGCATTGATATCAAAAGCTTGGCCCTATGAGGAAGCGCGCAAGCTGTTGAAACGCTATCCGGATGGCAAGGCGGATGGCTCGCCGATCCTTTTTGAAACCGGCTATGGACCGAGCGGATTGCCGCATCTGGGCACGTTTCAGGAAGTCGCGCGTACGGAAATGGTGCGCCATGCATTTAGCGAGCTGAGCGATTATCCGACCAAGCTCATCGCCTTTTCCGACGATATGGACGGAATGCGAAAGGTTGCGGAGAACCTGCCGAACCAGGGCATGCTGGCCGAACATCTCGATGAGCCGCTGTGCCGTGTGCCGAATCCGTTCGATACCGAGCATGAAAGCTTTGCCGCGCATAACAATGCCATGCTGCGCCAGTTCCTGGATCGCTTTGGCTTTGACTATGAATTTCTGGCCTCGTCCGATTGCTATCAGTCCGGACGTTTCGACGAAGCGCTGACGCTCGTCCTGGCGCGCTATGACAAGATCATGGACGTGATGCTGCCGACGCTCGGTGAAGAGCGGCGCGCGACCTATTCGCCCGTGCTGCCAATTTCCCCGGTAAGCGGGAAAGTATTACAGGTACCGGTTGAAGTTGTTGACCCAAGTGCCGGCATTGTCCGTTTCGTGGACCCGGCGACCGACGAAGCGATCGAACACTGCATTCTCGGCGGTCATGCCAAGCTCCAATGGAAAGTCGATTGGGCGTTGCGGTGGACGGCGCTGGGTGTCGATTATGAAATGGCGGGCAAGGATCTTATCGATTCGGTGACGCAGAGCTCAAAGATCACCCGCGTGCTGGGCGCCAAGCCTCCCGAAGGCTTCAACTATGAGCTGTTCCTTGATGAAAATGGCCAGAAGATCTCAAAAACCAAGGGCAATGGTGTCAGCATCGATGAATGGCTGACCTATGCGCCGCAAGAATCGCTGAGTTTTTACATCTATCGCGATCCGAAAAAAGCCAAGCAGTTGAGCTTCGGCGTCATTCCAAAAGCGGTGGACGAATATCACCGTTTTCTAGGCGCCTATCCGGACCAGCCGATCGAACAGCGTCTGCCAAACCCGGTGCATCATGTGCATAATGGCAATCCGCCGGCGCCGCATATGCCGATCAGCTTTGCACTCTTGCTCAACCTGGTTGGCGTGGCGAGCACCGATGACAAGGATCTGATCTGGGGCTTTGTCCAGCGCTATGCGCCGGATGCCAGCCCGGAAACTGATCCGGCGCTCGATGCGCTGATCGGCCATGCGCTGGCTTATTTCCGTGATTTCGTTGCCGATACATTGCAACGTCGTTCACCGGATGAACGCGAGGCCGCCGCCTTGCGGGATCTCGATAGCGCGCTGGCTGATATGCCGACCGATGCCGATGGCGAAACGATCCAGAACGCCGTGTTCGAGATCGGAAAACGGCACGAATTTGAGCCGCTGCGAGACTGGTTCAAGGCGCTGTACGAAACTTTGCTCGGCACGAGCCAGGGGCCGCGCATGGGCAGCTTTGCCGCGCTTTACGGTATCGACAATGTTCGCAAACTGATCGCCGCGGCGCTCGCTTCGGCCGACTAACTCAGTGCCTTGGCCAAACTGGCGCGCGCTGATTTCAGCTTGGCCAGCATGTCGGCTGATACAGCGGGCGGTGCCTGGTTTGGACTGGCTGTATTGGGCGCACGTTCTGCGCGTTTGCCGGCCAAAACCTTCTGCACGCCGCGGATGGTATATCCGTCTTCGTTGAGCAGATGGTTGATCCGCTTAACCAGCGCAACATCTTCCGGTCGATAATAGCGGCGGTTCCCCGCACGTTTCAGCGGCTGGAGCTGGGGAAAACGGGTTTCCCAATAGCGCAAAATATGTTGGGCGACGTCCAGTTCGTCCGACAGCTCACCGATAGTGCGAAAGGCGTCAGCGTTTTTGGACATCGCTCTCCGATTCAGCTGCCTTGCGAGATGGTTTCGCGCATCGATTGGCTGGCCCTGAAGGTCAGCACCCGGCGCGGTGCGATCGGCACTTCAATGCCGGTCTTGGGGTTGCGACCGATGCGCTCTCCCTTGTCCCGCAATACGAAGCTGCCAAATCCTGAAATCTTCACATTCTCACCATCGGTAAGTGCTTCGGACATATGGTCGAGCAAAGACTCGACCATTTGCGCGGAATCTGCACGCGACAATCCGAGTGTCTCATGCACCGAATCCGCCAAGTCCGCACGTGTCAATGTTCCTGCATCGCTCATCACAACCCCCCCAAAGACCTATTTATGAAACATTTTATATCGCAGACGAGGCGATCGGGCAAATCCCGATAGCAATGGATATGTATCAATATCGGACTATTGATGCGCCCCAGGTAAAACCACCGCCCATTGCCTCCAACGCCAATATATCCCCGCGTTTGATGCGTCCGTCACGAATCGCGGTATCCAGCGCAAGCGGTACCGATGCAGCCGATGTGTTGGCATGTTGGTCCACAGTGACCACAATTTTTTCCGCGGGAAGGCCGAGTTTCTTGGCCGTTGCGTCCAGAATTCGCCGATTCGCCTGATGCGGAACAATCCAGTCGACATCGTCTGCGGCGAGCCCGGCCGCATCCAGTGTCTCATGCAGGACGCTGGCGAGATTGACCACGGCATGGCGGAATACTTCACGACCCTTCATGCGCAACTTGCCAACGGTTCCCGTCGTGGACGGCCCGCCATCGACATAAAGGAGCTGATTGTGCCGGCCATCGGCATGGAGTCGCGATGCCAATATGCCGCGCTCACCCTCTTCGGCCCCGAGGATGATAGCACCCGCCCCATCACCAAACAGGACACAGGTACCGCGATCTTCCCAGTCGAGAATCCGGCTGAATGTTTCCGATCCAATCACCAGCGCGTTGTGCGCGCTGCCACCGCGAATCATATTGTCCGCCACTGTTACCGCGTAGAGGAAGCCGGAACATACACGCTGACGGTCAAGCCCTTGAAGCCCCAGTCTTTGCGCAGCAGGTCGTTCATCAGCCAGGTGTTGGCCGTGGCAGGCACGCCGTTGATCGAGTTGAGCGCCACCATCACGCCGCCGGAGCCGGCCTTGATCGCCGCGTGGTAGGGCGGCAGGTAGTCCTGGTACATCTTGACCGGGCTCATGTCGACCACGTTGTAGTCGCGCCCGCCTTCCACCGCACCATAGAGGGCAAAGTGCTTGACGCTGGCCATAAGGCTGTCGGCATTCGCGGGGCTGGTGCCCTGGAACGCCTTGACCATGACTTCGGCAATGCGTGACACCAGATAGGTGTCTTCACCGAAACCTTCGGAGGTGCGGCCCAGCGTGGGTCGCGGGAGATATCGACCATCGGCGCAAACGTGATGTCGAGGCTGTCGGCGGCGGCTTCCTGGGCGGCGATGCGCCCGGAGCGGCCGATGGCGTCCATGTCCCAGCTGGAAGCCAAGGCCAGGCTGATCGGGAAAATGGTGCGATGGCCGTGGATCACGTCGTAGGCGAAGAACATCGGGATCTTCAAGCGGCTGCGCATGGCCGCGTCCTGCATCGGCCGGTTTTCCGGGCGGGTGATGGAGTTGAACGTGCCACCGATGCGGCCGGCGGCGATTTCCTTGCGGATCAGCTCGCGGGGCATTTCCGGGCCGATGCTGATCAGGCGCAATTGGCCGATCTTCTCATCCAGGGTCATTTGCTTGAGCAGGTCGCTGACAAAGGCGTCCTTGTCGTTAAGCGCAGCAGGCTTTGTTTCTGCCCATACGGGGTGGGTGGCCAGCGTGGCAACAAGGCCGAGCAAACACAGCTTTTTCATGAATATCCTTGTTCGGCTACTGCGCAGCATTGAAAGCGATGCTGTCGGCCAAAATGTGGGGAACGTCTATTGTTGTTCGGGTGTTGTTCAGATAAATGCAGCACACTCTGAACTCTTTTTCGCGCTGGGCATCTTTGTAGCTGATTGGCTCGAAGCATTCCAGTGGTGGCGGATTATGCCCCAAGCGCGTGGTTTATAGGGTTAGTCGTCACATTCCATCCAGATTGGGCAGGAGAAACACCATGCAAGCAGCACACACTTATCGCTGGGGCTTCAAGGCTGCGGCGCTGTTACTGATCAGCAGCGTGCTGAGCGGTTGCGGCATCAACAACATCCCGACCCTGGACGAACAGGCCAAGGCCGCCTGGGGCCAGGTGCAGAACCAGTACCAGCGCCGTGCCGACCTGATCCCCAACCTGGTGGAAACGGTGAAGGCGTATGCCGCCCACGAACAGGAAACCCTCACCGCGGTGATTGAAGCGCGGGCCAAGGCCACCTCGATCCAGGTGGATGCCAGCACCCTGGACAACCCCGAGAAACTCAAGCAGTTCCAGCAAGCCCAGGATGGCCTGAGCGGCGCACTCAGCCGTTTGATGGTGGTGTCCGAGCGTTACCCGGACCTGAAGGCCAACCAGAACTTCCTGGCCTTGCAATCGCAACTTGAAGGCACCGAGAACCGTATCGCTGTGTCTCGCCGTGACTTTATCCAGGCCGTACAGGCTTACAACACCGAGATCCGCACCTTCCCGGGCCGCCTGTGGCACAGCGTGATGTACAGCGACTTGCCGATCCGCGCCACGTTTGAAGCCACCAGCGCCGATGCCGATAAAGCGCCGCAAGTGAAGTTCAAATAAGGCTGCACTGAGGTGTCGATGCGTTTATTACGGATAGGCCTGGCGCTGTGGCTGTTGGCCTGTGTGGGCGTGGCCCAGGCGGCGCTGACCTTCCCGGCGCTGACCGGGCGGGTGGTAGACAGCGCGCAGATGATCGACCCGGCGGTGCGCGAGCAGCTGACCCAGCAATTGCAGGCGCTGGAGCAAACCTCGGGCGACCAGTTGGTGGTGGTCACCGTGCCCGACCTGCAGGGCGTGCCCATTGAGGACTACGGTTATCAATTGGGCCGCCAGTGGGGCATTGGCCAGAAGGGCAAGGACAACGGCGCGCTGTTGATCGTCTCCCGTGATGACCGCCAGTTGCGCATCGAAGTCGGCTATGGCCTGGAAGGCGTGCTGACCGATGCGCAATCCTGGGTGATCATCAACCAGGTGATCCTGCCCAAGTTCAAGGCCGGCAATTTCAGCCAGGGCATCAGCGATGGCGTGGCCGCGATGATCCAGGTGGTGGGCGGTGAGCCCTTGGCGGTTCCGGCCCATGTGGCGGATGCGAACTTCGCCATGGATAATCCCGGTTTTTCCATCGGCCTGTTTATCCTGCTGATCGGCGTGTTGTGGTTGTGCAATCGCCTGGGCTTGCCGGTGGGCGCCATTCTGCTGGCGATTCTCAACAGCAGCGGACGCGGCGGCGGTGGGGGCGGCGGTGGCGGTGGTTTCCGTGGCGGCGGCGGTGGCTTTGGCGGCGGCGGGGCTTCGGGCGGCTGGTAATGACAATAACGAAAATAGAGCATCTACAACCATGGCATTACTGACTGAACACGAGCAGCGCCAAGTCGCCGAAGCGATCGCCCGGGTCGAGAAAACCACCGACGCGGAGTTGGTCACCGTGCTGGCGGCGCGCGCCGACGACTACGCTTACATTCCGTTGTTGTGGGCGAGCTTGATCGCGTTGGTGGTGCCGGGCGTGGTGCATTACCTGTCGGGTTACCTGACCATGTACACCTTGCTGGTGGCGCAGTGGGCGACGTTCATTGTGCTGTGCCTGGTGTTCCGTTTGCCCAAGGTCACCACCCGGCTGATCCCGCGTTCGGTACGCCACTGGCGTGCGTCCAACCTGGCGCGGCGGCAGTTTATGGAGCAGAACCTGCACCACACGGTGGGCAGCACCGGGGTGCTGATTTTTGTCAGCGAGGCCGAGCGTTATGTGGAGATCCTGGTGGATGAGGGGATTTCCAAGCGCCTGGATGACAGCAATTGGGATGCGATTGTCCAGGCGTTTACCCAGCAGGTGAAACAGGGGCAGACGCTGGCCGGGTTTATCGCCTGCGTTGAAGCCTGTGGCGAGTTGCTCAAGGTGCATGTGCCGGTGACCCAAACCCGCAACGAGCTGCCCAATCGCCTGGTCGTGCTCGAATAACCGCTTGCTGTGGGAGCCGGGCTTGCCCGCGATGGCATCGCCTCGGTTTGCCTGATTAACCGAGTTGCCTGCATCGCAGCAAGCCAGCTCCCACACAAGGCAGTATCCCTATTCGGTTTGATTGACCGTTGATCAAATAACCCCGTGCCCTCAACCCCCATCCCGCCTAAAATGCCCGGCATTCTTTATCCGAGGCGTTTTTGTTCATGTCCGTCACCGCTCAACCTGCCCGCCCTGCGCCGGATCATCATGCCCAGTTCATCGAACTGTTGAGCACAAGCCTGGCGCAGAACGCGTTTATCAAGCTGGTGCTGGCCAAGTACGTCGGTGAAGAAGCCGAGCTGCAGCGGCTGATCATCAAGCCAGTGGTGGTCAAGGAGCAGCCATGCCTGTCGTTCGTCTATCGCTACAAGACCCGCGACATCACCAAGAACTTTCCCGTGGCCGACGGCGTGGCGGCGATTGCCGAGCTGTTGCCCAACTCGTTCAAGAACGCGCACTTGCTGGCGCTGACCGACGAAGCCCAGTTGGAATACAGCAAGAAGAACAAAAGCTCGTTGTTCAAAAGCAAACCGCAGCAACTGCGCGAGGCGCCGTCGGCTGAGCATAACCGTGAGAAAAATCGTTTCCTCGACCTGAGCCGGCCGTTCCTCGCCGACCTGGGCGTGACCGACGCCAAGCAGGCGCTGATCCCCTCGATGTCGCGCAAGTGGAAGCAGATCAACAAGTTCATCGAAGTGTTCAGCCATGCGCTGACGTCGTCGCCGTTGCAGCTCGACCGCCCGGTGCGTGTCGCCGATTTCGGCTCGGGCAAGGGCTACCTGACCTTCGCCATTCACGATTACCTGCGCAATACCCTCAAGGCCGAGGGCGAGGTCACCGGTGTCGAGTTGCGTGAAGACATGGTCACCCTGTGCAACAGCGCCGCCGCCCGCCTGGAGCACCCGGGCCTGGTGTTCAAATGCGGCGATGTACGCAGCGTGGCGCCCAGTGAGCTGGACGTGATGATTGCCTTGCACGCCTGTGACATCGCCACCGACTATGCGATCCACACCGGCATCCGTTCCGGTGCGTCGATCATCATGTGCTCGCCGTGCTGCCACAAACAGATTCGCCTGCAGATCCAGAGCCCGGCGTTGCTCAAGCCGATGCTGCAATACGGCCTGCACCTGGGCCAGCAGGCGGAAATGGTCACTGACAGCCTGCGTGCGTTGTTCCTTGAAGCCTGTGGCTATGAGACCAAGGTGTTCGAGTTTATCTCGCTGGAACACACCAACAAAAACAAGATGATCCTGGCGGTCAAACGTGCTGAGCCTGTGGACAGCGCGCAGCTATTGGCGAAAATCCAGGAGCTCAAGGCGTTCTACCACATCACTGAGCATTGCCTGGAAACCTTGTTGCGCGGGGATGGCTATCTGGCCTGAAATGGGCGCGGTTCGCTGTGGGAGCTTGCTCCCGTGACGGCCCGGCGGCCAGCGCATATCTACCTGGCGGCCCGCTATCCAAATGTGGGAGCTGGCTTGCCTGCGATGGCGGCCTGCCAACCGCCCCATATCTATCTGACACCCCACGATCCAACTGTGGGAGCTGGCTTGCCTGCGATGACGGCCTGCCAGCTCATACCTATCTAGCTGACGCCCCGCGATCAAATTGTGCGGGCTTGCTCGCGAAGGCGGCCTGGCAGTCGACGCAGTTATACCGAGTACATATCCATTCCTGCGGTAACGGCCACTTAGGGTTCCGCCCTGACGGCGGCTCACTTTTGAAAAGCGCAAAAGTAAGCAAAACGCTCTTGCCCCACCACTCGGCACCTCGCTTGGGCTCGGTGTGCCCGAACGCAGTCTTGAATCCGTGGGCCGCCGCCACGCGCCATCCATGGCGCGGGGCGGCTAACCCGGCGTCCTGCCGGGTTACCCACGAATTCAAGCCTGCGTTCGGCCAGCGTGGTTTGACGGGGCGCTTGAGATCAAGATCAAAAGCAGATCAAGAGCGACTCGCTTCGCATCGTGGTTACCGTTGAGCGTTACGGTGTTGTGTAGATACCTATGGCTATCAGCTCCCACATTTGGAATACGTGCGTGCTTAGAAAAACCGCGTCACGCTGATCTTCGCATCACGCCCTTTGGTGTACGCCCGGTCGCCGCTCAAGGCCGGGCGGAAGTTTTTGTTGAACAGGTTGTCTACCGTGAAGTTCACCTCGGTGCCTTTGAGGTACGCCTGCTGCGGCGTCCATTTGGCGAACAGGCCCTGGGTGTTGTAGCGCTTGTTGCCGTATTGGTCGTAGAACAGATCGCCGATGCTGGAGCCTGGGCCGCCGGAGTATTTGTCGCTGGGCAGGCGGTCGGTGGCGCCGATGAATTGGCCCATCCAGCCCACTTGGGCATCCCAGGCCGGGATGTGGGTGCCCAGTACCAGCACCCATTTGGTCGGGGGGATGTCCCGCGCTGCTACGTCCGGGCCCCAAGGGTTGGTGTAGGCGCCTTGGTGCTGGCCCTTGGCATAGGCGAACGACACCGAGCCAAACAGGTAGGTGGAGTTGTAGATCGACTCGAGCTCAACGCCCTTGATGGTCAGGCTGCCGATATTGCGGTAGTTGGACATCGGCCCAGGCGGGCACGCTGAAGCGATGCTGCCGCCGTTGACAGCCTGGTTCTGGCAGCCTACGCCGGTGGCCTTGAAGATCTCGTCTTCGACCTTGTTGTGAAACAGGGTGGTGCGCAGTTGCAGGTTGTCGTCCTGGGCGATCAGGTTGTCGAAGCTGGTGATGTTGCCCAGGGTGATCGAGGTAATGCGCTCCGGGTCCAGGTCGACGCTGGTGGCGGTGCGGCTGCCCACGCCCTGCACTTCGTATTGTTCGTCGATCACCGGGGCGCGCCAGGTTTGGCTCCAGTTGGCGAACAGCCCCACATTCGGCGTCACGGTCCAGAACAGCGCCAGGCGTGGCGACCAGCCGGTGTAGGTGCGGTCGCTGTAGTCGTGACCCACTGCCGGGTTGGGGTTGTTGTAGTAGGGCGCATCGTTGCCTTCGCCGCGGTTGCGCACGTGGTCATAGCGCAGGGACGGTGTGATCGTTACATCGCCCAACGTCACCGCGTCCTGGATAAAGAAACTGTTGGTATCGACCTTGCCGTGGGGCATGAAACCCGGCTGGAAATGCCCGTAGTTGTAGCGCGGCGTGTTGTAGGTGGCGCCGGGCATCCACATTTCGGTTTCGCGGGTGTGCTTGCGCACTTGCCCGCCGACCGTCACGGCATGCTGCAAAGGGCCGGTGTCGAACAGGCTGACGTTGCGGATATCCAGGAGCTTGTCGGTGTAGGCGGTGTCCATCTTGCGCCCACCGGTGGCCAACTGGAAAAACGCCGTGGCGTCACGCTCATCGGTCTGCTCGGTGTTGGACTGGGAGTACTTGATGGTCAGGTCCACCAACGGGTTGTCCAGCGGCTGGTATTCATACTTGCCCGACCAGGTGGTGTCGACCGTGTCACGGTGAGCGAGAAAACGCTTCAACGCGCCTTCGTAGCCATAGCGGTTGATGTTGAACTGGGTCGGCGGCGTGGGGTAGCTGGCGGCGGAAAACGGGGTCCAGCGGTTGCTGTGGGAGCGCGAGTACGACAGCCCGACACTGTGCTCATCGATAAAATGCGCGTTGACCTTGAACAGCTTGCCGTCCACATCCTGGGCGCTGTTGGGCAGGCGCTGGGGGTTGATCGGGTACTCATTGTTGTCGTTGGGCAACTTGGCGGCCACTTTCATATCGCCGCCGTCGCGTTGGGTCAGGTAGGCCAGCGCATCGAAACGGCCATCGTCGGTACGGCCGTACACGGCACTGCTGTAGACCTGCTCATGGTCGTTGCTGGAGTAACCATATTTGAGCATCGCACCGCTGTTGCGGCCGTCCTGGAGCAGGTCCGGGGCGTCCTTGGTGACCATGTTGACCGTGCCGCCAAAGCCGCCATTGCCGGTGAACGGCGAGTTGGGGCCTTTTTCCACTTCGATGCGCTTGATCAGCTCGGGCTCGATAAACACCGTGCCTTGCTGGTAACGCTCAAAGCCTGTCTTGGTGGCACCGTCAACGGTCAGCGGTACGTCTTCGGCATCGCCGAAACCACGGATGTTGATGGTCTGGCCACCGGGTTTCAGCGAGCCGCCCTGGCTGACACCGGGTAAGGTCTGCAACAGGCTGGGGATGTTATTGGACTGGTAGCGGTCGATGTCGGCCTGGGTCAGGGTGGAGCGGTTGACGGTGCTGGCGTTCACCTCATTGCCGGTGCCGATCACGCTCAAGGTGTCCAACTGGATCGCACCACCGCTGGTGGTTTTGCCCGCATCGGGGCGCACCACGTAGGTACTGCCGACCTTGAGCAGGATGAGTTCGCCGTTTTTGAGCAGGGAGCGAATGGCTACTTCCGGGGTGTAGTCACCGTTAAGCGCCGGGGCCTGCACGTTCTTGAGCAGGGTTTCATCGAACAGCAGCTGGATTTTCGCCTGCTGGGCCACCTGGCTCAGGGACGTGGCCAACGGCTGAGCCGGCAGGTGCAGCTTGAACGACTCGGCCTCGGCGCTGAGGCTCAAGGCCAGGCACGTAGCCATGAGTGTCGGTCGAAGAAACAGGTGCGAAGCGTGGCAAGGCGCGCGAAACATGAAATCCCCCCGGAGCGGCTAAATAGCCAAAAAGGTGTGCGTATCAAACACAGACAGGAGGAAGACGGGGCAGGCAAAGAAAACCACACATGCGAATGCAAGATATTCTCATGTATGGTGTTGCCGCCTATTTGCTCGGCTCGATTCTGATAGTGCCGTCAGCCGAGAGCACGGTTTTCACCGGCAATAGCGCGGGCAAGGCGTTGAGCAGGGCGTCCGGGTCATTCACATCAAGATTGCCCGATACCTTGAGTTGCGCCACGGCCTTGCTCACCTGCAACGGCGCCTGTGGACGGTACAGGCTCAGTTCGTCGATCAGGCTGGCCAGCTCGCGATTGCGAAACGACAAGTGCCCGCTGCGCCAATCGGCGACCTCTTCGGCGCTGAGGCTTTGCGGTTGCACGGTGCCTTTGGCGTAGTTGTAGGAGGCCCGCTGCTGGGCGCCGAGCAGGGTGGCGGGGCTTTTGCCATTTGGCGCGAAAGCGACCTGGCCATGGGCAACGCTGACCACCAATTGCTGCTGCCCGCGGCGCACATCGAAAGCAGTGCCCACCACCCGTACGCTCGACTCGCCGGCTTGCACGTAGAGGGGGCGTTCCTTGTCGGCGGCCACTTCGATGTACAGCTGGCCGTTGTCCAGGTGCAGCACCCGTTGATGGGCGTTGAAGTCCACGCGGATATGGGTGTTGGCATTCACATACAAGGTACTGCCATCCGGCAGATTCAACGTGCGCATGCCCTTGGCCTGGGTGGCCACCTGGCTGTGATACAGCTCGCGCGGTGCGCCGAGCGAGGTCGCCAGCACGGCGCACACCAAGGCGGCGGCCACCGCCAGGGCAGGGCGCCAGAGGTTGGGTTTTGCGCTGGGGCAGTGCCAGCGGTTTGTTCAGTTGTTGCAATTGGGCGAGGTCCGCCCATAGCTGTTCGAATTCGGCGTACGCGCGCGCATGCGCGGGCACCGCTTGCCAGGCGGCAAAGGCTTTACGGTCGGCGCGGCTGACTTCGTTGCGGTTGCGCGCAAACCAACTGGCGGCTTGGGCGTCGATGCAATCGCTCGCTTGGCTGTCCAGCGCGTCGGTGTCGCTCGGGCGGTTCATTCTGGCTGCTCCGTGCCGGTGTCGGGTTGAAGGCGTCGCTTGCAGTGCAGCAAGGCAAAGGCGATGTGCTTTTCCACCATGCTGGTGGAGATGCCCATGCGCGTTGCGATCTGCGCCTGGCTCAAGCCTTCGAAGCGGTGCAGCATAAGGGCTTCTCGGCGGCGGGGCGAGAGTTCGGCGAGGACTTCTTTCAACTGTTCCAGGCGTTGCAGGCGCAGGGCGGCGGCCATGGGGTCGTTGTGCTCGTCGGTGACCGGCTCGGCATCCATTTCGGCGTGATCAGGGTGGACGGTTTGCCGTACCTTCTGTTTGCGCCAGTGATCGCGCAGCAGGTTGCGCGCCATCTGGAACAGAAACGCCCGTGGCTGCTCGACCTTGGCCCGGTCGCGGTAGCCCAGCCATTGGGTAAACACATCCTGGGCCATGTCCGCCGCGTCGCTGGCGTTGTCCGTGCGTTTACGCAGGAAATACAGAATGTCTGCATAAAACCCGCGACAGGCATCGGCCGACGACGGGTCGGGCTGGGGACGAGACATGGATATCCTTCTTGACGAAGCACGGCTTGGAAAAGTCGTGAATGATATCGAGAATTATTGTTATTTGTCTCTATGCAAGTGCCATCTCCTGGTGGGAGCGAGCTCGCTCGCGAAAAACCAACAGGCGACACGAACACCCGATGGGCTGCGTTATCGTTGGCGTTCTTCGCGAGCAAGCTCGCTCCTACAGTGTTTACTTCAGAAGTGTTTTCAGTTGCTCGATCCCTGCTTCGCCCAGAGGGAATACCGGTAGGCGTGGATTACCCACTTCCAAGCCGGTCAAGCGCAACCCGGCCTTGATCGTCGCCGGCAGCCCGCCTTTGAGGATGAATTGGAGCAAGGGCAACTGTCGGTAGAACAGCTCGCGTGCCTTGTTCAAGTCATCGGCCAGTACGGCCTGATACAGGCTCAGGTTCAGTTGCGGGATCAGGTTCGGCGCGGCGGTGCACCAGCCTTTGGCGCCAGCCGCGAAGGCTTCCAGTGCCAGCGGGTTGCAGCCGTTGTAGAACGGCACGTCACTGTGCAGTTTCAACTGGTGCATGCGCTGGATGTCGCCAGTGCTCTCCTTGACCATGGTCACGTTCTCGACCTGCTTGAGAATCCTCAGGATCAGCTCCACCGACATGTCGGTGCCGCTGGTGGCCGGGTTGTTGTAGAGCATGATCGGCACGCCGATGCTGTCGCCGATCGCGGCGTAGTGAGCGAGGATTTCCGCCTCACTGAGTTTCCAGTACGAGGCCGGCAGCACCATGACCACATCGGCGCCGTGCTCTTCGGCATAGCGGGCGCGGCGCACGGCCTTGGCGGTGGTGAGGTCGGACACGCTGACAATGGTCGGCACGCGCTTGGCGACCTTCTTGATGCTGTAGGCGCTGACTTCATCCCACTCGGCATCGCTCAGGTAAGCGCCTTCGCCCGTGCTGCCCAAGGGCGCGATGGCGTGGACGCCGCTGTTGATCAAACGGTCGATGGAGTGCCCGAGGGCGTCGAGGTCAACGCGTTGGCCGTCGGCGCTGAAGGGGGTGATGGTGTAGCCGATGATGCCGTGAATGGTTGGGTTGGACATGGGGAAAACTCCGGTCGAAAAAGGGGCAATCAGTTCAGGCAATCAGCGTGCTTGCGCAGGTTTTGCCGGGCGTAGTAGTTGAACGCGGCGCCGTGGCGCTTGGGCTTGGAGATCCAGTCATGGGCCTCGCGCCCCAGCTCCGGCAGGATCGGTTTGACCGTGCCCGCAGACATCGCCAGCAACTGCAACTTGGCAGCCCGTTCGATCAGTTGCGCAATCACGCAGGCTTCTTCGATGCTGGCCCCGGTGGACAACTGCCCGTGGTGCGAGAGCAGGATGGCGCGCTTGTCGCCTAGGGCCGTGGTGATGATTTCCCCTTCTTCATTGCCCACCGGCACCCCGGGCCAGGCTTCCAGGAAAGCGCAGTCTTCGTACAGCGGGCAAAGGTCCATGTGCGACACCTGCAGCGGTACTTCCAGCATCGACAGCGCGGCGATATGCGTGGGGTGGGTGTGGATGATGCAGTTTACATCCGGTCGACCGCGGTACACCCAAGTGTGAAAACGGTTGGCAGGGTTGGGAATGCCGTGGCCTTCCAGCACCTCCAAGTCTTCGTTGACCAGCAGCAGGTTGCTGGCGGTGATTTCGTCAAAACCCAGGCCCAGTTGCTGGGTGTAGTAGGTGCCAGGCGCTGGCCCACGTGCGGTGATCTGCCCGGCCAGGCCGGAGTCGTGGCCGTACTCGAACAGGATTCGGCAGGTCAGCGCCAGCTTTTGCCGGTCGGTCCACGTATTATCTGCCAGGCTGTTTTGCATCTGGCTCAGTGCTTGCTTGACCAGTTGGTCTTTTGGGAGTGCTAATGTCTTGGCCATATCGGTGTCCTTTGGGTGGTTCAATGGACGTCGGATTTGCTGGTCGCCCGCTGCTCGCAAGGTCGTTGGGTGAATGCAAATGACACCAAAGATGCTATATGACACTTTGTGTCATTGGCAAGCCTGTCTCATCGCTTTCTGCATGGATTAACCGCAGCAAATGTCTATCCGCTTGAAAATATTAAGAAAAAAACTTGGCGTGACCCTGGAGGCCCTGGCCGAAAAATCCGGGATGACCAAGAGTTACCTGTCGAAAGTCGAGCGCGGGCTCAATACGCCGTCCATCGCTGCGGCGTTGAAACTGGCCAAGGCGTTGAACGTGAAGGTCGAAGAGCTGTTCAGCGAAGACAACGTCAGCCTCGACAGCTACAGCCTGGTGCGCAGCCATGAGCGGCCCGACACCTCGCCGGGTTATGCGGTGCTGGCTCATCAAGTCAGCGAGCGCAGCCTGTTGCCGTTCATCATCTACCCGCCGGCGGAGTTCACCGACAAGACCTTTAAGGAGCACCTGGGGGAGGAGTTTTTATTCGTGCATGAAGGCCAGGTGGAAGTGGATTTCATGAACGAGCGCGTACTGCTGGAGCGCGGCGATGCGCTGCATTTCAACGCGCAGAAACCCCACCGGATTCGCTCGGTGGGAGAGGTGCAGGCGCAGTTGCTGGTGGTGGTGCACAGCGCTGAGGAATGACCACTCTCATTCTTTGAAATGCAGTCAATGTGGGAGCTGGCTTGCCTGCGATAGCGGTTTATCTGTGCCCAATCTGTTGCTGACCCACCGCTATCGCAGGCAAGCCAGCTCCCACATGTTGATCAGCGTTCCACAGGGACTGACAGCGCTGGATTGCCCAGCGGATGCGTACGCGCCGCAAAGAATTTCAGCGTTACGCCACTACCCTCGAACAACTCCGAATACCGCCGCTTCTGCTGGCGAATAAACCCATCACTGCGCCCCGACACCGAGATCGCCAGGGTGCTGATGCTGGCCTGGCCAATAGCATCCACCAGGTGTTTATCCTGCGGCCCCAAGTCATGGCCGAAGATGCACAGCGCGCCATCATGGTTCAACAGCTGTTCATAACAGAACGACAGATAATCCGAACTGCGGATACTTTTGAGTTTCTCCTGCACCTTGCCTTCACTGACAAACAGCGGCACATCGTCGAGGGTTTTGATCGTGTTGTTAATGGCGAAACTGCTGAGCAGGGTGCTGTCGGTGGACGGCAATTTACGCGCCGTGCCGTCAAGGTTGCGCACCAGGTGCAAGCCGCCGTGCAGGTACAGGATGCGGGTGATGTCGGTGCGCGTATTGCGCAGGTCGAAGCTTGAGTCGGTGCTGCGAAACAGGTCGTCGATGCCCGGTGCGTGCAGGGTCGCCCAGTAGTTGAGCAAGTCGTAGTTACTGGTGAAGACGGTGGCGTAGGTGGCCAATTCTGCGTGGATCGTCGCCAGCGTCGACGGCTGCACCAGGCGCCAGGGAATGTGCACGGTATGGATGGTGTTGATCAGCGCTTCCTTGATCGCGTAGTAGCGGTTACGCGGTGCCGCCGAACTGACCGCCAGGGCCTTGTTGACCCGGCTGGTGGTTTTCAAGGCGCCCAGAGCTTGCTCGAAACTGCGGGTTTGCAAGGCGTCGAACACGCTGAGTTCGGAGGGGGTCAGGGGCTTTTCTTCGACGGTACGGGCGTTTTCGAACAGCGAGTCGTAGGCGAAGTCTTCCCAGATCGTGCGGCTGGCGCCGTTACCGATCAGAATCCCGCTGAAGTCGACGGCAGCGCGCAGGGCACTCCAGTCTTCAAGGTGGGCGTCAATATCCTGGAAATCCTTCATTGCGGCGGGTCTACTCGAAATCGGCTGGGGGGTGACTTTATCACGAGCCGGCATTGATCCTGATCAAGATGCGCCACGCGGTACAGGTTGATTCTGTCGGCATAAAGCCTTTGAGGATCGATCATGAGCAGCACGTTTTTCATCCCCGCCGTCAACATCATGGGCATCGATTGCCTCGACGAAGCGATGACCGCCATTCGCAACTATGGCTTCGGCAAAGCGTTGATCGTCACCGACGTCGGCCTGGCCAAAGCCGGTGTGGCTGGCATGATTGCCGAGAAGCTGGCGATGCAGGATATCGACTCGGTGATCTACGACGGCGCCAAGCCCAACCCCAGCGTGGAAAACGTCGAAAAAGGCCTGGCGTTGCTGCAGCAGACCGCCTGCGATTTCGTGGTGTCCCTGGGCGGCGGTTCGCCCCATGACTGCGCCAAGGGCATCGCCCTGTGCGCCACCAACGGCGGGCGTATCGGCGACTATGAAGGCGTCGACCAATCGAGCAAGCCACAACTGCCGCTGGTGGCCATCAACACCACCGCTGGCACGGCCAGCGAGATGACACGTTTTTGCATCATCACCGACGAAAGCCGCCACGTAAAAATGGCCATTGTCGATCGCAACGTCACGCCGCTGCTGTCGGTCAACGACCCGGCCCTGATGGTCGGCATGCCCAAGGGCCTCACCGCCGCCACGGGCATGGATGCGCTGACCCACGCCATCGAAGCCTACGTGTCCACCGCCGCAACACCGATCACCGACGCCTGCGCGATCAAGGCCATCGAGTTGATCAGCGCCAACCTGCGCCTGGCGGTCCGCGACGGCACTGACAAGGCTGCACGGGAGAACATGGCCTATGCGCAATTCCTCGCCGGCATGGCCTTCAACAATGCGTCCCTGGGTTTTGTGCATGCCATGGCCCACCAATTGGGCGGCTTGTACGACCTGCCCCACGGCGTATGCAACGCGGTGCTGTTGCCCCACGTACAAAGTTTCAACGCCAGTGTTTGCGCCAAACGCTTGAGCGATGTGGGCCGGGCTCTTGGTGCGGATATCAAGGGCATCACCGTAGAAGAGGGCGCCCAGGCCGCGATTGCGGCGATTCGTCGGTTGTCTCAGGACGTGGAAATCCCTGCTGGTTTGCGTGAGCTTGGCGCTAAGTTGCAGGACATTCCGTTGCTGGCCAGCAATGCGTTGAAAGATGCCTGCGGGCTGACCAACCCTCGGCGGGCGGACCAGCGTCAGATTGAGGAGATCTTTCGGAGCGCTTTTTGATAGGCATAGGTACCTACACAAAGTTGGCACGACGCTGGGCTTTTGGCGAGGGAGCTTGCTCCCGTGACGGCCTGACAGCCAACACCTACCTGACACCCTAACGATCCAACTGTGGGAGCTGGCTTGCCTGCGATGGCGGCCTGACAGTCAACACAGTTGGATTGGGTACATATCCATTCTTGCGGTAACGGCCACTTAGGGTTCCGCCCTGACGGCGGGTCACTTTGGAAAAGAGCCCCAAAGTAACCAAAGGGCTCTTGCCCCACCACTCGGCACCTCGCTTAGGCTCGGTGTGCCCGTAATCCGCCAGTGATTTGGGGGGCCGCCGCCACGCGCCATCCATGGCGCGGGGCGGCTAAACCGGCATCCCTGCCGGTTTACCCCCCAAATCCCTGTCGAATTCCGGCCAGCGTGGTTTGACGGGGCGCCTGAGATCAAAAGCAGATCAAGAGCAGATCAAGATCAAGGGCGGCTCGCTTCGCATCGTGGTTACCGTCGGCTGCGACAACTTACAAAGTTGTGTAGTTTTGATAGGCGCAGCCTTCAGCGGCACGCGTTAAGCTACACCCCCAATGCATTCAAGCATCAAGCGTGCGGCGTGCCGCTGAGGTCCTTTCATGAGAGTTCTGTTATTCGGCGCCACCGGCATGGTGGGCCAGGGTGTGCTGCGCGAGTGCCTGCTGGCGGCCGATGTGCAGGAAGTGGTGGCCGTGGGCCGCACGCCCTTGACCCAGGAGCACGGCAAGCTGCATCAGGTGTTGCACAGCGACATGCTGGATTTCCAACCCCTGGAAAACCTGCTGCAAGGTTTTGATGCGTGCTTCTTCTGTCTGGGTGTTTCGTCGGCGGGCATGAAAGAAGCGCGCTATACCCACCTCACCTATGACCTGACCCTGGTGGCGGCCAGTACCCTGGCGCGGCTCAATCCGCAGATGACGTTTATCTATGTGTCCGGCGCCGGCACGGACAGTTCCGAAGCCGGCAAGTCGATGTGGGCGCGGGTCAAGGGCAAGACCGAAAATGCCTTGCTGCGCCTGCCGTTCAAGGCGGTGTATCTGTTCCGTCCGGGGATCATCCAGCCGTTGCACGGTGTGCGTTCGAAGACGCCGTTGTATCAATCTTTCTATAGCGTGCTCGGGCCTTTGCTCTCGTTTGCACGGAAGTTGAAACCGGACTGGGTGGTGAGCACCGAGACCGTCGGCCGTGCGATGTTGCAGGCGGCCAGCCAAGGCGCGCCGCAGCCCGTGGTGGAGCAGGCGCAGATCAATCGCCTGGCGGCTGAGCGCCGCTGAACTGAATCAACGCCACGCCACCGATCAGCAGTAACGCGCCCAGTACCCGCGAGGTTGTCAGCTGACGTTCCACCAGGCCGAACAGGCCGAAATGGTCCAGTAGCAACGAGGCGAGGATCTGCCCGGCCATGGCCAGCGCAATGAAGCCTGATGCGCCGAGCTTGGGCAGCAGCATCAACGCCAATGAAATGAAACACACGCCAAAGGCACCACCGGCCCACATCCACAACGGTGCCTTGTTGATAAAGGCCAGGCTCGGCAGAGGCAAACGCAGCGCCACAATCACCGGCAGCAGCACGATGATGCTTACCAGCAACGACGCCAAGGTGGCCCACAAAGGATGGCCGAGCCCGCGCCCGAGGTTGGCGTTGATCGCACTTTGAAACGGTACCACTGCACCGGCGAACACCGCCAGCGCCAACAAACCTACCCAATGCAACACCGTCATCTCGACGCTCCCAGAAGTTTTGCTGGACTCTAGGTTATTCGTCGCGCAAATTTAAATTCAAAATTCTTATGCTGGGCATGCAGTTGATGAATGATCTGCGCCGCATCGACCTTAACCTGTTGGTGATTCTCGACGCCTTGCTCAGCGAGCAGCACGTCACCCGCGCCGCCGAGCGCCTGCACTTGAGCCAGCCGGCAGTCAGCCATGCCTTGGCGCGGCTGCGCGATATGCTGGGCGATCCGCTGCTGATGCGTCAGGGCGGCACACTGGTGCCAACCGCGCGCGCCCTGGAGTTGGCGGCACCCTTGGCCGAAGCCCTGGCTCAGGTGCAGGCATTGCTGGCGCCGAATCGTTTTGATCCCACTTCTGCCAAGCGCCGCTTTCGCGTGGCGATGTCTGACTACAGCGCAGCGATTTTCCTGCCCGGCCTGGTTCGCGTCCTACGCCAGGAAGCGCCCGGTATCGACTTGCAGATCATCCAGGCCAGCCGCGAAGGCATGGTCGACGGTGTGCTCAATGGCGACCTCGACCTGGCTGCGGGCGTATTCCCCGACATGCCCGCCGAACTGCGCACTACGCCGCTGTTCGAAGAGCATTACACCTGCCTGGTCGACCGCGACAGCCTTGCGCCCAACGGAATGCTGGACCTGCCGGCCTACCTGTCGCGCCCCCATGTACTGCTGGAGATGCGTGGCAGCGGCACGCCGGAAATCGAACGGGCATTGACGGCCATTCGTGAACGTCGGCATGTGGCGATCAGCCTGCCGCATTGGGGTGTGGCGCCGCAGTTGATTCAGGGCACAGATTTGATTCTGACGGTGTCGTCTCGGGGTTTACTCAATATCGACGCTCGGCAATTGCTGGCCGTGCCACCGCCGTTTCATATTCCTTCGTTTGCCTTTGAGTTGGCCTGGCATACGCGGCGGGGTGGGGATGCGGGTTTGCAGTGGTTGATTGGTCGGGTGGTGGGTGTATTGTCCGCAGACCAACGATAACGCGAGAAAACCTACATGCTCAGCGGTTTCAACCACCTGACCCTGGCCGTCACCGATGTGCCGCGCAGCGTCAGTTTCTATCACGACCTGCTCTGCCTGCAGCTCGACGCAACTTGGGACCACGGTGCCTACCTCTCACTGCCTGGGCTTTGGCTGTGCCTGTCGCTGGACCCGTTGCGTTCGACCGCTGCGGCCGTGGATTACACCCACTATGCCTTCACTGTCGATGCTGCTGATTTCACCGCCTTGGTCGAACGCCTGCGCGCCGCCGGCGTACAGGAGTGGCGAGACAACCGCAGCGAAGGCGCATCGTTTTATTTTCTCGATCCCGATGGCCATAAGCTGGAGGCTCATGTCGGCGATCTGGCCTCGCGCCTGCAAGCCTGCCGTGCCAAGCCCTATGCCGGAATGAAGTTTTACCCACCGCGCTGAAACATGCAGAATCGATCATCTTTAAGCGTCTGTCGGAGCGTCTATTTATGACCCCATCCTTGCTGTTCGCGGTGCTGGCTTCGGGTTTTATTTACGGCATTACCCCAGGCCCTGGCGTCCTGGCCGTATTCGGCATTGGTGCGGCCCGTGGCCGGCGTGCAGGGGCGGGTTTTTTGTGCGGGCATTTGCTCGGGGATGTGGTGTGGTGCAGCACGGCGCTTATTGCCATCGTCGGTGCGCGGGAAGTCGGCAGCAGTGCCTTTGATGTGCTTGGCGTAATCAGCGGGGCGTATCTGTTCTGGCTGGGCTGGCGTGCGATCCGTACCCAACGCCGCAGCAGCGATGCCCCTCAGGGCGCCGCGCGGCACCCGTTCTGGCACGGCATTCTGTTTGGCTTGACCAACCCCAAGGCCTATCCGGTGGCCGTGGCGACCTTCACTGCGTTGCTGTCCAGCCGGGCCGAGCTGTTGACCTGGTCGATGCTGCCGACCTTGATTCTGCTGAGCTTTATCGGTGGCTTGCTGGCCTACGCGATCCTGATTGGCGTGGTGGGTGCCCAACGGGTGCGCACGCTGTATCAACGCCATGAAATCCTGATCACCAAGCTCTGCGGCGTGATGTTTATCGGCTTCGCCCTCAACGCCTTGGCGCACGCATTGCCGGGTCTGTTCGGCAGCAAGGCTGCCTGAGGCGCCGACGACCGTTCGTCGCACGGGGAAGTTTTTTCTAAACCTTTGCCGCCCTGAAAATTCGAATTCAGGGCGGGGTGTATGCCCCCGCACCTATTTTTGCCCTGGAGGAACCCATCATGAGCCGCATGGCTATCCGGTTACGCACCGCCAGTTTCGCGATGCTGCTGGGCCTCGGCGCCAGCAATGCTTTCGCCCAGTCGCCCGCAGAATTCATCGAGCAGGCTTCGGCCAAAGGCATGGCCGATATCGAAACCAGTCGCATGGCCCACGCCAAGACCTCGTCCCAGGAAATCAAGGACTACACCATCGAGGTCATCAACGAGCGCACGCTGGCCAACCAGCACTTGGCCGCGATCGCCAAGAAGCTGGATTTGCCAGTGGCCCCGCGAGAGAAGATCGTCGATAAAGCCGAAACCCTGATGCCCGAACTCAAGGACGGCGATTCCTTTGACGCTGCCTATACTGCGCAGCAGGTCAAGGAGAACGAAGACGCCATCGCCTTGTTCCAGAAAGAGGGCGCCGCGTCGGATGTGCCGGAGATAAAGGCACTGGTGGATGAGACGCTGCCCAAGCTTGAAGAGCGCCTGCAAAAGGCCCGCGCCCTGGCCTCGACCTATGGCAAGGGCCATCAAGGCGACGGCTGAGGCCGCTGCCTGATATGAAAAACGGCGGTTGGAGAGGATCCAGCCGCCATTTTTTATGCCGAGTTCAGGCCCGTTCTGGACGCGGCCTATAACGCCAGTTCACCTTGGCCGGTGCCTTCCAGCGCCAGTAAATACTGCTTGGCCGCCAGCCCGCCCGCGAAGCCGGTCAAGCCGCCAGAAGCCCCAATCACCCGGTGGCAGGGCGCAATAATTGAAATGGGGTTACGCCCATTCGCCGCGCCGACAGCGCGCACGGCTTTGGGGTTGCCGATCTGCTCGGCGATCTGGCTGTAGCTGCGGGTTTCGCCGAAGGGGATGGTCAGCAGTGCCTGCCAGACCTGCTTCTGGAAGTCGGTGCCGGTAAAGTCCAGTTCCAGCTCGAACTGGTTACGCGTTCCGGCAAAGTATTCCTGCAGTTGGCGTTCGGTTTCTAAAAGCACCGGGCTGTCGTGGGACTCGATCAATTCACCCAGGCGTACGCGATTGGCGCGTTCGACTTCCCAGAGGATGGCGCTGAGTTTGCCATCGCGCGCCACCAGGGTGAGTTCACCGACAGGGGAAGGCATGAGCTTGTAGTGGTAAGTCATCGGCAGGCTCCTTGAAGGGCGTGAAGGGGGACGACGTCACTGTAGTTCCATCAGAGTGTCTGGAAACTACGTTTCTTGCGGTCAAACTAGAAGTTCCAGTAAACCCAGCTTGAGTAATAGGGGGACACGTAGAGCCAGGCGATGATGCAAAGGGCCTTCAGGACTGACGCCGTACTTAACATGACCATAGAAATGACGTTGAGCAGGGTCAAAATCAAAGCGAACATAGCCACACGTGGGGTTGCGTGACGCCACGCAAACCTTACGCCATACCCTGACGCGACAATCACCCCTAACTCCAGCAATAATCTAAAAGGGAAGGGGAAGGGCAGGCGCACAAACGAGATCAGCAGTGGTAAAACCAGCACCCAGCCGGCTACTTGGCGCAGGATGATTTTGGGTGTGGGTTGCTTGGTTCTCAGCATTGCCTGCTTCCGGTCTCTGGGGCGACGAGCTTGTATCATCGCGACGTTTAGCCCTCACCGCAGTAAGACTTTACTTAGGTGCAACTACCGCTCCTGCTGTAATACCTTGAGTGCCGCCGACGCCAGAAACCCCGAACGGCTCTTTTCCTGCGGATGATTCAGCACATATTCATCGATGCGATTCAACAGATAGCCGGGCAGGGTGATGTTGAGCTTTTGGGCCTTGCCCAGGTATTTGGTCACGTCGATGTCCACCACAGCCCAGGTGCAACCGGCGTACTGAGGGTTGGCAGCGTGTACGGTGACTTTCTGCGCGGTGGGGATCGGCGCGCCATCTTCTGCCAGGATCTCGAAGTGCCCTTCGATGGCTTCGCGGGCCATGGCCATGGCGTCATCCAGGTCCTCGCCGGCCGAATAACAGCCAGGAATATCCGGGACTTCCACGCCCCAAGCGTGGTTTTCGTCGCCCGTTGAAATTGCGATGGGATAAAGCATGTTCTTGCCCTCCTTCTGGTGGGTTTTGGTGGTGACTATACCCACAGCTATAAAATTATCAACACTCTACCTACCAACGGGTGATGTTCGAGATTTCGATAGGTGTTGAAGTGTATGGGCTCGCGGGAATGATGCCGCTTGGAGGTATTGCAAGGTACTTCACGCCATCAGGCTAGGAACGCTGAAGACCGAATTCAAGGCATAAAAAAACCGGCCACCAAGGACCGGTTTTTTGTGCATCCTGCGCCAGAACCCTCCTGACGCAAGTGCAAATCTGAGTGGAGCGGGTAGAGGG
>CBDBUZ010000015.1:0-40788 GCA_965212265.1 Parasphingopyxis sp. | reverse complement strand
GGTGCGTTCGAACTCCATCGCTTCGGATGCGGCCATCATTTGTTCGGCCAGTTCCTCTTGCACTTTGGTTGAACGGCCCGACAGGAACCTCTCGGCATCCCTGACGTTTTCGCGGTAATCAACCTCGGAAATCAGTCTGACACACGGCCCCGAACAGCGTTTGATCTGATAGAGCAGGCAAGGCCGCGTCCGGCTATCGAACATGGAATCAGAGCAATTGCGCAGCAGGAACGCTTTTTGTAACTGATTCAGCGTCCGGGTCACCGCAGTTGCACTGGCAAACGGGCCGAAGTAGGCACCCTTTTCCTTCTTCGCTCCCCTGTGTTTTTTAATCTGGGGGAAGGCATGATCCTTGGCGACCAGTATGTTCGGAAAGCTTTTGTCGTCCCGCAAAAGCACGTTGTACATGGGTTTGAGTTGCTTGATCAGATTCTGTTCAAGCAGCAGCGCCTCGGTCTCGGTTCGCGTGGTCAGAAACATCATCGAGGCGGTCGCGGCAATCATTTTTTCGATCCGCCCAGAATGACCCGGACGGGTATAGTTCGATACCCGGGCTCTCAGGTTCCGCGCCTTCCCCACGTACAGAACTCGGCTTTCGGAATCCAACATCCGATACACACCAGGTGAGCTGTCCAACGTTTTCACATACCGCTGAATACAAGCATATCCTTTGGGTTGAGCGTCCGATCTGGATTCGTTGTGAGATGTCATGGCCGCATTCTATGATTCTCTGGTCCTTGGCTGCAATCTTGTGAGCCCAAATCAAGAGAAAATAAATCACGACTTCTGTGGATAACTGTGCAGATAACTTTCCCATCGTCGCGATTTTTCCCTTGAATTCTAGCCTATTCCTTGGATTGCATAAAAAATAGGCACAAAATTAACCTATGGATTTGAAACGATATTTTTTTACATATGTGTCAAGTATCTAAAAAGTAACGCAATTTTGTAACGTCCTGATTACAGAATTGCGATCGGTGCACAACTTGCGTAGCTAATATCTATTCCACACCCAGCACATCCGGCGTCTGCCACCCGAGATGCTGCCCGCCATCAATGCATAAGAGCTGCCCAGTTACCGCATGTGCATTCAGAAAATAACCCAATGCGGAGGTGATATCGGACTGGTTCGCGCCGCGTTCAAGTACGGTATTCTTGCGTTGTGCCTTGAAGTGCTGCGCGCTTTGTCTGTGGCCCTGCAAGGTCGGGCCTGGGCCGATCGCATTGACGCGAATGGCCGGGGACAGCGCTTGCGCCGCCGTCTGGGTCAAGGTCCAAAGACCCATTTTGGCAATCGAATAGGACATGAATTGTGGTGTCAGTTTACGAACCCGCATATCGACCATGTTCACGATCAGCCCGGTGGCCTGCGGTTCTCCAAATGCGTCCGGTTTTGGAGCCAACCCCTGTTCGGCCATGGCTTGGGTCAATACAAATGGCGCGCGCAGATTGCTGTCGAGATGGCGGTCCCAGCTTTGACGTGTTGCGGTACGGATATTGTCATACTCAAAGATCGATGCGTTGTTGACCAGACATGTGATCGGCCCGCCCAACGCCTCAGTCGCACGGGGCAGAAGGGCACGAACCTGCGCCTCATCCAGCAAGTCGCCCTGCAACGTGACCGAGTTACGGCCCAACGCATGAATCTCGATCATCGCCTCCTGCGCTGACGTTTCAGATACGGCATAGTGAACCGCCACGTCATAACCGCGCCGCGCAAGATACAATGCCATGGCGCGGCCAAGGCGTTTTCTGCACCGGTCACCAGGGCTCGGGTCATGGGCTGCATCCTTTGATCAGGTCACGCCAGCAGGCTGATGATATAAATCACGTAGAGCAAAGTCAGGGTCAGACCCCACCTCCGTGTAATATCCCGCTTGAAGAACACAAACGGGACAAGCAACACCGACGCGCCGAGCATGACCCACAGATCGAACTCCAGGAATTCGGGGTCTACTGGAATGGGGCCAAACCAGGACGCGATACCAATAACAGCCAGCAGGTTGAATATGTTCGAACCGATGACATTGCCGAGCACCACATCCACCCGGCGGCGCAAGGCAGCCATCACAGCAGTCGCCAGTTCCGGTAGCGACGTGCCCACCGCGATCAGGGTCAGTCCGATCACCGATTCGCTGACGCCATAGGTCCGGGCGATGATCGTAGCGTTGTTCACCAGAAGATGTGCGCCTATCGGCAGGCCGATCAGGCCCAGGATCAGGAAAATTGCCACTTTCGAGTAGGGCGTATTCGGGTTTGCCTCTTCGAGATCCACAAGTTCGTCCTCGCCCTCATCCGCGTAAGCCTCCGCGCAGGCTTTTCGATCGGCATGGGCTTCGCGAAACGCATTCGTCAGCGCCAGCATCAGAGCAGTCAGCAGAATAGCGCCGCTAAACAGATTGAAAACTCCGTAGAAGGCCAGCCCAATGAACAGGACTGAGGCCAGAAGCATAGAAATATAATTACTTCGACTGTCACAATAGCTGGTGTCCAGTGTCGCCAACAGCGCCGGCAGGCCCAGAACAAGCAGAACATTCGCAATGTTCGACCCAACCGCGTTACCCAAGCAATCCCCGGGGCGTTTTCCTGATTGCACTGATGGCGATAAACAACTCGGGCACCGAAGTGCCAAAGGCCACGATGGTCAGGCTGATGATCAGCTCGGAGACACCCAGACGCAGGCTCAGGGTCACTGCTCCGCGGACCAGCGCATCGCCGGCAAGCATCAGGATTAGCAGACTCAGACCCGAAAGCAGCCACGCCGTCATCTGCGGCGTCTTTTTTCACACGGGCAGGGACTTTTGCCGAATCGAAACCGTCCACAGCGCGGGCACTTGGCCGAACTTAGTCGGCGTTGCCCGGGAAACCGCCAGCTTGCCGAACATTGCCAAGACGACCATGGCAATCAGGAACAGGGTGACGGCCTTGATGATCACGTTATAATCCGAAACGCGCAAAGGCTGCACGTTCCTCCAGCCCGGCGATGGCGTCTTCAGCCAATGTGGTTCCGAAGCGCGACCAGATGGGTTGACGCAGATTATATCGGCGGAACTTGACCTTGTCGCCAAAGCGTTCCTGCATCTTGGGTTTCAGATGCGCGATTCCGTCAATCAAACCCAGTTCCTGCGCGCGGCGGGCCAGCCAAACCTCGCCATTGAACAGATCGAAACTGGCGTCCAGCTTGCCATCCCGACGTGTTTTGACATGAGTAATGAAGTTTTCATGGATATCACCCAGCAACACCTTGAGACGTGCGACATCCTCTTTTTTCTCGGGTGCAAACGGGTCGAGCATTGATTTCGAGGTTCCGCCGTGTGCACGCGTCGCTCGATCCCCTGCCGCGCCAAAAAGACATGCGCTCCAAAACTCGACGAGATCACACCGATCGACCCGAGAACCGAGCTGTCGTCCGCGAAGATCTCGTCCGCCGCAGCGGCCAGCCAGTAGCCACCCGAGGCAGCGACATCCTCGACAAAGGCATAGACGGGTATCTCAAACTTGTCAGCCAGACGCCGAATATGCGTCCCGATCAACGAGCTTTGAACAGGTGAGCCGCCAGGTGAATTGACCTCCAGCGCGACGGCAGCGGGCTTACCTTTGCGAAAGGCCTTTTCCAGTACCGGTGCCAGCGATGTGGCATTCATCGAAGCGCGCCCCGCCATTCCGATAGCACCGGACAAACGGACCACGGCCACAAAGGGCTGCTTTTTCAGGAACGGCAGGTTCAGTTTCATGGGTGCCGATGTAGAGTACGCCCGGGTTGTAAACAAGGGACCCGCAGGTTTATTAACGCGACATGAACCGATTTCATACACCTGGTGGGCAATAATACAACGCCCTAGCTGCGTAGGCGCCAACCGGTTTTGAAAATCCAGCCGATGACCGCAAGACAAAGCCCGGTGAAGGCGAAGATTGCCAGAAGGCTCAGTACAATCGGGACATCCGCGATGTCATAAAACGACCAGCGGAATCCGGAAATAAGATAAACCACCGGGTTAAACAGCGTGATCGTCTGCCACAGCGGAGGCAGCATCGAGATAGAGTAGAACGTACCTCCCAGAAAGATCAACGGCGTGACCACAAGCTGGGGAATCAACGACATTTGTTCAAAACTTCTGGCCCAGATTCCGACAATGAAACCCAGAAGGGAAAAACTTAGGCAGGTCAGCACCAGAAATGCCAACATCGCCAGCGGGTGTTCGATCCGTATTTCAACAAAGAAAGTGGCAGTTATCAGAATCACGAAACCTACGAACAGGGCCTTGGTTGCCGCAGCACCGACATAGCCAATGACAATTTCAATGAAATTGACCGGGGCCGATAGCAACTCATAGATTGTACCCAGAAATTTGGGAAAATAAATGCCGAAAGACGCATTCGAGATCGCCAGTATCACCACCGATAACATGATCAGGCCCGGAACGATGAATGCACCGTAAGACACGCCTTCAACCTCTTGAATGCGGCTGCCGATACCGCCATCCATCTGGAATTAAATATAAAATAATGAGCACGAACTAATTTTCCAGTAGAAGCATAACCAGATTATAGCTGATGTTGTAATTTTATTACATATTTTATGGTGAGTCTTATAGGTTGATGTAGATTTATTACTTAGTCTTGTTTACATCTTCCGATACATTTGCCGGTGATGCCATTTTTAATTTCTTATCCGTATCCTTGGGTTTCACATCCTGCGGTTTCTCCGGGGCGGTTCGGGACGGTTTCGCGACAAGTTCTATCTGTCTGGTGTCCTGCCCTTTTTGCATTGCAATGCTGTTGGTTCGAATGTCCGTCAAGGTCCAGCCGTTAAACGTCTCCCCTCGCCGGAGTTGCTGCAGTTTCCTGGTTCTGTTGTCTTCGATTAATGCAATACGTTTATCTTTGGTTATCACAATAGCGGACAACGAGATCAACGTCAGGATATCCGTCTCCACCTGGTGTGGTCTTTTCGGCTCCTTTAGCCCTTTTGAAACAGGCGGCGCATAGGGGCGCCGATTTTCATAAACAACGGTCGCTCGACTATCTCTGAAAATGCCTCCTGCGGCAGGGCGGATCTGATTACACTAGCCTGCGTTTCAACTACGGTTTGTTCATCCGGCTCAATGGCCGGGCCGCAGGAAAAAGTTGATAGGGACGGATCAACTCATAGACAGTAAACAAGAATAATATCCCACATATTGTAACCAGGAGCCCCTGAAAGTAGCGTAATGCCTGTGAATTCAAGTTGTTCAAAGTATGGGCGTATAGATGAACGCAGTCACGTCAAAACGGATGTCCAGCAAGTCAGCATTTCGCGGGGCGGGTTCATCACTTCGTCGTCTTTTTTGTATGAGCAGGTTATCCAAAAATAACAGCGGCTGGCCTGTATCGAACGTGTAAAGTATTTGCCGGAGTGATTCAATGGTGCCGCGCACGTGCATTTTCATGGTGATTGCAGGAAAAATATCTCGTAAATTCAGATAATAAGTGCAACACCCGAAGAAGTCAGTCAGCTGGTATATTTCACAGTTTGACGAGAACCAACTCAAGGGTGATTTCCATGAGCAAGAAATACACACAGCTGACTGAAGCTGAACGATACCACATATACACGATGAAGAAACAAGGTTATACCGACACAGTGATTGCCCAGGGCATGGGTCGGGACCGCACGACTATCTGGTGGGAGTTACAACGCAACACCGGTCAACATGAAAATAAATGACATTTATATTTGCGATTATTGCAAAATAGTAATAAAATTTCAAAGTTATTTTCAGGTTTATTATAGTTATTTATATTACAACATTTTATGGTTGTTAAGGAAGGGTTAAAACAGGAATTGAACTCCAAGTATGTATGATAAATATAATAAATAGTAGAACTATCATCGACAGAGGAAGTAACGGACCACGATATAGAGAATGGGTCAATAAACCATGCTTAAAAACAAAGGTGTTTTATGAGTATTGAACGTATCGGCGGGATAAAGAAGGGCAGTGGCGGACAACCTTTGCCTTTTAGTCAGGCTGTGAGGGCAAGCGATTGTATTTATGTCTCCGGTCAGGTAGCCATGGATGACAGAGGTGAGATTATTGAAGGCGGTATCGTCCCCCAGGCTCATAAAACCATTGAGAACATTGTTGCCATCCTGAAGAAAGCTGACTGTACGCTGGCCGATGTGGTGAAGGTCAATGTATGGCTGGATGACACCCGGGATTTTCAGGCGTTCAATAAAGTGTACGCTGAATACTTCGGAGAGGACCCGCCGGCGCGGTCCTGTGTACGATCTCAAATCATGGTGGACGCAAAGGTTGAAATGGACGTCATCGCCTGCAAACCTGAAGTAGAGTAAATAACATTCAGAGGACGCTCATGAATTATTCGGTCTACGCGTATCCCTGGAATTTGTGTCTGAATGATTACAGGCAGAAGCTGGATGAAATTTCGGCCCTGGGATTGCAGGGAATCAACCTGGCTGTGAGCTACCATGCCGGGAAGTTTATTCACCCGCGCAGCACCCAACATCGTGTATATTTTCCTGAAGACGGTGTGGTTTATTTCAGGCCGCGTGCGAAACCATATTGGCAGATGCGGAGTTAGAATCGGCGGAAAAGAGGCATTCCTGGCGCGATCTTGGATTCTCGTTCTTCAAGCGGAAGACGGATCCCGAAATTGCAGTGCGCGATCTGGAAGCCGCCATCGATACTATTGCCCGCAGCCAGGAGCTTGACGAAAATCTGGAATCTGTCCGTGCCAATCTTGAACAGGCAGCGGATTCAGAGGATTTTGAAAGCGTCTGGAACAGGGAGTCGGAGCGTCGCAAACAGCTGATGGAAGAAAAGCAGCGCTTGCACGATGAATTGGAGTTGTTAGGGGAAGCCGCAGCATAGGCGGCCAAGGACACAAGGTTTTACATGGCAAAAGCAAAAACTGCGGAGCAAGCCGAAGGCGATGCTCCGGTCATCGATCTCAATCAGGCTTCCATCAAGAAGCTGATCACCAAGGCCAAGAAGCGTGGCTATCTGACCTATGACGAGCTGAACGAGGCTCTGCCACAGGATCAGATGTCATCCGAGCAAATCGAAGATGTGATGTCGGCCCTGTCCGAAATGGGCGTGAACATCGTCGAGAATGAGGATGCTGGCGAAGAAGAAGCCGCTGAGGCCAAGGACGCGCCAAAAGCCGTGGATGGCCCCGAGAAGAAAGTTGTCGAAGCTCCGGTTAAGAAAACAACGGGCGATCGCACCGACGATCCGGTCCGCATGTATCTGCGCGAGATGGGCGCGGTTGAGCTGCTCAGCCGTGAAGGCGAGATCGCAATTGCCAAGCGTATTGAAGCCGGTCGTGACATGATGATCATGGGCCTTTGCGAAAGCCCGATCACGTTTAATGCGATCATCGAATGGTCGAACGCACTCAACGACGAAGAAATGCAGTTGCGCGAGATCCTCGATCTGGAAGCCATGCTGACCAAAGGTCCGTCACTCGAAGAAGTCGAGAATGACGATGATAGCGGCGAAATCTCGGAAAAAACCGCCGGCGTCTCGATCAAAGACGATGATGACGATTATGACGACGATGACGACGAGGAAGATTCCGACAGCGATAGCGAAGACAGCGAAGAAGAAGAAGATCCCGTCGCAAAACGCCGCCGCGAGGAAGAGGAAGAAGACGACAACCAGCTCTCCCTTGCTCAGATGGAAGAGGCGTTGAAACCCGATGCGCTTGAACGGTTTGCCAAGATTACCAAGCTCTATCGGACCTTCTCCAAGATCCAGGAGCGTCGACTTGATGCGCTGGGAACCACAAAGGATTTCCCGAAAGCACAGGAAACCCGATACCATAATCTGCGTGAAGAGCTGACCGCCGAAGTCGAAAGCGTTCAATTCCACGCGACGAAAATCGAATATCTGGTCGATCAGCTCTACAGCTATAACCGGCGTCTTACCGCGCTTGGCGGTCAGATGCTGCGCCTTGCCGAACGCCACAAAGTCGCCCGTAGATCCTTCCTCGATGAGTATATGGGTCGCGAGCTGGAAGATGGCTGGCTGAAGAAGGTGTCGAAGATCGACGCGAAATGGAAAAAGTTCGCCGACAAGGAAGGCGAAGCGGTCGATCGTATTCGCACTGAAATTTCGGAGATCAGCCAGGCCACCGGCACATCGCTCAAGGAATTCCGCCGGATCGTGAACATGGTCCAGAAGGCAGAGCGGGAAGCGCGGATCGCAAAGAAAGAAATGGTCGAGGCCAATCTGCGCCTCGTGATTTCGATCGCAAAAAAATACACCAATCGCGGCCTGCAATTCCTGGATCTGATCCAGGAAGGAAATATCGGCCTCATGAAAGCCGTCGATAAATTCGAATATCGGCGCGGTTACAAGTTCAGTACCTATGCCACCTGGTGGATCCGCCAGGCGATCACCCGGTCGATTGCCGACCAGGCGCGTACGATCCGTATCCCGGTTCATATGATCGAGACGATCAACAAGCTGGTCCGCACCTCGCGCCAGTTCCTGCACGAGCAGGGCCGCGAAGCAACGCCGGAAGAAATGGCGGAACGCCTTTCCATGCCGCTCGAAAAAGTGCGCAAGGTGATGAAGATCGCCAAGGAACCGATCAGCCTCGAAACGCCGATTGGCGATGAGGAAGATTCGCATCTCGGCGATTTCATCGAGGACAAGAATGCGATCATACCGGTCGACGCCGCGATCCAATCGAACCTCAAGGAAACCGTGACCCGGGTTCTGGCCTCGCTCACGCCGCGCGAAGAACGTGTGCTGCGCATGCGCTTTGGTATCGGCATGAACACCGATCACACACTTGAGGAAGTCGGCCAGCAGTTCAGCGTGACACGCGAACGTATCCGGCAGATCGAAGCAAAAGCGCTGCGGAAGCTCAAACATCCGAGCCGCAGCCGCAAAATGCGGAGTTTCCTCGACCAGTAGCGCGATCAGCGTATTCATCAGCACGCCTGATCCCGGCTCGGCTCTAACCGAACCGGGGCGGCCATCTTGGCGTCCCTTAACCTCCGTCAACCCAAAGCTAATGCGCCGTAAACCCCCGTATTTACGCGCTTCCCCTATCAGGGTGGCTTGCGCGTACGGATGTGTCTGTGCGTCAATGTTGTAGTGGGGAACAAACATGGTGCACGGCGTCGCAACTGCCGCAGTAAATCAAGGACTTGGAACGATCCTATCGGCGATGATCGCCCATGATGGGTCGGCCAGTCAGAGTTATATCTCTGGTCCTGCGTTTAAACGGCGATCGCGAAGCCGCCCGCAATTTGGCTGATGCTGCCCATTATCTCAGCATGTTGCACGGCCATCATCCCGGTGTGATTGAGCTCGCGTCATCGAAGACCGCGATCCCGGTTTCCCGCAGCTGGCTGGATCAAGCTGAGCAAGGATTTGCCCGCGAACGCCTGTTCCTGTCGCACCTGACAGTGGCTGCCGGCCGCTTCCCAGCACGCCTGGTCATGACAAGAGCGAAGCCGCTGTGCTGAGCCAGCGCCATGCAATTGAGGACGCTCGCATCGTCTGAACGTGTCGGCTGCGCACTTGGTGCTGCGATTGCCTTGATTCTCGACTGGCAGGCGATCCGCCCTATTCTTTTTATCCGCAGCTGAAAAGCTTGATGTGGAAGCCCCGCTCTCAGCTCTGCCGGATCCAACCGAAACGGTGCAACTCGCGGATAGTCTTGGCAGCGAGGCGCCCGCTATCCAGCGCGCTGTAAACTTTGGCGCTGAACAAATCCTCGCTCAGCATCGCGGATTGTGGAATCTGCTTGAGGCCCGCGAAGCCGCCCGCGACATGTGGTAATACGCAAAGCGCGACCCAATTTCATCCATTTTGGACCAATGTTGGCGGTTGCAACTCGCAACCCGTCCGCCTATCGCTATCCGCTTGACGTTAACGGAAGGGCCAAATACCGGCTATATTCCAAGCTGATGAGAAGGATTGCCCGTGCGTTTTGACGGTACTGAAGATTATGTTGCAACCGATGATTTGAAGGTTGCGGTCAATGCTGCCGTAACATTGCGGCGCCCGCTGCTGGTCAAGGGTGAACCGGGCACCGGCAAGACAGTCCTCGCCCATGAAGTGGCCAAGGCAATCGATGCACCGCTAATCGAGTGGAACATCAAATCGACGACCAAGGCGCAGCAAGGCTGTATGAATATGACGCCGTTGCCCGTTTGCGCGATGGCCAGCTTGGCGACGAACGCGTTCATGATATCAAAAATTACATCAAGCGCGGTAAGCTCTGGGAAGCATTTACGAGCGAAGAACTGCCCGTCCTGCTGATCGACGAGATCGACAAGGCCGATATCGAATTTCCGAACGATCTTCTCCAGGAACTCGATCGGATGGAATTCTACGTTTACGAGACGAAAGAAGAGATCAAGGCCAAGGAACGGCCGATCGTCGTCATCACATCGAACAATGAGAAGGAATTGCCGGACGCATTTCTGCGCCGCTGCTTCTTCCACTATATCAAGTTCCCGGAGCGCGATACGATGCAGGAAATCATCGACGTGCATTTCCCGGACATCCAGAAAATGCTCGTCTCAAAGGCGATGGATATCTTCTACGAAGTTCGCGATGTGCCGGGCCTGAAGAAAAAGCCCAGCACCAGCGAGCTGCTCGATTGGCTCAAGCTTCTCCTGCACGAAGATATGCCGCTGGAAGTGCTCACGTCGCGCGATCCGAAGAAACTCATCCCGCCGCTACATGGCGCTCTGCTCAAGAACGAGCAGGATGTGATGCTGTTCGAACGGCTCGCTTTCATGAGCCGCCGCGAAGGCAATTAGAACCGGCAGCTGGGTCCCATCGGGAATGCATTTCCTTTCCCATTTTTCGGTGATCTGTCATAATTGCCGATAACGAAATGCGGAAACCCTCTGATCGGGTGCCTGTGTCAACAAGTGTCAACTAAGGGTCGAAAGCCTGCCGTTCGAAAAAGAGATAATCCATGTTCTTTTCCTTTGTCGATGAACTCCGCACCGCCGGAATCCAGGCTAGCCTGAAAGAGCATCTCACCTTGCTCGATGCGCTCGACAAGGACGTGATTGAGCGGTCGCCGACCGAATTTTACTATCTGGCACGCGCGACTTTCGTCAAAGACGAAGGGTTGCTGGATCGCTTCGATCAGGTCTTCGCCAAGGTCTTCAAGGGTATTGAGACCACCTATGGCGAAGAAGGTGCAGAAGTTCCCGAAGAATGGCTGCGGGCAATCGCCGAACAATATCTCTCCGAAGAGGAAATGGCCGAGATCGAGAAGCTCGGTTCCTGGGAAGAGATAATGGAAACGCTCAAGGAGCGGCTCGAAGAACAGCAGAAACGCCATGAAGGCGGCAATAAATGGGTCGGCACCGGCGGCACGTCTCCGTACGGAAACAGCGGCTATAATCCCGAAGGCGTGCGGATCGGCGGCAAGGCCAAACATGGCAAGGCCGTGAAAGTCTGGGAAAAGCGCGAATTCCAGAATCTCGATTCGACCAAGGAACTCGGTACTCGCAACATCAAAATCGCACTACGGCGGTTGCGCAAATTTGCCCGCGAAGGCGCCCAGGACGAACTCGATATCAATTCGACGATCGACGGCACTGCTCGCAAAGGGTGGCTCGATATCCATATGCGCGCCGAACGTCGCAACGCGATCAAGGTGTTGCTCTGCCTCGATATCGGCGGTTCGATGGATCCGCATGTGAAGCTGTGTGAGGAACTATTCTCCGCCGCGACGAGCGAGTTCAAGAATCTCGAATTCTTCTATTTCCACAACTGCCCCTATGAAGGGTTATGGAAAGACAATCGCCGGCGCTTTAGCGAGCGAACGCCGACCTGGGACGTGCTTCACAAATTTGGCCATGACTACAAACTCGTATTTGTCGGCGACGCGTCGATGAGTCCCTATGAGATTACCCATCCAGGTGGCTCGGTCGAACATTTCAATGAGGAATCGGGTGCAGTCTGGATGCACCGGCTGACCAATACCTATCCGGCATCCGCCTGGCTCAATCCCGTTCCGGAATCACAATGGGGCTATTCGCAGAGCACAAAGGTCATTCGTGAGCTGATGAATGACCGGATGTACGGTCTGACACTTGATGGTCTCGAGGACGCCATGCGGGAACTGACCCGCAAGCAGGGCTGATCAGCCATCACGTAACCGCAATTCGGAACGGCCGCACGGGAACCGATCGGGCTTTCCCCTCCACTAAAAGCAGATCACTGGGATCAATCTCAGCAAGCCGTTCACCGATCGCGTAATCGACCTGGTACGAGTCCGCATTGCCTTCAGGCGTTATAAGAATCTCGTCATCGCCGGATAGCCGAATGTCCGCCACTGATTGGTCCTGGCCAGCTCCACGCAGCTGGAAAGCATTCGCACTGGGATCGGGTTTGAGGGCCTGCCCCGCCCCAAGTGCCAGGCGAAGATGGATCACACCCTGAGAATCGATAAAACCGCGATCAATCGTCGGAGATGTTTCGCCAGTCGCAATGCCAATCGCCATACGCTTGGCGGCTTCCCTATATCCGTCATTGGTTAGATGAACGGGATCTCTTAGCGGCAAGTCGAATGTGGTGGATATGATGTGGACTCGTGGATCGTGTTGCGCCTGCATGCGCTGTGCCTTTCTCACGCAGTCGACGCCGCTGATGGTCGCGGATGTCACAGGATCGATACGTCCGATTTCCTGAATATAGAGTGCCTTCGCTCCTGAGCGCCAGATCAACCGCTGAAAGACCTTTGGCAGCGTATTGCAGTAGGTCTCGGCGAGCTCTTCGCGCAAATGGATGGCATCCGCCTCACCCTGCGACCAGATAATCCCGTCAAAAGCGATCCCTTGCCCTCGCCATTTTTGGATGGATCGTTCAGCTTTTAAGAACGCGGGTCCGAATTTCTCACTAATCTCATCAAACCAGTAATTGTCTTGGACGCGCCGACAAAGCTCGACATCATCTTCAAAATCGACAGCGTTCATCTGCGCCGACTGTTTCAACAACGCGGATCCGCCTTTTGCAGCGTCGAAAAGTTGGACCGCTTCATTTTCCGGATGTTGAGAAAGATAGTGTCGTATAAAATCTTCAACCGGCTTGCCATCGGCAGCCGTAAACCATTGTCCGATATTGGATTGGCCAACTAGAAGAAAATTAGTCTGCTTTTGGGCGCTAGCCGTGTTCGGCCGCACCAGCAGCCCGCGCAACCGTTCGCGCAACGATCTTTTTTGGTGTTTCACCTGTCGATCGCTTTCATCCAGCTGCAATACAGGCTTTTAGCGATAGAGATGAGCACTGTGAGCGCCGTCCCGCCAGGCCAGTTCATCGATCTTGGTCATCGCGTCAAGATCGCCAGGTGCACCTTCGGCATCATCAACCCATTCCCTCAACAAGGAGCTGCCGTTGATTACATCGATGGCAAGCACGTCGTCGGTATATTCATAGGCAAAGTCCTTGCCTCGCCATAGCGAATAGTCCGGATAGAGTTGCCGGATCGCCTTGAAAGCCAACGCCTGGAGCCGCCACGGTTTGAACTGAGCATGGTCATAGGCGGTGCCCTCGGCATGGATATGCACACCGTGGCACAATTCTCCCACATGTTTGTGAAAGGTTGGCTGAAACCAAATTTCACGCAGGGTACATCCGGTTAGCCAATCCGGTGCGAGACGCTCCATTTCGGCCAGCACGGCTCGCGCATCAATGTCCGGCGCGCCGAAAATCTCAAGCGGACGGGTCGTACCCCTTCCCTCGCTCAGCGTTGCACCCTCCAGCATAACCGTGCCGGCATAGGTGCGCGCCATGTTGAGGTTCGCCGCATTCGGGCTCGGATTGACCCAGATACGCGTGCCCACTGGCCATCCGAAACCAGGTGCTGCATCGGGTTGCCAGCCCTCCATCTCGATCACGCGATAGTCGACGTCGAGATTGAGATGGCCGATGAACCAATGGCCCATCTCGCCAAGCGTCATTCCATGCCGCATCGGCATCGGTCCTGCTCCGACGAAACTCTCCCATCCGTCGCGTAACGTCAGGCCCTCAACGGGCCTTCCAGCAGGATTCGGGCGATCTAGAACCCAGACCGACTTGCCGTGCTCTGCAGCCGCTTCGAGGATGTAACGGAGCGTGGTGATGAAGGTGTAGATACGGCAGCCAAGATCCTGCAGGTCGATCAACACCGTATCGAATGTTCCCATGGACTGACCAGTCGGGCGACGCACCTCGCCATAAAGGCTGAATACAGGGATAGCATGAACCGGGTCGGTTTCGTCGGCCGTTTCGACCATATTGTCCTGCTTGTCACCCTTGATGCCGTGCTGTGGGCCAAAAGCAGCCGTGACGTTGACACCTGCTGCGATGAGCGCGTCGAGCGAATGGGTAAGGTCTGCAGTGACGGACGCTGGATGGGCAAGCAACGCCACACGCTGGCCAACAAGCGGCGCGCGGAGCTCTTGATCTTCGAGCAGGCGATCGATGCCAAACTTCATGATACAACAGGTGGCGTCAAATGCGCAGCAAAGCAATCCGCATGATGAAACTCCGGACTGCCGTCAGGATGCCGATATCCCCAAAACGACTTGTACCCATCTTCCGTAACGATGATTGCCGATATCGCGGCGGCCAATTCCGAAAACACGCGATCCTCTGGAAGCGTGAGATGTACCTCCAGCGCTAAGTATGAATCTCCGGCGTCCAGAGCAATTTCTGGCGCTTGCGGAACTTCCATATCGTGCATGCCCTCGCGAAAATCGGTGAAGCCATAGGCCGCCCAGCGGCTGGAGGGTGATAGATTGAACTCGCAATAGGGAGCAGCGCCGGGCTCGCGAAGAAACAGCTCGAAACAGGTTGCATGCCAAAGATTGTCCATCCGTCCCGGTTCGGCAGGGGCGGGAAGAAACAATTCAGAAAGCGGGATATCGACATGGTAACGCAACCACAGTTGATTGGCCGTTCGCCAATCATGATCGACGGTAATCCGCTCGACGATCCGGGTTGGAGTTTCCGGGTGGCAAGTGAGTGCAAAAGTCATACGGCCTATTGGCAATTTTCACACCGCTCGGATAGCCGCAATTGCACAGCCCGTGTCCAGCCTGTAACGGACCGGACATGACCGACTATCAATCCGATCTGTTGCACCTGCTTGAAGAGCGTGGACATATCCACCAGCTCACCGATGCTGAGGGGCTCGATGCACTTGCGCAGAAGGAAACGATAACCGGATATGTCGGCTTCGATCCGACCGCGCCATCCCTGCATATCGGCAATCTCGCCTCGATCATGCTGCTTAGGCGCGTGCAACAGGCTGGGCACCGTCCGATCGTCATCATGGGCGGCGGGACGGCAAAGGTCGGCGATCCATCGGGCAAGGATGATGTTCGCAAATTGCTGACCGATGAATTGCTCGATGCGAATATCGCTTCCATTCAGGACAGCTTTAAGAAGATCCTGCGCTTCGATGATAGCGAGACAGGCGCTCTCCTGATCAATAATGACGATTGGCTGAGCGAGTTGAGCTATATCGAAATGCTTCGGAATGTCGGCAAGCATTTCACGATCAACCGGATGCTGACCTTCGACAGTGTCAAACTGCGCTTGGACCGGGAGCAACCGCTTACGTTCCTCGAATTCAACTACATGATCCTGCAGGCCTATGATTTCCTCGTCCTGTCGCGCGAACATGGCTGCCGGCTGCAACTGGGCGGCAGCGATCAATGGGGCAATATCGTCAATGGTATCGAGCTGGGCCGCCGTATCGATGGTAGCGAGCTCTATGGCGCAACCGCTCCGCTGATAACGCGCGCGGATGGCGCGAAAATGGGCAAATCCGTCGATGGCGCCATCTGGCTTAATGAAGACCAACTACCAGCCTATGATTTCTGGCAATATTGGCGAAATACCGATGACCGAGACGTCGGCCGCTTCTTGCGCCTGTTTACCGACGTTCCATTGGACGAGATCAAGCGAATGGAAGCGCTGGAAGGCTCGGAAATCAACGATGCCAAGATCCGTCTGGCCAATGAGGTAACGGCAATGGTGCGCGGCGAAGACGCGGCACAAGCTGCCGCTAAAACCGCTGCCCAGACGTTTGAACAGGGCGCGGTCGGCGAAGATCTGCCGACCTTTTCGGTTAGCGGAGAAATTGGGCTGCTGGATGCAATGGTCGAGCTTGGTCTTGTCGCTTCGAAAGGCGAAGCGAAGCGGCTCGTCAAAGGTGGTGGTGCGCGGATAGACGGCGAGCAGGTCTCCGATCTCGGCACGGTGATATCAGTGAGCGATGCGCCCGTCCGAATATCCGCCGGTAAGAAAAAACACGGAGTGCTAAACCGCGCTTAGGCGGCAGCTCGTTCCTTCTCGATCATGCTGGTGACCCAACGGAATGTCAGCCACAATATAACGCAACCCGCCAACACGTTAGCAATGGCAATTCCGACATATACAGCTGTTGTGTCGACAAGGGTCGTCGCAATGAATGCCAGCGGAATATAGAATACCAATGCTCGCACCAGATAAATGACCAGCCCCAGCGCGGGCCGTCCGAGCGCGTTGAAAGCAGCTGCGGCGACGATTGTGATCCCATAGCCGGCAAAGGTGATCGGGACGATCCAGAGATATTCCGTGGCTTCAGCGCCCACGACCGGCGCATCGCTAAACTGATTGGCAAGCCATTGGCCCCAGATCCAGAAGGTGATGGCCACGACGCCGCTCCACGCGACGCACACAGCAAATGCGAAGCGTATCGCCTCGCGGACGCGATCAAAGTTCCCGGCGCCCCAATTCTGGCCAGCAACGGGGCCAATTGAACCTGAAAGTGCCAGCATCGGGATAACGGCAAAACCCTCAAGGCGGCCGACAACACCAAAACCAGCAACGACCTGATCGCCATATACTGCAAGAAATCCGGTCACCACGGCGATCGCAATCGGGCTCACAGCGTTGCCCAATGCCGCGGTGACACCGATTCGTGCGATCTCCCTCCAGCTTTCAAACACCTCGCCCCAGCTCGTGCGACGCAGGTTAATCAACTTATCCCGGAACAAGAGCACGGGAATGATGGCGACCGGCATAACAATGCGTGAAGCAAAAGCGGCCCAGGCGGCGCCTTCAATCCCCATGCCCTCTATGCCAAAGCTACCAAATATCAGTATCGGATCGAGCGCGACATTCACCGCCGCACCAGCGATCATAAGGCTACTAGGGACAAGAGCGTCACCATTGGCGCGAAGAATACTGCCTGCCACTTGGGCAAGGACCAGCAATGGCAAGCCGTAGAACCAGATCCTCATATAGGTTTCGATATCGTCCAATACCGCGCCCTCTGCACCCAACAATCCGAATAGCGGCCGGATAAGCGCGGTCCCGACAAAGGCCACCAAAATGCCCAACAGTAGTGCGAGGATCAGACTATGGGTTGTCAGGCTAACGATCCGGCTGCGATCGCCCTTGCCAATCGCGCGCGACAATACAGATCCCGTACCCGCTGACAGGCCGATGGCCAGGCTCATAACCGCAAATGCTACAGGGAATGCATAGCTGACCGCTGCAAGCGGCTGCGTACCCAATTGTCCCAAGAAAAACGTATCGACAATCGTGACCGCAAACATCGCGATAATACCGACAGAAAGCGGGCTCGCCAGCCGGAATAGCTGCAGACGCACAGAACCCTGAGTAAGATCGCGCTTATCGACCATCACAGGGCTGTGATCATTCGCTCAGCCGCTGGCAAGGCCATTTATCGAAATCCTTGGAAGGGCGAAGAAAACTGCATGGTAAACAGTTAATTATCCAGTTTGTTTGGGGAGCGCTTAAACAGTTTCTGGCATTAGGATGCTATGTTTCCAATGAATTGGAGTGTCGGAACATGAACGCGCAACCTCTTGCTCAGCATATCTTCGATGTGGAGAAGCGCCGTGCTGCGCGTGATGCAGTCTCAATTCGGGCCGCATTACACGAGCCCAGCGCGGATAGTCATGAAATCCTGGTCGGCAACTTGTCGCCGTTCGGTTTTATGGCAATTTCTCCTCGTGGTTACCGGGAAGGCACGTTGGTGCGTCTCGATCTCCCGCTTATCGGTGAAGTGAATGCACGTATCGTATGGTCGCTCAGCGATCGCATCGGTGCCGAATTCATTCGTCCGTTCGATGCCCGCGGATATCGTGAGCTGCTCGATACGACGCCGCAAAAGGCCGGCAACGATACCGACTAGCCTGAACGCAAAAGCGGCACGGCCGCATCCCGCTTGAACAGATAGAGCGCGATGCGCGCAGCCTCGCCGCGCGTGCTCTCCAAACCGCCTTCATTCTCGATCAGCAATCTCGCATCGTCATTGGCGGTTGGCGCGAGTTCTGACACAAGCTCGGGCGATGCAACGCGAAAACCCACATCGCCTGACTGGCGCGTGCCGAGCAACTCCCCTGCCCCACGCAGCCTGAGGTCTTCCTCCGCGATCCGGAATCCATCGTTGGTTTCCCGCAGCAACTTCAAACGCGCCCGAGCGGTTTCGCTAAGCGTGTCGCCGCGCAACAGCAAACATATCGATTGCGCATCACCGCGACCGACCCGTCCGCGCAACTGATGAAGCTGGGCCAGCCCAAAGCGATCCGCGCCCTCGACGATCATCAACGTCGCATTGGGCACATCAACGCCAACTTCGATGACTGTCGTCGCCACGAGCACCGAAAGCTCTGCGCGCTGGAAACGCTCCATGACAGCGTCTTTCTCAGGCCCCTTCATCCGCCCATGGACCAATCCCACACGATCTTCCCCAAAACGCGCTTGGAGCAAGCGTGCCCGTTCCTCTGCGGCCGCCTGATCCGAGAGCTCACTCTCTTCGACGAGTGGGCACACCCAATATGCCTGACCGCCCTTGGCAATGTGGCGCCCGAGCCCATCAACAACCTCGTCCAGCCTGGCGCCGGACAGCACCCGGGTTTCTATCGGCTGTCTTCCCGGGGGCATCTCGTCGAGCCGTGACACATCCATTTCGCCATAGTGAGTGAGGGTCAGGGTTCGGGGGATCGGTGTCGCGGTCATGACTAACAGATGCGGCGGTCGTTGGGCCTTCTGGGCCAACATCATGCGCTGGGCGACACCGAAACGATGCTGCTCATCGATCACCGCAAGCGCGAGTTTTTTATACTGTACGGCTTCCTGGAAGATTGCATGGGTACCGATCAAGATGTCGACCGATCCATCGGCGAGACCCATCAGCGTCGATTCCCGGGTCTTGCCCTTGTCGCGCCCGGTCAGCACCGCGACATTGATCGGCAATCCGGAGAGCATCGTTGAAATCGTATCATAATGCTGACGCGCTAATATCTCGGTTGGTGCCAGCAACGCGCCTTGCGCACCCGATTCAACCGCCATCAGTAGCGCATTCACCGCGACCAAAGTCTTTCCGGATCCAACGTCGCCCTGCAGCAAGCGCAACATTGGCTGCTCTTGCCGCACATCGGCTTCGACCTCGGCGGTGCTGCGCTTTTGGGCGCCCGTTGCCTCATACGGCAATCGAAGCTGGTCTCGCAGCCGTCCATCTGGCGCCAGCGCTTCGCCGCGACGACTGCGGGTCGATTCCCGGACCAGTGCCAATGCCAGCTGGTTTGCGAAAATCTCGTCATAGGCGAGACGCCGTCGTGCCTTTTCGTCCGCCGGATTGGCGTGCGTGGTTTCGATTGCCTCGCGCCAGTCGGGCCAATCTTCGCGATCCTTCAACCCGGGCTCAATCCACTCCGGAAGCTGTGGCGCCCGCTCCAGCGCCTGGGCCGCGAGCTGACCAATGCGTTTGTTGGTGAGCCCTTCTGAGAGCGCGTAGACCGGCTCTCGTTTTGGAATTTCACCAATCTCATCAGGTTTCACGACGATGTCGGGATGCACGATCTGCAATTCCTGGCCATATAATTCCATGCGTCCGGAGATCGCTCGCGCTTCGCCCAGGGGCAGCAGTTTCTTCGCCCAACCCGGATTGTTGAAATAGACGAGGCTGATCACATTGCCCTCGCCATCCACCGCCTGCACCCGGAGCGGACTGCGCGGGCCGCGAGACTGGCAATCGGTGGGCGTCACAATCGCCGTCACAATCCGGCCCGCATCGGCCATGTCGAGTGTCTCGACATGCTTCCGGTCGATCCATCCGGTCGGCAGGTGGAACAGGATATCGACGATCTGCTCAAGCTTTAGTCGCCCCAGCGGCTTGGCAAGTCCTTTGCCTACTCCCTTGAGAGCCTCGATTTCGGCAAAGAGCGGATTGAGAATTTCGGGGCGCATGATTAGATGACCCTATACCGAAGCCGGCAGGCCGCGCTAGCGCCCGTCGGCCTTTTGCTGTTGGAGCCGTTATGAAACACGCAGATCGCCTAAAGCGCCTCAAGTTCCGAGCCTGGCATCGGGGCACCAAGGAGGCAGACCTTTTGATCGGCGGTTTTTTTGATCGCTTCTCTGATGGTTGGACCGACGAACAGACCGATTGGTTCGAGCGATTGCTTGAGATTGACGATGTTTCGATCATGGCATGGGCGATCGGTACAGAAGCCCCGCCCGAAAATTTTGACGGACCGATGATGAAGCGCATGCAGCAACTGGACTACATCCCCATTTCAGAATGACCAGCATCCAGAAACTTCTCAATGCGTCGGAATCGTTGACGCTCGCCAGTACGCCGGCAGGATTTCTGCCGGCTCTGATGGCCGATATTGCGCGTGCAGCCGCATTTCAGGACCGCCCAGTAGTCTTTGTCGCAGCCGACGATGCTGGCATGCGTGGTCTTGTCGACGCGGCTGGATATTTTGCACCTGAACTGGAAATCATAGCGTTTCCGGCATGGGATTGCCTGCCCTATGATCGCGCCAGCCCCAGCCTTCGTATTTCTGCCGAACGACTGGCAGCACTGGCCGCCTTGCAACGCGAAACGCAAAAGCCACGCCTCGTCGTAACCACCATCAATGCGGTAACGCAACGCACGCTCACACCATTTCGCATTCGGCAATTGATTGCGAATCTCGCGCCTGGTGAGCGCACCGATCGCGATGCCCTGACCGCAAAGCTTCAAGCCAATGGCTATATCCGTGTCGAGAGCGTGGCGGATGCTGGCGAGTTTGCCGTGCGCGGCGGGATCCTGGATTTGTTTCCGTCTGGCGAGAAGGAGGCATTGCGGCTCGATTTCTTTGGCGATGAGATTGAGAGCATTCGTCGCTTCGATCCGGCCGACCAGCGGACAACCGGCCGGGCAGATCGCTTTACGCTGTTGCCTGCCTCCGAAGCCTTGCTCGATGCCGAGAATGTCACCCGTTTTCGTGGCCAGTATCGCGAGCTGTTTGGCGCTACCGCGACCGGCGATCCGCTCTACCAGGCAATTAGTGAGGGCCGCAGGCTCGCCGGCATGGAGCATTGGCTCCCATTGTTCGAAGAATCACTGGCCACTGTGTTCGATCATCTCGGCGACGACGCGATCATTGTTCGCGACAGTGGATCGCCAGCCGCCGCGGAATCCCGCTTTGAAGCAATCAGCGACTATTTTCGCAATCGCGAGAATGTTCTCTCAAGCGATCCCGGCAGCTATCGTCCACTATCCCCAGAAACGCTCTATCTGTCCGAACCACAGTGGCAGAGCCGGGTCGGCGAAGCGCCGCTGCATATCACAAGCCCCTATCGCGAACCGGAAAGTAGGACGGTGTTGGATCTTGGGGTCGAAAGCGCCCGGGATTTTGCACCGGAACGTAAAGCCAATGCAAATATCTACGAAGCTGTTGTCGCGCATATCGCTGCCCTGAGATCGCAAGGAAAATCCATAACACTGGCGAGCTACAGCATCGGTGCGCGCGAACGCCTTGGCGGGCTGCTCGAGGAACATGGGCTCCAGGCCACGCAGATCACCGACGATTGGCAAACCGCCCAGGGCGCCGATATCGCCCTAGCCGTCATTCCGCTCGATCACGGGTACACCGCACAGAATATCGCTGTCCTGACCGAGCAGGACATGCTCGGCGATCGGTTGCGCCGCCGCACACGCCGAAAAAAGGATGCGGACGCGTTCTTCAATGAACTCGCCACGCTCTCTCCCGGTGATCTGGTCGTTCATAGCGAACACGGGATTGGTCGCTACGAAGGATTGATGTCGATACCCGTCGGCAATGCGCCACATGACTGTGTGGCGCTCGAATATGCGGGCGGTGACAAGCTGTACGTCCCGGTGGAAAATCTCGATGTCCTGTCGCGCTACGGCGCGCAGACTGACGGCGTCCAGCTCGACAAACTGGGCGGCGAAGGATGGCAACGGCGTAAGGCACGGATGAAGGATCGCATTCGCGCGATTGCAGGTGATCTCATCGAAACCGCCGCCGCGCGGGCCCTGCGCAAAGCCGATATTGCGGAACCGGACAGCAGCTATGCGAGCTTTGTCGACCGCTTCCCCTATGCCGAAACCGAAGATCAGGATCGGGCCATCGACCAAGTGATTGCCGATCTTGGCAAGGGCACGCCCATGGATCGATTGGTTTGCGGCGATGTTGGCTTCGGCAAAACCGAAGTAGCGTTGAGAGCGGCCTATGTCGCCGCAATGGCTGGCATGCAGGTTGCCTTGGTGTGCCCGACCACGCTTCTGGCCCGCCAACATTTCACAAGCTTCACTGAGCGCTTTTCCGGCTTTCCAATGAAGATCGGCCGGCTGTCGAGACTGGTGCCGGCCAGTGAAGCAAAAAAGACCCGCGAAGGCGTTGCCGACGGCTCGATCGATATCGTGATCGGTACCCATGCGTTGCTCGCCAAATCGATCGACTTCAAACGCCTTGGCCTCGTAATTGTCGACGAAGAGCAGCATTTCGGTGTCGTCCATAAAGAACGATTGAAGTCCCTGAAATCTGACGTCCATGTCCTGACGCTGACCGCGACCCCGATTCCTCGCACCCTGCAGATGGCAATGTCAGGATTGCGTGAGCTCTCGGTAATACAAACTCCGCCCATCGATCGCCTGGCCGTCCGAACCTATGTGATGCCGTGGGATCCCGTCGTCTTGCGCGAAGCCTTGCTGCGCGAACATTATCGCGGCGGACAAAGCTTCTTTGTCGCACCGCGAATATCCGACTTACCCGATCTCGAAGCATTTTTGCGCGAAGAAGTACCGGAAGTCAGCTTCATCACGGCCCATGGCCAGATGGCTCCGACCATGGTCGAGGAACGGATGAGCGCATTTTACGACAAGAGATATGACATACTCTTGTCCACCACGATCGTCGAAAGTGGCCTCGACATACCGTCGGCAAATACGCTCATTATCCATCGCGCCAATCAATTCGGCCTGTCCCAGCTATACCAGCTGCGCGGACGTGTCGGACGCTCAAAAGAACGCGCCTATGCCTATCTGACGACGCCGGCCAATCGCATCGTCACCGAAGCAGCAGAGAAGCGCCTCGGTGTGCTCTCCGATCTCGAATCCCTGGGCGCCGGGTTCCAACTGGCCAGCCATGATCTTGACCAGCGCGGGGCAGGCAACCTGCTTGGCGATGAACAATCCGGCCATATCAAGGAAGTCGGTTTTGAGTTGTACCAATCGATGCTGGAAGATGCGATCGTCGCGGCCAAGGCCGGCGATGTCGGTCTCGACAGCAGCTCGACCGATTTCTCACCACAGATTACGGTCGACGCGCCGATCTTGATCCCTGACGATTATGTCCCTGACCTCGATCTGCGCATGGGCCTCTATCGCCGCATGAATGATCTTGAAAACCGCCAGGAGGTAGAATCTTTCGCGGCGGAACTCATCGATCGCTTTGGCGAAATCCCTGCCCCGACATCCAATCTGCTCAAGATTATCGAAACCAAGCTCAACGCCAAGATCGCCAATGTGTCGAAGATCGATGTGGGGCCACGCGGCGCACTGGTCAGCTTCTTCCAGGACAGCGTCCCGAACCCTGCCGGCCTGATCGACTATGTTGAACGGCTTAAGGGGACCGCGAAGCTGCGCCCGGACCACAAGATGGTCATCACGCGCAGTTGGGGCGATCCGCAAGCACGGCTCAATGCAGCGCTTCAGCTATCTAAAGGTTTGGCAAAGGCGGCAAGCTAGTCGTCTTGCGTGACGAGCATCGCCAGTTCGTCGGAAGAAACCGGCGGAGAATAGAGATAGCCTTGATAGAGCTCGCATCCTTGTTCAGCGAGCAATGAGAGCTGCTCTTGGGTTTCTACACCTTCGGCAATCACCGACAGGCCGAGCGATCGGGCCATCTCGATCACGCCCGTCACAACAATGCGATCTCGGGCGCTGCCAGTGATATCCTGGCTAAGCCGACGATCAATCTTGAGATAATCCATCGGCAAGGACTTGAGATAGGCGAGGCTCGAATAGCCCGTCCCAAAATCATCGATTGCGACCCGGAAGCCATCAGCACGAAGCTCTGCCAAATGTTCAGCTGCAACGCCAAGGTCTTCAATCAACCCGCTCTCGGTAACCTCAGCTGTTACGAGACTTCGGTTCATCCCGGCATCATCAATCATTGCGGAAAATCGTTCTACAAACCCTGCCTCGGCCATATCCGCTGCGGTTACATTGACAGACACACGAAGCTCTGCGCGCACATCATTCCAGCGCGCAGCAATCTCAACCGCCTTGCGCTGCACATGGGTCGACAGCTCGGTCAGATAATCGGATCTCTCTGCCGCAGCGAACAGCGCCACGGCACCAAGCTCTCCGAAGCCTGGATGCTGCCACCGCGCAAGTGCCTCGACCCCAATTACCTTACCGGACGTGATCGATACCTGTGGCTGAAAGAGTATCTCGATTTCGTTCCGGTCTAGCGCCAGTCTCAGATCGATCTCAAGACGGCTATCCTTTGCCGCTTCCATCTCCTCATCCCGTCCAAACACGCTAATTGCACTTGCCTCCGCGGATCGCGCATCGGCCAAGGCGACACTCGCGCGCCGCATTATTCCCGCAGCGTCGGAATCACTTTCGGTGCTGGTGACAATACCGCAGCGCGACTTCAGGCGGATTACCTGGCCGTCTGTAATGAAGGGCTGTTCGATCACACCATTGAGTTGCCGGGCGACAAACTCCGCTTCATCCAGCGACACACCAGGAGCAAGACCAATCGCAAACTCGGCACCGGCCAGCCTTGCAATGAGCTTATTGTGCATCGGCATGCCCATGACCAGGCGCTCAATGCGCCGCGCCATGCCCTGCAATGCCGCGTCACCTATCGCGCTGCCATAGGCTTGATTGATTCGTTCAAACCGATGAAGCGAGAGCAATATCAAGGCGAATTCATTCTCGACATCACCTTTCTCACCGAGCTGTGCGTCGAGCCAGCGATGCGCGGCTCGCACGTCGCCGATCCCCGTTAGATAGTCTCGATCAGCCAATGATTGGCCAGACGCCTCTTCATCGGGAAGCTCAACCCGGCCGTCGATGCGGTTGTCCACCTCGCCCAACGTCAAATGATGCACCATCCTGCCAGTGGCGCCATTGGGTGCGTCATGGGCAAAAGCCGTCGGTTCGCGACTGGCCTGCAGTTTTTCGAACGCACGTTCAGAATCGCGATGCGCCTCATCACCGAGCACCGCAATAAATTCGGACCACGGCATGAGCTTGCCGGCCTCCCCGTTCAATCCGAGATGCCCGTGTAACGCTGCGCTTGGTTCGACCAGTCCGGTTGTGCGGTCATAGTGCCAAACCAGTTCTGCGCCCGCGGAGGACGCCGGCTGCGCCGCCGGATGAAATCTGCCGCCAACACGAACAGTGTATCGATCGGCAAAGCGCAAAGCCTGAACCAACTCCTGCTCACCAAAGGGGCTTGCTAGATAGTGTGTCGCGCCAGCAGCGAGAACGGAATCGATCCGATCTGTGTCGGTCTTGGAGATCAGGACAAGCAAGGCAGCGGCATTGGCTTCAACAGCTTCGGCAAGCAGCTGAACCGCCTTTATCCCGTCTTCAAAGGCCCCACGAGCGTCAACAACGGCAATTCGGGCGCCAGACAGCGTGAACCGCCTTTCGGCCTTCTCCAGCCGCCGAGCCGCGATCGGTGACCAGCCCGCCCGTTCCGCAATGGCCGCCATTTCGTTGCGCTGTCGAAAAGACAGCAAAAAGAGCGGATTTCCGGTGGAAGATGCAAATGTCGAAATTTTGGGCCTCCCCGCCCCGATGACCTTTGATAGACCGGCTTTAGTCTATCCTACCCTATTGTCGGCGCAATGATCCGATCCACACTTGCCCGCGCCACTGCCCCGTTTTAGGGCATAGCATATGACTTCGGACACGATCTCCCAGAATCGGCCACTTACGGACAGTTTTGGCCGCCATATCAGCTATTTGCGCATATCAGTAACGGATCGATGCGACTTGAGATGTCGCTATTGCATGTCGGAAAAGATGCAATTCCTGCCGCGTCGCGAAATTCTGTCATTTGAGGAGATTGACCAGATAGCTTCGGCCTTTGTCGATCGCGGTGTTCGAAAGATACGACTCTCAGGCGGCGAACCCTTGGTGCGTAGAGGGGTCCTTGACCTGGTGACCATGCTTGGACGTCATCTCGAGAGCGGCGATCTCGACGAAATAACAATGACCAGCAACGCGACGCGCCTTGCTGAATTTGCCGAGCCGCTGGTGACGGCGGGCGTTAAGCGGGTCAATGTAAGTCTCGATACCCGCGACCCCGAAACCTTTCGATACATCACGCGCTGGGGAGAGCTCGACAAGACGTTGCAAGGCATCGCCGCGGCAAAATCGGCCGGTCTGAAGGTCAAGATCAACATGGTCGGTCTCAGAGGCCTGAACGATGATCAAATCGTCCCGATGATGCAGTGGTGCAGCGACGAAGGCCATGACCTTACACTGATTGAGACGATGCCGCTTGGTCAGATCGACGATGATCGTCATGACCGATATCTGCCTCTCGACAGCGTTCAGCGACAGCTTGAAGAGCAATATTCGCTGATCCCACTGGCAGAACGGACAGGTGGACCGGCCCGCTACTGGAATGTTGAGCAGCTCGGCCTAAAGCTTGGTTTCATCACGCCTTTGACGAACAATTTCTGCGACGGATGCAACCGCGTACGGATAACTGTTTCCGGCAAAATCTATATGTGCCTTGGTCATGACGACAATCTCGATTTGAGAGGAGCCTTGCGCGAGGGCGGATCTGAGGCGCTCCACGAGCTGCTTGATCGCGCGATGCTCATGAAACCAAAACAGCATGATTTTGCCATTGGAAGCGATGCGGGGCCGTCTGTTGAACGGCATATGAGCGTAACCGGCGGATGACGATTGATAATAGATACGCGCTAGTCGCTTCGCCCACCGAGGAAGCTCAAGCAGCCGAAGCCGCATTGCGCGAGCGGCACAGCTTTTCAAGCATGGCCGACGCAGAAGCCGCGATCGTATTGGGCGGCGACGGTTTCATGTTGCAGACGCTCCATCAAATGCTTTCGGAGCGCCATATTCTGCCGGTGTTTGGCATGAACCTCGGCACGGTTGGTTTTTCTTATGAACGAATGGCGGCCCGATGGCTTGGAAGAGCGACTGGCCAAGGCCAAATCCTTCACCGTGACGCCATTACGGATGGATGCGGTTACCGTCGATGGCGAAACTGTCTCCAGCCCAGCAATCAATGAAGTATCGCTGCTCAGGGAAACCCGCCAGACGGCAAAGCTCGAAGTGATGGCTGGCGATAATGTCGTCATTGAAGAACTGGTCTGTGACGGCGTGATCGTAGCCACCCCGGCCGGATCGACAGCGTATAATCTGTCTGCCCGCGGCCCGATCCTGCCGATGGGGTCGAACATGGTCGCGCTGACGCCGATCAGCCCGTTTCGACCGCGGCGCTGGCGTGGAGCCATTTTGCCGGACAATACGCGGATCGCTTTTCGCGTGCTCGAACCGCTGAAACGCCCGGTCAGCGCCGTTGCGGACCAACGCGAAGTACGCGACGTGGCGACTGTTGAGGTCCGTTTGGACACCAGCCTCGCCCTGACATTAATGTTTGATCCCGAACACGCACTCGACGAACGGATTGCCCGCGAACAATTCATCGTCTGAGACGCTTGCATCGCCCCATAAAGCGTTGCTATAGGCGCGCCTCTGCCAGACGGTCCGTGAATCGCGAGGCAGGTTTCAAGGGCATTCCCCGGTAGCTCAGTGGTAGAGCAATCGGCTGTTAACCGATCGGTCGTCTGTTCGAATCAGACCCGGGGAGCCACCCTTTCCTTACAGATCGAGATTACGCCGGCTGAGCTTGTACATCGCAAGCGTGCCATAATTCTTTGCGAGCTGCACCCGGCCAACATAGTGCGTTCCAAATGGGCGATCTGACTCTAGCGATAAGATCGCTGCAAAGGCTTCTGTCGCATAGACTTCACCGGTCGGCGTAACCGGTTCGATACGTGCCGTTCGCGTCACTTCGGTGCCAAAGAATGTTGTCCGCATCATCACCGCGTCATGGCCGCGATAGATCGGGCCGTGATGAACGCCAATACGCATTCCGCAATTCCCGCCGGCGCATTCTTGCAGCAAGTCGGGGATTTCCGCGAATTGGGTCTGCAGTTTCAAGACGATCTCAGCCGCATCCTTGGGCGTAGATACCACCGCATAGAGCGCATCACCCCAGCTGTTGCGATACAAGATCTTGTCACCATATTCGTCGAGCACGGTTCCCGCCCGCCCGAAAATATCGCGCGCAAACAAAGGCAAGGCGGCTTCCGACAGTTTCGAAAAACCGGCAAAATCCGCAAATATCATGGAATGGGCGACGCGTGTAACGCCTTCAGGCATTGCGATAGCCGGCGGTCTATCGAGATTTCGATCAATCTTGCCCGGGTCGATGATCCTGCTTTCATGGCCAAGACTGTTCCAGGTTGAAACGTCGCTATTGGTGCCGGCTGGCAACGCGTTATCCTCAGTCTGTGCAATGGCCAACTGCACCGCACTGGTCCGCAAATGCCTGGCCCGCATCCGCGCAAGTCCCATCGCGACGGCCGAGCCATAGCTGAACATATTGGGGTCACCGATATAGTTCATATCGGTTGCAAAGCTGACACTTGTCGACCGTTCCATGCATTTCTCAAATCGCGGGACCCATTCTTCGCCGCCCGGGAGAACAGATTGGGCGATGAAATCCTCGCGCTCAAATGGCAGGACGACGTGCAACTCTAGCCCGCGCCTGATCACAGCTTCTGCAATCATAATGTCGGCACCACAGGCAAGAGCGCCATAGGCGGTATCAGGCTCAAGCTCATCCAGCGCCGCATCAATCTTGGCGGCTAAAGCCGCCTCAACTTTCGTATCAGCTCGAAACATATGGCCAGTGAAGACCAACACCGGCGATGGACGGAGCATCTCAATTATTGGCGCAATGATTTCTGCCATGTCCGGCACGATCTTAGCGATCAGCATCATTTGCCGGAATGTCGAGGCCTTGGAGCCGACGCTGGCATCTGACCAGCGCACCGCCGCCGATATCGCTTCCAACGCATCCTCACCACGACCCAGTAGTAGGTTGGCCTCAGCCGTCGTCGCGGTGGCGTAGAAACCAGTCGGTTTTGCTACTTCAGGGTCGGCAAGGATTTTTCTTGCCAGCTCTTCGGCCGATGCGCGATCACCGGCGAGAAGCGCGGTCGTGGCGGCATTGATGCCGGTATAATAGCTTTCGCGATTCTCATAGACTTCGCGATAGGCACGGCTTGCCTCAGCAAAAAATTCTGCCTGATCTTTGGCGCTTGCTGTTTCAGCCAGATCCTTTTTCAACCGTCCCCAAAGGGCGAGAATATCGTCATCATCGATATCCCCGAGACCGGCTCTGTCGTAATAATCGAGTGCCATATTGGTGTCGCCCATGCGCGCAAGGGCGAGCGTCGCGATATAGGCAAGACGCGGCGTTTGCTGGCCGTCCGCCTCGGCAGATACGGCGATGTCATACGCCTCGAGATTATCGCCGCGCGATAGCGCGTCATCCGCCAGAACAACGGGATCGGCGGCCGTCGTCATCATGTGCGTGGCCACCGATTATGTTCTAGAACACCAACGCCTATTTGAGGGCTCCGTGGCAATGTTTGTACTTGCGTCCTGATCCACATGGGCATGGCGCATTCCGGCTGACCTTGCCCTTCCAGTCTTCAGGATTGCCAGCGGCTAGCTCGTCCAAGCGCGGAGCACCGGTTTGGCGCGGCGGAAGTTTGGACGTCACCAACCCCAAATCGCCACCATCGATATCGGCACTGTTATCTTCACCTGTCAGCGGGTCGATATGGGTAGTGATGAAGTCGGGCAGATCCGGCAATGGTGGCGGCTCGGCGGGTGTAAACCGGGCGAACGCCAACGTCTTGGTCACCTGCTCGCGAATATTCACGAGCATCTGTTGGAACATCATGAACGCTTCGCGCTTATACTCGTCGATCGGTTTCTTCTGCGCATAGGAGCGCAGGTTCACGACCTGACGAAGTGCATCCAGCGTTGAGAGATGCTCTTTCCATTGGATGTCGAGATTCTGGAGCAGGATGCTCTTTTCAACCTCAACCCAGTCAGGAGCCGGAATGTCCCTGGACTTATCGTCAACCTGACGATCGGTGAGTTCTAACAATCGCTCTTCAAGCAGATCGGGCGCCACTTCCTCTTCGCGCATCCAATCTTCGAACGGCGGTTGCATCCCCAACAGATCATCGACGGTCTTTTTCAGGCCCTCTACGTCCCATTGCTCAGGATAAGTGCCGTGCGGACAGTGATCTGCGATGATACCGTTCACCGTCTCCTGGCGCATATCGACAACGATATCATCAACATCCTCGGCATCCATGATGTCGCCGCGCTGCTGATAGATCACCTTACGCTGGTCGTTCATGACGTCATCATATTCAACGACTTGTTTGCGGATATCATAGTTGCGCGCTTCGACTTTCTTCTGCGCGGTCTCGATCGCCTTCGCCACCCAGGGGCTGACAATCGCCTCACCCTCTTCGAGATTGCTACGAACCATTTTGGCAAACATTGTCTGCGGTCCGAAGATACGCAGCAGATCGTCATCAAGTGACAGATAGAAGCGCGACAGACCCGGGTCACCCTGCCTGCCTGAACGGCCACGCAGCTGGTTGTCGATCCGACGACTCTCATGGCGTTCGGTGGCGAGGACAAAAAGGCCGCCAGCGGCCTTCACCCGTTCTTTTTCTTCGGCAACTTCTTTCGTAATGCGTTCAATCGCCGCATCACGTTCCGGCCCTTCTTCCATGTCGCCAAGTTCATCTTCGGTCCGGAATTCAACATTACCGCCAAGCTGAATATCGGTGCCACGGCCCGCCATATTGGTCGCGATGGTGACCGCGCCGGTGCGTCCGGCCTGGGCGACAATATGGGCTTCGCGCTCATGATGTCGTGCGTTAAGAACCGCGTGTTCCACTTTCTCTTTGTTAAGAAATTCAGACAAGAGTTCGGACTTCTCGATCGATACTGTACCGACCAGAACGGGTTGCCCACGTTCAGCAGCTTCACCAATAGCCTTGGCAATCGCCGCAAACTTATCCATCTCATCTTTGTAGAATTCGTCGGTATCGTCGATGCGCTGGATCGGGACATTGGTCGGGATCGTCGTCACATTCATCTTGTAGATGTCGAAAAATTCCGGTGCTTCGGTCAGCGCAGTACCCGTCATGCCTGCGAGTTTCGGATACATCCGGAAATAGTTCTGGAAGGTTATCGACGCCAAAGTCTGGTTTTCCGGCTTGATCGGAACACCCTCTTTGGCTTCCACAGCCTGGTGGAGACCATCTGACCAACGCCGTCCGTCCATCATGCGGCCGGTAAACTCGTCGATAATGACAATCTCATCATTCTTGACGAGATATTCCTTGTCGCGCTTCTGCAGCGTGTTTGCACGCAGAGCCTGTTGCAGATGGTGAACGACGAGCGTGTTTTCATAGTCGTAGAGATTGGCACCTTCGAGCAGGCCAGCTTCTTCAAGCAGACGCTCTGCCTTTTCGGTACCATCTTCGGTCAGCGTGACAGCTCGCTGCTTCTCGTCGAGCTCATAGTCGTCCTCGACCAGCTGTTTCACCACGGCGTCGACACCGATATACAGTTCGGACTTGTCTTCGGTCGGGCCAGAGATAATGAGCGGTGTGCGCGCCTCATCGATCAGGATTGAGTCCACCTCATCGACGATCGAGAAATTGAACGGGCGATGCACCATCTGGGCACGCGAATATTTCATATTATCGCGCAAATAATCGAAGCCATATTCGTTATTCGTGCCGTAGGTGATGTCTGCGGCATAAGCAGCGCGGCGTTCTTCTTCCGGCAAATTCGGGACAATCACGCCCACTTCCATGCCGAGAAACTTATAGACCTCTCCCATCCATTCGGCGTCACGGCGGGCAAGATAGTCGTTCACCGTCACAACATGGACGCCCTTGCCCTCCAGGGCATTCAAATAGCAGGGCAGTGTCGCAACAAGGGTTTTACCTTCACCCGTTGCCATCTCGGCAATCTCACCGCGGTGCAGCACGATGCCGCCCAGCATCTGCACGTCATAGTGCCGCTGGCCCAGCGTTCGTACGGCTGCTTCGCGTACGGTTGCAAAGGCCTCAGGCAGGATATCCTCAAGCGTCGCGCCGGCGGCGAGTAGGTCCTTCAGTTTCGGTGTTTGGGCCTTGAGTTGATCATCGCTGAGAGCCTGAATCTCGGGCTCTAGCGCATTGATCTGGGCGACGATCTTTTCGAGCTTTTTGATGTACCGATCGTTGCTCGATCCGAATATCGATTTGGCAATACCGCCAAACATGGGCGTTCCTGACTTTTTTATGCTGGGAGGGCCATGTGAAACGGCCTGAAATCCCCGAAAACCTAGGCGCGCGATGTAGGGATCGGGGGGAGGATAGTCAATTGGATGATGACGCGGTAAGGCAAGCCAAAATCACGGAAACCTTGTCATGGAAATCGCCGCATCTCCGCTTAGTCCCGCCGAATTTCGTCCGCCTGCCAAGGTTGACGGTGTGACAATTCGCGTCGCGCGAGCACAATATAAGCAATGGGACCGGTGCGATCTGACTTTCTGTGAGCTCACGACCGGAACTGTTGTCGCTGGCGTTACGACGCAATCGCGCTGTCCTTCACCGGAAGTTGAATGGTGCCGGGACGCACTTTCGGACGGCAAAGCCCGCGCCCTTATCGTCAATGCCGGCAATGCCAATGCATTTACGGGAAATCGGGGGCGAGCGGCCGTTGAGGCGATCGCCGCGAAAGTATCTGATCATCTTGGCTGCGATCCGAATGAGGTCTTTGTTGCGTCGACCGGGGTCATCGGCGAGCCGCTACCCATCGACAAGGCCGAAGCGGGTCTCGAGGCTGCCTTCTCGGCAGCCAGCGCGAACTGGGAAGATGCGGCCCTGGCGATCTCCACCACCGACACATTTCCAAAGGGCGCAACGGCAAGTGCTGTGATCGGTGATACGACAGTCCAGATCAGCGGTATCGTCAAAGGCTCGGGGATGATCGCGCCCGATATGGCGACAATGCTTGGTTTTATCTTCACCGACGCTGCAATTGACAACGTACTGTTGCAGGACATGCTGAGCCGCTCGGTGGCCAAGACATTCAACTGCATTACCGTCGATAGCGATACATCGACATCAGATACGGTCCTCCTGTTTGCCACGGGCAAAGGGGGAAACGCTGCCCTCACCTCCGTCGATGACGCCGGCGCTGATGCTTTCGTCGCCGCTCTCGATCAGGTCTGTCTCACTCTTGCGCAGCTCGTGATCCGTGATGGCGAAGGCGCAACGAAGTTTATCGAAATCCTGGTTGATGGCGCAGAGAGCGACGCAAGCGCGCGCCGCGTGGCCCTGTCGGTTGCCAACTCACCGCTCGTCAAAACGGCGATTGCAGGCGAAGATGCGAATTGGGGTCGGGTTGTTATGGCGGTTGGAAAAGCTGGAGAACCGGCGGATCGCGATGCGCTGGGTATCCGTTTCGGGGCCACACAAGTGGCAAAGAACGGATTGGCTGTGGACGGCTATGACGAAACGCCGGTTGCCGCCCATCTAGCAGGCGACGAAATCGAAATCGGTATCGATCTGGGAATTGGTGATGGGCGAGCGACCGTTTGGACATGCGATCTGACGCATGGCTATATTTCGATCAACGCCGATTATCGCACATGACGAAGCATAGCCTGCACGGCGCGGTTTCGGACCTCATGGCCGAGGTCGCCCGCGATATCATCATGCCACGCTTCCAGACACTTGCGACCCATGAAATCTCCGAAAAATCTCCAGGAGAAATTGTCACGATTGCCGACGAAGAAAGCGAGCAACGGATCACCGAGCAATTGGCCAAGATCCTGCCCGAAGCCCGGGTTGTAGGTGAGGAAGCAACCGCCGCCGACGGGGCTTTGTTGGACACGCTCGGAACCGGGTTGGCCTGGCTAGTCGACCCCATAGACGGCACAACAAATTTTTCGGAGGGCAAGACGCCCTTCGCCATCATGATCGCATTGTTGGAGGATGGCGAGGCCGAGGCTGGGTGGATTTATGATCCGGTCACGCAACGCATGTGTCATGCGCATCGCGGTGATGGCGCCTTTGTTGGCGATGAACGCATTCAGACAGAACCTACTAAGGGGCCGATCCCAATTGCCGCTCTTGGCATGCACTTTCTGCCACCTGAGCGCCGCGATATGTTGGAGGAGCGAGCTTCGGGCAAGCTCGACATTGTTGCCATTCCGCGATGCGCTGGCGAGCAATATCCCCGGCTGGCGCTCGGCGTGAACGATATCTCGCTCTATGAACGCGTGCTGCCTTGGGATCATGCCCCCGGCGCATTGTTTCTATCGGAAGCGGGTGGAAAAACGGCGCGCCCTGATGGCACGCCGTTTTCACCGACTGATCAGCGTCCGGGCTTACTCTCGGCCGCCACACCGCAGCTCTGGGAGCAGGCTGCGAAAATCTTGTTCGCCTAGCTAGGCTGCGACAGCGCTCTCAATCCACTGTTTGAGCTGCATCTTTGGCGCCGCGCCGACTTTTTCAGCGTGCTTCTCACCACCCTTGAAAATCAGCATCGTCGGAATACTGCGCACGCCATATTTGGCGGCAGCATCGGGATTCTCATCGATATTGATCTTGGCGATCGTAACCTGATCGGCCATTTCGTCCGACAATTCCTCGAGCGCCGGGCCAATCATTTTGCATGGGCCGCACCATTCCGCCCAGAAATCGACGAGCACGGGCCCATCGGCATTCAGCACGTCTTGTTCGAAACTACCATCGGTTACCGGCTTGGTTGCCATGATCACTATCTCCTTATCGGTTAATCGCCATTTAGGGTGCGCCGGCCTTTCACTCAACCGCTCGGCGACAAACTTTGCTCCGTGGGGGGCAAGCCCGGCTTGTTCGCTTCGAGCTGATCGGCAGGCACACTGATCAGTTTCGGGCCGGACGTATATAGCAGGCTTGCTTGGATATCATGTTCCGGAAAAATTGTACGCAATGCCGCTGCGTACGCGGCCATTTGGCGGACATGCGGTACCGGAACTGTGTCCGGGCCAGACGGCACAAAGCCGCCAGTTTTGAAATCAACGACCTGCACCCGATCATCGCCAACCAGCAATCGATCGACCGTACCTGACACGACAATATCCCCAACGACCGCGGCAATTGGTGCTTCAGCAAGCGCGTCTGACGAGAATATCTCGGAGAAATCATCATTCTCAACGATAGTGAGTGCGTGACTGACAATCTCGTCCCGGATGGACTGATCACCTACACCGGCGTTACGCTCTAGCCATTGATGTGCTGCATCAGTGCGATTGGACTTCGCCACGTCTGGAAGACGTTCGAACAGACTGTGAAGCAACCGTCCTCTCTCAGCGGCGAAACGCATCGCATCGCTTGGCGGTGGATCGGGAAGCTGATCGTCCGCCAAAGACGATGGCGCCAATGGACGCGGAGGCCGTTCTTCGTCGGGGGCCGGTACATCGAGCCAGGTCGGTTTTTCGATAACTGGCGGAACTGACCGCGTGGCAACCGAACGGCGCCGCTTAGTCTCAACCGGCTGGCGTCCCTCAAACCGCATCACGCCCGACCAGATAGCATCGTCTTCCCATTCTTGGTCAAATGTGTGCATTGCCTGCTCAACCGCACTGTACCAGCTGTCTTGAGGAGCGCCGTCTTTGGAGCGCGGCCCCAGTGATCCGGCGACTACCAATTGTTCTTCAGCCCGCGTCAGCGCGACATAGAGCAGCCGCCAATGTTCTTCGCGATCTGCCAATTGCTGGCGCTCAACGACGTCGGCAAGCATATCGACCTGCTCAATCTTCCTGGGCCGCGGCAACGGAACCGCAGGCAGGTTTTCTGCAAGTTGGAAATCGACGCTCGAACTGCGTGCAAGATTGGGATCGAAGGTCGCGTCTGCGAGAATTACCAATGGCGCCTGCAGACCTTTTGCACCGTGCACCGTCATGACACGCACTGCATCTAGCGGGGCAGCAGGATCTCTTTTGATCTCCGCGTCACCGCGATCAAACCAATCAAGAAAATGCTGAAGTGATGGCGAGTTTTCGGTTTCAAAAACCAATGCTGTGTTCAACAATTCATCAATCGGATCGCGGGCCTCTTCGCCAAGACGGGATAGAAGGTTCTGCCGACCTTGCAGAGGCCCAGACAAAATATGCTCGAGCAACTGATATGGGGTGATAAAATCCGCACGATCCAGCAGTTCCTGCAACAATTTTACAGTCGCGGGTGTACCATCGATCGTCTGACCTTTTCGTTGCGCTGTATCACGCAACACACTCCAAAGTCCTGATTTTCTGCCAAATGACAGAGCATAAAGCTGGTCCTGCGACCAACCGATCAGGGGCGAAACCAACAGGTTTGCCAGGTTCAGATCATCTTCAGGCTGTAGAACAAATCGCAATGCGGCCAGCAAGTCCTGCACGACCAATGGATCGGTAAGCATGAGTCGATCAACACCAGCCACGGGCACCGCCTCTTCATGCAAACGCGCCACAAGCAATGACGCAAGCTCGCCGCGGCTGCGCACCAAAATCAGCACATCTTCCGGACGCAACGGGCGCCCTTTGCTGGAAACCCAGATTTGTTCGGGCCCATCCGCAATCCAGAGCTTCACCTGCTGGGCAATCTTTCGTGCCAAGGCTAGCTTGGCATCGGCTAGCCACCCCTCTTCACCGGCATCAACTTCGTCCAGCGTCTCACCGCGCACTGGTTTGAAAATTCTGACCTGGCCGGGACGACCCGCATGAGCAGAGACATGGCTACGAAGCGTATCGGGCAAACCAATGGCATCTGCCCCGACACTTTCCAGCACCGCATCGACAAGTTCGAGGATTGGTACGGAAGACCGGTAGCTCTTGTCCAGACTGAGATTTTGGAGTGCCCGCTGCCGCTCTTCGATATGCTGTGCAAATCGCGTCCGCGCATCTGTAAACGCTTGCGGGTTTGTGCCCTGAAAACCGAAGATTGCCTGCTTGAAGTCCCCAACAGCGAAAATCGTCCTGTGCACGGCTTCAGAGCTATCAGGATCCATCTCGAAAAACTCAGCGCTCAAGCCTTCAATGATGGACCATTGGGCACTGTTTGTATCTTGCGCCTCATCAACCAGAATATGATCGATGCCCTGATCCAGCTTGTAGCGTACCCAATCTCCAATGCCGTCCTGCGTGAGCAGAAATCGTACAATGCTGATCATATCGTTGAAATCGAGAGCACCGCGCCGGCGCTTGGCTACGGCATAATCCTCGGCAAAGCGCTGGCCAGAGCGCAGTGCGGCACCAGCGAATTGGGCAAATTCTGCCTTGGTCCGCATGGCCAACATGGTGCCGACCTGTTCGTCCAATGATGCACTGATTGCAGGATAGTCCGGCTCAATATCGATCAGTTTCTGGCTGAATTTCTTGAGATCCCCCTGCTTTGTCGCCCAAACATTGCGGAGATCCGAGAGCATCGCCGAACGCTGTTCGGCGTCTGCAGCGAGCCAGGCTGATATGGTCTGCGCGCCAGCAAGGCCGGTTTTCGTCCCCCATTGTGAGTTTGCGTCTGCAATCTTTTTGAGCGTGGCGGTATCAAACGCCGCATCGGAACATGCGTCGATGATGGCCTGGTCCACATCACCGGCTGGCAAGTCGAACGCACGGCGCAATAGGTCATTGAATAACTCTGGGGGCCCAAGGGCGGCCAATGCCTCAAAGTTGTGAGCGCAATGACGGAGAAAATTCTCGGCCCCCTCCTCGCCCATCCGGCGGCTCAGAAGCTGCACATCTGAAATCAAGTCAGTGTCACCGCGCTCTTCGGCGCTGACGAGCATTGCCGCCAATGTATCCCGGATCAGGAGCGATTGCTCGCGTCCTTCGATCGGGCGGAATCCGGGTACTATCCATGCTTCGGCCGGGAATGCGGCCAACAGGCTCTGCGCGAAGGCATGGATAGTCTGTATTCGCAGACCGCCACCTGTCGCATCGAGCACCCGGGCAAATAATTTGCGAGCCTCGGCGACGGAAACTGGATCATGCGCCTCACCAAGCGCCATCAACTCTTGAGCCAAGACGGGATTTTTCAGCCGGACCCAATGCGCCAAGCGCGCATGGATCCGATCCGCCATTTCTGCGGCACCGGCTTTGGTGAAGGTGAGGCACAAGATCGCGCCCGGATCGACACCGGACAGCAGCAATCGCATCACGCGGGCAGTGAGCACTTGCGTCTTACCCGTTCCGGCCGAGGCGGACAGCCAGGCCAATTCGGCGGGGTCCGAAGCCTCGCGCTGCTCGTCCGTCAGCGGATGGAGAGGCGATAAGCGCTTACCCATCGCCGCGACCATACCATTCCTGCAGCCGCATCAGCTGGTCATAGTCACCATATGGCGCGTACTCAGGATGGAGTTTCGCGGTGAATGGCTCATCGCCGATCAACCATAGCTCTGCAGCATCGGCGAACACAGAGGCCGCATGTGCCACGAAGTTTTCGGCGGTGATCTCCACCTCGCCGCGTTTACGAAATGGTTCTTTGACATAGCCAAATCCATCGCCGTCTTTTCCGAGAGACCAGTACTCGAAGAGAGCAGCGCTGCCGTCGATCCCCTCAAATGCTCCTCGATCTGCCAAAAGCCCGAGCAATCCAAGCTGCATTGCGAAGCCGGCTTCGACGGCTGCAGGGCTCGGCGGCTGGCCGGTCTTATAGTCAACTATTGCAAGGCTACCCTCCGGCAGCGCATCGATGCGATCCACTTTGCCCGTCAGCGTGATCCCAGAGACCTCGATCTTCCCGTCCGCTTCAGCGGCAACAGGCATGCGGCCCGCAGCGATCTGGGCACGGACCCGTTCACCGATCCAGCGGATGGGTTCGGTCAGTCGCGGTCGCCACATGGCGCGCATCAATGGGTGCGCGTCACTTGCATCGAGTAGGGCTTCAGCTCGCGCAATGAGCTTATCTGGATCGCAATCATCTTCGCGAAACCAGTCTTCCAATATCTGATGCACAGCTGACCCCCGCCATGCAGGGCTTGGATCTGAATCGAGTGGATCGAGCGCGGACAGGCGCAACATGGTCTGCGCATAGAATGCGAACGGATCGGCCTTGAGCCGATCTACCTTGGTGACCGAAATTTGCTTGGGGCGATCAACCATGGGCGGCACGGGAGCCGGCCGTGTTGCCGGTTGCGTCTGGTGGTCGGCACGATCGATAGATGTGCCCCAAGCCTTGAATCGCGGCGCGCGAGTTAGGCCCCCTGTCATGGCTTCAAGGCGCAACCAGAATCGCGAAGCGATTGCCGGTGCGCTCGCATCCCTGCGCGCCCGGGTCACTAAGACCTGACGACCACCCAAGGCACTGGCAAAGTCATGAGCGGCTAGACCGATGCGTCTTTCCAGGCCGGGCATTTCAAGCTCAGCGCGAAGGCGAGGAGCAAGCCAGGGATCTGGTGCGGGAAGATTGGGCCAAATGCCTTCGTTCAAGCCTCCGAGGATCATTAGATCCGCCTGCTGCAGGCGCGCTTCGAGAACGCCCCAGATCGAAAGGCGCGGATGACCGCCCTGTGGCGGGCGGATAGCGATATCCGCCATCAAGTGGGTCAGCAGCGGTGCCAGGTCGGATATGTCCGCTGCTGCCGGACCAAGCGCAGATTGCAGTTCACAATCGGCAATAAACCGCGCGGCTTCCCGTCCGACTGGACCAGACCAAACAGCATCTCCCGCAAGACGCGTTCCGGCATCTCGGATCGCTGTTATGAGTTCGGACAAGGTTGCACTGGATTTTGCTACATCTTCGAGCGGACGCAAGAAATTTGCGGCCTCCTCCCACCATTGTTGGACCAATGAGAGAGCTTCCCTGTTCCGATCGTGCGCCTGCATAATCATCGCTGCAAGATGTTCGGTGACACCCTCAAGCCCGGGTCGGGGCCGGGGCCCACGAAGCGCAATGTCCAGCTGACGGACAGCATTGAGCCACGTGCCCCGCCCTTCTCCAGCTCGAACCAAGGGATGTTTCAGCAACGCAAGTAGTGAAATCGGAGCGAAACGATCAGCCGCGGCAGTTGCCAAGGCAATGAGCAATGTTCCGGACGGTTGCTCAGACAAAGGCCGCCCAGCGGAATCATCCGCATCGATATCCCAGCGCCGTAGATGTGCTGACACCCGCCGCGCCAGTGTTCGGTCAGGCGTGACCAATGCCGCAGTGCGACCGGGCGTCTCAAGTGCCTCTCGCATAGCTATTGCAATGACTTGCGCCTCTTCACCCGGAGTGGACAGCTCTAACCCGCGCACTCCAGATAGTCGCCGTTCGCGAGGTGGTAGGTCATTCCATTTGCCCGTGAAATTTGCAGGTGCCATTACATTGCTGATCG
>CBDBUZ010000014.1:0-235327 GCA_965212265.1 Parasphingopyxis sp. | reverse complement strand
GGGCAGGGCAATTGGTTCCACCGGCATTGCCGTTGGCTCCTCCCTATTCCGGCCACAGGAGATATTTCATGGCTAGCGCTGCTCCCCAGCAGAATTTTCCACTGTTGTACAATGATGTGATTCCGCTCTCGAGCCAGGATCACGCAACTTACAAGTTGCAGGTTCGTCCGAAAATGCCGTTCCTCGCGGAAAACGCATGCCGTTCCGGTGACCATTGACGAGTTCGTCATGGTCCAGCGGTCAATGCCGATCGTCTTTTCGTCGGGCGAAAACCCAGTGCCGCTGGCGCTGATGGGCCTGAACCAGGGCGTCAATGTATTCCTCGACGAGAATGGCGAATTGGCTGGCAACCCGGTCTATATGCCGGCCTATGCACGCCGCTATCCGTTCTTGCTCGCCAAGCTGCGGGAAGATTCCGAGGAACTGTCGCTGTGCTTTGACCCGACAACGGATATTGTCGGCGAATATGACGAAGGCGATCCCCTGTTTGAGGGTGGCGAAGCAACCGAGACGACAAAGAGCCTGCTCCAGTTTTGCGAACAGGTCGAAACGTCCGGTCACCGAACCGTGGCCTTTGTTCAGGAATTGGTCGACGCAGAGCTGCTGATGGAAGGCGAAGTGGCGATCGATACGCCGAATTCGGACAAGCCGTTCGTTTATCGTGGATTCCAGATGGTGAACGAAGAAAAGCTGAAGGAAATTCGCGGTGATCAGGCTCGCAAATGGGTGCAGAACGGTATGATGCCGCTGATCTATTCGCACATGATGTCACTGCAGCTCGTACGCGATGTTTTCGCCATGCAGCTTCAGCAGGACAAGGTTCCGCCCCAGCCCGAGGCCGATGTGCCCCAGGCGATGGAGCAGAGCTAGCCCGCGACCTGTCAGCTGGGACTGAATGCCGGTGCCGCTTGAAACCAGTATTCTGCGTTAATATCTAAGGGGGGCACGTGGCTGCGTGCCCCCCTTTCGCAGCCAGGTGTGAGTGCGTCCTCGGATGCGCTCCCTCCCTGAACCTGGCCGCCTCGCGCATATTGGCGCGGGGCGGTTTTTTTATTCTGCAGCGAGCGAATCCGGCGGCGACATGGCTTCGTCGGCCAATCCTTCCGCAATCTGTCCGATCAATGTGGTCAGGCGGGCATAGGTGGGGCTTGGCTGGTCATGGGATGCATCAAGATACAGCGATCGGCACAGTTCAAGCTGCAGGCCATGGACATCACGCTCGGGTTTTCCGTGCCGCGCGAGGATATGCCCGCCCGGATAGGGTGTGTTGAGAGCGGTTCGGAATCCGGCTTCTCGGCAGATCGATGCGGCGCGCGCGGCGAATATTGGGGCCGCGCTTTTACCATTGCGATCACCGACCACTATCTTTGCCGGCGCCGTCCCGTCGGTTGGTCTGAGCGGGGGCATGGAATGGCAATCGAGCAGAATTGCCAGGCCGAAACGTCGTCGCGCGGCATCCAGCATGTCAGACACGGCTGCGTGATAGGGTCGATGTGCCCGATATATGCGGTCCGCCAGATCGCGTTGTGACACCGGATGGCGATAAATGTTGCCATATTTTCCCAGTCGGCGCGGAACGAGTCCAAGGCCGCCGCGAACCTTGGCGGAAATGTCGAAGCTGCCGGGTGAGGGGCGCGGCGCAATCATCGACGGATCGACTTCCTGTTCTGAACGGTTGAGATCAATCCAGGCGCGGGCGACAGTACCGATGATCACGCTATAGCCCTGTTCGGCCAGCGGCCTCACCAGCGTATCCACGTGGCGGTCTTCGAGAGCGCGAAGCTGCGGTTCGTCCAGCCGTGTCTGCGCCATCAGCGCATCGGGATAGATGCGTCCTGCATGTGGAACAGACAGGACCACCGGGCTGGCCGGTGTTTTCGGACCAAGGCGGTTAAGATAGATCTCTGAAGACCCGCTGATTTCCATTGTTCCGGCGTAGAATCGCGCCCGAACAAAGGCAAGCAATGGAAATTTTCGCAAGGGCTGGAAAATTTTAAGAGCTCTGCTCTATAACGCACACATTAGCGCCTTGGGGTGGCGTGTTGCTAGGTGATGAAACGACAATGATCCGGATCTTGTTGGCAGAGGACGACAATTCGATGCGCGAGTATCTGAAGCGCGCCTTGGAACGTACCGGTTATGCGGTCGATACCGCGGATTCGGGCGTTTCCGCGATGCCGATGCTCGAAAAAAGCCAATATGATCTGTTGCTTACGGATATTGTCATGCCTGGCATGGATGGTATTGAATTGGCACAAGAAGCCTCGAAAATGGCACCTGAAATGCGGGTCATGTTCATCACGGGCTTTGCAGCGGTCGCGCTGAAAAACAACAAAACACCGCCCAATGCCAAGGTTTTGTCAAAACCGTTTCACCTTCGCGATCTCGTGCTTGAAGTGGATCGCATGTTTGAAGTCGGCGACGCATCAGGCCTTTGAAATCAGCGGTTGCGCATAGCGGGCCGCTCCACTAGATAGCCCGTTCGCGTGGGCGCGTAGCTCAGTGGTAGAGCACTGTGTTGACATCGCAGGGGTCGCTGGTTCAATCCCAGCCGTGCCCACCATTTTCCCCTAAATGTCATATAGATCGCCAGATATTTTCTGGGCTGGTCTCAGCCACAATTTGCGCGCGTGGCAGTTTTAGCGCGCCTACGAAAAAGGCCACCATGGCGTCCGGTCGGGTCGCATAAAACCGGGTGAGCCATGATGGCCATAACGATAAAGTCTTTGGAGTGTCGTTATCGTCGAGAACCGTTATCGGCGGCTCTGCTGATTCGCTCTGTGACGTAGATCACACGATCTCGAAAAGACCGGCTGCTCCCATTCCACCAGCGGTACACATCGACACGATGACGTAGCGAACACCGCGGCGCCTGCCTTCGACGAGAGCATGGCCGACCAGGCGGCTACCGGTCATCCCAAACGGATGGCCAATGGCTATCGCGCCGCCGTCCACATTCAGCTTTTCCGGATCGATACCCAGCGCATCGCGGCAATAGAGGCATTGGCTGGCAAAGGCTTCGTTGATTTCGAACAGTCCGATCTCATCCATCGATACGCCGGTTCGTTCTAACAGTTTCGGGATCGCGAACACCGGCCCGATACCCATTTCATCGGGATCACAGCCGGCCGCCTGGAAACCCCTGTAGATACCGAGAATCTCTTTGCCTTCGGCTTCGGCTGTCGCACGGTCCATCAAAATCTGCGCAGACGCGCCGTCGGAAAGCTGGCTGGCATTGCCAGCAGTGATATGCTTGCCTTCCTTGATAACCGCCCCGTCAGACCAAACCGTTTTCAGGCCGGCGAGCCCTTCGGCGGTCGTCCCGGCTCTTAGCCCTTCATCTTGGGCGAGAGTGACGGTTTCCATTCCGGCCTTGCTGCCGTCCTTTTCATAAAGCTGTTTTTCGACAGTGATCGGAACGATCTCGTCACCAAGCCTGCCCGCCTCGGTGGCCGCAACCGCTCGCTGTTGACTCATCGCGCCATAGGCATCCTGATCTTCACGGCTAATGCCATATCGCTTGGCAACGATTTCGGCCGTTTCGATCATCGGCATATAGGCGTGTGGGACTTTTTCGATGACAGACTGATTGATCCGACGCGGTGCGTCTTTGGTAACGGTGTGGGAGATGCTCTCCATTCCGCCGGCCATGGCGACATCCATTTCGTCACAAATGATGGCACGTGCCGCGAGCGCCACTGCAGTCAATCCTGAGCCGCATTTCCGGTCCAGCGTGAATGCTGGAATTTTGTTGGATAACCCTGCGGCAAACAAAGTCATCCGACCAAGATTGCCGCCCTGCGTGCCCCATTGATTACCGGCACCGAAAAAGAAATCGTCAATCCGCTCTGGATCGATTGCCGCACGCTCAATCGCCGCATTGACGACATGGGCGCCCAACACGGGTGCTTCGGTTGCATTAAATGCTCCGCGATAGGCCTTGCCGATTGGCGTGCGGGCAGTTGAGACAATGGCGGCTTCACGCATGCAGTTTCTCCTAGATCACCCAGTCCTGATGCAGAGTATCAGCGCGTTTCCGCACCATTTCATCGTGCAGACGGCGGACCATGTTGCTCCCGGTGCGTTCAAACAAAAACGGAAAGATTCCATGGACAAGGCAGGCAAGGCCGGTTGCAACCATCCGCAAGCCAAATCCCGATGCCATGCCGAAATGCTCAGTATATGTCTCACCAACATTGCGGAGATGCCTAGTCAACACAGTCGCCATGATAAGATTCCGTCCTTGCTATGATCGTTCCCGGTGAGCCAGTTCTAAGCGATCTCATTTGGAAAATCACCCGCTCAATGCCTATGGACAGTCACGCCAGCGCGACTAGGCACTCGAAGCAAGAAAAGGGGACGTCATGATAAGTACAATCGGCCTGATCGGCGCATTGGCATTGCTGATCTGGATGACGGTACGTGGTGTGAACATCCTGATTGCGGGTCCGGTCGCCGCTGCCATTGTGGCGGCGACAAGCGGGATCGCATGGCTGCCGCCACTGGCTGCAACGGATGCGCCGGATTTCGCGACAAGCTATATGGCTGGCTTTACCGGTTTCTTCGCCGATTGGTTTTTCATGTTCCTGCTCGGTGCGATCTTCGGTGAGGTGATGGGCGCGTCTGGTGCCGCTGCGAGTGTAGCCCATTGGATAATCGAAAAGATCGGGATCAAACATGCGGTGCTCGCCGTTGTCGCAGCGTGCGCCTTGCTCACCTATGGTGGGGTCAGCGTTTTTATTGTGGCCTTTTCTGTTTACTCGCTTGCGGTCAGCCTGTTTCGCGAAGCCAATTTGCCGCGTCGGTTCATTCCGGCTGCCCTCTGTTTTGGTTCGGTGACGTTTACAATGACATCGGCCGGCTCGCCGGAAATTCAGAACCTGATTCCGATGCAATATTTGGGAACCACGGCCTATGCGGCGTGGGAAGTCAGCCTGGTGGTTGCGCTTCTAATGGCGGCGCTCGGTTTTGTCTGGTTGCAATGGATGGTGAGACGGGCGGTTGCGCGCGGCGAGGTGTTTGAGGGTCGCGATACCGACGACGCGGTCGAAGAAGATCGCGTGCTTCCCAATCCGTTTCTCTGCTTGATGCCGCTCGTGGCAGTGCTTGGCGTATTCATGATCTTCCAATATCCGCAGCAGCTCGGCCCGTTATCGTCGATCATGCCGGAGCAATCGCTCGACAAATGGGCGCTTGTTGCGGCTCTTGGCGCGGGCACAATTATTGCGCTGCTGGTCGGTCTACAGAGCCGCGCCAAGATGCCGGGGGCATTTTCAAAAGGGGCGACCGGTGCGGTCGTGGCCATAACCAATACCTGTGCGGTCGTCGGCTTTGGTGCAGTCGCATCCCTCTCGCCGGCGTTTCAGGAAGCATTGGTAATGGTCCAGAACTTGCCCGGCGATCCGCTCATTGGTGCCGCGGTTGCCGTTACCGTGATTGCAGGCCTGACGGGTTCCGCCTCCGGTGGACAGAGTATCGCGCTCCCGCTGATTGCGCCGCATTATCTGGATGCCGGTGCCAGTGCTGATGAGCTGCATCGGACCGTCGCAATTGCGTCCGGTGCGCTCGATAGCCTGCCGCACAATGGTTATGTCGTAACAACCATCCGGGCTATCTGCGGGGAAACCCATGCCGCCGCTTACGGCGCTGTGGGCGCGCTGACCGTAATTGTCCCGCTGATCGGGCTTGTCGTGGCGCTCGGCCTTTTTGCCATCTTCTAGGGCAATTACTCATATCTTCTTAACCATGTTTGGGTTAGAATCCGCGCTATGGGCACGGTAATCGACTTTGAAACAGGGGCTGTCGCACAGCTGCAAAGGCGTGTGGCAGAAGCCGAAGAGGAAAATAGCGATCTGCTCGCATTTGCGCGCGGTCATTCGGGCGCAACCGAAGCAATCCATAATGCCGTGCTCGCCGCGATTTCGGCCGAAGGGCTCGATCATCTCCTGCACATCGTTACGCAACAATGGCCCGACATTCTGGGTGTCGATGCCGTCAGCCTGGCGCTGTATGTCGGCGAGACGGGTCTACGCGCCGACAATTCGGGTATGCAATTTGTCGAGCGACGGCTGATCGAGAAAGCCGCGGACAATGTTTCTGGGGTTGTCTTACGCGACTGCGATAGCGGGCACCCGCTATTCGGTCCCGCCGCCGAATATATGCGCGCTGAAGCTTTGATCCGGCTGGAGAATGACGCTCCGTTGCCGTCTGGAATCTTGGCGCTTGGGCAGCGCGAAGGCCAGAATATGGAAACGCATCACGGTGCCGAGCTGCTCGGTTTCCTCGGTGACAGTCTAGCGCGACTATTGGGCCGGTGGCTGCTGCCCTGACCCCAGATGCCCATCCGGCTACCGCGCTGGCCGAGCAATGGGCCGCGCATCTCAACCGTGACCGACGCCGGTCTCCCCACACAATTCGCGCCTATCTCGCGGCTGCCCATCGCCTCATTGCCTTTTTGGGTGAGCATCGCGGTGAGCCGATTACTGGCACAATATTGCGCGACATGGATGCGGCCGAGCTGCGGGCGTTTCTGGCGTATCGCCGAGGCGAGGGGCTGGCCAATCGATCGACCGCACGGGAATTGTCTTCACTGCGCGGATTTCTAACCTTCGCAGCCGAACGGGCGGGCGAACAGGCCAATCTGCCGCGCGTCAAAGGCCCGAAACTCAAACCGGGCGTCCCGCGGCCTGTAGCGCCTGACGAAGCTCTGGCTTTGGCCGAAGATGTGGCCGCGCAAGCGGATGAGCCCTGGATTGCAGCGCGCGACTGGGCGATTTTGCTGCTTCTCTATGGTGCCGGTTTGCGTGTCGGTGAGGCGTTGGGTCTAACCGGGTCGATCTTGCCGCTTGGTGAAACGCTGTCGGTCACCGGTAAAAGAGACAAAACCCGGATTGTTCCGCTGCTCGACAAGGTTCGCGAGGCGATCGAGGACTATGTCCGACTGTGCCCCTATCCAATCGAAGCTGAGGACTCGCTGTTTCGCGGTGCACGGGGCGGGGCGCTAGGCAGTGACATAGTCCGCCGGGCTGTTCGCGGCGCGCGAGCGCGGCTTGGGCTTTCAGGAAGAACGACACCGCATGCGTTGCGGCACAGCTTTGCTACGCATTTGCTGGCGCGCGGAGCAGATTTGCGTTCGCTTCAGGAATTGCTCGGTCATGCGAGTTTGAGCTCGACCCAGATCTATACGTCGGTCGATGCTGCGCATTTGCTGGATGTGTATCGCAATGCCCATCCGCGGGCGCAGGACGAGTCCTAGGCGTAGTCAAAAGCGTTAGAGCTTCGCTTCGATAGCATCCCAGATTTTCGCGCCGGTATTGGTTCCATTAAAGGTATCGATCGACACGATTCCTGTTGGAGATGTGACGTTTATTTCCGTGAGATAGCCGCCGATCACATCGATGCCGACAAATAGCAGCCCGCGCTTCTTCAGCTCCGGTCCCAGCGCTTCGCATATTTCCAGCTCGCGCGCCGTCAATTCGGATGCCGCGCCCGATCCGCCAACCGCGAAGTTGGACCGGATCTCGCCCTTTTTGGGCAGTCGGTTCACGCCGCCGGTGGGTTCGCCATCGACAAGGATGATCCGCTTGTCGCCCGCGCTCACATCGGGGAGAAAAGCCTGGACCATATAGGGCTCGACCCAGACATCGCCGAACAATTCGGTGAGCGCCGCAAGGTTCCGATCGTCCTTGCCAACAAAAAACACGGCAGATCCCGCATTGCCGTAAAGCGGTTTGACGACGATCTCGCCATGCTCTTCCTGGAACGCCCGCGTATCGTCCAGGCTGCGCGTGATCATTGTCGGTGGCATAAATTCTGCGAAATCGAGCACGAACAGCTTTTCCGGCGCATTGCGCACCGCAGCCGGATCATTGACCACCAACGTGTCGGGTTGGATCCGCTCAAGCAAGTGGGTGGCTGTGATGTAGGAAAGGTCGAACGGTGGGTCCTGCCGCATCAACACCACATCGATATCGCCGCGCAGGTCAATCGTCTCGACATCGCCAAAGCTGAAATGATCGCCTTCAACCGGCTGGACGGTAACCGGCCGTGCGCGTGTCGTTAGCCGGCCATCGGCATGATAGCTGAGCTCACGCACATCATAGTGCCAGATCTTGTGGTCGCGCTCTTGCCCGGCGAGCATGATCGCGAAGCTGGAATCTCCAGCGATGTTGACCTTTTCCATCGGGTCCATCTGGATCGCAACGTTGAGCGGCATGGCTGTCTCCTGGTTCGCTTGCAGGCAATAGCGCTGCGGCGCGCGCAATCAACCACAGTCCTGCTTTACCCCATCCAAGCATTCTCGATATGGCGCGGTTTTTGGCCTGGCGCGATCAGTATCACATCGATGCGGATATCTTCGCCCTTGCGGGCAAATTGCGGTGCCAATATCTCAGCTGCGGCCGCCACCCGCGCCAATCTTCGTTCATCTATGGCAAGATCAAGCTCAGCCTGTGTCGCACGGGTTTTCACCTCGACAAAGACGATCAGGCCGCGGCGCTTTGCCACCAGGTCGATTTCGCCGCGCGGTGTGCGGACCCGGCGATCGAGGATCCGATAGCCGCGCAGGCGCAAATACCAGGCCGCGCGGATTTCACCCAGTCGACCCCGGCGTTCCGCGCTGGCGCGGCTCATGCTGTGTCTTTGAGCGCCATGGCCCGCTCATAGAGCCCCTCACTGGACAGTTGGAGCGTCTTTGCCACCTGGCGGGCCGCCTTGCCGGGTGGCAGGGTCTCCAGGGCCTTGCTGAGCGCTGCATCGATTTCCGCCTCACTCGGCGCCGGGCGATCTCCAGGCGGGCCAACTATGATCACGATCTCGCCTTTGGGTGGCGCATTGGCATAGCGATCCGCCAACTCTGAAAGCGTTCCGGTCACGGTTTCTTCGAAGGCCTTGCTGATTTCGCGTGCAACGGCTGCGTCGCGATTGCCCAGCGCGTCGGCCATTGCGCGCAGTGATTTTCCAAGGCGCGGCCCGGATTCATAAAAGATCAGCGTTGCACGAATATCCGCCAGCTCGGCAATCGTGTCAGCACGCCCCTTCGCTTTGGCGGGCAGGAAGCCGGCAAAGAAGAAGCGATCCGTTGGCAAGCCAGCGAGCGTCAGCGCGGCAACCGCTGCGCATGGCCCCGGAATAGTTGTGATCAGATGCCCGGCAGCCCGGGCCTTGCGCACGAGCTTATAGCCCGGATCAGATATTAGCGGTGTGCCCGCATCGGACACCAAAGCGACGGCTTTATCGCCAAGCATATCGACCAAATTGTCGGCCACGCTATCGCTGACATGATCATGATACGCGGTGATCGGCTTCTTGATTTCGAGATGGTTGAGCAGCTTTGCCGTGACGCGGCTATCTTCAGCCGCAATCACATCGGCTTGGCGTAGCGTCGTTTCCTGCCGTCGTGACACATCTTGCAAGTTGCCGATCGGGGTGGCGACGATATAAAGGCCGGGAAGTAGCGTATCGTTCATAGGATTCTCGTCATGGCATCACAGCGGCACCCGGGGCAACGGCAGTCGATATTTTTGCGGTTTGGTATCGTCTTCATGGCGATGGCTCTTGCGGGCTGCCAGGCAATCTTGCCGGGCGGTGATCGTCCCGATGGGCCGCCACCGACGCAGCCTGATATCACAACCGGTATTCCCGATGATGGCCTGCGCCGTGTCGCATTGCTGGTGCCGACATCCGGAAACAATGCTGGGGTTGGACAATCGATAGCCAATGCGGCGAATATGGCCATTCTCGATAGCGGCGGAGAAGGGGTTCGGATTACGACCTATGACACCGCTGCTGCAGGTGGCGCGAGAAACGCCGCCAACCGTGCGCTTGCGGATGGCAGCCGGTTGATCCTTGGCCCGCTCTTGGCAGACAATGTGCGCGCGACCGCACCGGTCGCCCGCACTGCAGGCGTTCCGGTGATTGCATTCTCGAACGACACGAACGTTGCCGGTAGTGGCACCTATCTGATGGGCTTTACGCCAGCGCAATCGATACGCCGGGTTACCCGCTATGCGGCCGATCAAGGTGCCCGGCGTTTTGCGGCGCTGATTCCCGAAGGCCTATATGGTCAGCGGGCATCGACAGCATTTTCGCAGGCTGTCCGTGACAATAGCGGCCGCTTGGTTGCCGTACGCACTTATGCGCGGTCCCGTCGTTCGCTGCAGTTGGCGGTTACGCAGATTAACGGTGAAGGCGAATTCGATGCGATCCTGATCGCCGACAGTGGGACGACTGCGCGCCAAGCGGCGCAGATGCTGCGTGACCGCGGTGCCACAGATGTCCAGATTCTCGGCACGGAATTGTGGAACAACCAGCCCGATCTTACGCGCGATCCGGCGATGCAAGGTGCGCTCTTTGCCAGCGTATCGGATCGCATGTTCAACACGCTGACCAGCCGCTATCGCTCGCGCTTCAGTTCTGATCCCTATCGTCTGTCGAGCCTCGGCTATGACGCCGCATTGCTCGTCGTGCGCATCGCGCGCGAATGGTCGATCGAGCGTCCGTTCCCGGTGAGCGAATTGCGCGATACTGGCGGCTTTTCGGGCGTTGACGGTGCGTTTCGGTTTAACAGTGATGGCGTCGCGGAACGGGCACTCGAAGTGCAGCAGATCCGGTCCAGCGGCTTCACCGTGGTATCGCCGGCACCCAGCGGTTTTTGAGGCTAATTACATTGCCTGCCCGCACTCCGGTGCAGGCGGGAACGCAGCCTTGCCCTAGCCGAACTGTGCGTTCCAGGCGGCCCTAGGCTCCGGCCTTCGCCGGAGCACAATGTCGCGCTTTGTGTCCCGCTACTATGCATTACAATATTCCCGTCATTCCCGCGCAGGCGGGAATCTGTGACGGCTGGGTTCGATGTGTGCAGATACAGATTCCCGCCTGCGCGGGAATGACTGGGTCCGGCGCTGATCGAGTAGCCTTAGGCGCTGACCGTATCGCCCGCGAGGATCTCGGCGAGCAGGCTGTTCAACACCAGTCGTCCGGCCAATGTCGCAACAATGCGATCATCGCGCGCTTCCAGGAGACCATGCCCGATGAGGCGCGCCAATGCGGCGTCATCAATGCTACTCGGCGACAGGGCACCGCGCGCTACGCCTTCGGTTAGCCGGAGCCCCATCATCAGGCGTTCGGCATCTTCCTCACCGGCGGCGAGATGATCCTCTGATTGTAAGCCATGCCCGTTGCGGGTGATGGCAGAGAGCCAGTTCTCCGGCTTCTTGTGGCGCACGGTCGCATGGTGCCCGCGTCGGCCATGGGCGCCGGGACCAATCCCGGCATAGGGTTCATAGCGCCAATAAGTGAGATTATGGCGGCTCTCATCGCCGGGCCGCGCATGGTTTGAAATTTCATAGGCTGGCAGTCCGGCATCGGCGGTGATCTGCTGCGTGCGCTCATAAAGGCGCGCGCCATCGTCTGGCGGTGCTTCACCAAGCTCACCGCGGCGCGCCAGTGTCGCAAATTGCGTGCCCGGCTCGATGGTCAGCTGATAGAGCGAGAGATGATCGGTGCCGAAGCTCAGCGCGCGATTGAGCTCGGCAGTCCAGGCATTCTCGCCCTGGTTCGGCAACGCATAAATGAGATCGAAACTTGTTCGGGCAAACACCGATTGTGCCGTTTCGAGCGCGGCCAACCCTTCAGCCACATCATGCGCGCGGCCCAAAAACTGCAGCGCGTCATTATCGAGCGATTGCAGGCCGAGCGACACGCGATTGACGCCAGCGCGCCCGAGATCCGCGAAGCGGGCCGCCTCGACCGAGGACGGATTGGCCTCCAACGTAATCTCGATATCGTCAGCAAAGCCCCAATGCCGTTCGGCGGCTTCGATCAGAGCGGCAACAGTTTCAGGCGGCATGAGGGATGGGGTGCCGCCGCCAAAGAAGATCGATGTCAGCTGGCGACCGCTGGCCTGCATTGCCTCATAGGCCATGTCCGCCAACAAGGCATCGCGCCAGGCCAGTTGATCGACCGTGTCGCGGACATGGCTGTTGAAATCGCAATAAGGGCATTTGGAGACGCAGAACGGCCAATGGATATACAGGGCCAGCGTGTCCATCGATTTAGAACATCGCCTTGATCAGCTTGCCAAAAGCATGTGCCCGATGGCTCATCGCATGTTTGATGTTGGGCTCCATCTCACCAAAAGTGATGTCATGGCCCACCGGCATGAACACCGGATCATAGCCAAAGCCATTTTCGCCACGCGGTGGCCAGACCATGGTGCCATCGACCCGGCCCTCAAATGTCTCGACATGACCATCTGGCCAGGCGAGCGACAATGCGCAGACGAAAAACGCATTGCGCGGCGTTTTCGGGCCGAGCTCCTGGAGCATCTCTTCGATCTTGCCCATCGCAGCACCGAAATTCTTGTCCGGACCGGCCCAGCGCGCCGAATAGACGCCAGGATGATCGCCAAGCGAATGAACGCATAATCCGCTATCGTCGGACAGGGCAGGGAGCTTGGCTGCCTCTGCCGCGGCACATGCCTTGAGCTCTGCATTACCGGCAAAGCTGTCCTCGGTTTCTTCCGGTTCCGGCAGGTCGAGTTCGCTGGCGCTGACAACATCCATGCCATGCGGCCGGAGCAGGTCCGCTATTTCGCGCACCTTTCCCGGATTATGGCTCGCAATGACGAGCTTGCCGGGTTCCAGCTTCCGGCTCACGAGATGACAGCGTCCTGGGCGGCGAAGATTTCGTCGCAGCCAATCTTGGCGAGACGCAGGAGGCGCAACAATTCTTCTTCGTTATAGGTTTCGCCTTCGGCGGTGCATTGCGCTTCGGCGATATTGCCATCGCCTGTCAGGACGAAATTGGCATCTGCGCCGGCATTGCTGTCCTCGGCATAGTCGAGATCGAGAACCGGTTCGCCATTATAGATACCGCAGGAGATCGCCGCGATCTTCTGGGTCATCGGATCGGTGTCCAATCGACCGTCTTTCATCAGCGAATTGATCGCCAGGCGCAGGGCGACCCAGCCGCCGGAGATCGATGCGGTGCGCGTCCCGCCATCGGCCTGGATGACATCGCAATCGACCGTAATCTGGCGCTCTCCAAGTTTTTCGAGATTGGTAACCGCGCGGAGCGATCGACCGATCAGCCGCTGGATTTCCTGGGTACGCCCGGATTGCTTGCCGCGGGCCGCTTCGCGATTGCCGCGCGTATGGGTGGCACGGGGCAGCATGCCATATTCGCCCGTAACCCAGCCGCTGCCCTTGCCACGCATCCAGGGTGGAACCCGATCTTCGACGCTGGCTGTACACAGGACGCGGGTCTCGCCAAAGCTGATCAAGCAGGATCCTTCGGCATGTTTGGTGAAACCCGGTTCAATCGTGATAGCCCGCATTTGATCGGGGGCGCGGCCTGATGGGCGCATAGAAAAAGTCCTTTATGGATTGTGTCGCTCAGCCCCTATCGCGCGCGGCATCACGCGTCCAGATGTCAGCGATGAGATTGTGGCTGGAACCGGCCTTAGCTGGTTGGTGCGCTGGCCAATATAAGGTTCGGCACGGCGGCCACCAGTTCGGCTTCTTGAGCAGCGTACGCATCCATTTCAATGCGGAAGCTGATCGTAATTGTCGGCACTGGCGGTTCCGGTGATTCATGGGCGATCGGCGGGCGCGGTGTCGAAGATGGCCGTGGAGCGCGATGACGCAGTCGTTCGAACCGGCTTTCAGCGCGCTGTTCGATCACGGCGGCGCGTTCGGCATAGCTCATTACCAGCGATTCCATCTGGACGGCGAGTGATGCCATGCGGGTGGTTAGCTGCTGAAGTTCGTCGGGGGACTGTGTCTCAAGGCTTTGGGCTACCTGTTGAATTCGCTCTTCAAGATGAGAGATTTCGATCTCAATGCGGTTTTCCTCGCGGGCGCGCTGACGATTGAGATTGGCCAGTTCACGGTTGAGCGAGCGCTCTATCCGGACTTCCTCGCGATCATGGCGGACCTCGGCGCGTTCCTGTTCGCGCTCTATCCGAGCCTGTTCGCGTTCATATTCGATGTCAGCGGCATCCGCTGCCTTGTCTTCGCACCCTTCATTCTCGGAGATGCTGACCGGCTCAATCGTGTCGATTTCGAACACTGCGCTGCGCAGCAGGCCTGCAGGTTCGGGCGCTGCAGTGAGGCGCGGGGCCGGACGTGCACGCTTCGATCCGTTGCGCTCGGTCCGCTCAAAGTCGAAGGCCCAGCTGCCGGGCTCGATATCGAACGTCCAATTGTTGCGGTTGCTCGGCGCGCGGCGTTCGGAGCGGCTGGCAGCGCTTCTTTCGCGGCGATGCTCGGACCAGCGGTCTTCACGCGATTTCGGTTCGGAGCGTTCGGCGTAGCGAAGTGCGCGCGGGGCAGGGCGGCTGGTTGTTTCTGCGTTCTCGACCGGGGCGACGGCAGCTTCGGCTGCCTCTGGTTCGGCAGCGGCATCGCTCGCATTCTCGCGGTTCTTGCCTTTGTCTTCCTCGAAGTTCGTCGCGGAGAAGGATGCATCGGCCGAGGCGGCAATCGTCAGGCAACCGGCAAGGAGGAGCGTGAGCCCGGCGGCCGGCATCGTCGAACCGCTTTCGCGCCGGAAAGGGCGCTCGCGCAGCCGGGTGATGCGGTTCATCAGCGGGGTACGCTTGCCATCAGCGGCCATCGCAAAGCCCGGCAGCATGTCTGCGCTTTCCAGCGCAACCTTGCCCAGACCCTGAGCCAGCGCCGTTGAATTGCCGGTCTCGGCAACCACTCGCGCATCGCAGGCATATTCCCGTTCGATATCAATCTGACGTGAGAGATAGGCGATGGCTGGGTGGAAGAAGAAGATGTTGCAGATCATCGCCTGGACAAGGCCGAGGAGATAATCCTGGCGGCAGATATGGGCGATCTCATGGACGAGGATCGCTTCGGCCTGATCGATCGGTAGACGCAGGAAGAACCCGGTCGGCACCAATACGATCGGCTTCAACGCACCAATTGTCAGCGGCGTGGTGATCCGCGAAGATTGCAGGATGATCGCACGCGGATCGGCGCCAAGCCGCTCGACCCATAACCGGAAGCGCAGCTCCCAATCGGTCGGAACCGGACCGGTACCAATGCGGCGCAGGCGCGATGTCGCGCGCAGGGACTGGACATAGCGAACGCCGAGCCAGCTAAACCCAAGGCCCCAAGCCATGCTGACGAGCCAGGTCGTACGGCCGAGCGTTTCGATAACCGCCTGCCAACCCTGGGCCGGCGGTACGTGCGCGAGCGTGATTGTCTGGGCGGCACCGATTGTCCGATAACAGATGATCCAGGTCGCAATGAAGAACAGCAGGCTGACGGCAAGACCGCCAAAAGCCGTTACGAATCGCAATTGTGCACTGTGGCGGGGAATGATGCGCAGCAGTCCGTAAACGAGCGCTGCGACCAGGGTAATCTGCCACAGGCTGTGCAGTAATGCCCAGCCAAGGCTATCGACCAAAACGCTCGGGTTAACGGCCATCCTCATCTTCCCCCTGCTCGGCTTCCAGATCTGCGATGAAAGCCTTGAGTTGTTCTATTTCGCTTGTGGAAACGTCTTCGCGCCCCAACGCGTGCATGACGAGATCCGTTTTCGAATTGCCGAAAACCGTCCGAACCAGGCGGTTCAACAGGGTTGTCCGCGTTTCTGACGCCGGCTGGGTCGCTACATAGTCGAAAGATTTGCCCTTGCCCGGGATCCGATCGACCAGCCCCTTATCCAGCATCCGCTGTAGCTGCTTCAACACTGTCGTATAGCCGACATCGCGAAGTTGCCGGATATGATCATGCACCGTGCGCACAGACACAGGCTGTTTCTCCCATACAATCTGGAGAATTTCCGCTTCGGCCTCTGAGGGCGGGGGTGGAGTCTGGTCGTGTTCGGTCATTGTTCCGTTTCGCGCGGATCGGTAACGGATTCACGGTTTTACGGCAAGTGTCGTTACACGTCTGTCGACCAACTGCAAGAATGGTACGACGAACGACATAAAAATGCGGGGACTGGTGATTTTCCGTTGGAGTTTCTACATCCCGCTTATGGCGGATTCCAATGTCACCGAAATGTCTGAGCGCGCACGCGACGTGTTTCGCACTGTGGTCGAGAATTATATCGAGAGCGGTGAGCCGGTTGGATCGCGCACAATCTCGAAGATGTCGGGCCTCAATCTGTCACCGGCGTCGATCCGCAATGTCATGCAGGATCTTGAAGAGCTGCAACTGCTTGCCGCGCCCCATACCAGCGCCGGACGTTTGCCAACCGAGACCGGCCTGAGGCTGTTTGTCGACGGAATGATGCAGGCCGGTCGACTGACGCCAGCTGAGCGCCAAGCAATCGAAGCGCAGATTGACGGAGAAGGGCCGGTTGAAGAGGCCGTCGCCAATACGACCGCGGCACTATCCGGTCTCTCGGCCTGTGCGGGGATTGTGCATGTGACGAAACGAGAGCCGGTGCTCAATCAATTCGGTTTCGTCCCGCTATCCGATAGCCAGGCGCTGGCGGTGCTTGTCGGCAATGATGGTTCGGTTGAAAACCGGATCGTCGATCTTCCGCATCCCGTTCCCTCGTCGACCCTGACTGAAGCGGCAAATTATGTAAGCCAGCGCCTGTCTGGTTTGACGCTGGATGAGGCGCGTGCCCGGCTGACCGAAGAGATCGGCCAAGGGAAAGCCGCGCTGGATGATGCGGCGCAAGATCTGATCGCCCGCGGACTGGCAACCTGGTCGCGGGACAATGCTTCGCGCCCGGTGATGATTGTTCGTGGGCAAGCAAATCTGCTCGATGAAACGGCGGCGGCGGATCTCGATCGCGTAAAACAGTTGCTCGGTGAGCTGGAGGGCAAGGAAGAAATCGCCCAGCTGCTTGATCATGCACGCGATGCGCGGGCGACGAAAATCTTCATCGGTTCGGAAAATAAGCTGTTTGCGCTTTCCGGATCATCGGTTATCGCCGCGCCTTATCATGATGGCGATGGTCAGGTGGTTGGCGTAGTGGGCGTAATTGGCCCAACGCGCTTGAACTATGCGCGGGTCGTTCCCATGGTGGATTTCACGGCAAAAACCCTGTCAAAACTAGTGAGCTGAAATAGAGTTATGAACGGCGAAAAGACCGACGATATGGATAATGAAACGCTTTCCGAAGCGGCCGAAGCCGAACTGGCTGGCGTTCCTGAAGATATGCTGGACGATAGCGCGGAGGACGATGAAACCGTCTCTGATGCGGATCGCGTGGCCGAGCTTGAAGAAGAGCTCGCGGAAGCAAAGCAGGCTGTCCTTTACGCGAAAGCCGAGGAGCAGAATACGCGTCGCCGGCTCGAGCAGGAAAAGCAGAATGCCAGCTCCTATGCGGCCACCGGCTTTGCTCGTGATATTCTATCGGTCGCCGACAATCTCGAACGTGCCTTGGACGCGATCCCGGATGAGCTGCGCGGCGAAGAGAAATTCAAAGGCCTGGTCGCAGGTTTGGAAGCCACGGGGCGAGAGATTGTAACGATCTTTGGCAAGCACGGCATCGAACCTGTCGAAGCGCTTGGCGAAGAACTGGATCCAAATCGGCATCAGGCGATGGTAGAAATTCCAACCGATGATGCAGAGCCCGGCACCATCGTGCAGCAGATGCAGCGCGGTTATGTCATCAAGGATCGCCTGTTGCGCCCGGCATTGGTCGGCGTTGCCAAAAAGGCCGACTAAAACTCCATGATCATCTGCGAGTTGCAGCGCTGGTAGGGCGTTGGCCAAAGTTCGCCTTCGGCAAGGTCTCTAAATCCAGAGGAACGATAGAGATGGGTTGCGGCGACCAGTTTGTCGCTCGTTTCAAGCCAGATACCGTCCGCATCCATTGCGCGGGCCTTTTCGACCAAGCTTGTCATGATCTTTCGGCCAATACCCTTGCCGCGCATACCGGGCTTTGCCGCCATTTTGACGATCTCGACAAAATATTTGCCGTCGCTTGGCTGGAGGTGAGCCGGCAGGACGGCGCCGCACCCGCAAACTTCGCCATCAAATTCCGCAACGATGATCTGGCCGCCCTTCGCGAGAATCGTTTCTTCCGGGCGCTCAAGCTGGTCGCGGTCCGATTGTTCGATTTCAAATTCGTCTTCGATCCATGCCAGGTTCAGAGCGGCAAAAGCACTCGCATCGCGCGCTTCGAACGGCCGGATCAGCACATCCATATCAGGCCGCCAATGTGTATCGCGCCTCTCCGGGACCGCGACACATACGCTTCGACACCCGCGTTTCTTCGCCACTAATGATGACAACATCGGTCACATCCATGCAGCTCGCGCCATTGGGCTGGGAGTTGAGCGCGGTTACCGTTGAGGAACCGGAAACATCGGAGCGGGTCGGACTAACCCATTCTGCCGTTGCGCCGACTTCTTCCTGTTCGGTAACAGTTTCGGTCGCAGCGGCCATTTGTTCCTGTTCTTCGGGTTCAAGCTGACAGGCTATTTCCGCGACCAAGACACCAGCAAACTGGCCGGCAATAAAACCGCCAAGCGCGCCGACACCCGCCGCGTCACCGACAATGCCACCGAGCAAGCCGCCCAATATACCGCCGCCCGCGCGTTCGGTATCGCAAGAATTTCCGCCATCGGATTGACGACGTCTCGTTGCTCGAACGGTGCCGTCCGCCCGATCGCGTTCTGCGGTTTCGGCGGTGCGCTGATAATTTTCGCACATCTCAGAGTAGCGGCAGAACCGCTCCTGAAGAAGCGCGCGATCCTCGGCATATTGCGACTCAAGGCCGCGCAGGCGGGCCATATGGCGTCCGTCCGGATTGGAATCGGCATGTTCTTGCGTAATCGCCGCATAGAATCCGTCGGCCTGTTCCTGGGTATAGGCGAAGTCATGCATCACCTGGGATTCGTAGAGCTCGGTCAGAGCTTCTTGATGGGCAATCATTCGTACGCGAAATTCAGCAAGTACGGAGCCATGATAGGCATCCAGCTGCTCGGTGCAGCGGGTTGTGGCTGCGGCTTTTTCAAATGGTTCCGCATATTGCCGATATTCATACAGGCAATCGGGATAGGTCACGCCGCTCATCACCGGTGTCGGGGGAATTTCCGGAAGTGGCGGTGGTGGAGGGCGTTGCGCCTGGCTGGCCATCGGAACAGCACTCAGAATCGCGACGGCAAGCATTGCCGACACCAATTTCTTGAAACCAATAATCATACCATCCCCCGTGTTCCGGGGAATCATTAGCGCTCAATCCAGTGCTCGGCAATGAAGCGGGCGGGCTTATCCGTTCAATAGGGTTTGAAGGGCAAGATCGCCTCGAAATTCTCGAACGGCGGAGCACCGGGTACGGTTTGACCGTTTCGGAGCAGGAAAACATGCCGGACGATTTCGGCTTGTTGTTCAATGCCATAGCGTTTGAGCGGCCAACCCGGCCGGATCGAATAATGATAACGGCAAAATGGATGGCGGCGGAGTGGCAGGAATATACCCGACTGATACTGCCAGACATGAGTCATTTCGTGCAGGAACAAAGCCTGGAGTTTGAGCGGTACAATCCCGAAATCGTCACGCCAATAAGGGCCTTTGGGGTGAAACCATATGCCGCCGGTTGGCGCCATCAGCGTGTTGACCGGCTGAAACGGATACCATTTCCGTTTGTGGAGTTTGACCGCGTCATAATCGATTGCATTGCCAAAAATGCTGGCAACCAGCTTGCGCTCGGCAACGGTAAGGGGGCGGGCGGTATCGGTCATCGCGCGCTTATTCGGTTATAGATGGGGGCAGGGGCAAGGCCTGATTCCGTACCTTGCCCCTGCGATCCGATTAGTTGCTGTACAGTTCGGACACATCAAGGATCGCGGATTCAAGCCGCGATGCCCCGTAAGTGCCGACCCAGATATCATATTGGCCGGACCGTGGCGTTTCGAAGCGGATCGAGGGATTGAGCCCGTTGCCGCTGTCATCATCGCAATACCAGTTGCCGTCCGGGCCGTTGACCACGAGCGTGGTGTCAGCGCTCGATTCAACGGAAATATTCAGCGGCAAGCGGCCGCTGGAATAGTTGACCCGATAATCCGGCGCGCGTGCGATATAGCCGCGGCATGGGCTGCCCAGGGTCGATGCGTCGATCGGACCGCCGGATTGAAGCCGCACGCGATGCGGATCGGGCGTGAACCCGGAACGAAGATTGGCGGTTCCGTAGTTCGGGTCGAGCGAGAAATCTGGTCCGCCGCCGCTGTTGCCGCTCGGCAGGTTGGAGATATCATCATAAAGTTCGGAAATACCGAGTATGGCCGAACGCAAGCTTGAGCTGCCAAATGTGCCGACCCAAACCTCGTACCGGCCCGATAGCGGGCTGTTGAAGCGGACAGAGGGATTGAGACCGCTAGCGCTATCATCATCGCAATACCAACGACCGTCCGGCGCATTGACCATCAAGGTCGTATCTGCGTCCGAGGCGACTGAGAACAGCAGTGGCAGGCTGCCACTCGAATAGATAACGCGCACATCAGGCGCATTGGCGACATAGCCGCGGCAGCCATTGGCGGTGTTCGAAGCCAGATTGCGGCCACCGGAGGAGAGCTCCACGAGGCGCGGGTCGTCACTGAAGCCAGCCTGGAGCTGGATGGTGCCATAGCTTGGATCCAGATTGACATTCTGGGCATGAGCGGGCGCGGCGGCGATACCGATTGCGCTCGCGCAAATGGCGATTGATCGAATAGCGTTCATGATGATTACCCCCTAGAGAAAGTGTCGGCAGATGGTGCGACCCATATCTGCCGTCCATAGTGAACCAGTCCGGTCCCAGCGTCCAGATCAGCGGGGCGATATTCGATCGATTTTGCCGGTAATACCCTCTGACGGACAGAGGTTTAGTTCATCTCGTGATGCCCGACTGCGGAATCGGTGCCGGAGGGCGGTGCATCGCCAGCCGCAATGGTGGTTGCCTCAACTGTGACGTCACGACCGCTATCGAACCGGAAATTCAGCGAAAGTGATGTTCCTGGCGTGACTTCCGGATCGATGCCAAACAGCATCGCATGGCGTCCGCCAGGCTCAAAACTCACCGCTTCACCGGCGGGCATATCGGCGGACATGATCGGCCGCATTCGCATTGCTTCGCCGTCCATAAAGGTCTCATGTAGCTCAATATTGGCCACTCGTTCGCTGTCGATCGCAAGCAGCGTATCGCCCGCTTCTCCGCCGTTTAGCGTGAAATAGGCCGCGGCCGGGCGCCCATCGACCGCGGGCAGCCTGACCCATGCATTTTCAACTGTTTCAACCGGTCCAGCCTCTTCGGCGGTGCTGCAGGCAATAAGGGCTAGCGGAGCCAGGGCGGCAACAATCGGTAAGCGCATGACAAATCCCATTTCTGAACAATCGTTTTCCTTTACGGGCGGCAAATGGTTGCAGCAAGAAAAACCCCACCTATATCGCGCCTATAACACCGCGCCGGCGGTTCTTGCTTACTCATAAAGGGGAGCCACCGGCTCCGCCGTAATTCGGGGAACTATCGAGGGATAAAATGGCTAAAGTAATTGGTATCGATCTGGGCACGACAAATTCGTGTGTTGCTGTCATGGAAGGCGGCAAGCCCAAAGTTATTGAGAATTCAGAAGGCGAACGGACGACTGCGTCCATGGTGGCCTTCACCAAGGATGGCGAGCGCCTTATCGGCCAGCCGGCAAAGCGCCAGGCCGTCACCAATCCAGACAATACGGTTTTCGCAGTGAAGCGCCTTATCGGCCGCCGCTTCGACGATCCGATGACGAAAAAGGATATGGAACTCGTTCCGTATAATATCGTCAAAGGCGGCAACGGCGATGCCTGGGTCAATGCTGGCGGCGAAGATTACAGCCCGTCGCAAATCTCGGCATTCATCCTGCAGAAGATGAAGGAAACCGCAGAGAGCTATCTCGGCGAAACGGTTGAGCAGGCGGTTATCACTGTCCCGGCCTATTTCAACGACGCCCAGCGCCAGGCAACGAAAGACGCCGGCAAGATTGCGGGTCTTGAAGTCTTGCGGATCATCAACGAGCCGACCGCAGCTGCGCTCGCCTATGGCCTGGAGAAGAATGACGGCAAAACTATCGCCGTTTACGATCTCGGCGGTGGTACGTTCGACATCTCGATCCTTGAGATCGGCGATGGCGTTTTCGAAGTGAAGTCGACCAATGGCGATACGTTCCTTGGCGGCGAAGATTTCGACAGCAAGGTTGTTGGCTTCCTGGCGGATGAGTTCAAGAAAGCGGAAGGCATTGATCTTCGCGAAGACAAGCTGGCCCTGCAGCGGCTGAAAGAAGCGGCGGAAAAGGCCAAGATCGAATTGAGCTCGGCTCAGTCGACCGAGGTGAACCTGCCGTTCATCACCGCTGATCAAAATGGTCCGAAGCATCTCGTGAAAACGATCACCCGGTCCGACCTCGAACAGCTGGTTGGCGATCTGATCAAGCGGACACTTTCACCATGCAAAAAGGCACTTGAAGATGGCGCTGTGAAGGCTGCCGATATCGACGAAGTGATCATGGTTGGCGGTATGACCCGCATGCCCAAGGTTCGCAGCGTCGTCGAAGAATTTTTCGGCAAGGAACCACATACCGGCGTTAACCCGGATGAGGTTGTAGCGATGGGCGCGGCCATTCAGGCCGGCGTTCTGCAGGGCGATGTCAAAGATGTTCTCCTGCTCGATGTGACCCCGCTCTCGCTCGGTATCGAAACGCTGGGCGGCGTGTTCACGCGCATGATTGATCGCAACACGACGATCCCGACGAAGAAGACGCAAGTCTATTCAACGGCTGACGACAATCAGAATGCCGTGACGATCCGTGTGTTCCAGGGCGAACGCGAAATGGCGTCGGACAACAAGATGCTCGGCCAGTTCGATCTGGTTGGTATCCCGCCGGCACCGCGCGGTGTTCCGCAGATCGAAGTGACGTTCGATATCGATGCCAACGGTATCGTGAACGTGTCTGCCAAGGATAAGGGCACGGGCAAGGAACAGCAGATCAAGATCCAGGCGTCTGGCGGTCTCGACGATAGCGATATCGAACAGATGGTTCAGGAAGCGGAGCAGTTTGCCGAAGAAGACAAGCAGCGTCGTGAAGCCGCCGAGTCCAAGAACCAGGCCGAAAGCCTTGTTCACACGACCGAGCAGCAGCTGTCCGAACATGGTGACAAGATCGACGATGATCTGAAGTCCGAAATCGAAACCAAGATTGCCGAAACGAAAACGGCGATCGAGGCCGACGATAACGAAGCCATGAAGACCAAGTCGGAAGAACTTGCACAGGCTGCCATGCAGATGGGCCAGAAGATCTACGAAGCCCAGCAGGCAGAGGGTGGCGCCGCCGAAGGCGAAGCCGCTGATGCAGGTGGTGAAAGCGAAGACGAAGATGTTGTCGACGCTGAATTCTCCGAAGTCGACGAAGACCAGAAATCCTAAGATGATCGGGGGAGAGGCGATGCGCTTCTCCCCCGGCTTCGTCACGCTGGGGCAGCCATGACGGAAGTCGATTATTACGAACTTTTGCAGGTGGAACGGGGCGCCGATGGTGCCACGCTGAAATCCGCCTATCGCAAGCTCGCCATGGAATATCATCCGGATCGCAATCCGGGCGATGCTGAGTGCGAAGCCAAGTTCAAATCCATCAATGAAGCCTATGAGTGTTTGAAGGATCCGCAAAAGCGCGCGGCCTATGATCGCTTTGGCCATGCTGCCTTCCAAAATGGCGGCGGCGGTGGACGTCAGCAGCAAGACGGTTTCGGTGCTTTCTCCGATATCTTCGAGAATATCTTCGGTGAGGATTTCATGGGCGGCGGTCGTGGCCGTGGCCGCGGTCAGGATATTCGGCGCGGTGCTGACCTGCGCTATGATTATGAGATTTCGCTGGAAGACGCGTTTCAGGGCAAGGACGCTGAGCTGATGCTCGATGTCACCGCCGCCTGCGAGACCTGCGATGGTTCGGGCGCGAAGGCCGGCACATCAGCGCAAACCTGCTCGACATGCCAAGGGCATGGCAAAGTCCGTGCGCAACAGGGCCTGTTTCTTGTCGAACGGACCTGCCCGAGCTGTCATGGCTTGGGACAAGTGATCGCCGATCCGTGTGAAGATTGTCGTGGCGAAGGCCGGGTCGATACAACCAAGACGATCGAAGTGAAGATTCCGCCCGGTGTCGATGATGGTACGCGTATTCGCGTTTCGGGTGAGGGTGAAGCCGGATCGCGCGGCGGCCCTGCCGGCGATCTCTACATCTTTGTCCATCTTACCCGGCATGAGATTTTTCAGCGTGAAGGCACAACCTTGTTCGCGCGCTGCCCGATATCTTTCACCACCGCCGCGCTCGGCGGTTCGATCGAGGTGCCCGGCCTTGATGGCGAAGTGCATAGCTTCCAGATTCCGGCCGGCATGCAGTCTGGTAAACAGTTGCGCAAACGCGGTGCCGGCATGCCGGTGCTCCAGGGGCGTGGCTTTGGTGATCTGGTCGCCCAGTTTGACGTCGAAACACCGACCAAGCTGAACAGCCGGCAAAAAGAGCTGCTCCAGGAATTTCGCGAGACGGAAACTGGCGAAGAAAGCCCGGAAAGCGCGGGCTTTTTTGACAAGCTGAAAACCATGTTTGGCGAATAGGCGAAGCAGGTGGCGAACTCCGGCTCGTCTGGCGCGCAAGCCCAACGCACCGCCGCCATCTCAGCCTATCATCGCGGTGATCCAGATGCGCTGGCTCTGGTCACGGCGGCTCTCACAGATAATCCGAATGATGGCGGCCTGTTGATCAGTGAGGCCGCCTTGCGTGTATCGCACCGTGAGCCAGAACCATTGGCTCGCCTCGAGGATATTCTGGGCCGCGCGCCCGATTGGGTGGATGGCCATGTCGCTCTCGCTGGCTTTCGTTGGGAAATGGGCGATACGCGGGACTATCTGAGCGAGATCGAAAGCGCATTGCGCAAACTTCCGCGCCATGCCGGGCTTTGGAAAAACTATATCTCTTTATTGGCTGGCAGCGGTGAGCTGATCGCTGCCGCCGATGCGGCCCGTACAGCGCGCAAGACCGGTTTCGACATGCCAATGCTGCGCTTGATCGAGGCGATGCACAGCGGGGCAGGGGGCGATCTTGATCGCGCTTCGGCGCTGTTCGCTGGATTGCCAAGAGAATTGCCCGATCTGCCGCAACAGCTTGCGCGGCATCACCTGCGAATGGGCGATCTGGATGAGGCAATAGTCGAACTGGACGAAGCCCGAACGCGTCACCCGGACGATATTTCGAACTGGGCGCTAACGGAAGTTGCGTGGCGGCTTGCTGAAGATCCTCGGCATGAGTGGTTGATCGGCAATCGGTCACTGTACGGACCGCTTGATATGGAGGTATCGGGGGACGCGTTGGTCGAGCTTGCCGATTTTCTCCGAGGCCTTCACGCGTCAGGATCTGCGCCGATCGGACAAAGTGTGCGCAGCGGAACGCAAACGCGCGGAGATATCTTCAAACAGATCGAGCAACCGATCCAGCGGCTGCGGGAAAAACTCGCTGCCGCGGTTTCCGACTATTGGAAAGCGCTTCCAGCGCGAGACAACGCGCATCCTTTATTGCGGCACCGGGGTACCAAGCCTGCCTTTGTTACCGGTTGGTCGATACGGATCATGGGTGGCGGGTTTCATGTTAGTCATGTGCATCCCGAGGGAGTTTTGAGCTCGGCCTTTTATGTGGCCGTGCCCGACGCACTGGATCCGGAGCGACAGGAAGGATGGATCGAGCTTGGGCGACCTCCCGAGGACCTCAAGATCGACCTTGAGCCGTTAACGGCCATTGCGCCCAAGGCCGGGCGGCTTGTTCTGTTTCCGAGCTATCTCTATCACGGGACGCGCGCCTTTCCCGTCGGGGAAAGGATGTCGGTCGCCTTTGATATCGCACCGTCCTGAAAGGACTTCCAATGAACAGATATGCTTCCGTCGCCATTGCTGCGTCTATCCTCATCTCAGCCCCAGCCTGTGCGCAGGATAATGAGATGGCCGATGTCGAAGTGACCAGTCAGCAACTCGCACCCGGCATCGCGGTGATCTTCGGACGGGGCGGGAATATCGGCGTGTCCTATGGCGAAGATGGCACCGTGCTGATCGACGATCAGTTCGCCCCGCTCACGGCGCGCATTCAGGCAGCAATCAGCGATCTGGGCGCAGAACCGACGCGGTTTCTGATCAATACGCATTGGCACGGGGATCATAGTGGCGGTAACGAGAATTTTGGCGAAGCTGGTGCGGTAATCATGGCGCATGAAAATGTCCGGATCCGGATGGCGCGCGGGTCCGAGGGACGCCGCACGGTCCCGCCGGCTTCACCGGTCGCACTGCCGGTTGTGACCTATGAAGATGGCATCAAGCTGCATCTGAATGGTGATACCGTCCACGCCATCCATGTGCATGACGCCCATACCGATGGGGATTCCGTGATCTGGTGGGAAAATGCCAATATCGTTCATATGGGCGATCTTTTTTTTAACGGCGGCACATTCCCGTACATCGATCGCGACAGCGGCGGCAGCGTCCATGGCATGATCCGCGCCGCGAATATGGTGGTGGATATGACCAACGCCGAAACGCAGATTATTCCCGGCCATGGTCCGATGGGCACGCGCGCAGACTTGGTTGGCTATCGCGATATGCTCGTTGCAATCTCTTCGGCCGTGCAATCGGCGATCGATGCGGGCCGCTCGCTGGAAGAAATCCAGGCGATGGGGATTACCGCCGGTTACGATCTGGAAGGCGGTTTCATTTCCGGCGAACGCTTTATCGGTTTCGTCCATGCGAGCCTGACTGATCCGAGCGCCGATGCGCACGATCATGGCGATGGCGAGCATATGCACTAGTAGAACAGGCCGCCAGACACTGGGTCTGACGGCCTGAACTTCTAACTCGTCGATGGCGCAGCCTAGCCGCCGAAAATAACTCCAATGAACAGGAGCTGGGCCAGCGCTGCGGCAAGGGCGGTGATCGATTTTGAGAACATGTCCATGATCTCTACCTTCCATTGCATATGAAACGGGGGGTCGTTTCAGGCATGAAATGGGGTGCCGCAGTCCATTCGCCATCGCCAAAAGCAACAGTGCAGTTGCAGTTTATGCAACTGTAAAAATACCATCTAGCCTGTTGTAATTGGACGTGTTTCTGGAGCTCGGATTGCGAAGGGGCTAGTCGCCGAAGACACGTTCGAAGATCGTATCGACATTTTTGAGATGATAGCCGAGATCAAATTTCTCTTCGATCTCCGCTTCGCTCAGCGCTGCGGTCACTTCATCATCGGCCTTGAGCAGCTCAAGCAGCGATAGCGCGCCATCGGATTCCCACACTTTCATCGCATTGCGTTGGACCAGACGATACGCGTCTTCGCGCGATACGCTAGCCTGTGTGAGCGCGAGCAAAACGCGTTGCGAGTGAACCAGTCCACCCATCTTGTCCAAATTCTTCTGCATGCGCTCCGGATAGACGAGCAGTTTGTCGATGACGCCGGTGAGGCGCCCGAGCGCGAAATCCAGGGTAATGGTCGCATCGGGACCGATATAGCGTTCGACCGACGAATGGCTGATGTCGCGCTCGTGCCACAGGGCGACATTCTCCATCGCCGGTACGGCATAGCCACGCACCATGCGCGCCAGGCCAGTGAGATTTTCGGTGAGGATCGGATTGCGCTTGTGCGGCATGGCCGAGCTGCCCTTCTGGCCCGGCGAAAAATATTCCTCGGCTTCCAGCACTTCGGTGCGCTGGAGATGTCGGACTTCAACTGCAAGCCGCTCAACCGACGAAGCGATCACACCCAGCACAGAGAAGAACATCGCATGGCGATCGCGTGGAATCACCTGCGTGGAGATGGGTTCGATCGAGAGGCCCAGCTTGTCTGCGACATGCGCTTCGACGCGCGGATCGATATTGGCGAAGGTCCCGACTGCGCCGGATATCGCGCAGGTTGCCACTTCGGCGCGGGCCGCTTCCAGCCGCGCCTTGCAGCGATCGAACTCAGCATAGGCCTGGGCCAGTTTCAGGCCAAAAGTAACGGGTTCTGCATGGATGCCGTGGCTACGCCCGATGGTCGGCGTCAGCTTATGTTCCATCGCGCGGCGCTTCAGCGCCTCGAGCAGCGCGTCGAGATCATCAAGTAGAATATCCGATGCCTTGGCGAGCTGCACAGCGAGGCAGGTGTCGAGCACATCGGAGCTCGTCATGCCCTGATGCATGAAGCGCGCTTCCTCGCCGACATTTTCCGCAACCCATGTGAGGAAGGCGATCACGTCATGCTTGGTCACGGCCTCAATCGCATCAATCGCGGCGACATCAATTTCCGGCTCTGTTGCCCACCAGTCCCACAACGCCTTGGCGGCCGATTCAGGCACAACCCCGAGATCGGCCAGCGCCTGGGTCGCGTGCGCTTCGATTTCGAACCAGATGCGGAACTTTGCCTCCGGTTCCCAGATGGCGGTCATTTCGGGCCGGGCGTAGCGCGGGATCATTGCGGGAGAATCCTTCGGACTAGTGAAGCGCGCCGCTTAGCAGGGGGCGGGGCAAGGGACAAATATTGCAGGTTTTTCGTGTGGATAGTCCGCGCCCACAGCGCTCCGTCAGAAAAACCGGGCAATCGACGCCTGCTCGCCTGACCAGAAGTCCAACAATATACAGTAATACCAATGCAATAGAGTATTTTCCTGGTTTTGACCTACATCAATGGATTTGCTTTCCGATTCCCTATTCTTCAGCATCAAGAAGACATGTGAATGAAGGGGCGGATAATGGTCGATAAATCAGTTGAAGGGGCTGGGGCGAACGAGGAGACCGGCAAGACGCCGGCTGCGGTTGAGGCCAAGCCGGCAAATGGCGCTGCGACGGACGCACCGCCAAGCCCGCAAACGGTCGTTCCCAAACCCACACCGGATCGCATTCGCGAGGCGTTTGAGACTGGCGAATATCCGTATGAAAAAAAGATGTCGCGCCGCGCCTATGAACGCCAGAAAGCGCAACTGCAGGCCGAACTGCTCAAGGTTCAACTCTGGGCGCAAGATACTGGCGAGAAGTTTGTGCTGCTGTTCGAGGGGCGCGATGCGGCGGGCAAGGGCGGCACGATCAAGCGCTTCACCGAGCATCTCAACCCGCGCTCGATCCAGGTTGTTGCGCTGCCAAAGCCGGATGATCGCCAGCGCGGACAATGGTTTTTCCAGCGCTATATCGAGCATCTGCCATCGGCGGGTGAAATGGTTTTCTATGACCGTAGCTGGTACAATCGAGCGGGTGTCGAACGGGTCATGGGTTTCTGCTCGCCCAACGAATATCTCGAATTCATGCGCCAGGTGCCGGACCTTGAACGCATGCTTGTCCGCTCCGGAATCAAGCTTTTCAAATATTGGTTCTCGGTTACCCAGGATGAGCAGCATGCGCGTTTTGATTCTCGCCAGACCGATCCGCTGAAACGCTGGAAACTCTCACCGATCGACCAGGCCAGCCTCAGCAAATGGGACGATTATACCGAGGCGAAGGAAGCGATGTTCTTCTATTCGGACACCGCCGATGCGCCATGGACGATCGTCAAGTCCAATGACAAGAAGCGCGCGCGGCTCAATTGCATGATGCATTTCCTCGACAGCATCGACTATCCGGACAAGGATCCGACAATCGCCAAGAAACCGGATCCGCTGATTGTCGGCCGGGCGCAGCATGTGTTGCACAATGCCGAGCATATTCTCGGCACTTCGTTGCATCCGGATATGCGTAAGTCAGGAAATGGCGAGGAATAGCTAGCCGTTCGGCGTTATGATGACGCGACCGACCACTTTCCGGCTGCGCATCATCTCGAACGCCTCGCGCCAATCATCCAGCGGCAGGGCGGCATGGACATGCGGTTTGACCTTCCCGCTCTCGGCCAACGCCCAGATTGCATCCAGATTTTCCCTGCCGCGCTCGGGATAGCGGCGGCCATATTCGCCCGCGCGTACGCCGACGACGGAAAAGCCTTTGATCAGCGGAATATTCGTCGGCACGGTTGCGATCCGTCCCGATGCAAAGCCGACGATCAACAGCCGCCCGCCAAAGGCGATACAGCGGGTGCTTTCGTCAAAGATATCACCGCCGACCGGGTCATAGATGACATCCGCGCCGCCATCGGTCAGCTCTTTGACACGCTCGCGAAATCCGTCTGTGACATTCACGATCGCATCGGGCGCATAATGATCGTCAATCACGGCCAGCTTCTCGTCGGACGCCGATGCTGCGATGACGCGCGCGCCCAGAGCTTTGCCGAGGTCGACAGCAGCCAGGCCAACGCCACCTGCCGCCCCGTGGACGAGTAGCCATTCGCCTTCCTGGAGCTCCGCCCGGCGCACCAGCGAGACATAGGCAGTGAGATAGGCCACACCGAAAGCGGATGCCGCATCGAAATCCAAGTTTTCGGGTTTGGGTCGCAATGCCGAGGCCGGGCACAGAACATAGTCGGCAAATCCACCCGCCATGAGGGCCGCAACGACTGCATCGCCAACCGCGAAATCCGATACGCCATCGCCGAGCGCGGCAATCTCGCCTGTAATGTCGGTTCCCGGTGTGAAAGGCAGATCGGGCCGATGCTGATATTTGCCTTCGGTCATCAGCAGATCCGGAAAACCGAGCGCAGCGGCGCGCACACGTAACAGCACTTCACCTGGTCCGGGGGTCGGTACAGGCACATCCTCGATCGCGCATCCGGCAAAATCCGGCACGAGATCGGATACGCACAGCGCGCGCATGGTCGTCGGTAGTGTCATGTCAGATAAGTCCTTGGCTGCGCAGGCTGGTTTGCCCGCGGGTTCCGATAATCAGATGGTCATGCACGGTAATACCGAGCGGCCGTGCCGCTTCTGCGACTTCCCGGGTCAGCTGGATATCCGCCTTGCTGGGTGAGGGATCGCCTGAGGGATGGTTGTGAACGAGGATCATGCCGCTGGCGTGGAGGTCAATTGCACGGCGGATGATCTCGCGGACATAGACTGCCGCCTGATCGATCGATCCTTCGGTGACCAGTTCATCACGGATCAACACATTCTTGCCGTCGAGATGCAGCACGCGCACGCGCTCAATAGGCTGATGCGCCATATCAGCATGCAGATAATCGGTCAGCGCTTGCCAGTTGGACAGGATGGGTCGGTCTTGCAGGGGATCGGCCAGCAGCCGCAGCGCCGTGGCCTTGGCAATCATCAAGGCGGCGACGGCACCTTCGCTCAACTTGTCGACCCGCGCCAGCGCCTCTGCGTCTGCGGACAATAGCGGGCCAAGACCGCCAAATTCGGCGATCAGTTTCTTGGCGAGCGGCTTGGTATCCCGGCGCGGAATGGCGAGCGTGAGCAGATACTCCACAAGCTCATGATCGAGCAGCGCTTCATGCCCGCCTTCGATCAATCGTTTGCGCAATCGGGCGCGGTGTCCCGTGCCGTCCATAGGTGCATCTGCCATGGTGTGACGCTATCGGGATGGCGGCGCGCACGCAATCGCGCTAATCCGGGAAAATGGAAGAAACTGCTCCCAATCAAAAGCCTCGCTGGCAAAGGCGACGTTATTGGCTGGGCGGAATAATAGTGTTCATTGTCATTGGCTTAGCGCTGTTATGGGTCCAGCGCGAGAGTATCGCGATCGGCTATATCGACGCGTATCTCGACGATGCCGAGGCCGAGGGAAGCTACGAAATCACCCAGTTCGGACCGGGCCGGCAGCGGGTCGAAAATCTGGTAATCGGCGACCCCGACAACCCGGATCTGACGGTCGAGCGCGCGGATATATATCTGCGCTATGGCTTTGGCTATCCGCAGGTTCGCCGGATCGATGCGCAGGGCGTTCGGCTATATGGGCGCCTGGTCGATGGCGCGATCGATCTGGGCCAGCTCGGCCGGTTATTGCCTGAGCCGACCGAAGAGCCATTTATCTTGCCGCAGGTCCAGCTCGATATCAGCGATGCCGTGATGCGATTGAGCACGCCCTATGGGCCGGTAGCCATGGCGGTGGCCGGGTCTGGACCGTTGGACGATGGTTTTCGCGGACATTTCGCAAGCGCGAGCCCGGGCTTGGCATGGGAGGATTGCCGAGCCGACGCGATGCAGGCGAGCTTTGCAATCCGGGTGACCGACCGCCGACCGATGATCGATGGGCCATTGCGGGCGGCACAGATCAATTGTGCCGCCGAAGGCTTGGATGTCGATGCGCCAGAGCTGGCGGTGTCGGCCATATTGTCTGAGAGCCTTGATCGCTGGGGTGGGGATGCAACGCTAAACGCAGCGTCTGCCTCCCATCGGAGCGGCGCAGGCGATGCTGTTAGGCTCGCGGTTTCGTTTGACGGCACTGCAGGCGGCCAGACGATCGGAACCGTGAGAGCGCGTGCCACTGACGCACAAACGGCCACTATACGCGCGCAATCGGCCGCAGTGATCGGCCATTATCGAATAGGTGATGGCGGGCGATCGATTGGCTTTGACGGCGATGTTGATCTTGCCGACGCGCAGGCTGGCGATGCATTGATCCGCGATGTTACTGATCAGCTGCGCATGGCGGAGGGCACTCCGCTCAGTCCGGTCGGGATGATAATCGCACAGGCGGTGCAAGCCGCCGGACGGGATTTCGATGCCCGTTTTGCGCTCACGGCCGCCTATCGGGAGGGCAATGGCGCAGTCCGCTTCGCCGAAATTAGCGGGACTAGCGCAAGCGGGGCGCAACTGACGCTTGAGCGCGGAGATGGCGTACAATTTGGCTGGCCGGGTGGCGGCATGCGCTTTGATGGCGCGATGCGGCTGGCCGGTGGCGGATTTCCGCAAAGCTATCTGACAATTGAGCAGGAACGCGCGGGTGCGCCGCTTGAAGGCTATGCCGAAATCGAACCGGTGCGAACGGGCAATGCGATCCTGGCGGTTGCGCCGGTGCGCTTCACGGCCGCCCCCAATGGCGTAACGCAATTGGTCACCCAGGTGGAGATGACCGGCCCGCTCGCCGATGGACGAGTTGAGCGGCTGCGCATTCCGATTGGCGGTACCATAGGCGAGGGCGGGCGGCTCGCGATCGGTGAAGGCTGTGTTCCGGTTCGCTGGGACAGCCTGACGGTGGCTGGTATGCGGGTTGGACCAACGACATTGCCATTCTGTCCGATCGAGGGCGGGGCCCTGGTGCGCTACTCGCCAGGTACCGGCGTATCGGGTGGTGGCCAGCTGATCCGGCCACGGCTTAACGGATGGCTTGGTGAGACACCGTTGAATATCAGCGCGCGCAGTTTCCGGATGCCATTGCGGCGGCCATCCTTCGCGATTTCGGATTTGGCTGTTCGGTTGGGACCGGACGGCAGCCAGTCGGTGCTCGATATCGCCGCGATGTCAGCAGATTTTGTGACGGGCGGCGTGGATGGAGTCTATTCCGGTGCGACCGGAGCGATAGTCGATGTCCCGATCCGGCTGACGGACAGCGGCGGCGACTGGCGCTTTACCGGCGGAATCTTGCAGGTCGATGGAGCGGGTGGCCTGATCAACGATGCCGAGGATCAGCTGTTCGAACCCCTGCAGGTTCGCGAACTGGCCTTGCGGATGGAGGATAGTCTCATCCGGATGACGGGCCGGTTGCGCGAACCGAATTCCAAAGTGTTCATCGCCGATGTCGATCTGTTTCATGATCTGCAGATTGGCCGGGGCGAGGCCGTGCTTGATACGCATCGGCTGGCATTTGACGAGCATATCCAGCCGACCGATCTAACCGACCTCGTGCTGGGGATCGTTGCTGAAGTTGAAGGACTGGTTAGCGGCACCGGAACCATTCGATGGGATGCCGAGGGTGTCACCAGCGATGGCGTGTATCAACTCACCGATGTCGATCTGGCGGCGCCGTTCGGTCCGGTGCAGGGGATCTCGACAGAATTACGGTTCACCGACCTGCTTGGGATGAACACCGAGCCCGGGCAAACGGCGACAGTCCGTGAGATAAACCCGGGCGTGATCGCCGCCGACGGCGTCGTCACCTATCAATTTCTCGACAGCAACCGGGTGCAAGTGGAAGGCGCGCGCTGGCCCTTTGCCGGCGGCCATCTGATCCTTGAACCGACGATCCTCGATTTCCGGGTGGATCGGGCACGGCGGCTTGTCTTCCGGGTCGAAGATGTCGACGCCTTCCAGTTCCTCGAGGCGCGTAACTTTGAGAATATCGTCGCGACCGGCCAGTTCGACGGCAAGCTGCCGATGGTGTTCGACCGGGATGGCGGACGGATTGTCGACGGGCGCCTGGTGTCGCAAGGCGATGGCGGGACTTTCTCCTATATTGGTGAGATCAGCGATGTGAATGTTGGCGTTTTCGGATCACTTGCGTTCAATGCGCTCGAGCTGATCCGCTATTCCGAGCTGGCAATTGAGTTTAACGGCGCGATCGATGGCGAGATGGTCACCAATGTGAGCTTCACCGGCGTGTCGCCCAATCTGGCACGCGAAGATCAGAGCTTCCTTGTCGCCGGATTCACCAATGAACTCGCTGAACTGCCGCTGCGTTTCAACATCACGATGAACGCGCCGTTCAACCAGATGCTCTACTCTTTCCGTCTGCTCGACGATCCCGGCTTCCTCGTCCAGCAGGCCATCCGTGCGCGGATAAACCGAACCAGAGCCGAACGAGGTGTTCAGCCTCCCGAAAGCGACATTATGCCATGAAGACTGCGATATTGACGATTAGGGAGCACAATGCGACCGACAGAAGGATGAAACGTAAGCATCTTGCCGCCGCAGCGCTTTTGGCTGCTTTAACAAGTGGTTGTGTGCAGGTTTCAGCCCCTGAAGAGCCCATTGTGATCGAATTGAACATTAATGTTGCACAGACTGTCGACGTCAATCTGCAAGAAGATGTCGAAAATCTGATCGAAAACAATCCGGAGCTGTTTCCAGAATGACCAAGCGTAACAAGAGCATCATAGCCATCCTCGCCGCGACCGCCGCTTTTGGCGGAATGGCGACCATGGCACCCGCCCAAGGAAGCGAAGTGCGCCAGGCAATTGACGCCGGTATCGTTGGCGAAACGTCCACCGGCTATCTCGGTTTTGCACAAACCCCGTCTGGCGAGCTGCGCGCGCAAGTGGATGCGATCAACCTGGGCCGCCGTTCGGCATTTGCTGATCTCGCGCAGCAGCGCGGTACGACCCGTCAGCAGGTTGCCGAAGAAACGGCTTGTAACCGACTGGCGAGCGTCAACCCGGGCCAGGTGTATCAGCTGCGTGATGGTGCATGGCGGACACGCGGTTCGGCGCCCATCCAGACACCGTCTTACTGCTAGCCCTGGCTAGCCGTCTGTCCGGCGGGCAATATAGAATCCATAGCTGAAATAATCGGCATAGCGTTCGTAGAAGGCGATCTCTTCGCGATGCTCTGCGACCAGCGCCTGCGCGGCCTCTGAATTGTCGTGGCGTTCGAGAAACGCAACGAACTGCGCTTCGAGTGGCCGGTAATAATTGGCGAGCCAACAATAGCTGGGCAGGGGGAAATAACCGAGCGGTGAATAGCCATTGGCTTCGAGGATTGCGATCTTGGCCGATGCCGTATCGACTTCGGGATAATGGCGCTCCCAATATTCCGTCAGCGCATCGGGCCGCGTTCCGGTAAGCCAGGTCAGTTCGGATGCCGCCAGGATCCCATCCGGCTTGAGAAAACGGCGCCAGTAACGAACGCCATTCTCAAAACCGATATTGTAGATCGCTCCTTCGGACCAGATCGCGTCGAGCGACTGATCGTCGAACGGCAGCGCATCCATTGCCAGCGGATGGGTTATGATCTTCTGACCCAGATCTTCGCGATGCGCATTGTCCTCCAGCGTTTCCAGAAACTCCGGAATAAAATCGATCGCTGCGATCTCGGCATCGAGCGTGCGGGCGAGCACCATTGTCGATGCCCCGGTCCCGCAGCCAATATCGGCGATGGAGAGTTTCTTGCGGCCTGGCAGTCCGGCCAGCGCAATGGCACGGCGGGTAACCGCATCATCGCCTGGGCCCTGGCGCTCGCCATCGCCATGCAGGTCAACCATCAATGCGAGATCGTCCATGGTGTCGACCTAGTTGCCGCTGGCAAAGCTGCTGCGAAACTCCGGTTTGACTAGCGCGATCATCGCGGCACTGACCGGCACATCCACCTCGAACGGACCTAGCGAATAGGGGCCTGCCGCATAGGGCGGGACCAGCACGCGGATTGTCGTGAATGGTGCGCCATCATCTGCCGCTACCGGGACGATCGTCATTTCGTGGAGCAGCGGGCAATCGCCCCATTCACCGGCCTGCAGGCCGCGTTCGTGCTGCATCGCCTGTAAATTGGCGCAATAGGCCCCGTCGATTGCGGCGAGCCCGGCATAGCGATCAGTGAACAGTTGGATTACGGTGATCATGCGATCATTGCGGACATCCCATAATACGCTGGCAAATTCTGTGTTCCCATGTGCGCCGCCAGCATATTCGTAGATTGTCCCGGCAAGGCTGAGCAGCGCTTCGGTTTCGCCGGTAATCCCCCAATCCTCGCTATGCTCCAGATTGGCGAGGGCCGGGCTGTCCGGCATGGCTGCCTCAGATTCGTCTAGCAGCATGCCAAAACTGCGTTCCGCGGAATCGGCAAAGACCGCCATCTGCCCTGCCAGTTGCGGCAGCGCCTCCAGTCGCTCTTCAGGATAGCTGTAAGAGAAGCCGGTTAGCGGTTCGGATTCGGCCTGTTCGACCGGTGTCTGGGCGGAGGACGGAGCAGCGCTCAGCAAGAGTGCTGCGGCGAGGAGAGGGAGCGCGTTTTTCATAGCGGCATAATGGCGCGAATAGCCGGGTTTTCCTAGGGCTGAAAACAATCCCCAAATGCTATGCCGCACTGCATCATCTGCGGTTGACTTGGATAGGGCCGCTCACTAAACGGGCCGTGCCTTGGCGGGGTCGATCGCCTCCATGCGCGCGTCCGGCTTTTAGGCCTATAGGAGCAAGCATGGCGGAGAAAGACACTGGGCAGGAATCCTCTGTCGCGGAAGATGCGCGGCTTCAGGCGCTTGAAGAGCGACTGGAAGCGGCAAAACGCACAGAGGCCCGTAAAGTGGCCAAGCGCAATCGGCGGGGTAGCGGCGCAAATTACGCCAACCGCGCGGTGAGCGAATTGGTCGGCGGTCCTGTTGGCGGTGCCATTGTCGGTTGGTTTTTTGACTGGCTGCTCGGTACCTACCCATGGCTCATGCTGTCGATGATGTTCCTTGGGTTCATCGTTGCAGTTCGGAATGTATATTTGTTGACGAGTAAGCGCTCCGATTAGGGGCGCTTTGCTCAGGAAGAAACGGGATTTTACTGTGGCTGAAGCTGAAGGCGGCGGCATTGATCCGATGTCCCAGTTCAAGATTGAGCCGATTGCCGGCGTTCTTGATCAGGGCGAAGTAGCGTTTACGAACAGCTCGCTTTGGATGCTGTTCACGCTCGCGGTGATCTGGATCTTCATGTGGGGTGGAATGAAGCGTTCGCTCATTCCCGGTCGGTGGCAGCTCGCCGTCGAAAGCGTGACGGGCTTTATCGACAATATGCTGGTCACCAATATTGGCCCGGCGGGCAAGAAATATGTGCCCTATATCTTCACGATCTTCATCTTCATCCTGTTCGCCAACCTGCTCGGGCTTGTCCCGATCGGCTTTACTGGCGCGCATCCCTTTACCGTAACCAGCCATATCCTTGTTACCGGCGTCATGGCCGTGATGAGCTTTTCGATCGTGCTGGCGGTGGGTTTCTGGAAGCATAAGCTCAAATTCTTCACCCTGTTCGTGCCGAACGGAACGCCGCTCCCGATGGTGCCGCTGCTGTTCCTTATCGAGCTGGTATCATTCATGGTGCGGCCGTTCAGCCTCGCACTGCGACTGTTTATCGCGATGACCGCCGGTCACGTACTGCTGAAGGTTTTTGCGAGTTTCGTTATTTCCGGGATCAATGCTGGTCCTGAGGTTGCCCTGTTGGTGAGTATCCCCAGCTTCTTGCTGATGCTGTTTGTCAGCGCGCTTGAACTGCTGATTTGCGCCATCCAGGCCTATGTGTTTGCGCTATTGTCTGCGCTTTACATCAATGACGCAGAGAATTTGCACTAGTTCGTTTTTTTTCAATATCGTAATTTTCACAAGGGAGTTTTTTCAATGGAAGTCGAAGCTGCACGTTTGATCGGTGCTGGTCTCGCTGCAATTGGCGCAGGCGCCGCTGCTGCGGGTGTGGGTTATATCTGGGGTTCGTTCCTTCAGGGCGCACTGCGCAATCCGGAAGCCGCCGATGGTGAACAGGCCCGCCTGTACATTGGCTTTGCTGTGACCGAGCTGCTCGGTCTGATCGCCGCCGTTATCGGTTTCATCCTGCTCTTCGGTTAATCGATAACCGGATAGCTATCCGCCTATAGGCAAGGGAGGCTGAGGCCATGCCACAGCTCGATCAGATTGCCGTCAGTTATGCGTCACAAATCGTGTGGCTGGTCGGTGTTCTCGCCATCATCTATTTCGGCATTGCCCGGACGATGGTGCCCAAGATTCAGGGCACGGTCGAGGCGCGTGCGCAACGCGTTTCGGACGATCTTGCCGCAGCGGACAAGGCCCATGAACGGGCCGATGAAATCGAAGAGCAATATCGCAATCAGCTCAATGATGCGCGCTCTGCAGCTGGCGATGTGACGTCGGAAGCGAAGGCGACCGCGGCAACCGAGCGCGAAAAACGCGTCTCGGCAGCCAATGAGACGATCCAGGCCCGGATGAGTGCGGCGGAAACCGCGCTCTCTGAAGCGCGGGTCGCTGCGCTGGCCGAGATTGAAGGCGTGGCTGTCGAAGCGACGCAGGATATCGTCAGCAAGGTTTCGGGCGGCTCTGTAACATCAGGCGAAGCTGAGGCTGCGGTGAAAGAGGCGATGGCCAATGGATGACGAACTCGAACCAGTGATCCACGAGGAAACCGGCCCGGAAACGGCCGAGACTGTCGCCACGACTGAAGCCCATGAAGAGGCTGGTCACGAAACGGCCTTCGGCCTCGACACCTATGGCTGGGTCGCGATCGCGATGATCACAGTCATTGGCCTCATGATCTGGCGCAAGGTGCCGGGCGCGATTGCCGCTGCAATGGATAAGCGGATCGCGGAAATCCGCGGTGAGATCGACGAAGCGGCCAAGCTGCGCTCTGAAGCCGAGGCTCTGAAGGCTGAATATGAGGCCAAGACGGCCAATGCCGATACCGAAGCCGCTGAGCTGCTGGATCGGGCGCGTGAAGAAGCTGGCAATATCGTCGCTCAGGCCGAAGCAGATGCGGAAACGTTGATTGAGCGTCGCAGCAAGCTGGCCGAAGAAAAGATTGCTGCGGCGGAACGCAGCGCGGTGGCCGAGGTGCGGGCCAAGGCCGCAAGCGCGGCTGCTGCTGCCGCTGCCAAGCTGATCGAGCAAAAGCATGACGCCGAGGCTGACAAGTCGCTGATCGACAGCACGATCTCTGGCATGGATGCGCGGCTGAACTAGGCCTGCTATCTCTTCGTGCGAAACACGGAGAGGATGATTCACAATGCACAAAGGATCCTGCCTGTGCGGCGCTGTGACCTTCACGGTTGACGGTGATTTGCCGCCGCCGGACGCATGCCATTGCGGTGCATGCCGCAAACATTCCGGCCATTTTTTTGCATCGACGGATATCAAGCGCGAGGCTCTCACCATTGCGGGCGAAGATCATGTCCAATGGTATCAATCATCGGAAAAAGTCCGTCGCGGCTTTTGCGGGACATGCGGAACGACCCTGTTCTGGGATCCGCCGACATCGCGCGACTGGACGGCTGTTGCCATGGGCGCGTTCGACACGCCAACGCAGACCCAGCTCGGCATGCATATCTTTGTTGCCGACAAGGGCGATTATTACGAGATCGCTGACGGGTTGCCGCAAAACCAGCAATGACAGCAGTGTTTGCGCTGGAATTGCGGCGCGCCGCCGGAGGCCCTAAATCACAGGCGTGAAAGCCGATCGCCCTGATATCCCCAATGCGCCGGAACGCTTTAACGAAGCGAAGGCGACCTATACGGTTAAAGGTGCCGATACGCCCGATCTGGAGGCTGGCGCCGAGGCGATCCGCGATGTCGTGAAGACCCTGCCAGCGCGACCGGGCGTCTATCGGATGCTCGATGCGCGCAGCGATGTCCTGTACGTTGGCAAGGCGGCGAGCCTCAAATCGCGCGTACCCAACTATACCCAGATCCAGCAGCTGCCGAAGCGGCTCCAGCGGATGGTCGCGCAGACCCGAGCGATGACGATTGTCACGACCGAGACGGAGGCCGAGGCGCTGCTGCTCGAAGCGCAGCTGATCAAGCGCTATCGGCCGCCCTACAATGTCCTGCTGCGCGACGATAAGAGCTTCCCGTTCATATTGTTGCGCGAGGATCATGATTTTCCGCGGATCATGAAGCATCGCGGCGCGCGGCGCGCCAAGGGCCAGTATTTCGGACCCTTTGCCAGTGCCGGATCGGTTAATCGCACGATCAATGCGCTGCAGAAGATGTTCCTTTTGCGCAGCTGCACCGACAGCTTTTATGCCAATCGGGACCGGCCCTGCCTGCTCTACCAAATCCGCCGCTGCTCGGCGCCCTGTGTCGGCCGGGTGAGCGACGAGGATTATGGCGAGCTGGTCGAGGACGCGAAGAACTTCCTGGCCGGCAAGAGCACGACTGTGCAGCAGAAGCTTGGCGCGCAAATGGAGAAGGCATCCGAAGATCTCGATTTCGAGATGGCGGCTGTCTATCGCGATCGGCTCAAGGCGCTGACTTTCATCCAGGGCAGCCAGGCAATAACGGCGCAGGGTGTGTCCGATGCTGATGTGTTCGCGCTCGCCAGCAAGGCCGGCACCGTCGGCATCCAGGCCTTTTTCATTCGTGGCGGCCAGAATTGGGGGCATCGCAGCTTCTTTCCGGCCCATGTGAAAGGCGTGCCCGACGAAGAGGCGCTGCAGGCCTTTCTCATGCAATTCTACGAAGAAGTGCCGCCACCAAAATTGGTGCTTGTCGACCGGGAGATGCCCGAAGCTGCACTGCTCGCAGAGGCGCTGGCCGAACGCGCCAATCGCAAGGTGACCATCAAAATCCCGCAGCGCGGCGACCAGCGCAAACTGCTCGATCAAGCGCGGCGCAATGCCGGAGAGGCGCTGGAGCGGCGTTTGGCGGAATCGTCGAGCCAGGCCAAGGTCATGCGCGAGATGACCGATCTGTTCGAGCTGGATGATCTGCCGGATCGCATCGAAATCTATGATAACAGCCATGTTTCGGGGACCAATGCGGTCGGCGCGATGGTGGTGGCCGGGCCCGAAGGCTATCGCAAATCCAATTACCGAAAATTCAATATCAAGAATCCCGATACCGCGCCGGGCGATGATTTCGCGATGATGCGCGAAGTGTTTCAGCGCCGCTTTGCGCGCGCGGAAAAGGAAGATCCGGAACGCCGCAAGGGCGAATGGCCAGACCTGGTGCTGATCGACGGCGGCAAGGGGCAGGTGAGCGCGGCGTCCGAAACGCTTGAGGAGATGGGTATCTCGGATATCGCGTTGATCGGGATTTCCAAGGGCCCGGATCGCAATGCCGGGCGCGAGCATTTCCACTTTGCCGATGGCCGGGAGGAGATGCTGCCGGGGAACTCAGCCTTGCTTTTCTATTTGCAGCGGTTGCGCGATGAGGCGCATCGCTTTGCCATCGGCGCGCATCGCCAGAAACGCGCCAAGGCGATGGGGACAAGCCCGCTCGATCAGATTCCTGGTATCGGACCGGCGCGCAAGCGGGCGCTACTACTGCATTTCGGGACCGCTCGGGCGGTAAAGTCTGCGGGCCTGGACGATCTCGCGCGGGTGCCCGGCGTGTCCAAGGGCATGGCCCAGACGATCTATGATCATTTCCACGCGAGTGGCTGATTAGTCGGGCTTGGCTTCGCTCTTCCCGGTGTCCGGTGCAGCGACATCAAAGGCATAATAGGCGGCAAAGGCGAAGAGTCCGATCGAGATGAAGAGCTCGCGAAATTCGGTCGCGTCCGGAACATCGATCATCTGCGGGCCATAGTGCAGAACGATCACCTGACCGATTGCAATCAGCGCGGCAATCGCCCCGAACAGGCGAAATTCGCCGGCTCGGCCATCGCGTTTCGCACTGACTGCGAACACCAGCATCGCGAAGAATGTCGCAAAAGTCAGGAATTGCAGTGGCATGAGATTCCAATGGCCATAGCTGAAGATCACGCCTGGTGCGGTCAGCATCGCCACTAAACGATTGGGAACGAAATCTGAGAAGAAGTTGAATGCCGGCCAGCTCCGCAACAAGGGCGCGGCGAGAGGCAGGATGATAAGAAAGGCACCCGTACCCAGATAGTAAGCGAGCTCAAACAGATCGGTATGGATATTATGGAAATTGAATTCCTGCTGCCAATTGCGTTCGGCGAGACCTTCCGGCGTTTCGAAACCAAGCAGTCGCTGGCCCCAGGAAATCTCTTCCATGCCAATCAGGAAGAATAGCCCGGCAAACCCGATCGGGATGAGCAGTTTACGCAAGATATTGCCCGGTCCGCTGATTCCTTGCCTGCTGCTGCGTGCAGCTGCGTAGAGAAAGAAGAGCGCACCAATGAGAATGAACAATGCCGACAGCCATTCCAGGATGTTGTCCTCGCGGGCAAACCAGTGAAACAGGTCCGGGTTCCAGGCCAATATCGCGACAGCTGCAGCAGCGATCGCCGCAACAACAATTCCGTTGCGCATTTCCGCCGGCCAGAGTTTTTCTCGAGCGGGCACCTGTTCTGACAACCACGGCTTGGCGCAGGCAAGGACCAGGATAATCGCGAGCATCGCCGATACCGCCATCCGGCCCAGATGATAGGGGGTGAAACTGGCGAGTTCTTCGCGGGCCGGATGCCAATCAAATGCGCTATGTTCGAACAGCGATAGCGCGGCCATGCCACCGACAGCCACAGTCACCGCAATCAGCAATGGTGCGGGCAAACCAGAAAATATGGATGCGAAGCGTGCCATTTAGGCTTTTCTCAAGAAGATTGGTCTTAGCAGCGCCGCGAGTGCCCGGCTGCGAACAAAGAGCAGATCGACGATATCCGGACCGGGTTCGGCGCCCATATCGGTCTTGTAGCCAGCATCGCCTGCGCCCCAGCTAATTGTCCCGATGTTGCGCTCCGTAGCCTGTTCAAAATCCTTGTAGAGCAGCAATTTTCCGGGCCCGAACTTGGCATAGTCCGCATCGTAATTGTTCGCGATATAGTAGCGTCGATCCTCTGCCTCGAGGCCGAAAGTGAAGGCGATCGGCTTGCCCTGTGCAGTCATCACGCTTCCGAACAGCTTGGGTGCGAGGCTCGGATCGCTTGCGATTCTTGACCATATCTCCCGGATTTTTGGATCGAGAAACTTCGTATCGCCGCCGCCATCAAGCTGCGCCAGCCAGCTCTTGGCTTCGATCGCGGCCATCGCCTCCACTAAAGCGTCGTCGATCTCCGTCCCGTCGAAGAATCGGTAGTCGACCGTCCCATCGCCCGCCAATTTGCGTTCACGCGCGCGGTTCTTGCGGGCCGTTGATCCCTTTGGCCAGGGGCCAGCGGCGCGGATTGCTGCGAGGTTCAGCTCATAGCATTGCGCCAGCGGTTTGCGGATCACTTGCCAACCTTGGGTTGGTGCGAGTGTCATGAGGCGCGAAGCCGTCGGATCGTTCGAATATACCGGCCCAAGCCGCCAGACGCGCCCGGCAGCGCGCGCAAATTCAGGATCCGCAAGGAAGGCTGCCAGTTCGTCATCGTTGAGATCGACTGCGATCGGAAAACTGCGGAACGGCCAATAACTGCCCGTGACTTGATTGACTGTAAGCGGTCCGATCGAGCGCGCTTCAAACGGGACAGCAATCACTGCCGATCCATCCCCGCGGCGCGCGCTGATAGCCGAGTAATCGGGATATGCTGCGCCAAACCAGGCTGCGGTCAGATGCGCCTGGGACAGGTCAGCCGCAGCCGCTACGGTATCAATATCACCGGCTTCGCTTGGCGCTACGTCCAGAGCGACTGTTTCGCGTTCAAAGGTGGAGCGGATGTTCAGGGCGTCGGCTCCATGAGATCTGATCTATCGCGGCTGATCTTGGTCCATCCGCCAGACGCAAGAACCGGGCTGACAAATGGCGCCAGCCACCGGTGATCGAGGAACAGGAGATCGACAATCTCTGGTCCGGGTTCGGCGCCGTATCGGACCTTGTAACCGGCATCGCCTGCACCCCAGTTGATGGTTCGCACGCCGCGCTCGGCAGCATCAGCGAAATTCATCGTGAGCAAGATGCGGCCCGGGCTGGCGTCCTTGAATGCCTCGTTGAAATTGTTCGCGATCTGATAGCGGATCGCACCGATCTCGAGACCGAATGTAAAGGCAGCAGGAACACCACCAACCCGCATGATGCTGCAAAAGATATGCGGCGCAATTTCCTGATCTTCAGTGATTTCCTTCCACATCTTGCATGATGCAGGATCGAGAAATTTGGTGTCGGCCTCATCCCCTTGCTCGGCGAGCCAGCTCTCCGCTTCGATTTCGGCCATCGCGTCGCGATCTGCATCGGTCCAATCGAGGCCTGTCTTGTGCACCGTTTCAACCTCGCCGATCCGGGCCAGGCGATTGGTGTAGTTGCGGCTCTGCCGTGTTGCAGACTTGCTGGGCCATGGGCCCTTGGCGCGCATTGCCAAGACATCGATATCAAAGCTGTGGGCAATTGATCTCTGAAATACCGTCCAGCCAGTCCGGCCAGCGGCTGATACCAGCATATGATAGGCTGGATCATTGTCCTGAACCGGCCCAAGCCGCCACGCCTTGCCAAGCTGGGCGCGGGCATCACCGCCGGTCAGCATGGTCTCAATCTCTGCGTTCGATGCATCGATGGCGATCGGGATACTGCGAAATGGCCAATAGGGACCGGCCACCTGTTTTACCGAGATGGGGCCCATTTTCTTCGTAACCAGAGGAAACGCTGCGATCAGGCGGCCATCATTTTCAAATCCGGCGAACTGAACATCGGGATGCGCGGCGCGGAACCAGGCTGGGCGCAGGAACGCATGGAGCGGATCGGCGCTCATGGTAAGCTGCTCGAGCATGCTACTGCTCGGCAATGCCCAACGACCCGCTTCGGTCGTGGGCACAAAGGCGCGCTGCATAAAAATGTTTCGTCTCCCCACAGACCAGGCTTTTCGGCCAACCGACAGAGATAGCCAGACAGGCTTAATTTCGCGTTTAAGCGCCGTTTTGAGGCCATTGGTTTACGAATTGTTATCGTGCGTCCGTTAAACCGGCCGCATGGGGGGGGTTGTTCTATCAATCGACACCGAGCTCACATGGCGGCACCATGTCGCTGGCTTCGGTTGGGAGGAGAATTACGCCCTCAGTATTGAGCCGGCAGGGGTCGGTCTCAGCTACCAGCTCGAAATGCTGAAAAGATACGGGTTAAAGGCCTGTTTTTTCGTCGATCCAATGCCAGCCAAGCTGTTTGGACTCGATCCTGTAAAACGGATGGTCGAAACAGTTATCGAGGGCGGTCAGCAAGTGCAGCTTCATCTCCATCCGATGTGGGATAAGGCGAAGCTCGACGGTTCCACGGTTCCGGATATGGTATTCGAGCTCACGGACCTTGATTTCAATGCCCAGCGCGCGATGATTTCCGAGGCTCGGGATTTGTTGGTCGCAGCCGGTGCGCCGCAGCCCACAGCCTTTCGTTCGGGCAGTTATGCCGTGAATGATGACAGTCTCCGTGCGCTCGCAGACATCGGTATTGCCATCGATTCCAGCCACAATGGGTGCGAAGCACCGTGGCCGAGTGGTTTGGACTTACCCCCCGATCATGTCGCTCCGACCCGCTATCTGGGTGTCACAGAGTTACCGGTTTCGCAGATCCGGCTTGCCAATGGCGGTGTGCGCCATCTCCAGATCTGCGCTGTATCCCTGGCTGAGATGAGTTGGGCGCTGGATCATGCTGCCGAACAGGGCCACCCGGTTACCACCATTGTCGGACATAGTTTTGAGCTTGCGACCCGCGGTGGCGGACAGGCTAATGCAGTGGTGAAGAGCCGTTTTGACGGCCTCTGCAAGCTACTCGCCGAACGGTCCGAGCGCCAACCGACTTTGTATTATGGCATGCTCAAAGATGTGCCCTGCGGCCTTAATCTTGAACCTGCGGCGGCTTCGATGCCGCTGGTTGCGAGCCGCATGATCAGCCAGTTCTGGGCCAATCTCATCGAACGGCGCGCAGCATGACGACGGCCATGCCTCAGCCATTGCGGTTTCGCGTTGGTGCGCGGACGATGTTTTCCGTCCGACGTAATCTCGTTCGGGTCGGCCTATCGCTCGATGAAGCGCTGTCCGGTGCGCGCGCGCCGCTGCCCGTCTTACCGGCATCGGCAGACGGCTATCTGATCACATCGCTGCCGGAACAGCAGATCGCTGGGGTCATCGCGGACAATAGCGATCGCATTGCCCTGGTTCGTCAGCGTTATGCGCGGCGCTATGCGGATCTAAGCAGCGGTTTTGACGACTATCTGGCAGAGTTTTCGAGTAAGAGCCGCTCGACGCTGCGGCGCAAGGGCCGCAAATTTGCCAAGCACACAGGCGGTGAGCTCGATTTTCGCGCCTATGCGACACCCGACGAGATCGCCGAGTTTCATGAGCTGGCACGCCTGCTATCGGAAAAGACCTATCAGGAGAAACTCCTGGATTACGGCTTGCCGGACGATGTTGATTTCATTCGCGACATGCAGCGTGCAGCCGCTGCAGATCAGGTTCGTGGCTGGCTTCTTTTCGCGGACGATGCCCCGGTGAGCTATCTCTACGCGCCTGCTGATGGCGATACGCTTGTCTATGCCTATCTCGGTTATGATCCGGACTGGAGTAGCCATTCGCCCGGCACTGTTTTGCTGGTTGAGGTGCTGAAACAGCTGATGGAAAACGGCCGATTCCGCCGGTTCGACTTTACCGAGGGCGATGGTGCGCAGAAACAGCGCTTTGCCACTGGCAGCCTGGATTGCGCCGATGTCCTGTTGCTCCGGGCAACCTTGGCCAATCGATTATTGGTAAAGGCCCTGGCTGGCTTTGACGCCATGATCGCGCTGGCGAAGCGCCTGCGCGGCTAGCCAAGCGGTTAATCGATTTCGGCATCCAATTCTTCGAACAACCGGCTGATATGCGTCAGTCTTGACCGTTCCTCATCCAATATTGCGCGAAATGCGCGCGTCTTGAAGGCTGCGATGTCGGTGTCGGAGAGTCTCGTAGCCTCAGGAATTGTCGATACCAGAATATCGATCAGCCGTTCGGCACCATGCAGCCGTCCCCAAAGATAATCATTTTCGCGATAGGCACGGCTGAAAAAGGCGCCGAAGCTGTTGAACTCAATTCCCTTGAGCGTTTCCTCTGCGCCGCCCTGGCGGATCGACTGGGCATCCTCTGGCGCGATGCGATCTACCTTGACGGGGTCAAACTCGTCCAATCCTTCGCCCTGCAACAGAGGCAAGGTCGCGATGTCGTAAAAAGGAAAACCGAGATAGGCGAAGAGCATCGTGCGCTTCTGCGCCTTGGGGAGGTTGGCCAGCGCGGCCGAGAGCAGCTCTTCAGCTTGATCATCGGCGGTCTTCAGATCACGCCGTGCGGCCAACATATCGAGAGCGGCTCCCGGATCTGCCAGCGCCTTCTCGGCAACCGCAACTGCGGACTCATCGAAATATTCGCGCCGCTCGCGGTCGAGATAGTCGCCGAGCGTATCGTAGATCGCGTCGCGTGCCGGGTTGAGCAGCTCGGCTGCGCACTCACCATTTTCCTCCATTGCGACAAGCCGGCGCAACATGAAACGCAATCGGCGAATGCGGAACTGTATGTCATGTTCGCGCAGGAACAGGATTGTTTCATCACTCACGACGCCATTGCTCACCGGATCCGCCCGATTGAGACCGCGTTTGGCCAGCTCACTCCATACGGCTGCGCGTAGAGCGCGTTCGGATGTGGGATCGCCACCGGCGAGGCTGCGCAACATGGTGACAAGTTCGTCCGCAATGCCGGAGAGCTTCAGCTGGCCATAGGACGCATAGGCATAGCCCGCTTCCTTCACCGCATAATTCTGGGCCTTGGCGCGCCAGGCGGCGAGCCGCTGCGGCGTGGGCCGGTTGAGGAACAGGGTGCGGCCGAAATCATTCTCGATCGCATCTTCTACGCCAGGGCGAATGGCTTCGATGATCCGCCGCATCCGCAAAATCCGGCGTGACCGCCCTTCAATGGCCTCCAGATTGTCGCGGATCGGTTGTTCGCGCGGGATATCGGACAGCGCGCCAAAGATGGCCCGGAAAAAACCGGGAACAGCCTCATCGCCTTCGCCGATCTCGATGCTGCGGACACCAGGCTTCGGATCGATATAGACGAAGCGCCGATCGACTTCGCGATGGGCGGGCCGATCGCGTAGGGCGTCAATGGCTGGTCCGAACGGCGCATTGGCGAGGACGGAGCCATCGATCAGCGCTGTTGTCTCGGCTGTTCCGGCGCTGCTCTGTCGGGGCAGGACGCGTTGGAGAAATGCCGTACGGTCCGGCCAGTCGATCCCGCGTCCCTCCAACACCGTATCAAGCTCGCCGACGGTGAAGGGCGGAAAGGCGCCGGGGAAACTGGCCGTCGCGCGTGCAGCAAAGGTCAGGTCAGGAATGCTTCCGAGATCGCGTGGCCCGTTGCCGCGATCGCAAAAGGGAAAGGTGAGGCGGTGTTCGGTTTCCACAATCTCGGGCGGCGAATTGAGATTCAGCTTTTGCGGATGGCCATGAAAATCCGTGACTGTCACGAACAGATCGAGCGGCTGCCCGTCCGGCAGTAGCGGCTGGGTTGTCGGAAGGCTGTCCATCGCTTCAAACGCATCGAGGATCAGATTCGTGAATTCCTTGCCGCCAAAGGGTGGCTGGAACCATTTGGCGCGGACAAAGCGGGAAAGTTTTGCGCTGACTTCATCCTGCGCGGCGGGGTCGACACTGGTTTCAATCGGCCCGCCGCGGCGCCGCGCGACTGCCCATGCAATCGGCACCGCCCAGAATTTGGTGAAACGCGATATCGGCCGCTTGTCCGGAGCGAGCAGGATATCGACATCGGCTTTTTCGAGCCACAGATCGGTGAGCGGGTCGAGCGATTTGCCCGACGCGATGGCTTCAGCAAGGAATACTCCATTGATGCCGCCCGCGCTTGCGCCAGCCACGATATCGACCATCGCGCGCAATTTGATGCTGCTGCGGTTCTCAATTGCATCGAGAAGGTCGCGATACACGCGCTGCGAGGTGTGCGTCGGTTCGAGATCGTCGTGAAAGGCGCGGCTGGCCCGGGCGAGGCGCCAGATCTCCTTGGTGATCCCGTGCATATAGACTGCAAGGCTAATGCCGCCGTAACAGACCAGGGCCAGGCGCAGCTCTTTCTCTCGCATCAGGCGATGCTGGCAGGCGTTATCGGCTTTGTCGAGCATTTGCGCATGGCGGGCTGTGTGCTGCCAGTCCTTGCCGGGCGATCGCCAGCCAATGAACGAAATCTCAGTCTACCGAGGGCCGAACGGGACGATATGGTTGGCGGCGTCATGGCCGATATCAGCGCGTCCGAGAAACGGGATGCCAGACCGGTCACACCATTCCTTGGCTACGGCCTCCTCGGTCATCCCGAAATCAATGTCATTGGGCGTCATACCACCGCATCGACCAAGCCGGATACCGGCCACTTTTCGGATATCCGGATGGGCAGTGACATGATGCATTGTTCGATCAATTTTATACATATATTCAGATATTTCTTCGAGCATTAGTATATGATCTCTCAAGTCTGGTTGCAGTGGCGTGCCGAGTATCTGGCTCAAAGTGATCATGTTGAACGCGGCCGCCGGCTGACCATCGGCGAGCGAAGGTTCCAGGGCAGCAGAATCACGCTCTACCAGCCACCGCAAAGTCCGTTCGATCGCCGCTTCTCCGCCATCGCGGACAATATCCTGGCACATCGGCCCATGGGCGACGCTGTATCCGGCCTTGTAGAGCCCGGCGAGCAGCACCCCGGCATCGCTATATCCGAGATAGAGTTTGTCTCGGGCCGCAGGTTTCAGGCCTTCCAGCGCCGCATCGGCCATTCGGCAGGCGCCATAGCCGCCCCGGGCGAACCAGAGCGCATCAATCTCGGGATCATTGGCGATCTCCAAAAAAGCCGCGGCGCGCTCGCTGTCCGTGCCTGCAAAATGGCCATGGGTGCGGAAACTGTTCGGATGGACGATCAGTTCAGGCGGATTCTCAGGGAAAAGCGAGGCTGAGAGCCGTTCAACACGGGTCGCAATCTCCTGCGTATAGGGAGAACTGGCAGCGACAATGCCTATCCGGACAGCTTTTTTTGCCATTTCCCGCCTTTCTGAAATTGAAAAACCGCGCCGCTCCCCATAGCGAGGCGAGATGACACAGGACAAATCCTATTTCTTTTGCGGGATCGGCGGCAGCGGCATGTTGCCCCTGGCCAGCATCCTGCGCGGGCGTGGCTTTACCGTCGCCGGATCAGACCGCGCACTCGATCAAGGGCGGACCGGTGACAAATTTGCCTGGCTTGAGGCGCAAGGCATCTCGCTCTTCCCGCAAGATGGCAGCGGCTTAACGCATGAAAATCAGATACTTGTGGCCTCTGCTGCGGTCGAGGATACGGTGCCTGACGTCATGGCGTCACACGCGCTCGGCCTTGATCGCATGACCCGGCCCGAGCTGCTGGCCAGCCTGTTCAACGCGGCGCCGCGCAGTATCGGGATCGCCGGCACCAGCGGGAAATCAACTGTGACCGGCATGATCGGCTGGATCCTCAGCGATTGCGGGCTCGATCCAACGGTCATGAATGGCGCGGTCATGAAGAATTTCATGTCGGACGATACGCCCTTCGCCAGTGCGCTTGTCGGGCAGGGCGATGCCTTTGTCAGCGAGGTCGATGAAAGCGATGGGTCGATTGCGCTGTATGCGCCGGATATCGCGATCCTCAACAATATCTCGCTTGATCATAAGTCGATGGAGGAGTTGCGGGCGCTGTTTGGCGGTTTCCTGGAGCGGGCGGGGCGTGCGATCGTGAATATCGATGACACGGAAAGCGCGCTGCTCGCCGCTGCGATATCGTCAGAAAAGCTGACCAGCGTGGGCTTTGACGTGGAAAGCGCCGATCTGCGTGGCAGCAATATTGTCGAAGCACCGCTCTCCATCCGGTTTGATGTGCAGGAAGGGATGGATCAGGCGACGGTAGAGCTGGCCGTGCCGGGCCGTCACAACGCACAGAACGCTCTGATGGCCATTGCGGCGGCACGGGCTTGTGGCGTGGCTCTGAGCCAAGCTGTGGCCGCTATTGGCCGCTATCAGGGTCTCAGGCGGCGCTTTGAGGTGGTCGGGACTGCGGGCGATATCAGCGTAATCGACGATTTCGGGCATAATCCGGACAAGATCGCGGCAACGCTGAAGACGCTGCACGCCTTTCCCGGCCGCTTGCTGATCTTTTTCCAGCCGCATGGCTATGGGCCATTGAAGAAAATGGGCGCTGAGCTTGTGGAATGTTTTGCTGAAAATATGTCAGAAGAAGATCATCTAATTCTTTGTGATCCTGTCTATTTTGGTGGAACAACGGATCGTAGCGTTGGCAGCGAAGCGATTATCGTGGGCGTCCGCGCGGGCGCGCGCCAGGCTGAGCATGTCGCCGCGCGGGAGGATTGCGGGACGCGCATTGTAGAACTCGCCCAGCCCGGTGACCGAATTATCGTGATGGGTGCGCGGGACGACACGCTTTCGACCTTCGCGGCCGATATTCTGGAACAGTTGGATTCCCGTTAAGTCAGACTAGTATTCCCCTTTTGTTCCAGCTAAGGGATGGCCATGGCAAAACCCCAAAAACGCTTTCTGTGTCAGGCATGCGGATCGGTCGCCACGAAATGGCAGGGGCAATGCGCCGACTGCAAGGAATGGAACACGCTGGTCGAAGATACCGGCGGCGTCGTGACGCCATTTCAGGCCAAGCATAACCTGCAATCCGGCGGAACTGCGGTCGATCTGGTCGGTCTCAATGCCGATATCGCCTTGCCGGACCGGATCGGAACCGGGATTGCCGAGCTGGATCGTGCATTGGGTGGCGGGCTCGTCGAAGGATCGGCAACTTTGCTCGGCGGTGATCCGGGAATAGGCAAATCGACGCTGTTGCTGCAGGCATGCGCGATCGTCGCGGATGCCGGGCATGACGTAACTTATATTTCGGGCGAGGAGGCGGCGGATCAGATCCGGCTGCGTGCACGGCGGCTGGGGCTTGGCGACGCGCCAATGCAGCTCGCCTCGGCGACATCGGTGCGCGATATCCTGACGACGCTGGGATCGGGCAAGCCACCGGCATTGCTGATCATCGATTCCATTCAAACGATGCATAGCGACCTGATCGAAGGCGCGCCGGGAACGGTCAGCCAGGTACGCGCCTCGGCCCAGGAGCTGATCCGCTTCGCCAAGGAGCGGGGTACGGCGCTCGTCCTGGTTGGCCATGTGACGAAAGACGGCGCAATCGCGGGGCCGCGCGTGCTGGAGCATATGGTCGATACAGTGCTGAGCTTCGAAGGCGAGCGCAGCCATCAGTATCGGATATTGCGCGCCATCAAGAACCGTTTTGGCGGGACCGACGAAATCGGCGTTTTTGCGATGGTCGAAAAGGGCCTGGAAGAAGTCTCCAACCCGTCTTCACTGTTTCTCACCAGCCGCAAAGAGGATGTCAGCGGTGCAGTTGTCTTTCCCGCGCTGGAAGGCACCCGGCCCGTGCTGGTCGAGATCCAGGCACTGGTTGTGCGTTTGGCGAGCGGTGCCACGCCGCGCCGTGCGGTCGTCGGTTGGGATTCTGGTCGGCTGGCGATGATTTTGGCGGTGCTTGAAGCGCGGTGTGGTCTCAGTTTCTCGACATCGGAAGTCTATCTGAACGTCGCCGGTGGCTATCGGGTCGCCGACCCGGCCGCTGATCTGGCCGTGGCAGCTGCTCTGATTTCGGCGCTGTCTGAACGGCCGATATCGGCTGATTGTGTAGCCTTTGGCGAGATTTCTTTGTCCGGCGAGGTGCGCACCGTGTCGCATGCGGCGTTGCGGCTGCGTGAGGCGTCAAAGCTCGGTTTCCGTAAGGCCTTGTTACCTGCGTCGATCGATAGTCGCGAGAGCGGGATGGCCCTGGAAGGCTTCTCCGCATTGCGCGCATTGGTTGACCATTTGCTGGACCGCGCCTAGCGGCGTCCTATGACCATCCTTGATGCGATAGTCTTGATTCTCGTCGGCGGCGGCGCGATCCGCGGCTTTATGCGCGGTTTCACCTTTGAAGTGATGACGCTGCTCTCCTGGCTGTTCGGTGTAATCGCGCTCAGGCTTTTCTATTCCGACGTGGTGATGGTGCTGGAACCGCTAACCGGTGAAGGCGGTGCTTCCGCCGTGCTGGCATTCGCGCTGGTATTTGGCGGAGTGTTCTTCGGTAGCCGCTTTATTGGCCGCAAGCTTGGCATTGGTGTGCGCGAATCCTTTATTGGCCCATTCGACCGCATCCTCGGAGTTGGTTTTGGCGCGATAAAGGGATTGATTGCTGTGACGCTAGTTTTCCTGCTCGCCAATCTCGCGACCGATATCGCCTATGGCAGCCATGCCGAGCGACCGGACTGGATGCAGGATAGCCGGACCTTCCCGCTGCTCAATGCCAGCGGCCGGGCGATTGTCGATTTTGTCGAGCTCCGACGCGAGGCTGGTACTGATCCGGATTCGGAAGCCGAATAGCGGCGCATCGCTGGCATTTATGCAGGAAGCGACTAAATCAGGGCGCATGGCCGCGCCACTCTACACCGCCGACATATTGCGACTTGCGACCCAGATTCCGCATCTGGATCGACTGGCTGCACCGGATGCGTCGATCGAGCGCCGTTCACCGGTGTGCGGCAGCCGCGTTGTCGTGGATGTGCAAACCGATGATGCCGGTCGGGTAACGGCATTGGGGCAAGAGGTGCGCGCCTGTGCCCTTGGCCAAGCCTCGGCGGCGCTGATGGGCCAGCATGCAATGGGCAAGAGTGCGGAAGAACTGGCGACAGCGCGCGATGCCCTGACCCTGTTTCTGGCGGGGCAAAGCGATGATCCCGGTGAATGGCCCGGGCTTGAAATCTTTCGCGCGGCAATCCCGCATAGTGCACGCCATGCCTCTATCCGGTTACCGTTCGAAGCGGTCGCTATGGCTGCCGCGCAAGCGCGGATCGACGCATAGTGGCGGGCGAGACTGATGCCGCAGCGCATGGCGGTGCGCATGGGCTGACCGGTGCATTGCTGCTCGACGGCTTTATCCTGCTGGGTGCGGCACTGGGTTTCGTCTTGCTGTTTCGCCGTCTCGGCCTGGGTGCGGTGCTCGGTTATCTGCTTGCCGGAGTTGCCGTCGGGCCTTTTGGACTGGGCCTGATAGACAGCGGCGAATCCATCTTGGCCGTGGCCGAAATCGGGATCGTCCTGCTGTTGTTCCTTGTCGGGCTCGAGCTCGCACCTGCGCGATTATGGCGGTTGAGACGGGATATTTTCGGGCTCGGCATGTTGCAGGTTATCGTCTGCGCCATCGCGATCACCGGGCTCGTGCTTGCCGGAACAAGCTTCACCCTGGCCGCTGCCTTCGCCATCGGCATGTCGCTCGCGTTGTCATCGACGGCCCAGGTGCTCCCGCTACTCCAATCCGAAGGTCGGTTGAATACGCCGCTCGGTGAGCGGACCTTCTCGGTGCTGCTGTTCCAGGACCTGTCGATCGTTCCGCTGCTCACCATCGTCGCCGTGCTGTCGCGTGCGCCAGCCGATCCGGGTGCGCCACCGGGCTGGCTGCTCGCCATTTATGCAGTTTTGGCGATTGTCGGACTGGTTCTGGCGGGACGCTATGTCCTCAATCCACTACTCGGCTTGGTCGGCCGTTTTGCCGAGCGCGAGTTGTTTATCGTGACCGGACTGTTCACGGTATTCGCGGCGGCGGCGTTGATGGATGCCCTGGGTCTCTCGATGGCGCTTGGTGCCTTTGTTGCCGGTGTGATGCTCGCCGACTCGCCCTATCGGCACGAGCTTGAGGCGGATGTCGATCCGTTCCGCTCGATCCTGCTCGGGCTATTCTTCCTCGCCGTCGGCATGATGCTTGATGTTGGTGTAGTGCTGGCTCAGCCCTTCTTTGTAATCGGCATGGCGGCGGCGCTCGTGGCGACCAAGGTGGCGATCATCTTCACGCTTGCCCGAGCATTCGGCGTCACGACACGCTCTGCCTTCGTCATGGGGTTGCTGCTGAGCCAGGGCGGTGAGTTCGCGTTCGTGCTATTTGCCGAGGCCGAGCGCGCGCTCTTGGTGGCCGATAGCGCGACCAGCCTGTTCGGTGCAGTTGTTACGCTTTCAATGGCGACCACACCGTTCCTGATGGCGCTCGCAAAACGATTTGGCGGGGTGAAGGCATCCGCGCGTGAGGATATGGATGGGCCGAGTGGGGCACCTGCTCCGGGCGCAATCATCGTCGGGCATGGCCGCTTCGGGCAGACTGTGTCGCAAATGCTGACCGGTGCGAATATCCCGGTAACGCTGATTGATTCCAAGCCCGACCAGATAGACCTGTCGGGCGAATTTGGTCGTAAAGTCTATTATGGCGATGGCCTGCGCGTCGACCTGCTGCGTGAAGCCGGAGCAGATGAAGCGCGCGCGATCCTGTTTTGCAATGACGGCACGGCGCTCAATAATGAGCGGCTCGAGGCCATCCGGATGGCGTTTCCCAAAGCTTTGATCTTTGCGCGGACATTTGACCGCCGGCATGTACTCACCCTCGATGCGGATCAACTCGACGGCACGTTTCGCGAGCTATTGGAATCGGCGATTTCCATGGCACGCCAAGCGATGGTGCGGATTGATCTTGATGAAACGCTTATCGACCGCGTGGAAGAGGAGTACCGCAAACGGGATTGCGACCGGTTGGACATGCAACGCGAGGAGGGCGATCTGCGCGCTGGTGCCGAGATGAGTTTCGGTACCGCAGAATCCCTTGATTTCGACGGCAGCGAACCCCGTTAGGCGGCTTCGTCCAGAAACGCGGCAATATCTGAAAGATCAACATCACGCGCCAGATAGGTCTGGCCGATACCGCGCGCGAGCAGGAAGGGCAGGCTGCCGCCCTCCATCTTTTTGTCATGCTGCATATGGCCGACAAGCGTGGCGCCACTCGCGTTGACGCCCGCTGCTGCAAGGCCGTTCGGCAAACCAGTGGCTTCAAAATGCGCTGCCACACGCTCCGCATCTGCTGGGTCACACAGGCCGCGCCGCGCCGAATAGGCAAAGGCGAGCGAAATGCCCGCTGCGACGGCCTCCCCATGGAGCAATTTATCCGAAAAGCCGGTCTCCGCTTCGAGCGCATGGCCGAAGGTATGGCCCAGGTTCAATAGCGCCCGGCGACCGCTGCGTTCGGTTTCGTCTTCGGTCACAATTCGTGCCTTGGCAGCCACACTGTGCCCGATGGCCGCTATCTGTGCAGATCGGTCGCCGGCAAGCAGGTCGCTGCCATTGGCTTCGCACCATTTGAAAAATTCAGCATCGTCGATCAGCCCATATTTGACGATTTCGGCATAGCCTGCGCCCAATTCTCGCGTTGGCAGACTGTCGAGTACCGACGGATCGATCAGCACGAAGCCGGGCTGGTGAAAGGCGCCGATCAGGTTTTTTCCAGCCTTGCTGTTGATTGCTGTCTTGCCGCCAACCGAACTGTCGACCTGGGCCAGCAGGGTCGTTGGTATCTGCACAAAACCGCATCCGCGTTTGAGGACTGCGGCGGCGAATCCCGTGAGATCGCCGATCACGCCCCCGCCCAATGCAATGATGTGATCGCCACGCTCGACGCCGAGTGAGAGCAGCTGATCGGTCAGTTTCTCGAGCTGGTTCCAGTTCTTCGTGCCTTCGCCGGCTGGCAAGACGATGGTGTGCAGCTCCACGCCACCCGCCTCCACCGAAGTTTGCAACCGACCCAGTTGGCGCTTCGCGACAGTCTCATCGGTGACGACAATTGCCCGGTCTCGGGAGATATAGGGCGCGAGCACGTCCATGGAACGATCAAGCAGGCCATCCGCAATCTGGATATCGTAGCTGCGGCTGCCGAGCGCCACGGGAATGATGGTCATTTGGCGAGGGCCTCCAATATGCGCTCGACGGTCTCGTCATGTGCGCCGTCTCCGCTTTGCACATGGATTGGTGCTTGCGCATAATATTGATTGCGCTTGGCGGCTAGCTCGGAAAGCACGACCTTTGGATCATTGTCGCGGACAAGCGGACGGGTATCGCGACGGGATACGCGCTCGGCGAGCACATCGATATCGGCATTGAGCCAGATCGCCAGCGCAGCGCGCAGGATCAGCGCGCGCGTCTCATCATTCACAAATGCACCACCGCCGGTGGCAATCACCCGGGGAGAGCCATCAACAAGCCGGGCGATCACGCGCCGTTCGCCATCGCGGAAATAGTCCTCGCCATAATTTTCGAACAACTCGCCGACCTTCATGCCGGCGGCAGCTTCGATCTCGTCGTCCGAATCGACAAATGGCAGGTCGAGCCGGTTTGCCAGCCGACGGCCAATCGTCGATTTTCCAACGCCCATCAGGCCGACAAGCACTATCGGTTTGTCGATATGAGACTTTATCGCCATCGCGGCGGAATTTGGGGATGGGCTAGGCGTCATGGATTTAGGGGTATAAACAGTCCGTTCAGTCGCCGCAAAAGCGGGATGCCAAGAGAGCCAATCATAATAGGGTAAGTTTCGTATATGTCGCGTTCGCTGCTGCTTTTCCTGATATTTTTGATTGGATTGGCAATCTTCATTTTTTATCTTTCTACCGTTGATACGGACGTAGAACCACAGCTTATCGAAGAACCGGTGGCCGATGAAGCGCTGGAAAACTAGCTCGCTGATAGCATTGGGAATCGGGGCGAGTGCATATGCGCTGGTCGCCCCGGCATTTGGTCAGGAGGGGCCGGAATCCCTGTTGCCCGAAGGATTTGGCGATCCCGTTCCGGCGCCACCGCCACCCCCTCCGCCGCCGCCTGCTGCTCCTGCGCCGTCGACGCCAACGGGGCCGGTGCCATCTGTGCCGGTCGCGCCATCCGATCGCAGCGTCGCGCTTGATGGGGAAGGGGATATCGACGAGTTCGACATGAGCGAGCTCGATCTCGAATATGAAGATATCCCGCCGGAATATGAGCTGCCGGCTCAGGCGCGGCGCTCGCTGACGCAGGTCGGTCCGCTTACGCCCGCGCTCGGGGGCTATGGCGAAGCTGCCTTTGCCGGGGCCGATGGCCGCTATCTCTCAACCCTGATGCGCCGCCTTGATGCGCCGGTTGCGTCGCGCTGGATGCATATCAGCCTGCGTCGCGCGCTCATGAGCCGTGTGCCGACACCAGACAATGTTGTCGCACCTGATTGGGTCGCAGAACGCGCCTGGCTATTGCTGCGCATGGGCGAAGTGGATGGCGCCCGCATGCTGGCCCAGCGGGTCGATAGCGACCGGCACACACCGAAACTTTATGCGGTTGCGATGCAGACCAATCTCGCTGCGACCGACCTTGCCGGCTTCTGCCCGCTGGTAACCGGTGCGCGGCGCGCAGCAGAATCACCGGCCTGGATCATGGCTGATGCAATTTGCGCCGGGCTTGGCGGAGAAAGCGCTCGCGCAACGTCGCAAATGGCGGGGTTGCGAGGCGCCGAACTCACTAACGGTTTTGATCTGCGGCTCGGCGATCGCGCGGTGAATGCCGGCGGTAGTTCCCAGGCGATTGCAATCGATTGGGAAGGTGTTGAACAGCTGAATGCCTGGCGCTTCGGTGTCGCCAATGCGACCGGCGTGGATATCCCCGAGGAACTGTATCAGGCGGCCGGGCGGCAGGTAGCGGGTTGGCGCGCCCGAACGCCGACCATCAATCTGGCCGACCGGATCGCGCCAGCGCGGACTGCGGCGGCTATCGGCGTGTTTTCCAATCAGGCGCTTGTCACGATGTACAGCGCGCTGCTGGCCGAACTCGATCCGGCTGCCATTCCGGGTTCGACAACGGATATATTACGCTCGGCCTATGTCGAGCCGGATCCGGACGATCGGATCGCGGCGATGCGAACGCTGTGGATCGAGGATGATGGCCCTGATGGGCGGTACGCTGGACTGATATTGACGGCGCGAGCCGCCGCCCGGATCCAGCCGAGCGCTGACCATGCGGACAATGCCGGATCCTTGATTGCGTCGATGATGACGGCGGGCCTGGACTTGCAAGCGGCCCGATGGGCGACGGTGCTCGATGAGGATGCCGATGGTGATGCCTGGGCATTGCTCGCTGTGGGTGCGCCACAGCCGGTTGTTGAAACGAGCCTTGACCGCGTCGAGGATTATGCCAGTGCGGCTGGATCGGCAGGAGAGCATAGGGCGCGTCTGTTAGCGGCAGCGCTTGCTGGCCTCAATCGCCTTTCAGCCAGTGAAATCAACGCGGTCGATCAAGCCTTTGATTTAGGATTGACCCGCGAAGATATTTGGACCCGTCAGCTCGATCTCGTTGCCCGTGCTCAGCGGGTTGGCCTTGTCGCACTGATATCTGCGGTCGGAATGCAATCGAATAGCTGGGCCGGCATTCCGCCGCGCCATCTCTATCATATCGTGCGCGCCTATCGATTGGCCGGACGCGAACCCGAAGCCCGGATGATCGCTGCCGAAGCGATTACGCGCGGTTGAACTGGTGGCCGGTGAGCGCAGTGTCCAACCGGCTGGCAATGATGCGCAGCTGATCGCACGATTTCTGGAGATGATGGCCGCCGACGCCGGTGCTGCCCGCAACACGCTGGCGGCTTATGAGACCGATTTGCGGGGATCGTCCGTTGCGCTGGACGGCAAGCTCGCAACAGCTAAACGCGGCGATCTTGAGCGGCTCGGCGATAGCTGGGCGCAACTGGCGCGCTCGACCGTTGCCCGGAAATCGGCAGCGCTCCGGCGTTTTTTTGGTTTTCTTGCGGACGAACGGTTCCGCAGCGATGACCCGTCCGAGGCCTTGCCGCGCCCGGGGTCCGGTCGGTCCTTGCCGAAAAGCCTGAGCCATGCCGATATCGGTCGCATTTTCGATACGCTTGAGCGCGGCGTCGCGACACAAAAACCGCTCGCCTTTCGAATGGCTGCCCTGATCGAACTGCTATACGGATCGGGCATGCGCGCCACCGAACTTGTATCGCTGCCACGCGCATCTGTGCGGCGCGGCTCGCCATTTCTCATTCTCACCGGCAAAGGCGGGCGCGAACGGTTGGTGCCGATATCCGATCGGGCATTGGATGCGGTCGATAAATGGCGTGAGCATGTGCCTGAGGATGCCCGCTGGCTGTTTCCATCCGGCAAAGGACATTTGAGTCGGATTCGGTTGTATCAACTGGTCAAGGAACTGGCCGCAAAGGCCGGCATCCCACCTGATCGAGTGAGCCCACATATCCTGCGCCATGCCTTTGCAACCCATCTGCTGGAAGGCGGAGCAGACCTTAGGACATTGCAGACCTTATTGGGTCATGCGGACATTGCGACCACGCAAATCTATACCCATGTCGATAGTGCGCGACTGGTCGCGCTTGTAAATGCACGTCATCCCCTCGTTGACGCGCCCGGCTCGGAGGCTTAACCGCGCGAATATGCAGCATTTCCTAGATTTCGAAAAACCGATTGCGGATCTACAAGCACGGATCGCAGAATTGAGAGATACCGCGGACTCCGGCTCGCTGGATATCAACAGCGAAGTGAAGCGGCTTGAGACAAAATCTCAAAAGATGCTGCGCGACACTTATGCGTCGCTGACGCCATGGCAGAAAACCCAGGTTGCACGTCATCCGGACCGTCCACATTTCAAGGATTATGTGGCTGGTTTCGTGGAAGACTTCATCCCGTTGGCAGGCGATCGTGGTTTTTCTGACGATCTCGCCATTGTTGGCGGGCTCGGCCGCATTGGCGGCCGCCGTGTTCTCGTCATGGGGCATGAAAAGGGCGACAATACCGAAAACCGCCTCAAACATAATTTCGGCATGGCGAAGCCCGAAGGCTATCGCAAAGCCATTCGGTTGATGAAGCTAGCGGACCGGTTCGGACTGCCGGTTGTCACGCTGGTTGATACGCCCGGTGCATTTCCCGGGATTCAGGCGGAGGAACGGGCCCAGGCAGAGGCGATCGCGCGCTCGACCCAAGCCTGTTTGCAGCTGCAGGTCCCGATTGTCGCAGCGATTGTCGGCGAAGGCGGCTCGGGCGGTGCGATTGCATTATCGAGCGCCAACAGCGTGCTGATGTTCGAAAACGCGATTTACTCGGTTATTTCGCCTGAAGGCTGTGCCTCAATATTGTGGCGCACGGCTGACAAGGCGGCCGATGCTGCCGAAGCGATGCGGATCAGTGCCGGCGAGCTTAAGAAACTTGGGGTTGTCGACCGGGTGATTTCTGAGCCCGTGGGCGGCGCGCATCGTCATCGCGATGCCGCGATCGAAAAGCTCGGCAAGGCGATCGCTGAAGAGCTGGATCGCTTGTCAGGCGTATCGGGAGAAAAATTGCGGCAGAAACGCCGCGCAAAATTTTTGGATATGGGGAAATAGCCGTCGCATTCTCCGTTTGGGGGGAACGATCTGACCCATATCTTGGTTGTCCTGATAATCAGGACCGGATGGAGGGATAGATGGCAAAACTGAGATTAGCGCTTTTACTGTCGGCTGCCGTTGCGACGGGGAGCTGCGCGGGATTACCGCTACCAGGATCGGGACCGGCACCTGGCGAAGCGATTAGCCAACAGGAACGCCAGCAAGGTGCGCAGGCGCATGCGCAGCTGCTCCAGCAATTTGGCAATGCCTATTCCGGCCAGCAATCGGCTTATGTTGTGCAGATTGGCCGCCGTATTGCGGTCGAATCTGGTCTCTCCAATGCGCAGAATGATTTCACCGTTACCTTGTTGAATTCACCGGTAAATAATGCCTTCGCACTACCGGGAGGTTATGTTTACATCACGCGCAATCTGGTTGGCCTGATGAATAGCGAGGCGGAGCTTGCCTCGGTGATGGGACATGAGGTGGGGCATGTTGCAGCCCGCCATTCTTCGCGGCGCCAGAGCAGGTCAACGATCACGCAGATATTGGCGGTTGGCGTTGGCTTGCTGACTGGTAGCGGAGATCTTGCCAATCTCGCGGGGCAAGCGGCGCAGCTCTATACGCTCCGCTATTCACGTAGCCAGGAATATGAGGCCGATGAATTGGGAATCACCTATCTGACGCGCGCCGGATATGATCCGTTTGCGGCGGCAGGCATGTTGGCATCGCTGGCTGCACAGACATCGCTCGATGCGCGGATCGCCGGGCGCGAAGCGCGTTCGCTTCCGGAATGGGCCAGCACCCACCCTGATCCAGGAGCCCGTGTTTCCCGGGCGCGCAATACGGCGTCGGCCACTGGCGCGGTCGCCGGAGGCGGTACCAGCAACCGCGAAGTCTTTCTCAACGCGATTGACGGCATGCTCTATGGCGATGATCCCGCTCAAGGTGTGATTGACGGCAATACATTTCGTCATCCGGACCTGCGCCTGCAATTTACCGTGCCGCAGGGCTACACAATGCAAAATGGCACGAGCGCGGTGGTTGTTACGGGACCGAATGGCCAAGCCCAGTTCAGCGGCGTCCAGCAGTCGGGCTCATTGAGTGATTATATTGGCCGCGTTTTCGGCGAACTTGGCGGCAATCAGCGCCAGATCAACTATGGCAATGTGACGTCATCGCGAATTAACGGCATTCCCGTCGCGCAAGCCAGCGCGCGGGTAGCCAGTGGGTCGAATCAGGTTGATGTGACGGTCACGGCCTATGATTTCGGATCGAACATGAAATATCATTTCATGACGGTAACCCGGGCCGGGCAGGGGATTGGGCCGTTCAATTCGATGATTCGATCGGTGGCGCGGCTATCCAGTTCGGAAGCAGCGGCAATCCGTCCGCGGGTTATCGATGTAGTGACGGTACGGCGCGGCGATACGATTGGCGGACTTGCATCGCGGATGGCCTATCAAAGCAACCAGGAAGCCCGGTTTCGGGTGCTCAATGCGCTCGGATCAGGGGATACGCTGCGGGCCGGACAGCGTGTGAAGCTGGTCGTCTTCGGCCGATAGAATCCAAATTTGCTTTGGACAAAAGAAAACGGGCGGCGAATTGCTTCGCCGCCCGCAATCTCAGTAAACGATTTGGACTTAGTCCATTTCGTTCGAAACGTCGTTAAACGTGTTGCTCAGGTTGTTACCGAGCGTGCTCATTGCCGTGATAGCGGCAACGGCGATCAGAGCAGCGATCAGGCCATATTCAATAGCGGTCGCGCCCTTGCTGTCTTTCAGCATTTTACGAAAATTCTTCATTTCTGGTCTCCTTTGAGTTCCAAGTTCAGGTTTCCAAATACCCCGCCAGTCCAACGAGTTCGAACCGACGATTTGAGTTTTAGAGCGGAGGTCTTTCCAAAGACTTAAAACCAATAATTTTTAGCGCGTTAACCATTGAAAATGATCAACTATGCAAAAAAGTCCTTAGTCTTGAACAACTTCATTGGAAACGTCGTTCCACATATTTACGGTCGTTCCGGCAACTGTTCCCAGCGCGCCGACCATTGCGAGAACGACGACCGAGATAATCAAACCATATTCGATTACCGTCGCGCCGCGTTCATCGCGCACAATTTTCCTAAGCCCGTTTTTCATGGCACCATACCCCAAATTTTCCATACCCAGGGCGAATCTCGCATCTCCGCCTTAACAAAGTGATAATTTTTCGAATGAAACCGCAGATTTTGACCGTTTCCGCAGCCGCCCTTGTCGATCAAGATGGTCGTATCCTTGTCCAGAAACGCCCTGAAGGTCGGCCCATGGCCGGGCTGTGGGAGTTCCCCGGCGGCAAATGCGAGTCCGGCGAAACCCCGGAAAGCGCCCTTATTCGCGAGTTGAAGGAGGAGCTTGGCATCGAAACTCACGAATCGTGCCTCGCGCCAGCCTGTTTCGCGAGCGAACAACTGGGCGACAAGCACTTGCTGTTGCTGCTCTATGTCTGCCGGAAGTGGGACGGAATCGCGCGTCCCCTGGAAGCACCGGAGATTCGATGGGTGTTTCCGCGCGAAATGTTCAGCCTCGATATGCCACCGGCAGACCGGCCGTTGATCGGAATACTTGATTCGCTGGTCTAGTCGCGGGGTTTGAGCGCTTCGGCCAGCGACGTCGTCCCGCTCCCGCGCGCGGCGGGTTTGGGCTGATCCGGCGAGGGCGACCAACCCGTGAGATAGATGATCTCGAAGGTTTCGGATGTCTTCCCGTCTTCCCGCCGTGTTTCGAAGGCTGTATGGGCCGCTGCCCAGCCGGTGCGGGAGACGGACGGCGACTGCAACAGGCTCGCATTGGCCGATCCGCGCAGGTCGTCAATCAGCCGGTTGAGCCCTGGATATCGGACAGTGAGCGTCTCTCCGTCGGCAACCTGAAGTGCAAATCCGGCGCGCCCAAGGAGGTCGCCGGCGGCGCGGATATCGATCTGCGGATGGATGCGCGGCGCGGCGCCGCCAAGAGCCAGGTCTGCTGACAGCATTGCCTCGCGCAGGGCCACGAGGCTCCCCGATCCGATGCAAGCCCCGAGAAACAGGCCATCCGGGCGCAGGCATCGGCGAATCAGGACCAAGGCTCCCGGCAGGTCATTCACTGTATCGAGCGTGCCGACAGCCAGTACAAGATCGAAGCATTCATCGGCAAAGGGGAGGCGATCCTCGTCGCATTGAACCCCATTTGCGGTCTTGGCGAACCGAAACCCGGCATCGGCGATGACATAGGTGATGCCTTGGGATTGAAGGGCAGCAAGCACCGTTTCTCCCGGATAGCCGAGGATCAAAGCGCGTTTGAACTCCCGCTGCACTCCGTCAAGCCGCGCGATCAGCTCATCAGCCATATGATCTTGCAGGAAGGCATGATCAGCCCAGCGACCAGATGCACGATCGCGACGCATACGGCGTAGCGAGCGGTTAAATGGCTTGTCCTCGACTGGAGACTGCGATTCCATGGCCGGGCTTGTGCCCGGTGACGCGGTGCGGGACAAGGCTGTCATGGCGCATCTCACTGCAATCCTTGGCGGTATCGCCAAACCGATGCTCGATTTTGCCCTGCCGCCGCGGTGCCCGGCTTGTGGCGAGATCGTCGATGGCGATGATCGCTTCTGCCTGGATTGCTGGATGGCACTCGATCATCTCGACACGGGATGCACGCAATGCGGCGATCCTCGTGTGTCGCTGCCCGATGCGCAGGCATTATGCGGCGCCTGTATGAGTGCTCCGCCCGCCTTTGACACCATGCGGGCAGCTGTGCGTTATGGCGATATCGCGCGGATTGTGGCGCTGCGCCTCAAATATGGCGGTCGGGTCGGCGCAGCTCGCACGATCGCAACGGCGCTTCATCGCCATATGCGCCATCTCGACGATGCGGTGATCGTACCAGTGCCGCTCCACCGCTGGCGGCTCTGGCGGCGTGGTTACAACCAGGCCGCCCTGATCGCGCGGGCTTTGGCACCAGAGGCTATGGAACGGCTCAATCTTTCGGCATTGCGTCGGACGCGCGCTACGCCCTATTTGCGCGCCATGGGTGCTCGGGAACGCGCCAAAACCGTGCGCGGCGCCTTTGCTATCGACCCGGAGCAACGCGCGCAGATTGCCGGCCAGCGCATCATCCTGGTCGACGATGTCTATACAAGTGGTGCAACAGTTGGTGTCTGTTCCAAGATCTTGAAACAGGCAGGCGCGCGGGAAATCCATGTGCGATGCTGGGCGCGCGTCTGTCACGACGATGCGGATGACTATTGACGACAGCGGCTCTGCTTCACACATGGGTGATATGGCCAAGGTAGAAATCTACACGAAATTCTTGTGCGGCTACTGCGCACGCGCGAAGAACCTGCTCGAATCCAAGGGCGTCGCGTTCGAGGAATTCGATATCACCATGGATGCGCCAAAGCGGGACGAGATGCTCGGCCGCAGCAATGGCGGACGCACGGTGCCGCAAATCTTTATCGATGGCCGGCATATTGGCGGGTCGGACGATCTTGCCGCACTGGAGAGAGCGGGCGAGCTGGATTCGCTGCTCTCGGCCTGATCCGCAGTTATGCGCATTGCGCTTCTCCAGATGAATGGCGGGATCAATCCGGCCGAAAATGCCCGGACGATGGTCGACGCGGTTGCGGAAGCAAAAGCAGGCGGTGCGACCATGGTCTTCACCCCGGAAATGAGCGGATTGCTTGACCAGAAGCGCAAGCGTGCCGCTGCCCATTTGACGACCGAGAACGAAGACACTGTATTGGCGGCCGTGCGCACAGCCGCTGCCGAGCACGGGATATGGGTCCATGTCGGATCGCTGGCCCTGCGCGCGGATAGCGATCCTGATCGTCTTGTTAATCGCGGTTTTGTTATTGACGATAGCGGTGAGATCCGCGCGCGCTATGACAAGATCCACCTGTTCGACGTCGATCTTGATACCGGAGAAAGCTGGCGCGAAAGCTCCACCTATGATGCCGGTGAGCAGGCGGTAATTGCGGAAACACCGCTTGGTTCGCTCGGTATGTCGGTCTGCTATGATCTACGCTTTGCTGACCTTTATCGCGCGCTGAGCGATGCAGGGGCGACACTGATCAGCATTCCCGCCGCTTTTACCGTGCCGACTGGCAAGGCGCATTGGCATGTTCTGATGCGGGCCCGGGCAATTGAATCAGCGGCCTTTGTGATTGCCGCGGCCCAGTGCGGCCATCATGCCGACGGGCGCGATACTTTTGGCCATAGCCTGGTTGTCGATCCCTGGGGTGAGGTCTTGCTTGATATGGGCGACACGCTTGGGATTGGTTTTGCGGATATTGATCCGGCGCGGCTGGACGAGGTTCGCAAGCGCATCCCTGTGATCCGTCATCGTCGGCCGTTCGCGGCGCCGGAGCGCGCGGCATGATTGTCTTCGATCTCCAATGCGGCGGCGGCGCCCATGTGTTCGAAGCGTGGTTCGGCTCGTCCAGCGACTATGAGGAGCAGCGCGAGAAGGGCTTGGTGAGCTGTCCGATCTGCGGATCTGCCGAGATCAGCAAGGCCGTGATGGCCCCGGCTGTCGGTGCCAAGGGCAACCAGGGCGGCGAGGGGAGTTCAGTTCCTTCGGACGCTGCATTGCCGGTATCCAATACCAATCCCGATCCGGCACAAATGAAGGCGATGCTCGAGACCCTCGCCAAGGAGCAGGCCAAGGCGCTTGAAAATTCTGACTATGTCGGTGATGGTTTCGCCGACGAAGCGCGCGCCATGCATGATGGCGAGATCGACGATCGCCCGATCCATGGACAAACTTCGGTGGAAGACGCCAAGGCACTGATCGACGATGGCGTGCCCGTTGCCCCCCTGCCGCTCCCCATCCGATCTCCAAAAAGCGAGAATTGACCACCCGGCAGGCCGCGCCTAACGAGCCATGATAAACTGGATTGACCGCCATAAATGGCGGCGGGGCGCCCGTAGCTCAGTTGGATAGAGCACCAGATTCCTAATCTGGGGGCCACAGGTTCAAATCCTGTCGGGCGCACCATTCATCGCCGCAGCGACATATTTGAGAATCTAGAATCGTCGATTTGTCCGCTTTGCGTCCAGAGTGGATATTCGACACTGGCCTCAGAGTTTTGCGAAATCAGCCGCCGCGGCGGAGTGATTTGCGGCACAACGCGCATTGCGAGAACGTGCTACGATTGCGCGCAAGGGAGAGGAGCATGGCACGTATCGATCTGGAAAGCGGCACTATGATCGCGGGGCCGCTATGGGTCGGCGCGTTGATCATTGGATTGCCGATCTCGTTCTTCTTCGGCCTGCTGATTGCCAGTGTCGGCAGCCTCATCATGCCTTCGGCGTTGGAAACAGTCGCGCCGCTCTATTGCGCGGGCGAAGTTGAGACGGTGGTTATCAGATCAAACCCAACACCCGGCGAAACCAGCTGGTCTACCGATACATTCTGTACCGAAGCGGACGGCGCGACCCGTTCTATCGGCTGGCCGGTTCTGTTTACCGCTGCAGGCATCATCGCTGTCTTCATCTGGGTGCCGCTCATGTGGTGGCGAGCGGCGCGACGCCGACGGCTCGGCATCGTATCGGGACAGCCGATACCGGTGGGTGACCGGATGCTGGAGCTGGAGCGCAAGCGGCGCGGGATGAAGTCCGGCGGAAAAGTGACCACGCACACCCGCAATATAACGCTCGAAGGGAATGATGCCGATGCGTTCCTGAAAAGTCTGTCCGGACTTACCGACGACGCCGATATTACCGCACGGACCAACAAAACGATAGATCTCAGCGACGCCGATATGGAAACCAAGCTACGCACCATCGCCGGGCTGCGCGCACAGGGACTGATCGACGACGAAACCTACCAGATGATAGTCGCGAAAGTGCGGGCGAAGGGGTGAGCCAAATGCATAACAAAGGCGGGTTACTGTGACGCAAGGAACGCCGGAGAAAGTGGCGGCGACCAAGGCCTGCCAATCGAAAACGATAGTTTTGCTATTGGCGCTTAGCCTGTCCGCGTGCGCGAATACCGGTAGCGCATCCGATATCATTTCAACGGACGCGCGTGTTAATGCTGAGTTATGCGGCGAGCCACCAGCAATCGTTGTTCGGCCGCAGTCGGAGGAGTTACCAATCTCCCTGCACGAGGGCGGGAGCCACATCACCGCACTGCGCGCTAATTTCGAAGCTGCCTATTCGCGCGCCTGCCGCGAGGGCATTGTTGGTGAGAATGGGTTGCACGACCATCAAGGTGGGGCAATTCGGACTTTGGTCCTAGCTGTTACGGGCTACGGGACCGAATCCGTAATCTATTGGGACGAAGACGCTAATTCTGAATATTTTCTGGTCGTGCCATCGGCATCTCCCGACGACGACGAGATAGTACCGGACATCGCAGACCTTCACTATGCGATTGACTGCGCAGCGAGACCGTCAACGCTACAGGAGATCGAGCAGTCGGGTCGCTGCTTGTACGATTGAGGCCTCGATCTTCGCTTTCTAACGGCAGCGGAACGTCCGCTTTCCACCCATAGCGGATACAGTCGATGGCCCACTGAATCTCTGGCTAAGGGATCTCGGACTGCCTAGATGCTCGGATTGAACACAAATATGTCGAGCAGGAGCGCGATGAGTAAAAGTGGCGCCACAATCTTGTGGAAAAACCGATTTTTGATCAGTGCCAACAACATACAGCTGCCAAAAAGCACGATCGATGCGAGATTGTCGAAGTCTAGCAGCGGCATTCCGAAGCTGATCGGACGAAACAGTGTCGCCACAACGACCACCGTGGCAGCGATCAACCAAAACGCTCTGGAATTGTCGAAATAGTGTGATTCTAGATCTGCATTGTTTGCGGCCTTGGGAAATAGCAGATGCGCTGCGATATAGAGACCGATTGGCCCGGCGAGCATCCAGAGCATGCTGCCAAAGTTCCAATGTTCGATCGATTGTAGCCCCCAGCTTTCCCACCATTGCTGAAGCAGAGCGACGAACACGAACACAACAAGCACTGACTGCAGCCAGGAGAATTTCCAAGAATCTCTGTCCTTGAGTTGCCGTGCAACATTCGAAAGCAAATCGGTGATGCCCAATCCGACGATTAGTGAAAGCAGGACCATGACGAACTGAAACTGAGTCATCCAGCGATCCTTTCGTTTCGCCTCCGGTGTGAGCTAATCATAGCCTACACTATGCGAGGATGATCGGTAAGCTAGGGTTATCAATGCGCATAGGATCTCGCAATGTCCGCTTTCGGCCAATAGTGAGCTTCTAAGGAGCCACATTTTCCCCAAGCACGGGCGGCCAGTGTCAACTGGATGCCGCTGGTGATTGTTGGTTTTCGCTGCGGGCTGCGTTACGCCGCGAGTGCGCAGCCTTCCAGGGTGATGCGGTGCATGACGCGGCGTTCGCCCTGATAGTCATTGAGCGCATAGTGCCAGGTGGCGCGGTTGTCCCAAAAGGCGATTGAACCAGGTTTCCATTCGAAGCGGGTCACAAACTGGTCCTGCTGGGCATGCATATAGAGCCGGGTTAGCAGGGCAGCGCTGTCTTCGGGCGACCAGCCTTTGATGCCGATCGTGAAAGCCGCGTTGACGTACAGGATTTTCTTGCCGCTTAGCGGGTGGGTGATGATGACGGGATGGACGACATCGTCGAGCGCATCGGCCGCATCGGCATTGTGGAGCCGCTCATTGACGTCGCTGCCTTCCTTGTAGGCCGATTGGCCGCCAAAGATGTGCTTGCTCGAATGGACCGCTTCGAGCCCGTCGAGCAGCTCCTTGGTTTCATCATCAAGCGCCTCATAGGCGGCGGCCATGTCGGCGAACATGGTATCGCCGCCCTTGGGCGGAAGTTCGCGGGCGACGAGGATCGAGCCCATGGCGGGTTCGGCGTCATAGCTGTGATCGGTGTGCCAGCCGCCGCCGATATTGGTGGCCTGGTCCGGTTCCTTGCGGACTTCGGCGATCTGCGGATAGCCATCGACCGGCGTGAAGAAGCGATTGACGTTGATATCGCCCCAGCGTTCGGCGAATTCGATATGCTGTTCGGGCGTGATTGCCTGGTCGCGCAGGAAGATAAGGCCATGATCGGCAAAAGCCTGGCGAATGGCGGCGAAATCCTCATCGCTGATCGGCTGCGAAATATCGACATTGCCGATTTCGGCACCAGGGCCCTTGCAAGGGGTGACGGTTATGCTGCTCATGCGCGGATCCTCCTCTTGTCCTGTACGTTTGGCCAGCTTTACGAGAACGTCAAGAGTACCTAGCTGTAGTAACGAGACAGTTTTTCTGCGAAAAAGGTTGAATATGAGCGACTATGACCCCGCCTTGGACGATGACATCATCGCGACCCCGGCCAAGATTCCGGTGCCCGACGACGTGCAAGAGGCGATCGAGACCCTGATTCGCTGGGCTGGCGACGATCCGGGCCGCGAAGGGCTGTTGGATACGCCCAAGCGCGTTGCCCGTGCCTGGAAGGAATATTGCCAGGGCTATGAAGAAGATCCCGCCGTTCATCTGGAGCGAACCTTTGAGGAAGTGGGTGGCTATGACGAGCTGGTCCTGTTGAAGGACATCCCGTTCCAGTCCCATTGCGAACATCATATGGCGCCGATCATCGGCTCGGCGTCGATTGCCTATATGCCGCGTGAGCGCGTTGTCGGCATCTCGAAACTCGCCCGGGTAATGAATGGTTTCGCCCGCCGGTTACAGGTGCAAGAGCGGATGACGGCAGAGATCGCCCAGTGCATCTGGGATCATCTCCAGCCGCATGGCGTGGCGGTTGTGATCAATGCGAGCCATAGTTGCATGACCGCCCGCGGCGTCAGGACGCCGGGCGTCAAGATGACAACATCGCGCTTGCTTGGCTGCTTCCTCGATGACGAGCGGAGCCGCAAGGAAGTTCTGTCGCTGATGGGATATTGAGGCTAAGACTCGTCTCCATGAACAATGTGATGCGCAAAGCCCATGCGGGTTGGATCATTGCGGTCGGCGCCCTGGCGCTTTCGGCCTGCGGTGAGAGCCAGCTTGGCGAGACCGAAGTGACAACCAATGGCATGTCGGACGAGGTGGCCGAGGCTCCGCAACGACTGACACCGGTCGACGAACCGGCTGAGGTCGAAGCGCCTGCGCTCGCGCCGCTTTCCTTTACGGATATTGAAGCCGAGCTGGAACCCGGGGCCGGGTGCAGCGTCGTATCCGATGGCAAGGCGCTGCTTGTCGCAGTTGAGGGCGATGCAATTGCCCAGCCTTATGGCACGCTGCGGCACTTTGAATTTGACGGAGATTTCGAGACGCTAGGCGAGGGTGGCAGCTTTACCGCCGGTGTCATCACGATTCTCGTCACGCCGGAAGAAGGCGAGGGCGAACAGATTGAAACCCAGCTTGTCCGGTTTGCTGTCGTGACTATTCGCGAGGAAGGCCAAGACGGCGAGGCGGAAATCCGCGGTGAATGGCAGTGCGGCGCCTAGGCGCGGTAACTGGCCTTTTAGCATTCACCCCATCGGCGGAATAGATTCTGCTGGACGGTTTGGATCCGCGTAAAATTCTCGTTCGACATATTCGCGCCTTCAAGCGCCGCAACCTCATTGAGTTCAGATAGGAGCTCGCGCTTGGCCGGATCGGCGACCTGGCTCTCGATAAAGGTGATACCGACAACCCGCTCGCCTTTCTCAACCTTCTCCACCTCGTGGAGCGTGGTTGAGGGGTAGACAATTGCCGAACCGAGTTCGCCCTTGAACCGCATATGTCCGTCGGCCTGTTTGATGTGCAGATGGCCGCCTTCATAGCTGTTGGGATCGGCAAGAAAGATCGTGCAACTGATATCCGAGCGCACCGGACCGTCGACGGATTGCATGAAGGCCATGTCGGGATGCAGGCCATAATGCATGCCGGTCTCGTACCGGGTTACGAGCGGCGGTGCGATCTTGCGGGGGAAGGCGAAGTTGCGAAACTCTTCGCTGCGAACCAGTGCGTTCGACATGATTGTCGATGACCGCTCATAGGCTTCGGTGTCGTTGAGATGCAGGTTATTCTTCACCAGCGAATGCGGGTTGCTGATTTTGCCATCGACAAAGGTTGCGCTGTCGATGATCTCGCGCAGTTCTTTGATATCCTGTCCGTTCAACAGGCCATAGATCATCTTGAACATCGTTACGTCCCCGAATGGTTTGCCAGTGCTTCGGCCACATTGGGGTAGCGGCTGGCAGTGTCATTGAGCCAAGTCAAAGCGGCTGAAATCCCATCTTGGTGGGCGTCATGCGCTTCGGCAAGCAGCTTCTCCCTCAAGTCCGGACTGTAATCATGATCTGGCGCCTTGGAATAGCGGGTCATCAGCGGTCCGTTTGTCAGGCCAGTGATCATGTCCGGATCGTCCGGGTAACCGAAGAAGCGCGCGATATCGGCCAGCTGTTGGCTGGGCGCGGCCAGGAATGCGTCGAAGTCGACCCACAGACTATGGCCATCCGGTGCAGCCCTTCGCGCATCCTCAAGAGCGAGAATTTCGCATAGCCAACTCATCGCGGCTCGAACCGGTTCATCGAGTTCCCAGAGCTTCCAGTCTTCGCAGCCCAGCCGCTTGTGCAGCCTTCTCAATCGTGCCGGTGCCAGCATCGCCAATTCCTGGCGCGAATTCTCTCCGGCAAGAATGGTCGCGAGATAGCGTTGCGGTGAAACACTGAGGAGCAGGGCTTTTCGCTGATCGCCGATTATCGGTGCCGCTATCTCGCTGACAAAGCTTGATGCCTTGATCAAAGCGCGATCTTGCGATGCAAAGCAGCGCGACAGCCAAGCGATGGCAGTTTCGAGGCGCTGATCGAACTGCTCGGGAGACCAAATGGCATGCGGTGCATCGCGATCGGCGGCGAGATCAGCGAAATTGCGCAGGATCTGCGGTTCGCGCAGCGCAAAAACGCCATCCAGCTCGCCCAGCAATCGCGAAATCAATGTCGATCCGACATGGCCGATATGGAAGATGAAGTCGGCATCGCACCGGCTGGCCTGGTCTGCGGCTTCCAGCTCAGCCCAGTCCGCCCATTGCGGCTGGCTTTGCTGGGTTAGCATGCGTTGATCGAGAAAGCTGGCCTCGCGATAACTCTCTTCGGTCATGCGGACCAGCAATACGCGATCTGTGGCAGCATCCATCTGCTGCGGAAACCAGCCGGGTCCCTTGGCAAATGCCTGGGCCAGTGGGGGGAGGGAAGGTGCGTTCGTCATGAGTTGACCCTCCCTAAAAAGGAAGCGGGCCCGGCGCCACCCCTGAAGGGGATAGTGCCGAGCCCGCTCTTATCTGCGCAACCGCAATAGTTATGCAGTTTTGTCGTCTTCGCCTTCGTCCGAAGCGGCTTCTTCTTCCGGAGCAGCCTCGTCAGAAGCTGCGTCTTCCGACGTTTCTTCTTCAGCGGCGTCTTCGGTGTCAGCAGCCTCGTCGTCGCCGGCTTCGGCGTCTTCGCCTTCAGCAGCGGCTTCGGGGGCTTCGCTTTCGTCAGCATCGTCTTCACTGAGTTCGGCAGCGGCGATTTCAGCCTGCTCTTGCTCAAACATTTCAGCGATAACATCGACGCCTTCAGCCTGGCGTTCCGCCTCTTCAGGCGACCGTGCAACATTGACCTTGATCGTCGCATCAACCTCGGCGTGAAGTTCGATCCGAACTTCATACATGCCGATTGCCTTGATCGGGCGTTCGAGCACGACCTGCTTCTTGGTAACCGGTTCGCCTTTGGCTTCCAGTTCGCTGACAATGTCACGCACTGAAACGGAACCGTAAAGCTGGCCGGTTTGCGATGCCTGGCGGATCAGTTCGATGGTCATGCCATCAAGCTTCTCACCTTCGGTGGCAGCAGCCGCGCGGCGCTCTTCATTTTCTTTTTCAAGACGTTCGCGATTGGCTTCGAAGACTTCCTTGTTCGCCTTGTTGGCGCGCAGGGCCTTCTTGTTCGGCAACAGGAAATTGCGCGCATAACCGTCTTTTACGGTTACGACATCGCCAATCGTGCCGAGATTGCCAACGCGTTCGAGCAGAATGATATCCATGATACTGCTCCTACTTCACGATGTAAGGAAGCAGGCCGATGTGCCGAGAGCGTTTGATCGCCTTGGCCAGTTCGCGCTGCTTCTTTGCCGAAACGGCAGTGATACGGGACGGAACGATCTTGCCGCGCTCAGAGAGAAAACCCTGAAGCAGTTTGACGTCCTTATAATCGATGACCGGCGCATCATTGCCCGAAAAAGGGCAGCTCTTGCGGCGGCGGAAAAATGGGCGTGCCATAATCTATATCTCCTCTGTCGCCGGTCTAGCGATCGTCGTCGTCGCGGCTGCGACGCTTCGAATCACGTTCATTCTTGCGCATCATGATCGACGGGCCTTCTTCATGCTCGTCGACGCGGATCGTCATGTAACGGATGACATCTTCATTGATGCGTGTCTGGCGTTCCAGTTCAGCAACAACCGAACCAGGGCCATCGACATGCAGCATCACGAAATGCGCCTTGCGGTTTTTCTGGATCGGATAGGCGAGCGATTTGAGACCCCAGGTCTCAGTGCGCGTAACCTTGCCTTCATTGGATTCGATGATCTTTGTGGCTTCCTCGGCCAGCGTATCAACCTGGGCTTGTGCCAGGTCCTGACGCGCGAGGAAGACATGCTCGTAAAGAGCCATGCTTCTCTTACCTTTCTTACCGATCGCTGACGCCGCACCGTGCGAACGCCCCTCCGGCTTTCTTCAAACACCAGCGCAAAACGAATGCGTTTCACTCTGGAAGCGGGCCATTTAGGGGCTTTGGCGCGGTTTGGCAAGCGATATGCTGCATCCGCGAACAGCTGTCGGCTACACCCGAGTTACAGTTGCGTGAAGAGACGGTGCACCCTGACGCGAACTAGTGCCGGCTAGTTGTTGTCGCGGCCATTCCCGGCGGGATCAGCCGTGGACCCGCTATCGCTATCGGTGATTCCGCTCGGTGGCCGGACGAGGGGATTATCGCGACCAAAACCGGGCGCGTCCGTGATGCTGCCATTGGCGCTGCTATCGGCATCGGTGATCCCGTTTTCATAGGTCCGCGCTGCGCCGCGCCCATCTCCACCGGGATCGGCGGTGGTGCCGCTATCGCTATCTGTGACACCCGATCCCCGCGACGCGCCAGTGCGTGCCACGCCATATTGATAGTTGCGCGTTGTTCCACGCCCGGTTCCAACCGGATCCGCCGTTGCGCCGGTATCGGCATCGGAGATCGGTGGTGCGACCGGTTCGAAATGCGATTGCTGGGCCGCAGCGCGGCTCGAAATCGCGAGCGCGGTTGATGATCCGAGAACACGGACCAGGAAGGATCGGCGATCGAGTTTCATACTCATTCGGGGTCGGTTTCTGGTGCCATGTCGGCATCGCTTGACGGTTCGGCAGGTTCGAAATGTTGCGTTGGCTCCTGGGTCGTATCGACATCCTCTTCGATCGCCTCATAGGCGTCTTCGGAGGCGGGCTCTCCGCAGGCCGATACCATTGCCAGAGCCGCACATGCTGTCGCGATACGTTTCATGATCAAATCCCCCTGTTGCAGACATGGATATCACATGCAGTGATCGGCGCTCAACCTTCGGTGTTCAGCCAGGCAAGTTCGAACTGCCATTGATCCGCCTGGGCGGCGAGATCAAAGGTATCGCGATCTCCGGCGGCATTCTCGAGAAACGCGTCGGGATCGATCGGCGTTTCGGACTGCATGATGATAAATCCGCCCCAGCCTTCATGCGTGGCAGTGAAATAGACCGCCTGGCGCGTGTCTCCACCGCCGGCGTCCACCTGCTGTTCGGCCATTGCGACCTGGTTGTAGATCGGTTGGATCGATCCATTGGGTTCGACGGAAAAGAGGAAGATGTGATCGGGCACATCGGCTGGATCGAACAGCAATCGGAAATATTCGGTACCGCCGGCCTGGTATTTCTGCGCTTCGAAACGGCTCAGTCCTTGCCGCCGATAGCGGACCAGATTGTCGATGAGCGGGCATTGCGCATCTTCGATCGTTTCGATCCGCCGCGTTTCGAATTCGACTGTTTCGACGCCTTGCGCGCGTAACTCCGAAACGAGCCGGTTGCCGACGGAAACCGGGTGAAGATCCGATGCGCCGAAGATTTCCGCCTCTATTCCGCGTTCGCTTTCCACAAACTGCCCGATGCCGAGCCAGCTGCACGGCATGACCGCTAGTTCCGCGGTGAGCACCGCGCGCCCATCAACCGGGTCCGCCGGCCGCAGGAATGTCTGGGCCGCAAAAACAATCGCAGCCACGATGCCCAGTCCGATTGCGCCCCAGCCGGCCAGTCTCATCAGCCGTTGGCGGGTCCGGCCTTCGGTCATCTTTTCGACCATGTGGATGACCTCGGAAACCGTATCTCCCTCGGGCTGATAGGCGCTGAGCCCTTTGATATAGGAGGGAAGGTCGCCGGGATCGGCATCATGCAAGAGTATCGGCAAGATCCGCCCAGCAGGGTCCGGCCAGATTTGTTCGGCGAGCTTCAATTCCGTGCGTGTGTAGCGGCCCTCGGCCAGTGAAGCCTTCGAACAGAGAAACACCATCGCGTCCGACTTGGCGATCCGCTCTGCGATAATGCGGTCATAGCCATCAGACGGTTTCAGGCCTTCACGGTCAAAAAACACGTCATGCCCATGCTGCCGCAGCCTGGCCTGGATATCGCGCGCCAGATCAAGGTCCTGGCTCGCATAGGAAATGAAAATTCTTGCCACAGCCGCGTTATGCCATTGTGCATGCATATTGCGAAGTGTTTACCGGAAACGGCTAAAAGTGAGCAGAGATCTCCTATCCCCGCGCCGGCCTCCACAATGGCCCAACCGCGATCAGCAGGATGATCACGTTGAACGCCGCGTTGGATGCATTGCCGGAGGTGATCGATCCGGCGCTGTCGAGCAGGAACCAGGCGATGGCGCCGGCCAGGACAGCCTTGCGGACGCCTTCGGGCGTGGCGTCATAGACGGATCCCGACAATATCCAGATCATCACGCCCCAGCCGAGCAGGAATCCGCCGGTGAGCGCCGAGAGAAAGCGGGTGTCGCCAGACTCATAGGTCTGCGCGCCGTCGAGCGGCCAGCTCAAGAGATCAAGGCTCCAACGGGCCGGTTCGAGTGTTGCGTCCATCGTACCGAGAAAGAAGATCGGGGCAAATGAAGCGATCACGATCGCCGTGATCTTGAGCCAAAATTTGTGAAATTCCTGTGTCATGCGTTCCTCCGCTTGGGTTGCCGGGCATCAAGCATGGGCAGAGAGGCGAAACAATTACCTGTGAGGTAATGGGATTACTTCAGGCGGCGAAGTCGGCGAGTGCCCGTTTCAGCCCACGGCCGAGCAAATTGTCGACAGCCGATTTCGCGGTGAAGAAGCGATTGTTCATCCTGTTGCGGCCCATCACTTCATTCTGGAATGCCGGACGCGCGCGAATGCGTTCGAACCAGCTGTTGAGCGCGGGATGATAGTTGTGAAAGGGATAGCCGGTTTCCTTTAGCCGCAAGACTTTCATTGCCCAGAACGGGTCAGCAATTGTCAGCGTATCGCCCATCAGGAAGCTGCGCCCATCCGCCAGTTCCGCGTCGAGCTCGCAAAATGCCGTGTAGAGCTTGGTGAGATGATCCTTGTTCACCGCGTCCGGTATCGATCGCGTGCTGAATGCGCTGTAGAATGACACGAGATTTTCGCCATCCTGGCCATTGGCGGCAAGATCGGACAGTGAGTTTCGCTCCTTGGGCTTCAGCATTGCCAGCCGTCCCAATCCCCAATGAAATGTCACATAGCGAAGCGACAGGTGCAGCGTCTTGGCCTGCTCGACCCGGGCCATGGTGGCCGTGCGCAGCTCGGGATCAGCCGGCACCATTGGATCACCGCCAAAGGCTTCGTCCAGATAGGCAATGATATCCATCGATTCCAAGTAAAGCCGGCCATCATGGACGAGAGCGGGGACCACCATATCCGGATGGATGGCCGCATAGGCGTCGGTCATATGTTCCTTCTTCACCAGAGACACCCGACGGCTGACCCATTTTCCGTCCTCGCCAGTCACGTCGTCCGGTGCAACGGAATCGAATGCCACTTCGCGGCCGCGCGCCAAGCCTTTCTCGCCAAGCGCGAATCTGACACGCTGCGCGCACGGTGCACCGTCGAAATGAAAAAGATGCACGCCTTCAAGCTTCTCCGGAATCGGGCTGGTCGGCGTTTGAATCAATGCCATGTTTTCTCCATCGCTGAGCGGCCAGTTCGCGCTGCCTCTGCTATGGCGGAAACGCTTGATGACATTCGGGGGCAATCGACGGTAAGGTAGCCTAAATCAGGTAGGAGAAGCCAGATGGCGACGGCAGTGAAGGAATCGATGGGCGTTTTGGAAGTCGAACAGGGATTTGCGATTGCCGATCCCACCAAGGTCGACCGGCTCGAGGGCAATGTATCGGATATCGAGTGGAAGCTGCGCTGCGAATTGGCGGCGACCTATCGTCTATGCGCGATCTATGGCTGGACGGACCTCGTGTTCACACACATTTCTGTCCGCCTGCCGAACGAAGACGGCGAGGAACGCTTTCTGATCAATCCCTATGGCGTGATGTTCGATGAAATGACGGCCTCGTCGCTGATCAAGATCGATCTCGACGGCAATGCGAAGCAAGAGACGCCCTATTTCGCAAACCCTGCCGGTTTCACGATCCATAGCGCGGTGCACAGTGCACGCGAAGACGCAGGCTGCGTGATCCATGTGCATACGCCCTATGGCATTGCGGTTTCGGTCCAGAAGGAAGGCCTGCGCCGCTACACGCAATTCTCGATGCAGGTGCATGATGACCTTGCCTATCATGACTATGAAGGCATCGCGCTTGATCTAGATGAGCGCGAGCGGTTGATCGCGGATATTGGCGAGAAGAATCTGCTGATCCTGCGCAACCATGGCACGCTGACAATCGGCGAGAATTGCGCGCTCGCATTCCTCCGCATGTATCTGCTGGAAAATAGCTGCAAGACGCAGATCCTTGCCCAGTCTGTTGGCGGTGCCGAGCATCTCCATGAAGAGAGCGAAGAAATGGGCCACCGCGTGTTTCAGCAAGCCGCACCGGCCTTCACCAAGGGGCTGGGCGACAATCTCGTCTGGCCGGGTCTGATCCGCAGGCTGAACCGTATCAATCCGGGCTTTGATTATTGAGGCTAACGTGTTGCGCTAAGAGCAGCTCATAGCGCAGCCGACCCTCCTATCGAGGAAGATCGCATGAATCCCTTTCGCATTGCCTGTGCGGCAATAACGCTTGCTTGCGCGCAGGGCGCGGTCGCCCAGGAGCCGGCGGATGATATGGCGCTGCCCGCACCGGTTGCCGAGGCAATTGACGGGCATTTCCTCGCGTATCAGGAGCGGGCCCATGTGCCGGGGCTGGTATGGGGCGTGGTCCACGATGGGCAGCTGGTACATGTCGGCCTGTCCGGTGTTCAGGATCTTGAGACCGAAACGCCGGTTAATCGGGACAGCTTGTTTCGCATCGCATCGATGAGCAAGGCGTTTACCGCGCTCGCGATCCTCAAGCTGCGCGACGATGGTCTGATCTCGCTCGATGCGCTGGCCGAAACCTATGTGCCCGAGCTGGCGAATTGGCAGTATCCGACGACAGATTCTCCACGCATTCGGGTGCGCGATCTGCTCAGCCATGTCGGTGGTCTTGTGACCGACAACCCCTGGGGCGATCGCCAACAATCCTTGTCCGAAGAAGCCTTCACGACGATGTTGGAGGAGGGGGTGCCATTTTCCCGCGCACCGCAGACCGCGTTTGAATATTCCAACTTCGGCTATGCATTGCTCGGGCGGATCATCACCAATGTGTCTGGCCAGCCCTATGACCAATATATCCGTAATGAGATCATGCTCCCGCTTGGTATGGGTTCGACTGGTTTTGAAGTGACCGATGCTCCACTCGCGCAACGGGCATTGGGCTATCGCTGGGAGAATGAGGCCTTCTCGCCGGCGGCAGTGCAACCGCACGGGGTGTTCGGCGCAATGGGCGGCATACAGACCAGTATGAATGACTATGCCCGCTGGGTATCTTTCCTGCTTTCGGCCTGGCCAGCGCGTGACGGACACGAACTCGGTCCCGTGCGCCGCTCATCCGTTCGCGAGCTCGCACATGGATTGAATTTCCCGCGCTCCTTCACTGTGCCGCGCCAAGAGTCCGATGATCCATGCAAGGTGCCATTTACCTATGCGATGGGGTTTAGTGTCGGCGAGGATTGTGACTTCGGCCGGATGATGAGCCATTCGGGAGGCTATCCTGGCTTTGGTTCTGATTTGATGTTGTTGCCGGATTCCGGGTTCGCCATTTTTGCCTTTGCCAATCGAACCTATGCCGCACCACGCGGCGCCGTCCGATCCGCCGGGCTTGAGCTGGCGGCTGCTAACCTCGTCTCGGGACGGGAGTTTGCCGTCACTGACGCGTTGGCATCGGCCTATGCGATTGCTGGCGCGATGTTCGAAGCGAGCAGTATCGAGCCAGGTCGCGATATGCTGGCGATGAATTTCCTGCTCGATCGCTCGGCGGAAAACTGGGCATTGGAATTGACGAGCTTGGCAGAGCAAAGTGGCAGCTGTGCTACTGACGGCCCACTCACTGCACTCGGAGCGCTGCACGGCGAGTTCCATTGGACCTGCGAGCGCGGCACGATGCAGGGCCGGGTTTTGCTGTCGCCGACCAATCCACCAGCGATCCAGGGTCTGCGTTTGCGAGTGACACCGACCGAATAGGATGCCAGAGCGCCGCCATGGCGCGGCTTATCCTCTTCAACAAACCCTTTGGGGTGCTCTCTCAGTTCACCGACCGGGGAACGGAAACCAAGCGCGCGACTCTCTCCGACTTTATCGACGTTCCGGGTGTATATCCCGCGGGCCGGCTCGACCGGGACAGTGAAGGGCTTTTGCTGCTCACTGATGACGGCAAGCTGCAGGCCCGGATTTCCGATCCGAAACACAAGACGCCGAAAACCTATCTCGCACAGGTCGAGGGTGTGCCGGATGATCAGAGCCTTGAGCAGCTGCGCAGCGGCGTGAAGCTCAAGGATGGCATGACCCGTCCAGCCGAGGTGGAGCGAATTGACACGCCGGATTTGTGGCTGCGCGATCCGCCGATCCGGGTCCGCAAGACTGTGCCTGACAGCTGGATCCGGTTGACGATCCGCGAAGGTCGCAATCGCCAGGTCCGACGGATGACAGCTGCGGTCGGTTTCCCAACGCTCAGGCTGGTGCGCTGGCAAGTCGGGGACTGGACTCTCGACGGACTGGACTCTGGCGTCTGGCGTGACGCCGATAGAGGCCGTTAGCCGATGGCAAAATCTTATGATGCGATCATCCTGGGTGCGGGCGCCGCTGGCCTCTTCTGCGCCGCGCTGGCCGGGCAACGCGGGCGCCGGGTGCTGCTGATTGAACGGGCCGAAGCGCCGGGCAAGAAGATCCTGATTTCGGGGGAGGGCGGTGCAACTTCACAAATCTCGACGTCGCGCCTGATCGCTATCTCTCGGCCAATCCGCATTTCGCCAAATCCGCGCTCAGCCGATACAGTGCACGGGACTTTATTGATCTCGTCGATGCGCACGACATCGCCTGGCATGAAAAAACACTGGGCCAGTTGTTCTGCGATGGCTCGGCGCGGCAGATTGTCGATATGCTGCTTGATGAAGGGGAAAAGGGCAGTGTCGAACTGGTCTGCGAGCAGGACATTGCCGATGTGCGCCATGCTGATGGCCGGTTCCATGTGAAGATCGATGCGCTGACCGCCGAGGCGCCGGCTCTCGTTATCGCGACCGGTGGGCCGTCCATCCCGAAAATGGGAGCAACCGGTTTTGCCTATGACCTTGCCCGACAATTTGGCCTGAAGATTGTCGAGCCTCGGCCAGCCTTGGTTCCACTGACGCTGGGCGGTGAAGATGTCTTGTTCCGGGACCTGTCGGGTGTCGCCACTGATGTCAGCGCGCGATGCGGCAAGACGGCCTTTCGCGAAGCCGCACTCTTCACCCATCGTGGCCTGTCCGGCCCGGCGATCCTCCAGATTTCCTCTTATTGGCGTCATGGTGAGGAAGTCGGAATCGATTTCCTGCCGGATTGCGAAGCCGGTTGGCTGTTGGATGCCAAGCGCGCGACACCCAGCACCACGATACGGAACCTGCTGAAGGATGCGTTGCCCGATAGGCTGGCCTCTACGCTATCGGACCGCCTTGGCGTTGGTGGCGATCTCGGCAATGTGCCGGATAAACAGCTTGCTATCGCTCAAGAGAGCTTTGGCGATTGGCGCTTTCGTCCCAATGGCACCGAAGGCTTCGCCAAGGCTGAAGTCACTATTGGCGGGATTAGTACGGCCGAGCTATCCTCCAAAACGATGGAAGCAAAATCTGTGCCCGGCCTCTACGCGATTGGCGAAGCGGTCGATGTTACGGGCTGGCTCGGCGGCTATAATTTCCAATGGGCCTGGGCCAGCGGTTGGGCTGCCGCGCAGGCGCTTTAGTCGCGGAATATACGGACCAGCCTATTGCGATGCGTTGCTCACCGATCGGCGGAACAGGTGCCAGGTTGCATGCGCGAGTACGGGCGAAACCACCAACAGGCCGAGAAAGGCCGGAATCATCGCGATAAACAATGTCACGGCTATGATTGCCGCCCAGGTGAGCATCACGAATGTGTTGGAGCGGACAACCGCCAAGCTGACGATGATCGCAGTGATGAAATCGACATCGCGATCGACCAGCACGGGCAGGCTGATCACGGTTATTGCGTAGAAGGCGATAGCCAGCACCGCACCGACGATCGTGCCGACAATGAGCATCATGATCCCGGACTGAGTTTGCAGAAATTCGAGGGATTCTGAGCCCGATCCCGAGGTAGAGAGGAATATCGCGAAGATGCCATGGGCAATCATCAACCAGAAGGCGAAGGCCACAAATACGATCACGCCCATGCTGATGATCTGATCGTCGCCGCGACCACGCAGCGAGCCCAGGATTATCGGCCAGCTCATTGGTAGACTCGCCTCTCGTCGACGGCTGACCTCATAGAGCCCGACCGCAATAAATGGTGCGACGATCGGGAAGCCGGCCGCAGCCGGGACGAGCCAGCCAATTTCACCACGCGAAAACAGAGCAAAATAGAGAAATAGACCCGCCACAACATAGATGGACGCGAAGAACAGGCCGTACAGCGGATAGGCGCGAAAATCCTGCCATCCGGCGGCTAGAGCGGTGCGAAGATCGGCCAATGTCAGGTCTTTCGCGACCATTGCCGGCGCGACCGGCGCTTCATCGATATTTGCCATGCCATCCCCTCCCAGTGAAAGCATTGTGCCGGACCTAGCAATCGATGGTTTGACGGTCTTTGCGCTGCATCAAGTTTGCGTAGCGCCCTATTCGGGTGCGTCAGTATCGAAAGACAGGCTCCCCTGGTTGATCAGCTGTGTGAGCAGTTCGATCGTTTCCGGCGTCTCACCCGATCTTGGCCCCAGGTTGAGATGATCTTCAGCACATAGTGTCATCGCAATGTCGGCAGTCGCGCCGCAGCATTCGAAACTCGTGCCGTCTACGAACAGTTGGATGGTGCCGTCATCCATGCGCACAAAGGCAAAGCGGCTGGCCGGATTGCGGCGCAGCGGGATACCTTCGGCCATATTGGCGCGCACGCCGACTTCGCGGATCGTATCCCTGGGGCGCCAATCGATCTCGGGATATTTGGATGCGCTGCTGAATTCGCCGAACCAGCGTGCAAAGGCCGTGCGATCGGATAGCTGTTCCGTCACCATGGCGTGCAGGCGATCAATGGCTGCAGACTCAATCTCGCCTGAATTGTCCTGCTGGGACAGATCGGGATCGGCGTAGCGATCATCATTGTCGAGCGCGTCGAGAATAGTGTCTGCCCAATGGGCGATCAACTCGCTGCGGGACGGCGCACGGAAACCGATCGAATAGGTCATGCAGTTATCGCCAACGGCAATGCCATTATGCGCGATACCCGGCGGAATATAGAGGATGTCGCCGGGCTCGAGGATCCATTCCTCTTCAACAGTAAAATCTTCGAGCAGGCGTAAATCGTCATGCGGGCGCAGTGCGCTTGCTTCGTCGCATTGCCCGCCAATTTGCCATTTCCTGCGCCCATGTCCCTGAATCAAGAAGACGTCATACTGATCGAAATGCGGACCGACACCGCCCTGGTCGGCGGCGATGCTGACCATCACATCGTCAATCCGCCAATTGGGAATGAAGCGGAACGGCGCAATCAGCTCAGCCACTTCGGGCACGAAATGGTCGACTGCCTGGACGAGCAACGACCATCGATTGGGAGAAAGATTGGCGAAGCGGCTTTCTGGAAAAGGACCATGTTCCGCTGCCCAACTGGTGCCGGTTTGCGTGATCAGGCGCGCTTCGACTTCATCCTCGCAGGCGAGTCCGGCGATTGTGTCGGGGTCGACCGGATTGACCCAGGCGTCCCAGGGGCTGCGGATCAACGCCGGCTTCTTCTGCCAATGTTCGGACAGGAAAGCACCAGGGTCGAAGTCGCGAAATTGCATGATCTGTGGCGCTAGTGCTGCGCACTCCAATCCAGGATGACTTTCCCTGATTGCCCGGAATTGATCGTCTCGAATCCGGTGTTGAATTCTTCGGCTGGCAAGCGGTGTGTGATGATCGGATCGATGTTCAACCCGCTCTTGATCATCGCGCTCATCTTGTACCAGGTCTCGAACATCCGTCGGCCATAGATGCCGCGGATTTCCAGGCCTTTGAAGATAACATGATCCCAATTGATGCCCGTGCCATCTGGCAACAGGCCGAGCAGCGCAACGCGCCCGCCATGGTTCATTACGTCGAGCATCTGCGTAAAGCCGGACGGTGCGCCCGACATTTCCAGGCCGACATCAAAGCCTTCCGTCATGTTGAGCGACTCCATCACATCGCGCAGATCTTCATTGGCGACATTGACGGTCCGCGTCGCGCCAAGTTTCTTTGCCAGATCGAGCCGATAGTCGTTCACATCCGTGACGACGACATTCTGTGCGCCGACGTGCTTTGCGATTGCCGCCGCCATTGCGCCGATCGGACCCGCGCCGGTGATCAATACATCCTCGCCGACCATATCCTGAGCAAGCGCGGTGTGTACGGCATTGCCAAAGGGATCGTAGAGCGACGCGATATCGTCGGGGATCTCGTCAGGCAGCTTGTAGACGTTGAAAGCGGGGACCGAGATGAATTCGGCGAACGCACCGGTGCGGTTCACGCCGATCCCTTCGGTGTTGCGGCACAGATGCCGGTTGCCTGCGCGGCAGTTGCGGCAATGGCCGCAGGTGATATGGCCTTCTGCTGAAACGCGGTCGCCGACTGCAAAGCCGGTGACTTCTGAACCCAGTTCGACAATCTCGCCCATAAATTCATGGCCAACGACCATTGGCACGGGGATCGTCCGCTGGGCCCAGTCATCCCAATTGTAGATGTGCATATCGGTTCCGCAGATGGCGGTTTTCTTGACCCGGATCAGCACGTCATTATGGCCGGCGGACGGCATCGGACTGTCTTCCATCCAAAGGCCCGGTTCGTTCTTCGCTTTGACGAGCGATTTCATGCCGCTGCTCCCTCAAGCACACCAAGCTTCGCGCCAACCTGCGTAAAGGCGGCAATCGCCTGGTCGATCTGCGCGTCGCTATGCGCAGCCGACATTTGCGTACGGATCCGCGCCTGGCCACGCGGGACCACCGGGAAGGAAAAGCCGATTACGTAGATGCCCCGTTCCAGCAGATCGGCCGCCATTTGCTGAGCCAGTTTTGCATCGCCAAGCATCACCGGGATGATCGGATGTTCGCCGGGCAGCAAGGTGAAGCCTGCGCTTTCCATCCCGGCCCGGAAGCGCTGGGAATTGTGAATGAGCTTGGCCCGCAGATCGTCTCCTTGCTCGACCAGATCGAAGACCTTGATCGATGCGGCGACGAGGGGCGGGGCGATTGCGTTTGAAAACAGATAGGGCCGGGCGCGTTGTTTGAGCAGGTCGATCACATTCTGGCGCGCGCAGATAAAGCCGCCCATGCCGCCGCCAAGGGCTTTGCCGAGGGTGCCGGTGAGAATGTCGATCCGGCCTTCGACACCGCAATATTCGGCGGTACCGCGGCCATTTGCGCCGAGAAACCCGCTCGCATGGCAATCGTCAATCATCGTCAGTGCGTCATACTCGTCGCACAGATCACAAATTCCCTGCAGATTGGCGATCGTTCCATCCATCGAGAAAACGCCGTCCGTGACCACCAGGATTGTTTGCGCGCCATCCGCCCGGGCTTGTTCCAGCTGGGCCTTGAGATCCGCCATGTCATTATTGGCGAAGCGATAGCGCGCCGCCTTGCACAGGCGCACGCCATCGATGATCGAAGCATGATTCAGACTGTCGGAGATGATCGCATCGTCCTTACCGAGGAGCGGTTCGAACACTGCCGCATTGGCATCGAAACAGGCGGCGAAAGTTACCGCATCGTCATACCCGAAAAAGCCCGCAATCCGCTGTTCGAGTTGGCGATGCAGGTCCTGTGTCCCGCAGATAAAGCGTACGGACGCCATGCCGAAGCCATGCGTTTCCATCGCCGCACTGGCAGCGGCCTTGAGATCCGCATGGTCCGCGAGCCCAAGATAATTATTCGCGCAGAAATTGAGTACAGACGAGACAGTCTCGCCCTCGCGCACCTCAATCTCGGCACTTTGCCGGGATGTGAGAATGCGCTCGGGCTTGGTCAGCCCCTGATCGTCGATATCGCGGAGCGTCTCGTCGACTCGCGCGTAAAATCCGGCAGACATTGTCGTGATTCCTCTTCACCAATTCTTCTGCGCATCCTTTACAAGGCTTTGCACTGGCAAGCGAGGCGATCGCCGAATAATTGCGGGATTGCGCGCTAGCTCTCCTGTCGCGTCAGCATCCACACCGCGACTGCTGTTGTAAGCGCAGCGATTGTACCAGTAGCCCCAGCAAGGAAAACCTGGGCAAGTCCCTGTGGGATGGCATAGATGTTGAGCGCTGCCGCAGCCGCACCAACCAGAATAGTGAGCGCCCCCACAGCCTTGCCTGCACCACTGGAGCCGGAGAACAGCATCAGTCCGAGGCCGATACCAGCCATGCCGATCAGGACCTTGGCGAGGAAGTAGAATACAAACGCGCCGCCAACCACCGTTAGAAACACCGGCCCTAGCGCCTCACCAGCGAGTGCGGCAGGGCGGAACATCGACAGGCCGATGCCAACCTGAATGACGTTGAACATGCCCGACGCGAACAAGGCCGCCCATGCTGCCGGCGCGAAACTGGTACGGACGAGGAGGATAAGCGCTGCGATGGACATGACCATGAACGCGGCCAGTTCGATCGTCCAAACCGTCGCAACCTCAGCCCAGCGATCCGTGAAATAGGCGACGACATCGGCATTGGTTACGCCGACTGCGGGATCGGAAGCCTGCGGCCCGCCGAGCGTTGCCATGTAGAATATCTGACTGATGATGGAGATGATGAGTGCGGCCGCGATGAGCGTGCCGGCGCGGCGGGTGGTCGTGTCCATGGAAATGCCCCTTGTCACTAATGTGCGATACCAGTCTCTTCGTCGGAAAAGGCTGAAAGGTTACGCGCGGTGATGCAAGCTTTTCCGCCATCCTGATTGTGGGACTCGCAACAGCTTCGAAAAACGCGTTGTGCTCCCGATACAATACGGCCTATTTCTGGCAATAAATCAGGGGGGGTTTTGCAATTCGCGATTTCCACGCACAGGGTTTCTATCTGACAGATTCCGGGGCGACCGCTTGACCGCGCTTGGTGACACCAGGATCCAAAACGTCGTGATCATTGGCGGCGGCACGGCGGGCTGGATGGCCGCTGCCGCGCTCTCCCAGACTCTTGGGCGTACCGGGGTGTCGATTACCCTGGTGGAGTCAGCCGAGATCGGGACCGTGGGTGTCGGCGAAGCGACGCTGCCGCAGATCCGTGATTTCAACCGATTGGTCGGGATCGATGAAGCCGAGATGATGGCGCGGACTAATGCGACGATCAAACTTGGCATTGAGTTTTGCGACTGGGGTAAAAAGGGTGACCGCTACATCCATCCCTTCGGTGCCTATGGTGCGGCGATAGGGCCGGCCGATTTCTATCATTACTGGCTTCGTGCACGAGCAGATGGCGATCCCGGGCCCTTTGGCGATTATTGTTTCCCGATTGTCGCTGCCCAGAATGACCGGTTCGCGCTGCCGGAAGAGAATCCCGCATCCCCGCTGGATCGTTACTCCTATGCGTTTCAGTTCGATGCCAGCCAATATGGCGCATTCCTGGCTGACTTCGCCCAGCAACGCGGCGTGAAACGGATCGAAGGAAAGGTCGTTTCGGTCGCAATCCATGGTGAGAGCGGATTCATTGAATCGGTTACCTTGGAATCTGGCAAGGAGATAGCCGGTGATCTGTTTGTCGATTGTTCGGGGTTTCGCGGCCTGCTGATCGAGCAGGAACTGGCAACCGGCTATGAGGATTGGAGTGACTATCTTCCCTGCAATCGCGCCTATGCGGTGCCGTGTGCCATCACTGATACCGTCGGGCCTTATACACGCGCAACGGCGCGCGACGGCGGTTGGCAGTGGCGCATCCCGCTTCAGCACCGGATCGGTAACGGCCATGTCTATTGTGACCGCTATGTAAGCGATCAGGACGCCGTCGACACGCTGATGCAAAATCTGGAAGGCGAACCACTCGCGGATCCCAAGCAGCTTTTCTTCCTGACCGGTAAACGACGCAAATTATGGAACAGGAATTGCGTAGCAATCGGATTGTCGGGTGGTTTCCTTGAGCCGCTGGAATCGACCAGCATCGATTTGATCCAGAGCGGCATAGTAAACCTGATAGCGCTGTTCCCAGGCCAAGATTGCGCCGATAGCGATCGCAACGAATATAACCGGTTGATGGATCTCGAGTTCGAGCGGGTCCGGGATTTTCTGATGCTGCACTATGTCGCGAACGAGCGTGACGATGGCGAGCTATGGCGGGATATGCGCGAGATGCAGTGGCCAGACAGCCTGCGCTACAAAATCGATGCATTTCGGCGACGAGCGATAGTTCCCGAATATGAAAGCGGGTTGTTTCAGCAACAAAGCTGGTTGTCCGTCTTTATCGGCCAGAATATCGAGCCAATAAGCTATGATCCGCGTGCGGACCGGATCACTGACGACGATCTCGGCACGGAACTGAGCCGAATGCGCAAGGCTATCGCTGATCGCGTTGCGGCTGCCAGCCTGCATCTCGATTTTATTCAGGACTATGGGGCTGCGTTCGATGGGGAGGGGGCGGCATGATGCCATCAACCCTGTCCTCGATTGCGCTTTTCGGCACGCGACAGTCCATCTGGCCTGCGGCGGCATTGCTCGCACAAAATCTACCACCGAGCGTGACACTGACAATTGTCGAAGATGTCAACGACGATGTGCCGCCTGCAGCCTTGACGATGAAGGTTGCCAGTCGATTTCACGACCAGCTCGGCATCGATGCGCGCACGCTGGTTGAGCAATGTGGCGGCCGAATGGGGCTCGGCCATGATCTTGTCGATTGGCGTGGCGAAGGGAGCCGGCATTTTATTGCGGCATCCGGCACCTTGCCAAAGATCAACGGGGTCCCGCTCCACCACATCATGCTGCGCGCCGCGATGATGAATAATGAGCCTGAAAAGCTCGCCTACCTGTTTCAACCCTTCCGCCTGGCCGCACGCACTGCAATGGAAGGAAAGTTCTCGCTGGCGTCCGACGATCCCAGCTCGCCGCTCACCATGTTGGGGCCGATGGTGCAGATCGACGCGGATGGCTATGCGGCCTTTCTCGACAGTCGCATTTCTGGCGATGCGGTCACGCGCCGAAAAGGACGGCCAGTTCGTGTGACCCATGGAGCGGATGAAGACGACATTCACATGGTCACGTTGGACGGCGGCCAGGAAATCACCGCCGACCTGTTTGTCGACACAGACGGGGCCCTTTCTGAACTGGTCTCGGGAGCCTTTGCGCCGCTGGAGATGCCATCGATTTTGTCACCGTTTGATCGCATCGGGACAGCGCGGGTTCCGTCGCGTGAGGGGTGCCATGTTCGCGGCCCGCGCATTGGCTGGTTGCGTGGCGATTGAAACGCCTCTGGCGAACGAAACTGACGTCGCATTGCTCTATCGTGCGGACGCGTTGGATCCGGGGACGGCGCAGGGCATAATCGGCGCCAATGCCGTACTGAAATCCACTGCCTTCGGCGCTATGGAAACACCATGGACCGGCAATCTGACGCGTATGGGCACTGCATCTGCAAGCCTCGGTCCGCTATTTTCTGCCGATATGATCTTGATGCAGGAACAGGCGATGCAGCTGATACGCTGCATACCAGCGACGAACGACCAGCAGATTGAAGCCACTGAGTTTAATAGTAAACATGCAAGTCTCATCGCCCAAATTCGCGATTTTGCAATCCTGCCATTTGCGCTCAGTCAGCGCAGCGATCCGCTCTGGTCGGCGATGCGCGATGCTGCACTACCCGAAACGCTGCAGCTTCGGCTGGACCAATTCCGCAGCCGAGGCCGCTTCGTCACGTTCGATAACGAGGTTTTCGACGAACAAACCTGGATTGAGACGATGATCGGATTTGGCATCGTACCGGAGCGCTATGATCCGCTGGCCGACATGTTCGATATGAAACAGATTGTACCAGTGCTCCGAAACCTGGTCGACGGCTTCAATCGGGCGATCGCTTCAATGCCGGATGCCAGCTAGCGCAGGTTAGCGCTGCGGCCCATATTTCGCTTCAATTTGGCGCAAACATTCGGCGAGTGATCGGTCGGGCGAGGCTTTGTATATCCGTCCGGCGGCTACAACATTGGCCATGCGATCGAGGCGGAACATGCGGAAATCTTCGCGCAGCTCACACCATGCCATTAACGTCCAGACCTTGCCCCAGAACCACAGGCCGAGCGGCTGGACGTCGCGGCTTGTCGCTTCGCCGGCTTCGTCGCGATAGTCGAATGTCAGCACCGTGCGAGCCTCGACGGCCGCTTCGCAATCGTCGATCAGAGCGCGGACGCGATCACTGATACCCATATAGGGGGCGAATATCTTGGTATCGGTAACGCGTGCGCGATCCTCTTCTGGCAACACGGATTCGATCTTCACGAGCGCTTCTTCGGCGGCCCGTGCCATGGCGATGCCGCCCCAGGAACGGACAACTTGGGCACCGGCAACCAGCGCAACGATCTCGTCATGAGTGAACATCAGGGGAGGGATGTCGAACCCGCCGCGCATGACATAGCCGACCCCGGCTTCGCCATCGATCGGCACGCCATTGGTTTGGAGGTCGGCAATGTCGCGATAGATTGTCCGTTCGGACACTTCGAGCCATTCGGCCAGCATTGCGGCTGTGACGAGCCGACCGCCGCGCAGAAATTGGCACGATTTGAAAGAGGCGGTCGGCGCGTCGCATGGGTCTAGACTAGCGTTAGATCTTGAAGATGCCGAGAGAATTACCCTCGGTATCGATCGCGTAGAAAAACGAACCGGCCGGGATGGTGATGACATCCGAGACAATTTGTCCGCCGGCTTCTCCGACCCGCGCCATGGCATCATCCAGTTCGAAGGGTACCGAGAGATGGACCGTTGCGCCTTCGCCGTTACTGGCGGGTTTGCCCGGGTAGAGATGACCCGCCGCTACGCCAAGCTGGCCGGAATAGGGGAGCATTGCCATCGGGTTGGGGCCGGTATCGTCCTGTTTCACCGGTTCGCCCAGGATCTTTTCATAAAATCCGCAGGCGCGGTCGAGGTCGGTGACGGGGATTTCTGCCCATACCAGGCGATTCATCGCGGCTTCGGTCATTGCTGTTCTCCTTAGTGGGGGTTGGGACCAAGGAGCTTGTGCCACACCCCTACTGACAGCCTTGTGTCAGGAGTGTTGTCAGTGCCGCAAATTAGGCTTCAGCGATAACGATATGCGTTGTCGTTGGAGCACGAAGTGTCCCGTCGGGTTGGACATAATCCGCCAACGCCGATTTCATTTCGAGAATCAGCTGCGCCACAGGGCCATCACCATCCAGGTCATCAGGTGCAACCACCGGCTGCAGGACCCCGTCAGAATCAGGGCGGCCAAGGAATAGCAGGTCGAACAGCACGAAAGATTCCACGTCCGGCAAGCTGCACTCCATCTCGCGGCGTTCGAGCGAATGGATTTTCAGTCCGGCCTCTTCGATCACGGATCGAAGCGCGGTGTCATCGCCAAATGCGAAGGGACCGAAGGGAAGTAGATCTGTGCCGAATGTCCGTCCGACGATCTCCTCGAACACACCGAAGACGGGATTGCCGTCTGCCGCTGCCGTCCAAACGGCGGCTGCGAATTGGCCACCGGGTTTCAGAACACGTTTCACCTCGCACATGGCCTTGATCCTGTCGGGGAAGAACTGGATCGCCTGCTGACAATAAGCGCGATCAAATGCGTCATTACGAAAAGGCAGGTCGAGCGCGCTGGCGGCTTCAAAGGAAATCCGAGTGTCGAGACCTTTGGCCGCTGTCACCTGTTTTGCATGGGCTATCATCGGATCAGCGACATCGATCGCCGCGATCCGGGTAACATTGCCGTCGGCCGCCAATTTGCGGCTGACCACTCCTGTGCCGCACCCAATATCGACACAGTCGCCCGAAGGCGGCAGGCCTGCGAGCAATGCATCACCCCAGGGTTCGAACAGGCCCGGAGACAGATATGTTTCGTAGAGTTGCGGCGGTGTCCGGCCGGCAACAAAGTCACTGATCAGCGTCATGGCACAATTCCCCATATCCGTAGCAAACGGAATTTGGCTCTAGCATGGCGTGGCAGGAACTTCGATTGTTCACCTGCGCCTAGAGGTAACCGAACAAATGTCCGCCAATTTTGCGCATCTGAATCTCTTCGGCGCCTTCGGTGATCCGATAGCGGCGATGGTGCCGATAGATATGCTCGAACGGCTTGTGCCGGGAATAGCCGATCCCGCCATGCACCTGCATCGCCTGGTCGGCGGCCTGGCACACCAGCCGGTTCGCCCGATAATTGCACATGCGAGACCTTGTCGGAGAGCCGCTTGGCGATGTCGACCTTCGGCATCGTGTCCATCGCTGCCGAGACGCTTGTAGATCAGCTGGCGCAGCATTTCGCCGCTTCGGTGTGAAGCTCGACCAGTGGAAACTGGATCGCCTGGTTCGCTGACAAAGGCTTGCCGAATGGCTTGCGCTCCTGCGCATATTTGACCGCTTCATTGATGCAATATTGCGCCGCACCCAGCGAAGATGCGGCTTGGCGAATGCGGTTTTCGTGGACGAAATGCTGCGCGCAGGCGAGCCCCATCTCGAGATCGCCCAGCACAGCATCTTCCGGGATCCATACGTCGGTGAACTTCACCTTGGGGTGATCTGTCGGCATGTTGAATGTCCACAGATATTCGCCAATTTCGACACCGGGCGCGTCATAGGGAACGATGAAACAGCCAATACCGCGGGCATCGCCATCATTGCCCGAATGGCGGGCGAAACACATGCAATGGGTGGCGACATGGCTGCCGGTGGTCCACATTTTGTTCGCCGTTGATCAGCCAGCCAGGTCCACGCCATCGCGTTCCTCGCGAACCGCACGCGTGTTTCCATCCATGGTCGCGTCTGATCCATGATCTTCCTCGGTCAGCCCGAAGGTCCAGCGCATTTTGCCGGCGAGCATTGCGGGGATAAACTCCTCGCGCTGCGCGTCGGTAGCGAAATCGCGGACCATGAGTGGTTGCACGAGATTGCCGACGATCGAGCTTTCATTCTGCAGGTCATTATGCAGCCCAAGACCTTTTTCGGCGAGATGCTCGCGAATTCGGGCCATCGCGAGATGGGACCCATTCTTGCCGCCAAATTCCTCGGGCAGCGCAAAACGAAAATGGCCCGCGGCATCGGCGCGGCGGCGCATTTCACGAAGCAAATCTTCCCATTCCTCGCTCGGCAGGCCGTCGTTGTCCCAATCCGTCCGCGCAAATTCGCGGCGATGATCAAAGAAACGGATATTGTCATCCTGCTGCTCGAGCGGCTTGATTTCGCCCTCGATGAACGCATCAAGTTCCGCGAGATAATCTTCAATCTCCTGTGGGATTACAAATGTCATCATTGGCTCCATTTCTTGAGGGCCGCGGCGAGGCCAGGATATTTGGGTTGATCGATCGACAGCCGTTCAAGCGCCGTCAGTCTGAGATGGGCGAGTAGGGTGGGATCTTCGAGAGAGAGGCTGCCATCGGCCAGGCCATCGCCCAAACTGTCTTGTGTCTGGCCAAGACCGGCGAGGCGGCCATGGTGTCGGTTCGCGAAAACCGGCCCCAGCTCCGCATCCCGTTTGAGCATACCCATCGCATTTTTGGCGACCCGCGCCTGAAACAGGTCACGGCCCTTGGCCTCCGGAATCACATCGTCACTGTCCCAACCGATCAATGCTTCGAGCAGCTCGCCATTATGCGTTTCGCCATCATGGTCTGGGAGTTCGGGCGCCTGCCAATCGATGATCTGGTCTGCCATTCCATCCAGGATCGTATCGAAGAGCAGCAACAGATCGACTTCGACTTCACTCACGCGCCGCCCAATGACCACGCGTTCGAGGGAACGATCGGTTCCCGAGCGCCATATCTGCGTCATGCCGAGGCAACAAATGCCCCACCAGAGCGTCGAGTAAACCAGCCAATAGTCGAACCTCGCTCGATCAACAGCGGCATCGCTCGCGGCGGCATAGGAGGAGAGAAATGCATCGACATCGCCAAACCCGCCGACTGCTAGGTCGTGGCGGGTGAAGCGCCAGCTTGGCGTGCAGATATAGGCGAGGTCCTGGGCCGGATCGCCAATATGGGCGAGTTCCCAGTCGAGAATGGCAGCTATTCCGTCGCCATTGATCATCAGATTGCCCATGCGAAAGTCACCATGGAGCAATCGCGGTTCGGCCTGCTTGGGCAAATGATCGGCCAGCCAGCGCAATGCATAGTCAAATACCGGGATCCGCGCGCCATAGTCGCGATAGCGCTGACCAAGCCCTTCCAGCAGCATCGCGGCATCCTCGTGCGGGATATCATCCGGCAGCGTGTCGAGCGGCATAGCGTGGATTTTCGCGAGTTCTGTCGCAGACTGTTCGCTGAGAGCTGTTTCAGCGCGCGCAAAATCAGGATTGCCGAGAATTTTGTGCGGGAGGGTTTCTCCGGCGATACGGGCCATGAGATAGCCTTGGCCAAGACCATCTTCGGGTGTGAGAATGCCGAGCATGGGCGGTGCGGTGATACCGGCTTCGCCGGCCAGTGCGATCAACCGCGCTTCGCTTTCCATGGAGATCCGGGCGAGCTCCTCGCTGCGCTCGCCGGTTCCGGGTGCCCGACGCAAGACAAGGAGACGATCGCCATAATCGAAACCCCAGCTTTCCATGTTTGCGCCACCGGTAAGGCGCTTCAACCCGCTGATTTCGGCTGTCTCTCCGAACTGGCGATTGCAGAATTGGACGAGTAGAGATTCAAAGGCCGGGTCGGACATAGGTTGACGTTAGCGGCAACTGATCTGGCCTTCAACGCTTGCATAGCGTTGCTGCGCTCCCTAGTCGGGCGGCAAGCAGAATGGGGACGAACAGATGCGCGCTTTTATCTTTCCAGGACAGGGTAGCCAGGCCGTCGGCATGGGGGCTGCGCTTGCCGATGCGAGCCCGGTCGCCCGCGAAGTTTTCGAAGAAGTTGACGATGCGCTGGGCCAGAATCTCAGCGGGTTGATGCGCGAAGGGCCGGAAGACGAATTGACGCTCACCGAAAATGCGCAGCCGGCGATCATGGCCAATGCAATTGCGACGTTGCGGGTGCTGGAAAAAGAAGGCGGCGTGACGCTCGCTGACAAGGCGGACTTTGTCGCTGGCCATAGCCTGGGCGAATATACGGCGCTGTGTGCAGCCGGCGGTTTTGATCTTGCAACCACGGCACGGCTCCTCAAGCGACGCGGACAGGCAATGCAGGCCGCGGTCCCGGTGGGTGAAGGCGCCATGGCCGTGTTCCTTGGCCTCGATTTCAATCCGGCCACCGAGATTTGCGAAGAAGCGGCTGAAGGCGAAGTCTGTGTTGTGGCGAATGACAATGCACCCGGACAGATTGTCATTTCCGGCCATACGGGCGCGGTCGATCGCGCATGTGTGCTGGGCAAGGATCGCGGCGCACGGCGGGCCATGCCACTCGCGGTTTCGGCACCGTTTCATTGCCCGCTGATGACGCCCGCGGCCGATGCGATGGAAGAGGCGCTGGCCGGCGTTGAGATCCATCCGCTGTCGGCGATGCTCTATGCCAATGTTACCGCTATGCCGGTGGGTGAGCATGAAGCGATCCGCGGGCTGCTCGTCGAACAGGTTACGGCGATGGTCCGTTGGCGCGAGAGTATTGCCGAGATGGCCAGCGAAGGCGTGTCGGAGTTTATTGAATTTGGCGGAAAGGTTGTCGCGCCGATGGTCAAACGGATCGCGCCGGACGCGGCTCAAAAGAGCATTGTGAAGATGGATGACATCGAGGCTGTGCTGCAAGAACTCTAAATTGCATCGGCCGAACCGTATCGGCAGGCTGTATTTTATTCTAAGCGTTCCAATCAAAGGGCAGGGCCGCAACTGGCTCGATCCCGTGGGGACAATCAGGGAGCGATCATGTTCGATCTTTCAGGAAAAACCGCGCTGGTCACCGGCGCATCGGGTGGCATCGGATCCGCGATTGCCAAGGCATTGGCTGAGCAGGGAGCCAAAGTTGCGCTTTCCGGTACCCGGGAAGAGGCGCTTCAGGCCGTTGCAGCCGATATTGGCGGTGATCCGGTGATCCTCCCATGTAATCTCTCCGATGGCGAGGCTGTGGATGCTCTGATCCCGGCGGCCGTTGAAGCGCTCGGAAAGCTGGATATTCTCGTCAACAATGCCGGTGTTACGCGCGATAACCTCGCGATGCGGATGAAAGATGAGGAATGGGATCAGGTCATCCGCGTCAATCTGGAAGCCGCATTTCGGCTTGCCCGCGCGTCAATGCGACCGATGATGAAGGCGCGTGGTGGCCGAATTATCTCGATTACGTCGGTAGTTGGCGCCACGGGCAACCCCGGTCAGGCCAATTACGCGGCGTCGAAAGCCGGTCTAGTCGGAATGTCCAAGGCATTGGCCCAGGAAGTTGCGAGCCGGGGTATCACTGTAAATTGCGTTTCTCCGGGATTTATTCGCTCGGCAATGACCGATGAACTGCCCGATGCGCAAAAAGAGGCGCTAATGACCCGGATTCCTGCCGGAAAACTGGGAGAAGGCGCGGATATCGCCGCTGCCGTAACATATCTCGCATCGGATGAAGCCGCCTATATTACGGGGGAAACCTTGCATGTGAACGGTGGAATGGCGATGTTATAGCTTTCCAGAGGATGAACGGGCTTGCGCGAGATAGCGCTGCCCTTTAGGAAAACTGGGAATCATTTAAGCAAAGGATATTCCATGAGCGATACTGCCGATCGGGTGAAAAAGATCGTCACCGAGCATCTTGGGGTCGAAGCCGACAAGGTCACCGAAGATGCAGCCTTTATCGATGATCTGGGCGCTGACAGCCTCGATATCGTCGAGCTGGTAATGGCATTCGAAGAAGAGTTTGGCGTCGAAATTCCCGACGATGCTGCCGAAGACATTGCGACTGTTAAGGACGCAATTGCATATATCGACAAGCAGAACGCCTGATCGCTGCATGCGATAAGGGAGCCCGGTCGCACGACCGAGCCAAATGGATTAAAACGGCTCCCCGGTCCGAAACCCGGGGGGCCGTTTTGTCGTCAATGATGGCGGCTGGAGAGCCGCATGAAAGGGAGGCACTGAGATGCGCCGTGTAGTTGTCACCGGACTGGGACTTGTCACGCCATTGGGCGGCGACGTGGAAACCAGCTGGAAGAATTTGACTGCAGCAAAATCGGGCGCGGGCCAGATCGAACGGTTCGATACGTCGGATCAGAAATGTACGATTGCCTGCGAAGTGAAGCCTGCCGACCATGAATATGGTTTCGATCCGGCGTTGCGCGTCGATCACAAGGTCCAGCGCCAGGTCGATCCTTTCATTGTCTATGGCATCGATGCGGCTGGACAGGCGCTCGAAGATGCCGGTCTCACCGAAATGTCGGACGAAGAAAAACTGCGTGCTGGTTGCTCGATTGGATCGGGCATTGGCGGCTTGCCGGGAATTGAGAGCGAATCACTTGTTCTGGATCGCCGTGGCCCGGGTCGCGTCAGCCCGCATTTTGTCCATGGACGCTTGATCAACCTTATCTCGGGCCAGGTAAGCATCAAATATGGCCTGATGGGCCCCAACCATGCCGTTGTGACGGCGTGTTCGACCGGTGCCCATTCCATCGGAGACGCCGCGCGCATGATTGCGCTGGATGATGCTGATGTGATGCTGGCGGGTGGCGCGGAAGCCGCCATCTGCCCAATCGGCATTGCCGGCTTTGCTCAGGCCAAGGCGCTGTGCACCAACCGCAACGACGAGCCGGAGAAGGCCAGCCGTCCTTATGACAAGGACCGGAGCGGCTTTGTGATGGGTGAAGGTGCGGGTGTTGTCGTGCTCGAAGAATATGAGCATGCCAAGGCGCGCGGTGCGACCATCTATGCCGAAGTCGTTGGCTATGGCCTGTCGGGCGATGCCTATCACGTGACGGCGCCGCATCCTGATGGAATAGGCGCGTACCGCTCAATGGAAATGGCACTGAAAAAGTCAGGCCTTAGCGTCGACGATATCGATTATATCAACGCGCATGGCACCTCGACTATGGCCGATCTCATCGAATTGGATTCGGTGAAGCGCTTGTTTGGCGATGCAGCCAATTCGCTTTCCATGAGCTCAACCAAATCCGCCATCGGCCATTTGCTCGGTGGTGCCGGTGCGGTTGAATCCATCTTCTGCATTCTGGCGCTGCGTGACCAAGTCGTCCCGCCGACGCTGAACCTCGACAATCCTGAGGATGGCACCGCTGGCATGGACCTGGTTCCGCACGAAGCGCGGCAGCGTGAGGTTAAAGCCGTTCTCAACAACAGCTTCGGCTTTGGCGGAACCAATGCCAGCCTGGTGATGAAGGCGGTCTAACAGAGCCATGCGCAAACTCGGCTGCCTTGCTCTTATCGTCGCGATACTGCTGGCAGCCGCGCTCATCGCCGCATTGCGCAGCTGGGGCGGTACCGGACCACTTGAAGAGCCGGTCGCCGTTACGATCGAAGACGGCGCAACACTGACCGATGCCGCACTTACCCTTCAAGAAGCCGGGATCATCGAATCGCAGAGCCGGTTCCTGATCTTTGCGCGCTTTCTCGGCAGTAGTGCGCCGATCCGTGCCGGTGAATATGAAATGCCAGCTGGTGTAAGCCAGTCCGAAGCCCTGCGTATCTTGCAGGAAGAGGCTGCAGTTCAACGGTTCGTCACCATCCCGGAAGGTATGCCGGCAGTGTTGGTGCATGAAAGACTGATGGCGACCGAATATCTGACAGGTGAAATTCCGGTTCCTGAAGAAGGATCCGTGCTTGCCGACAGCTATGCCTATGAACGCGGTGAGAGCCGGGCTGATGTGCTGGCGCGCATGCAGCTTGCACTGGACGAGGAATTGGCGGCGCTATGGGCAGCGCGCAGCTCGGATACGGCGGTCGATACGCCGGAAGAAGCAATCATCCTCGCCTCGATCGTTGAGAAGGAAACCGCGGAGCCGTCCGAACGGCCGCTGATCGCAGGGGTGTACTCGAACCGATTGCGCACGGGCATGCGGCTCCAGGCCGATCCGACCATCATTTATCCAATCACCCAAGGCCGGGCTCTGGGACGTCGTATCCGGCGTTCGGAGATTAACGCACGCAACGACTACAACACATATGCAATGGCCGGCTTGCCGCGTGGTCCCATCGCCAATGTCGGGCGTGAAGCGATCGAGGCGGTGCTCAACCCGGCCGAAACCGACGCGTTATTCTTTGTCGCAGACGGAACAGGCGGGCATGTGTTTGCCGAATCCTATTCCGAGCATCGCGATAATGTGGAGCGTTGGTATGATCTGCGTCGCCAGCGCGGCGAGATGGATTAGCGGATCCAGCCCCGCTTGATGCCGATTCCGGCGTACCAAATCTGAAAAATGCAAATGACGACGACGATGAGCGGCATGATCATCCGTTCAGCGCCGACAATGTCGAGCAATCCACTCATGCCGAAGGTCCAGCTATGCTGCGCGACTACGCCAAGCAGCGACAGGACGAACAGCCAGCGGGCGATGGCTTTGCGGGCGAATAGCGTAATAACGCCCAGTAATCCGGCAAATACGGCAGTCGCAAAGCCAGCGGTAGCCCAGGCCGGCATTGATTGCATGATCGCAACTTCTTCGGCTGGATAGCTGGCTGCAAGGGACTCGTAATTCGAGAAGGCCTGACTGAGATAGGCAGCAACACCCATGCCGTTCCAAATGAGCAACAGCAAGGATATGACCCAAAATGAGCCCGGCGGATCTCGACGTAAGACTGTATTCACAGCGACCCTCACCTCCAAATGCTGCGCAATCCTTAGCGGATTGCGGTCTGTTTGTGAATGAAGCTGGGGATAAGACGGTGGGTTAAGTGCGCAGGCCTGAATATTCGCCCAGTCCGGCCATCAGATTGAGATTTTGGACGGCAGCGCCTGCGGCGCCTTTCCCCAGATTATCGAGCACACCGCAGAGTCGAAAATGACCAGCCTCGGGGTTTGCGAAGACGATAATCTCCATCCGGTCGGTTCCGGCGCAGCGTTCGATTGTCACCAGATCCAATGCGGCAGTTTCCGATGCGTCGAGAACTCTAATGGTTTCTCCGTTCGCATAATGGTCTGACAATATGGACCGGATATCGTCACCAGTTGCACCGGCGCGCAACATGGCTGAGGGCAGCGGCACTTCGACGATCATGCCGCTATAGATGTTGGCGACGGACGGCGAGAAAAGCGGTTGGGATGTCAGCCCGCTATGCCGTTGCATTTCCGGCAAATGTTTATGTGCAAGCGTTAGCGCATAGTTGCGGAAGGCGGTTGCCGGGTCATCACCTTCAAACTCTGCGATCATCGCCTTGCCGCCGCCCGAATAGCCGGATGTTGCATTGACCGTGAGGTCTGCATCCCGATCAAGAATGCCAGCCAAGATCAGCGGATGGGTAAGCGCGATAAAGCTCTGCGCATAGCAGCCGGGATTTGCGACACAGTGGCTAGCCGCAATCGTATCACGATGGCCAGGCTCCCATTCGGGAAAGCCGAATGTCCAGTCAGGCGCGGTCCGATGGGCGGTGGAGGCGTCGATGACACGCGTATCGCTTCCTTCGAGCAGCGCAACAGCTTCGCGAGCAGCGTTATCCGGTAAGCACAGGATTGCGATATCGGCGCTGTGCAAGGCATCACGCCGTGCTTCAGCATCTTTGCGCTGCACGTCATCCAGTACCAGCAACGAAATTTCGGGACGGTCGGCCAGCCGGTCGCGGATCTGCAATCCTGTCGTACCATGGCCACCGTCGATAAAGACGGAAACAGTCATCTCGCGATCCTGCGGCGGGCGAGCACTGGAGTGTCATGCTCTTTTGCAATCCGGGCGGTGACATTGGCGAGTGGCTCGGTGACGACCGCACCGGCGTGACCCGTGGCGTGAATCATATCCGTGGGGTCCACCATCAGGCCGACATGCTCGGGGAAAAAGATGAGGTCGCCGCGTTCCAGATGGGCATCAGACAATAGCAGCTCGCCAATCGAGTCTTGCTGCATGTCACTATCGCGTTGAACGGCATGGCCGGCCATGGCGAGGGCAATCTGGACCAAGCCTGAGCAATCGATCCCGGCACCGCTGCGTCCGCCGAGCAGATATGGCGCGCCGCTAAACATCTCGGCGACGGCAACCGGATCATCGACAATGCTGCCTATTGGGCGAACATCGGAAAGTGCGACGGCTCCATCGGCCAGCTGCAAGGTATCGCCAGCAACGTTGCCGCTCACCGCGCTTCCCATGTGAAGCATTTCGGCGCTGCCATTCGCCACCGGAGTCGAGACCGCCGAAACAATGTGTGTGGGTTCGGTTACGGCTGCCAGCGCATCTTTGCGGACAAAGCCGACAAAATGATCGTGAACGCCATAGCCCCAGGCCCAGTCGTTGACAGTATCAAGCCATGCAAACCGCTCGCCGAACAACAGCTGCGATCCAAGTTCTGCGTCATCATCGGGGTCGCAGCGCAAATCGGTTACGCTGACACATGCCTGGCGCATCACTGGCGCGACATAATGGGGCAGGGCAATCCGGTCGGCGAGAGCGATATCCGCTATGTCGCCGCGAATGGCGTGCACGCGCGGATCAAGGTCAGTCGCCGTCGTGCCCAGCGTAAAGCTAGGCCTGGTCGATGGCTGAGACGCTTCGTCTGCGCTTTCCGATTGGCCGGTCTGGGCCGATGATTTTTTCGAACCGTTCAAGGAAACGCGCCCCATCTGAAGTTTGCGCGATGAAGATGTTGCGTCTGTCGCTTTCATCACGTTCACGCCGCAGATAGCCGAGGGCGGAGAGAGTATTCAAGGCGCGTGTCACCACCGGCTTCGAAACCCCCAGTTTTTGGGCGATTCCGCGAACCGTATGTGGCTCCGAAGACGCATAGCTGAGCATCAGAATCGCCATTTGCCGATTGGTGAGGTCGGGTTCGCCTGACCGCACATAGTCGACGATCGCCGTCCTCCATCGTCCAAGCGCTTCGCCTGGCATGGCCGATACTCCTTTGCTCGACGCCAAATTGCTGGCGTTTCTCATGCCTACAACGCGTTGCGCCCTGATTGGTTGCCCAAGATCAAAGCGGGTGACGGGGATTTTCGCTAGATGGCCAAAAGGGAATGCGGCGCTAATCGCCTGAATAGCGGTTCTTCAAAACCTGCCAGTGCGCGCGCAAGCCAAGCGCCTCGCCGCCCTTGGGTCGGCCAGGCTTGGGCGTGTTGCGCCAGGCAAATGTGTCGAGATGCGTCCATGCCGTATCGGCGGAGACGAACCGACGCAGGAACAGCGCAGCGGTCGAGGCGCCGGCCATCGGTACCGAAGACGTGTTGCTCAGGTCTGCAATTGGCGATTTCATCCATTCGTCATAGCCGTCCCATAGCGGCAGCCGCCAAACCGGATCGTCAATCTCCATTCCCACCGTAGAAATCTCGGCCGCGAGCGGCTCGTCGTCGGTGAACAGGGCGGGGAGATCCGGTCCGAGCGCAACGCGCGCGGCGCCGGTAAGCGTCGCAAAGTCCATCAGCAGTTCCGGCTCGTCTTCGCAGGCCTTGGTGAGCGCATCGCCCAGGATCAGGCGACCCTCGGCATCGGTATTTCCAATCTCAACACTCAGCCCCTTGCGACTGGGAATGATATCGCCGGGGCGGAACGCGTTACCGGCAATGGCATTTTCTACGGCCGGAATCAGCAGATGGAGGCGGACCGGCAGTGCTTGACCCATGACAAGCCGGGCCAGCGCCAACGCATGGGCCGCACCACCCATATCCTTTTTCATCCAGCGCATGCCGGCTGCACCCTTGATATCCAGGCCGCCGGAATCAAAGCACACACCTTTGCCGACGATCGCGATACGCGGATGTTTCGGATTGCCCCATTCGAGTTCGATCAGTCGCGGTGCACGGTCATCCGATGCGGCGCGGCCGACGGCGTCAACCATCGGATATCCGTCGACCAAGTCGGCTCCCGTTGTGACAGCGAGATCAGCGCCAAACTCCGTGGCCGCCTCGGTGGCTGCGTTTTCGAGCTCTGCCGGACCCAAATCACCAGCCGGAATATTGACCAAGGTCCGGACAAGGTCAGTGGCCTCGGCCAGCGCAATCGTCTCTTCAATTGTCGCCGGTTTGGACGTCAGTAAAACCTTTGGGCCATTGGTTTCGGTCGGCTCCTGCTTGTAGCGCTCAAACCGATACTGGGCACATAGCCAGCCAAAGGCGGCCTGGTCCGGATCACCTTTGTCCAGCCTGTAGGTACCACTCGGTAGTTTTTCGGCTGCCTTGGCAAGGCACCAACTGTCCAGCGTTTCTGCGTCTGAGACGCCAACCGCTACCATCCAATCATCGGCGGATTCACCGGTGATAATGGCGAGTTGGCCGTCTTTCCCCTTGAAACCCTGTGCTTTTACGGTTTGTCGATCGCGGTCGGGAAGGGCTTTGTACCACTCGTCAAAGCTGTCGGTATCGACCAGATGCAGCATCTGGGCGGCTTGGCCCTTGTCGGGCTGGAGCATTGGTTCATAATCGGTCATAATCCGTGCCTTAGCCATAAGAAGCCAAAAAGGCCAAGGCGAGTTGAGGACTATTGGGGGGGAGCCATGTCGGCACTACGCATCAAAAACAGTATCGCAATTCTTTTCGCGCTTTGTCTGGCAGCCTGCTCGATGCAGGGCATGATCGAGACAATGACCTCGGAAGAGGACCGCGCGATGGCGCAGCAATTTGTCGCGGATATCCGAACGGGCAATACGGAGGGCCTCGAAGCGGTTGTCACACCCGATTTGTGGAAGAGCAGCCAAGCCGATTTTGAAGGCGCTGCAAATCTGTTCCCGGAGCAGCCCGGCGAGACAAACATCATATCTTACAGCATGAATAGTGACGGCCTGGGTGATGGTGCGCGCACGGAGAAGGTTTTCACACTGGTCACTACCGACGACACGCATTGGACAACGACGCGCTTTACAACGCTCCAGGAGGGCGGTGATGCGATGATCACCCAGTGGAGTGTTGAAGGATCAGGCGAACCGCCGGCGGATCTCGAAGTCATGGAGAATGTCGGCGCAGTATTCATGTGGACCGGGATTGTCTTGTTGTTGATCCTTGTCGGCATCGTCGTGCTGATTGTCTGGCTGGTCCGCCGGTCACGTCGCAAGGATCAGGAGCGAGCTGGGATTAGCTAGTCGCTCCCAATCGGCACGCCGAACAGGTCATGCGCATCGGCATCTTCGATCACGGCTGAAATAATGTCGCCGGGCTCAAGTCCTGTCGTATCGCGCAGATGGACCTCACCATCGATTTCCGGTGCGTCTGCCTGGGAGCGGCCTGTGGCACCGCCATCTTCATCCACCAGGTCGATAATCACTTTCTGCGTCGATCCGATCTTGGCCTGGAGTTTTGCTGCTGAAATCTCGGCGCATTTGTCCATCAGGCGCTTGTACCGCTCTTCAGTCACTTCGTCGGGCACCGGATCGGGCAGGGCGTTGGCACGCGCGCCTTCTACCGGTTCGAACCGGAACGCACCGACGCGGTCCAGCTGGGCTTCGTCGAGCCATTCGAGCAGATATTCGAAATCTTCATCCGTTTCGCCGGGAAAGCCGGTGATGAAGGTCGATCGGATTGTCAGGTCGGGACAGATTTCACGCCATGCTGCGATGCGTTCAAGCACTTTGGCTTCGTTCGCGGGCCGGCGCATGGCTTTCAGGATGCGCGGGCTGGCATGCTGGAAGGGAATATCGAGATAGGGTGTGATCAGGCCGTCAGCCATTAACGGGATGACCTGGTCGACATGCGGATAGGGGTAGACATAGTGGAGCCGGACCCAGGCCCCCAACTGGCCCAGTTCGCGCGCAAGGTCCGTCAGATGGGGTTGGATGGTGCGGCCTTTCCATTGCCGCTCTTCCTTGCGGATATCCACACCATAGGCAGACGTATCCTGGCTGATGATCAACAATTCCTTGGTTCCGGCCGCGACCAGCTTCTCTGCTTCTCGCAGCACTGCATCGGGACGCCGGCTGACAAGGTCGCCGCGGATCGAGGGGATGATGCAGAACGCGCAGCGATGATTGCAGCCCTCCGAAATCTTCACATAGCTATAGTGGCGCGGGGTAAGTTTGAGTCCGGTTTCGGGAACCAGATCGACATAAGGCGAAGGCGGCATCGGGGCGGCCTCGTGCACGGCGCCGACCACCTCTTCATATTGCTGCGGGCCCGATACGGCGAGCACGTCCGGAAAGCGATCGCGGATCACGTCTGCCTCGTTCCCCATGCATCCCGTTACGATTACGCGGCCATTTTCAGCGATCGCCTCACCAATCGCCTCAAGGCTTTCTTCCTTGGCGCTGTCGAGGAAACCGCACGTATTGACGAGCACTACATCGGCATCGTCATAGTCGGGCGACAGGCCATATCCGTCAGAACGCAGCTTGGTGAGGATACGCTCGCTATCGACCAGGGCCTTGGGACAGCCGAGCGAGACCATGCCGACCTTGGGCGGGGAGGGGATACGTGTTGCCATGACGCGCCGCGACATAGGGATTTCAGGGCTGATTGTCATCCCAATTGTCCGTAATCGGGGCGATGGGGATCGCATGGTCGATCAAACCGCCTCTCTCGTGCTAAGCTGAAGCCATAAGAAAAGAGGGAGGGTTGCAATGGAATTCTATGCAGCAAACTGGATCGCGATCATCGCGGCCGCTGCGGCGGGCTTCGTCGTGGGCGGAATTTGGTACGGTCCGGTCATGGGTAAGAAATGGATGGGCGCGGTCGGACTGACCGAAGAGGAGATCAAATCCGGTAACATGGGCATGATCTACGGCATGGCATTCGTGTTCAGCCTGATCGCATCAACCACATTGGCGCATTTGCTCACCTATTTTGCAGATGCCGGAATGAACACGACCATATTGATCTCGGTCGGTGTGGCCGCGGGTTTTATTATCCCCGCAATCGGCACCAACTATCTGTTTTCGCAGAAAAGTCGTGGATTGTTTTTGATCGATGCTTGTTATTGGCTGCTATTCTATGCGGCGATGGGTTTGGTTCATCACCTGCTCTAGCGGGCGTCATTCATTGTCGGGTTGGCCGACAATCTCGACGATCAGATCGCCTTCAAGGATCTGCTTGGCCTGTTCTTCCCAGAAGCCATAAGGCTTGCCGTTGCGATAGATGCGCACGCCAAGGCCGGTCTGGATTGCACCAAGCGGAAGGCCTTCTTCCATGTGTGTTGCCATGCGTTCGCGCAGGGCAACGCGCCCGGTCGCCGAGGCAAGATCGGCCATATAGTCTGAGATATGCGGGCCATGACACGAGCCAGCGAGCAGCAGACCGGCAAAGCTGACCGGGTTGATGACGTTGCTGGCCCCGGCCTGGCGGGCGAGCTGTTCATTGTCCGAAGCGCGCACCAATACGCTGATCGCAAGCTTGGGCGCCAGCGCGCGCGCAGTCAGCACGACCAGGATCGACGTATCATCTCGCCCGGCAGACACGATCATTGAGCGCGCGCGGGAAACGCGAACCTGGTTTAAGGTTTTATCACGGGATGCATCGCCTTCCATGACGTTGCACCCTCTCTTTTCTGCGGCTTCCAGCCGTCCATGATCCTGATCGATCACGACGATTTCGGAAGGGTCGATACCGCGCTCAAGCAGCTCGTCCACGGCTTCTGAACCGCTGATGCCGAAACCGGCAACCACGATATGGTTATGAAGATTCTTCTGGATGATGCTCATGCGCCAACGGCTCCAGCTCTTTTGTAGCAGAAAATCATAGGCTGTTCCGAGGAAAATCAGCCAGATGAACAAACGGATCGGGGTAACAAGGATGGCTTCGAACAATCGCGCACGATCCGTTACGGGCGTGATGTCCCCATAACCGACCGTCGTGATCGTCACCATTGTGAAGTATACCGCGTCAGCAAAGTTGATATTGCCGTCGGCGTGATCGACATAACCGGCCCGGTCGAACCAGTGCACGGCGACCGCAACCCCGACCAAAAAGAATACGACCGCGCCTCTGAGCCACAGTGAACCCCAGCGCGAAAAACCACTTTTGCGGCGGAGTTCGCCGTTCCGATCGGCATTGGGCGGGCGGTTTAACTGCACCATTAGGTCAGGTCCGGTAGATGCTGGGCCGGATTAACCGGCTGGCGATTGCGACGGATCTCGAAATGCAGCTGCGGCTGGTCAACCTGTCCCGAGGTGCCAGTCCGGGCAATAAATTGGCCGCGTTCAACGCGTTGTCCGCGCGTAACCTGTAGGTCATCCATATTGGCATAGGCCGTGATCCACCCATTTCCATGGTTCAGCAACACGAGCCCCCCATGGACCCGGATCTCGTCTCCCGCGTAGAGCACAACCCCGTCCGCTGCTGCAAGCACCTGTGTACCGCGCGGCGCACCGATATTGATGCCGTCATTGCGCTCGCCTTCGCCGCCAGCTCCAAATGGCGCAAGAATCGGACCAGTGAGCGGCCAGCCAAAACGCCCCGTGAAATTCGCAGGAGAGCGAACCGCGGCATCGAGCGGCAGCGCCTGCTGCGCAGTCCGGACCGGTGCAGTTGGCGCTTCATTCTGCGCCAATGCGGGCTCGCCGCCAGTCACGATATCGTCGATATCCAGATCAAAGGCCGCCGCTCTGAGCTGTCGCGCATTACCGCTTGGCCGGTTTGCACCGGGCAGGAGGATGCGCTGCCCTGCACGCAAAATATACGGTTCTTCCAGGCGGTTCAGCGTCACCACGTCAGACCAGTCCACTCCGTAGCTGCGCGCAATTCCGATGCCTGTCTCGCCGCGGCGAACCTCGTGATAACGGCCTGCCGGGATATTGAGCCGTTGGCCGGGCCGGATTACATAGGGTGGAGTGATCCCGTTGGTGTTCGCAATCATTGCAACACTGGCGCCCGTAGTTCGGGCAATTCCGCTGAGCGTGTCACCTGATCGGACAACATATTGGGTCGCTGAGACTGTCCGGGCATCGGGGGATACGGTCTGCGCGTCCCACGTTGCCAATTGGGTTGGCGGCGGCGTGGGCGCAGCGCCGGCCGGCGGAGCGCTAGTGCGTGGGCCCGTCGCAGATGGGATACATGCGCTAAGCATAAGTGCGGATAGAGTGAACGCCAAAACCGGCGGCAGCATCCATGGGCTTTGCGCGCTCATGGTGCGGTCTTACCATGATTTTCGTGGCTTTCCAGCGCTTAGGGCGCCTCGCCATGGAACAAGTTATTGGCAAGATATTAATCGAAAATCGCGCCAAGAGCCTGCAAGGACTCGTGATGGGTCATATCGAGATGGAGCGGGGAAACCGCGATATAGCCGTCTTCGATGGCTTCAAGGTCTGTCGAATGCTCCACCGTTCCAACCATGGGTCCCAGGCCAAACCAATAATAAGGGAAACCGCGCGGGTCGTGATTTTCGATGATCTGTAGCCGGCCATAATCGCGCATGCCCTGGCTGACGGTGCGAATTCCGCGCACCGCATCCGGGCTTCGGGCAGGGAAGTTGACGTTGATCAGCGTCCGGGACGGGAATTGATAATTTTTCAGCTTTTCCAATACCTTGCCGCCCCATTCCCGAGCAGCGAGAAACGGGACATCGTCACCGCGCGCCCCGGCGGTATAGGTTTGGCTCAGCGCGATCGATGGAACGCCCGCAAGCGCGCCTTCCATGGCTGCTGAAACCGTGCCGGAATAGGTTACGTCCTCGGCAAGATTTGCACCCCGATTAACCCCGGATAACAGGAGATCTGGCCGATGGTCTTTCATTACACGGTTGATTCCGAGCATGACCGCATCGGTAGGCGTGCCGGTAACCGAATAGCGCCGCTCGCCATGTTCGCGGACCCTGAGCGGTGCAGTGAGAGTGAGCGAATGCCCCGCGCCGGATTGTTCTTCGGCTGGCGCTACGACCCAGATATCATCGCTGAGTGTTGCAGCTATTTCCTCAAGAACCGCAAATCCTGGGGCGTTGATGCCGTCGTCATTGGTCAGAAGAATGCGCATTAACGGGCTGGCTCCAATAATTCGGTACCACCCATATAGGAGCGAAGGGCGTCCGGGACGACTACGGAACCATCAGCCTGCTGGTAGTTTTCCAGTATCGCGACCAGCATCCGTCCAACAACCAGCCCGGATCCGTTCAGGGTATGCACGAAGCGGGTGCCTTTCGTTTCGCCTTCGGGCCGGTAGCGCGCATTCATGCGGCGCGCCTGGAAATCTCCACAAGTCGAACAGCTGGAGACTTCGCGATACGTATCCTGGCCCGGCAACCAAACTTCGAGATCAAAGGTCCGGGTCGCTCCAAAGCCAAGATCGCCAGTCGAAAGGTCCATCCGCCGGAACGGCAGTTCAAGGCGCGTGAGTACATTCTCTGCGCAGTCAGTCATCCGCAGATGCTCTGCTTCAGACGCTTCTGGCGTCGTGATCGACACCATCTCGACCTTTTCGAATTGGTGCTGCCGGATATAGCCGCGGGTATCGCGCCCAGCCGCACCAGCCTCGGACCGGAAGCAGGAAGTGAGGGCGACAAAACGGAGCGGAAGCTTGGCTTCGGCAAGAATATCGCCGCGGACAATATTGGCGAGGCTGACTTCAGCGGTTGGTATTAACCAGCGACCATCGGTCGTCCGAAAGAGATCGTCGGCAAATTTTGGCAGCTTGTCTGCGCCATACATTGTGTCGTCATTCACCAGCAATGGCGGGTAGGTTTCTTCATATCCATAATCACTGGTCAGTATATCGAGGCCGAACTGGCCGAGCGCGCGATGCAATTTGGCAACGGGCCCACGCACCAACGTGAACCGTGCGCCAGCAATTTTGGCTCCGGTCTCAAAATCCAGACCGAGCGGTGGGCCCAAATCGGCATGGTCCTGGACATCGAAATCGAAAGAAGGCGGAGTGCCAGTCCGGCTAAGCTCGACATTATCATCCTCACTCTCGCCCGCCGGAACATCGTCTGCCGGAATGTTAGGCAGCGAGGCAAGCTGCTGCTCGATCTGCTCGGCTAATGCTTTTTGCTCATCTTCGAGAGAGGGGAGGCGCTTCTTGAGTTCGCCAACTTCCGCCATCAGCGCCTGGGCCTGATCCTCATCGCCTTGGGCTTTTGCCTGGCCGATCATCTTGGAGGCTTCGTTGCGGCGCGCTTGGCCGGTTTGCACTTCGGTCAGCAGCGCCCGGTTGCGTTCATCAAGCGCCAGGATATTGGCGGCAACGGCGTCGAGCCCGCGACGCGCCATCGCGGCGTCAAAGCCATCGGGATTGTCGCGTATCTGTTTTAGGTCATGCATGTCGCGGGCTATGGCGGGCGCGCCCTTGTCGTGCAACCCTCATAGGAAAACGGCGCAGTCCAAAGGGTAGAACCGCGCCGTTTATTGCCCGCTGGATGAAGCGAAACCTAGTCTGCCTGGTTCTTCTTCTTCCAGCGCCGACGGGCTGCGATCGCAACCACACCGGCCCCAAATAACAAGGGCATTGCCGGAGCCGGAACTTCGGTTCCTCCGGTCGATGACGTGCCGCCGCTCGACGACGAGGACGACGAACTGGAGCTCGAGCTCGAGCTGGAACTTGAACTGGAACTGCTTCCCGAGGAACCGCTGCTGCCAAAGCTGCTCGATCCACCGGTGGCTCCTGAAGAGGTCGATGACGAGCTGCCGCCAGAGCTGGAGGAGCTGCTCGAGGAACTGGAAGAGCCGCTGGATGAGCTGCTCGACGAACCGCCGGAGCTACCTGAGCTGCCCGATCCGCCGGAGCTACCTGAACTACCGGAGCCACCCGATCCACCGGAACCACCCGAACTGCCATAGCCGCCGGTGCTTCCAGGGTGGCCGCCATTCGAACTGCGACCGCCGCTGCTCGAGGAGCTGGATCCTGAGCTGGAGCTGGAACTGGACGAGCTTGAGCTCGAGGAACTGGACGATGAACTTGACGAGCCGCCGGTTGAGGTCGAGCCGTTATTCTGGTTTTTGATGACGATATCGCCTTCGCGAACGAAGAATCCGCCACCGCCGGTAGAGCTGCTGCCGGCAAAACCGCCGAAGAAGCCGCCGCCGCCGCCAAAGAAGCCGCCACCGCCAATTACGGCAGGACCACCACCGCCGCCGAACGACGGAAGTTCTCCGATGATCGGAACGGGTGCCGGCGGAATAATCGGTGCAGGGGTCGCGATCTGGTTAGTTACGGTAACAACCGTCGGCGATGGAGCGCAGGTGTGCCGAACCGGGCGAGCCTGGCGCGTCTTACGATGGACGCGCGGCCTATTCCCGATGGTGCGTGCTGCAACACGAGGTTGGGTAACCCGCACTTCTGCGGGGCCGCCAGCTGGTGCTTCGGACACATGGACCGCGCCACCACCTACGATAGCCCCTCCGGCTGTACAGGCACATAATTTTGCAAGAGCCATTCTAACAGACATTGGCGTTTCTTCCTTGTTGTTCGCCCCATCGAACTTTGCTGACATCCAGCCCCAATCCGGTGATCGGCCCATGCACAAGGCAACAAGGAAGGCGTGATCACAATATCGTTAACCATGATTTCAATGGTTAACATGAGATTTCCTCCGCCTTCGTCTCAATCGTAATGGTTAATGCCCCATTGAGAGACAGTTTCATTCTAGAAATGCTCCGAAACCGATGTTGCCGGACTGCCATGCTGCCGGTGTGCACGGTCGACATTTGGGCCAAGCATGCGAATCGTCGCTTGTATGCGCTGTGTTGGGTGAGTATAGGCCCGCGCCATGGCGGAGCGTAGGATCACCCTGTGATTCGAACATGTTCCGACGTTGAAGTTGACGGAAACCGATCCACTTTCGAGGAAATATCAGATGGCAACAGCCGTTCGTTCATCAGATAAGAACAGTACCGCGAAAGCTTCGGCGTCTTCCGGAGATCCGATGTCACCCCCGAAGAGTGACGTACAACTCGACCTTGATGCGCCATTTATGGGCGATTCCCACCAGGACTATTTCCGCCAAAAACTGCAAGATTGGAAAGCCAGCATCCTGAAGGATGTTGACGGCACGCGTGAACAGCTTCGTGAAGAACCCATTCGAGAACCGGACGCCACTGATCGCGCCTCGAGCGAAACCGATTGGTCTATCGAATTGCGCCGCCGTGACCGTCAGCGGAAGCTGGTCAACAAAATCGATGGGGCTCTACGCCGGCTCGACGGCGGTGAGTTTGGATATTGCGTGGTCACCGGCGAACCGATTTCACTGGCACGGCTCGATGCACGGCCAATCGCAACGATGACTGTTGAGGCGCAAGAACGTCACGAGCGCCGTGAGCGGATAACGCGCGACGAGTAAGTATCGCGTCTCTGTCGCTAATGGGTGACGAGCTGCTCTTTTATCTTCAGCTTCTGCTTTTTGAGGTCCGCGATTTTTATCTGGTCGGGTGAGGGGCGCTGCAGTTCCGCGCTTATCTTCGCGTCGAGGCCCGCATGTTTGGCTTCAAGGGCGGTCTCATGAGCATTATCCATCGCTCTCTCCTCTATTTTTAGAAGATGAAGCTAACCCATTACGGGGGCGTTTGTCTGCCCCAAAATTTGATGCGGGAGATGGACGGTGGCCTTGCAACTATAAGCCGTTGATGACATCGCCTTTTCCTATGGAAGATGCGATTCTGAGGGTGAAGCTGGCGGCGCTCAAATCAGAGCATCGCGATCTCGATGGCGCGATTGACGCATTGCTGGAGGCACCGGCCAAGGATCAGTTGCAGCTGGCGCGGCTGAAAAAGCGAAAACTGAGACTCAAAGACGAAATTGCCGAGGTCGAAGATCGGCTGCTACCCGACATCATTGCCTAAGTAGGTCATGCTCCCATTGCAAAAGGGCCGACCCGGGTATCCGGGCCGACCCTCTATCTTCGGCTTTGCGAGCGCCTATGCGGCTTCGCGGCCATCGTCGTTATGCGCGTCGATCGTCTCGGGGGCGCTGTCTGCGCCGATCGATATCTTGCGCGGCTTCTTCTCTTCAGGAATTTCGCGCGCCAGCTCGATATTGAGCAGTCCGTTCGCATAATCGGCGCCCGTCACCTTGATGGTGTCGGCGAGTTCGAAGCGGCGTTCAAATGCACGCGTACCGATGCCGCGATGCAGGAATTCACGGGCTTCGTCGTCTTCGCGCTCAGCAACCTGGCCGCTGATAATCAAGACATTTTCGTGAACCGTGACGTCGAGCTCGTCTTCGCCGAATCCGGCCACTGCCATCGAAATGCGATAGGCATCGTCGCCCAGCTTCTCGATATTGTATGGCGGATAGGCATTGCCTTCGCCACGGGTTGCCGCATCAACAAGCCGGTTCAAATTCTCGAATCCGACAGATGAACGGAGGAGGGGAGTAAAGTCAAAACTACGCATGATCCAAAATCCTTTTATTTAAGCGATTTAAGAGTGTATTTAGCCCGCGGAGCACCCGCGCAGCCTGTCTGATTTGGCCCCAGAATGGCAGCCTGCCAGACGAGTTTGAGATGGTAGTTCAGCGCCATTTTTCAAGGGCAGAAGAGCGACCAAGAACGGGACATCTGGTGTTAACCAGGACCGCTCACCCTTTTATTGTTTTGGCGAATCGCGCCGATATGCGAGAAGAAAGGCTCGGGGGTTGTATGACAATGATTGTACCGCAGACTGGCTTGACGCGAAAATTGGTCGACGCGCTGTATGTCGAAGCCATGGTGATGGCCGATGAAGCGCGCGCCTATTTCGAAGATCATGGCGTTGAAGCGCGCGATCATCTGCCGCCATCGCAGCGCGTGGGCTATGCCGTTGAATCGCTCAAGGTCACCACGCGATTGATGCATGTAATTGCCTGGCTGCTGGCCTGGCGTGGCGAAGACGCCGGTGAAATCAATGCCGAAATGGCGCGCGAACCGGATCGTCGGCTCGGCATTACCGCCGCTAGCGACGCTAATGCTGTGGCCGCACTTCCTGAAGATGCGCAGCGTTTGGTGGCCGCCAGCGAAGATCTGTACAAGCGCGTTCGCAAGATGGAGCAGGATCTGCTCGTACCGCCCGAAGAACCGAAAGCCAGTCCCGCACGCAGCCTGTTAGGCCGGCTGGAACGCGCCTTTTAGTAGAGGCGTTCGAGGAGGCTTTCCTTGGCGGCGCGATACTCGGTTTCGAGCCGGTCCACGCGGTCTGCAATACTTTCGACCTTTTCTACGCCGCCAACGCCTTGTCCGGCGCCCCAAATGTCTTTCCAGGCCTTTTTCTCGGTATTTCCGCCTGAACCGAAGTCCATCGTCTTGTAATCGCCCTCAGGCAGATTGTCGGGGTCAAGACCCGCTTTCTCAATCGATTGACGTAGATAATTGCCTTTCACACCGGTGAAGAGGTCCGAATAGACAATGTCCGAAGCGCGGCCTTCGACCACACCTTGCTTATAGCCATCAACGGCATTGGCCTCTTCAGTCGCGATAAATGCGGAGCCGATATAGGCAAGGTCGGCACCGATCGCCTGGGCGCCAAGGATCGCGTTGCCCGTGGCCATTGAACCCGAAAGCAGCAGCGGCCCATCAAACCATTCGCGAATCTCACTGACAAGCGCGAAGGGCGATATCGTACCGGCATGGCCGCCTGCGCCGGCTGCCACTGCGATGATGCCATCGGCACCTTTTTCGACGGCCTTGCGCGCAAAACGATCATTGATGATGTCGTGCAGCGTGATGCCACCCCAATTATGGACTGCGTCATTCAGCTCAACGCGGGCGCCGAGAGATGTGATCGTGATCGGCACCTGCCATTTTTCGCAGGTCGCGAGATCTTCTTCGAGCCGGTTGTTCGACTTGTGCACGATCTGATTGACTGCGAAGGGCGCGGCCGGGCGATCAGGATTGTCGCGATTATGGGCGGCCAGCTCTTCGGTAATCTGGTGAAGCCACTCATCAAGCATCGCCTGCGGCCGCGCATTAAGCGCCGGGAATGATCCGACAATGCCGGCCTTGCACTGGGCAATGACCAGCTCCGGACCGGAGATGATGAACAGGGGGGCGCCGACGAGGGGCAGGCGCAGCGTATCGAAGAGGGGGCTTGGTAAAGTCATTTCGGTTTCTTAGCGAAACGGATTGTCCTGTCTAGCATGGACTTTGGTGCAGCAAGTTTTGGGGAACTGGAGAGATTTCAGATTTTGCCCCGACCGGAAAGCGGCTAGGGGTTTGGCATGCCGCTTCTCATATTCTTCTTTGCGCTGACTGCCTTGCTTTATGCCGCTGTCGGTTTCGGCGGCGGGTCGACCTATAATGCATTGTTGGTGCTCAACGGCACCGACTATCGCGTGCTGCCGACAATTGCCCTGCTCTGTAATATCATCGTTGTTGCCGGTGGAAGCTGGCGGTTCTGGCAATCTGGTCATATTCGGCTTGCTCGTATCCTGCCATGGATCCTGGTTTCAGTGCCTGCTGCGTGGCTGGGTGGCCGCCTGATGGTTTCTGAAACGGTGTTCATAGGTCTGTTGGGCTTTTCGCTCCTCATCGCCGGTGTTCAGTTGATCTTGGAACGCGGGCACCATGACGAGACGATACAGGAACGCACCGTGGCCCGACCTGTCAGCTATGGCGTCGGCGGTGGCATCGGCTTCCTTTCCGGCATGGTCGGAATTGGCGGCGGAATATTCCTGGCCCCGGTGCTCTACCTATTGCGATGGGGCAGCCCGCGCGAGATTGCGGGAACGGCGAGTATCTTCATTCTCGTCAACTCGATCGCCGGTCTTGCGGGTCAGGCGATGAAGCTGGAGGCGGATTATGGCATCGCCAATGCGATCGACCTGGTCAGCGCCTATTGGCTGGTCTTCCCGGCCGTCTTGATCGGTGGCCAGATCGGCTCGCGCCTCGGCAGCCTGCATATTCCGCCGCTCCTGGTTAAACGATTGACAGCATTGCTTATCCTCTATGTGGCAGGGCGCTTGCTATGGAGCTGGTATGGCCTCATAGGCTGACGCAATTGGCATGCGCCGCATGCACGACCGGGGGATTTCCATGACTATGTTTGCACGATCCAAAGCCGTATTTGCGGGCGCATTAGCAATCGGCATGCTCGCCACTTCCGCCATGCAGCCTGCCGTCGCGCAACCCGCAAGCGCCGCACAGGACGTGAAAGAGGTGAACGGTTGGAATGTGGTCCGGGCTGCCCATAGCACCGGCTTCTTCCAGCGCACATCTCCTGGCCAATGGACAGAGTTTCACAATAGCGGTGCGACCTACACGTTCGAGGAACGCAATCGCGATGCCTGGTCGGTCTATATGCATGATGCGAGCCGCAATGTGTGGCTCCAGATCGATCTCCATCGCAATATGATCTCAGCCGGTACCGGCGATGCCGAGCGTATCGATATCTATTCGATTGCTGGTTCGACCGCGGGAGACGTCACGGGCAATCCCCTTGTCGATAGCGGTATCACGGGCCCCAATCTGCTCCGTGCCAATTTTGATCGTGGCCTGTTCCAGTCGATCGGCAATCTGGAATGGATCGAGATTGGCGATAGCGGGGCGGTATTCCGCTTTCGGGAAATCGATCGCGATGCCTGGTCGGTCTATCTGCTCGATGCCTCACGCAATATTGGCATCCAGATCGACATTCACAGCCAGATGATCCGTGTCCAGCAGGGCAATGGCCCATGGGGCAATCTCTACGCGATCACCTCCGCCCGGTAGCGCGCTATTTCTGCGGCACCTGTAGGCGGGCAAAGGCTTCGAACAGGAAGGCCGTGGTCAGGCTGAACAGGATCAGGCCGTTTGCGGCGGAAAAGCCCGAGAGAAGCCGCCATGGCTTCTCCAGCAGCACATCGCCAAATCCGAGCGTTGTGAAGGATACCGCCGCAAAATAGAGGGCGTCTTCGGGAAGCGCGAACAGCTCCAACACCATGAATGTCACGGCCCAAAGCCATACGGCAACGCTGAGCGCGGCGACCATCCATAATGTGATCCCGGTAATGAAGACGGTCATCTTAATGATCCGATGGCCGGTGAGCAGGTTGGGGCCATGGCGGTTGAGCACGGCGATCGCCATGCCGATAAAGGCGGCTTCGACAATGACCGTCACGACGATCAACAGCGAACCGATAATGATCTGCGCAAACATCGCTATGCCCTATTCGCTGGTTGGCGCAACATAAGGGAGCGGCGCGGCGGGCGGACGACATCCGAGTGCGGTTGCCAGACCTTTCAGATAGGCGCGCCGTGCAACTCCGCGGACATGCAGCTCCAACAGTCTCCGCTCGCGATCCCGCGCGCCGGACAGCTCACGCACCAGACTGCGGAACGGAATGATCCCGCCGACAATGGACGATGCGCCCCGCTGCACGCGCTCAAGCGTCTCATCACGATCCGGCTGCACCTCGTCCGCATCCGGGCCAAGCGCGGCAGTCAGCGCGGTCACCTCCGCTCCGATCGTGGAGCACCGGCGCGGCGAAATCGGCTGATAAGGGGAATCGATCTCCAGCAGGATTTCCGGCACGCGTTCGGGTCGCAGGTTGAGATCGCTGAGCGGGGTGAGCACCACTTCGCCCGCCGCCTCGCCAATCTCCTCGGCAGACGCTCCGCCGCCGTCCTGCGCCAGGGCAGGGGGCGCCATCGATACCGCACACCCTATCGCCAAAACCGAAGCCGCAAAATGCCGAACCCGCATGATAATCCCCCGAAAAATCCCAACATACCCAATAGCCGCAAGATCGCCAGCCCCCGCACCTGTATCCCAATTCCCCAGGCCAAGTTGACACTGGTTGACACAGGTCGACCCCAACCCGGCAAAAGCTGCGTCCCATTGGACACGGGGGTGGGGGAGGCCGCGTCCAATAGGGCGCGGTCTGAGGGGGGCTGGGGTACCGCAGGACGGTCAAAGAGCCGGTGGTTATTGGGCTGGGTTTATCATGGGAGAGGGGGTGTAGGACAGGAATGGGTCTGCGATGGGAAGGTTGGTGGATGCACCAGGGCTCTAACCTGGGACCCGCCGGACAGTTCGTAGTTGGCCCAACTCATCGCCGCCGCCATCATTCTGTGCCTTAGCCCGGCCTCTTATTGTTCGCATATTGCACAGCGAATTTGATATATATCAAGACAATTGAAAGCCGGGTCATCCAAGAGCACTCGCGACAGAAAGGCCGGCCTAAGATGTTCGACACCATCCTTCGCAAGACTCCGCATCTGACACTCGCCCTTTTTGCGCTTGGCTTCACGCCAGTTTCGCTGCCGGCGCAGGCCGAGCCCATCATCGATCCCTATGTCGATGTTCGCTACCGTCTCGAACTCGTCGACCAGGACGGTTTTGCCAATGACGCGACAGCATCCACACTGCGCATCCGTGCAGGTGCGCGGACGCGAGAATGGCAGGGCTTTAGTGCGCTGATAGAGGGCGAGGCGATCATTCATCTCGGCCCGGACGACTTTAACGATACGGTCAACGGACAGGGCGGCTTTCCCGTGGTTGCCGATCCTGAAGACCTTCTGCTCAATCAGGCCTATCTCAGATGGCGGCTTCCTGATCGCGTCGATGCCCGCGTCGGGCGCCAGGTAGTCAATCTCGATAACCAGAGATGGATCGGCTCGGTCGGCTGGCGCCAGAATGACCAAACTCTCGATGCGGTGACAGCGACCGTCACTCCATCTGCCACAACCAGCATCACCTATGGCTATGCCTGGCGGGTCAACCGGATATTCGGGCCGGATTCACCGATGGGCATTTGGCGGGACAATGACATCCACCTGATCCGCGGATCGGTAGACGTGCCGGAGCTCGGCACGCTTAGCGCCTATGGCTATCTGCTCGACATCCCCGACGCGCCGGTCAATTCCTCGCAAAGCTGGGGTGTGCGGTTGACCGGCCAGCGGCAAGTGGAAGAAGCCATATCCTTCACCTATGCCGCTGAATATGCGCGGCAAAGCGATCATGCCGGCCATCCGCGTGATTTCTCGCTGTCTTATCTTCTCGTACAGCCTGGCCTTACCGTCGGTCCGGTAGCGATGCGCTTCGGCTATGAGCGGCTTGGCGGTAACGGGGTTGACGCGCTGCAGACCCCGCTCGCGACGCTGCACGCGTTTAATGGCTGGGCGGACAAGTTTCTGCGGACGCCGCCCAACGGTCTGCGCGATCTCTATGCCGATGCGACGATCCGACCTTTTCAATCTGGCTTCCTCACCAATGCGACCTTCCGCATTGCCTATCATGACTATCGATCGACGCGCGGCGACTTGCATTATGGCAGTGAGTGGAACGCGCTGTTTACAGTTCCGTTGCGACCGGGTTGGTCCCTGGGGCTCAAATATGCAGACTATGACGCAGATAGCTTCGCAACCGATACCCGTAAATTTTGGCTGACGACCCAGATACGCTTTTGACGCACACCGCCGCACCGACTGCCGGGGAGAAACGCCGCGCCTATGGCGGCCCCGCTTTTTTCAGCCACGGATTTCGCCCCTTCTTCTTTCTCGGCGCGTGTTTTGCCGTGCTGGCTATCCCGATCTGGCTCGCCGGATTTACCCATGGCTACAGCGTCGGTGAAGACGCATTGCGCTGGCACATCCATGAAATGCTGTTTGGTTATCTGGCCGCCATTATCGCGGGCTTCTTGATGACCGCGATCCCGAACTGGACCGGCCGATTGCCGGTAATGGGATGGTCCCTGGCTCTGTTTGCGGGTGTCTGGATTTGCGGACGGATTGCCATGTTGTTCGGGGGTGGGCTGGCGGTTGCCGCCACAGACAGTGCATTTCTTATCCTGCTGGCCATGTTTGCATGGCGGGAGGTTTTGAGCGGCAAGAACTGGCGCAATCTTCCGGTCTGCCTGTTCGTCAGCCTGTTCGCGCTGGGCAACATACTTTTTCATCTCGAAACGGTTTTGGCGCTGCCATATGGCATTGGCCAACGCACGGGACTGGCGATTGCCGCGATGTTGATGTCACTAATCGGCGGGCGGATCATCCCGTCCTTTTCGATCAACTGGATGAAGCGACACGGTGTCCAGCCTGATACCGCGCCATTTGGATCATTCGACAAGCTTGTTTTGGCGGTGACGGCGGTGACCATGATCGGCTGGATTGCAGCGCCCTTCGCTCCATTGAATGGCTATGCGCTCTTGATCGTCGGTTTCCTCCACCTGGCAAGGCTATTCCGTTGGCGGGGATGGAAGACCGTGGCTGAGCCCTTGGTGGCGATCCTGCATATTGCCTATGGCTGGCTTGTCCTCGCCTTTCTCGCATTGGGGGCGGCGATTGTCCGGCCCGACCTCATTACGCCGTCGCTGGCACTGCACGTGCTAACTGCAGGTGCAATCGGCCAGCTGACCATGGCGGTTATGACCCGGGCCAGCCTCGGCCATTGCGGTCGGGCGCTTGAGGCGAGTTTGGGTACGATCGCGATTTACGCGCTGATTTTTATCGGTGCTGCTCTGCGATTGATCGGGCCTGTAACGCCGCTCGACTACAGCCTCGTCATGACGGTTAGCGGGGCCGTATGGATTTCCGGTTTCGCACTGTTTGCGATCCTTTACGGGCCGATGCTCTTTACGCCGCGGCGGTCATAAACCTCTTCCACAGCGTCAATGAGCGGCGTTGGTTTGGCATAGGCGGCAAGCTTTTTGCCATCATCGATATGGATGTTGCCGCCGCGCACCCGGACACCATGGGCTGAGAGCGAGCCAAAAGCGCGCGAGAGATTTTCCGGCGTCATGCCGAGCAGGGCCGCAATCGTTCCCTTGCCGGCCGGCAGTTTGAAATGGGTCGGGTCCCCGCGCGCCTGGGATTGGCGGAGCAGGTAATTGGCCAGCCGCTCTGCAGCGAGACGCAGCTTGATTTCCTTATGCTGCTTGACCAGCTGGCGATAGGCTTTGGAGAGTTCGGCCGCAGTCGCAGCAGCAAAAGCACGGTCCTCGGCGAAGCATCGCCGGATATGTTCATTGGGTATCATCATCAGCCGTGATGGCAGAAAGGTGCGGGCCGACATCAGGCACACCGCATCGTTCAGAACTGCGGCAAGGATGAAAGCCGAGGTCGGCTCGATCACCGCCATTGTTGTCTCGCGCCCATTATGGCCAGCATAAAGCTCTACCGCTCCTTCAACCAGGACGTAGAGAAAGTCAGCCGGGTCGCCTTCGCGGATCAGGTCCACTTGAGGCGGAAACGTTTGAAGCAGCGCTGCTTCAACCAGTTCGTCAAAGCGCCCATCATCCATATCCGCGAACAGCGGAAGATTGCGGACAACGGGAATATCTTCTGGGCGCATGGCGAATGTTCTTCCATTTGTTCGCTATCGGCCTCCACCATCATTTGACAATTATCAATAGGTCACTTGCAGATCATCTGCCGGCAACAGCATAATTATCAAAAACTCTTCCCATAAATATATGAATTGCAATCATGATTGCGCGAATTTGATATAAATCAATACTGACTTGCCGCTCTCCTAACAAACCGATCCCATCGATTGGGACGCGCCGCGACTCACACGCGGCCAAGGGGAGTGGATCATGCACGACGTCGCTGAAATGAGACCGGGCCAGCAATATAGAGCGCTCGGCATGAGCACGGGTGCCTTCACCATCTGTTTCGCCGTCTGGACGATCTTCTCGATCATCGGCATCCAGATCAAAGAGGATCTGGGGCTTAGCGAAGCGGAATTCGGTTTGTTGGTGGGCACGCCGATCCTGACCGGCTCCCTGTCGCGGATCTTCCTTGGCATCTGGACCGACCAATATGGCGGACGCCTGGTTTACACATTGACCATGCTTGCAGCTGCGGGCGCTACCTTCCTCCTTTCATATGCAACCAGCTATCCCGTCATGCTGCTTGCTGCGCTCGGTGTGGGACTGGCCGGCGGCAGCTTTGCGGTCGGCATCGCCTATGTTTCGAAATTCTACCCGACCGAAAAACAGGGCACAGCGCTCGGAATCTTCGGCGCGGGTAATGTCGGTGCAGCGGTTACCAAACTGCTCGCACCAATGGTTCTGGTGGCATTTGGCTGGACCATGGTTGCCCAGGTCTGGGCCGGTGTCCTCGCGATCACCGCGATCATCTTCTGGTTGACGACCGAAGACGATCCCGAGCGCAAGGCGCGCCGCCAGACCGGCGAAAAACCGCGCTCGATGTTGTTGCAACTGGAACCGCTCAAGAACCAGCAGGTCTGGCGTTTTGCGCTCTACTATTTCTTTGTGTTCGGTGCGTTTGTGGCGCTCGCCCTATGGCTGCCCCACTATCTGATTGACGTATACGGCCTTGATATCAAGACAGCCGGTCTGCTGGCGGCGGCCTATTCGATCCCGGCCAGCCTGTTTCGCGCCTATGGCGGTCACCTGTCGGACAAGTTCGGCGCACGCAAAGTGATGTACGCAACCTTCGGCGTATCGCTCCTGTGCCTGTTCATGCTCTCCTATCCGGAGACGGATTATGTGATCCACGGCATCGAAGGCCCGATCGAGTTTTCAACGTCGATGGAGCTGGTGCCGTTCGTGATCGCGATCTTCGTGCTCGGCTTCTTCATGTCGCTCGGCAAGGCGGCGGTCTACAAACATATCCCGGTTTATTATCCGGAGCATGTCGGCGCTGTTGGCGGACTTGTCGGCATGATTGGCGGTCTGGGCGGCTTCCTGCTGCCGATTGCCTTTGGTGCGATGAATGACCTTACCGGTATCTGGACGAGCTGCTTCATGCTGCTGTTCGCGTTGGTCGCCATCGCCATGCTCTGGATGCACTTCGCGGTGCGCCAAATGGAACGCAAGGCCATGGGCAAGCAATTGTCGGAACTGCCGGAATTCCCTGAAATGCAGGACATTCACGAACCCAAGGCGCATCCCGAACAGAAATCGGCAACCCTGTCTGACTGGCGACCAGAGGATGACGAGTTCTGGGAGGATAAGGGGGCGAAGATCGCGCAGCGCAATCTGTGGATCTCGATCCCCTGCCTGTTGCTCGCCTTTTCCGTCTGGATGGTCTGGTCTGTTGTGGTCGCAAAATTACCGGCAATCGGTTTTGACTATTCTACCGACCAGCTTTTCTGGCTGGCAGCGCTACCAGGACTGTCTGGCGCAACCTTGCGCATATTCTACAGCTTCATGGTGCCAATCTTCGGCGGTCGGCTGTGGACGACGCTCTCAACCCTGTCGCTGACCATCCCGGCATTCGGGATCGGCTATGCGGTGCAAAATCCCGAAACGCCGTATTTCATCTTTTTGGCACTCGCGCTGCTCTGCGGCCTTGGCGGCGGCAATTTCGCCTCGTCCATGTCCAATATCAGCTTCTTCTTCCCGAAACGGCAGAAGGGCAATGCGCTCGCGCTTAACGCTGGGCTCGGCAATGCCGGGGTCTCGGTCATGCAGTTCGTTGTGCCGATCGTTATCACGATGAGCGTGTTTGGTGCAGTCGGCGGCGATCCGCAGCCCGTGGCAGGCGGCGATCCGCTCTGGATCCAGAATGCCGGCTTTATCTGGATCCCGTTCATCCTCATCAGCACGGCACTCGCCTGGTTCGGCATGAACGATATCGCATCGGCCAAAGCCAGCTTCTCTGATCAGGCGGTGATCTTCCAGCGCCGGCACAACTGGATCATGTGCTTCCTCTACACGGGAACTTTTGGCAGCTTCATTGGCTATTCGGCTGGCTTCCCGCTCTTGTCGAATATCGCCTTCCCGGAAGCGAACTCGCTCCAATATGTATTCCTCGGGCCATTGGTCGGCGCCGTATCGCGCGCGGCCACAGGTTGGGTGTCTGACAAATGGGGCGGCGCACGGGTCACCTTCTGGGTGTTCCTCGTGATGATCATTGCGGTCGGCGGCGTCCTATACTTCCTCGGCAACAAGGATCAGCCGGGTGCGTTCTGGGGCTTCTTTGCAATGTTCATGCTGCTGTTCTTCGCGACTGGCGTTGGCAATGCATCGACCTTCCAGATGATCCCGATCATCATGCGCAAGGAAATCGGTCGCTTGATGCCGAACCTTCCCGCCAATGATCAGCTGCGCAACGCGGAGAAGGAATCTGCTGCAATCATCGGCTTCACGTCGGCGATCGCTGCCTATGGCGCGTTCTTCATCCCGAAATCCTATGGCAGCTCAATCGCTGCAACCGGAGGGCCGGAAGCTGCGCTTTGGGGCTTTCTCATCTTCTACGCGGCCTGCGCGGCGGTCACCTGGTTCGTCTATTCGCGGCGCGGTGGGATGCTGCACGACATTGAACGCGGTCGCGAAACGCCGGTCCAGCCGGAACCCGAAACCGCAACCCAACCCGTTTAAGAGGACCAGCCGCCATGAGCCATCTACTCGATCGCCTGAACTTCTTTAGCGACAAAGCTCGCTTTTCGGACGGCCATGGGGTCACCACCCGGGAAGACCGCCGTTGGGAGGACGGCTATCGGAAACGCTGGCAGCACGACAAGATCGTCCGCTCGACCCATGGGGTGAATTGCACTGGGTCCTGCTCCTGGAAGGTCTATGTCAAAGGCGGCATTGTCACCTGGGAAACACAGCAGACGGATTATCCGCGCACACGGCCTGACCTGCCCAACCATGAACCGCGCGGGTGTTCGCGCGGCGCCAGCTATAGTTGGTACATCTATTCGGGAAATCGGCTCAAATATCCGCTTGTCCGCTCGCGCCTTGTGAAATTATGGCGCGAAGCGCGCAAGACGATGGAGCCTGTCGCGGCCTGGGCATCAATCGTCCAGGACAAGGCGAAGCGGGATTCCTATACCAAGATACGCGGACATGGCGGTTTCGTCCGGGCAGACTGGGACGAAGTTACCGAGATTGTCGCCGCCGCCAATGCCTATACGGCAAAGGAACATGGCCCGGACCGGGTGATCGGTTTCTCGCCGATTCCGGCAATGTCGATGGTCTCTTACGCGGCAGGATCCCGCTATCTCTCGCTGCTTGGCGGAACCTGCATGTCGTTTTACGACTGGTATTGCGATCTGCCGCCCGCTTCACCGATGACCTGGGGTGAACAGACTGACGTTCCGGAAAGCGCTGACTGGTATAATTCGGGTTTCCTGATGCTGTGGGGATCGAACGTCCCGCAGACGCGCACCCCAGACGCGCATTTCTACACCGAAGCACGCTACAAGGGCACCAAGTCTGTCGTCGTGTCGCCGGACTATTCCGAAGCCGCCAAATTCTCCGATATCTGGCTCCACCCCAAACAGGGTACGGACGCCGCGCTCGCCATGGCGATGGGCCATGTGATCCTGCGCGAATATCATCTCGACCGGCAGGCCGAATATTTCGAACAATATGCCCGGCAATATACCGACATGCCCTTGCTGGTCCGCCTGTTAAAAAAGGACGGCCAGTTCGTTCCCGAACGCCTGTTGCGCGCCAGCGAGTTCGGCGATGATCTTGGCGAGACCGAAAATGCCGAGTGGAAAACTGTCGCCATCGACGAAAAGACCGGTGATGTGGTTGCACCCAACGGGTCGGTCGGCTTCCGCTGGGGCGAAAAGGGCAAATGGAATCTTGAAGAACGGGAGAGCGGCGGGGCAGATACCAAGCTTCGCCTGACCAACATACTAGATGGCGATTATGACGATGTGCTCGACGTCGCCTTTCCCTATTTCGGTAATCGCGAACATGACTATTTCAAAGGCACCGACCATCCCGATACGCTGATGCGCCGGATTCCCGTGATGAAGCTGCAGCTGGAAGAGGGCGATGCTTACGTCGCCACCGTCTACGATCTGTTCATGGCGAATTACGGCCTGGACCGCGGGCTCGGTGGCGACAATCTCGCCACGAGTTACGATGAGAATGAGCCTTATACGCCGGCCTGGGCGGAACAGATCACCGGCGTACCCGCCGATCACATCATCACGGTCGCGCGGGAATTTGCCGACAATGCAGAAAAGACGCACGGCAAGTCGATGGTGATCCTCGGGGCCGGGCTCAACCACTGGTATCATATGGACATGAATTATAGGGGGATCATCAACCTCCTGATCATGTGTGGCTGTATTGGCCAATCCGGCGGCGGTTGGTCGCATTATGTTGGCCAGGAAAAACTACGACCGCAGACCGGCTGGCAACCGCTGGCATTCGGCCTCGATTGGAGCCGCCCGCCGCGCCAGATGAATTCGACCAGCTTCTTCTACGCCCATTCCGATCAATGGCGCTATGAGACGCTGGGCGTTGATGAAATCCTCTCGCCGACCGCACCGGACGGCGATTGGAGCGGGTCGCTGATCGATTATAATGCCCGGGCTGAACGCATGGGCTGGCTGCCATCCGCGCCGCAGCTCAAGACCAATCCGCTGGACATTGCCAAGGCAGCGCGTGAGGCGGGCAAGGATCCCAAAGACTATGTCACGGACAGCCTAAAGTCAGGGGAGCTGGAGCTGAGCTGCAACGATCCGGACGATCCGGCCAACTGGCCGCGCAACATGTTCGTCTGGCGTTCCAATCTGCTTGGTTCATCGGGCAAAGGGCATGAATATTTGCTCAAGCATCTGCTCGGCACCAGCCACGGTGTGCAGGGCAAGGATCTGGGTGAAATGGGTCATGCCAAGCCCGAAGATGTCGCCTGGCACGAGGAAGCCCCCGAAGGAAAACTCGATCTGCTGGTGACGCTCGATTTCCGCATGTCGACGACCTGTGTCTACTCGGACATCGTTCTGCCAACCGCGACTTGGTATGAGAAGAACGATCTCAACACGTCGGATATGCATCCTTTCATCCATCCACTGTCTGCGGCGATCGATCCTGTCTGGGAATCGAAGTCGGATTGGGAAATCTACAAGGAGATCGCCAAGAAATTCTCCGAAATCGCGCCCGAAGTGCTTGGTGAGGAAGAGGATGTCGTCCTTACACCGATCCTGCATGACACGCCGGGCGAGATCGCCCAGCCGATGGATGTGGCCGATTGGGGCAAAGGGGAAACCGAGCCCGTACCTGGCAAGACGATGCCGCAGGTGGCGGTTGTCAAACGCGATTATCCTAATCTTTATAAACGCTTCACAGCGCTTGGCCCGTTGATGGACAAGATCGGCAATGGCGGGAAAGGCATTGCCTGGAAAACCGGAGAGGAAGTCGATCATCTCAAGGCATTGAACGGCACCGTGACCGAGGATGGCCGGACCAAGGGCATGGCGCGGATCGAAAGCGATATCGATGCAACCGAAGTGATCTTGATGCTGGCGCCGGAAACCAATGGCGAGGTCGCGGTGAAGGCATGGAATGCGCTATCGGAATTTACCGGGCGCGAGCATGCGCATCTGGCGCTGCCTAAGGAAGATGAGAAAATCCGTTTCCGCGACGTTGTCGCGCAGCCACGCAAGATCATCTCCTCGCCAACCTGGTCAGGCCTGGAGAGCGAGAAGGTCTGCTACAATGCGGGCTACACCAATGTACATGAGCTGATCCCGTGGCGGACTTTATCGGGGCGGCAACAACTCTACCAAGATCACAAATGGATGCGGGCCTTTGGCGAAGGATTTTGCGTCTATCGCCCGCCGATCGACACCAAGGCCGTGAAACCCATGCTCGATCGGGCCGAAGGGCAGGATCATGTGGTGTTGAACTTCATCACGCCGCACCAGAAATGGGGCATCCACTCCACCTATACCGACAATCTCCTAATGCTGACCCTGTCACGCGGGGGTCCGATTGTCTGGCTGTCTGAAACCGATGCTGCCAAGGCTGGTATCGTCGACAATGACTGGGTCGAGGCGTTCAACGCCAATGGCGCCTTGGTCGCTCGCGCGGTCGTCTCGCAGCGCATGAAGGACGGCACGCTCTTCATGTATCACGCACAGGAAAAGATCGTGAATGTGCCCGGGTCAAAGATCACCGGCAATCGCGGCGGGATCCATAACAGCGTCACCCGAGCGGTCCTGAAGCCCACCCATATGATTGGCGGCTATGCCCAGCAAAGCTGGGGCTTCAACTATTACGGCACGGTCGGATCAAATCGCGATGAGTTCGTGATCGTTCGCAAAATGACAGACGTGGATTGGCTCGACGGACCTGAAAACAGGCTGTCCCCAGATATGGAGGCAGCAGAATGAAAGTCCGCGCGCAAATCGGCAAGGTGCTCAACCTCGACAAATGCATCGGCTGCCACACCTGTTCGGTAACCTGCAAGAATGTTTGGACCAGTCGCGAGGGCATGGAATATGCCTGGTTCAACAATGTCGAGACGAAACCCGGCATTGGCTATCCAAAGGACTGGGAGAACCAGAAGCGCTGGAATGGCGGCTGGGAGCGGCTTCGCAAGGGTCGGCTCCAGCCTCGCATGGGTGGCAAATGGCGGGTGCTCGCCAAGATTTTCGCCAATCCCGATCTCCCTGAGATCGACGATTATTACGAGCCCTTCACCTTTGACTATGAGCATCTTCAAAACGCGCCGGAGATGAAGGCCATGCCGACTGCACGGCCGCGATCGCTGATCTCCGGGGAGCGGATGGAGAAGATCGAATGGGGCCCGAACTGGGAAGAAATTCTCGGCGGCGAGTTTTCGAAACGCTCGGAAGATTCAAACTTCGACGGTGTGCAGAAAGAGATTTACGGCGAGTTCGAAAATACCTTCATGATGTACCTGCCGCGCCTGTGCGAGCATTGCCTGAACCCGACCTGTGTCGCAGCGTGCCCATCTGGCGCGATCTACAAACGTGAAGAAGACGGCATTGTCCTGATCGATCAGGAAAAGTGCCGCGGCTGGCGGATGTGCGTTTCGGGCTGCCCGTACAAGAAGATCTATTACAACTGGAACACCGGCAAATCCGAGAAATGCATTTTTTGCTATCCGCGGATCGAAGCCGGCCAACCAACTGTGTGCTCGGAAACCTGTGTTGGGCGGATCCGTTATCTCGGTGTGATGCTCTATGATGCGGACCGGATTGAGGAAGCGGCTTCGGCAGAAGATGAGCAAGATCTGTATCAGGCGCAGCTCGATATCTTCCTCGACCCCAATGACCCTGAAGTGATCGCCCAGGCCCGCAAGGACGGCGTGCCGGAGGCTTGGCTCGAGGCTGCGAAACACTCACCTGTGTGGAAGATGGCGATGGATTGGAAGGTCGCCTTCCCATTGCACCCGGAATATCGGACGCTGCCAATGGTCTGGTATGTGCCGCCATTGTCGCCGATTAACGCGGCGGCCAATGCCGGGCAGATTGCGATCAATGATGACATGCCGGATGTGCGTTCCTTGCGTATCCCGCTCAAATATCTCGCTAATTTACTGACGGCCGGGAAGGAAGAACCGGTAGCGCTATGCCTGGAACGGATGCTCGCTATGCGCAGCTATATGCGGGCCAAGACTGTTGACGGGATCATCGCGACCGACGTCGCCGACAAGGTCGGCATGACCGCGCAGCAGATCGAAGACATGTACCATGTCATGGCGATCGCCAATTATGAGGATCGCTTCGTCATCCCGAGCACCCACCGCGAAGAGGTTGAAGACGCCTATGACGAACGCGGCGCCTGCGGCTTCTCATTCGGCAATGGCTGTTCGGGAGGATCGTCCGAACCCAATCTGTTCGGCACGCCGAAGAAGAAACGGATCCAAACTCCTTCGGAGATGTTCTGATGACGGTAAAGAGCTTTAAAATCCTCTCGTTGCTGCTTGCCTATCCGACGGTCGAGATTCAGGCGGCTTCCTGCGAGTTCAGTGACATCTTGTCAGGCGAAGGCCTGGTGCCCGACGATCATTTGCCGCCGCTTCGCAAATTGATCGAAGAGTATCGAACCGGCGAATTGCTCGACCTTCAGGAACGCTATGTGTTGCTGTTCGATCGTACGCGAACCCTGTCGCTCCATCTGTTCGAACATGTCCATGGCGAGAGCCGTGATCGCGGCCAGGCGATGGTCGATCTGCAAGCCATGTATGAAGAGCGCGGACTGGCCATCGATAGCAAGGAACTGCCGGACTTTATCCCGCTATTCCTCGAATTTCTGTCGACCCTGCGGCAAGACGAAGCTCTCGATCTGTTGAGCCAGCCTGCCCATGTGATCGCGGCGCTGGGCGAACGCCTTGCCCGCCGTGAAAGCAACTATGCGGCGGTGCTGCTGGCGCTGGCGGCAATCGTTGAGGCCGATCCGAAATCCACCAAGGCATTGCTTGAGGAGCCTGACGACGATCCCAATGATCTCGAGGCGCTGGACGCGGTGTGGGAAGCGGAAAATGTGACCTTTGGACCCGGTTCACCGGATGAAGGCTGCCCCAAGGTGGACGGCATGCTCGATCGACTTGCCGCTGAAATGGATGCCCCAGCTGCCGATACAGGCACATCAGAGGAGCGAGCATGATGGCCGAATTTCTCAACAGCCTCGTCTTTGGCATCTATCCGTATATCGCCTTGTCTGTTCTCGCGATCGGATCGGTCGTCCGTTACGATCGCGAACCCTATAGCTGGCGGTCTGGATCAAGCCAGCTGCTGCGCCGACGCCAGTTGATGATCGGCTCGGTTCTGTTTCACCTGGGCGTGCTGCTGATCTTTGCCGGGCATTTTGTTGGCCTTCTCACGCCGATCCAGGTTTTCGACGCGATGGGCATTAGCCATGGCGCAAAACAATTGCTCGCGATCATCGCTGGGGGCGTGGCAGGGGTGTTCGCCTTTGTCGGCGCGTCCATGCTCTTGCATCGCCGCCTCTTCGATCCGCGTATTCGCCGCAATTCCAGCTTCAGCGATATCGCGATCCTGTTGCTCTTATGGCTGCAACTCGTGCTTGGCCTGGCGACCATTTTCATCTCGCTCGACCATCTCGACGGCCATGAGATGGTCAAGTTCATGTCCTGGGCCCAGGGGATATTCACCTTTGAAGCGGGCGCAGCGGCCTATGTCATGGACGTGCACCCGATCTTCAAAGCGCATCTCTTCCTCGGGCTCACCATATTGCTGGTGTTTCCGTTCACCCGGCTGGTCCACATGCTATCGGCGCCGATCCGCTATATCTGGCGGCCCGGCTATCAGATCGTCCGCAGCAAGCGGTCCACGGTATGACCGTGGCAGAACAACCGCAGACGCCAGTCATCAACGGCATCGCCATCTCAGCGGAAGCAATTGCCGCCGAAGCACAAAACCATCCGGCATCAAATCCTGGTGAGGCATGGAATTCGGCAGCTGAAGCGCTGGCGATAAAGACGTTGCTGCTGGCCGAAGCAGACCGGCTCGGCATCGCGGCCAGCGAACTCAGCGATGACAATGGCAGCGTCCTGGCACCTGATGATGCGCGCATAGAGGCACTGCTCGAGCAAGAGGTCAAAACACCCGAAGCCGACCGGTCCACGTGCCGTCGATATTACGAGCAGCACAAGCAACGCTTTACTAGCCCGGACCTTGTTGAAGCATCGCACATCTTGTTTGCAGCGCGCCCCGATGACGAAAAGGCCTATGCAAAGGCCGTGTCCGCTGCCCAGAACAGTATTGCGGAGCTGCAGGACCATCCCGAACGATTTGCCGATATGGCTGAAGTCCGATCCGCATGCCCATCGGCTAAACAGGGCGGCAATCTCGGCCAACTCAGCCGTGGGCAAACTGTCGATGAGTTCGATACATTTCTCTTCAATCTGGAAGAAGATCAGCTGTGCACGGTGCCTGTGAAGACGCGATACGGTGCGCATGTTCTCAAGCTTGGCCGCAAAATCTCCGGGCAGACTCTGCCGTTCGAGGCGGTGCAGACGAAGATTGCCGACTATCTCGAAGAAGCGAGCTGGCGCCGGGCCGTGGCGCAATATGTGGCTATTCTCGCCGGCAAGGCGGAAATCGATGGGGTCGCACTGGCCGCAGCCGATAGTCCGCTGCTGCAATGACGCTGAAACGACCGCATATCGAATTTGTTCAAGCGCAGATGCTGCCATGGGGAACAATTGCCGAGGATTTTGCGCGCCCAGATGCCGAATATAAGATGCTCAGCCGGGACTCAGAGGATGGCGCGTGCACCGCGCTGATGCGGTATCCGAAAGGCTGGTCGCGAGAGGGGCCAGAACATATCGCCGCGGATGAAGAATTCTATGTGCTTGAAGGCGCGCTCCATATGGATGATCGCGTCTATCCGGCCGACAGCTACGCTTTCCTGCCCGCTGGCTGGACACGGCGATCGATGGCGGCACCCGATGGTTGCGTCTTGCTTGCCTTCTATGATCGCGAGCCGGTTCTGATCGAGGGCGAAGGCCGCATCTCCGAGCGGGACCAACAACGCGCCATTCCCTTGATCGACGCAGCGGCGATGGAATGGGACATGACGCTCAACGATCCCAACTTGCGGCATCTGGGGATATCGCGAAAGAATCTGCGCACCGATCCGTTCAGCGGTGAGCGCACATTCCTCTCGCTCATCCTGCCGCAAAGTGCACCGCCAACGGGCGAAGGGCCGCAGGAAGCCCATCCGATTGTCGAAGAAGCCTATGTGATATCCGGGTCGCTCACCGGGCCACAGGGCACGATGCATCCCGGCGCCTATTTCTGGCGACCGCCTGAGATCCCCCACGGCCCATTCGGTGCCCGCTGGGGCTGCGTTTCCCTGATCCGCTTCGTGGGTGGCAAACATGTCAACAAATGGACGGCCGAACATGCTCCGTTCAGCTACAACACGCCCTATACGCCGATACTGCCCGATGAGCTGGTAGATCTGGCGACTGCGTCATGGGTGCCTCCAGCCAGCTACTAGTTCTGTCGCCGCCGTTATTCTCAAGCAGTTGGATAAGATCACCTAGATCTTGATTAGGAATGCCGGGTTCGATCCACCTGCGACGCCCACTATGCGCAAAGCGGACGATCAATATTCCGTTTCCTACTCGCCAGATGACAACAGGTATTTTGCTACCTACCGCGCTACCTTGGTCAGGCAGTCGTGACGGAGAGAAGGAGTAACTCGTTGAAAGGTTGGTGGACGCACCAGGGCTCGAACCTGGGACCCGCTGATTAAGAGTCAGCTGCTCTGCCAACTGAGCTATGCGTCCATATCCGTACAGGAAGGCGGGGCGGTTAGCATGGGTTGCGGGGTTCCGCAAGCATTGGCACCGGCTGATTAGCGCCTGCGCATTCTGTTCTCGCGATCGATCGACATCAGGATACCGACACAGATCAAAACGGTGAGCATTGCAGAGCCGCCATAGGAGACCAGCGGGAGCGGGATGCCGACAACCGGGGCGAGGCCCATCACCATCATCAGGTTGATCGCGAAGTAGAAGAATATGGTCGTCGATAATCCGGCGGCAGTGAGTTTGGAGAAGGTCGATTCCGCCTTGCGGCCGACGCGGATACCCCAGCGGATGAGAAGCGCGAAGCCCAGGATCAGGAGCAATCCGCCGAGCAGTCCGAATTCTTCGGCCATTGTCGCAAAGACAAAATCGGTATGGCCTTCGGGCAGATAGGCGAGATGGCTTTGGGTGCCGTTGAGAAAGCCCTTGCCGAACAAGCCGCCCGAGCCGATCGCAATCTTCGACTGGGTGATATGATAGCCGGTTCCCAGCGGATCATTTTCCGGATTGAGGAAGGTAAGCACCCGGTTCTGCTGATAGGGCTGGAGGATGAATTGATAGGCGAGTGGAATGGCCGCTGCGACCGCCACCGCACCACCGATAAACAGGCGCAACGGAAGGCCCGCAAGGAACATCACGATGATACCGGCGGCCACCAGAACCAGCGTCGTGCCAAGATCCGGCTGGATCACCACCAGCGCAGCGGGCAAGCCGATCAGGAGAATGGCCGGCCAAATCGCAACCAGGCGCCGCAACTCGCCCGATGGCAGCGTGTCGTAAAACTTCGCAAGCGCGAGAATGAGTACCGGCTTCATGATCTCCGATGGCTGTATCCGCATAAAGCCGAGATCGAGCCATCTCTGGCTGCCTCCGCCGACTTGACCGAGAATCTCGACGCCGAGCAAGGCGAGCAGGGTTGCGGCATAGACGGGGAAGGCAAAGAATTTCCAATGCTCTTCACGAAAACGCGACAGCATGATCGCCATGGCGAAAAACAGCATGAAGCGGATCGCATGGTTCATTGCCCAAGGCTGGATGTCGCCGCCCGCTGCGGAATAGAGCACCGCGAAACCAAAGCCGAAGATGGTCAGCACGAGCAGGATCAGCCGCCAGGGCAGCTGAGCCAATGGTTCGGGGACAAGGGAGTCAGGATTGGATGCCATTAGGGCGCCTGCTCCTCATCGTCATCGGCGCGGGGCGGGACTGTGGGTAGGCCTTCACGCGGGGGTAGGCCCTGATCGCGGCGATATTCGGCTTCCTGCTGCGCCATGCGCGCGAATGTATCGCCGCCCCAACCGGCTTCCAGACGCTCCAGATCCTCCATCGCGCGCTCGCGATCATAGAGATAGGTAATGGCGTCGCGCGCAACTGGCGATGCGGCCCGGCCGCCCGACATGCCATGTTCGACGACCACCGCGCAGGCATAGAGCGGGTTGTCGGCGGGCGCGAAGGAGACGAACAGGCCATGATCGCGAAACCGCCAGGGGACACCGCGTCCACCGCGTCCGGCAGACAGATTGACGACCTGCGCGGTTCCGGTCTTGCCGGCCAATCGCACATCTTCCAGTGGCAGCCGCGCACGCGGCGCAGTACCGGCACCGTTCACCACCTCATCCATCCCGGCGCGGACTAGTTCCAGATTTTCGCGGGAAATGTTGGAAATCTCCGGCGCGACATTGCTGGTCGAATCGACCAGTTTGGGCACCACCGCGCGTCCCGAAGCTATGCGTGCGGACATGACCGCGAGCTGCAACGGGGTGGTCAGCAGATAACCCTGTCCGATCGAAGTGTTGAGCGTATCGGCATCGGTCCAATCGCGATTATGGCGCCTGACCACCCATTCATCATCTGGCACTGTGCCGTAATTCTGATTGGCCACCGGGATCGGGTAATCCTGTCCCAGGCCAAGCGCGCGGGCGGTTTCGGCGATGATCGGAATGCCGATGCGGCGGCTCATCGTATAGAAATAGGTGTTGCAGCTGCGGGCGATCGCGCGGTGCAGATTGACCGGGCCATGGACGCCCAGACAGCCGAAACGCCGATTGCCGAGCCGATAACCACCGCCGCAATAGACCACCTCTTCGGGGTCCACGCCCGCTTCGAGTGCCGCCAATGCGGTGACCGGCTTGAAGGTTGATCCCGGCGGATACATGCCGAGCAGCGATTTATTGCGCAGCGGCACACGCTCATCCTCGGAGAGCATATTATATTCGGGGTGGCTGATGCCGTCGGAAAAACTGTTTGGGTCAAAGCACGGCATGGATGCCATGGCGAGTACATGGCCCGTCTGACAATTCATGACGACCGCCGCGCCCGATTCATTGCCGAGCCGTCTTCCGACATATTCCTGCAAGCCAGCATCGACAGTCAGCTGCAGCGTATCACCAGGTCGATCTGGCCGGGTATCGAGTTCGCGCACTAACTGACCACGCGCAGTGACCTCGGCGCGCCGGGCACCGGGCTCGCCGCGGAGCGTCTCCTCGAACGTTTTCTCCAGGCCATCCTTACCAACCTTGAAGCCGGGGAAGAGGAGCAGGGGATCTTCATCCTCTTCGAGAAATTGTTCGCGGGTCGGGGCGCCAACATAGCCGACGAGATGGCCGACTGCGGCACCGGCTGGATAATGACGCGCGAAACCCTGAATGGGTGCAACGCCGGGTAAGTCCGGAAGCCGGACATTGACGGCGGCGAATTTCTCCCATTCCAGGCCGGCCGCGACTTGCACAGGCTGGGCACCGGGCACCGTATCCAGTTCTTCGTTGATCCGTTCCAGTTCTTCGGCCGGCAGGTCGAGCAGCTCAGTGAGCGCGGCCAGAACGGGCTCGCGATCATTCAGGCGATCGGGGATTACGTCGACGCGAAAGTCGGATCGGTTCATCGCAATGGGCTGGCCTTCCCGATCGATGATCCAGCCACGCCGCGGCGGTATCAGGCTCAACTGGACGCGATTGCTTTCCGACAGCAGCTGCCACTGCTCGTTTTCGGCGATCGAAATCCAGGCCATGCGCGCACCCAACAGCCCGGCAACACCAAGTTGCGCGCCGCCCAGCAAGATCGAACGGCGCGAATACATGGTCCTGCGCATATTATCGTTGATCGACAGCGATGGCCGACGTTTCACAGCATCAACCTCCGCTGATCGAGCCGCGCGCAGAGGCGCAGCACGAGCGGAAACAGCAAGATCGTCGCGGCAATTTGGGGCAGGAGCGGCACGATAAGCCAGCCGCCACCTGTCAACGCATTCAACACCATGGCACCCATGATATAGAAAGTCAGCGCGCCTGTCGCGGCAAACCAGTCAATCCAATAGTCGCGCCACATTGCGCGGTTCTCGGCAATGTCGAGCGCCAACAAAATAATCGTCCAGAGTAACATGCCGCTGCCGAGCGGGTTGCCAGACAGAAGGTCGTCAAACAGGCCAAAGGGCAAGCCCGCCCAGATCGGCCAGACCTCGGGCCGCAGGAATCGCCAGGCAAGAAAGATCATCAGTGCCAGTGGCGGTATCAATGGTGCCTGGGAGACCAACGGAACGAGACCAAGCAGCGAGCCGGCAATCACACTGGCGGCCGGGATCAGGCTCAGCTGTGCTCGCACCAGCGCAAGATTCTCATCCGCTCCGCGCAGCCGGCTCATGACGGGTCCGAAAAGCCGGGGGTAGGGGACTCGTCTGCAGCGTCAGCGTCATCATCAGATTCGCTGCTTTCCTCAACCGTTGGTTCATAGGCCGGCTGGACGATTGCAAAATCAAGTGACGCCGGATTGGCCAGCGGGGTCGCAAGTGCGGAATCGCCAAATACTTCGATAATCACCGCGACCGGAACATTGGGGGGATAGATCCCACCCGTGCCGCTGGTGATCAACACATCGCCTTCTTCGAACGGGCTGCGCCCGGCTTCCAGCGCACGGACTTCAACCTGGCCATCGCCACGGCCAGTGGTGAAGGCAGGCGTGCCATCGCGGGTTAGGCGCACGGGCACGATGTTGGACCGATCGGTGAGGAGCAGAACCCGCGATGCTGATCGACCGCTATCAATGATCCGCCCGACCAGGCCGTCACCGGCGAGTACTGGTTGGCCTGACTGGACGCCAGAACTGCTGCCAGCGAACAAGGTTGCGGTGCGCCGGGCGCTGGTCAGGCTGGAATTAACGAGGCGCGCAGTCGCCAGGATTTCGCTTTCGCCTTCGATCAGATTGACCAATTCACGCAGGCGGCGATTTTCCAGGTCCGTGGCCTGAGCTTCGATCAAGCGCCGTCGGGCAATCTCCAGCTCTTCGCGCAGCTCGACATTCTGGCGTCCGGCATTCCACCAATTGGCGACATAATTATCGATCCGCCCACCGCTCTGCACGGCACCGCGACCTGCGGACGATACCGGCGCGGTGGTATCGCTGACCGTACCGCGAATGGCGGCAAAACCTTGCGGATCGAACATGGCGATAAGGATCAGGCCAGCGCCAACGAGTGCGCCAGCGATTGCGACGACATAACCGGCGAACAGGCCGAAGCGCGCGCGGCGGGAAAATCCGGGGCGCTTCGATCCTTTAACGGCCACTGGCCTTCTCCCTTGGCTTATACGGCCGGATTATCCGGTGCTCAGGACGCCGCGGAAGATTTCCTCTTCGAGAGCCCGCCCGGTGCCGAGCGCGACACAGGTCAGCGGATCTTCTGCAACGGTAACCGGCAGGCCGGTTTCGCGGCGGAGAACTTCATCAATGCCTTCGAGCAGTGCGCCGCCGCCAGTCAGGACGATGCCCTGATCGACAATATCTGCGGCGAGTTCCGGCGCGGTATTTTCGAGGGCGATGCGAACCCCCTCGACAATCGTACCAACCGGTTCGCTCAAAGCCTCGGCGAGCTGACCCTGGTTGATCGAAATCTCTTTCGGGACGCCGTTCACAAGGTCACGGCCCTTGATATGGATCGTCTGGCCCTTGCCGTCTGCCGGCATCAGCGCAACGCCGACTTCCTTCTTGATCCGCTCAGCCGTTGCTTCACCGATCAGCAGGTTGTGGTTACGGCGGACATAGGAGGAAATCGCTTCGTCCATCTTGTCACCGCCGGTTCGCACCGATGTCGTGTAAGCCAGGCCGCGCAACGAGAGGACGGCAACTTCTGTCGTGCCACCGCCAATATCGACGACCATCGAACCAATTGGCTCGGTTACCGGCATGTCGGCGCCGATTGCGGCGGCCATCGGTTCCTCGATCAGGAACACCTGGCTGGCACCGGCATTGGAGGCCGCGTCGCGAATGGCGCGGCGTTCCACCTTGGTCGAGCCAGACGGAACGCAGATCACAATCTGCGGCCAGCGCGGGAAACGACGCGCGCCATGGACCTTCTGGATGAAGTGTTTGATCATCTGTTCGGCGACATCGATATCGGCGATCACACCATCGCGCAGGGGGCGGATGGCTTCGATTGCGTCGGGCGTCTTGCCCATCATCACCTTGGCGTCTTCGCCAACGGCGCGCACTTTCTGGATGCCATTTTCGGTCTCGATGGCAACCACAGACGGCTCGTTCAGAACGACGCCGCGGCCGCGGACATAAACGACGGTGTTGGCCGTACCCAGATCGATCGCCATGTCATGAGACATGATCTTGAAAAAACGTTGGAACCACATGGTTGGATTATTCTCGTGCAAAGTGTTTAAAGCGTAAGGAATCAGCGCGTGACAGCCCTTACCACCCCCATAGCGACTATCAGTGCTTTTGCACTAATAAATTCCGCGAATCGCTGTGGATCAACCGCTCGTGCAGGTCCGGGACATGGGGTAAAGACTTTCTATGCCAATTCGTCGTCTCCCTGAACATCTCGTCAATCGCATTGCCGCCGGCGAAGTCGTTGAGCGACCGGCCTCGGCGCTCAAGGAATTGGTTGAAAACGCTATAGATGCTGGGGCTCAGCGCATTGTCGTGCGCTTGACGTCGGGCGGCATTGACCGGGTCGAGGTGATCGATGACGGTATCGGGATGAGTGCCGAAGAGATGGCGCTCGCGCTCGAACGTCATGCCACTTCCAAGCTGCCGGACGATGATCTTGAGGACGTCGAAACGCTCGGTTTTCGGGGTGAAGCGCTGCCCTCCATCGCGAGCGTCGCGCGGCTGACGCTGGAAAGCCGGGTGCGCGGAGCAGAGGGCTGGTCGCGGATCGTTGATAATGGCGATCTGGTTGTCGAAGGACCGGCTGCCTTGCCGCCAGGCACCCGCGTTGTCGTTGATAACCTGTTTGCCAAGGTGCCGGCGCGCCGAAAATTCTTGCGCACGCCGCGCTCTGAATATGCCGCGGCGGCTGACGCTGTCCGTCGCTTGGCGATGGCGCGGCCGGACATTGGCTTTACGCTCGAACATGACGGACGGCGAAATATTTCAGTCCAGCCCGGAGAGACGCGCGCCGAACGCGTTGCCGGGCTGACAAACCGCGAGCTGACCGAGAATAGCGTTGTTGTCGATTATCAGCGCGGCACTGCGAAGCTCGAAGGGGTTGCGAGCCTGCCAACCTTCAATCGCGGGGTCGCCGACCACCAATATCTGTTCGTCAATGGCCGTCCGGTGAAGGATCGGCTGCTGATCGGCGCGGTGCGCGGTGCCTATCAGGACCTGCTCGCTCGCGATCGCCACCCGGTTCTGGCGCTGTTCCTGACCATTCCGCATGGCGATGTGGATGTGAATGTGCACCCGGCCAAGACTGAGGTTCGATTTCGCGAGGCTGGCAATATTCGCGGGTTGATCGTTGGCGGGTTGCGCCATGCGCTCGATGAGGCAGGATACCGTAGCGTCCAACGGCCATCGGCGGGAGCCCTTGGCAATTGGCAGGCCGAGCCTGTTGGTGCCAGCGAGGGGCAACCGCCCACAGGCGCGCCAACGGCTTATCCACGAACTTATCAACAGGATTATCGACAGGGTGGCGCTTTCTTCACACCAAAGGTTCCCAATGCCAATCAAGCCGCTGGCCAGGCTAGTGTTTGGGATCATTCACCCGAGTATCAGCCAGCGCCCGAAGGCCGCGCCGAAGCGGCGGAACAGCCGGTTCCGGATGCGTCTGAACACCCGCTCGGCATTGCCCGTGGGCAGGTATCCGAAACCTATATTGTCGCCGAAGCCGAAGACGGATTGGTGATTGTCGATCAGCATGCGGCGCATGAACGCCTTGTGCTCGAACGGATGAACCGGGCGATGGCCGAAGGGGGTGTTGCATCCCAAGGGTTACTCGTCCCTGAGATTGTCGAGCTTGATGAAAGCGCGTGCGATGCGCTCGAAGAACGGATTGGCGAACTGACGGAACTGGGTCTGGAGCTGGAACGCTTCGGCCCCAAGGCGATTATGGTGCGGGCGACTCCCGCAATGCTCGGCGGTGGCGATGTCAAAGGACTGGTGACCGATCTTGCTGATGAGATCGCCGCCTATGACCAGCATCTCAGCTTGAAAGAGAAACTCGATCATGTCGCCGCGACAATGGCGTGCCACGGATCGGTTCGCGCCGGGCGCGTGCTCAATGTGGCCGAAATGAATGCTTTGCTGCGCGAAATGGAAGTGACGCCCCATAGTGGCCAGTGCAATCATGGCCGCCCGACATGGGTGAAACTTGGCCATGGCGATATCGAGAAACTGTTCGGGCGAAAATGATGGCAGAAGTGATGGCCGTCTCACGCAAATCTGCCCACGGCATCGCCAAGCCCAATGTCGATTCAATCCGGTTGATCGAGGGCCATGGCGTTGATGGCGACGCGCATTTTGGCAAGACGGTGCAGCATCTGTCTCGCATCACCCAAAATCCGGATCAGCCCAATCTCAGGCAGGTGCATCTGATCGATGCCGAGCTGCTCGACGAGCTGGCCGGGCAGGGGTTTTCCGTCGCGCCCGGTGATATGGGAGAGAATATCACGACCCGTGGCGTGGATCTGCTGGCGCTGCCGGAGGGGGCCGAGCTTTTGTTGGGCGAAACGGCGCGCGTTCGGGTGACCGGCCTACGCAATCCCTGCAAGCAGTTGAACGGTCATGCGCCGGGGTTGATGGATGCGGTCCTTGATCGCGATACGGCGGGCAATCTCATTCGCAAGGCCGGGGTCATGGCCGTGGTAATCACCGGCGGCGATGTACGGGCAGGGAATCCGATCGTCGTCGAATTACCTGCGGGTGAGCATCGAGCCCTGCAGCCAGTCTAAATCCCGTTGGCGGCGCTGAGCACGGCCCGGACACTGGCGGTGGCAACGTCGCGGCTAATCCCGACCCCGAACACCGTATCGCCATTACCATCGATACATTCGAGATAGGCCGCAGCTTGCGCATCCGCGCCATGGCCGATCGCATGTTCGTTGTAATTCACAACATCGAGCGTGATGCCCCATTCGTCGGACAGCGCTGCGAGCACGCTCGAAATCAGACCATTGCCGCGACCGCTCACAGAGCGTTGCTCGCCGCGATGGACGATCGTGCCGGTAAAGATGCGATCGCCATTGGCCCGGCTTTCTTCATAGTCGACCAGTTCGAAACGCTGCTCGCCCGACAGGCCGTATCGCTTCTGGAACGCGTGCCAGATATCGTCGGCATTCAGCTCACGGCTCGTTTCATCGGCGAGCTCTTGCACCACCAGGCTGAAATGCGCCTGCAGGCGTTTGGGGAGTTTAAGCCCCTGATCCTGCTGCAGGACCCAGGCAACACCCCCTTTGCCGGACTGCGAGTTTACGCGGATCACGGCTTCATAATCGCTGCCGATATCGCGCGGATCGAGCGGGAGATAGGGCACTTCCCATAGCTCGTCATTGCGCGATTCCTGGGCAGCAAATCCTTTTTTGATTGCGTCCTGATGCGATCCGGAAAAGGCCGTGAACACCAGCTCGCCGCCATAGGGGTGGCGCGGATGCACGGGGAGCTGATTGCAATATTCGACGGTCGATTTGATCTCATTGATCTCGGAAAAATCGAGGCCGGGATGGACGCCCTGACTGTACATATTCAGCCCCATGGTCACGAGATCGCAGTTGCCGGTGCGCTCGCCATTGCCAAACAGACACCCTTCGATCCGATCGGCACCGGCCATCAAGCCGAGCTCGGCCGCAGCGATGCCGGTGCCACGGTCATTATGGGTGTGCAGCGAGATGATGACGCTGTCGCGCCGCGAGATATGCCGCCCGAAATATTCGATCTGGTCGGCATAGATATTGGGCGTTGCCGCTTCGACGGTGGCGGGCAGATTGAGGATCAACGGTTTGCCGGGCGTCGGATCGATGATTGCGATCACTTCGTCACAGATGCGCACGCTGAGATCGATCTCGGCAGTCGAGAAGGTCTCTGGCGAATATTCGAAATGCCAGTCCGTCTCCGGATATTTTGCGGCCTGTGCCATGAGCGTATCGGCACCCCGCTTGGCGATATCGATCACGCCGCCCTCATCCATCTGGAAGACGATCTTGCGCCACGCCGGTGAGATCGCGTTGTAGAGATGGACGATCGCCTGTTTCGCGCCGGCCATGCTCGCAAAGGTTGTTTCAATCAGATCGCCGCGCGATTGGGTGAGCCCCTGGATCATGACATCCTCCGGGATCGCATCGCCTTCGACCAGCCCGCGGATGAAATCGAAATCGGTGGCGCCCGATGCGGGAAAGCCAACCTCGATTTCCTTGAGGCCGATTTTCACGAGCAGATCGAAGAAGCGGCGCTTCTTCTCGCCGTCCATCGGATCAATCAGCGCCTGGTTGCCATCGCGCAAGTCTGTCGAGAGCCAGCGCGGCGGTGCGGTGATTGTCTGGGACGGCCATTGGCGGTCCGGCAGATCAATCTGCGGAAAGGGTCGGTATTTTTGTGACGGATCGGTGATCATCGGCATGACTATCGCCTGTTGTTCTTCGGTTTCGGTAATTTGCTGAGGGAGCCCTTAGGCCGTGTGTGCTGCATCCAGCACCAATGGCACGCCTAAGGGCGTGTAAGTCGAAGAATTAGCAAGGCGCGGTGCGCTGTCATGGCGATGGTTTGTGACGGCAAATGGTTAACAAGTCCAGTGCTGGAGCCGTTTTATGCGCGAGAAAGCCGAGCCATCGGCAGATAAATCGAATCTTGTGTAACGCTTTTCACCGTTCTGACGAAACCAACACTGAGCTCGGCGGGGGAATGATCACGCTGCCGGCCACGAGATACACTTGTTGGAGGAATGACATGAATAAATTGGTTCTGGCCATCGCGGCCGTCGCACTCAGTGCGTCTGCCTGTGCGCCGCAAACGGTTACCGAAGAAGCATCGGCAGAAGACATCCTTGCCGAAGTTACCGATGCCAATACCGGCCCGGTCTATACCGGTTCTGGCCGTAACATCGCGATCAGCGGCTATGATGCCGTGTCCTATTTCACCGGTGACGGCACGCCTGTCGCCGGCAATGAAGCCCATGCAGTCGTCTATAATGGCGTGCAATATCACTTTGCGAACGGCGAAAATGCGGAGACGTTCCAGGCGGATCCAGCGCGCTATGCTCCGGCCTATGGCGGTTATTGCGCATGGGCTGCTGCGGGCGGTGATCTGGCTCCGGGTGATCCGGAAACCTATCGGATTGTCGATGATCGGCTGTATCTGAACTTTAACGGTGCGGTTCAGCAGCGTTGGGAAGCCGATATCCCGGGCTTCATCGAGAGCGCAGATGAAAACTATCCGCGCTTCGCATCGGATGCAGAATCCGGCGACTCGCTCGAAGGCTAATTCAGTTTGATTTACGGCAAGGCCGCGTACCCAATCGGTGCGCGGCCTTGATCGTTTCTAGTTCTTGGCTTTGTCGACCAGCTTGTTGGCACCAATCCACGGCATCATCGCGCGCAATTCGGCTCCGGTCTTTTCGATCGGATGCTCGGCCTGCAATTTGCGCGCGGCCTTCATTTCCGGATTGCCCATGCGGTTATCCGTCATGAAGCGCTGGACGAATTTGCCCTTTTGGATGTCATCCAGAACGCGCTTCATCTCGGCCTTGGTTTCATCAGTGATGACTCGCGGACCAGTATGATAATCGCCATATTCTGCGGTGTTCGAGATCGAATAGCGCATATTGGCAATGCCGCCTTCATACATCAGGTCGACGATCAGCTTCACTTCGTGGAGGCATTCGAAATAGGCCATTTCCGGCGCATAACCGGCTTCGGTGAGCGTTTCGAAACCCGCCATGACGAGGCTCGTCAGCCCGCCGCATAGAACGGCCTGCTCACCAAACAGATCGGTCTCGCATTCCTCGCGGAACGTTGTTTCGATAACGCCCGAGCGCCCGCCGCCCACGCCGCTGGCATAAGCGAGGCTGACGTCATGCGCGTTACCAGTTGCATCCTGGGCAATCGCCATGAGGCAGGGGACACCGCCGCCACGCTCATATTCTGCGCGTACCGTATGGCCCGGGCCTTTCGGCGCGATCATGATGACATCAAGATCGGCGCGCGGCTCGATCAAACCGAAATGCACGTTCAGCCCATGGGCAAAGGCAAGCGCAGCGCCTTCTTTCATGTTCGGAGCGAGATCATCGGCATAGATTTCGGCCTGGTGCTCATCGGGTGCGAGCATCATGACAATGTCGGCCCAGGCGGCTGCTTCGGCATTGCTCATGACCTGAAAGCCAGCGCCTTCCGCCTTTTGGCGCGTCGCAGATCCCTCACGCAAAGCAATCGCCACATCCGTGACGCCACTATCGCGAAGATTTTGCGCATGGGCATGGCCTTGGCTGCCATAGCCGATGATCGCGATCTTCTTGCCTGTGATCAGACCCAGATCGGCATCGGCATCATAATAGACGCGCATAAATTCATACTCCCTGTTTTTGCGTCGGACGGCGGAAATAGTCGGTCATCCGCGTCCAGTAATACGAAACCACATAGATTGAGACCGGTAGACCCAGCGCGATGCCGCTATACCAGTTCCAATCCCAAATATTGACGGCGCCGATCACAGCCAGAATTGGCAGCAATGGCCAGATCCGGAGGATGATGATCCAGGCCATGGCTAGGCCCGCCAGCACCCAATGCATCTCATGTTCCAACGCCATGAACACCGCCGAGCCAAAGGCGATGAAGTAGAAAAAGGCGATGATGATCGCCGAGATGCTGAGAATTTCACGCATGGCGGCTTGCTCTAGCTCGCTTCCTTGCCTCGGCCAATGGCGACGACGCCGGTGCGGGCGACCTCGACCAGGCCCACTTCGCGCATCAGATCGATAAAACTGTCGACCTTTTCGCTATTGCCGGTGACTTCAAAGACAAAGCTGGCCGTTGTCGAATCCACGACCCGGGCGCGATACACATCGGCGAGCCGCAAGGCCTCGATACGCGCATCACCGGTTCCAGCAACCTTCACAAGCGCCATGTCGCGCTCAACATGCGGGCCGATCTCGGTGAGGTCGGTTACCTTATACACCGGCGGCATGCTCTCGGTTTGGGCAATGATCTGCTCGATGACGCGCGGTGAGCCGGACGTAACGATGGTGATCCGGCTGATCGTCTCGTCTTCGCTGACATCCGTCACCGTCAGGCTTTCGATATTATAGCCGCGGGCGGTGAACATGCCTGCGATCCGCGCAAGGATACCCGGTTCATTATCGACCAGGATGGAGAGGGTATGCCGTTCGCCGGCTTCAGTAAGTATTTTCATCAGACCAGCGCCTTGGCTTCGTCATCCATCGTGCCTGTAACAGCATCGGATTCGAGGAGCATTTCGGTATGGGCTGCACCCGACGGGATCATCGGGAAACAATTGGCGAGCTTTGCCACCGCGCAATCCACCAGGACCGGTCCGTCATGGGCCAGCATGGCTTCGATCCCGCTCTCCAGATCGTCTGGAGATTCGATCTTGATCCCTTTCCAGCCATAGGCTTCCACCAACTTCACAAAATCTGGCAAGGAATCGCTATAGCTCTCTGAATATCGACCGGAATATGTCAATTCCTGCCACTGACGAACCATGCCCATATATTCATTGTTGAGGATGAAGACTTTCACCGGCAGGCGATATTGGCTGGCGGTGCCGAGCTCCTGGATATTCATCTGGATCGATGCTTCGCCCGCAATATCGATGACGAGTGCGTTCGGATTGCCGATTTGCGCGCCGATTGCTGCAGGCAGGCCATAGCCCATTGTCCCGAGGCCCCCGGAAGTCAGCCATTTATTTGGCCGTTCGAAGCCAAAATGCTGGGCCGCCCACATCTGATGCTGCCCGACTTCGGTGGTGATGATCGGATTTTGCGCATGGGTGGCTTGCCAAAGCGCCTGGATTGCAGCCTGCGGCATGATTTCCTCTTTGGACTCCGGAAAAGCCAGGCATTTTGTTGCCCGCCACCCGTCAATCCGGGCCCACCAATCCTGGAGATCGGCCTTCTTATACTGCCGCGCCTTCCAGATCTTGACCATATCTTCCATCGCGCGCCCGGCATCCGCGTTGATCGCGAGGTCCACGGGAACGATCTTGTTGATCGAACTGCGATCGATATCGATATGTATCTTCTTGGAATGCGGCGCAAAAGCGTCGAGACGGCCGGTTACGCGGTCATCAAAACGTGCGCCGATCGCAATGATCAGGTCGGCCTTGTTCATCGCCATATTGGCTTCAAAGGTACCGTGCATGCCGAGCATGCCCATCCACTGCTCCGATGAGGCGGGCAGGGCGCCCAATCCCATTAGGGTAGAGGTGACCGGTGCGCCGGTTAACCGGGCAAGCTCCTGGAGCATCATGCTGGCACCGGGGCCGGAATTGATGATCCCGCCGCCGGTATAGAAGATCGGCCGCTCGGCCGCAGCGATCATCTCGACCGCTGACTCGATATTCTTCGGGTCCGGCTTGTCACGCGGAACATAGGCTTTGTGCGGCATAGGGCCCGATTTGCGATACTGTCCCGTGGCGACCTGCACATCCTTGGGAATATCGACAACAACCGGGCCTGGCCGGCCGGTGGTTGCGATGAAAAACGCTTCCTGCATCACGCTGCCCAACTTTTCCGGGTCTTTGACGAGATAATTATGCTTGGTGCAGTGGCGCGTAATGCCGACCGTATCCGCTTCCTGGAATGCGTCGGTACCGATCAGGGTGGAAGGGACCTGGCCGGTGATGACAACCATCGGGATCGAATCCATCAGCGCATCGGTGATCCCGGTAACCGCATTGGTTGCGCCAGGACCCGATGTAACCAGCACGACACCGGGTTTGCCGGTCGCCCGCGCATAGCCTTCGGCAGCATGGGCCGCGCCTTGCTCGTGACGGCACAAAATATGGCGAATCCGCGTCTGTTTGAAAAGCGAGTCATAGATTGGCAGCACGGCGCCGCCCGGATAGCCGAAAATGACTTCCACGCCGCAATCCAACAGCGCTTCAACCAATATATCTGCCCCGGCTTTTTCGTTCGCCATGATATCCATCCATTACCCAATGTTGCGCCGCAATAGCAGCGCGGGAACCGGGCTGCTAGACATGTAAAAATTGTCTGTCAATCGATATTATTGTAATTTAGTTACAATTATCTTTTCAATATCATCATATTCTGATTCATTGATGCGCGGCCATGCCTCGGGGGACTGATTGGAGAACCAGGTATATTGCCTTTTGGCGTAGCGACGCGTGGCTTGAGCGGCTGCGGCAATTGCTTCTTCGCGGCTTTGCGTTCCTGCCAGAAAAGCGCTGATTTCTGGTACTCCGATCGCCCGAATAATCGGAAGAGTGGGGTCAAGATTGCGCGCGACCAGCGCTTCAACCTCGTCTACCGCACCGCTGTCGAACATATCGGCAAAACGGCGATCGCACCGCTCGAACAGCCAGTCGCGATTGGGCAAGATTATCACCGGTGAAAGGTCAATCTCGCCGCCAATTCCGCCAATTTTCTGTTTTTGCCAGTCGCCGATTGTCTGGCCGCTTGAACGCACGACCTCCAGAGCGCGCTGGACGCGGGTCGTGTCGGTAGCGTTGAGCCGGGCAGCAGACACCGGATCTTCCGTCTCTAACGCCGCATAAGCATCGCTCACGGCCAGCGCGCGGACAGCGGTCCGGATATCAGGTTCGATTTCGGGAATCGGTGCGAGGCCTTCGAGCAGCGCGCGATGGTAGAGCCCGGTCCCGCCGACCAGAATTGCGGGCTTTCCTGCGCTATGCGCGGTCGCGATTGACGTCTTGGCGTCATCGGCCCAGCGGGCGGCGGAACAGGTATCCGCGCCATCGATATAGCCGAACAGCTCATGGGGCAGGGCGGCTTCTTCCGCCTCTGACGGTCGCGCGGTGACTATCCGCAAATCGCGATACACCTGCGCGCTATCGGCATTGATGATGATGCCGCCGGTGCGCTCGGCGATCCGCATTGCAAGAGACGACTTGCCGCTTGCCGTCGGCCCGGCAATAAGCGCGACACGCGCGCCCTGATAGCTTTCCCTGGAGTTGCCCCGCATGCTCATTGCAACGCTCATAGCAGCAGATCGTCTTTCTGCAGGCGATATTTCGCTTGCGAAGGATATCCTGGCCGAGAGCGGTGCGTCGATTTCCGGGGATCGTTGGATTGATGCGGAAAAAGCGGCGGATATCCGCTTTTCTGGAGATCTGTCAGCGGCCCGCAGCGCAGTGGCGACGATTACTGAACCGATTGACGTCATCATCCAGGATGAGGTTGATCGTGCCAAGAAACTGTTTGTTGCGGATATGGATTCGACAATGATTACAGTCGAATGCCTGGACGAGCTCGCAGATTATGCCGGGTTCAAGGAGCAGGTTTCCGCGATCACCGAGCGGGCCATGCGGGGGGATCTTGATTTTGTGGAGGCGCTGGATGAGCGTGTGGCTCTGCTTGCGGATATGGACGCGGATGTTGTGAGCCGCTGCCATGAAGAGCGGGTGAGGATATCGGAAGGCGCGCAAACCCTGGTGCGGACGATGCAAGAGCAGGGCACGACCAGTGTGCTGGTATCCGGTGGTTTCACGCTGTTTGCGGATCGTGTGGCGCAAGAAATCGGTTTTGACCGCGCAGTCGCCAATACACTCGCCATTGCGGATGGCCGCCTGACCGGACGGGTTGACCGGCCGATCATCGACGGAACAGCCAAATTACAGATTCTGAACGAGGAAACCGTGAGATTAGGACTGGATCCGGCCAAAACCATGGCGATTGGCGATGGCGCCAATGATCTGGCGATGGTCGAGCGGTCCGGCCTTGGCGTGGCGTATCATGGCAAACCCAAGCTGCGCGAAGCAGCCGATGCACGGATTGATCATGGGGATCTGACAGCTTTGCTCTTCGCGCAGGGTTATGCCCGGTCTGATTGGGTAGACGCGTAGCAGCCTAGCGGGTCATATCCGCGGCAACCGCGCTCAAGGCAAAGGCCACCGCGTGCTCATCGCCCAGAAAACTCAGCTCAATCCCGGTTTCCGATACAGCATGCACTTCGGCGACAATTTCGCCAGCGGCCGGATGAACCAGGGTTACGCTGCTGCCATGGGTCAGATCGACATTGCTGCGAATAGTGGCGCCACGGCCAGAAACCGCTTCCAGAGCGGCCGGTGCAGGGCCATCGGCATGCAAAACGCACATCCGTCGACGCCGCCAAGGGGAGGCCATCGATTTGGCATTTTTCAACCGATATTTCTGCGACATACGACCTCCCTGTTGGGAAGCCGTTTAGTCGCGATCGGCAAATATTCGGTTAAGCCGGACTAGCGGCGGCGCACCGTAATGCATTCGGAACCGGCCTGTGTGGCGGCGCGACAGGCGCGCTGCGCTTCAGCTCTCGTTTGGAATGGGCCTGCCTGAAGCCGTGTATAGGGCCCGGCACGGACCAGATAGGGCTGGAGGGCAGCGAGGGCGGATGATTGGCTCGAGACACGCCGCCAAAGGGCTTCAGCGCGCGGTCGCTCGCTAAACGCACCCAGCTGAATCCGCCAATCGCCAGTTCGCGCCGCCGGTACGGGCGCTGGAGCTGGAGCGGGTGGGGACGCTGCCGTTGTTGTCGGAGGCGCTGGCGCAGGAACAAATACGGGCGGCGGTGGCGGTGCAGGATCGGCTTGTGCCGTGGCCACTGGCGCCGGTGTGGGAACCGGGGGAGTTTGCACCGGTGGCGTTACGACTGGTGCGGGAACTTCAACCGGTGTGAAGGTGCTGCTCGGCGCGGGCGCAGCGGGTGGCGTCACTGTCGGAGCGGCCGCCACAACTGACGCAGGAGCCGGTGTCGGCGCTGGAACCGGCGGCGGAGAAACACCCACAGGCGTTGTGGGATTGGCCGCGGCCATCTGGCTGGCCATTTCGCGGCCCTGTTCACGCTGTTCGACCGGAATATAGCTATCCATCTGCTGGAGGCTCGCAGAAGCCTGCGGAATACCCGCTTCGGATGCATTGGTCATCAATGCATAGGCGCGTGGCCAGTCGCGTGGTGCCAGATCACCGTTAAACAACGCAGTTCCATAGATATATTGGGCGCGCGGTTCGCCCGCTTCTGCCGCGCGAACGATATAGGGCATCGCCTGTTCGCGATTGCCTTCCTGAAACAGGATCAGCCCATAATTGGCTTCAGCCTGCAAATGACCCTGGGCGGCCGCCAGTCCGAAAAGATCGCGTGCCCGGCCCATATCCTGCGGCACCCCGCGGCCCAACTTATAGGCTTGGCCAAGATTGAACTGGGCATCGGGATCGCCGGTGTCTGCCAGCGGCTGCCATTCGGAAACGGCCTGCGCATAATCACCACCGCGCCATGCGTCGACGCCCGCTTGAACATCGGCATTGGCCGCATTGTGTAGGCAAAAAAGCGCTACTGCTGCTCCAAACGCCGTCGTGTGCCGTATCGCCATTGTCGTCTCCGAAATTACTCAGCGCCTTAACTATCTTGAATAATAGCAGGGTTAAAGCCGGATTAGCAAAGATGAAGCGTCCTTTTCCGGGACATAAATCAAATTTTTAGCTCGGCCGTTAACCAGATTTTAGTCACCAGAGTGGCAATCCCCCATCTGAAATTCCGCCATCGAAGGGGATATCATGCGCGTATTGGCATTAGCATCGCAAAAAGGCGGCTCGGGAAAGACAACGCTTTCCGGGCACCTTGCCGTTGAGGCACAGCGAAGTGGCGCAGGGCCCGTGGTCCTGATCGACATCGATCCGCAGGGGTCGCTTGCCGACTGGTGGAATGAACGTGAAGACGACATGCCGGCCTTTGCCCAGACCACGGTTGCCCGATTGGCCGCCGATCTGGAAGTTCTGCGTCAGCAAGGTTTCAAACTGGCAATCCTCGATACGCCGCCCGCCATCACCATGGCGATCCAGAGCGTTATCCAGGTCGCCGAGCTCATCGTTATTCCGACGCGCCCAAGCCCGCATGACTTGCGCGCCGTTGGAGCAACGGTTGATCTGTGTGAGCGCGCTGGCAAGCCGCTGATCTTCGTGGTCAACGCTGCCACGCCGAAAGCGAAGATTACCTATGAAGCCGCCGTTGCGCTGTCACAGCATGGCACGGTTGCGCCTGTAACGCTTCACCACCGCACGGATTTTGCCGCTTCGATGATTGACGGCCGGACTGTCATGGAAATCGATCCTGGCGGGAAATCTGCTGCCGAAGTCCAAGAATTATGGGCCTATATTTCGGATCGGCTCGAAAAGAATTTCCGCCGCACAGTATTTAGCGGGCCGAAGCTTTCGGCCCAGCCTCGTACCGTTCAACGACCCGCAGCAGGTGGCTTCGGCCGCCGGGTGACAGGCCAGTAGGAGCGACACGATGAGCGAAGAAAAATTCGCGGCGCTGTCCTCGGGCCTGTTGGCACGCAAAGGTGCTGCAAAACCCGCGATGCGACGCCAGGGGTTTATCAACCCGCAAGGTGACGTCACCGAAGATCTCGGCTGGAATGACATGGGTTTTGAAGGCCCTAAGCCGGTTGATTCCGATACCGAATTTCACGGCGAAGCGCCGTTGCCGGAAGTCCGTCGTCAGCAAGATCAGCTGAATGAAGGCCTCCAGGACGAGCTTGGTGCAAATGGCGTCATCCCCGATGATGGCGGATTCATGCCGGAACGTGAGCCCTACAAGGTTGATGGCCATGGCGGACTGACACCAATGGGACAGGAAGACCAGGACGATGAGGATGATGCAGATGCCGAATATGCGGCGGATGCAGAAGCCGAAACCGAAGAGGAATCTGAAACGGCGAATGGCGTTGGAGCCGAAGCCGTAGAGGCCGAAGCCGATGATGCAGAAGCCGATGAGGACGAAACCAATGGATCGAGCCCTGGCTTGAGCATTTATCGTCGCGCAGCGTCCAATGGCGAAACGTCTGACGCTCAGCCACGCAAGAAGATGCAGGCTCTGCCTGAACCGCAGCCGACCGAAACTGTACATGTTCCGGTAGCTGCGAAACCCGTTGATCGCGCTGCTGACAAGGTCCCGGCGCGCGAAAAAGTCGCCTTTACGTTGCGGCTCGACAAGGACCGTCATCTCAAATTGCGGTTGGCATCAGCCGTCACAAACCAGTCGGCCCAGCGCCTTGTTACCGAAGCGCTCGACCGTTTTCTCGAGGAGCATCCTGATGTGCAGGCGCTGTCCGGCCATGCCGACGGCAAGACGCATTGATTGAGGGGGAACTATGAAACCGAGCATTGCAAAAATCGCTGCATCCACACTGGCCGTAAGCGCCTCAATTGCTGGCTTTACGCCGCTTCTGAACGGCGCGCTTTCAACCGGTACCAGCGTGTCGGATAGCCGGGCCATCTCGCAGGCCGCTGAGGCGGCTTCAAGCGCGCGTGCGGCTCTCTCTGCCAACGATAGTTTCACCGCCATCCGCCATGCGGAACGTGCGGTTCAGGCATTGCCCACTAGCGCGGAATATCGCCACCTTCTGGGTCGCTCCTATCTCGCTGCAGGTCGCTTTGCTTCGGCAGAAACCAGCTTCCAGGATGCCTTGACGATCAATCCGGATCTCGGTCGCACCGCGTTCAATCTCGCACTTTCGCAGATTGCTCAGGGTGAACGCAGCACTGCTCTTGCCGGGCTGAACAGTCTTGAAGGTCGCCTTGGTGCGTCTGATCTCGGTCTTGCCATGGCACTGGCCGGCAATCACGAGCGTGCCATTTCGATCCTCCAGCAGGCATCGCGCGCCAATGGCGGCGATCCGCGGGCTCGTCAGAATCTGGCACTGACCTATGCTTTGGCCGGTCGCTGGGCAGAAGCCCGCATCACTGCTGCGCAGGATGTAAGCGTTGCCGATCTTGAAGGCCGGATGCAGGATTGGAGCCAGTTCGCTTCTGCTGAACATGATTACGAACAGGTTTCGAGCCTGTTGGGTGTTGTCGCCGACCTTTCGGATCCGGGACAGCCGACCCGCCTCGCACTCGCTCCGCAGTCTGATACGGTCATGACCGCCGAAGCGCCTGTTGCCGAGGAATATACCGAAGAAAATCCGGTTGTTGCTGTTACGGCGCCAGTTGAAGAATCAACCTTCACGGAAGTGGAAGTGCCTGAGGTTATCGAAGCTGATGAAGCGCCGATGCGCGTTGCGGCTGCTGAAACCGAAGAATTCACGCCACCGGCCGCTGATGCCTTCATCGTTGAAGAAGAAGATTCGTTTGCGCCGGTTGAAGCGGACGAAGCCATTGCGGCGGCTGCAGCACCGATCGAAGAACCGATCGTGGCCCTGACAGCTCCGGTTGTGGCTGCTGAAGCACCGGGTGAAGAAAGTTGGCTCGCCGTGCTGCGTGCTGCGCGTTCTTCTGAACGCCCGGCTGAAGCAGTTGCGCCGGTTGCACAGCCGCAAGCGCCGGTTTCGCAAGCCGATGGTCGCTATGTCGTTCAGCTCGGCGCATTCGCGACCCAGGCCAATGTCCAGGTTGCCTGGAGCCGTGCCCTTCGCCGGCACAGTGCCTTGGCGAACTATGCTCCGGCTGGCGCAACCATTGAACATGGGCGCACGCTTTACCGTCTGTCTTTTGGCGGCTTTGAAACGCGCGGTGAAGCCAATCGCATGTGCCGGACACTGCGTTCGCAGGGTCAGGAATGTTTTGTTCGCACTCGCGCCGGTGATGCACCGCTGCAGATGGCCGCCCGCACGGGTACCGGTGCCGCAGCGCTTCGCTAGCCTACCAGACTACCGATTATGAGGGCGGTCGATCCAGGGGTCGGCCGCCCTTAATCGTATGGACGACCTTGCCTTGAACCGGCAGCGCATCGAACGGCGTGTTACCAGCGCTGGCAGCCATTGAATCTGAATCGATCCGCCACGGCGTATCGGCATCGAAGACAAGGATGTCGGCGGGCGAACCGGCGACAAGATTTCCTCCGCCCAAGCCGAGCAACTCTGCCGGGTTGGCAGACAGCAACGCGAACAGGCGCGCCATATCGATATGACCGTCCCGAACGAGATTGAGGGACAGGGCTAGCAAGGTTTCCGCGCCCGACATGCCAGGTTCGGCATTGGCATAGGGCAGGCGTTTCGCTTCGGGCCCCTGCGGATCATGGCCGGAACAGATCACATCGATCGTGCCATCGGCCAATGCGACGAGGCAAGCGTCGCGATCTTCGGCGCTGCGCAGGGGCGGAGACAATTTCGCAAACGTCCGGTAGGCGCCGATATCGACGTCGCAGAGAAGCAGATGCCCAGGCGTAATGCCGCAGCTGACCCGAACGCCACGGGCCTTGGCGGCGCGGACGAGTTCGAAGCCGCGGGCCGTTGTGACGGTCCGGAAATGAATGTGCGCGCCGGCTTCTTCAGCCAGCAGAAGATCGCGGCTGATGGCGATGCTTTCCGATATTGCCGATGCACTGGGCAAGCCGAGCCGGGTTGCCGTTTCACCATGCGTGGCGACCGCCTCTCCGGACAGACCGGCATCTTCGGCGTGCGCGATAACCACCAGATCGAGCGCGGCGGCATAACTCAGCACGCGATGCATCGTGCTGCTGTTCGAAATCTGGTTGCGTCCCGTGGATACAGCGACGGCACCGGCGCGTTTCATCAAACCGAATTCAGCGATTTCATCGCCTTTCAGTCCGAACGTCGCGGCGCCGATCGGATGAATCCAGAGCGAAGGCTTACCGGCAGCTGCGGCATGCTGGACCATCGCCGGCTCATCGATCGCCGGGGACTGATCTGGCATCAGTGCGATGCGGGTGATCCCGCCAGCAATGCATGCCGGGATGTCGATAGCAAAGGCGCCCATATCGATAATGCCGGGCGCAACATGCAGGTCGCTTGCATCAATCTGCTGCGCATCATCACTAGCGGTGGTGCATATTTTCTCGTCGGCGCAGACGATGTCGCCTGGTTCTGCCGTGCCACTGATCGGATCAATGACAGTGCCGCCAATGATGGAGAGTGCGGTCATGCCCAACCCTCAACGCCGCGCTGTTTGCGGGTCAGCACATCCAGGCAAGCCATGCGGACGGCAACGCCCATTTCCACTTGTTCGGTAATCGCGGAGCGTTCGAGATCATCGGCAATGTCACTGGCGATTTCGATGCCGCGGTTCATCGGGCCGGGATGCATCACAAGCGCATTGGGTGCTGCCCGTTCAAGCCGCTCGTGCGTCAGACCGTAAAGCGCGAAATATTCGCGCGGGGAGGGGATGAGGCCGCCGCGCATGCGTTCATTCTGGAGGCGCAGCATCATCACCACATCTGCCCCCGCCAGACCGGCATCAAAATCGGTAAAGGGTGTGACGCCAAGCCGCTCGATCGCAGACGGCATCAGCGTTGGCGGTGCGATGACGTTTACCTCGGCGCCAAGTGCTGTCAGCGCAAGAATATTGGAACGGGCGACCCGGCTGTGGAGAATATCCCCGCAGATCGCGATCCGCAGCTTCTCGAACGATCCCCGGCGTCGACGGATCGTCAGCGCGTCCAGCAATCCTTGCGTCGGATGCTCATGCCAGCCGTCTCCGGCATTAAGAACCGGACAATCCACCTTGTCCGCGATGAGTTGCACCGCACCGGATGCCTGGTGACGGATTACGATGACATCGGCGCGCATCGCATTGAGCGTGACCGCCGTATCGATCAGCGTCTCACCCTTTTTCACGCTCGATTGGGAGGCATTCATGTTCACAACATCGGCGCCCAGGCGTTTGCCGGCGACCTCAAAAGACAACAATGTGCGAGTCGAGGCTTCGAAGAAGGCATTCATCTGAGTCAGCCCGGCAAGCCGATCATCATGCTTGGCAGATTGTCGATTGAGATCGACCCACTGTTCGGCTTCGTCGAGAAGAAAGGTTATTTCCCAAGGCTGTAGGCCATAAATACCGGTAAGATGCCTGTGCGGGAACGGGTGCGCGCCTTCGGGAGTGGCCGCAGCGGTGGGAATCGCGTTTTGCATTAAAGGGGCCTCTTAGAGCCCGGATCGCCATGGGGCAACATCGGTAGGGATTCCGGTGTGTTGCGGGAGACACGGTCAGATTCCATCGTCCACGATTTGCTTTGACCCCCTTGGAGGGTGTAATTTCAATCTGTTGAGGATCAACGGGAGGAGAACATGAAGCGATTAATTGCGATTGCCGGCGTTATCGCGCTCGGCGCCTGCTCGGAAAGCGCACCGGCCCCAGAGCCGGTCGAAGAAGCCGAAGCGGAAGAAGCCGCCACCGATTGGTCCGCCTGGGCCGGCAGCTATGACATCGCCTATGACGACGGGTCGACAGCTGTGCTGACTGTCAGGGATACCGGAACCTATGAGGTTATTGTTGGTGAAGACACGCTAACCGGAACCGTCGAAATGGGTGAAAGCGGCGAGATTTGCTACACCAATGACAGTGGCGAAACGCCGACCGTATGCTGGACCAATGGCGAGGCCGCAGAAGACGGCAGCTGGGTATCAACCAGCGAAAACGGCGATACCGCGACGGTCACCCGCATTGTTCCGGAAGTTCCGGGAGCTGACGAAGAAGCGTAAACGCCCCGTTTGGCGTTACCCATCGGACTGAATGGATCGCAGCTGCGGAGAGTATGCCGTTTCGCTGCAACGCTGCGCTATTGCGCCACGAGCGCGTCGATTGCGCCCTGCAGGATAAAGCCTGCGGCGGCGGCATCGACGCGTTCAGCGCGCTTCTTGCGCGTCATATCCGCATCGATCATCGCGCGCTCGACGGCTTGGGTCGACCAGCGCTCATCCCATAACAGGATCGGCAGATCGAGCGCCTGATCAAGATTACGTGCAAAGGCTCGGGTGGACTGTGTCTGCGGGCTATCGGTGCCGTCGAGATTGAGCGGCAGCCCGATGACCAGGCCAACAATCTGTTGCGCTGAGAGGATTGCTTGCAACTGCTCCAGGTCCTGCGTGAATTTGCGCCGCTTGATGGTTTCAGCGGCGCTCGCAAAGGTCCATTGCGCATCGCATAGCGCAACGCCGATTGTTTTGCTGCCGACATCGAGCCCGGCCAGCCGTCCGCCATCAGGCAGTGCCTCTCGGAAATCCGGGACCTCCTGGGTGATCATTCGCTCGCTGCCACAAAATTGGCCACGCGCCGTTCAACATCGGCGCGCAGGTTGCTCCAGAACAGCATATAGTCGAAGACGTGATAATTGTTGCCAGGCAGAATGTAGCGACCGAATTCCTCCGGCGGCTGCCCGACGAGCAGCAGGCCTTGCGCATCACAGCGGGCCGGGATCACGCCGGGTGTCAGGTTCGCCCCGTTCATATCCTCATTCGGTATCAATGCGCCCAAATTGTCGGCTGCTTCCGCTTCACCGTTCACGGCTCCGCTGAGCGGGTTCACGCATAGCATCGCAGTGTCCGCTCGGCTTGCGCCGGTAAGCCCCGTGCTGACATCATAGATGCGCGATATCTGATGGGCGTCAGCGGGCTCTGCGAAGCTCTGAAAGGCGATGATGCAGTTGGTGGCGTCCGCATCGGCACACGCCTGGAGGGGCAGGGCGGGAAGGTCAGCGTCCACCGAAATCGGCCAGCCGATGATGTATGCGGCGGCAATGCGCTCGACGAGCGGTGTGCCCGCGATACGCTCGGCGAGCAGCGTCGTGAGATGCAGGCTGCCCTGGCTGTGTCCGGCCAAGATGAAAGGCTGATCTTCGCCGATTTCGGAAAGGAAATGCGAGAAGGCAGAATCGACATCCTGATAGGCAAAGCGCAGCGCGACTTCGGCATTGCGATGGTCTGTGAGGAAAGCGCCAATCACCGCCTGGCGATAGAGCGGCGCCCAGATCTCACCGACAGCGTTGAACACACTGGCCTGGCTCGCCGCGAACAAGCGCTGGCGCTCGAGTGCTGCCGGACTGCGGATCGGTGCATTCCAGCGATCACGATCGAGATAGGTGGTCGGCAGGACGTAGAAGACGGGAAGGCGCTCAGCCTCATCACCATCTATCACCGGATCGGGGCCGATATCGCCGGAACTTTCGGCAACTGTGAGTTCGGCAGCTTCGTCGGCGTCGGAGGCCTCGCCATAATCGTCCGGCATCCAGTCGCTTGGCGGGTTCTCGATATCCGGGCGAATCAGCCACAATGCGCGGTCCGCATAGGCATTTTCCTCAATCTCTTCGAGGATCTCGATCTCTTCACTGGGCACCAGCGCCATCTCAAGGAGTTCGTCCTGGAACAGCGACCAGGCGATCCCGGCGAGCAGGACCAGCACGATGATGATCGCGATCAGATAGAGGAAGATGCGGGCAGCCATTGATTTACTTTCCGGTGTTCAGGCGCGCGCCATAGGCCAAGCGGTGCGAAAGGCCAATGTCACAGCCGCCAACATGCGTTGAACGCGCTTGCAGCAAGGCGAGGGCGATGCTAGCCGCGCGTCCATGTCCGTCGATACAGAAACCGTGCTCCGCATTGCGGCTCTATCCCGTATTGCGATGAGCGAAGAGGAGGCCGAGCGCCTCAAACCCGAACTCAACAATATTCTCGGCTGGGTCGAGCAATTGGGTGAGGTCGATACGTCCGGCGTCGAACCGCTGGCTGTGGTGATCGATAATCACACCCGGATGCGTGATGATGTCGTAACCGATGGCGACAAGCGGGATGAAATCCTCGCCAATGCGCCGGTTGCCGAACATGGCTTTTTCGCCGTTCCGAAGGTGATAGAATAGTGGCTGAGATTACCGATCTGGGCGTTGCGGAAATCCGCGACGGATTTCGCGGTGGGGAATTCTCTGCGCGCGAAGTCGCCGATGCATTCAATGCGGCGATTGCCGATGCAGATGCGCTGAACTGCTTCATCATTACGACGCCTGAAAAGGCCGTGGAGGCCGCTGAAGAGGCTGATCGCGCACTGGCTTCAGGCGATGTCGCTGCGCTGTCTGGTGTGCCGCTGGGGATCAAGGATCTCTTCTGCACAAACGGCGTCCAGTCGACCGCAGCAAGCCATATCCTTGAAGGTTTTGTCCCACCATATGAGTCGACCGTTTCGGGTAACTTGCTGGCTGCGGGCGCGGGTATGCTTGGCAAGCTCAACATGGATCAGTTCGCGATGGGCTCGTCGAACGAGACCAGCCATTTTGGCAATGTGGTCTCGCCTTGGCGGCGCAATGATGGCGGCAATACGCCGCTGTCTCCGGGTGGATCGTCGGGGGGAACCTCGTCGGCGATTGCCGCGCATATCGTGCCGGCCGCTACTGGCACGGATACCGGTGGTTCGATCCGTCAGCCGGCGGCGTTTACGGGCATTTGCGGCATGAAGCCGACCTATGGCCGCTGTTCGCGGTTTGGCATGGTCGCCTTTGCCTCGTCGCTCGATCAGGCGGGACCGATGGCGCGCAGCGTCAAGGATTGCTCGATCCTGCTCGAAGCGATGGCCGGTTATGACGCGAAGGATTCGACCTCGCTTAACGAACCGGTGCCGAACTGGGAAGGCGCACTGAACAGCGACCTCAAGGGCAAGACGATCGGTATTCCCAAGGAATATCGGGTCGACGACATGCCCGAAGATATTGATGCGCTGTGGAAGCAGGGTATCGAATGGCTGCGCGATGCGGGCGCCGAGATTGTCGATGTTTCGCTGCCGCACACCAAATATGCGCTGCCGGCCTATTACATCATCGCGCCGGCAGAGGCTTCGGCCAATCTCGCCCGCTATGATGGCGTGCGCTACGGCCTGCGCGAACTGCCGGAAGGGGCAAACCTTCAGGAGATGTATGCCGCCACCCGCGCCGCCGGATTCGGCGACGAAGTAAAGCGCCGCATCATGATCGGCACCTATGTGCTCTCGGCCGGCTTTTACGACGCCTATTATACGCAGGCAGCCAAGGTTCGGACGCTGATTGCGCGCGATTTCGATGCGGCATGGGAAAGCTGCGATTATTTGCTGACGCCGACGGCGCCATCTGCCGCCTTCGGCCTTGGCGATCTCAGCGATGATCCCTTGGCCATGTATCTGAACGATGTTTTCACCGTCCCGAGCTCGCTCGCTGGCCTGCCGGCGATCGCAGTCCCCGGCGGCCTCGATCATCACGGCCTGCCGCTCGGCCTTCAGGTGATCGGCAAGGCGCTCGACGAACAGGGTGTCATGAATGCAGGCCTGGCGCTGGAAGAACGCGCCGGCTTCACAGCGCGGGCGGAGAAGTGGTGGTGAGCGAATACAGAGTCCAGGGTGCAACGGGCGAATGGGAGGTCGTGATCGGCCTTGAGGTCCATGCGCAGATCACAACCAATGCCAAGCTGTTTTCCGGCGCGTCGACCAAGTTCGGCAATGAACCCAATTCCAATGTCTCGCTGGTCGATGCGGCGATGCCCGGCATGTTGCCGGTGGTAAATGGCGAATGCCTGCGCCAGGCGGTGCGCACCGGAATAGCGCTCAATGCCGAAATCCATCGCTGGTCGCGCTTTGACCGGAAGAATTATTTCTACGCCGATCTGCCGCAGGGCTATCAGATTTCTCAGCTCTTCCACCCGATTGTGGGCGAGGGTGAGATCGAGGTGTCGCTCGACGAAAAAGATCCTGAGGGCACCGTCAAAACGATCGGTATCGAGCGGATCCATGTCGAGCAGGATGCCGGTAAACTCATGCATGATCAGCATCCAACGATGAGCTATGTCGATCTTAACCGATCGGGCGTTGCGCTGATGGAAATTGTCTCGCGTCCCGATATGCGGTCCCCTGTCGAAGCCGGCGCTTATGTCCGCAAACTGCGCTCGATCCTCCGCTATGTCGGCTCGTGCGATGGCAATATGGAACAAGGCTCGATGCGCGCCGATGTGAATGTTTCCGTGCGTAAGCCTGGGGATGAACTCGGTATTCGCACCGAAACCAAGAATGTGAACTCGATCCGCTTCATCCAGCAGGTGGTGGAGACCGAAGCGCGACGCCAGGTTGATCTGCTCGAAGATGGTGGCGCGGTGGTGCAGGAAACCCGGCTGTTCGATCCGGACAAGGGCGAAACGCGTTCGATGCGCTCCAAGGAAGATGCGCATGACTATCGCTATTTCCCGGACCCCGATTTGTTGCCGATCGAGCTCTCCGAAGAATTTGTCGAAGAAGCACGTGCGAGCCTTCCCGAACTGCCGGATGCAAAGCGGCATCGCTATGAAAATGAGCTCGGGCTGACGGCGTATAATGCTGCGGTTCTGACGGCCGATGTCGACACCTATCTCAGCTTTGAGGAACTGCTGGCATCGGTTGCCAAGGCAAGCGGCAAGCCTGACAAGGATGTCGCAAAGCGCGTCGCCAACTGGCTGACCTCCGAACAGCCCGGCTTGCTGAACGCCAATAATGTTGCTGCGGACGATCCGAAGAATTCCGTCGAAGCGAACACTGCGATTGTGGTGGCTACAGAAAGCGGCCTGATTTCAGGCAGTAAGGGCAAGGAAATCTTTGAGCAGCACTTGACCAGCGACATCGATATCAATGTCGAAATCGACAAGAACAAGCAGACGTCCGACACCGGCGAGATTGAAAAAGTGATCGCCGAAATACTCGAAGCGAATTCCGACAAGGTCGACGAATATCGCGGCGGCAAGGACAAGCTGTTCGGTTTCTTTGTCGGCCAGACGATGAAAGCGATGGCCGGCAAGGCCAATCCGAAGGTCGTCAATGAACTCCTGAAAAAGGCGCTGGGCTAGCGCGGTTTGTCATTGCGAGGAGCGAAGCGACGAAGCAATCCAGAGCAGTTAGCGATACCGCATGCGGTTCTGGATTGCTTCGCTGCGCTCGCAATGACGATTTGAGAAGTTTGAGAGGATACCCATGAGCCAGATTGTTCTGCATCATTACGACAATTCACCGTTCGGCCAGATCATCCGGCTATGCCTGGCGCATAAGGCCATTGCCTGGAAATCGGTCGAAGCTCCGGTGATCACACCGAAGCCCGACTTGAGCGTCCTGACCGGTGGCTATGAGCGGATCCCGGTGATGCAGATCGGTGCGGACATCTATTGCGACACCGATATCATCACCGCTGCACTCGAAGCGCATACGCCCGAGCCCAGCCTTTATCCTGCGCCGCTTGGTTCAGCCGGAAAGATGATCGCACTTTGGGCAGCGAACAGCTGGTTCATGAATTCAGCTGGCGCTGCACTCGGCGCAAATCCCGATATTGTACCCGAAGAATTCTGGGAAGATCGCGGCCGTCGCTTCGGGATGAAGCGCGAGACTTTCCTGCCGGCCGTGCCTCACATGCAGGCTCAGTTCCATGGCGCGGCACAGCTTCTCAAAGACGCGCTGGCTGACGGACGACCATATATTGCTGGCGATGCGCCCGGCCATGCCGACTTCGCCTTGCTGGTGAATATCCGCTTCGTCCAATTCGCCGGAATCTTGCCAAACACATTCGGGGATGCGGTAGCAGACTGGCATGATCGGCTCGGCGCTATTGGCGAGGGTGAACGCGAAGCTTGGACAGCTGATGCGGCGATCGATCTTGCGCGGGATAATGCGCCCGTCGGTGGTCATTCAGTCGCTGATGGCAACGGCTTTGAATCCGGGCAGATGGTCTCGGTGAAAACGGAATCGCCTGATCCGGCTGCGGTGACCGGAACATTGGTCGGTCTCGACGATCGCTCGATCATTCTGTCTCGCGAAGATGAGCGCTGCGGCGAAGTGCATGTCCACTTCCCGCGCCTCGGACAGATACTGAAACCCGCCTAAAGCCGAGCTTTCCACCTAGAATACGGGCTGATTAGCCTCGTCATCGGCATCACCGCCATCGACCGGTGAGTGAATACCGCATTCGGTCTTGTCCCAACCGCGCCAGCGACCGGCGCGCGGGTCTTCGCCGGGCAGCACTTTGCTGGTGCAAGGCGCACAGCCGACTGAGAGAAATCCTTCAGCTTCCAGCGGGTGGCGCGGCAGGTCATGCTCTTCGAAATAGGCATCCAGATCGTCCTTGATCCAATCACCCAGCGGATTGAGCTTGAGCCGGCCATCTTCAACTTCAAAGCGGTCGATATTTTCGCGGGTCACCGACTGAAACGCCTTGCGACCAGAAATCCAGGCATCGAGCCCGGATTTGGCGCGCGCGAGCGGCTCCACCTTGCGGATCGCGCAGCAGCCATCGGGGTCGAATGACCAGCGCAGTTCATTTTCATCCTTTTCGGCGAGTACTGCAGCATCCGGTGTGACCACTGACGGGTTTTTTATGCCAAAGGCTTTGATCAGCGTGTCGCGATAGGCGAGTGTTTCGGGGAACATCCGCAGCGTATCGACAAAGATCACCGGGATTGCCGCATCAGCCTTGGCCACCAGATGCAGCAGGACAGCGCTTTCCGTTCCGAAAGAGGAGACAACGGCAATCTCACCCAGCGCATCTTCTGCAAACAGCGCGCGGAGCATGGTTTGCGCATCGACGCCTTCGAAGCGTTTGTTCAGCGCATCGGCATCTGCCTGCGTAAAACGCGGGCGCGCGTCGATAATGTCAAGGGCACGGGCAGCACTAGCCATGTCGCTTGCTCCAGATTGGCTGTCTGTCATCGGCGGCCTCCTGATACACATTCTTCCAACGCGAAAGCGCGATTTCCCTGTCCGCCGCATCGAGCGGTGTTTCCGGAGCGAAGCTGTCAAATCCACAGCGCAGCATGAAGGAGAGTTGGTCGACCAGGACATCGCCCTGGGCGCGCAGCTCGCCAGTAAATCCATGTTCGCGCAACACGCGCGCGGCCGAATAGCCACGACCATCGCCAAAGCGCGAAAATCCGATCTCGATCAGCGCGAGCCGATCGAGAAAGGGGATGAGTTGCCGGGCGTCCTCACCATCTTCCAGGCGCACCGAAGTGGCGTTGGATTGATCAAGAAATGAATCAAGCGTAACGGCCGGTTCTTCGAGCGGCTCATCATCGCGAAAGCTGAGGATATCAGCCATATAGCGCCTCCTTGAACGGCTCCATGCCGATCCGGCGATAGGTATCGACAAAGCGTTCGCCATCTTCGCGGGCACCGACATAGACATCGGTCACTTTTTCAACCGCGTTGACAATGCCATCTTCATCGAAGCCCGGCCCGGTAATCTTGGCGAGGCTGACATCCTCTGCGCCCGAACCGCCGAGCAGCAGTTGATAATTCTCAACACCTTTTCGGTCGACACCGAGGATACCGATATGACCGGCATGGTGGTGGCCACAGGCGTTGATGCAGCCCGAGATTTTGAGCTTCAGCTCGCCCAGCTCTTTCTGGCGATCGATATCGGCGAACCGCTTGGCGATCTTCTGCGCGACCGGGATCGATCTAGCATTGGCCAGGCTGCAATAATCAAGGCCGGGGCAGGCGATGATGTCGCTGATCAGGTCAAGATTGGGCGAAGCGAGCTCTGCTGCATCCAGCTTCTGCCACAGGGCGTAGAGATCCTGTTTGCGGACATGCGGCAGCACGATGTTCTGCGAATGGGTCACCCGGGCTTCGTCGAAGCTATATTGCTCCATCAGCTCGGCCATCAGGTCCATCTGCGCCGAGCTCGCATCGCCCGGAATGCCGCCGACCGGTTTCAGGCTGATCGTCGCGATCGCATAGCCGGCTTGCTTATGGGCATGGACATTCTGGTCAACCCAGACGGCAAAATCCGGATCGGACCGATCAATCTCATCGCTCAGGCCTTTTTCATAAGCCGGGCTTTCGAAATGACTGATGATCCGTTCTAGCTCAGCGGCCGGGGCATCGATATTCTGGCCCTGGAGATGCGCGAATTCAGCCTCGACTTCTTCGATGAACTGTTCCGCGCCCATTTCATGGACGAGGATCTTGATGCGGGCTTTATACTTATTGTCGCGCCGGCCATACCGATTGTAGACCCGCATAATGGCCTCGGCATAGCTGACCAGCTCAGCGATCGGAACGAAATCACGGACTAGCGGCCCGATCATTGGCGTGCGGCCCATGCCGCCACCGGCATAGTAGCGCGCTCCGATTTCGCCCGCGTCATTCTTGACGATCTGGATACCGATATCATGGAGCCGCATCGCCGCGCGGTCTTCATCGGATCCGATCACGGCAAATTTGAACTTGCGCGGGAGGAAGGAGAATTCCGGGTGGAAGCTCGACCATTGGCGCAGCAGTTCGGCATAGGGTCGCGGATCCGCGACTTCGTCTGCGGCAGCGCCGGCGAACTGGTCGGAGCTGATGTTGCGAATGCAGTTACCACTCGTCTGGATCGCATGCATCTCAACCGAGGCAAGGTCCGCCAGCAAGTCTGGCATCTGTTCGAGCTTGATCCAGTTATACTGGATATTCTGCCGCGTCGTGAAATGGGCATAATCCCGATCATATTTCCGGGCGATCTCGGCAAGCATGCGCATCTGCGCGCCGGATAGCGTGCCATAGGGGATGGCAACACGCAGCATATAGGCGTGCAGTTGCTGATAAACGCCGTTCATCAGGCGCAGCGGACGAAACTGCTCTTCGGTTAGCTTGCCGGCGAGGCGCCGCTCGACCTGGTCACGAAATTCCGCAACCCGAGTGTTGACCATTTCCTGGTCGAAATTGTCATAACGATACATGTTAGATTTCCCAGGTTCCGACACCGGGGTCCGGCGGCGCAATATTGAGATCGGGGCGAACAGTCGGCCCAGTTGCGCGGACCTTCTCTTTGATATGAACCGGCACGATTCCATCATCCGTGCGTTCGGCGTCGACGAGATAGCAATCATTGACGACGCGCTTGGCCACTTCGCGGGCCATGATATCGGGCGCATTGCCACCGACATCAGCGGCCTCTGAGACATGGCGAGACCAGTCATAGCCGGTCCACCACACCACATCGCCGCTGCGCAGGTCATTGCCTGTCAGGATCTTCATGCCGCATTCTCCGCTTTTTCAGCGAGGGTCAGTAACTTGTCTTCAGCCAATGAGCGGTCAACAACATCACCGACAATGATCACAGCCGGGCTTTCGATTGCTTCGCGTTCAACCAGTCCACCAAGATCAGCGAGCAGGCTACGCATTGCGCGGGCTCCCGGCAGGGTCGCGCGTTCGACGATCGCCACGGACATGCTCGGCGATACGCCATCCGCAATCAGCTTTTCGGCGATATCGGCCGCGGTTGCGACGCCCATATAGATGACCAGTGTGCGCCCGGTTCCGGCAAGGCCCGACCAATTCTGGTCCGAAAGGCCTTTGCACTGCCCGGCAACAAAAGTAACCGCACTTGACGCCTCGCGATGGGTGAGAGGGAGCACGGCCTCCGCGGCAGCGCCAAGTGCGGCAGAAATGCCGGGAACGATCTCTACCGAGATCCCGGCTTTGCGGAGCGTTTCGGCTTCTTCGCCGCCACGCCCAAAAATGAAAGGGTCCCCGCCTTTGAGGCGCAATACTGTCAGCCCCTGGGATGCTTTTTCAACCAGCAGCGCGTTGATGCCAGGTTGCGGCACCGTGTGCCGACTGCGCTTCTTGGCAACCGAGATACGCGGCGTGGCCTTCGGAATGAGTTTGAGGATGCGTTGATCGACCAGCCCATCGTGCACGACGATATCGGCGGTGTTGATCGCGTTGAAGGCGCGCAGCGTTAGCAGGTCCGGATCGCCGGGACCCGCGCCAACCAGCAGCACTTTGCCGCCTATATCCTGATCTGTGTTCGCTCTTTCCATGGCTGCAACATGATCAATGCGCGGCCGGCAAACAAAGCATGGTTGCTTGTTGCGGGTTTAGCTGAGCTTTCGCCCTGAACGAAAAGCTAGAATTCCGGGTCTTTGAGGCCGGTCTTGATTGCTGCCCGTGCCGAAGGCGCTTCTGCCGAAGCCACCGGGTAGGCACAATAATCAGCTGCGTAATAGGCGCTTGGACGATGATTGCCTGATAATCCGATCCCGCCAAAGGGCGCCGCCGAAGATGCGCCATTGGTTGGTTTGTTCCAGTTGACGATGCCGGCGCGGATATTGGCCCAGAACCGATTGTACAAATCCGGCGACCCGCTGAGCAGCGATGCAGACAGGCCAAAGCGAGTATTGTTCGCTTCCTGAATGGCGCTGGCAAAATCGGGCACCCGGATCACCTGGAGCAGCGGTCCGAAAATCTCTTCATCGGCACGTTTCTCGATTCCCGTGACATCAATCAAGCCGGGGGTAAGAAATGGCTTGTCATCATCGATCCGTTTCAGATGCGCGATCGGATTGCCGCCCTTCATCATCAAGTCGAGAAACCCATCGGTCACCGCTTCAGCCGATCGATTGTCGATCACGCAGCCCATAAAGGGTTCGGGTTTTTCATCCGGCGCACCGACAATGATCCGGTCAATCAGCTTGCGCAGTTTCTCGAGCAGCTCTTCATGCTTGCCGTCCTCGATGATCAGGCGCCGTGCCGCTGTGCAGCGCTGGCCTGCTGTCATGTATGCGGATTGGACGATTATCGCTGCAGCGGCGTCGAGATCAGGCGAGTCCCAAACGATCAGCGGATTGTTGCCGCCGAGTTCAAGCGCCAGAATTTTGTCGGGCCGTGAAGCGAATTGCTGGTGTAGCGCCATTCCGCCGCGTACCGATCCCGTGAACAGCAGCCCGTCAATGCCGTCATGGCTTGCCAGTTCTTTGCCTTGGTCCGGTCCGCCAACCAACAGGCGCACAACATCTTCAGGTACGCCGGCCTCATGATAACACTGGACGAGAAACTCGCCCGTCGCGGGAGTTTTCTCAGACGGTTTGAACACAACCGCATTGCCGGCAATCAACGCAGGAACAATATGGCCATTGGGTAGGTGAGCCGGAAAGTTGAACGGCCCGAGTACCGCCAGCACGCCATGCGGTTTGTGACGCAGCGAGTTTTGTTCGCTCAGATCGCCTTCCTTGTTGCGGGAAGGCGTGCGTTCAAAATAGGAATCGGCCGAAATATCGACCTTGTTTATCACCGCCGTTACCTCAGTGGCCGTCTCCCAGAGTGGCTTGCCCGTTTCGCTTGAAATCAGGGCCGCAAACTCATCCTTCTTGCCGCGTACGATATTTGCGAACCGCCGCAGCGTTTCGATCCGGAAAGTGCTGGATTGCGATGCCCACTCCGCCCAGGCGCCGCGTGCCGCCGTGACATCAGCATCCGCGTCGCCAACAGGCTGTTCCCATATCGTCTCGCCGGTAGCGGGATTGGTGGAGATGATGGTGTTGGTCATTCGTAACTGTGTGAATGATGCTCCAACACGCCCAATGTCGAAGGTCAAGCATTAGGCGCTCAAAGCACAGTTAATTGGCGGTTATCGGCGGCTTGGCTATTGGCTATGCCGACAGCTGGAATTGCGTCAGTGACCTCGATGCGCTTCACCCATGCGGCGGATGGCGTCGACCTTTTGGTATAGCGGGCCCCAGTCGTCGCGCTCATCGATATGCGACCAGAGAGCTTCGACTTCGTCGATATGCATGGAACAAGGCTCTGCATCGGACCAATAGGCGTGCTCCGGAGGTTTCTCCGCAAAGGCGGCCATGGCGTCCCTCACAGGCGTGAAAACGTCCTGCTCATAAACGGGATCGGCCGGTGAGGAGCCGCGCCGCTGGCCACCGCGCCAATCGAAGAAGAAGCGATCGATTGTAATATCGGATTCCCGCAGCGCCTTCTCGACCACAGTCAGCAATGCAATATCAGTGTTGCGATCGCGGGATTGGACGCCAAGTCGACCGAGCATATGGCCAATATAGGCTTGCTGATAGAGCGGGCCGAAGCTTTCGATGATTTTGATCAGTGGATCGGCATTCTCTTCGATCAACCGCAACGACACGGCGAGCTGGGCAATATCCCAATGGATCGCCTCGGCCTGGCGGGCAAAGGCATAAAGGCCAGTTTCGTCGAAATAGGCGGCGGTAAAGCCGGGCTCCCATTTGGGCGTGAAGCGCCAGGGACCATAGTCGAAACTCTCGGTGGTAATCGCGATATTGTCGCTGTTGAGAACGCCATGGACAAATCCGGCGGCCATATAGGACGCGGCCAGACGTGCGCCGCCTGCAACAACATGGCTCAGCAGCCGTTCCGCGCCATCCTCGCCGGCTTCCTCGCCGAAATACTGTTTGAGGCAATAGGCGATCAGGCTGCGCATATTCTCGGGCTGACGGAGCGTGGCGAGGCGTTGGAATGTACCAATGCGTATATGGCCATGGCTGAGCCGCACCATCACCGACGATCGGGTGGGCGAGGGTTCGTCATTGCGTTCGAGCGGTTCGCCAGTTTCGACAAGCGAGAGGGTCTTCGATGTTTCGACGCCCAGTGCTTCAAGCATTTCGGTGGCGAGGATTTCACGGACACCGCCCTTAAGCGTCAGGCGCCCATCACCGAACCGGCTATAGGGTGTTTGGCCGGACCCCTTGGTACCCAGATCCATCAACCGGTTTTCGTGATCGCGCATCTGGGCAAAGAGGAATCCACGGCCATCGCCGATATCGGGATTGTAGTTACGAAACTGGTGGCCGTGATAGCGCAGCGCCAGCGGGGAGGGGAGTGAGCCCTCTAGTGGCTCGAAGCGTCCGAAATGGGCGATCCACTGATCGTCGTTCAGACCGGCCAGCCCGACTGTTTCAGCCCAACGATCATTACGGAAACGCAAAATATGTGTGGGGAAGTCCGCCGCACTCACGGGATCGTAAAATTCCGCACCCAATTCATGGATTGCGGTTTCGGGACGGAAAGTTGAAGCTTGCGGGAAAATCGACATGGCCCGATATGGGGGTAACCAACGGGAGTAGGCAAGCATGGCCGAATATAGCGATGGCGTGTGGTGGTCGAATGACGGCCTGCGGCTTCACTATCGCGAATATGGCAGCGCCGGTGCACGGCCGCCGATCGTCTGTATGCATGGCCTAACCCGCAATGCGCGGGATTGGGAGCCGGTGGTCGATCGCCTGGCCGCTGACTGGCATGTCTATTCATTAGAGATGCGGGGCCGCGGTGAGAGCGCCTATGCGACCGATCCGATGACATATGTTCCGCTTACCTATGTTCAGGATGTCGAAGCCTTTCTGACGGCGCAGGAGATCAAGCGCTACATTGCCTTTGGTACCTCGCTTGGTGGGCTGATCACGATGCTCCAGGCGGCAACCCATCCAGAGCGGCTCGCGGCTGCGTTGCTCAACGATGTCGGCCCGGTGATCGAAGACGCTGGCGTGGAGCGGATCCGCGGCTATGTGGGCAAGGGTGGCAATTTTCCGACCTGGCTCCATGCAGCGCGCGCGCTGCGTGGAGGCTTTGGTGATGTTTATCCCAATTGGGAGCTCGACGATTGGCTCGCGATGGCCAAGCGGCTTTGCAAAGCACAACCCTCTGGTCGCATCGGCTATGATTATGACATGCGAATTGCCGAGCCGTTTCGCGTACCGGGTGGCGAGGCCGGATTCGATATGTGGACTGCCTATGACGGTCTAAAAGATGTGCCGACCCTGCTGATACGCGGCGGTCATTCGGAAATCCTGTCGGCAGAGACAGCCGCAGAAATGCAGCGGCGGAACCCCAGTCTCGAGCTGGTGACTGTGCCTGATGTCGGTCATGCGCCGCTGCTCAACGAACCGGAAGCCGAAGCGGGCATCGATCGACTGCTTGAGCGCGTCCGCGCATGACAGAACCGGCTCACATCCTCCACCTGCACTCGACCTTTTCGCTCGGCGGCAAGGAAGCACGCGCCGTGCATCTGATGAACGCGTTTGGAGATCGAGCACGGCATTCGATCATCAGCGCAATGCCTGACGAAATGGGTGCGCGAGACGCGATCGATCCGGCGATTAGTGTAGACTATCCCGATCATGCACCCTCGCTTCAGGGCAAGCCGGGACTGCGCCGCTATCGGGCATGGGCGCGGTATATGCGTCAATATGATCTGGTGCTCACCTATAATTGGGGATCGATGGACGCTGTGATGGCGCATCGTATGGCGCCGGGCCGCCTGCCGCCCATCATTCATCATGAAGACGGTTTCAATGCGGACGAAGCCGATCGATTGAAACGCAGACGATCCGTGTTTCGCCGCCTGGCCTTTCCGACGCTCAACGCGCTGGTCGTGCCATCCGATCGATTGAGAGACATCGCGATCGCAATCTGGAAACAGCCGCGTGATCGCCTGCACCAGATTGCCAACGGCATCACCGTTTCACGCTATGGCCATCCGCCAGAGCCGAATTCGATTCCCGGCTTTACACGCAATCCTGGCGATATCGTTGTCGGCACCGTTGCGGGCTTACGCGAAGTGAAGGATTTGACCCGGCTTGTTCGTGCGGTTGCGGAGTTGCCGAGCAATGTCCGGCTGGTCCTCGCTGGTGAGGGGCCGGATCGAATCAAGATCGCTTCCGAGGCCGAAAAATGTGGGATTGCCGACCGCGTCGTGCTGCCCGGCTTTCTCGATCGCCCGTGGCGCTATATCGGCCATTTTGACATTTTTGCGCTCTCGTCGCGGAGTGAGCAGTTCCCGATATCAGTTGTTGAAGCCATGGCGGCAGGGCTGCCGGTGGTTTCGCCGAATGTCGGCGATGTTTTCACTATGGTTTCGGTGCCCAATCGCGCGCTGATCGTGGGAAAAAGTGCCAATTTGGCGGATCCGCTTGGGAAACTGATCGAAGATGCACCATTGGCCAGGACGATTGGCGCAGAAAACCGTGTCAAAGCAGAAGACGCGTTTGATGAAGCCCATATGATCGCGGCCTATTCGGATATCTACACAGCAGCGATGCAGAGGGCAGAACCCTTGGTCGGTGAGTAAATAGGTCGCATCCGCAAAGAAATATGCCTATATGGCGCCCTGAACCGGGTCGGAGTGAATATGTTCAAAGGTTTGAATGCCATCAACTATGGCGGCCGCGAAGTATTGCCGCTGATAGAAGGCGGCAAAGGAGTCGCAGCGACGAACTATATGAGTTCAGGCGCTTGGGCGGCTGCCGGCGGTATCGGCACGGTTTCGGCTGTAAACGCAGATAGTTACGATGCGGAAGGCCGCATCATCCCTCAGATATATCACGGCAAACGCCGCGCAGACCGGCACCAGGAACTGATCCAATATGCGATCGACGGCGCGGTTGCGCAGGTCCAGCGCGCCTTTGAAGTGGCCAGCGGCCGCGGTGCGATCAACATTAATGTGCTGTGGGAAATGGGCGGTGCACAGGATGTGCTGCATGGCGTGCTCGAAAAGACACGTGGCCTTGTGGCTGGTGTAACCTGCGGCGCGGGCATGCCCTATAAGCTGTCTGAAATCGCGGCCTCTTATGAAGTCCATTATCTGCCGATTATCAGCTCTGCCCGGGCATTTAGGGCCTTGTGGAAACGCGCATATTCGAAAGCCGCTGAATGGCTGGGCGCGGTAGTCTATGAAGATCCGTGGAAAGCTGGCGGCCATAATGGCCTCTCCAATGCTGAGGATCCGCTGCAACCCGAAGATCCCTATCCGCGGGTAAAGGCCCTGCGCGATACGATGCGGGCCGAAGGTATTTCAGACGATCTGCCGATCATCATGGCGGGCGGCGTCTGGTATTTGCGCGATTGGGATCACTGGATCGATAATCCGGAGCTTGGCCAGATCGCATTCCAATATGGAACACGCCCGTTGCTGACGCAGGAAAGCCCTATTCCCCAGACCTGGAAAGACCGGCTTACGCATCTCGATGAAGGCGATATCCTGCTCCACAAATTTTCGCCGACTGGATTCTATTCTTCGGCTGTTCGCAACGATTTCCTGCGCAATCTTGAGTCGCGGTCTGAACGCCAGATCGCCTTTTCGCTCGAAGCCGCTGGCGATCACCAATATCAGCTTGATGTTGGTGTGAAGGGCAAGAATTTCTGGGTGACCCGCGGCGATTTGTTGCGGGCCCGGGAATGGGATGCTTTGGGCTTCGCAATGGCGCTCAAAACCCCCGATAATACGCTGGTTTTCGTGACAGCCGAAGAAGCCGCATTGATCCGCAAGGATCAGGCCGATTGCATGGGCTGCCTCAGCCAGTGCCAATTCTCGTCCTGGAAGGACAAGGACAACTACACCACGGGCCGGCTCGCCGATCCGCGGTCATTCTGCATCCAGAAGACGCTGCAGGACATCGTTCATGGCGGCCCAATGGACCATAACCTGATGTTTGCCGGGCATAATGCCTTCAATTTCAAGACAGATCCCTTTTACTCGAACGGCTTTGTTCCGACGGTGAAACAGCTGGTCGAGCGCATCCAGACTGGCGATTAAGGCGAAACGCTTACCTTAGACGTAATTGAAATGCGACTGCTGGTGGGTCATCAGGCTTGGCAAGGAGGCCCCGATGGCTGAACGCATCGCCTGGATCATTCTCGCACTGGTGCATCTGATGCCGGCCCTGGCTGCCATCGCACCATCGACGATTTCGCGGCTCTATGGCGTGGACGCCGGATCGCCAGTGTTTCCGCTGCTCCATCATCGTGCGGCGCTGTTTGCCGTGATACTCCTGCTTTGTGTCTGGGCAGCGGTCGATCCAGCCGTGCGCCAGCTGGCGGTTATTGCCGTTGGCGTATCAATGCTCAGCTTTCTCGCCATCTATCTCACGAACGGGCAGCCCGCATCGCTGCGGACCATCGCGCTGGTTGATCTTGTCGGTCTGCCTGCCCTGGCCTTTGCTGCCTGGCGGGCGTTTTTCAGCGCTTGAGGCCTATTCCCAATCCCAGGCCTTCTCGCCATGCTGAGACAGGTCGAGGCCTTCCTGCTCTTGTTCCTTGGTCGCGCGCATCGGGAAGACGATACCGACGATCCAGGCAATCCCCGCCGTGGCAACCGCTGACCATAATGCGACTGCGCCGATAGCGGTGAGCTGGCTGACCAGCTGGCTGGTCATGGTGACCCCATCAGGATGACCGGCACCACCCAGGCTGCTCGCCATCAGGATCGCCAATAGTGCCGCGCCAAGCATGCCGCCAACACCATGGACCGCGAACACATCGAGCGAATCGTCGATCGCAAAGCGCCGTTTGATCAGCCCGACCGCGCCGAAACAGATCAGGCCGCCCAGGAAACCAAGCAATATCGCCCCACCGGTGCCGACCAGGTTGGCCGCTGGCGTAATCGTCGCCAGGCCTGCAATTACGCCGGTCGCAATGCCGATACCGGTTGATTTTCCGAACCGGAGTTTCTCGATCAAGGCCCAGGTAAGCGCGGCTGTACTCGCCGCTATATGGGTATTTATGATCGCCGATCCGGCGGCGAAATTGGCCACCAGGCCCGAACCGCCATTGAAACCAAACCAGCCGACCCAGAGCAGGGCGGCACCCGCCATGGTGAGGGCAGCGCCGTGCGGCGGGATTAGTTTTTTCGGAAATCCTTCGCGGCGACCGAGCAACAAGGCGATGATCAGAGCGGATACACCCGCAGTCGTATGGACGACGATGCCACCGGCAAAATCAAGGGCGCCGAGTTCGGCCAGCCAGCCGCCGCCCCAGATCCAATGAGCGACCGGGATATAGACGAACAACAACCACAGCGCCGAGAAGACCATAACCCAGCCGAAACGTGCCCGTTCGACCCAGGCACCAACCATCAGCGCCGGTGTGATGATCGCGAAAGTCATCTGGAACAGGGCAAAGCTGGATTCCGGAATTGTGGTGCCGGGGAATACCTCGCCAAGCCCAGACAGCATCGCGACCTCGAACCGGCCAATAAAGCCGCCGCCAGGACCCGAAAACACCAGACTGTAGCCAATCGTGACCCAGATCAGCGATACAATGCAGCAGATTCCGAAACATTGCATGACGACCGATAGGAAGTTCTTGGTCCGCACCAGTCCGCCATAAAACAGCGCCAGGCCGGGCAAAGTCATCAGCAGCACAAGTGCGCTAGCTGTCAGGATCCATGCTGTATCGCCGGAGTTGACCACGATCGGAGCCGGGAATCCGGGTTGAGCGGCAGCGGGAGCGGTAATACTCGCTGTCCCGATCAATGCCAGCACCGCATGGATGAACTTCCGCATTCTCATTCCCCTTAAGAAGTCTTGCGCCGGGTTAGTCCCGATCGACTATGCCCAGCCTTCCAGCACCTGGTCTGGCGGGCGATGACCATCGGCCCAAATTCGAATATTGGCGATCACCTTATCGCCCATGGCTTCGCGGCCTTCAAACGTCGCTGAGCCGAGATGTGGCAGCAGTACGACATTATCGAGTGCGAGCAATCGTTCGCCAATATGTGGTTCATTTTCATAGACATCGAGGCCGGCACCCGCGATCGCATCTTTTTCGAGCGCATCGGTGAGTGCCTCTTCATCGATTATCTCGCCACGTGCGGCATTGATGACATAGACATCGCTGCCCAGAAGCCCGAGCCGCTTTGCGTTCAACAAATGATGGGTTTCAGCGGTGTACGGACAGTTGATCGAAAGAATGTCGATATCGGCGAGCATATCGTCGAGATTGTCCCGCCATGTCGCCTGGAGCGTCTGCTCAACGGCTTCAGGGAGGCGTCGGCGATTGTGGTAATCGACCTTGATGCCAAACCCGCTGGCGCGCCGGGCCACGGCCTGGCCAATCCGCCCCATGCCGATGATGCCAAGCCGTTTGCCGTTGACGCGGTGGCCGAGCATGCCGGTCGGGCCCCAGCCTTGCCAGTCTCCGGCACGGACAAGCTTTTCGCCCTCTGCCAGCCTGCGCGGCACGGAAATGATCAAGGCCATCACCATGTCGGCCGTATCTTCAGTTAACACGCCGGGCGTGTTGGTAACGATGATGTCATTTGCCCGCGCGGCGGCAAGATCGATATGATCGACGCCAACGCCGAAATTGGCGATCAGCTTCAGCTGCGGTCCAGCGCTATTGAGCAATTCAGCATCAATAGTGTCGGTGACCGTCGGAACGAAAACTTCGGCCCGGGCTACGGCATCCTTGAGTTGGTCGGCCGACATCGGCACATCGTCGCTGTTGAACTCGACATCGAAAAGCTCCGCCATGCGCGCTTCCACCTGGGACGGGAGCGTGCGGGTTACAATTGTTTTCGGGCGTTCGGATTGCGACATCGGGCTGTGGATTGCCGCCTGCATGGCATCGCGTCAAGCGCATCACGGCTTGAAGCGAGGGCAACGCTTTGCTTAGAGACGTAGAGCGGCCATCAAAACGGGGGACGGTGGGAAGAAATGCATATGATTATGCGATTGGCGATTGTGGCGCTGGCGGTCTTTGCCATGTCGCTTCCCAGCGGTGTCGAAGCGCAGAGCCGGGAGACACCGTATTGGGCCTCAATATCGGCGGGCCAAGCGCGGATGCGAACGGGACCGGGCCGCAATTTCCCGATCAGCTGGCTATACCAGCGCACAGGTCTCCCGGTGCAGGTGGTCGAAGTCTATGAGAATTGGCGCAAGATCGAAGATCCGGAAGGAACGCAGGGTTGGATGCTCGTGAACTTGCTCAGTGCCGATCGTACAGGAATGATTGTCGGTGATATCCGCCCGCTGCGGGAATCGCCGCGATCGGATGCCCGTATTCGCTATCGCGCAGAGCCGGGCGTTGTCGGTCGGATCAGTAGCTGCCGTCGTGGTTGGTGCGAATTCGACGTGCGAGGGCGGACCGGCTTTGTCGAAACCAGCCACCTTTATGGTGTGAGTGATGATGAGCGCGTGGATGAGTAACGTCGATGGTGTCCACCGACCGTTCTCCTTGCGAAAATAGATATGCTCGAATTCGCAGACGGGTTGGCGGTAGTGACGCTGCCATGGCGGGTTGCAATCGGCGCGATCCTTGGCGCGATTGTCGGGAGTTACGTCGCGACACTATCGGTTCGCTGGCCTCAGGACCAATCCGCCACCACAGGTCGGTCTCGCTGTGATAGCTGTGGCCAAAGTCTCAGCGTTTTCGATCTCATTCCGTTGATTGGTTTTCTCGCGAACCGCGGCCGGTGCCGTAACTGCCAAGCCACAATCGATCCGATCCACCCGCTCACTGAAATAGTCGCCGCGCTTGTCGGTGCGCTGGCAATTGCCGTCCATCCCAACCTCTATGGCGTGGCGGGCGCAGTGTTTGGTTGGGCGCTGCTACTTCTGGCCGTCCTCGACACCCGACATTTCTGGCTTCCGGACCGTGTGACCTTGCCGTTAGTTCTGGCTGGCCTGGGTGCGGCTTGGGTGTTCGCTGCGCCATCGCTGCTGAGCGCCGCCATCGGAGCGATTGCGGGCTATCTTCTGCTCACGATTATCAACTTACTCTACCGGACGATTCGGGGTCGCGATGGTTTGGGAGGCGGCGATTCGAAACTGATGGCGGCGATAGGCGCCTGGCTGGGCTGGGAAATGCTGCCGCTAATTCTCTTACTCGCCAGCACGACCGGTTTGATCGTGGTGTTGATCTATGCCGTGCGGGGGCGAGAGATCAGCGGTGCGGATCGGCTCCCATTTGGCGCATTTCTAGCGCTCGTCGCATGGCCATTATGGCTCGCTAGAGATGCATTGGACGGAATTTTACCGGGATTGTGAGTCGCTTGAGTCCCGGAAATGTCATAAAACCCATCATCGCTGTGTAACACACAACGCCTAGCGGCCGTGTTTCGGGGAATTATATGAGCCTATCACTCGACGCCCGTATTCAACGCATGCTGAGGCGGCTGCCGCACACACGCTGGTTTACCGTGCTGGAGATCATCCTGATTTCCGTGCTCGCTGTGCAATGCGCGCGACTCTTTTGGGCCATTGCGACGCCGGTCGGCCCGGTTGGCGATTGGCGGGGTGATGCGGGTGTGCCCGCTTTAGCAGCGCCCGACATGGTGCTGTTGGAAACCTTTGATCCGTTTTTCAGGCTTGAGGGCAATGCGCGGGTCGTGGTCACGGACCTCGACCTCAGCCTATTCGGTATTCGAATGGATCAGGCGAGCGGACGCGGTTCGGCTATCATTGCCTTGCCCAACGGCGAACAGGATAGCTTCTCGGTTGGCGATGAGATTATCCCCGGCGTGACATTGGAAGCGGTGGGCTTTGATTTCGTCTCAATATCCCGCAACGGGAGCAGTGAGCAGATCTTTCTGGATCAGTCGGGATCCCCGGCATCGGCTTCCTCGCAAGCGCCCACACCGGCTGCGCGGGCCGCACCATCGCAGCCCGCTGTTTCGCGGCAGGCCAATCGACCGTCCACTGATCGGGTGACGCCGAGCGCCTTGGCCGCTGGAACGCAGATCTCTCCGCGGCGTGAGGGCGATCGGCTGACGGGTATTGTGCTGCAGCCGAGCGGAGGCAGTGCCGATGCCTTGCGAGCCGCGGGATTTGAGCCGGGCGATGTAATTGTTTCGATTAATGGCGAACGGGTGCAGGATATGGGCCAGGCGGTTAGCTTTGCTAATAACCTTGGGACAGGGGATCGTTTCGTGCAGGTGGAGCGCGATGGTGAAACCATCTCGTTTCGCGCAAGGGTGGGTGAATGAAAAAGATAACAGCAATTTTTGCCATGGCTGCGATGCTGGCAATGCCGGTTGCACCGGTGAGCGCGCAGCATGTGCTCAATCTGCGCAACGCCGATGTCCGTGCCTTTATCCAGGACGCTTCCCGGGTCACCGGACGGACCTTTGTCATTGACCCAGCGGTCAGCGGGACGGTCACCGTCGTCACTGATCGACCCCTTTCTCAATCCGAATATTTCGAAGTGTTCCTGTCGACCTTGCGCGCAAATGGTCTGGTTGCAATTCCGACTGCCGGCGGTGCGTTGCGCATCCAATCGACGGCGAGTGCGGCGGGTCAGCCCGGCGCGGTGGGGACGGGCCGCGCCGGAAACAATGCTTTTGTTACCGAGATTTTCCGGTTGCGGAACATTCCGTCTTCCTCAGCGGTCGAAACATTGCGCCCGCTAATCAGCCAGGAAGGGTCGATTACCGCCAACTCGGCAGGCAATTCGCTGGTCATCGCGGATTTCGCAGACAATGTCCGACGGATGCGGGAGTTGATCTCGCGCGTTGATATTGATTCCAGTGCCAGCGAGATCGTCGCACTCGACAATGCCGGCGCGCGGGAAATAGCCGCATCGCTTCAAGGTTTGGTGACGGGTAGCGAGGGGCCGTCGCCAGCATCCATTGTCCCGGTGGACAGCTCAAACTCTCTCGTGTTGCGCGGTGATCCATCGACTGTGGCGCGCATGGCTGCGCTGGCTCGTGAGCTTGATGCCCGTGCGGCAAGTGGCACAGAAATCCGCGTAATCTTCCTTGAATTTGCCGATGCCGGGCAGATCCTTCCAGTACTTGAGCGCGTGACCGGACAGGCCGGCGCCGTCTCTGCGGCGACGTCGAGCGGTGGAGCAGCGCCCAATGCGGGCGAGGGTGCGTCCGCTGCGGGAACGGGCGTGGCTGCTGGCGGGCGCCCCGGACAGCGCGTGATCGTGACGGGGTATGAAGGGGCGAATGCGATCATCATTTCAGCGCCGCCGGAGATGCAGCGGACGCTGGGCGAGTTGGTTCGGCAACTCGATACGCGCCGGGACCAGGTGCTTGTCGAGGCGATCATCGTCGAGATATCCGATGCTGCTGCGCGCGAGCTGGGCGTGCAATTTCTGTTCGGCGGCGAGGATGTGCCGTTCGCTGTCACCAATTATTCCAACGTTCAGCCGCGGATCCTTGACCTGGCTGGCGGCGTGCTCGCCAACGAGCTCGACCAGACGACGACGGTGATCAATGGTAATGTTGTCACCACGAGCGAGAACAGTTCGGTCAGTGATTTGCTGCGGGAAAATGCGGCGCGGGCAGTGCTTGGGGCGCGGGGCGGTTTTCTGGGCTTCGCCTCCGAGCTCGGGTCCGATCTGATCTTCGGCGCGATCCTGAATGCCGTCCAGGAGGACACCGACTCCAACATCCTCTCGACACCGTCGATCACGACGCTCGACAATCAAGAAGCCAGCATATTGGTCGGCCAGGAGATTCCGATCTCGACGGGCGAGGCCTTGTCGAGCAATTTCGATAACGCCTTCCGCACGATCCAGCGTGAGAATGTCGGCATCGAGCTTGAAGTTCGGCCGCAGATCAATGCGGGCGGCGCAATCCGCCTCGATATCCGCCAGGAGGTCAGTTCCATTGCTGGTCCGGTGTCCGATGACTTTAACGAGCTGATCATCAACAAGCGCGAAATCGAGACCACCGTGACCGTCAATGACGGCGAGATTATCGCGCTGGGCGGTCTGCTCGACGATAATGAACGGCGCACGATCCAGCGCATTCCGATCCTCGGTGATATCCCGATTATCGGCCAGCTGTTCCGCTCGCGCTCGCGAACCCGCACCAAGACCAATCTGATGGTGTTTATCCGCCCGACAATATTGAGCAGTGCCGAAGATCGCCGTGCCGTGATGGAGCGCCGCTATGGCTACATTCGCGCGCGCCAGTTCCTTGCAGACCCCGACAGCGAACCGGGTATCGATACGCTGGTGCGGCAATATCTTGGTGTAAACCCACCAGGGCGCCCGCCTCTGAACCCCGCGCCGGTAGACCCCGACATCATCATTCCTGAAGTGAGCACGAGCAGCTCAACCGTGCGACCTGCGGTCGATCCTGCAGCGGAGGAGCCCCAGCAATGACAACCGTTCGGCGCGGCGATGAACTCGAGGAAGATGGCATGGCCGAACAGCCGGCCGTTGCTCTCGGGTCCGACGATGCGCCACCGCTCACCGGCCTCGAAATCAACATTCCCTATGGCTTTGCGCGTAAACACGGCGTTGCGATAATCGGCGCGAGCGAAGAGGGGGGCGATCGCTACAAGATTGCCTTGCGCGAAGGCGAGGATCCTGGCGCGCTACTCGAGGTCCGCCGGTTCCTGAACCGACCATTTGATGTCGAAACTGTACCCGCCGAACAGTTCGACGCCATTCTTTCCGAACGCTATGCGGTTGATGGCCAGGCGGCAGCCGACGCTGCGAGCGGAATTGGCGATCTGGACATGCTCGCCGGCGATATCCCTACGGCAGAGGACCTGCTCGATAGCGCCGATGATGCACCCGCGATCCGCCTCATCAACGGCATCATCGCTGACGCCGCGAGGCAAGGCGTGTCGGACATTCATATCGAACCCTATGACACCGGCCTTGTGATCCGCATGCGGATGGACGGCGTGTTGCAGGAAACGTTGCGCATGCCGCCGCATGTAGCATCGACCGTCGTTAGCCGGATCAAGGTTATGGCGCGGCTCGACATCGCCGAACGTCGGATCCCGCAGGATGGCCGCATCGCTCTGACCCTTGGCGGGAAGATGCTCGATGTGCGCGTATCGACATTGCCGTGCAGCGGAGGCGAACGCGTGGTCTTGCGCATCCTCGACAAGGAGAATGCCGGCATTGGCTTGGAAGAGCTCGGCATGCCGGACTATGCGGACAAAATTTTTCGCGATGCGATCACGGAACCCAATGGGATCATCCTCGTCACTGGCCCGACCGGATCAGGCAAGACGACAACGCTTTATGGCGGCCTTAGATTACTCAATGACGGTTCGCGGAACATCCTGACCGTCGAAGACCCGGTGGAATATGCAATTGAAGGCGTCAGCCAGACCCAGGTGAACCCGAAAGTCGGACTCGATTTCGCAACCGGCCTTCGCGCCATCCTGCGACAAGATCCCGAAGTCGTCATGGTCGGCGAAATTCGCGATCAAGAAACTGCCCAGATCGCGGTTCAGGCTTCGCTGACGGGTCATCTCGTGCTGTCGACCGTCCATACCAATGACGCGGTCGGCGCGATCACGCGGATGCGGGACATGCAGATCGAACCCTTCCTGCTCGCATCGACCTTGCGCGCGGTTGTCGCACAGCGCCTTGTGCGAAAATTGTGCGTGCATTGTCGTGAAAAGGTTCAGGCCTCCAGAGCCGCGGCTGCATTGCTGGGTTTCGATCCGGCAACACCGATTTATGAAGCGCGCGGCTGCGACGAGTGCGGCCATAGCGGTTATAAGGGCCGTATCGGCGTCTTCGAGATCATTCGGATCGATGATGATATTCGGGCGATGATCAATGCTGGCGGCGATGAATCCCAAATTGCCCGGCACGCCTTTCTCCATGCGCCCAATTTGGGTGCTGCAGCCCGGAAACTTGTCCGCGACGGCGTGACAACCGCCGAGGAAGCGGTTCGGGTTTCCCGGATGGACGAACCAGAGCCAGTTGATGCCTAGCTTTGACTATCTCGCCCTCGATACTGCGGGCCGCGAAAAGCGCGGCACGATCGATGGCGAAACAGTGGATGCCGCACGCGAACGGCTCGACGCGCGCAGATTATATGTTGTGCGGATTGCGCCGGGATCGGGCGGCGCATCCAAGGCGGCCAATGATACAACCCCGTTGCTCAGTCGCCCGGTCGAGCTTCGCAAAAACCTTTCAGCAAAGGAGCTTACGCTCTTCACCCGACAGCTTTCAACGCTGACCGATGTCAGCCCGCTTGAAGAGGCGTTGCGAACCATTGCGATGCAAGCTGAAAAACCGCGGGTCCGCCGGGTTCTGGAAACCGTGCATGGCGGTGTAGTCGAAGGGCAGCGTCTAGCCCGTGCGATGGAACGCGAGCGCACTAGCTTTCCACCCCTGTATCGCGCGATGATCGCTGCGGGTGAAGGATCGGGGGCTTTGCCCAACATCCTCTCTCGTCTTGCCGATTTGCAGGAACGCCAGGCCGAAGTACGCGGTAAGGTTCTGACGGCGCTGGCCTATCCGATCATGTTGACGATTGTCGCTATTGTGGTGGTTTTCGCGTTGATGATCTTCGTCGTCCCACAGGTTGTTGAGCAATTTGACTCTGTCGGCCAGGATCTGCCGCTGCTGACGCGGGTTGTGATCGGACTGTCGAATTTCCTCGCCAATTGGTGGTGGGTGTTGGCGCTGGTCATAGGGCTGGCTGGTTTTGGCCTGTGGCGCGCATTGAAAAACCCTGACTTCCGGTTGCGCTTTGATCGACGGCTGCTGCGCCTGCCGCTTATCGGGCGGTTGGTGCGTGATCTCCACGCGGCTCGGATGGCACGGACGCTCGCGACAATGATTGGCAGCCGCTTGCCAGTCCTTGAAGGATTGTCGCTGACAGCCAAGACAGTGCGCAATGCCGCGCTGCGAGAGGCCTCCGAGGAAATCGCGGAATCGGTTCGGCAAGGCGGTAGCCTCTCGACCGCGCTCCGAAAAACCGACATTTTTCCGCCGCTCCTCGTCTATATGGCCTCGAGTGGTGAAGCATCGGGGCAACTCGACATCATGCTCGAACGCGCCGCTGATTATCTTGAGCGCGAATTTGATGCGTTTACTTCGGCGATGCTGTCGCTTCTCGAGCCGGCCATCATCATCGTCATGGGAGCAATCGTAACCTTGATTGTCCTCGCGATCTTGTTGCCCATTCTCCAACTCAACACTCTCGCTTTCGCATAGGGACTATCATGTCGATTATTTCATTCCTTCGCCGCCAGCTTGCCAAGAGAAAGCGCAATGAAGACGGTTTCACGCTGACCGAGTTAATGGTCGTGCTTGTCATCCTTGGCTTGCTGACCACGGTTGTCGTCATCAATGTCCTGCCGGCCGCCGATCAAGCGAATGCCACAAAAGTACAGGCCGATATCAGCACGCTGGAATCGGCACTCGAGCAATATCGCCTCGACAATATGGCCTATCCGCGAAGCGAACAGGGGCTACAGGCGCTCCTGACCCCGCCCAGCGACCTTGCCCAACCGCAACGCTATCGCAGTGGCGGCTATATTCGGCGCTTACCGAACGATCCTTGGGGTAATCCCTATCAATATACGATGCCCGGAACACAGAGCGGCGGCTCGTTTGACATTTACACTTTTGGTGCCGACGGACAGTTGGGTGGCGAGGCCGAGAATGCTGATATCGGCAACTGGGAATAGCATCGACCTAAGAGCTGAGATCCCGGATCGGGAGCACGGATTCACGCTCACCGAATTGATGGTGGTGCTTGTGATCCTGGGTATGTTGGCATCGGCTGTTGTGTTTGTGATGCCTGATCCGCGCGGGCGTTTGATCGATGAAGGTGAAGCGTTTGCCGCGCGCGCGCATGCTGCTCAGGAGGCTGCTATCGTCGAAATGAGCGATACGGCTATGTGGGTTTCTCCGACCGGTTATGGATTTGAGCGTTATGATGGTGAAGGCTGGATGCCCATCTCGCGTCCGCCATTTGAAGATCGCGAATGGCCTGAGGATATCGCGGTTTCCATCTCCCCATTGGCTGGCGAGCGTGCGCGTATCATTTTTGACGCTACTGGTTTGAATGATCCGCTCGATGTGAGCCTGGCGCGCGAGGAAATACAGGTCAGCGTATCGATTGGCGCTGATGGGACAATCTCAATCGATGGATAAGCAGGCGAACAGCGACACCGGCTTCACGCTGCTCGAAATGCTGGTCGCCCTTGCGGTGTTCAGCATAGCGGCGCTGGCGTTGCTGAATCTAGAGACGGTGACCATTTCCAACACGAGCCAGATTTCCGATCGAACAGTTGGCCAAATCGTTGCGCGCAACGTGGCGGTTGAAACGCTGACCGATCCTGTGCCGCCATCAATCGGCGCTGTCAGCGGTGAAGAGGCCAATGGCGGGCGGATATGGCAGTGGACGCGCGTGACCGGTCCATCGCCGGAATCGCGGATTTTGCAGATCGAGATTTCGGTGGTTGATGAAACTGGGCGACGCGCCGCCGATCTCACTATCTTCCGGTTTGCAGCCCAATGAGTGTTCGCAATCATTCCCAGGCTGGCTTCACCCTCGTGGAGCTGATGGTCGCACTGTTTATCTTTGCTATCCTGTCAGCGGCGGGAGTGTCTTTGCTCAGGTTCAGCGTCGATTCTCAAACGGCGTCACGAGAGGCGCTGGCAGAGATGAGTTCGATCCGCAGAATGAATGCAGCGCTGACGAACGATCTCGGTCAGATCGCTCCCCGGCCAGCGCGGGATCAAGCAGGCGCGCGCCAGAACGCCTTTTTCGGTGGCGGCGGAACGGATGGCGATCTGTTGATCAGCTTCGTCCGGCGCGGCTGGAGCAATTATGATGGCGATGCTCGATCTTCGTTGCAAAAGGTAGATTATCGATTGGTGGACGGCGTGCTGGAGCGCCAAGCCTATCCGCATGTCGACGGAAGTGAAGCCTTGCCAGCGGCCCAGCTTGTGACTGGGGTGGAGAGCATTGCGCTTCGCTATCGCAGCAATGGAGAATGGCGGGAGCGATGGGACCCGACATTGCCCACCGAACTGCCAGATGCGGTGGAACTCATTGTAGTCATCGAAGACCTGGGCCCCGTCCGGCAACTGTTCCAAACGAGCGTGTCGGGATGAAACCGGTCAAACCCTCTGAGGAAGGTGCCGCGCTGCTCGCGGTGCTTTTGCTTGTCGCGATCATGGCGGCACTGGCAGCAGCGTCACTGGAGCGTTTGCAAATCGCGACGCGCCTTGCAGGCAACATCGCCTCGCTTGACCAATCGCGGGCCTTTGCAACCGGCGCGGAATCCCTGGCAATTTTACGGATCAATGACCTGTTGTTGGCGACCCCCGGGAAAACGACGTTACAGGGAGATTGGCTTGGCGAACCGACACTCTTGCCCCTGCCGGGCGGGGGTGTGGCTGAAGCGACGATCTGGGATGGCTCCAACTGCTTCAACCTGAACAGCGTTGCGCGGGGCGAAGATCCGGCTGCACTTACAACCGACCAAGTCGGCGTGCTGCAATTCACCGGACTGATGACGGCGCTGCGCATTCCGCGTGGAGACGCCGAACGGATTGCCTGGTCACTCGCCGACTGGATCGATGCGGATTCCCTTGCAGCGCGACGGGGCAATGAAGATCGGACCTATGGACAGGCGGCCCGGCCCTATCGAACCGGGAACACGTTGATTGCCGAAGTCTCAGAGTTGCGTGCGGTTGCCGGTGTAACACCGGCCTATTATGAGCGGATGCGGCCTTGGCTCTGTGCGTTGCCAACAACCGAGTTGTCGCCGATCAACGTGAACACTCTTCTTCCGGAACAGGCGCCCCTTATTGCAATGCTCTTGCCAAACCGCCTCGACGCCAATGGTGCCAGCCAGGCCATTGCCGCACGTCCGGAGAATGGATGGAACTCGATCGCGGATTTCTGGAACCAGCCGGTGCTCGCCAATCAGGAACCACTGAGTGAGGTTATCGGTCAGCCGGAAATACGCACGCGCTATTTCCGTCTCGATCTCGATGTCCGGCTGGGAGATGTCGAGCTGACGCAATCGGCCCTCATCGATGCAAGCCTGTCACCTGCCCGCATTGTGTCCCGTCGGTGGGGGGCGGACGAATGAACGGGAACTTCTTGATCCTCTTCCTGGGCCGCCAACCCGGTTGGATGCGGCTGGTCGATGGGCGATCTGTGGTCCGGCAATCCGGACTGGAATCGCTGCCATTGGTGGATGAACATGAGGTCGCCGCGCTCGTGGTGCCAGGTATGGACGTCGCCACGCTCTGGACAGAAATTCCCGGTGGTTTGACCACGGCTCAGGCGCGTGCGGCATCGCGGATTGCAGCGCAAGAGGCCAGCGCCGAACCACTCGCAACCCAGCATCTGGCGATCGGCGATGCAGAGGGTGACCAGCGCTGCATCGCCATTGTGTCACGCGCGAAGATGGACGCTTGGCTGGCTGAAGCCGCCGAATATGGTATTGAACCCGAGACAATCATCCCCGAACCCTTTCTGCTGCTTGCATCCGATGAGGGCGTCCGGATCCTCCATGATGGAGACGAGGCGATTGTCCGCGGGGAACATCGGTCCTTTGTCGCTGAAGCGAATGTTGCGGCTTTGCTGATCGGCGACACGCCCTCGCAGACCATCACCGCCGAACAGTTCGAGAGCGAGATTGGCGAAGCACTGGAGCGGATCCCTGTGAATTTGCGCCAGGGGGAGTATGCCAGACGGCGGCAGTTGAAACTCGATCCCGGTTTTGCGCGCCGCGCCGCGCTTATCGCGGCGGCGATCCTGCTTGTAACGCTGTTGATCCAGCTGACGATGATCGCGCGATACAGCTTTGCGGCTGATGCCTTGGAGCGCGAAACGGTGGAAGCGGCGCGCGATGCGATACCCGGCAATGTCGAGATCACCGATCCAGATGCACAGCTTCGCGCACGATTGAACGCGCTGGGTGGAGGTGCAGGCTATGGCGAGATTGCGAGCGCTACATTTGCCGCTGTCCGCGAAACGGCGGGTGTCGAACTGCAGGCGCTGGTATTCAATAGCGATGGCGGGTTGCAAGTCACCGCAGCCGCGCCCGGGGAAGCCGAACTTGAGGCCCTCCAGCAGCGGATGATGGCCTCGGGGCTGTTGGTGGCGCCGGGCGCGATCCGCGACGGTGGCGGGCGTCAGATCGCAGAGTATAGAGTGAGCGCGCCATGATCGAGCGGGTTCGCATCTGGTTCATGGCGCAAAGCCTGCGCGAACGCTGGTTGATCGGTGTGGCCGGCGCATTGGCCGTTATCGTCTTGAGCTGGCTGCTAGTCATCCGGCCGATCGACGCGATGCGGGAATCGGCGAAAGCGCGTCATGATGCCGCGGTGCTCGCATTGGCGCGGGTCGAAACGCGATTGGTCGCAATCGACGAAGCGGCCGCCAACCCGCCGCCGCCGCTCACCGGCCGGATCACCGATGTCGTAATGGCCGAAGCGGTGCGGGTCGGCTTCAATACGGCCCAGACAGACGCGGTCGGCACCGACGGGGCACGCATTGTCATCGCCGCCGCGCGTCCGCAAACCTTCTTCAGCTGGGTGGCGGACATGGAAACGCGGCTTGGATTGCATGTCGATGCGCTGGTCGCCCGCCCGAATGCCGACGAGACGCTGTCCGTAGATGTCACCTTCCGCAGCGGCGCGCGCGGTCAATGAACGGTGCATCCTCCAGATCACGGATCATCCTGTTCGCTGCAGTGTTCCTTTTGGCATTGCTGATATTGTTGCCCATGCGGACGGGAATGGAATGGCTGGGCTTGAGCGATCGCGGGATGGCGGCGCGATCCGCGTACGGCAGCGTGTGGAATGGCCAGCTGATCGAATCCCAATTTGGTGACGCCGCGCTCGGCAATGTTGATGCAGGGCTCAACCTTTTCCCGCTCCTGCTTGGCCGTGCCCGGGTGGCCGTTGCTCGAAGCCCGGACAATGCAGGTCTCTTCGGCGATTTTCGTGGTGCCTTCTCAGCAGTCTCGGGAACCGATCCGGTATCAGCAGTATGAATGCGATCCTCCCGGCTGACTGACTGTTCGCACCGCTGCCGGTGTCTGCGCTCGAACTCGAAAATGTCACCATCCAGTTCGATGGCGGTCAATGCGCAGATGCAGACGGCCTGGTTCGCGCGCGTATCGGTGGCAGCCTGGGCGGCATTGCCTTGCCCGAAGCATTGGTCGGCAATGCAGCGTGCGATGATGGTGCGCATCCTCTTGGCCGCTGATCAGCCAGAGCGGCATGGAACAGATGGATGTCCGCATCTCCGCTGGCGGAAGTTATGCTGCCGAACTGCGGATCATGGCGGCCAACGAAGATGCGCGACAGCGCCTGGCTCAAGTCAGGCTTTGCTCCCGGCCCGAATGGCTATCAATTGTCCGTACAGGGCAGCTTCTAGCGCAGCCTCGGCAAACCTTTGGCCGGCATGCAAAAATTGTCTGTAAGGAAGTATTCCTAGGCCAATTCCTGTTGCGCCTGTGCGCGCTGCTGTGCCAAAGTTGACGTAAAGGAGAAGCAGATGACCGACCGCGTTACTATCGCCATCGATGACCAGGGTGTCGCCGATGTACGCCTCAATCGAGCCGACAAGATGAATGCACTTGATCCCGCCATGTTCGACGGGATTGTCGATGCCATCGATCAGCTGGGTAAAGATACCAGCTTACGGGCGGTGGTCTTGTCGGGCGAAGGCCGGGCCTTTTGTGCTGGTCTCGATATGGCGAGCTTTGCCGGCATGGCGCAGAACAGTGCCAATGATGATGACGACGGGTCAGGCTCCGACCGCCTGATGAAGCGGGTCTATGGTGACGCGAACAAGTTTCAGCATGTCGCTTGGGGCTGGCATACGCTGCCGGTGCCGGTGATTGCGGCGGTTCATGGCGTCGCCTTTGGCGGTGGCTTCCAGATTGCTTGCGGCGCCGATATTCGTGTGACCGCCCCTGATACGCGCCATGCGATCATGGAGATGAAATGGGGCCTGGTGCCGGATATGGCCGGTATTCCGATCGTTCGAAATCTGGCCAGCGATGATGTGGTGCGGGAGCTTTGCTACACCGCGCGGATTTTCGACGGGACCGAAGCCAAGGACTATGGTTTTGCGACCAAGCTGTCCGATGATCCGCACACAGAAGCGATGAAGCTCGCGCACGAGATTGCGGCCCAAAGCCCGGACGCCGTGCGCGCGAACAAGCGGCTCTTGAACATGTCTCGCGATCAGCACGCACCCGAGATCCTGCTTGAGGAATCCCGTGAGCAAGCCGGTGTAATCGGCAAACCCAATCAGATCGAAGCTGTCATGGCGGGCATGGCCAAACGGCCCGGTAACTTCAAGGATGTCGCATAGATGAAAGCCGGAACACTCAAAAAACCAGGTGGCCTCGACAATATCGTGATAGCTGATCGCGATCAGCCCGAGGCAGGTCCCGGGCAAATCCTCGTCAAAGTCAGCGCCAACTCGCTTAATTATCATGACTATGTCGTGGCGATGGGTGGCATTCCAACGGTCGATGGACGGATATTGATGTCCGACGGTGCGGGCGAAGTCGTCGGTGTCGGTGATGGAGTGATGGGCTGGCAAGTTGGCGATCATGCAGTGTCCGTATTCTTCCCCGGTTGGGCAGATGGACCGGGCGAAAATGAAAAACGTCTCGGCGTGCCCGGCGATCATGCGGACGGCTTCGCTGCGGAATATGTCGCTGCTCCAGCCACGGCCTTCACCAAGATGCCAAAGGGCTATAGCTTTGCCGAAGCCGCAACCTTGCCCTGCGCGGCGCTCACGGCGTGGCGCTCCTTGATGGTCGCCGCGCATACCAAGCCGGGTGATATCGTCCTGGTGCAAGGCTCGGGCGGTGTTTCGATCTTCGCGCTGCAGATTGCCAAGGCCGCTGGTGCCACGGTGATCGCGACGTCGTCATCGGGTGAGAAGCTTGAACGACTGACCGAACTCGGCGCCGATCATGTGATCAATTACAAGGAAGAGCCCGAATGGGGCAAGGCGGCGCTGGCCTGGACGGCCGGGACGCGGCGTTGACCATGTCGTTGAAATTGGCGGCCCGGGCACGCTGACCCAATCTATTCATGCGAGCCGCACGGGCGGGCATATTGGCATGATCGGTGTGCTGACTGGTTTGTCTGGCGAAGTTCCGACCGCCCTCTTTTTCCAGAAGAATCTGGTGATGACCGGAATAACGGTTGGAAGCCAGGCGGATCAGCGCGATTTGGTCGATGCCATTGATGCCAATGGCATCAAGCCGGTGATCGACACGCATTTCGCCTTGGATCAGCTATCCGAGGCGTTCCAGCATCAGGCTGGTCAGAAGCATTTCGGAAAGATCGTCGTCGATATTCCTGGCTAGGTTCGCCGCCGCAAGGCTGGTGTCATCAGTGCAAGCATGAGCGATGCGACGATGCACCAGCCGGCCATCCAGAGCATTTGTATGGGCAGGCCGATGCCCATATCGATGAGAGCGCCGGTGATGCCGGGGCCAAGCGCCGTGGAAAATACCATCGCGGCGACAATCACTGATCGCACCGCACCCAGATGTTTGATGCCATAGAGCTCAGGCCAGAGCGCTCCGGCCAGCGTCGAGGTGAAGCCATAGCTGACGCCGAGCAGGACCATGAAAACATAGACGCCCCAAACGGGCGTCACGAGCCCGGCTGCAAGGCTGGCTACTGCCAGCGGCAGCAGGAAATAGGGTAATATTCCCAATGCACCATAGCGATCGATCAGGCCGCCACTGATCAGGGCAAATGTCACCGTGGTCGCGGCCATTACGGGGAAAGCCGCGGCAAAGGCCAGCGGGTCATAGCCTCTCAAATCGACGAAATAATCCTGATGGAAGAAGATCGTCGTGCCGATGAAGGGCGGAGCAAGGACGCAGAAAAGCAGCATATAGAAATAGGGGTCTCGGAGTACTTCGGCACGTGTCCAATCACGCGCGGTGCGTTCAGGTGTCGCGCTATCTTCCGCCGAGGTCGGCACGCGCTCGACCGAGAACAGCCAAAGGATCAGCGGCAGTGCAACAAGCATCAGGAATACCGCGCCGCCAATCCATGCCATTTGCCAGCCAAAGGCTGCAGCAATGATTGCGAAGGTAACCGGAAACAATGCTTCGCCCGCCTGGTGGCCCGGAACGACCAGCGACATGGCCCGCCCGCGGCTCGCAGAGAACCAGCGCCCGGTTTCGGTAAGCGCGATATGCGTCATCATCCCTTGGCCGAACAAGCGCAGTAGATAGAGGGCCGCGAGCACCAGCCAGAGAATAGGCGCAAAGGCGATCAACAGGCAGGCACCGGCGAGCGCCGGGATCACAAAGCGCGCGACCTTCCAGCCAGGCATGCTGTCCAATGTTCTGCCAAGCGCGGGGAGCGTTGCAGCGCTCGCCAAGGTCGCCGTCATGTAAAGCAGACCGAACTCGCCGTCGCTCAGATCAAATTTCGCGCGCAGCTCTCCACCGGACAATCCGATGAAGAATGTCTGTCCGAACGAGGAAAAGAAGGTGAGCAGAAATCCACCGGCGATCCATCGCGCATTGGTCCTGAGGAAAGCCAGCATGGCCCGTCCTTGCCCGGGTCGGACAGCGAATGGAAGATGCGGCGTGGACGGGGCCGAGAAAAGCTGCAAAATGAAATGAGACATGGCGGCAATTTGGGCCGCACCTTTTCCCCGGGTTGAAAGGAAGCCGTCGCAATGAAAAGATTGAGTGGATATCTATGCGCGGGCCTCGCTGCTTTCGCAGTGTCAGTATCGGCGCCGGCGACCGCGCAGACCGCTGAGAACGAACCAACAGCCGCCACGGACTCCATTGGCGCGGGTGGGCGGCCGGTCGGCGCGGCCTGGTCTCGCAGCCCGGTTTATGCACAAAACGGCATGGCCGCGACCGCTCATCCTCTGGCTAGTCAGATTGCGATAGATATTCTTCAAGCTGGTGGCAGCGCTGTTGATGGCGCGATTGCAGCCAATGCAGCGCTTGGCCTTATGGAGCCGACCGGCAACGGGATAGGCGGCGATCTCTTTGCGATTATCTGGGATCCAGAGACGGGTCGCCTTTACGGATTGAATGCGTCTGGCCGCAGCCCGATGGGGCGCAGCTATGCCGATCTGCGCGAGGCACTGGGCGATGCGACATCGATCCCGCCCTTTGGACATTTACCGGTGAGCGTCCCGGGTGCTGTTGATGGTTGGTTTGAGCTTCATGGCCGATTTGGCCGGCTGTCGATGGAGGAAATCCTCGCGCCATCCATTGCCTATGCCGAGAATGGCTTTCCGATGGCGCCGGTGATTGCGCATTATTTCGATCGCAACCTGGCGCGGTTCGAAGAGCGGCTCGAGATGATCGGCGAGTTTGACAATGCCCGCGCGACCTATTTCGCAGATGGTGCGCCGGAGCCCGGCGACATCTTCAGAAACCCCGATCTGGGGCAAACCTATCGCGCGATTGCGACCGGTGGCCGCGAGGCGTTTTACGAAGGTGAAATTGCGCGGACGATTGATGCCTATATGCGGCGCATTGGCGGCGATCTGCGATTTGAGGATTTTGCCGCGCATGAGAGTGAATGGGTCGAGGTGGGCTGTGTTGCCTATCGCGACGGATATGAATTGTGCGAGCTGCCGCCCAATAGCCAGGGCTTTGCCGCCCTCCAGATGGTCAACATTTTGCGCAATGTCGATCTGTCCCAATGGCCGCGCGGATCGGCCGAAGTCTTGCACTACATCACCGAAGCCAAGCGCTTGGCGTTTGAAGATCTCGCGCGCTTCTATGCTGATCCGGCCTTTTCCGACATTCCGATCGAAGGATTGCTTTCGCCGGAATATGGGCGTCAGCGTTTCGCCGAGATTGATCCGGCCCGCGCCAATCCGGAGTTTCAACCCGGCGATCCGCGGATCGAAGGGGAGGGCGACACCACCTACCTGACCGTTGCCGACAGCAGCGGAATGATGGTCTCGCTCATCCAGTCCAATTATCGCGGCATGGGTTCGGGCCTTGTTGCAGACGGGCTGGGCTTCATGTTCCAGGATCGCGGAGAGCTATTCTCTCTCGATCCGGATCATCCCAATGTCTATGCGCCGGGCAAGCGACCATTCCAGACGATCATCCCCGCCTTTGTCATGCATGATGGTGCGCCCTTTATGAGCTTTGGCCTGATGGGCGGCGGGATGCAGCCCCAGGGCCATGTCCAGGTGCTGATCAACATGGTCGACTATGGCATGAATATTCAGGAGGCCGGCGATGCGGCGCGGCTCAACCATGATGGTGGCCGGCGGCCGACCGACGATCTTGAAGGCACTGGCGCCAATCTTCTGGGGGTCTTGAGCGTCGAAGCGGGCATTCCGGATGAGACGGTCGAGCAGTTACGCGCGTTGGGCCACGCCGTAGAAGTCGTCACCAACGGCATCATGTTTGGTGGCTATCAGGCGATCGCCCGAGATCCGGAAACGGGCGTCTATTCCGGCGCCACCGAAATGCGCAAGGACGGACAAGCCGTCGGTTATTGAGAAATCTCCACCGGACGGAGAGGTCCGGTGGAGATATTCAACACAGTGATGACCGAGCGACTATGCGAGATCGTAGCGATCGGCGTTCATCACCTTGGTCCAGGCCGCGACAAAGTCAGCGACGAATTTCTCGCCGGCATCATCGGACGCATAGACTTCAGCGAGGGCGCGCAGTTGCGAATTTGATCCGAAGACCAGATCGGCACGCGTTGCCGTCCATTTTTGCGCGCCGCTTGCGCGATCCGTGCCGACAAATTCCTCTTCGCTGCTGCCCTCGGTCACAGTCCATTCCGTGGCCATGTCGAGCAGGTTGACGAAGAAGTCGTTGGTCAGCTGGCCGACCCGATCGGTGAATACGCCATGCTGGCTGTCGCCGGTATTTGCACCAAGGACACGCAGGCCGCCGATCAGTGCCGTCATCTCGGCAATCGTCAGGTTGAGCAAGGACGCCCGGTCGAGCATCAGCTCTTCCGTCGGTACCGAATGTTTGGCCGACAGATAGTTGCGGAAAGCATCGGCCTTTGGCTCCAGATATTGGAAACTGTCCGCGTCGGTCTGTTCGTCCGTTGCATCGCCGCGACCGCCGGTAAATGGAACGGTGATATCCCAACCGGCATCCTGGGCAGCTTTCTCGACTGCAGCGCTTCCAGCGAGGACAATCGCATCCGCCATGGAGAGGCTGCCTCGCAGTTCGTCTATCTTCGCAAGCGTCGCTGCCAGGTCAGCGGGATCATTGACCGCCCAGTCCTTTTGCGGGGCAAGGCGAACCCGGGCCCCATTGGCGCCGCCGCGATAGTCCGTTCCGCGGAAGGTAGACGCGGACGCCCATGCCGCTTTTACAAGCTGGCTTACACTCAGCCCGCTCGCAAGAATGGCCGATTTAAAGGCTTCCACGTCGCTGTTGGACGGCGCGGACCCAGCAGGCACGTTATCCTGCCATATGAGACCTTCATCGGGTGCTTCCGGCCCAAGATACCGCGCCTTGGGACCAAGATCACGATGCAGAAGCTTGAACCAAGCCCGCGCAAAAGCATCCTTAAAAGCTTCATGGTCATCGCGGAACCGCTCTGAAATCTTCAGATATTCCGGATCGGTCTTCATCGCCATATCCGCCGTGGTCATCATCGTCGGAACTTTTTTCGACGGATCATGCGCATCTGGCGCCATATCCTCTTCAGCCTGATCGATCGGCTGCCATTGCTTGGCACCTGCAGGGGACTCGACGAGCTCATATTCATAATCGAGCAGCAGTCGGAAATAATTCTCCGACCAGCTGTCAGGCGTATTGGTCCACGGGCCTTCAATACCGCTAGTTATGGCGTCCGGGCCAACGCCAGAGCCATGGCGGTTGTGCCACCCAAAGCCTTGTGCAGCGATGTTCGGACCGGCGGCTGCTTCCGGCGCCGAGCCCACCAGTGACGCATCGCCTGCACCATGCGCTTTGCCGAAGGTGTGACCGCCGGCTGTCAGTGCGACAGTTTCTTCGTCGTTCATTGCCATGCGAGCAAAGGTCTCACGGATATCGCGAGCCGAACCCATGATATCGGGTTCGCCACCAGGGCCTTCGGGATTCACATAGATGAGGCCCATCTGGATAGCGGCGAGCGGTGTCTCCAACGCTTTTTCGGTGTCGGGATTGATCCTCGTGGGTGCGCCATCATCCACCCATTCGTCTTCATTGCCCCAATAGATGTCACGTTGCGGTTCCCATGTATCGGGTCGGCCACCGGCGAAGCCAAAAGTCGGTCCACCCATGGATTCAATCGCGACATTGCCGGCCAGCAACAGCAAGTCAGACCAGCTGATCTTGTTGCCATATTTCTGTTTGATCGGCCAAAGCAGGCGGCGAGCCTTGTCGAGATTGCCATTGTCCGGCCAGCTGTTGAGCGGCGCAAAACGCTGCTGTCCTTCGCCGCCACCGCCGCGTCCGTCCGAGACCCGATAAGTACCTGCTGCATGCCATGTCATGCGGATGAAGAAGGGGCCGTAATGCCCATAATCGGCCGGCCACCAAGGCTGGCTGTCGGTCATCAGCGCCGTAAGATCAGCCTTCAGCGCATCATAGTCGAGGGCCTTGAAAGCCTTGGCATAATCGAAATCCGCATCCATCGGGCTTGGAGATTTGCCGTTCTGCGTGAGCACTTCGAGTTGCAGTTGGTCCGGCCACCAGTCACGATTTTGCTGGCCCAGTAGTGAGCGTACTCCACCGTCAAAACCCATCGGGCAACCACCGTCTATTTCGCCTGTCTTCGCGTCCATCTCCATCTCCTGTCTCTCGGGGTGTCTTGCCTAGCGTATAGGGAAGGAAGCTAAGCAGGAGAAACGACTAGCCTGTGTCAGAGATATTCAGAAAAGCGATGGACGCATCGGCGCAGCAAAAATATCAATAATATGAGTTCGTTATGCAAATCAGGGGAATGGCAGGACGATCATTTCAGTACATCCGTAGGACGGACTAGTGGAGATCATGGGTTGCACTCACCTCTCTGAAAAGCTTTGCCAGCTGTTCGTCAAACATCTGTTGGACTGCCACGAAGCGAGTGCCCGTCATGCCGGGAAACCGTAGCTTGATTTCGGCTGCGGTTGCGGCCGCCTTCTCATACTCATTGTTCAAATGATAGGCTGCTATCACCGAAAAGAGCGTGTAGATTGTGGGCGCTGGCAATCTCATAAGACGGTCAGCATACTCGCTTGCCATTGGTCCATTCTGGCGAACGAGTTGAATATAGATATGGACCAACAATGGCTGGCGAGGCGACAAATCTAGCGGATGCAATGCATCGGCGATGTCGACATGTGCCTGCGCCTCGTCGACATGCCCACCAATTGCAAGAACCCGTCCGATTTCACAGCGCACATGGGTGTCGCTGGGCCCCAGATCCACAGCTCGGTTGAGTTTTTCCATCACTTCGCCTGGGCGAGCGAGGGCCATGTCTGCCCGGGCAGAGGTCATCACGCAAAATGGGTCAGAGGGATCAAGTTCATAGGCTAGGCGCGCGGTACGCTCCATCGCGGCCAATCGACTTCGTAGATCCTGTTCCCATGAGAAGAAGAAGGACCAGAGATACATGGTGGCGAGCCCCGCGTTGGCGCGCGCATAGGAGGGATCAGCTTCAATGGCATTGCTGAAATAGCTCTGCGCGCTCTCATAGTCCGGGCGCCGATTCCACATCAATCGCTGCATCCCAAAGTGGAATCCATGCCATGCGCTGAGCGATTCTGGGACTTGGATACGTGCCCGCTGCAACTCGCTGCGTTCGATATGATGGTGAACGGCGCTGGCAATCTTATGCACAAAATCTTCCCGCGCCTCATGAATTTCGCCAAGCGGCAGCGAAAGGCGGTCTCTCCAGATCACGGCGCCTTCATCGGTATCGGACAATTCGATCGACAGGGAGATTTTCTGTCCCTGGATCTCCATCTCCCCGCCAACTGAGTAATCGGCACCCAGTTGGGTTGAGAGGGTTTGGTGATCTGCCGAAAAAGACGGGAAACGAAAGCTCGAACCCCGCGAAACCACCCGCAATATATGGAGACGCGACAAGGCCGTAATCATTTCATCGGGGAGCGCTTCAGCAAGGTAGGCATACTCCCCTCCATCGACCAACAGGTGGAAGGGCTGCACGGCGACAGAGGGCGGACGGGTTGCCTGTGCAAGTGCTTTTGGTAGTTCTTTGGCCTGGCTAATCGATTGCGGAGCCAGCTCTTGAACAATAGCGGTGAATCGGAAGCCACGCCCATGAACCGTCTTGATAATCTGTTGATCGTCATCGCCGATGGCGTGCCGCACCGCATGAAGTCGAACGGAAAGAGCGGAATCGCTGATGGATCGCCCGCTCCACACTTCGTCGATAACCTCGTGCTTGCTAACAAGCCGACCACGATTTTGCAGAAGAAACTGGAGAAGCGAAAGGGCTTGGGGAGTGGTATCAACCACAACACCATTGCGTTCCAATTCAAATGTCCCTGCATCAAAGACGCAGTCCCCGAACGCATATCGCATGAGCGACCCGATACCTTATCTTGGTACTATCGCTACAGCCCTATCATATCAGGCATCTAACTGAAACATAACTATTGTTCTCGATTCCGCTCGCAGAATATTCGTACTGCCAAACGACTGGAGATCAACGGGTTAGCGAAATATGTTATAGCGTCGCGATGCCCGAGTCTCGACGTCCAATCCCTCACCCCGCAGGAGCGAATCATGGCTACCCAACTCAAGATCGATTTCATATCTGACATATCCTGTCCCTGGTGCGTGGTTGGCTTGAAGAATATGGAGCAGGCGTTGCTCGCAATCGGCGACGAGATCGAAGCTTATGTTCGCTTTGAACCGTTTGAGCTCAATCCCGATATGGCGCCGAAAGGCATGGATCGTGCAGATTATTTCGCAAGCAAATATGGCATCTCCGAAGACGAAGCTAAGCGGAGAGGCGGAGATATCCGTGCGCGGGCCGAAGAAGCGGGTTTTACGATGAATACCGGCGAGGGGTTTCGCATCTACAATACATTCGATGCCCACCGGCTACTGGAATGGGCAATGGAAGAGGGCAAGCAACGGCGGCTCAAACACGCGATGTTCTCCGCCTATTTCACCGACGGCAAGAATATGGGTGACCATGAAGCATTGGCTAAAATCGCTGAATCTGTCGGGCTAGATGGTACCCGAGCACGCGAAATCTTGGCCGGCGATGAATATGCTGGTCATGTGCGTCAGTCGCAATCGCATCAACGCGATCGCGGCGTGCAGTCTGTGCCGACGATTATCGTGAACGATGAATATGTAATCAATGGCGGGCAGCCTCCTGCCATATTCGAGAAGGCGTTTCGTCATATTGCTGGAGAGGTGGCTCGCGGTCAGGCCGTTGTGGAGCCTGTTGCAAACTAGCGCCTAAGCCGTCTGCGCGTCATATTCTCCGCGTGTGAACGCTTCGGCCATGGCGAATTTCTGGATCTTGCCAGACCCAGTCATCGGCCATTCTTCAACCCAAATCCAATAGGTTGGTGTTTTTTGCGGCGACAAGCGATCGCGGACAAAGGCTTTGAGTTCCGTTGGCTCGGGAATTCCACCGTCTGCCGCGCGCATGAAGCAGGCGACCAGCTCGCCCCATTTTTCATCGGGCACGCCAACAACGGCTACTTCGGCAATTGCCGGATGCTCGAGCATCGCATTTTCGATCTCCGCCGGAAACAGATTCTCCCCACCGCGGATGATCATCTCTTTTACCCGCCCGGTAATTTTCAGGTAGCCGCGCGAGTCCATCGTTCCGAGGTCACCGCTATGTAGCCATCCATTGGCGTCGATCGTCTCGGCCGTCGCTTCGGGATTATCATTGTAGCCGGCCATAACATTGTATCCGCGCACACAGATTTCACCCTGTTCGCCAATACCGCAGATCCGATCGCTGCCTGGCTCAATGATTGCGACATCCATGTGCGGCATCGGCTGCCCAATAGTCTCAGTCAGGTCTTCTTCACTATCATCGGCCCAGCCAAAGGTAATTGCCGGCGATGCCTCAGTCTGTCCGTAAATGACCTGAACACCGACACCAAAGGCATCCCGTGCGTTTCGCGCCAGCTCTGGAGCAACCATAGAGGCGCCAGACATCAGCGCTTTCACAGAACTCATGTCACGACCAGAACGGCGGACTTCGTCAACCATCATCACCAGCATCGTCGGCACGCCACCTGTAAATTCGACCTTCTCCCGTTCGATCACCGTGATCATATTGGCCGGATCAAATGCTGGCATCGGGATGAAGGTGAGGCCGATGACAAGGCAGCCAAACATGAAGGAGGACGCGCCAGCGTGAAACAGGGGAGTAGGAGTCAGGTCAATTGCTCCTGGCGTCGCGCCCCAGCGCCGCATCAGATCCGTATTGTTCTGCAGGATGCCACCTTGTTTTAGGAGCACGCCCTTCGGAAAGCCGGTCGTTCCCGAAGTGTATTGGATCTGAAGAATATGGTCGGGATCCGTCTCTCGCAGGCTGCCAGCATCATGCCCCTCGAACAGCGCCTTGAGATCCGTGATCTCGATACGATGTGCAACAGCCGGGAGCGTGGCGCACGCCTCGTCGACAATTGCTTTGAGGTCCGTGCCGCGAACGACCGGGGAATGGTACACCGCCGTCGCGCCGGACTGTTCGAGCACATAGTGAAGTTCACGCGGGATAAATGCCGGATTGACCGTAACTACAGTCAGACCTGCAAGAGCAGCGCCATATTGGCAGAGCACCCATTCGGGACAGTTTGAGGCATAGATTGCGATCCGGTCGCCTGCAGCATGGCGCGAAGCCATCGCGCGACCGAGCTTTTCGCTATCGGTGAGCAGCTCGGCATAGGTCCATTCTCGGCCCATATTACCATCTTCCAGCAATTCCCGCAGCGCCATCTGATCGCCGCGTTCCGCAGCCTGTTCCCGCAGCATTTCGGCAATCGTCATCTGCCGAAAAGGCGTGTCCGTTTGTGCTGGAAACAGTGATTCCGTCAGTTCGACCTTATACATTATTGGATCCCCTCCGTGCCGTTACGGAATGCTAAGCATATTCTTGCACTTGTCGAGTGAGCTGAGTGAATGGGGCGTCTGTCTGGTTGACCTGTGCCGCCATGTTGCACAGAAAGGTCGTGACGTGTTTTCCGTTTACGTTAGAGGAAGCCCATGGCCAGCAGCGCAGCGATCGATCCCGCCGAAAAATCAGCAATTCTCGCGAAATATGCCGCAGAGCGGGACAAGAGAATTCGGCCGGAAGGCAATGAGCAATATCTCGAACTCAAGGGGCAGCTCGCCCATTTTGCGGACGATCCCTATGTCAAGCGTGCCGAACGGGATCCGCTAACCGATCACGTCACCTATGCCTTTGTCGGCGGCGGTTTCTCCGGTCTGGCTTCCGGGGCTCGGCTCAAGGAAGCTGGGATCGACGATATCCGCATCCTTGAAAAAGGCGGCGATTTCGGCGGCACATGGTATTGGAATCGCTATCCCGGCGCGCAATGCGATACCGCTTCGATGGTCTATATGCCGTTGCTCGAAGAGACCGGTCATATGCCAAGCGAGAAATATGTCCACGCTCCTGAAATCCTCGAGCATTGTCAACGTATTGGGAAACATTTCGACCTCTACGATAGCGCGGTTTTCCACACCAAAGTCGAGAGTATGCGCTGGGAAGAAGAGCATTCGCATTGGCGGATTATCACTGATCGCGGAGACAATTTTACCGCCAGTTTTATCGGCCTTGGCACAGGGCCTCTCCATGTTCCGAAGCTCCCCGGTGTGCCTGGTATTGAGACATTCAAAGGTCATAGCTTTCACACAAGTCGATGGGATTATGATTATACGGGTGGCGATCCGAACGGTGCCTTGATGGAAAATCTGGCCGATAAGCGTGTCGCGATCATTGGTACGGGTGCGACATCAGTTCAGGTTGTGCCGCATCTCTCACGGGCGGCGAAGGAAGTGTTCGTCATCCAGCGGACACCGTCATCGGTTGATATTCGCAACAATGAGTCGATCGATCCCGACTGGTTCGGGGAGATCGCAACCGAAGGTTGGCAAAAGCGCTGGCTTGAAAACTTCACCGCCAATCAGGGCATTGGCCATGCCGAAGAAGATCTCGTGCAGGATGGCTGGACCGATCTCACTAAGCGCATCCGTTCCAAGATTCATGAACTTCCCGAAGACCAACGCACGGTCGAGAATATGCTCGCTGTCTGGGAAGATAGTGATATCCAAAAGATGGAAGAGATCCGCGCCCGGGTCGACGAATTGATCGCAGACGATGGAACTGCGGCTGATCTCAAAGCCTGGTATCGCCAGCTCTGCAAACGGCCATGCTTCCATGACGAATATCTTCAGTCCTTCAACAATCCCGGCACCCATTTGATTGATACCGATGGCAAAGGCGCCGAAGCGATTACCGAAAAAGGTGTTGTAGTGGGCGGCCGGGAATATGAGGTCGATTGCATTGTCTATGCTTCGGGCTTCGAAGTGGGCACGACGCTGGAACGCCGCACCGGTTTCGATCCCGTCGGTCGTGACGGGCTAACGCTTGAAACGGCATGGGAAGAGGGAATGCGGACCAAGCATGGCATGCATGTCCATGGCTTCCCGAACATGTTTCTTGTTCAGGCAACCCAAGGCGCAAACCTGATCTCAAACTATCCGCACAATTTAGTTGAGTGCGCGCGCGGGATAGCCGTGATGATTGGCCATGCGCTGGAGATCGGTGCGAAGGAAGTCGAGGTGACGCAAGAAGCGCAGGACCAGTGGGTTCAGCTATTGCTGACCGGTCCCGGCATGCTTATCGGGACTCCCGATTGCACACCGGGTTACTACAATAATGAGGGCCAGCCTTCTGAATTTGCACAATATTATGTCGGCTATCCACACGGAGCCCAAGCCTATTTCATGTATTTTGAGAACTGGCTGAAGAGCGGAAATTTTGACGGGGTTGAATTCCGCTGAGGGCGCTCAGAGTTTCATAATTCCTTTCCAGTTGTGATAGTGGATAGCCAGTATCACGTGATAGAAGAGAATCCTGGAGAGGGAACCAAATGCGCATTTCTGCTCTGACAATTCCTGGGTGGTTGATAGCAGCTGCAGTTGCGACGGCAGGGCTCAGTTCATCTGCGATCAGCCAAAATTTGCCAATGGCGCAACCGGCTTCCCAGCAGTTGCGATCGGTTCAGTTTGTCGAGCAACTGCCCGATGATCGCGGGGCATTGGTCTTGCCGCTAACCAGTCTTGAAGAGCTGCCGACCTCTTCGAGAGATCTCACTACTCTCGAACGAACGGCGATCCAGCGCGCCTTGGAGACGTCCGAGTTTGATTTCTCGTCACCAGGCAAACTGAGCCTGCGTGGCATAGGCGAGTGGCAGCAGGTTGTAATCGTTGCGGTTGGCGAGGATGGGGGCGCTCCGGACTATGAACGGGCCGGTGCTATTGCAGGTCGTGCGCTACTCGGTGAATCAGCACCGGTAACGGTGATTGCGGGAGCAATGACCGGTGAAGCGGTGTCCAACTTCGCCACAGGATTTGGGCTTGGAGAGTATCGCTCCGATCTTTATCGCGCGCGAGAAGAGGGCGAGAGTAACAGGGGCGCTGTCACCGTTGTTTCCGGCTCTGCGCTGCTTGCTCAATCGATCTATGAGAATCGCGGACGCGCCTTGATCGCGGCGATGAACTGGACGCGCGACATATCCAATGAGCCTGGCAATGCAGTCTATCCAGAGGTGTTCGTAGAGCGCGCCCGCGCGGCGTTTTCCGGCGTAGAGGGAATTCAAATTGACGTCCTTGACGAAACCGCAATGCGCGAATTGGGGATGGGCGCAATATTGGGGGTTGGCCGAGGATCGGAGCGCCCGCCGCGACTCCTTGTCGTGCGTTATTCTGGCCCCGGAACCGCGGGAGATCGACCAGTTGTCCTGGCGGGGAAGGGGATTACATTCGATACTGGCGGAATCTCGATCAAACCACGCCAGAATATGGAAAATATGCGCATGGACATGTCGGGCGCAGCGAGCGTGACGGGCGCGGTGTTGTCGCTTGCTCTGTCCCGGGCACCCGTCAATGTCGTCGCTGTCTCTGCACTGGCCGAAAATATGCCCGATGGCCGTGCCATTCGGCCCGGAGACGTGCTGCGGGCGCTGAATGGTCGAACAATTCAGGTGATTAGCACTGATGCAGAGGGGCGCCTGGTTCTTGCCGATGGATTGTCCTGGATAGAACGGAATCTCGACGCTGTTGCCGTCGTCGATGTTGCCACGCTCACGGGTTCGGTGCGCCGTGCCCTCTCAAACGACTATGCGGGACTCTTCTCTCGGCATGACTGGCTCGCAACGCAGCTGATGGAAGCCGGAGACACTGTTGGCGAGCCACTGTGGCGCCTGCCAATTCACGAAAGTTATGCGCAGGATATGCGCTCGACTGTCGCTGATATCCGCAACGGCAGTACTGGAAACGGAGCAGGCGCGGGTACCGCGGCCTATTTCCTTGGCGAGTTTATCAGTCGCGACATCCCCTGGGCCCATCTCGACATTGCGAATATGGCCTGGTCGGGGGCGAGTGACTGGAAACCGGACGGCTCCGCTGGATTTGGCGTGCGATTGCTTGACAGGTTTGTCCGCGAATTCGAGCAGGCCGTACCGGACGATCAGTAAAATCAGGACGGGTCAGAATGAGATATTGGGGTGGGCCGTTAACCCACCCCGCATATCTTAGAGTCCGTCGAGGGCCTTGCTGACGAGAATGTTCACTGAGACGCGGCGGTTCTGCGCCCGGCCGGCTGCAGTTTGATTGTCGGCCTGCGGATCCGCTTCTGACATTCCGGTAGGAGTCAGCATGCGGTAGGGCGCCCAGCCGCATTCCTGCTGTAGATAGTTGACTACCCGACCAGCGCGTCGTTCGCTCAGCACCTGGTTATACTCCTGATCACCGGTTGAATCGGTGTAACCGACCACCAGCAGTAGAGCGTTCTCCATTGCATCAGCTTCGCTTGCCGCTGCACACAGCTCACTCTCGGCCTGGGGAGTCAGGCGCCAGCGGCCCGTATCGAAATAGACGTTTGTGGTACCCCGGATATTGTATTGGTCGATATCACCAACGCGGCCGCGCAAGGCCTCCGTAGCCGCCGCGTTTTCCTCGATCGCTGCACCTTGTTCGGCAAATTGTTGCCCGGTTCCGGTCCGGATCATGTTGGCGGTTTCAAGATCGCCATTGCTGAAGCGAACTCTGCTTGCAACAAGCCCTTCGCCCCATTGTACGGTTTCGACGCTGACAGGCAGGCCATTGAGGAGAGAGTCTGCGCCCAGCGGTGTCCGGCTCAGCCCAAGGAACCCGCCGCGAGACCGGATATCGGTTACCGGAGCAATAAGAACATTCGTAATGCTGCCATCGGCACCAGTGACCTGCATCCGATCTCCGTTGCGCGCCGAAATGAATCCCTCCAACTCCGGGCCTACGGCCAAGCCAGTCAAATCATCCGGTGGCGTACCGGTTACGAGGATCGTTTCGTCGCCACTAATGGGTGGCAGCTCCTGTGCTGCCAGACTGGCTGGCAATGCCAAGGCAACTGTGGCGAACAGAATTGATGCTGTCGGCCTATTGGAAATCATATGCACTATGTTGCTCCTTAAAACTTCGCCAACCGGATCAGTACTATTCTGAATCCAGTTGATCGCCGCGCAAATGCTGGCTGTCCACGCCAATCGTTCTGACACAAAAAGAGTTCCCGCACCAGATAGCCGGGCGGGGCGGACCGAACGAATTGTACGACGAGTCGATGCAGACTGGTCTGCGTCAGCTGTAGCGAACGTCCGCTTTCTCAGCGGATTTTGTATCTTCTGCAGCCGAGATCGCGCCGATGCTGTCGGCAAGATCTTCCAGATATGCGTCGATGAACTCTGAATGTTTGGGGGACAACATAAGGTGGTAGGGCTGGGTGGTTCGACGGTGGCGGAAGTGAACCAGCCACGGCGGTACATCTCACCGTAAATTGCAAAGGCATGATGGTCCGGATGGTGAAACGCGATGAGACCCCAGAAGAGGAGTCCCCAGGATTTCAAAGCCGAGTTCAGCGACGCCCGCTTCCACTCGCTCACGCGTTGCACAAACTTCACCTTGCAGACGGCAATAACCATCGACGCCGAGATAGTTCATCACAGCCCATGCCGCCGAAATGGCGCCGCCAGGCCGCGTACCTGCTAAAGTTGGCGTCATCATCGGTGCGCCCGACCAGCAGGAAAAATCGAACGGCAAATACTGGTACATTTCTTCGGAGCGGAACAGCACCGTTGATGCGTCTTTTGCCGCATAGCCATATTTGTGGAGATCGGCGCTCATCGAATGCACTGCGGGCACTTCGAAATCAAAGGCAGGGACGGGCACGCCATTCATGCGGGCAAAGGGTGCGAAATATCCACCGACACAGGCATCGACATGAAGCCAGAGAGCTTTGCGCTCAGCCACTTCTCCCAGTTCAACAATTGGATCGATAATCCCGTGCGGGAAGTTGCGGTGCAGAGCCCACTATCATAATAGTGTTTGCGTCGCAGGCTTCTTCCATTGCGACTGTATTCGCTTTGTAGGATTCGTCCGTTTTCAAAGCGATACGGCGCACTTCAATGTCCATCAAATGACAGGCCTTGTCGAACGCCAGATGGGCGGATTGCGGCAATACGACATTGGCCTTGGCCTGCGCCTTGCCATTCGCCCCGCGCATAATCGCGCGCCGTCTTTATGGCCATGGTTATGGAATCTGTACCGCCGGACGTCATCGCGCCAGTCGAGCCTTCCGGGCCGTGCAGCAATCCGAGCGCCATCGAGATTACATCCTTCTCCATCTGCGCGAGAGACGGAAACGCCGCCGGACCCAGTCCGTTTTCCGACATATACGCGGTATATGCATCCTTCTGGATGGTTGCCACATCCTCACCGGCATTGAACACATAAACGGCCGTCTTGCCGTCCCGCCATTTGGCATCATTGCTGCCGCGTTCGACCAAATCCGCTCTCAGTGAATCCCAGTCGCGTCCCTTGTCTGGCAGTTGCATGATATTCGTCTCCGTGCCTGAACCATTCGCCGTCACTTTGGCGGTTTTTCAGTGCTTGGACAATGACGGAAAGCCTCGGTAACTCGATGTGAACGAGTTGCCGGCTGATGCAGCGTGGCAATGCGCGGCGGTTTGCTCTAAGCGGCTTCACTCTCACGTTCGCGACGCATGCCTTCTTCGTTGAGCATCTCAGCCAACAGGAAGGCGAGTTCGATGCTTTGGCCAGCGTTCAGACGCGGATCGCAATGCGTGTGATAGCGATCAGCGAGATTTTGCTCGGTTACATCAATCGCACCGCCGGTGCATTCGGTTACATCCTGACCGGTCATCTCGCAATGGATGCCCCCGCCATAGGTGCCTTCTGCCCGATGGACGGCGAAAAAGCCGCGTACCTCGTCGAGTATGCGATCGAACGGTCGGGTCTTGTATCCGGTGGCGGCCTTGATCGTGTTGCCATGCATCGGATCGCAGGACCAGATCACCGGATGGCCTTCGGCTTTCACCGCACGAACGAGCGGGGCAAGGCCTTCTTCGACCTTGTCATGGCCAAAGCGGCTGATCAGCGTGATCCGGCCTGGCGACCGTTCAGGATCGAGCGTGTCGAGCAATTTGAGCAGGTCGTCCGGATCGAGGCTTGGGCCGCATTTCATGCCGATCGGGTTAGCGATGCCGCGGAAATATTCCACATGCGCGCTGTCTTCGAACCGGGTGCGATCCCCAATCCAGACAAAATGCGCGGACGTATCATACCAATCGCCCGTTACACTGTCCCGGCGGGTGAGCGCTTCTTCGTAGGGCAGCAACAATGCTTCATGGCTGACATAGAATTGCGTGCCATTGAGCTGCGGGACGCGATCAGCATCGATACCGCAAGCGTCCATGAACTGCAGCGCGTCGCCAATCCGGCCGGCGAGTTCTTCGAACTTGGTGGCCCAGGGGCTTTTGCCCATGAAGTCGAGCGTCCAGCTATGGACCTTATGAAGATTTGCATATCCGCCGCTGGCATAGGCGCGTAGGAGATTGAGCGTTGCCGACGCCTGGGAATAGGCGCGGATCATGCGCTGCGGATCGGGAACGCGTGAATTCTCGTTAAAGTCGATATCGTTGACGATATCTCCGCGATAGGAGGGAAGGGTGACACCATCCTGCTCTTCAATATCCGAGGAGCGCGGCTTGGCGAACTGACCCGCCATACGGCCGACCTTCACCACCGGGACCTTCGAGGCATAGGTCAGAACGACCGCCATCTGCAGGATCACGCGGAATGTATCGCGGATATTGGTCGGATTGAATTCGGCGAAGCTTTCGGCGCAATCGCCGCCCTGCAACAGAAACGCCTTGCCCAAGGCCACTTCCGACAAGTCGGTGCGCAGCTGCTTCGCCTCACCAGCAAAGATCAGCGGTGGATAGTTGGCGAGCGTGTTCTCGACATCGGCAAGCGCTGCCGCATCGTCATAGGCCGGCATCTGGATACCATTTGCATCGCGCCAGCTATTGGGGGTCCATTGTTTCGTCATGGGCTTAATCACTTACTGTCGTACCTGTGGATAATTCCATGCGGCAGCGCACAACGGATTGCAACGGGGATTTGGTTGTTTCGGCCCAAGGCCTAGTTTGTCGGATCAGCGTCGGATTTCTGCCACGGCCGGTCGATGAGGAGAGCGAGTAGCGCGGCCGTGCAGGTGCCGACCGGCCCATACCAGGGTGGACTGGCCGGGCTTTGCGTCAACACGGTGATCGTTGCCCAGCCCGTTGGGATGTTGAATGCGAGGATGATCAGCGGAGCTGCATAGCGCGCCCACCGCTCACCGTGACGCATAGGAACAGCGATCAGCATCGTCAGGGAAAGGGCCAGCGCCAACCAGCCACCGCCAGCAACATCCAGCAGCGCGCCGATCAAGACCTGATATCCTTCAGCGACCGCGCCCCAGTCCTCGCCAACCGCAACCGCATGATAGGGCATGAAGGTTGGCGAGAAGAGGTAGATCGCACCAAGGATATAGCTGCTTACTGCAATCGCTGCGTAAATCAGGATCGGCAGACGGTTCATCTTTCCTCCCTGCTGCAAGCTCGCAGGTTGATTTGGTGACTAGGCGCTAGCTACCCAATTACCGTGGAACCCAGGCGGGATACGATGCGGCAAATGGATCGCTGCGACCGGATCACCGGTAAAGTTAGCGGCGTCGAGGATCACAAACTCGGTGTGATCATCATTCATGTCGACGACCAGCCCGACCAGCCAGCCATTATCTTCACCTTCTCCGCGCGGAACGAACACGAATTCGCCCGGATGACGCTTGGCACCAAATTCATGGATTTCGCGATCGCCGGTTTCCAGATCATGCTTGAACAGTCGGGTATCGTTGATCAGTCCGGGTGTTTTGTCGCTATCATCAGCCGCCATGCAATAGGCATAGCGATAGTCCTTGCACGACCGGCGCTCATCATAGCGCGGAAACTCCTGGTTCGTCCCGTCGATAACCTTCCGGTCGACTGCGCCGCCCTCAGCATCGATAGTCCAGCGTTCGAAGCTGCTCTTCGATCCGTCGGGGCCGTCATAACCGTCATTAAACATGTGATTATGCGCGACGACGTCCATGATCACCTTACCGTCCTTCTCTTCGAAGGCATTGGCCGGATGGAAGACATAGCAAGGCTCAACCGGATGCCAGATGACATCGGCATTGGTGCCGCTGCGCGGCATCAGGCCGATGCGGGCCTTGTGATCGGGATTCCAGCGATAGGGGAAGGGATGGCCGCCCATCAATGTCTTCATCGAGAAGGTAACCGGCAGATCCATGACAATCACATAGTTTTTGGTGAGTGCACAATCATGGATGCTTGGGCCGTGTTCGACGGAAATCGGTTCTTCGCGCACGACTTTGCCGTCCGGGCCAACAACCGTATGCCACACCGTATCGAGCGCATCGGCCTTGTAGCAGATTGCGTGCATTTCGCCGGTTTCCGGATCGAGATGCGGATGGGCAGTGAACGGCCCGTCCAGCGTGCCGTCAAAATCATTGATTGCGATGGTGTCGAGTTCTTCGGTCAGCTCAACCGGGCAGTTGCCAGCCTCGACAATCGCCCATGTGCGACCATTCTGGCCGACGATATTGGTGTTGGCATTGCCGGGTTCGCGATCGTCCGGGCAGGGGACAGGTGCTTCGCCAAGCGCTTGGCTGACTTCGCCCGAACGGATCCAGCGATTGCGATACCATTCGGCCTTGCCACCCTGGATGCGCAGGCCATGGGCCATGCCGTCGCCGATGAACCAGTGATAGGTGGCCGGTTTGGGCGGCGTCACCGGGTTCGGGCCAATCCGGAGATAGCGTCCGTCGATCTCGGCGGGAATTGTGCCGTCGACCTTCAGCTCGGTCAGCGTCAACTCTTCCGTCATCGGGGTATGGATGCCGGTCAGATACGGGTGGTCGTCGCTGCGTGTCTTGAGCGCGGCGCTGACTTTGGAAACACCCATTACGCCTTGGGTGACTGTTTTGCGGATGGTTTTCTCGATGACGCTGGCCATGGGGAGCGGTCCTTTTGTTGGGGCTGGTGATTCGATATGTTGACACTGTTAACCTCGCAATGGTAACAGTGTCAACATGGAAAAGACGAAGACCAGGAAAAGCTATCATCACGGCGACCTTCGAACGGCATTGCTAGACACCGGATTGCGGTTGTTGGAAGCCAAGGCGGGCGGCGAGATCGGCCTGCGTGAGGTCGCGCGCGAAACCGGGGTCAGCGCAACGGCGGTATATCGGCATTTTCCGGACAAGGACGCGCTGCTCGGCGCGCTTGTTGATGCCGGCTATGACATGCTGGCCGACACGCAGGAGGCCGCAGGTTCACACTTTCCCGAGCGCGATGATGCGTTTCGCGCGATTGGCCAGGCCTATGTGCATTTTGCATTGGCCCATCCGGCGCTATTCCGTTTGATGACCAGCTATATGCACCTGACAGGCGAATGCGATGAAGGCGACGTGGTCGGCGACAATCGCGCTGGTCGGTTGCTGAAGGATAATATCAACGCGCTGCTGCCCGCCGATGCGACCGAACGCGATCGGCAGGTTGCGACGACCCAATCATTGGCACTGGTGCACGGTCTCGCCCAGCTCGTGCTGGCGGGGCAGGTTCCCAACGATCCAGATCTGATCGACGCAGTTGTCGATCAATTTGGTGGATGGGGCGGGAGCCGCAGTTAGGCGCCCGGAACGCCAAGCGCGCGGGCCGAGGCGTTGATCCGTTCCAGTTGCGATGAATCGCTGGCAAATGCTTCGCGGGCGCGCCGCCAAGCATCGCCAGCTTGCGCGGCCTGACCCAATTGCATGCGCGAGCGCATCAACATGATCCAGCCATCCGCATCATTGGGATTGCGGCTCAAACGCTCGTCCAGGCCATTGACCATATTTTCGATCATCATGTCCTGCTGGCCCTGGGGCAGCTGGCTGGCTGCCCGCATTTCTTGTGGGCTTGGACCGGGAATAGCCTGGGTTGCTGCCGTTGGCACATTGGTCCGAGCAATGGTGCCAGGCGGCGGCACTCGCCCGCTCACATCAATGCCGTGCTCTTCGGCGACCTGTGCAATCAACCCGCGAAGATCTCCCTCCCACGGCGCATTGGGCGGCGTATCGCTTAGCAACGCAATCCAATCATTGACCGCGCCTTCATGATCTCCTGCAAGGTCTTTGCGAACGCCTTCAAAATAGCGCGCCCGCGGATCGGATGGGTCCAGCTCCAGTGCGCGCGCAAAGGCCTGTCGAGCATCAGTAGGAAAGCCATCGTCTGCGGCAAGCGCCAGCGCTTCACCGCGTGCCGAATGATAGCGGGCCATGGTTGGGTTCAACTCGCTCGCACGGCCATAGGCATTCGCTGCGTCGCCATATCGTGCGGACTGGAAATAGGACAAGCCAAGTAGCGCCCAGGCCTCCTCGTCGTCGGGCCTCTGTTCGACGCGCGCTTCGAGCTGCGGAATTGCTTCGGCCAATTCCGCATTGCCCATATTTTCGGCCTGGACCGTACCTTGGGGCGCACCGCTTTCAGCAGCGCCCTGATCGTCGCCACGGGCAATCGCATAGCCAATCGAGAAGGTGGCAATCGCAGCCGCAGCAATCAGAACATAACGCGCCGTATTGGCTCCATTACCAGCATCCGATTTGCCCGATTCTGCCATGTTTCCTGCCCTCTATAATTTTGCGCCCCCTATCTAGCTTGTCCGCCCAAAGATGATAGAGTGCCGAGCGGGCGCAGGGAGAATAGAAGCGAAGGCGGGATAAACCCGATCGCTGACGATGCAGGCCAGATGGCAGGGGGTAAATTTGGCGGACGCCTATCGTATCGCTATCATCGGCTCGGGACCAGCAGGCCTGAGCGCCGCTGGACGCGCCGCGGATCTCGGCCTCTCCCATGTCTTGCTCGAAAAGACCGACCATCTCTCGGATACGATCTACAAATATCAAAAAGGCAAGCATGTGATGGCCACGCCGAGCCAGCTCGTGCTGCGTTCGGATATGGATTTCGATGCGGGCAAACGGGAAGCCGTGCTGGGCACATGGGACGAGCAGGCCGCTTCGCTTGGCGTCAATGTGCGGCTCAATTCAGAAGTCACTGCGATTGAGGGGGATGCTGGCAACTTCCAGATCAAACTGGCTGATGGGGAAACAATCCAGGCAGAGAATATAATCCTGGCAATTGGCACCCAGGGCAACCCCAACACGTTGCGCTGCCCGGGCGGTGATCTGCCCCATGTTCAGTATCAGCTCGACGATCCCGGGGAATATGTCGATGAGCATATCACCGTTATCGGATCAGGCGATGCCGGTATTGAGAATGCGCTGGGCCTGGCCGCCGATGCTGAGCAAGGCAACAAAGTTACCATTCTCAATCGATCGGCGGAGTTTGTCCGCGCCAAGGATGCGAACGTAAAATTGCTGACTGCGGCCGGTGAGCAAGGCCGGATGAATATCATGACGGAAACCTCTCCGGCAGAATTGCTGCCCGGTGAGATTGTCCTCGATACACGCGATGGTCAGACCAAGATTCGCTGCGATCGCGTGATCGCCCGGATCGGATCGGCACCGCCGCGCAAATTTGTCGAAGCCTGTGGCGTCGAGTTTGCGAGTGAGGATCGCGAGGCATTTCCAAGGCTGTCATCGGCCTTTGAATCGACGAAGAAGGGCATCTTCGTCATCGGGGCGCTGGCCGGTTACCCGTTGATCAAACACTGCATGAACCAGGGCTATGACGTTGTTGAGTTCATCAATGGGAATACCGAACTCAAACCGGCCGATGAACCGCTGCTCGAAGCGAAGTTCAGAAAGTTGCCGGGTGGTCTGTCGGTCAACAAATGGCTTGAGTTTTTGCGGTCTAACGTAACGATCCTCCACCAACTCTCGCCGCTGCAGATGCGTGAATTCATGCTCGATTCCGATGTGCATTGCTTCCGCAAGGGTCAGCAGATTTTTGAGAAAAACGAACCGGGTTCTTCGATCTTCGGCATTGCCCAGGGCCATGCGCTCGTTGAATTGAGCAAGGAGGATGACACGCTCACTCAGAAGATCGAGAAGGGATCGATTTTCGGTGAAGTCGGGCTGGTATCAGGTCGTCGACGCGGAGCAACCATTCGGGCCGGCGAGGAACTGATTGCGGTTGAGATTCCGCGCATGGCAACGTTGAAGTTGATGGCTTCGGTCCCTGCTGCGCGCCGGGCCGTGACGGATATTTCAACCGAACGCCAATTGCTGCAGATGTTCGGCTCGGGCTTGAAATCGGAAGATCTGGTTGAGGTGATGAAGGGATCGGAGATCCTTACCGTCAAAGCCGGCGAGGCGATTATCGACGAGGGCGATATCAATATCGATCTGTTCGTGATCCGATCTGGTTCGATGGTTGTTGAGAAGATGGTTGGTCGCAAGCCGGTATTCCTCTCCTATCTGCCGGCGGGTAGCTATGTCGGGGAGATGGCGGTTCTCGAGGACGGCCCTCGAACAGCGACTGTGCGTGCGGCGATCAAGTCCGAGGTTATCAAGATCGATGGGCACGCTTTCCGGACCTTGCTCGAAAACAAGCCAGACTTGTTGGCGCAAGCACGGCGGGAAATGGAATCGCGCGAAGATGTCAACAATTTCGTCGAGGCGAAGAAGGACAGTTTCTCCGGTGTCGTCGACATGTATAGCTCGGTCGCATCCTTCCTGGTCGAAAATGGAATTGGCGAGGCGACGGATGTATTGCTGATCGACGAAAATCTCTGCGTCGGATGCGATAATTGTGAAAAGGCCTGCGCTGATAGCCATGACGGATTGTCGCGGCTCGATCGTGAAGCCGGGCGCACCTATGCGCATCTCCATGTGCCCACTAGCTGCCGCCATTGCGAACATCCGCATTGCATGGCCGATTGCCCGCCCAATGCGATTCATCGCGGCGATGATGGCGAAGTGTTTATCGACGAGACCTGCATCGGCTGCGGAAATTGCCAGCGCAACTGCCCCTATGGCGTGATCCGGATGGAAAAAGTGCCGCCTCCCAAGCCGTCTCTGTTGAGCTGGCTGTTCTTTGGTTCCGGGCCGGGGCCGGGTGAGCCTGAGCATGAATGGATTGAGAGCCAGGTTGCCAATGAGACACCCAAGGTCGCGATCAAATGCGATATGTGCGCCGGGATCAAGGGTGGACCAGCTTGTGTGCGGGCCTGTCCGACAGGTGCCGCTATTCGCGTAGCGCCGGAAGATTTCCTGTCGATCGCCCGGCTCGAAACGGAGCAGGCCTAGTTATGGCGATCCGGGGCGCAAATTTCGGCGGGAACAGCGATCCCGAAACTGGCGCAGTTTCCGAAGTCGCTCAGCATGAGGGCTTTCTGCGGTATCGTGCCGGTTATTGGGGCAAAATGGCGCTCGGCATCTCGATCACGCTGATCATCATGTACCTGCTGATCGACATCGAACCGCGTCATAATGGTGGAACCTGGCTTGGTTATACGCTGGGGACGGTCGGTGTCGGCCTGATCATCTGGCTGACGCTGCTCGGTGTCCGCAAACGCGCTATGACGCCAGGGCGTTGGTCGCTAAAAGCCTGGACATCTGCGCATGTCTATCTCGGCCTGTCGCTCCTTGTAATCGGCACACTCCATACGGGGTTCCAGCTTGGGTGGAATGTGCATACGCTAGCCTGGGTGCTGATGATAATCGTGATCCTGTCCGGGATTTTCGGGATTACCGTTTATGGCATTCTACCGCGTCAACTCAGTAGCAATCGTGATGAAACCACCGAAGCGCAGATGCTGGAAACCGTTTCCGATATCGATCGGCAGCTATTCGATGCCGCCCAGCCACTTGATGCCGCAGGCGCGGCGATCGCTCAGGAGGCGCTCGACGAGACCGCCTTTGACGGCGGTCTTTGGCAGCGGCTGAACGGCAAATATCGCGGCGGCGGCACGGCTCGTGCGCTCTCCGAGTTTCGCGCGCAATCGAGCGCCGGCGGCCATCCGCAAGATGAACTCTATGATCGGCTCGAAGCGCTGCTGTCTCGCAAACTCGCGGCCCTCATGCGGATCCGTCGCCATCTGCGGCTCAAGGCGATGCTGCAGATCTGGCTTTACATTCATGTGCCCGTGACGTTCGGCCTGCTGGCCGCGCTATCGGCACATATCATCAGCGTATTTTTCTACTGGTAGGGGTGCGATGAGCTTTGTTGTCCATTATCGTTCGCGCACCTCGGGGGGCAGGGAAATCCTGCGCTCAAGGACGCTCGAAACGGACACGCTGAAAGTCGGACGTGGGCCAGAGAGCGACATCCTGCTCAGCGATCTTGGCGTCACTCTGCATCACGCGACAATCCGACTTGCCGGCAAGAAGCAGATCACAATCATTACCGAGAAGAATTTGCCGGTAACGGTGAATGGACGGACAACTACCCGCGCTGACATTAACGCGATGCGTGGCGGGACAATCCGGATCGGACCGCACCGGCTCAGTATCGCGATGGGTGATGGTGAGGACGATGAGGGCAAGATTGTCATCACCGTCGATCGCGAAGAAATATCCGATCCGGTCAAGGCGCATCGATTGTTTTCGCTTGCCGACAAGATACCGGGGAAACGGATCAGCGCGTGGACGTTCGTTGGGCTGATCCTCGCCTCCTGTCTCGCTCTGCCAATCTATGCCTATTTCTCAAGTAAGGGCGTTGAGGAACGCGCCGACAGTTTTCATGCCGACACATTGTGGATCAGCGGATCGATGTCAGATGCGCACTCCAACCTCGCCAATGATTGCCAGGCATGTCACGTCGAAGCTTTCGTCTCGGTGCGCGATCGCGCGTGTCTCGAATGCCATACGGACATTCCCGACCATGCGGAAGTCGACCGGATGGCAACGTCCGAACCGGAGCTGGGCCTGTCTCGCAACTTTCTTCGGGCGGTGGCAACCACATTCAACCGCCCCGAACGCAGCTGTGCCTCCTGCCATCTGGAACATGAAGGCGCAGGCGAGATGGCGGCGGCGCCGCAACAATTCTGCGCCGATTGCCACACCGATCTCGATGCGCGGCTATCCGATACCGATATTCTCAACGCGCATGATTTCGGACGCGATCATCCCGAATTTCGACCGCGTATCATGACGCGACCTGCCGATGAAAATGGCTTGGCGCGCTATCGGCGGGTCAGCATCGAAGACAATCCAGAGGAAAATACCGGACTCAAATTCCCGCATGACCTGCATCTTTCGGATACCAACGGGGTTGCGCGCATGGCGCAGCGATTGAGCGATGAATATGGGTTTGGCGAAGCGCTGGTTTGCGGCGATTGCCATGTCGAAACGCCTGATCAGGCGCGGTTCGAACCGATCACGATGGAGGCCAATTGCCAGATGTGTCACAGTCTCGCCTTCGATCAGATTGGCGGGACGATCCGAACATTGCGGCATGGCGAGCCTGAAATGGTGATTGCCGATATCCGGGCCTTTTATCGCAACACATCGCCGAGGCGCCCGATCGATCTGTCGGGAATGGAAAGGCGGCGTCCCGGCGAGGGCAGCCGTGCACGGACTGTCGGACGCTATCAGTTCGCCGCGCGCACGCGCTATGCGCGCGGGGATGATGCTATCCGGGCGGTTTTTTCACGCGATGGGGCCTGCTTCGATTGCCATGAGGTAGAAAGGCCGACCACGCGTGCGTCGTTGGATTTCGATATCGTACCGGTCCGTCAGATCTCGCGTTTCATGCACAATGGCTGGTTTGACCATGGGGCACACCAGACAGAAGAATGCGGGACATGCCACGAAGCCGATACATCGGAGGAAGCAACCGATGTCTTGTTACCGGGAATCGAAACCTGCCGCGAATGTCACGCAGGGGATACGGCGAGTGGAGACGAAATCGTATCAACCTGTGCTATGTGTCACAGCTATCACGCCGACGATGCCGCACCATATCTAGTTCGAGCACGGAATAATCGCGGCCAACGACCACGGAGCGTGCGAGATTATGGCACTCTGGCTATCAATCCGCGCCAGGATCGTTGAATATGAACGGGGCAACGCAAGGAGTAGGCATGGCGAATAGCGAAAGCACGCATCCATGCTGATTGCGCAAATCACCGATATCCATCTGGGGTTCGATCCTGACGATCCTGCGGAGTTCAACCGCCGGCGTCTCGATCAGGTTCTTGAACGCCTCTGCGATATGGATCCGTTGCCGGACCTTCTCCTCGCCACTGGCGATCTCACGGACAAGGGCGATGCTGATAGCTATCGGCGGCTTAAATCTGCATTCGGTCGCTGCCCCGTTTCCGGTATGGCCGTGCATGGGCAATCACGATGATCGCGACGGCTTTGTCCAGCGCTTCCCGGAAGTCCCGACGGCCGATGGCTTTGTCCAATATGTCATCGATGAAAAACAATGGCCGTTGCGGCTGATTGTTCTCGATACGCTTGAGCCCGGTCGGCATGGCGGCGCTTTTTGCGAGCGCCGCGTGAGCTGGCTCTCTGAACGGCTAGCGGAAGAGACAGAAAAGCCGACGATGATCGTCCTCCATCATCCGCCGATCGAGACCGGTATTCCCTGGATGACTGCCGTTCCCGAAGCGAACTGGGTACGGCGCCTGCGTGAAACGATTGAGCCTGCGAATAATATTGTCGGTATGGTCGCAGGGCATATCCACCGGCCAATCATGACGGGTTGGGCCGGGGTGCCTCTTTCGGTCGTGCCTTCAACCGCGCCGCAAGTCGCACTCGACTTGCGGCCGATCGATCCGGGAACACCGGACAAACGCCCGATGATCATTGCTGACCCGCCGGCCTATGCTCTCCACTATTGGACCGGCCAAAGTCTGATCTCTCATCTCGACGATGCCGATGATCATGTGCAACTGGCCCGGTATGATGAGACGATGCAGCCGCTCGTTCGGTATCTGCTCGAAGAGCATTCAACCGACCGCAAATAAGCGCCTATCGGCGCGCAAAGGCGGCGGCGACCCAATTGTCCATGTCGACTTGATCGGTCACCCGGTAGGGAATCCGGCGGCTGTTGAGGAACAGCGTTTCCATCTCACTGCGTGTGAACGGCCGGGATCCATGGCGCCCGAAAACAGCCATCTGGCCGCCCGTCTCGTCGACGCCGCGATCTCGGTCCAGCCCCTTGGACAGGGCAAGTGCCCGTGATGAAGTGCGCATCCAGGCGATAAGCTCGGGAACCGGCGCTGGTGAGAAACCATAGAAATTGGGCTGGCTTGATGGGCTGGTGAGCTGCAACACTTTCATCCCGTTCACGCCATCGGCGATATAGGCAAACAGCGACGCGTTTGTCGTTCCAACGATCACATCCTGTGTATCCGGGGTCTCGCCATCGCGGGCATAGCGGCCATGTTCGACAGGCGCTTCGGGATTGGTGACATTGAGGATCACAAGTCCATCACGACCGGCCGCAACATAGGCGTAGGTGCGCGCGAGGTAGAGGCGACGCGCATCGGCCAAGGGGAAAGTCGCTTCGGGAATGAGCCGCGGGGCTTCGGAATCGGTGACGTCGATGACTTGCACACCCTGGGCCGTCGTCACCCAGAGATAGCGGAACTGCAGCGCGGACGCCCGGGCATCGGTTAACGGAACGGTCGCAACATGGCGCGGGGCGAGGGGATCATTGAGATCGATCACCACCATACCAGCATCGGCTGCGATATAGGCGTAATGCCCGCCGAGCACGATGTGGCGCGCGCCATTGAGCACATCATTTTCGTTCCAGGCATCGCTACCATCAGCAAATTCGGCGCGTCTCAGGAAGTTATTCCGCAACTCGCCATCGGCCATCGTATTGACGTTGACCATGATCAGGCCTTCGACACTGTCGCTGACAGCGGCATAGTTATAGATTGGATGGAAGCGTTGTTCGCGATTGACCTCGATCAGGCTCTGCTCGGTTCCGTCCGCCGTCGTCACCATCATGTTCGCCATCGCTTCTTGGCGGGTCGGTGCGATATTCTGATTGGTGGGTAGCGCCATGCAGGTCGCGTTTTCGGTGTCAACGCGCGTATCATGACCGAGCGGGGAGAAGGGACCGGTGATGATCCGTTCGGAAAAGCCCTTATTGGCAACACTGGCGACATCATAAACCTGGAAGCCGCCGCGTCCTTCGGCAACGAACATATATTCGCCGCGCAACTGTAGGCAGCGAGCGGCATCGTTGGTCCGCTGCGTGATATGTTCAATCTCTTCAATCGCTCGGGTCTCGCCGGATAGCTCATCGTCGAAGATCCGTCCGCGTCGATACTCGATCAACTCGCGCTCATGATCTTCAACATGGCGCTGCCAATAATCCGGAAAGGCGTAGCGATGGAGATAGGATCCGAAGACGGCCTGGGGCTCTTCCCATTCCGTTACGCGGACCGCCTGGAATCCCTGTTCATTGCCGACCCATGCGTTGAGTCCGACGAAATTGACGAAGTTGGTTCCCTGCAAGAGCAACTGCGCCATGATCGCATTATTGTCATTGGCCTGGGAGAGGTGACAATCGGTACATTGCTTCGTCTCGGTCAGGCGCACTGTGTGCGGGAAGTGGGGTGCGAAGGCCTGACTTGAATAGCCGGATGCTGCGATAGGCGGTTGCTGCACATAGATCCGCTCGCGATTGATATTGGTCGACGAAAGAACAAGTGCGGAGCTTGAGCGCACCGGAGCGATGATATTGCCGCGGGTGTCCTGATGTCGACCGAGCTGGAACATCTGATCGCGCGCGACCTGCGGGTTATAGGTCGCAAAGTTGCGCGATTGCAGCCCGTCATAATGATGGCTTGAATTGAGCGCATTCGCCTCGATCGGAAGGTGGCAGCCGCCGCATGATGTCGTCCAGGAGAGGTGGCAGGTGAAACAAGCCATTTCTTCATCGCGATGCGCGCGATCTTCGCGCGCGATGCCCGGTCCGAATTCGAACACGCCTGTTTCCGCTCCATTGCGGCCCATCAATTTTGAGCGCGCGGATGCTTCGTTGAAATCGGGATGGGAACGATCGACAGTATCGCGGACCAGGCTGATTTCCCATTCGAGATCCGGATCGATGATCGAGCGCTGGACGAGAATTCGTCTGCCCGCATTGTCGCGCATCCATTCAAAGCGGCGTTGTCCGTCCGGGTTGCGGATCAGAGCCAGATTGTTGCCGCTTGGCGGGGCGGCGGGCCCTGACGTGCGCAGCGTGGGATAATCGTCCGCTGTGCCATGGCAATCGACGCACTGGATCTCGACGGCGCTGGCGACCTCGCCATAGATCAGACCGTTGCCATGGCTGTCCTGCGCAAAGTGGCAATCAGCGCATTGCATGCCGACCTCGGCATGAATGTCCATCATATGGACAGCGCGGCCAGGATTGGTGCCGATATCGACAAATTGGCCTTCGCCTTCGCGGCGGAAAAGTTCGGGGTCTTCGGGATCGAGAATATTGCCGTCTTCGTCGAGGAAATTGCCTTCACGATCCCGGCGGAAGATGGCGCGGAAATTCCAGCCATGGCCGTGATAATCGGCGAATTGCGTTGTTTCGGCCTGCGGATTGATGAGATCGGTGACGTTGCGGAGGAAATCCACATCACCCCAGCAACCGCGGATGGCCGCCATTTCCGGATTGCGATCGAGGATTGCGAACATTTCTTCGGCGGTCCGGAATACCTGTTCGCGCGGCCACATTAGCGGCGCGTCGCTTTCATAGTCCCACATTGTGTAACCGAGATAGGTATTCATGAACATGTTGGGCTGATGCATGTGGCAGTTCATGCATTGCGCGGTCGGGATCGAGCGGGTGAAGGCGTGGCGCACAGGGTGGCCGCGTTCGCGCAGTTCCATCGGCACGGGGCCTTCTGTCTCGTCCGGTCCACCAACACTGTCCTGTGCCGCATGCTCTTCGCCTTCATGCGCTTCGCTGCCATGATCGTCATCATGGCGCTGTCCGCCTGAGCCGCGAATGCCTTGCTCCTGCAGTCGCTCGGCGATCATGTCGAAGGCTGCACCGCATTGGCCGGGCGCCATGGTTACATCGACTTCATGCGTGTCGTCATTCACTTCGCCGTGCGATTCCGCCTGTCCGGGGCGATGCTGGCCCTGGCGCAGGCGATTGATGGTTGGGTCTACTGTCGCGGTTTGCCCGTCGCGCCCATATTGTGCCCAGCTTAGCGAGTGGCGCGGTTCGCGGTCGTTGGCATAGACAACATGGCAGGACGCGCAGCCCGAATGGCGATAGTCGCCGGGTTGATCGTTGGTGCCCATGAACCAGGTGAAGGGGTCATTAAGCCGGGTCTTGTGAATGTTGAGTACGGGAATCGAGACGCGCAGCCCGGTGCCGGGGCCACGGTTTGACTGGCGCAGGTCCGGCCGACCAGGTTCTTCGAGGCGTTGAATATTGCCGCCAATATTCGGGATGCCGATTTCCGGGAACTGGGACGCGATATTGCGACCGCCGCGTTCGAACACGCGGAAAATATCTCCTGGCGGTACTACGTGCCAAGTGGGTAGCGGGACCAGCGAGGGCAGGGCGCCGCGCGCTTCCTGTTCCGGCGTTATCGTGCCATGCGGATCGCCAGCCGACATGATCGCCGCTGGCTCACCATCCCGCGTATAGGCTTCGCCAATGATGTAGCGCTTAAAGGGCAGGATGCCGTTGTTGTAGGACGCGCCGCCCCACAGCATCGCGCCGGTTGCCATGAGCGAGCGTTCTGTCGCCTCGATCACTTCGATATGACAGGATCCGCATGCCTCGCGCACAACGCGATAGTCTGACGGATTGACGAAGCGGATAAACTCCGGGCTCTCGCGATTGAGGAGCGTATAGGTGCGGTCATAATTCGCGCTGCTAGGCCAGTGCCAGCTATCGGGATAGAGCGGCAGCACATGCGCGCGATATTGAACATCCAGATAGGCCGGATCATCAAAATCGAGGCTGGTATCGGTGAGTGCGACATTGGGATTGCCGCCATGGCAGTCCGTGCAGCCCAGGATCACAGCCGGTGAAGCATGCATCGTCAGCTCATCGGACGCCGTATGGCAGCTGACACAGCCTGCGCTCTTTGCATCGGCCTCTTCCTGGGTTTGCGTCCGCGGGGCAGGCTCAGCCAGCACGCCAGCCGCCAGATAATCACGTTCAATCGCGATCTCGCCACCCGCAGCGCCACCGGGCGTCGACAAGATCGCGAACAAAATACCGCTTGCGGCGATCAGCATCGCGAAACGGGGGAGGGTAATCCATTGCGCCATTAATAGGTCAGGATCGCATTGAACAGGATGGAATAATATGTACCCGACCGGCTATCCTGGGCGAACAAATCGGAAAAGCCATCGCTTGCATCGAACACTGCACCCGACAAGCGGAACACCACATTCTGAATTCCCGATGGCCGATAGATGGCCGCAGCAGAGAGGTCGTATCCAATCGAACTTGGGATGCTGCCTTCGTTACGCAGGGCCTGCAGGCTGTCGGTATCTTCAAACCAGAGATGATTGGCATTAGCCGAGACACGGAGTTCTGGGGTTATGTCAAAATCTACGCCAACACCAACCAGGATCGTACCCGGATTGTTGAAATTGGATTGGCCTTGCTCCTTGGAGCTGCGCAGCGAATTGAGGATGCCGTTGCGCCCATTAACGCCAATCGCCCGACCACCACCGGCAAAGGGGATGACCTGCCGGATCCAATAGCTGGTATCCGCTCCTGCAAAGATCGGGTTCTCGAAGATCGCGTCAAACCCGCGCTCTGTATTGTCATACGGATCACCATCGCCACTCGCATACAGAGCAGAGAACCGGAACCGCATCCAGTCCACGTCATAGCTGACCTCGGCCGCCCCGAAATAGGCAAAAATATCGGCGGGTTCGTCAGTAAAAAAGCTGTTCCGGTCTTCGCCAAGTGCCAGATAGGTTGAGGCGGACACGTTGAACCGCCCGATCCTCCCATCCGCGTTATAGCCCAGATAGAGGACGTCATAATTGCGCCCACGCAAGCTGCCGAGCAGGGCCGGGCGGACCGGAAAACCGTTATCGTCAATCTCGACATCGGTGCGTTCGCGATTGGCGTTATAGGTGACGCTGAATTGGCTCGTCAGGCCCGGAATCGGTAGATCTTGCCGATAGAGATTGGCGTGAAACACATAGTCGCTGCGCGGCGTGGCAAAGATGTCATTCAGCCCGGAATTGGTATCCTTTTCGAGCCGCATGAATGCGGCAAAATTATACTGGAACCGATTGTTATCGCGCGTCCCGAACAGGCGTACGCCGAGCTGATTGTCCTGGAAGAGGAAGCCACGAAAATCTGCATTGAACGGTTGGATGCCGATCCGAATGGAATCGAAATCATAACGGCGCGACGTGTTACGGAAGTGATAATCGAAGAACAGTTCCTGCACGCCGGTGAACCAGTCGAAGCGATGGCTGGGTCGGCTCGGTTCAACAAACAGGATGCGACGTTCGTTGACGTCGACATAGTTGAACTGCGTTGCCAGCGTGACGCGATACTCAACGTCAGGTGGCTTATAGGCCGTTGACCCCTTGAGCAGTGCAACGCCGGTGATGAAGGTCTGCGCCAGAACCAGGCTGTCAGCCTGACCAAAAACATCGAGACTATCGGGTTCTGTTGTCGTTTGAACGCCGACAGGTGTCGGGAAACTGCGCGGTTCGATGACCGTATCGGAAATGGCGTTCACAACCAGAAACCAGTCATCGCCATTGATCGGTAGCCAGTCGGGCAGATCGCCAAGCGGTATCGGCCGATCGCCCTTCAGCGTGTTCTGGTTATAGGGATCGAACAGATTCTCATTGACCCCGAGGCTTTCCACAATTCGCCAGCGATCTGGCACCGGAAACTCGTCACCTGGAAACGCTTGGGGTGGTGGAGCGCGCACGGCGCCGACATTGTCCTGGGTTACCGGGTCCGGCAGGTTGCGTTGCGGCACGCCGGGGCGGCGGCGGTCTTCAATGATCGTTTCATCGGCATCGTCCGGCTCCATCTCGTCTTCGATCTGGATTTCGTTAAGGCCTGTCTCGTCTTCGCCCGGCACGCGCCGGCGCATCTGGCTGCCCTGTGGTTCGGCAGCGGACGCCACCGCAAGAGCCAAGGTTGATACGAACGGAGAGGGCGGCCCATAGGTCGCGGGCACATGCCCAGCAACGGCGATGCAGATGAGAGGGGCCACCGCTGCCATCTATCTACAGTCCTTGGCAGACATTATTGTCGTCCGTATCCAGGAACGGCGCAAAGGGACAATTCACATAGCGTAAGCGCACATCGGTACCGCCCACATCAACAGTGATGCGATCGGCGCGGATCGCCGGCGCTGCATTGTTTATGCCGCCGACGCGGACGGATGCATTATGCGTACCGAGAAAACTGATCATGTCATCTTGATCGATACCGTCGCCCGAAACACCGATCCCGCCGACCAGCGCATTACCGCGATAGATGGGCACGGATCCCGGAAAAATCTGGATACCATTTTCGAGCGGATTCTGACCGGGTGCTACATCGGGTGTATCGGTGCAGCGAGCCAGTGTGTCCGGATTCATGCCAAAGATAAATCCGACATGTTCCAGGATATTGTCGAGGATCAGCGCGGATTGCAGGCCTGTCGAAAAGGGATTGAAGCTATCGATCGGTCGCGACAACGGGCCTTGCGGTCGGCCGACTTCACCATCCGGAAAATAGGGACGCGAGAGATTGCCACCAGCCCTGTCCGAAAAGGCAAAGGCACCGGTTAGCGCGTTGGGATCGCTGAGGAAATCGCGTGTTGCCTGCACAAAAGACACCACATCCGCGCTCGGATTGCCCTGCAGCAATGTTGCGGCATTGGCGCCGGAGAAGAATGTCGCTGTGCGTGCTTTCTGCAACGAGACATCAATCCCAAAAATCGGTGCATCGGGCGAGCGAACAATGCCAAGCACTTCGCCGTGCGTGTCGACGACCGAAATCGTGACTTCGGCCCGGCTATCGAGCGGCCGGCGGATCTGCGCGCGGGCGCGCCGCATCACGACAAAGGCTTCTTCGAGCACCGCCGTCACCTCGGCAAGCGTAAGCGGCGTTGTGACATCGGCCCCGTCCGTGCCGGCGCGCAACGGGAAGCGATTGGCACCGGACCCATCCGACAAGACGAACGCGTCGCGGATCGAAAATTCTGCCGCTGTCGAGGCGCGAATACCGGAGGCTTCGGCCCCATAGGCCGTGCCAGCCAACACGCCACCCGCCGCGTCATAATAACCGGCAACGCTAACCAGCGCGCCCGCAATTGCAGCAAAGGCGGGCGGGGTATTCGGGTCGCTTTGAAAATCCGATGTGTCGGCGTCGCTGTATTTGAGCGTAGTGCCATCAACGGGAATGCGATCAGCCTGGATTGAACGCGGCGCTTCAAACCCATTTGTGGCCGCAAGGCCGATGGCCTCTTCATCGCTATTATCGTTGTCGAGGCGATTTGGATCGAAGCCGTAAATACCATCGCCCATTACGCCGACACCGCCGATGACAACGCCATCGCGATAGAGCGGAAATCCTCCGGGATCGGCGGATAAGCCGAGCGGCGATCGCTTGGGACCGATCAACGCGCCGGCACCCATCGCGCCGGTAAAGCGCTGGACAAGATCGGAGCAGGGAAGGGCGCTGAATTGCACGCCAAACAGCGGACCGCTTTCAAGGCCAACCGTGGTAGGTGCCGGCGGGAAATGTTCCTGCACAATTTCGCTGGCAGTCCGCGTCGAAAACGCGTTGCCACCCGATGAAAGATAGGCACCAGTTATCGCCTTGGCGATTGCCCCTGCTGCGGCGGCAGGAGCGCCTAGGGCAGTGCCCTGTAAGTCAAAATCAGTCCCGGGAACAGAAGGCACCGTGAGCGAGAGGTCTGCGCCGGTCATAGCGTAAACGGCGAGCACATTACCGACCCGGTCGACAACGGCGATAGCAACGGGGAGGCCCCGTGCGGTCGCTTCGCCGGCGGCTTGTGCAATTACCTGCCTGACATCGGCCGCTGACAAAGATTCCTGAGCAGGCACCGCATATTGCGTGACGGCAGGCGGTGGCGGTGGCGGCGGGGCCGGCGCGGGATTACCCTGCGTATTGCCTGGAGTGCCGCCTCCTCCGCCTCCGCCGCACGAGGCAAGAACAAAGGCGCTGGCCGTAAGCAGCGCAGTCAATCGCATACCCGTCTTCACCGTAATCGTCCTATTGCTGTCGACGCCCGCCGGAGCGCCTGTCGAAATTCCAGGGGTCGATAGGAATTGGGTTCGCGCACTGCTGCATAGGCCGCGTTGATATCGGCCCGAATGCCACGGACAGATGTCTCGGTAAGTGTTCCTTGGCTGACCAGCGCATTGACCAAAGTATCCGTCGCCATCACCGCCTGGACGCTGCCTTCGTAATCGGTGTAGCGAGGCTGGATTGCTTCGGAAGAAACGGCGGCAATGATTGCGAAGCTCTGCTGCCGATTGAAGCTGGCCGACGCGAATGCATTGCTAAGCTGACGCGCACTGTCCCTCAAGCGTGCGGCGGCCGCCGTTGCAGCGCTTCGACCTTCGGCCATCGCCCCGTGAAAGGCTCGACTGTCCCGATCAAACCGGTCAGCGAGGCTGGGCGCTACAACCCGCGCAGCCGCAGCCAGCATGATTATGTTTTCGTCTTGATAGGATGGAAAGCCATTGGGGATTGGGCGGGATGGATTGGCAATCCCTGTGGGCCTGGCATTCGGATCGTCATAAATCCGTCGGTGGCAGGTGTGGCAATCGAAGAAGAAGAATTCCGGGAACAGGCCTTCGGTGCCGAAGCGCTGGTTCTGGAACAGCGTCGAAGAGCGCTCAAGGGCGGTTGCCTGACCCACAGCCCACATGCGCACATGATTGGTCCGTCCCTTGCGGCGCGAATAATCACCATCTTCGTCATGATGCTGCTGCAAGGTGGAAAAGAGATCGAGTTCAAATACTAGGCGCGGGTGGCCAGCGGCCATAATCCGGTGGTCGACAAATTGCCCATTGGCGGTGCTGCCAAAATGACAATTCAGGCACATTGATGCCCGGGCTCTTGGATCTTCCAATGGATAGAGACCGCGTGAGACATTTGCCGCATGGGTGTTGCCGACCGCATAGTGACTGGCGAGCCAGCCGGTCTCACCGCCGCCGGCTCCGCCATGGCAGGACTCGCAACTTACGCCATCGGAAAGCTGGAAACGTGGCCCACGACGCGCTGCGGGCACATAATCACTATGGCAACCAAGGCACATCGCGGCGCTCGTTGGATTGCCGATGCCAAGTTCATTTGCGATGCGCTGAGAGCGGGGATTTGTAAGGACGGCATAGGCCCGGCTGTGCGATCCAGTGGCGCTGGAGGGTTCCTGCCAGCGCATCAGTTCGTCCTGACGCACAACAGCGCCATCGGCCTCTTGCCGCCCATGGCATGTGGTTCCGCCGCAACTTGCTACGCCCGACATGGGTGTTGGCAGATGTCTGAGCAGCGGCTGCGGACGCGTCATTCGATTGGCCGAGACCGACCGAGAAGCCAATTGCTGCTGCAATGGCCGACAGTCCGATTGCCCACTTCACCTTACCCGCCATAAACCTCCCCCTGGCGTGGTATTCGATCAAGACGGACGCATTCGCATCCCTTCGAATTTTCGCGACCCCGTCTTGGCTAAACTTATGTTCTTTCTTCACGCTGCTGGCAAGCGCCTAAAAGGCTTGGGAGCAATGGAAAATTAGCCTTTTTCGCGCCTCAGTCGCTCGGTCGACCATCCATCAACACTTCAAAGCCACCGTATATCAGTCGCGCTCCGTCCAGCGGCATTTCCGATCCGGGTTTGGGCATGCGATCGTCGCTCTGGAGATTGGGCATTGCAGCGCTGTGCGCCTCCTTGGAGGGCCAGGCGGTGAAGCCAAACACCACAGTTTCATCGGGTGAAGCCTTAACGGCGCGCTTTAAGTCCGTGATCTCGCCATCCGCAATATCGGTGCCCCAACAATCATGGGCGGCAAGGGCACCATGATCGCACGCAATTTCTCCCATCTTCGCGGCCATCGCCCCAAATGCGGCTTTCTTGTCTTTTGGAACCGGCGCGACATAGCCTTGAACATAGCCGATCGGATCGCTTGACCGGTCGATCTCGGACAGCGTTTCGAACCCGCCATAGATCATCCGCTTGCCATCAAACGGGTTGCTGGGCGGTTCCGCCATCCGCTCATCCGCAGTCATTTTCTCCATGGCTTGATCACAGAATTCTTTCGACTCCCAGATGATCCAGGAGAAGACGACATTCTCATTCTCTTCGGCTTTCACGGCGCGGAAAAAATCGGTGCTCGATCCACGCGGGACTGCATCGCCCCAACATTCCACAATGCGCTGGCCACCATAGTCGAAGAAGAGCGGCGCGACGCTGGTTGCCAATCCCCGATAGGCTTCCTTGTTCGCAGTCGGAACCGGAATGACAAATCCTTGAATGTAGCTCATTTTGCTCTCCGCAATGGTGCGGGATCAAAGGTCCAGCTTTGCGCTCAGCTCCTTGATCTCATGATTGAGAATGCGGTCATTATCCGAATAGTCGACCGGGCAGTCGATCAGATGCACGCCGTCGCTTCCAAGACATGTCGCGAGCAACTCTTTGAGATGATCGGCGCTTTCGACGCGATGCCCGTTTGCGCCATAACTCTCGGCATATTTGACGAAATCCGGATTGCCGAACGTCAGGCCATAATCCTTGAAACCCATATTGGCCTGTTTCCAACGGATCATCCCATAGGCGTCATCGCGCAGGATAAGCACCGTGATGTTGAGGCCAAGTCGGACGGCAGTTTCCATTTCCTGGCTATTCATCATGAACCCGCCATCGCCGCAGATCGCCATGACCTTGCGATCCGGATAGACCATCGCGGATCCCATCGCTGAGGGCAGGCCGGCACCCATCGTCGCCAGCGCATTGTCGAGCAGCACGGTATTCGCCTGGCGCGCGGAATAGTTGCGTGCGAACCAGATCTTGTAGACGCCATTGTCGAGCGTGATGATTCCATCGGCCGGCATCGCATCGCGCACACATTTCACCAGATGCGGTGGATAGATGGGGAAACGCATATCATCGTCGAGGCTCGCGGTGTGCTCAACTTCGGCCGAGCGCGCCTTCAGCATCTTGTCAAAGTTCCAATGGCCCTGCGGGAGAATGTCTTCCTTGATCTGCCAGATTGCGTTGGCGATATCGCCGATCACTTCGACCTGTGGGAAATAGACCGGATCAACCTCTGCCGGGATGCAGCTGACATGGATCACCTCGGCCCCGCGCGTTTCATGAAGAAAGGCGGTTTTTCAATCACATCATGGCCGATATTGACGATCAGATCGGCCGATTCAATGGCGCGATGGACGAAATCGCCCGCCGATAGCGCGGCGCCAGCCCAGATATTTTTCGCTCGTTTCGTCGATTACACCCTTGCCGAGCTGGGTCGTGACAAAGGGGATGCCGGTCTTCTCGACAAATTGGGTGAGCATGCGGCTCGACATGGTCCGGTTGGCACCGCCGCCGATCACTAGCACTGGCGATTTCGCCGCCTCGAGCCGCTTGGTTGCAGCGCGAATGGCTTTCGCTTCAGCGACCGGTCGGCGGCTGAGGCTTGGCGGAATCGGCGTCATATCGCTGGGTTCTTCGGCGATATCCTCAGGAAACTCGAGATGGGTGGCGCCTGGTTTCTCGGTCGTTGCAATGCGGAAAGCTTCGCGGACGCGCGAGGGGATATTGTCACCCGAAGCAAGCTGGTGCGTAAACTTGGTGATCGGACCCATCATGTCGACAACATCGAGAATCTGGGAAGCGGCCTTGCTTCGAACTCTTGATTGGCTTTTGGCCCGTGATCATCAGGATCGGCATACCGCCAAGCTGGGCATAGGCAGCGGCCGTGACAAAATTGGTTGCACCTGGACCGAGCGTTGCAAGGCATACGCCGACTTTGCCAGTATGCCGGCCATAGGTTGCCGCCATAAATCCGGCGCCCTGTTCATGGCGGGTAAGGATCAGTTCGATATTCGAATTGGAGAGGCTCTCGAGAAAGTCGAGATTTTCCTCACCCGGAACGCCGAATACATATTCGACGCCTTCTTCCTCCAGGCACTGAATGAATAAATCGGATGCCTTGGTCATCCTCGTTCTCCCCCTCATGAGCACTCAGTTCGGCAAACCCGGGGGAAGGGTACACAGGCGCGGCCTGCGCGTCACGCATCAATAGCCGAGATTTAGATCCGCAACCGATATCATCGGCTCGCCGCTCTGATAGCGTTTGAGATTTTCGACAAAGCGCTGTCCGGCGCGTTCGAACATGCGGGTCGTGGCATTGCCGGACATATGTGACGTGATGAAGAGATTTGGCGCTGTCCATAGCGGATCTTCCGAGGGCAACGGTTCAGGTGTTACGGTATCAAGAAAAGCGCCGCCAATCGTCTTGGCTTCGAGCGCTGATATGAGAGCGGGCTGATCGACCAGCGAACCGCGCGCAATATTCACCAGCCATGCGCTGTCCTTCATCGCGGCCAGTTCATCGCGGACCGATCATATGCTGGGTTTCGTCCGTTGCCGGCGCGGCAACAGGATCACCCAGTCAAACTCACCGAGACGCGAACGCCAATCATCCGGACCGATAGCGCTGCCATCGGAAACCGGCGTGCGCCGCACCGCGGTAATATCGGCATTAAAGCCGGCCAAGCGTCTTTGCGACTTGCTGGCCAATTGCGCCATATCCAATGATCAGCACCTTGCTTTCAAACAGCTCGCTGTTTCCGGGCCGGCCGTTCAGCCATTCCTTTCTTCGCTTGCGATTCCAGCAGCTTATCAACACGTTTTGACGGCAGAGAGCATGCCCATCACTACATATTCAGCAATCGGGATGGCATTGATTCCGGTACCATTGGTTACGATCGTGCCGCGCTCTCGCAGGGCATCGACGGGGAAATGCTCAATCCCGGCATAGATGGAGTTGAGCCATTTGAGATTGGTGGCTGCCGAGATGATCTCGCTCATCTTTCGGCTTGTCGTACATGTCGAACCAGCCAATCTCGACGCGTATCGGCAATCTCGAGCGCCTGGTCGCCACTGTCGAACCAGGTTACGTCGAGGCCGTCGAGCTGTCCTTCAACCAGCGGTCGTATCAGTGAGAGCGATTGCAGCTTTGGTCATGCATCTATTCTCCATTCCCAGCGCAATCGGATCGCCATCCATGATCTCGACGCCATTGTGCGGCGAGTTCATTGCGGATCGCATCGGCGGCCGGATAATTCTTGTTCGCCTTGGCTTCGTCGCGCAAGGTCGAGCTGATGCTCAACCGCATCTTCCTCAATCTCTGCCGTCTGATGGGACGGATCCGAAGGTCGGTATCGTTCCAGCGTGAGCAGGTTGAGTCCAAGAACCGCGTCGGCTTCCGCGATGGCCGCGAGCTTTTCTCCGCGATCAATCTTTCCTCAGCGCAAGAATTTCATCGAGATGGGGTCAGCGCCTTCGGTGTATTGAGGTCATCAGATATCGCCACATCGAACGCATTGAGCATCTCGCGCAAGCGGGGATGGGTGCAGGTGTCTGCTGGCGCAGTATCACCCCGCAATTGCGCCACAGTCATCACCATTCGCTTTAAGCCGGGTGAGTGCCGCGCAACGAGATTATCAAACGTAAATTCGAGCTCGCTGCGATAATGCGCCTGGAGGCACATCAATCGATAGGCGAGGGGATGGAACGCCCTTGTCGACCAGCACTTGGAGGGTGAGAAACTCACCGGCTGACTTGCTCATCTTCCCGCCGCGATCGACCAGGAAATTATTGTGCATCCAGATATTGGCGCCGGTATCTGCCGAGCAGCTATGCGCCTGATTTTGAGCGATTTCATTGGGGTGATGAATCTCGCGATGATCGATGCCACCGGTATGGATATCGAAGGTTTCGCCCAGATACATTTTGCTCATTACCGAGCATTCCAGATGCCAACCGGGCGCCCCTTTGCCCCAGGGTGAAACCCATTCCATCTGGCGGGTCTCGCCTTCCGGGTGTCTTGCGCCAGATCGCGAAATCCGTTTGCTGGCGTTTGCCTTCAACCGGATCGATACGGCTTTCGCCGTCATCGGTGTTGGCGCGAGCCAAACGACCATAGTCCGGCACGGTGGACGTATCGAAATAGAGTCCGCTCTCCAGTTCGTAGCAATGTTTGTCCGCGATCGATTTGGCGAATTCGATCATCTCTTCGACATGCTCTGTGGCGATCGACCATTTGGCCGGTTGACGAATATTGAGGCGTTCAATGTCGCGCCAATAGGCATCGGTATAGAATTTCGCGATATCCCAGGCCGACTTTCCGGTTTCGCTGGCTGCCTTTTCCATCTTGTCATCGCCAGCATCGGCATCCGACGTCAGATGGCCGACATCGGTGATGTTGATGATGTGGCTGAGGTCATAGCCTTTCCAGGACAAGGGTGCGCCCCAAAGTATCAGCGAAGATATAGGCGCGCATATTCCCGATATGCTGGAAATTATAGACGGTTGGTCCGCAGGTATAGACATGCGCCTTGCCCGGATTCACAGGCGCGAATTCTTCAGCCGAACGGGTCAGGCTGTTGAATAGAGTCAGGGGGGCAGAATGGCTCTCGGTCATGGTGCCAAGCGATGGCGATCTAGCGATGCAACGTCAATCGTTTCGCGCGTTGCATTGGCTTGAGGACACGCTAGTCGTCCGATCCACCAGCGATCGGATTGCGGATCCAAAGATCTTCATTGCCCGAGCCGGTGACCGGATCATCAATGATCGGACCTTCACGGTTAGGCGTGATGTCCACCGTCTCGATCAGCGGCGCGATGGGATGCCCGTACCGCCTTCCTGCTCTTCAATCTCTTCTTCCACCAAATCCTGAATCGGATCGTCCGGCCGGAATCCGGGCGGCGGAGTATTCGGCGGAGGCGGGCGGTGGCGGTGGCGGAGGAGGCGGGTGGCGGCGGGTGGTGGAGGTGGCGGGCGGTGGTGGAGGCGTCCCGGAGCACGAAGCTGGGTTTAGCGATCAGGCAACCATTGATCGTCGATCCAGCGGCATAGGCGGTCGTGATCGTCGATTGTGCAATCATGTCGATCCCGGTGAACGTTACGCCACCTTGCTGCTGTATGCCATTGATGACGATCGCCGGCGCACTACCAGCCGACCCGCGCGTTGATCGTGATTCCACCGTTGCCGACCAGGAAACCGCGCCGGTCGTCAAAATCCGTGCCGGACGCGCTGTTTTGAATATAGAGACCGTTATCAACGGTGAAGGTCAGTGCGTCAGCCTGGAAGAACCCGTTATTGCGGACAATTCCGTCATTGTTGGCAAGGCGCGCATCGGCGTCTGCAACTGAGTTGCACCGCTTATGTCATTGAGCGCCATATCGTTGCGGCGGCGATCATCGCGGCAGAGAGGGACAATTGGCCGGCCAAGCCGCCATTGAGTGTCTGTGACCGCGATATTGCCCGCGTGCCGCATCCAGCCAGATCTCCGTGTCGGCGGTGAGGTTGAGCAAGTTACTGGCTGTCGCGCCATTGAGAGCCAACGCGCCCAATATGTGCATATCGCCTTCGGTCAGGATGTTGAATGCGCCCGCCATCCCGATATTGCCGTCCTGCGTACCACCGACACCCGTGGCCACTTGCGCATCCAGATCTTCGATGGTCAGCGTTGGCGAAGCCTGAGGTGGCGAAGGTCGCGATTATCGTCAGGTCTCCGCCAGAGTGAATTTGCATGAACTCGGTCGCGTCGAGGCTGAAGACGCCCGATGTCCCGGCGCCGCCAAGGACCATCGCATTGGTGCCATTGCTCTGAATCAGAATTGATTGGGTCAGGTCTGATGTGCCGAGTTGTCCGGTGCTGCCGATATCGAGATCGGCGCTGCTGGTTTCGATCATGACACCAGTGGCCAATGCCTGCAGGTCGATCAGTCCGCCTGCCGAGATGAAGAGGTCATTGGTAGCCGCCGCATCCGCCGTGATAATTGCATCGGTTGCCGCGGTGATCGTGATGTCACCCGGGCCTGGAGAACCAACTGTGATTCCAAATGGAGCGGGGACAATGGGCGCAGGGTTATTGGCCGGGGCTACGGACGGTAGGCCGACTTGAAGACTGCCGGTGGTGACCGATCCACCCGTGCTGATCAGGGTGATATCGCCAACGGACTGTGCTGAGGCGACGGACAGGTTTCCGTCAGCGATGATGTCGATGTCGCCATTTGTGGCGCGACTGTCTGTCACATCGAGATCGCCTAGCGCATTCAAGAATATTGCCGCACCGCTCGCGATGAGATCGCCGGAAACGGCAATGTC